>CAVRMX010000019.1:0-95571 GCA_963722275.1 uncultured Actinomycetes bacterium | reverse complement strand
GCTTCGGAGTAGGGGTTGTCGTTGGAGACGTGCGGGCGGGAATGGGACTGGGTGACGCCGAGGTCCGCGAGCAGCAGCGCGACCGGCTTGGAGGTCATCGAGGAGCCGCGGTCGGCGTGGATGCTCAGCTGCCCGCGGCCGATGCCCTGCTTGTCGCAGGTCGCCGCGATCAGCTTCTCGGCCAGGACGGCGGATTCGCAGGTGGCGACCATCCAGCCCACGACGTAGCGGCTGTAAATGTCCAGGATCACGTACAGGTGGTAGTAGGTCCATTTCGCCGGGCCGTGCAGCTTGGTGATGTCCCAGGACCAGACCTGGTTCGGGCCGTCGGCTGCCAGTTCGGGCTTGACGGCGGCGGGGTGGGTGGCCTGCGCGCGCCGCTCCCGGCTTTCGCCGGCCTCGCGCAGCACCCGGTAGTAGGTGGACACCGATCCCAGGTAGGTGCCCTCGTCCAGCAGCGTCGCCCAAACTTCGTCCGGGGCCAGGTCAGCGAACCGCCCGGTGTGCAGCACGTCCAGGATCGCCGTTCGTTCCGCGGGAGCCAGCGCCCGCGGCTGAACCCGCTCAGTATGCGGGACCGCGGCTGCCTTCGGCCGCGGCGGGCTGATCCGGTGCCGCCGGTACCAGGTGGCCTGCGGCACGCCGGCCGCCGCGCACGCCGCCCGGGTGCCGATCCCGGGCGCCATCAGGGCGATCGCCTCGTCGGTCACGAACTCGACCCGGGCTCGGTGTCCGCGCTCTCGGAGATCGTCTCCAAGAGCGCCTGCAGTTTTGACTGGACATCCACCACGAAGCGGGCCTTAGCCAGCTCCTGCTCCAGCTTGGCCTTCTCTTTCTCCAGCCGGGCGATCTGCGCATCCCGCGGATCAGCCGCCTGACGGCCGCGCCGCCGCGCCGGGCCCGCCAGGGCACCGGCGTCCCGGGCCCGCCGCCACTCGATCACGTGGCTGGAGTACAGGCCTTCCCGGCGCAAGATCGCGCCCTTCTCACCGGTCGCCGCCGCGTCATACTCGGCCACCACATCCAGCTTGTACTGCGCGGTGAAACTCCGCCGGCGGGCCTTCTCGGGCACCTCCGGATCCGGGCGCTCCTGCCGCTCGCCGGTCACCCGTCCAGCATCGCCGGCCACCAGCGCACGGTCGAGCACGGTCACGGTCATCTCAGGGATATCTCCATCCCCGCCCTCGGGGTAGTCAGTAGTTACTGAGGGGCGGGTGCCTCACGACAGCTTGGCAGAGAGGGCGGCGGACCCGAGCGCGGCGCCGGGCAGGCCGCGGGTGCCGGTCTCGGCCAGGGTCATCAGCCGCAGCGTCGGATACCCGGCAAAGCCCATCCGGTACCGGATCCGGCCCAGCCAGCAGCGGTTACGGCCGGTGTCGGGGACCTTGAGCGAGTTGCAGCCGTCGAAGGCGACCGTGCGCAGCCCGCCGAACCGCACTCCCGGCGTGCCAGGCTGGGCCAGCGGCCCGGCGACCACCTCGAACAGAGCCTTCAGCGGCGCGGGCCCGAGCCGTCGGCGCAGATCCCGCAGCGCCTTCTCCGAGGGGCAGGGCACCGGCAGGCCGTGCAGCCCGGCGGTCAGCTTGGCCCAGACCCGCCCGTAGCCCAGCCGGGGATACATCCCCAGCGCCAGCAGGAAGTACACCCCGACCCGGGACGGCAGGTCCCGCAGCCGCCGCTGCACCGTCTTGGTCTGCGCCAGGAGGTCACCGGCCAGCTCGAACGGCAGGTACTGCGTTAATTCGCCCAGATGGCCCGGGGCGAAGACCCCTGTGGCGACGGTGACGGCGCGGGTGATCGTGATGGTGGCAGACTGGGAACGCAACGGGACCTCCGGTGGACGGGACGATCGTGATGGATTGACCCCGATCTACCAGAGGTCCCGTCCTCATACCACCCCTGCGTAGTCAGCCGATCGCCTTGACAAGATCACAGACCGTTTAACTTCGCGGCTTTGGATCACGAAGTGACGCCGCAGGCGCCCTGGACAGGTTCCGGCTGTCGTGAATACTCCTACGGCAGGTTCGGGGGAGGACACCCACACTTCCACCCGCATACCGACCATCGGCAACCCAATCTCACCAACCCGTAGCCTCGTGGTCGGCGCTGTCGCCTCTCTGAGTTGAAACGGAAACTTCGACGTCTCGTCAGTCGGTGCTGATGAGTCGGGCGCTGCCCTGCTCGAATTCGACGCGCCTGTTGGCGAGAGCGTTCGCGAGGTACTCCTGGATGGCGTCCGGACTGGCGTCCTCCGGCAGGTCCGGGGCATCGATCTCGCTACGGACCGGAGCAGGTCTTAGCTCCATCCGGGACGGCGGGGCGCCTTTCGGACGTGCCGATACACTTACCAGCTTGCCGTTCTCGTCATGGTAGACCGTCAATTTCACGGTCGCTCCTAGGGCTTGATGACGCTGATTGTGACGGTGAAGCTAACAATGGGCGCGGAACCGGCGTTCGTGAGGCTAGCCCCGAAGTAGTGTTCCGTAGAACCAGCGACGCCCCCGGCGGGAATCGCGGTCGTGAAGACCGGTCCGACCTCCATCACTTTCGTGGCGGTCCCGCCACCCAAGCCACTCGGGGTCGTGGTGCTAGCCATGGGGGTGACTGTAATCGCCGCTCCAGCGTATAGGTCTGAAGGCCCCCAGGAGATCCAAATGAACGAGCCAGGCCCCAGTGCGGCTACGGACCACGACTCCGTCCAACAGGTCACTGTTGCCACGTCAGAACTCCCCAAGATGCCAACACCACAATTTAACATCACGTTACATCAGTCCTGAGCCGGCTGACAATGAAGGCATCGGGTCGGGAGATGATGCTCTTCGCAGGCGTCTGTGGGAGCGAGCGGCGGGTCAAGGCTGGCGAAGCCATCGCGGACGACCCCAATCGGCCTTGATGTTTCGGTAGCGAGGCTCGCCAACGGACGCCAGAAGGCGCCGTCCGCCACATCGTTCCGCATGACGGGTGAGCCTGACGGATCTGTGGGTCGTGATGATCGTGGCCCGGCGTGCGGCGGCCGGGGCTCCCAAGCCAGAGGCCGCCGCTGACGCCGGGCCAGCGGCGCCGCTACGCGGCGCCGCTCTTGATCAAATACGGCTAAATTCGGCAACGCATTGCAGGTGCGGCGCGCTGGGTGCTGCGTCGCTGGCCGCTGGCTGGATGGCCGGGGTCGGCTAGGCTTGCCGGCCTCAAGGAGCTGATGGCCCGCCTCGGTCACTCCAGCGTGCGCGCTGCGATGATCTACCAGCACGCGACCAAGGACCGGGATAAGGTCATCGCCCAGGCCCTCGGCGGCTTCATCCGTCAGGCCGCTGAGTCCACGGACCAGGCCAGTGCAGGGGACAAAGAAAATCCATGACCAGCCGTCCGCGTGGCACGTATGTGGCACGAACAGCATGGCAGGCGCCGCCGTCAATAGGACGGCAGAACCGCAGAACGTCCGCCGACCTGCGAAGTTGCACTAAGAGCGGGCGACGGGAATCGAACCCGCATGACCAGCTTGGAAGGCTGGAGCTCTACCATTGAGCTACGCCCGCAGCCGCCGCCGAACATCACGGCTGACACCGGTAGCGTACCGTCTCCGGCCCGCCGCCACGTCCAGGCAGGCCGTATCGCCGTGGCCAGGCGGCCCGCCGTGACATGTGCCGGGACGGCGCCCACGTTTCCGGCGTGATCACGAATGAGCAGGGTCCACCACGATGACGAGTGTCCAGGGTGTGGACGGGATCTTGATCGGCGCCCCGGCCTTGCCCGTGGCCGTGGAGATCGGCGTCACGTAGCCCGAACACGTCACGTAGACGGTCTTCCCGTCCGGCGTAATCGCGATCTGGGCAGAATAGGTGCAGACCCTGATCGGTGTCCCGGCCGTATTAGTGGCGGTGGAGATGGGCGTGACGGTGTCGTTGAGGTTGGCGACAAAGACGGTCTTCCCGTCCGGGGTGATCGCGATGCCGAAGTCCGTCTTCGGGGTCCTGATCGGGGTGCCCGCCGTGTTCGTGGCCACCGAAATCGGTGTCACGGTGCCGGCGGCCACGCTGTTGATGTAGGCGGTCCGGCCATCCGGCGTGATCGCGATCGCCACCAAGCCGGCGTTCGCCGGCCCCACCCTGATCGCCGGACCAGGCGTGTTCGTGGCGGTCGCAATCGGGATCACCCGGTTCTTGCTTTCCGTGACGGCGTAAACCGTCTTCCCGTTGGGCGTGGCCGCCAGGTCGACGGCGTTGACGGCGCTCCCGAGGCCGATCGGCGTCCCGGCCTGGTTCGTCGTCGTCGAGATCGGCGTCACCGACTCCTGGCCCAGGTAATTCGCGACATAGACGGTCGCAGGAATCGTGCCGGTGGCCGGAGCGGGGGTGGAGCGGGTCCCGGTGACCGCCCGGGACGGTCAGGACGACCGCCGCGGCCACGGCCAGGATCGCGGCCGCGCCCGCCACCCGGCGCCAGCCACCGCGACAGGTCGCAAACGCCACAGGATTGACCGCCGCCCAAAGTGGCATAGTGATCGTTACCAGGCAACGGGAGCGACTGAGCAACACCGAACAGGAGAACCGCAGCACATGGCGCAAGCAACCGCGCAGATAGGCGTCACCGGCCTTGGCGTGATGGGCCGCAACCTGGCCCGCAACTTCGCCCGCCACGGATACACCGTGGCCCTGCACAACCGAACCGCCTCCCGCACCACGGACATGGTCGCGCAGTTCGGCCACGAGGGCGATTTCGTCCCGGCCCAGACCGCGCAGGAGTTCGTGCAGGCGCTCGAGCGCCCGCGGCGCCTGGTCGTCATGGTCAACGCCGGCGCCGCCACCGACGCCGTGATCGACGAGTTCGCCCCGCTGCTCGAGCCCGGCGACATGATCATCGACGGCGGCAACGCGCACTTCAAGGACACCCGCCGCCGCGAGGCCGCGCTCCGCCAGCAGGACCTGCACTTCGTCGGCATGGGCGTCTCCGGCGGCGAGGAGGGCGCGCTGAACGGCCCGTCCATCATGCCCGGCGGCTCAGCCGAGTCCTACCAGTCGCTCGGCCCGATGCTGGAGACGATCAGCGCGCACGTCGACGGGGTCCCGTGCTGCACGCACATCGGCCCGGACGGCGCCGGCCACTTCGTCAAGATGGTGCACAACGGCATCGAGTACGCCGACATGCAGCTCATCGCGGAGGCGTACGACCTGCTCAGGCACGCCATCGGCTTCGGGCCCGCCGAGGCCGCCGCGGCATTCAAGAAATGGAACACCGGCCGGCTCGATTCCTACCTGATCGAGATCACCGCCGAGGTCCTCGCCCATCGGGACCAGGCCACGGGAAAGCCCTTCGTCGACATCGTGCTCGACCAGGCCGAACAGAAGGGGACCGGACGCTGGACCGTCCAGGACGCGCTCGACCTGGGCGTCCCGGTGAGCGGCATCGCCGAGGCGGTCTTCGCCCGCTCGCTGTCCGGGCACGCGGACCTGCGCCAGGCCGCCCGCCCGCTGCCCGGTCCCAAGCCCGCCCCGCGCCAGGCCGCCGAGTTCGCCGACCAGATCGAACAGGCCTTGTACGCGTCCAAGCTGGTGTCCTACGCGCAGGGCTGGAACATGATGGACGTCGGCAGCCGCGAGTACGACTGGGGCCTCGACCTCGGCAAGATCGCGGTCATCTGGCGCGGCGGCTGCATCATCAGGGCCGCGTTCCTTGACCGCATCCGGGCCGCCTACCAGGCCAGCCCGGACCTGCCGACGCTGCTGGCCGACGGGGAGTTCGGCAAGGACCTCGCCGCCGCCCAGGACGCCTGGCGCAACGTGGTCGCCACCGCGGCCCGGCTCGGCATCCCCGTTCCCGGCTTCTCCGCCGCCCTGGCCTACTACGACGCGCTGCGGGCCGAACGCCTGCCCGCTGCCCTCGTCCAGGGCCTGCGCGACTTCTTCGGCGCGCACACCTACCGCCGCACCGACCGCGACGGCACCTTCCACACCCTCTGGGCACAGGACCGCTCAGAGGAAACCCGTTAAAGATCTCTATCCCGAACGGCCCGGGTCTTCCGCCCTGGCGTCCCCTACTCCAGGTACAGGCAGAAGGGATGCCCGGCCGGGTCGAGGCATACCCGCACGTCGTCCTGGGGCTGGAAGGCGGCGAGCGTGGCGCCCTGCGCGACCGCGTGCGCGACGCTCGCCTCGAGGTCGTCGACCTCGATCTCCAGGTGCATCATCATCTGCTGGTCGCCCGGGCCGGCCGGCCAGACCGGGCGCACGTAGCGCTCCTCGGTCTGGAAGCTCAGGCTCTGGCCGCCGCCCGGCGGGCGCAGGATCACCCAGCCGGGTTCCTCGGTCCTGGTCATCCAGCCGAGGAGGCGGCGGTAGAAGTCCGCGAGCGCGTTGGCGTCGGGCGCGTCGATGTTGGTCCCGGTCACGGTCAGCGTGGGCATGGCCCAGGTTTACCAGGACCGCCGGCTGCAGCTGCCGTCCGCCCGGGCCGCCTGCTTGGTGAAGGAAAGCAGCGCCTGGGTCGTGCTGAGCTGGGTCTTGCCCGCGGCCTGGATGAGCTCCTCGGACTTCACCGGGCCGGTGCCCGGCGCGGTCCACACCTTAACCACGGCGGTGGTGGTGAAGCTGCCCACCTTCATGACCATGGTCATGTTCACGATCGTGGCCTGGTAGGTGCCCGCCGGGACCGTGACCGACTCGGTGCCGCCGCCCTGGACGGTGACGTTCGCGGTCTCGTACTGGCCGGTGGCCAGGCGGACCTGCAGCACCGAGTGGAAGGCCCGCCCGGAGGCGATGTCGGCCGCGTTCGGCCACACCACGCCGTTGCTGGATATCACGGAGATGCCGTGGGGCTCGTTCACCGGGAACCCGATCTGGCCGTTGGCGTAGAAGAGATAGGTCTCCAGCGTGGTATTCGGGGTGGGGCCGGGGCTGAGGGTGCTGGACATCGTGACCCGGTGGCCGCCGGGGACCGGGGTCACCCCCAGGACCTTCTTCGTCAGCAGCGCGTGCAGGTTGTTGATATTGGTAACCGTCTCGTACACCCAGGTGTTGCCCACCGCGACGGGGAACGGGATCGACCCGGCCGACACGAACGAGTTCGAGGTCGTGCCCGACGTCGCGGCCGGGCTGGCGGTCGCCGCGGCCGGGTTCGAGGTCCCGGCGGCCGTGCTGGCCGGCGGGCTGCTGGCCGACGCCAGCGGGGACGTGCTCGCAGAGGTGCCGCACCCGGCCAGCGCGATCACGGCCGCGCCCGCCAGAACCGCCCGCGCGGATCCGTACTTGCTCATGTCGATGCCTCGCTCTGTGATGTGGCACTGTGATGTCGCCTATGCCGGCCGCCCAGGAACCCCGTGCCGGAAGCACGCCCTAAGGGTAGGGCTCAGGCCGCGGCGAGGCGTCGCGAATCGCCGCGATCCGAACCACAATCACGCGGACCCATGGCGCCTATGACAGCGGGTTGTTGTTCTCGCCGGGTTGCACGAGCCCGGTTTCATAGGCGAGCACGACGGCCTGGGCGCGGTCGGCCAGGCCGAGCTTGGTCAGGATGTGCGCGACGTGGGTCTTGACCGTGGTTTCGGCGATGAACAGCGAGCCTGCGATCGCGGTATTGGGCTGCCCGCGGCCGACGAGCCGCAGGACCTGAAGTTCACGCGAGGTCAGGCTGGCGAGCTGAGGGGGAGCCTCGCCGGGTGCGGGCTGCCGGCAGAACCGCTCGATGAGCCGGCGGGTGATCACCGGGGCGAGCAAGGTGTCCCCGGCGACCGCGGTGCGGATGGCGTCGGCGAGCTGGCCCCCGCCGCCGCCTTCCCGCCTGCCCCATGAGCACCGCCCGCCCGTCCCGCACCCACAACCCGTCCCGCCCTGCCCCCGGTAAACGACCACGATGCTCCATCGTTGTCGTCACAGCGACATCGATGCTCCATCGTGGCCGTTAGATCCCGGGGCCCGGACGGCGCGGAGGCCTGGCGCGGCGGTCCGGGATGGGACGCGCGAGCCACATGAGACAGGCGACCGCCTCAATAGCAACGTCTGGCCGGGGACCGGACCTCACCGCAGTCATCGACTGAGGCAACTCGCAGTACGGCGACTACCTCTACGACGCAGCCTGGCTCATCTACTGGTGGCCGTGATACCCGCGGTGGCGGGAGATCGATATCCGCGCCAACACGCCGCTCTGTCCGGACAGCGAACATGGCCGGCCAGCCGCTACACTCGGCCAGGTACGGGCTGTAGCGCAGCTTGGCTAGCGCGCGTGCTTTGGGTGCACGAGGCCGCCGGTTCGAATCCGGCCAGCCCGACTATCCGTATACGGCCCGGCTAGCCCCAGCCCGGCTAGCCCCAGCCCGGCTAGCGCTGTATGGTGAGCTGCTGACCGGTGCCGAGCACCCCGAGCAGCGCCCGGACCGCCTCGGTAACCGTCTTGAGCGTCTCGTCGTCGGGCAGCTCCGGGGGAGCGGCAAGCGCCGTCCCCGACGCGGCCGCCTCGGCTATCGCCCGCAGCGCGCCGCACAGCTGACGGACACCGGATGCCGGCACCGGGGCGCCCCGCCTGACCGCGAGCGCGGTCGCGGTGATCGCGTCCATCACCTGTTCCAGCCCGGCCACCGCGGGCCACCAGGCCGTGGCGCGGCGGCTGACCGACGGCGGCTCGGACATGGTCCGCTGGAACTCGGTGCGCAGGTCGGCCAGGGCCCGGTAGGTCGACCGCCGCATCCGCGAGTAGGCCGGCGGCGCGGGTCCGTCGGCGCCGCCTTGAGCCGTCCGGTCGAGCAGGGCCGCCTCCATGTACGCGCACACGTCGAGCGCGGTCTGCGCGTACTGCCGCGGCAGGTGCGCGTACCAGCTCATCGGCCACGGCGCGAACCCGATGACCAGCACGATCGCGCAGCCGATGAGCGTGTCGATCAGCCTGTCCTCGGCCAGCCGCCAGCCGGCCGGGCTGAGCAAGTCGATGAGCAGGACCACCAGCGGGGTCAGGAAGGTCGCGAGCAGCCCGTAGTTCCGGCTGCGCCCGTACGGCAGCAGCGCGGCGAACACCGCGAACGGGATCAGCAGCCACGTCCCGTGCACCAGCACCAGCACCGCCGCCCCCGCGACCGCTCCCACCATGGTGCCGATGCCCCGCTGCAGCGCCCGGGCGAACACCGAACCGTAGTCCGGCTTGAGCACGATGGCCACCGTCAGCGCCACCCAGTACGACCGCTGCAGCGGCAGCACCTCGCTCACCACCCCGGCCACGCCCATGCAGGCCATCAGCCGGAGCGTGTATATCCGGATGAGCCTGCCGCCGCCGAGATCATCGAGCAGCCGGCCGGCCAGCCCGCCGAGCCGGCCGGCCAGCCCGCCGGACCGGTCAAGCCCGGCGCGGACCCGGTTGCCGAGCCCGGCGCGGGTCCGGTCCTCGGGCGACCAGTCACGCGTCAGCGCCCGCGCCGCCCCGGCCATGGCGTCCCGCAGCGCCAGCATGGCCGGGCCCTGGTCCCAGGGCGGCGGGATCATCGGCGGCGGCGCGCCGGTGCGGATCGAGTCGGCCAGCCGGGCCACCGTGTCGATGACCAGCGGCGGCGGCCGGGTCCCGGCGACGCCGAGGGTGACCGCCGCCTCGGCCATCAGGTGGCTCGCGTTCAGCGTCCTGAGCAGGCGCATCATCCGCTGGTTGCGGCCGACGGAAGTGGACCTGGCGGTCAGCATCTCGTCGTAGGCGGTGTTGAGCGCGGTGGTCAGCGCCTGCCGCCGGGCGGTGAAGCCCCCGGTGCCGATCGAGTCGAGCAGCCTGGCCAGCGCGGTGTACACCGCGGCGACGTCCCGCTGCTCCTTGCCGTGCGGGGACAGGAACCAGCCGGGCAGGATCAGGATCAGCGCCCAGATGACCCCGAGCAGGAAGCCGGCCACCGTGTGCCAGACCGGCCGCAGCGCCCCCACCGGCCCGGCGCCGAGCGCGGTGTACACCAGCAGCTGCAGCCCGGTCACCGAACCGATGTCGCCGATGGCGCTGAGCACGCCGGACACGCCCGCGACCACGACCAGGGCCACGACGGCGAGCCAGCCGTGCCCGTGGACCACCGATCCGATGGCCAGGCCGGGCGCGCCGCCGAACACCGCCGCGCTGCCCACCCGCTTGACCCGGCTCAGGTACGGGCCGCCGGCGTCGGCCATCGTGCCGAGCAGGCCGCCCATCGCGGGCAGCACGCCGAGCGTGCTGTGCAGCGCCAGGGACACCGACAGCGGCACGCAGATCGCGAGCAGGGCGCGCGCCATCCCCGGCCACGGCACCGGCGCCCGCCGCGGCCGCACCACCTCGGCCAGCCAGTCGGGCACGACCACCGACCGCACCGCCGCGGCCCGGCCCCCGAGGGCCCTGATCACGGCCGAGCTCC
Source organism: uncultured Actinomycetes bacterium (assembly GCA_963722275.1). Classification (GTDB taxonomy): domain Bacteria; phylum Actinomycetota; class Actinomycetes; order Streptosporangiales; family Streptosporangiaceae; genus Palsa-504. Next base: position 85,235 of record CAVRMX010000019.1, on the reverse strand, counting down.
GCTTATCGCTGTCCGCCGCCACACCACCTATCTTTGTCCCGAACGGACCGGGTTGACCGCCTCGGCCCCCGCTCGCGCCCAGCACGGGCAGCACAGCACGGGCGAGAGGCGGCACCGGCGTGACACAGTACCGGCATGGACGATTCCCGTTATCTGGAATGCCTGTCGGCGGACTACGGCGACCTGCGCGACGCGGCCTCGGCCGTCGAGCTCACCGCGACGGTGCCGAGCTGTCCCGGCTGGACCGTGGCCGACCTGGTGTATCACCTCGCGGAGGTGTACCTGCACAAGGTGACCCTGATGCGCACCGGGGAGGTGCCGCAGGAGTGGCCGCCGCCCAGCCTGACCGCCGAGGTGCCGCTGGCCGCGCTCGGCCGGGCCTACGGCGCGCTGCGCGCGGAATTCCGCACCCGCGGCCCGGCCCTGCCCGCACTGACCTGGTATGACCCCGATCAGACGGTGGCGTTCTGGATCCGCCGGATGGCCCAGGAGACGGTGATCCACCGGATCGACGCCGAACTGGCGGCCGGCCTGCCGGTGACGCCCGTGCCGGACGACCTCGCCGTCGACGGCATCGACGAGGTGCTCACGCGGATGCTGGCCTACGGCTCGGCGGCCTGGCCGGAGGAGTTCGCCGAGATGGAGGGGGAGCACCTGGCGGGCGAGGGCGGCCAGGACGTGATCACGGTGGCGGCAGGCCAGGCGGCCTGGACGGTCCGCCCGTCGCCGCGGCAGGTGATTGTGGAAGACGGCGCCGGCGCCAATCCCCGGGTAGTGGTCGAGGGCTCCGGCGGCAACCTGCTGCGCTGGCTGTGGGGCCGGGCCGGCGACGACGCGGTCCGGCTGGCCGGCGACCCCGCCTGGGCTGATTACCTGCGCCGGATGCTCGTCGCGGTCACCAGGTAACGTTTCGGCCGGCACGCAACGTTTTGCCCGCCGACTGCGTCGAACCGGCATGATCACCAGCTCCGGCCCGTCCCGGCGCCGCGCGTCGCGTTTCCCGTCCGTCCTGTCCGCCGCCGCGTGCGCCGTGGCCGTGCTGGCCGGCTGCGGGACCCAGCACGTCGCGCCGCGGCCGGATGCCCCTCGCACGCAGCGTCCTTCGTCGGCGGGCCCCTCGCCGGCCGGTGCCGCGCCGGCGCCTCGCCGCGTCAGCGCGCGGTCGCCGACGCGGCCCGCATCATCGCGTCCTTCCCCCGGCCGCCGGGGGCGGTGCGGACGGGGGCGGTGCGGACCGGGCTGATCGAGTCGCTGAGCGCGCCGGGGGAGGGGCCGCCGGACGCGCCGGACGTCGCGACCGCGACGCGCTGGTGGCGCGCGCCGGGCCGGCCGCAGGCCGTGCTGGCCTGGGTGCGCGCCCACCTGCCGTCCGGGTTCACCCTGGCCGGCACCGGGACCGGGACCTACCGGCCCGGCCCCTCGGCCGCGGCGCTAAGTGAGTCCTGGACCGACCAGTTCGCGCTGCCCGCCGTGCCGGGCGTGCTGACCGAGCGCTGGCTGGTGGTGCTGGCCGTCCCGGACGGCGGCCAGACCGCGATCCGGGCCGACGCCCAGGTCGTCTGGCTGCCCGCCCGCCCGGCAGCCGAGCGAATCCCGGCGGACGCGCGGGCCGTGACCGTGACCCCGGTGTTCGGCGATCAGGCGGGCAAGGCTCGCGAGCGGCTCGACCGCGCCGTCACGGTCACCGATCCGGCGAAGGTGGCCGGCGTCGCGGCGCTGATCGACGGCCTGGACCGCTTCCCGCCCGGCGTAGCCAACTGCCCGGCCGACTTCGGCGCCGCCATTCGGCTCACCTTCCTGGCAAGCCCGCACGGCCGGGTGGTGGCCGTGGTCGTCGCCGGATACGCCGGCTGCGGCGTCGTCTCGGTCACGATAAGGGGCCGGAGCATGCCCGCGCTCAGCGACTACACCCAGTCCGGGCAGCGGCTGCAGGACCGGGTCCTGGCCATCGCCGGCGTCCGCTGGCCCTACTCGCCGGGGACGCCGCCTGGCGCCGCCGGATAATCCGCGCGGCTACCTGACGCTGCTACCTGACGCCGCTACCTGACCAGCCGGCCGGCCGCCCGGCGCCTGGCCGACGGCTCGTGCCGGGTCGTGGCCGCCGTGCGGAGCAGGAACTCGGCGTACGTGTCCGGCGCCCGGTCGGACTCGGCCACGCCGTAGCTGAGCCTCAGTTCGGTGACCCGCTTGGTCGCGTAGTTCATCTCGCTGACCACGTCGTGGACCCGGCGGGCCAGGCTGGAAACCCTGAACGTGTCCATGCCTCTACGATGCCTCACTCCGCGGTCCGCGGCCAGTGGCAGTAATGCCACAGTTGGATGACATCCTGCCAAGGCCTCTGGCATACTTCAGGTTATGGCGGTCAGTAGCCGGATCTGCCCCGGCCAGCCGGGTGACCATGCTGCGTAACATCGCCGTCGTGGTCGTCCACGGCTTCCTCCCGTTCGAGTTCGGCACCATCTGCGAGGTCTTCGGCGTCGACCGGGCGGATGACCGGCTGCCGTCCTACGAGTTCGCCGTGGTCGCCGGGGAGCCGGCCCCGGTGCGCGCGCACAACAACTTCACCATCCATCCCTCCTGCGGCCTGGAGCGGCTGGAGGAAGCGGACCTGATCGCCCTGCCCGCGGTCGACGACGACCGGCTCAGCATCTACGCCGGCCAGGCCCTGCCGGTCGCGGGGCCGGTCACCGGGCCGGACGCGCCGCAGAAATTCCCCGAGGACCTGCTGGCGGCGCTGCGCCGGGCGGTGGACCGCGGCGCGCGGGTGCTGAGCGTGTGCACCGGGGCCTTCATCCTGGGCGAGGCGGGCCTGCTGGACGGCCGCCGCTGCACCACGCACTGGCGGAACGCGGAGGAACTGGCCAGGCGGTACCCGGAGGCCAAGGTCGACCCGGATGTCCTCTACGTCGACGACGACCCGGTGATCACCAGCGCGGGCACGGCGGCCGGCATCGACGCGTGCCTCTACCTGGTCAGGAAGGAACAGGGCTCGCGGATCGCCAACGGCATCGCCCGGCGCATGGTGGTGCCGCCGCACCGCGACGGCGGCCAGGCCCAGTACGTCGACCAGCCGGTCGCCCCCTCCTGCGACGGCACGCTGCGGGACCTGCTCGAGTGGCTGCGCGCGCACCTGGACCAGCCGCTGGCCGTGCGCCAGCTGGCCGCCCGGGCGAACATGTCCGAGCGGACCTTCGCCCGCCGGTTCGTGCAGGACACCGGGACCACCCCGCAGCGCTGGCTCACCGGACAGCGCATCCTGCTGGCCCAGCAGCTGCTCGAGGAGAGCGACGAGACGGTGGACGCGATCGCCGACCGGGCCGGGTTCGGCAACGCGACCGCCCTGCGCCACCACTTCCGCGCCTGGCGGGGCACCACCCCCAACGCGTACCGGCACCTCTTCCGCGGGGATCCAGGCACCCCCCAACTCAAGTAATATCGGGTCATGAGGTTCCTGCTTCGGGTGCTCGTATCCGCGGCCGCCCTGGGCGCCGCCACCGCCGTGGTGCCCGGGATTACGCTGCCCGCGGGCAGCGGCTGGTCGAAAGTCGGCACGCTGCTCGTGGTGGCCCTGATCTTCGGCGTCATCAACGCCACGCTCAAGCCGCTGATCAAGGTCGTCGGCTGCGCGTTCTACGTGCTCACGCTCGGCCTGGCCGCGCTGGTCGTGAACGGGCTGCTGCTGTGGCTGACCAGCGTCATCGCCGGCCACCTGACGCTGCCGTTCCACGTGGCCGGGTTCTGGCCGGCCTTCTGGGGCGCGATCATCGTCGGGCTGGTGAGCTGGCTGCTGCACTTGCTGATCGGGGACAACCGGCCGCGGGACAACGAGCCGCCGCCGGTGCGCGTCGTCCGAGTTCGCTAGCCCCTAGACTGGCGGCTTAGACTTCTCTGCGATCCATCGCTGAGTTACCATCACCAATCCCGGAGTGACGCGGACGTGAAGACTGACGTCGAAGAGCTGAGCCCGACCCGAGTCCGGCTGAGCGTCGAGGTGCCGTTCGATGAGCTGAAGCCCAGCCTCGACAAGGCCTATCGTGAGGTCGGCCGCCAGGTCCGCATCCCTGGCTTCCGGCCGGGCCGCGTGCCGCCGCCGGTGATCGACCGGCGGGTAGGCCGGGACGTCGTGCTCAACCAGGCGGTCAACGACGCGATACCCGAGCTGTACGCGAAGGCGGTCGCCGACGGCGACGTCTACGCGCTCGGCCAGCCCGAGGTGGAGATCACCAGCCTCGACGACGGCAAGGAGCTGACCTTCACCGTCGAGGTGGACATCCGGCCCAAGTTCGACCTGCCCGACCTGTCCGGCCTGGCCGTCACCGTGGACGACACCCTGGTCACCCCGGACGAGGTCGCCGAGCGGCTGGCCATGCTGCAGGACCGGTTCGCCTCGCTGAAGGGCGTGCAGCGGCCGGTCGCCGAGGGCGATCACGTCTCCATCGACCTGTCCGCCTCGGTGGACGGCAAGCCGGTCGAGGACGCCCAGGCCAGCGGCCTGTCCTACCCCGTCGGCAGCGAGTCCATGCTGGACGGCCTGGACCAGGCGCTGATCGGCATGTCGGCGGGGGAGTCGGCCACCTTCTCCTCCGAGCTGGCCGGCGGTGAGTTCGCGGGCCGCGAGGCCGAGGTGACCGTGACCGTGCACAGCGTCAAGGCCAAGGACGTCCCGGGCCTGGACGACGAGTTCGCCCAGATGGCCAGCGAGTTCGACACGCTCGGCGAGCTGCGCGCCGACACCAGGACCCAGCTGGAGCGGGACAAGGAGATGCGGCAGGTGATCCAGGCGCGTGACCTCGCCCTGGACGCCCTGCTCGACCGGGTGGACGTCCCGCTGCCGGAGAGCGTGGTCGCCGACGAGTCCAAGCACAACCGTGAGTCGATCATGAACCAGCTCACCCGGGCCGGCGCGACCCTGGACGGCTACCTGGAGATGACGAACCAGACCGAGGAGCAGTTCGAGGCGGACATCGACCAGCGGGCCCGCCGCGCGGTCAAGGTCAGCCTGGTCCTGGATCAGCTGGCCCGCGCCGAGGAACTCGGAGTCGACCAGGCCGAGCTGTCCGCCTACGTGACCCGGCAGGCCGAGCAGATGGGCGTGGCGCCCGACCAGCTGGCCCAGCAGCTCGTGGACAACAACCAGCTCAGCTTCGCGGCCGCGGAGGTACTGCGCGGCAAGGCCATGAACCTGATCGCCGAGCGGGTCAAGGTGACCGACCAGGCCGGGCACCAGGTCGACATCGCCGCTGCCCTCAACGCCCCCCTGGTCCCCGCCGGGGAGGCCGCGGACGAGGACGAGGTCCTGGCCGAGACCGAGACCGGCGAAGCAGAAGCCGGCGAAGCAGAAGCCGGCGAGGCCGACGAGGCCGAGGACACCGCCAGGGCCTGACCGCCCGGGGAACGCCGTCCGCTTCCGGGGCGCGCCCGCCATGGCGCCCCGGTGTCCTGCCGCGGGCCGGGCCCGGCGCGCCCGCCATCCCGGGAGCACGCCCGCAATCGGGGCTTTCCCCGGCATTACGGGCCGCAACCCGGTGCGCCAGTAGCGAACAGGGCGCCGTGCGGGACGATCGGGTTCCGCGGCGGCGTTATGGTCGCATCAACGACACTAGACGTGACTGGAGCAGGTGAGTAAGCGTGACCCAGCCCCTGTGGACCCCGACGCAGCCGTCGATCGTGGCCGCCGCGGAGCCCCCCGTCCTGCCGGTCGGGGACCAGCTGTTCCAGCGGCTGCTGCGGCACCGCATCATCTTCCTCGGCCAGCAGGTTGACGACGACATGGCCAACCGCATCTGCGCCGAGCTCGTGCTGCTCGCCTCCGAGGACGCCAAGCGCGACATCAGCATCTACATCAACTCCCCGGGCGGCTCGGTCTACGCGGGGATGGCCATTTACGACATCATGCAGTACGTGCCCAACGACATCGCCACCTACGCGATGGGAATGGCCGCCTCGATGGGACAGTTCCTGCTGACGGCGGGCGCACCGGGCAAGCGGTTCGCCCTGCCGCACGCCCAGATCCTGATGCACCAGCCGTCCGGCGGCATCGGCGGCACCGCGTCCGACATCAGGATCCAGGCCGAGCAGATGCTGTACATCAAGCGGACCCTGTTCGAGCGCACCGCCTTCCACACCGGGCGGCCCATCGAGCAGATCGAGAAGGACGCGGACCGCGACCGCTGGTTCACCGCGGAGGAAGCCAAGGAATACGGCTTCGTCGACCGGGTGATCCGCAGCGCCGTCGAGGTGCCCACCGAGGGTGTCCTGTCATGATCAACCCAAAGGAGCCGAACGTGAGCGAGCACAGCTTGCGGAGCCCGCAGTCCAGGTACGTTCTGCCGTCCTTCGTCGAGCGCACCTCGTACGGGGTCAAGGAGATGAACCCGTATAACAAGCTCTTCGAGGAGCGGATCATCTTCCTCGGCGTCCAGATCGACGACGCCTCCGCGAACGACGTGATGGCCCAGCTGCTGACGCTGGAGGCCATCGACCCCGATCGCGACATCACCATCTACATCAACTCGCCCGGCGGGTCGATGACCTCGATGATGGCGATCTACGACACCATGCAGTTCATCCAGCCCGACATCCAGATCTGCTGCATCGGGCAGGCCGCCTCGGCCGCCGCGGTGATCCTGGCCGCGGGCACGAAGGGCAAGCGGATGGCGCTGCCCAACGCCAGGATCCTCATCCACCAGCCGGCCACCGAGGGCGGCTACGGCCAGTCCAGCGACATGGAGATCCAGGCCAGGGAGATCCTCCGGATGCGCGCGGCCATGGAGGTCATCCTGGCCAGGCACACCGGCCAGGACGAGGAGAGGATCCGCCGCGACATCGAGCGGGACAAGTTCCTCACCGCCGAAGAGGCCAGGGAATACGGCCTCATCGACGAGGTCCTGACCATGATCAAGAGGGGCAGCGAGCGCGCTGTCGAGGTAGTGTCGTCCTTACCGGGAGAATTCAGCTCTTCCCTCCTGGGCCGCCAACGGGTTTGATGGTGTCCATCGGGACCCGGTAAGCGGTACCGTCGATACGCAAGCGCTTGATGGCCTCGCGGGACATGTCCGCTGGAGGCGGCCAGTACGGCCGTCGCGGCGGCACCATGCAAAGGAGTATCTGGGTGGCACGCATCGGTGACGGTGGGGACCTGCTGAAGTGCTCGTTCTGCGGTAAGAGTCAAAAGCAGGTCAAGAAGCTCATCGCCGGCCCGGGCGTGTACATATGCGACGAGTGCATCGACCTCTGCAACGAGATCATCGAGGAAGAGCTCGCCGAGCCCACCGAGTTCAAGTGGGACAGCCTGCCCAAGCCGCGGGAGATCTACGAGTTCCTCGACGCGTACGTGATCGGCCAGGACAAGGCCAAGAAGGCCCTGTCGGTGGCCGTGTACAACCACTACAAGCGCGTCCAGTCCGGCGAGGACCGCCCGGGTGAGGAGGGCGTCGAGCTGGCCAAGTCCAACATCTTGCTGCTCGGCCCCACCGGCTCGGGTAAGACGTTGCTGGCCCAGACGCTGGCCCGGCTGCTCAACGTGCCGTTCGCGATCGCCGACGCGACCGCCCTGACCGAGGCCGGCTACGTCGGCGAAGACGTCGAGAACATCCTGCTCAAGCTGATCCAGGCGGCGGACTACGACGTCAAGAAGGCCGAGACCGGGATCATCTACATCGACGAGATCGACAAGATCGCGCGCAAGAGCGAGAACCCGTCGATCACCCGCGACGTCTCGGGCGAGGGCGTCCAGCAGGCGCTGCTGAAGATCCTCGAGGGCACCACCGCCTCGGTGCCGCCGCAGGGCGGGCGCAAGCACCCGCACCAGGAGTTCATCCAGATCGACACCACCAACGTGCTGTTCATCTGCGGCGGGGCGTTCGCGGGACTGGAGAAGATCATCGAGCAGCGCTCGGGCCACAACGGGATGGGCTTCAACGCCAAGCTGCGGGTCAGGAACGCCAACACCGACCAGTTCGGCGAGGTGATGCCGGAGGACCTGCTGAAGTTCGGGATGATCCCCGAGTTCGTCGGCCGCCTGCCGGTCATCACCAGCGTGCACAACCTGGACAGGGACGCGCTCATCCAGATCCTCACCGAGCCGCGCAACGCCCTGGTGAAGCAGTACCGGCGGCTGTTCGAGCTGGACGGGGTGGACCTGGAGTTCACGCCTGACTCGCTGGAGGCCATCGCCGACCAGGCGAACCTCCGCGGCACCGGCGCCCGCGGCCTGCGCGCCATCTTGGAAGAGGTCCTGCAGTCGGTGATGTACGAGGTGCCGAGCCGCAAGGACGTGGAGCGCGTCGTGATCACGCGCGAGGCCGTGCTAGAGAACGTCAACCCGACCATCGTCCCGAGGGACGTCACGCGGCGTACCCCGCGCGAGAAGTCCGCCTGAGGCGGCCTCGAGGGGCGCGAGTTCAGTTACCGCACAGGTGTTCGGGCACCGGGGGTTGGCCTGCGGATTCATACGGTAAAGGTCTAGTCCACCTGCTGCCGACTTTGGGCGTATTGCCCATGATCATCGTTATTCGCATGTAGCCTCGACTGAATATTGCCGTGTCCGGCGGGGTTCCCGCTCACGCCAGGATCTCGGACGCTGACAAGGCAGCCGTCTTCCGTAGCGACGGGGAATTGAGCACAGATGAGTAGTTGGGATACGCCTACGGGCAGCTGGGACTCGCACCAGGAGCCCGACGAATCAGGCGGGCCCGATGAGCTGGGCTATCAGCAAGGCGAGCCGGCCGGCGGGCATCGCGCCGGGCGCGACGGCGACGGCAGGCTCCGGGCGGGGCGCAGGGGCTTGCCGGGCTACGACCAGGCGCAGAACCACGACCAGGGAACGGCCGAATACGACCAGGGATCGGGCTACGGTCAGGAAACGGGCTACGGGCCGGGAGCAGGCTACGGGCAGCAGCCAGGCTACGGATCGGGACCCGGTTACGGACCGGAGGCCAGCCAGCAGCCGGGGTACGGATCCGGGACGGGTGCCGGGCAGATGGTCCGCTACGGGCAGCGCCCGGCGGACGAGACCGTGTTCGGCTCGGGGACGCAGCGCACCGCCGGCTCCGGGCCGCTGAATTCGCCGGCCTCCCAGGGGCCGCCGACCGCCCCGAGCCCGCTGACCGCCCCGAGCCCGCTGACCGCGCCCGGCACGTTCGGCTCCGCCGCGTCCGGGCCGCAGCGCCCGCTCGGCTCGGCCACGCAGGACCCGCTGAGCTCGGGGCCGCAGAGCGTGTTCAGTTCCGGCTCACGGCGCCCGACCGGGTCGGGCTCGCAGGTACCGCAGGCCTCGCCCGGCTCGGGCCCGCAGGGCGTCGTCGGCTACGGCGAGGGCGCCACCGGGGCTTACCGCCAGTACGGCGCGGACGAGCCCAGCCGTTCGGCTTGGTCGGACTCGGCCGGCCAGCAGGGCTACGGCGACCCGCTGGGCTACGGATCCCGGACCCCGCAGGGCCCCGGCGGCGAGCCGGGCTTCGGGTCGCCGGCGCAGCCGGGCCAGGACTACGGCCAGAACAGCTTCGTCCCGAACAGCCCGCCGGGTACCGATCAGGGCTACGGCGCCCAGCCGGGTTATGACCAGCAGAGCTACAGCCAGCCGGACTCCGGCCAGCAGGGTTACGGCCAGCCGGGCTCCGGCCAGCCGGGTTACGGCCAGCCGGGTTACGGCCAGCAGGGTTACGGCCAGCCGGGTTACGGCCAGCAGGGTTACGGCCAGCCGGGCTCCGGCCAGCCGGGCTACGGCCAGCCGGGCTACGGCCAGCCGGGTTACGGCCAGCCGGGTTACGGCCAGCCGGGTTACGGTCAGCCGGGCTCCGGCCAGCCGGGTTACGGCCAGGCGTCCGGACCAGGCAGTGTTCCGCCGGGCGTTTTCGGCGGCCCGGCCGGCCAGTCCAGGGCCGGCCAGGACTACCAGACCGAGGCGTACCCGCAGCCGGCCGCCGAGCCGTCCGACTACCCGCAGAACGCCTTCGGTAACGGCGGCTTCGGGCAAAACGGCTTCGGGTCCTCCGGAGTGAGCCAGGACCCGGACGTCACGCAGGCGTACGGCAGCCAGCCGGGCTACGGCCAGAATGGCTTTGCCTCAGGTACCCCAAGTGCCCCGGGTCTCCTGGGCGCCCCGAGTGCTCCAGGCGCCCCGGGTATCCCGGGCGCCGCGGCGGCCCCGAACGGCCAGGCCGCCTACTCGCCGGATGGCTACGCACAGGACGCCTACGGGCAGGACGCCTACGGCCAGGGCGGCTTCGGCCCCGGCACCCGCCAGGACGGCTACCCGCCGGACCCGTACGGCCAGGACGGGTACGGTCAGGGCGGGTACGGGCCGCAGGGATTCGAGCCTCCGGCCGGCCCCGGGTACGACGATGACAGCTTCGCCTCCCCCGCCCCCGGGTCACGGTCGCGCTCCGGCAGCGCGCAGCGGCTCGGCGGGATGCGGATGGTCTTGTACCTGGCCGCGTCCGTGATCGGCGTGGTCGTGATCGTGTTCCTGGTCATCCACCTGACCAAGAGCGGCGGGGGCAACGCGGCCAGCGGCTCGTCCACGCCGAGCACCGGCACCACGTCCGCGGCCCCGGCCGGGACGGGCGGCTACACGCTCACCCAGGCGGCCAAGGTCGGTGCCAGCTTCCCGCTGAACAAGACCGTCACCAAGCAGGTCACGCCGAACGCCGTGGCTCAGTCGACGGCCGTCGTCAACAAGATCGTTGCCAAGAAGGCGGGCACGCCAGGCAAGGTCACGGTCGGCGTCTACGACACGACGACCGTTAAGTCGATCACCTCCAGCGCCTACCGGGGCATCATGTTCGTCGGATACGGGGGCACCTTCAACCCGGCGGCCGTGATCAGGATCGAGCGGTCCCTGCTGGTGTCCTCGCGCGTGGTGAAGGCGGGCCCGCACGGCGGGGAGATGGTGTGCGGCTACAGCCGCACCACCGGTACCGACGCCAGTGAGTGCGTGTGGGCCACCAAGACCACCTTCGGCTCGGTGGAGTTCCTGGCCGGCGAGGTGCCGGTGAAACACGGGGGTGCCTCCGACCTCACCCAGGAAGTCAGGAACGCGGTGGAGGTCCGGGCGTCCTGACCGGGCGGCCCGGGCGCAGGCCGTAGACTCACCTGTCGTGAGCAGACCCGAGCCCATCGAGCTGCCTTCCCAGTACGCGCCCGCCGAGGTGGAGGGGCCGCGCTACGAACGCTGGGAAAAGGCAGGTTACTTCACCGCGGACGCGACCTCCGGCGCCCCCGCGTTCTGCAACGTCATCCCGCCGCCGAACGTCACCGGTTCGCTGCACATCGGTCACGCGCTCGACCACACGCTGATCGACGCGCTGGTCAGGCGGCGCCGCATGCAGGGCTACAACACCCTGTGGCTGCCCGGCATGGACCACGCCGGGATCGCCACTCAGAACGTGGTGGAGCGCGAGCTCGCCAAGGAGGGCCTGAGCCGTCACGACCTGGGCCGCGAGGCCTTCGTCGAGCGGGTCTGGCAATGGAAGTCCGAATCCGGCGGCCGGATTCTCGGGCAGATGCGGCGGCTCGGCGACAGCGTGGACTGGTCCCGCGAGCGGTTCACCATGGACGAGGGCCTGTCCCGCGCCGTCCAGACGATCTTCAAGCGGCTCTTCGACGACGGCCTGATCTACCGGGCCGAACGCATCATCAACTGGTGCCCGCGCTGCCTGACGGCGCTGTCCGACATCGAGGTGGAGCACAGCGACGACGACGGCGAGCTGGTCTCGATCCGTTACGGCGACGGCGATGACTCGATTGTCGTCGCGACCACCCGCGCGGAGACCATGCTCGGCGACACCGCGGTGGCGGTGCACCCGGACGACGCGCGCTATACCCGCCTGGTCGGCCGGACGGTGGAGCTGCCGCTGACTGGCCGGCACATCCCGGTGGTCGCCGATGACCACGTGGACCCGGCCTTCGGCACCGGCGCGGTCAAGGTGACCCCGGCCCACGACCCGAACGACTTCGAGATCGGCCGCCGTCACGACCTGCCCGGCATCACCATCCTGGACGAGCACGGCGTGGTCACCGCGCACGGCCCGTTCCAGGGCCTGGACCGGTTCGAGGCCAGGCCCGCCGTGGTGCGCGCGCTTCGCGAGGAGGGCCGGATCGTCGCCGAGGTCCGGCCGTACGTGCACTCGGTCGGCCACTGCAGCCGCTGCGGCACCACGGTCGAGCCGCGCCAGTCGCTGCAGTGGTTCGTCCGCGTCGGCCCGCTCGCCCAGGCGGCCGGCGACGCGGTCCGCGACGGCCGCGTCCGGCTGCACCCGCCGGAGATGAACGCCAGGTACTTCGGCTGGGTGGACGACATGCACGACTGGTGCATCAGCCGCCAGCTGTGGTGGGGCCACCGTATTCCGGTTTTCTACGGCCCGAACGGCCAGGTGGTCTGCGTCGGCCCGGACGAGCAAGCCCCGGCGGGCTGGCGCCAGGATCCCGACGTGCTCGACACCTGGTTCTCCTCGGCGCTGTGGCCGTTCTCCACCCTGGGCTGGCCCGAGGACACGCCGGATCTGCGCGCCTTCTACCCGACCAGCGTGCTGGTCACCGGGTACGACATCCTGTTCTTCTGGGTGGCCCGGATGATGATGTTCGGCCTGTACGCGATGCGCGACAAGGCGCCGGAAGACGCAGTGCCGTTCCGCGTGGTGGCCCTGCACGGCCTGGTCCGGGACCAGTTCGGCAAGAAGATGTCCAAGTCGCGCGGGAACACCGTGGACCCGCTGGACTGGGTGGACAGGTTCGGTGCCGACGCGACCAGGTTCACCCTGGCCCGCGGGGCCAACCCGGGCGGCGACATCGCCATCAGCGAGGAGTGGGCGGCGGGCTCGCGGAACTTCGCCAACAAGCTGTGGAACGCCGTCCGGTTCGCCCTGCTCAACGGGGCCCGCGTGCCGGCCGCGCTCCCCGCCGCCGCCCTGCCGGTGCCCGATCGGTGGATCCTGTCCCGGCTGTCCGCGGTGATCGCCGAAGTGGACCAGCTGTTCGACGCGTTCGAGTTCGGCAAGGTCTGCGACGTGCTGTACCACTTTGCCTGGGACGAGGTCTGCGACTGGTACCTGGAGCTGGCCAAGGTGCCGCTGACCTCGGCGGACGCCGGCGCCGCCGAAGGTACCCGGCAGGTGCTCGGGTTCGTGCTCGACCAGCTGATGCGGCTGCTGCACCCGGTCATGCCGTTCGTCACCGAGGAGCTGTGGACCGCGCTGACCGGCGAGGACTCGGTCATGGTGGCGGCGTGGCCGACATTCAGGCTTACCGACCCGGCGGCCGAGGCGGAGATCTCCTCGGTGATGCGCCTGGTGACCGAGATCCGGCGGTTCCGCTCGGACCAGGGGCTGCGGCCGGGCCAGCGGGTGGCCGCCCGCCTGGCGGGCATCGAGGGCACGCCGCTGGCCGGGCACGAGGAGCGGATCCGGTCGCTGCTGCGGCTCAGCCCGCCCGCGGACGGCTTCACCGCGTCGGCCTCGCTCGAGGTGGAGGGCATCACGGCCGAGCTCGACGTGGCCGGCGTCATCGACGTCGCGGCCGAGCGCCGCCGGATGGAGAAGGACCTCACGGCCGCCCGCAGCGAGGCGGAGCAGGCGGAACGTAAGCTGGCCAACGCCGATTTCACCGCCAAGGCGCCCGCCGCCGTGGTGGACAAGACCCGCCAGCGGCTGACGGCCGCCCAGGCGGACATCGCCCGCATCGAGCAGCGCCTGGCCTCGATCTGACGCTGCGCCATCCGGCCAGTAGGCTGGCTGGATGGACATCGATGCGCGGATGCTCGAGGTCGAGCGGGAGATCATCGCCCGTCGGCCCGAACACTCCGTTGATCTTGCCCTGGACCGGATGACCGAGCTCGTCGGCCTTCTCGGCGACCCGCAGCACGCCTGCCCCGTCATCCACCTGACGGGCACCAACGGCAAGACGTCGACCGCCCGGATGACCGACGCGCTGCTGCGCAGCCGAGGCCTGCGCACCGGCCGGTTCACCAGCCCGCACCTGGTCTCCATCAGGGAGCGGATCTGCGTCGACGGCGCGCCCGTCGACGCCGAGCGGTTCGTCGCGGCGTACGAGGAGATCCTCCCGTACGTCAAGCTGGTGGACGAGCGCCACCCGGCCGCGATGTCGTTCTTCGAGGTGCTCACCGGGATGGCCTTCGCGATCTTCGCCGACACGCCGGTCGACGTGGTCGTCCTCGAGGTCGGCGTGGGCGGCAGGCTCGACTGCACCAACGTCGCGGACGGCGCGGTGGCGGTCATCACCCCGATCTCGATCGACCACACCCGGCTGCTCGGCGACACGGTCGAGGAGATCACGGCGGAGAAGGCAGGCATCATCAAGCCGGGCGCGACCGCGGTGCTGGCCCAGCAGCCGCTCGCCGCCGCCGAGGTGCTGCTCAGGCACGCGGTCGAGGTGGGCGCCACGGTAGCGCGGGAAGGCGCGGAGTTCGGCGTGCTGAGCCGCGCAACGGCGGTGGGCGGCCAGCAGCTGGCCCTGCGCGGGCTGCGCGGCACCTACGAGGATGTCTTCCTGCCGCTGTTCGGGTCGTACCAGGCGGGCAACGCGGCCTGCGCGCTGGCCGCGGTCGAGGCGTTCGCCGGGGTGTCGGACGAGAACATCTACGGGTCCGCCGCGCTCGACGCCGACCTGGTGCGGGAGGCCTTCGCGAAGGTCACCTCGCCCGGCCGGCTGGAAATCATCAGGCGCAGCCCCACCATCGTCATCGACGCCGCGCACAACCCGGCCGGGATGGCCGCGACCGTGGCCGGCCTGCAGGAGTCCTTCACCTTCAGCCACCTCACCGGCGCCTTCGCGGCCAGCGGGGACAAGGACGTGGCCGGCATGCTCGCCGAACTCGAGCCGGTACTGGACGAGATCGTGGTGACCCGCAACTCCTCCGAGCGGTCGATGGGCCCCGAGGAGACCGCCGAGCTGGCGGCCGAGATCTTCGGCGAGGAACGAGTCCGGTCCGCTCCCCGGCTCGACGACGCCATCGAGGCCGCCGTGGCGCTGGCCGACGAGGTCGTCGCGGAAACCGGCCCGGGCAGCGGTGGGGTGCTGATCACCGGGTCCGTCATCACCGCGGGCGACGCGCGCAGGCTGCTCGGCCCGGCCAGCGGCGAGCTGCCGCCCGAGCCGCCCGCCAGCCAGCCCTCCCGCCACTCGTTCACGGCGGCGGAGCTGTCATGAGCAGGCTCGGCATACCCCTGGTGGGGAAGGGCATCAGGCAGCTCTGCGGCACGGTGCTGATCATGGAGGCGATCGTCATCGGGCTCGCCATCCTGCCCGCCATCGTCCTTGAGCACGCGAACCGCGGCCTGGCCGGCGGCATCGGCGGCGCCCTAGCCGTCTGTGCCGTGCTGATCGGCGGGATGGTCGGGCGCCCCGGGATGGCCTGGGCGGTATGGGCGGGCACGGTCCTGCAGCTGCTGGTTATCGCCGCCGGCGTGGTCGTCCCCGCGATGTACGTCCTCGGCGTCATCTTCGCCGCCCTCTGGGTCACCGGCCTCTGGCTAGCCCGCCGCCACGAGCCCTCCGCCCCCGAGCCCTCCGCCCCCGAGCCCTCCGCCACCGAGCCCTCCGCCCCCTCGGTGGCCCCCCACCCCCGCACCCCCGCCTCCTAAAGCAGCGGTCAAGTGCCACCTGCCCTGGCCGGGCACTGTTTCGCCCTGGGACTAGCCCGCCCGGCCGCCTCCCGGGGGTTGGCCCGCCGTAACTCCCCGGGCTCATGGGGCCTGTGATGCCAGCCGGCTACCTGGCCGCGGGTGCGGTGCAGCTGCGCGCGCTCACCAGCGCCATCACGGCACCCGAGGCACACGCCGCGCTGGCGACGGCGGCCGGGCACTGGGCGCTGATCGCGGCGGCCGTGACCGGCGCCGTCGCACTGGCGCTGGCCTGCACCGGAGGCCGCCGGAAGGATCGCGAACCCAGTGAAATCGCGGACGGCGCGCCAGTCCCCGGGGCTGGTGCCACGCCCGGTCACGGGTAAGCTGGCAGGTGTAGCGAACCGCACCGTCGACCGCGGCGAGCTGTCTGTGCCCCGTGAAGGAGCGTCGTTGTCAGAACACGCTGTCGCCCTGATAAGACCCGACGCGCCAGGATCTCGAGGCAGACAGGCCCGGGGAGATCGAGCTCCTCGAACCGTCTAGCTGACGTCATCGTTGTCCAGGTAAGACCTAAGGCCGTTCCGTCGAGGCGGTCCCTGTTGATAGTTCCAAGATCAGAGCCCGCGGAAGGTCCCGTTCCCCGATGAGCAACGCGCTGACGTTCCTCGGCCGCGACATGGCGGTCGACCTCGGTACTGCGAACACGCTGGTCTACGTGCGTGGCCGCGGCATCGTGCTGAACGAGCCGTCGGTGGTGGCGCTCAATACCAACAACGGCCACATCGTCGCGGTGGGCGTCGAGGCGAAACGCATGATCGGCCGGACTCCCGGCAACATCGTCGCGGTGCGCCCGCTCAAGGACGGCGTGATCGCCGACTTCGACGTGACCGAGCGGATGCTGCGCTACTTCATCCAGAAGATCCACCGCCGCACGCACCTGGCGAAACCGCGGCTCGTGGTGGCCGTGCCCAGCGGGATCACCGGGGTGGAGCAGAGCGCGGTCAAGGAGGCGGGCCACCAGGCCGGCGCGCGCCGCGTCTACATCATCGAGGAGCCGATGGCGGCCGCGATCGGCGCCGGGCTGCCGATCCACGAGCCGACCGGCAACATGGTCGTCGACATCGGCGGCGGCACCACCGAGGTGGCGGTCATCTCGCTGGGCGGCATCGTCACCTCGCAGTCCATCAGGATCGGCGGGGACGAGCTCGACCAGGCGATCATCACGTTCGCGAAAAAGGAATACTCGCTGATGCTCGGCGAGCGGACCGCCGAGGAGATCAAGATGGCCCTCGGCTCCGCGTTCCCGGAGGCGGATGAGCCGCACGCCGAGATCAGGGGCCGGGATCTGGTCAGCGGCTTGCCGAAGACGGTGGTGATCTCCGCAGCCGAGGTGCGCCGCGCGATCGAGGAACCGGTTAACCTGATCGTCAACGCGGTCAAGAACACCCTCGACAAGTGCCCGCCCGAACTGGCCGGCGACGTGATGGACCGGGGTATCGCGCTGACCGGCGGCGGCGCCCTGCTGCGCGGACTAGAGTCACGAATCCGGGAGGATACCGGGATGCCCGTGCAGGTCGCGGACAACCCGCTCGACTCGGTGGTGCTCGGTACCGGCAAGTGCGTCGAGGATTTCGAGACCCTGCGTCAGGTACTGGTGCCCGACACCAGGCGCTGAGACCAGCGCCACCCCGTAACAACCCGCCGTACCCGTCGCGGCGGGCGGACGAGGAGCGGCTGTGCACGACAACCGGCGTACCCGCCTGGTTCTTGGCGTGCTCCTGATCATCGCGATCACGCTGATCACGCTGGACTTCAGGGATGGCGGCGCCTCGCCGGCGCGGAGCGTGGGCGCGGACATCTTCGGGCCGATCGAGCGGGTCACGAACGACGTGACCGACCCGGTGGCCAGCGTGTTCGACTCGATCACCGGCGGGCCCTCGGCGCAGGGCACCATCACCACCCTGCAGCGGCAGAACGCCGAACTGCGCTCCGAGCTCAGCGCGGCCCAGCTGAGCAAGGCGGCCGGGAAACAGCTGACCCAGCTGCTGCAGCTCGACGCGGGCGCCTACCGGATCGTGACCGCCAGCGTCATCGCGGCCGGCGGTGACTTCTCCAACACGGTCACGCTGGACGCGGGCAGCAAGGACGGCATCAAGCCGGACGAGACCGTACTCAACGGCTCGGGCTTCGTGGGCACGGTCACCCAGGTGAGCGCGGATACCTCGACCGTCCTGCTGGCCAGTGACGCCTCGTCCGTGGCGGGAGTGCAGCTGGCGGGCGGCGGCGAGATCGGCGACGTGACCGGGACGGGCAAGTCCATGTCAGGATCCGCCCTGCTGCGGCTGAACCTCTTCGACGCTAACGCTGTGCTGCACACCGGGCAGCAGGTCGTCACCTACGCCTCCGTCGGCGACCGGCCCGAGGTGCCCGGCGTGCCCGTCGGCACGATCGTGTCGGTGGGCAGCAGCGCGGGCGCGCTCACCCAGACCGCGATGGTGCGCCCCGCGGTCAACTTCACCGCCCTCGGCGTGGTCGGCGTGGTGGTGCAGGTGCCGCGGCACAACCCGAGGGTCTCGATCCTGCCGCGGCCGGCTCCCACGGTCACCATCACCACCACCCCGAGCCCGCCGGGCACCGTCGCGACGCCCCCGGCATCCCCGTCCGCGTCGGCCACGGGCGGGGGCTGAGGTGCGCGCGCTCATCTCCGTCGTGGTGGTCGCGGTCACGGTGGTCCTCCAGCTGACCGTCGTGGACCGGATCGCGTTTCCCGGCGGCGCCGGCCCCGACCTGGTGCTGCTTGTGGTGGCGGCACTGGCCCTGGCCGGCGGCTCGCTGGCCGGCGTGCTGACCGGATTCCTGGCCGGCCTCGCCCTGGACATCGCGCCGCCTGGCAGCCACTTCGCGGGCCAGAACGCCCTGGTGTTCTGCCTGGTCGGGTACGCTTGCGGGCTGCTGGCCGACGACTCCGCCGGCGACGCCGAGCAGGGGCACACCGCCCTGTTCGAGATCGTGGTGACGGCGGCCGGCGCCATCTGCGGCGAGGCCCTGGCGGCCCTGCTCGGCGTCATGCTCAGCGACCCGCGGATCACCTGGCCAGCGATCACCCGCGTGCTCCCGGCCGCCGTGGCCTACGACGTGCTGCTCTGCCCGTTCGTGCTGTACGCGGTCGCGGCGGCACTGCGGCTGGCGGGCGCACGCGGCGAGAGCCTGCGGCCCGGCTGGTCGGCCAGCCAGGCGAGGACACCGCTGCCGGGCGCGCAGCAGGGCGCGATCAGGCAGCTGGCCGGCGGGAGCAGCCCGCGGCTGCGGCTGTCGGAACGGGACAGGGGACCTGGGGGCGGCCTGCGCGGGCCGGGGGCCGGCCGGCCCGCGGCCCGGCGTGAGCCCCAGCTCAAGCTGGGCCGGAGTCCCGCCAGGCTCGGCGCGGCCTTCGCCCCGGCCTCGCTCGGCGCGGGCCAGGCGACGGGCCGGGCCCGGGTCAGGTTCGGCGGCCGGCGGCGGGAAGGCGTGCTCGGCGGCTCGCTGCTCGGCGGCGCGAGCTCCGGCTCCAGCCGCGGACTGCGGCACGGTTCCGCCGGGCTGGGCGGCCTCAGGTTCGGCAGCTCGAGCATGGGCCGGTCGCTGCTCGGCGGCTCCGTGTTCAGCCGTTCCTCCTCCTCGCTGGGCGTGAGCTCCCCGCTCGGCCGGCCATCCCTGCTCGGCCGGCCATCCCGGTTCGGCCGGCCATCCCGGTTCGGCCGGCCTGCTGTCTTCGGCCGGTCCGCGCCCCTCGGCCGGTCCGGGCCCCTCGGACGCTCCTCGCCGTTCCGGCACCGGGGCAACCTGGCCCGTCCGGCGGGCAGCGTGCTGGCCGGGCACGCTCCCCGGTTCTCCCGCGGCAGCTCGCTGGCCCGGCTCACCGGTGCCCTGCGCCGTTCGGCCGGGCCGAAGTCGCCGGGCCGGGGCTGGCTGCACGGCACGTCCGCGCGCGGCGGCTCACCAGGCCGCGGCGGCTCACTGGGCCGGGGCGCCTCACTGGGCCGGGGCACCTTCGGCCGCCGCCGGCCGGGCCGGGGCGCGGCCGGCTGGACGGGTGCGGGCAGCTGGCGGGCCGCGGGCACGCCCCGGCTGCGCATGCCGCGGCCGAGGACCAAACGGAGATGGCGGACGGGAGGTTACCGATGAACACGGCGTCACGGCGCCGGCTGCTGGTGCTCTACGTGATCGCGGCCGCCATGCTGGTCTCGCTGGGCGGCAGGCTCTGGTACCTGCAGGTGCTGAACAACACCGCCTTCACCAGGCTCGCCGCGGCGAACCAGACCAGGAACGTGATCGTGCCCGCGGTCCGCGGGCAGATCCTGGACGACGTGGGCAACCGGCTGGTCACCAACAAGACCGCCCTGGTCGTCTCGGTGGACATGATGAACCTGTCCCAGCAGCCCGGCGGTGCCGCTCCGGTGCTGCGCCGGCTGGCCCCGATGATCGGCATTTCCTACCCGATGCTGGCCGAGAAGACCCGGCTGTGCACCAAGGGCATCCCGCAGCCCTGCTGGGCCGGCTCGCCGTACCAGCCGATCCCGGTGGCCCAGAACGTCTCCGCCCGGGTGGCGCTGCAGGTGATGGAGCAGCCGGAGAAGTTCCCCGGGGTGACCGCGCAGGTCCAGCCGGTGGTCCAGTACCCGAAGCCGGACGGGGCTAACCCGGCTCAGGTGCTCGGCTACCTGCAGCCCATCACCCCGGAGGAGATCAAGAGCCGGCACCTGCCGGTGACCGGCTTCTCCGGCGTGGACCTGGTGGGCCAGGCCGGCCTGGAGGCCCAGTACGACAGCCAGCTCCGCGGCCAGGCCGGTACCCAGGTGGTGTCGGTCAACGCCGCCGGGGATGTCACCGGGTCGGTCAGCCAGACTTCGCCCGCCAACGGCGACGACCTCGTGACCAGCATCAACTCGCAGATCCAGGCCGACACGCAGAACGCGCTCAACGGCGCCATCGCACGGTCGCGGGCGTCGGGGAACAACGCCAACCAGGGCGCGGCGATCGTGATGACGACCACCGGCCGGGTGGTGGCCATGGCCAGCTACCCGGACTACAACCCCGGCGTGTGGACCGGCGGCATCTCCCAGCAGGAGTTCAACGCCCTGTTCGGCAAGTCCGGCGGGCAGCCGATCATCAACTGGACCACCCAGGGCCAGTACGCGCCCGGCTCCACCTTCAAGGTCACCTCGACCGCTGCCGCGGTGGCCAACGGGTACCCGCTGTACGGCCTGTACGGCTGCCCCGGCTCGGTCACCATCGCCGGGCACACCTTCGGGAACGACGGCCAGCCGAGCCTGGGCGACATGACGTTCAACGAGGCGCTCATCCAGTCCTGCGACACCGTGTACTACAACCTCGGCTACGACATGTACCTCGGGGACAACCCGAAGGCCAACAACAAGCCGTCGCCGAACGCCCCCGTGCAGAAGATGCAGAAGATGGAGCTGGCCTGGGGCTTCGGCCAGGACACCGGCGTCGACCTGCCCGCCGAGTCGGCCGGCACCATCCCGACCAGGCAGTGGCTGTACTACCTGTGGAAGGACAACGCCCACACCGGCCAGAACTGGTGCAAGAACGGAAAGCAGTACGGGAGCTACGTGCAGCAGATCGAGTACCAGGACTGCCAGAGCGGATGGCAGTGGGAACCTGGCCAGGCGGCCATCGCCGCCATCGGCCAGGGCTACGTGACGGTCACGCCGCTCCAGCTCGCCAACGCCTACGCCGCGCTGGCCAACGGCGGCACGCTGTACAGCCCTCGGATCGGCGAGGCCCTGGTCTCCCCGGTCACCGGCAAGGTGGTCAGGCAGATCAACCCGCCCGTGATCAGGCACCTGCCGGTCTCCGGCCAGACGCTCGCCTACATCCGCAGCGCGCTGGCCGGCGTGGTGACCCAGGGCACCGCGGCCGGCGCCTTCGGCGGCTTCCCGCTCAGCCAGGTCTGCGTGGCGGGCAAGACGGGAACCGCCCAGCTGTTCGGCAAGAACGCGACCTCGGTGTTCGCCTCGTTCGCGCCCTGCGACCACCCGAAGTACGTGGTCCTGGTCATGGTCCCGGACTCCGGCTACGGTGCCGACGTGGCGGCGCCCGCGGTGCGGCAGATCTGGGACGGCATCTACGGCCTGGAGGGACACAAGGCGGCGGTGCCCGGCGGCCAGGTGCCGTCCTCGCCGCCCCTGATCACCTCGGCCGGCGCGATCACGGCGCCGTCCGGCTACGCCAGGAGGAAATGATGCTGGGCCGGCCGACGAGCTACACCGCGCGCGGTCTGACCACGCCGCGGCCGGGCGTGTTCTCCGCCCGCCGCCCCCGGTCCCTGCTGGCCCGGGCGTTCGCCAGGAACGCCCCGCTCAGGCACATGGACTGGATGCTGGTCGTGGTCGTGCTCGGGCTGACCGCGATCGGTACCCTGCTCGTCTGGTCAGCCACCCAGCCCGGCCTGCTCGCCGCGGGCCAGGATCCGCACACCTACCTGAAGAAGCAGCTGCTCAACGTGGTGATCGGCCTGGTCTTGATGATCGGGGTCAGCCTGATCGACACCAGGCAGCTGCGGAGCTGGGCGCCGCTCTTCTACGGCGGGACCGTGCTCGCGCTGCTGGCCGTGCTCACCCCGATCGGCTCCGACGTCAACGGCGCGCACGCGTGGATCTCGCTGCCCGGCGGCTTCCAGGTCGAGCCGTCGGAGTTCGCGAAGGTCGCGCTGATCCTGATGACCGCGATGATCTTCAGCCCGGCCCGTCCCGCCGCCGCCGGCCGGCCCGGCGTCCGCTCGCTGCTTAAAGCGCTGGCCCTGGCCGCGCCGCTGATCGGCCTGGTGGTGATCGAGCCCGCCCTTGGCGTGACCCTGGTCCTCGTCGTGGTGACCGTCACCATGATCGTGCTGTCCGGCCTGCGGCTGCGGATCATCGCCGTGCTCACCGGCCTGGTGGCGGTGGCCGTCGCCGCGGCCGGCGGCCTGCACCTGCTGAAGTCCTACCAGCTCACCCGGTTCACCTCGTTCCTGCACCCGTCCGCCGACCTGGCCGGGGCCGGCTATAACGCGGCCCAGGCCAAGATCGCGGTCGGCTCAGGCGGGATGTTCGGCCAGGGCCTGTTCCACGGCCAGCTGGTGGCGGGCAACTTCGTCCCGTCCCAGCAGACCGACTTCATCTTCACCGTGGCCGGCGAGGAACTCGGCTTCACCGGCACCATCGTGATCGTGTTCCTGCTCGGCGTGGTGATCGTCAGGGCGCTGCGCATCGCCACCCGGGCGGACGACCTGTTCGGCCTGCTGGTCGCGTCCGGCGTGGCGATGTGGTTCGCGTTCCAGTCGTTCGTGAACATCGGCATGACGATCGGCATCATGCCGATCACCGGCCTCCCGCTGCCCTTCGTCTCCTACGGGGGTTCCGCCATCTTCGCCGACATGATCGCGATCGGCCTGCTCCAGTCCGTGCACCGCCGCCACACCGTCTTCGAGTGACGCCGCGGGCCCGGTTTCACCCGCCTGGGCACTGACCCAGCCGAACGTCGCCAGCTGCGCAGCCGCGGTCAACCCGGCTCGTTCGGCTACTCTGTTTTGAATGCCTGTCGAATCGGTGTACCCGGAGCTTGAGCCGCTGCTGCCGCGCGTGCGCAAGCCGATCCAGTATGTCGGCGGCGAGGTGGGCTCGGTCGTCAAGGACTGGGACGGCACCGACGTCCGCTGGGCGCTGTGCTACCCGGACGCGTACGAGGTCGGCCTGCCCAACCAGGGCATCCAGATCCTCTACGAGGTGCTGAACGAGCGCGACGGCGTGCTGGCCGAACGCACCTACACCGTCTGGCCCGACCTCGAGGCGCTGATGCGCGAGCACGGCGTGCCCCAGTTCACCCTGGACGCGCACCGGCCGGTCGCCGCCTTCGACGTGCTCGGGTTCAGCTTCGCCACCGAGATGGCGTACACGAACCTGCTGACCGTGCTCGACCTCGCGGGCATCCCTCTTTTCTCGGCCGAACGGGCCGAGGACCATCCCCTGGTCATCGGCGGGGGCCATGCCGCGTTCAACCCCGAACCGGTGGCTGACTTCCTCGACGTGGTGGTCCTCGGCGACGGCGAGCAGGCCGTGCTCGCGATCACCGGCCTGATCCGCGACTGGAAGCGGGCCGGGCGGCCCGGCGGCCGGGACGGCCTGCTGCTGCGGCTGTCGGCCATCGCGTACGTGCCCCGCTTCTACGACGTATCCTACCACCAAAACGGACAGATTTCAAAAGTAACTCCGAACCAGCCCGGCGTGCCGCCCACAGTTTCGAAGTACACCGTGATGGACCTGGACGCGTGGCCGTATCCGCGCAAGCCCATCGTCCCCGTCGCGGAGACCGTGCACGAGCGGTACAGCGTGGAGATCTTCCGCGGCTGCACCCGCGGCTGCCGGTTCTGCCAGGCCGGGATGATCACCAGGCCGGTGCGGGAGCGGTCCATCAGCACCATCGGCTCGATGGTGGCCGACGGCGTGGCGGCCAGCGGTTTCAACGAGGTCGGGCTGCTCTCGCTGTCCAGCGCGGACCACAGCGAGATCAACGAGATCGCCGTCGACCTGGCCGACTGCTACGAGGGGACCAACGTCGGGCTGTCGCTGCCGTCCACCCGGGTGGACGCCTTCAACGTGACCCTGGCCGACGAGCTGAGCCGCAACGGGCGCAGGTCCGGGCTGACGTTCGCCCCCGAGGGGGGCTCCGAGCGGCTGCGCAAGGTGATCAACAAGATGGTCACGGAAGAGGACCTGATCCGGACGGTCACGACCGCCTACGCCAGCGGCTGGCGCCAGGTGAAGCTGTACTTCATGTGCGGGCTGCCGACCGAGACCGACGAAGACGTGCTGGCGATAGCACAGCTGGCCAAGAAGGTGATCGCGGCCGGCCGGGAGGCGACCGGGCGGCGCGACATCAGGTGCACGGTGTCGATCGGCGGTTTCGTGCCCAAGCCGCACACGCCGTTCCAGTGGGCGGCCCAGTGCCCGGCTGAGGTGGTGGACGCCCGGCTGCGCGCGCTCGGCGGCGCGCTCCGCGCGGACCGCGGCTACGGCAAGTCGATCGGCTTTCGCTATCACGACGGGCAGCCCGGCGTGATCGAGGGCCTGATGTCCCGCGGCGACCGCCGGGTGGCCGGCGTGATCCTGGCGGCCTGGCGGGACGGGGCGCGGTTCGACGGGTGGAGCGAGCACTTCTCGTTCGAGCGCTGGCAGCGGTGCGCCGAGCAGGCTCTGGCCGGGGAGCCGGTGGATCTTGCATGGTATACTACGCGCGAACGTGATTACGGCGAGGTGCTGCCGTGGGATCACCTGGACGCGGGGCTTGACCGCGACTGGCTGTGGCAGGACTGGCAGGATTCCATCGCTCCCGAGGGCGCGGGTGAGGTGGAAGATTGCCGCTGGACCCCGTGTTATGAATGCGGGGTGTGTCCGGCCATGGGAACCGAGAACCAGGTGGGCCCGACGGGTGAGCGGCTCGACGGGAGGCGGCTGCTTCCCGTGGTCGGCGGGAGGTAGCGAGGCGGTGCCTGACCCGACGCCACCCACCAGGCCTGCGGTGCAGCATCTGGTGGTCCGGTATGCTAAGCGCGGGAAGATGCGTTTTGCCAGCCACAGGGACGTGGCACGCGCCTTCGAGCGGGGAGTGCGCAGGGCAGGGCTGCCGATTGCTTATTCTGCCGGGTTCACGCCGCATCCGAAGATTTCCTATGCGGGCGGCGCCCCGACCGGCGTGGCGAGCGAGGCTGAGTACCTGAGCCTGGCGCTGACCGCCCGGCAGGCTGAGACGCAGGTATGCCAGCGGCTGGACGCGGCACTGCCTGATGGGATTGATGTGATCGACGTCACCGAGGACACCGGGAGAGGCGGGCGGCTGCCCGCGGGCTCCGGTGCGTCGTCGTCCGGGGGCTTCGGCCACCTGGAGGCCTCCGAGTGGCGAGTGGTTCTACCGGGCGTGGGACCGGCGGCGGCGCAGCGGGCCGTCGCGGGTTTCCTCGCCCTCGGCGAGGCGCCGGTGGAGCGCCTCACGGATAAGGGCGTCCGGCGAATGGACGCCCGCGCGGCCGTGGTCGAGATGAACGTAGTCGAGATGGACGTAGTCGAGATGGGACCGACCCCGGCTGATCCTGACGGCGGCCAGCGTGCCGCCGTGACAGGCCACGAAGATTGTGCCATTCTTCGAATGGTTGTTCTACATACGGCGCCTGCCGTGCGGCCCGAGGATGTGCTGACCGCGCTGCGCGAACAGGACGGCATCGTGCCGTCGTCGCCGCCCATGACCACCCGGCTGGCGCAGGGCCCGCGAGCCCTGCTGACCGGGACGACCCTGCTTGGCGGGGACGGTGTGTCATGACGGCGACGCGGTCGGGTGCATGGGTCCAGGGGGCCGTACCCATGAAGACAGAGATCGGTTACGAGGTCCGGTGCTGCCGGGCTCGCGCGGTAGCCGCGCGCGCTCAGTGCCATCACGGCGGGGGCCGCCAGTGCGGCTCCGCCCGGAACCTCGTTTACAACGTGCTCCCGTGTGGTGTGCGGGCGCGCCGCGGAACGCCGCCAATGAGCGGAACGCCGCGGTACCGCGCGCCCGGGAGCCTGACTGGAGATTGCCCGAATGCTCGAGAGCGAGCTGTACGACAGAGAATCACATGACAACGCGGCGGGCGGGCGTGATGCCGGCGAGCTGAGCCAGGCCGTGCCCGCAGCGGTGTTCCAGCCGCCGCCGGTGGTGTTCCAGCCCCCGACGGCGCGACCCGAGCCGGCCCGGCAGGAAACCCCGGCCCGGCAGGAAACCCCGGCCCAGGCGGCGCCCCCGGCGCCCCCGGCGCCCGCGGGCAGCGGGTCAGGAAGCGCACAGGGAAGCGCACAAGGAAACGGGCCGGGAGACGGGCACGGCGCCGGAGGCTCCGGCGACGATGACGACGGCACCGGTCCTGCGCGCCGCCGCCGCCGGCGGCCGAGCCGCAGCCGGGCCAGGACCGGCGACCAGGACGGCGCGGACGACGGTGACGGCCAGCCGGAGTCCCCGGGCGCCCAGGAGGGCGAGGCCAGCCAGGAGGGGCAGCCGGACGCGGCGAACGGCGGCCAGGGTGACGGCCGGCGGCCGTCTGCCCGCAGCCGCAGCCGCCGGACCAGCCGGAGCGGTGCCGCCGGGGACGGGGCCGACGCCCCGGCCGCCGCGGACGCGCCCGCGGCGGCTCAGGCGGAGGGCAACGACGCCGGCGGTCCGGCCGATGACGACGCCGACGGCCCGGGCGGCACCGCGAGGCGGCGCCGGCGCAAGCGCCGCCGGGGTTCGGCCGAGGGCGGGCCCGACTCACTGACCCCGGACGACCCGCCGGACACGGTCGTGCACGTCCGCGAGCCGAACGGCAACGACGACGTGCGGTCGGTCAAGGGGTCCACCAGGCTCGAAGCCAAGAAGCAGCGGCGCCGCGAGGGCCGGGAAACCGGCCGCCGCCGGCCCCCCATCGTTACCGAGTCGGAGTTCCTCGCCCGCCGCGAGTCGGTCGAGCGGTCCATGGTGGTCCGGCAGCGCAAGGAGCGCACCCAGATCGCGGTGCTCGAAGACGGCGTGCTGGTCGAGCACTACGTGAACCGGTCCAGCCACCAGTCCTACGTCGGCAACGTCTACCTGGGCAAGGTCCAGAACGTGCTGCCGTCGATGGAGGCCGCCTTCGTCGACGTCGGCAAGGGCCGCAACGCGGTGCTCTACGCCGGCGAGGTGAACTTCGACGTCAGCGGGCTCGAGGGCCAGCCCAAGCGGATCGAGTCGGCGCTCAAGGCCGGCCAGTCCATCATCGTGCAGGTCACCAAGGACCCGGTCGGCCACAAGGGCGCCCGGCTGACCAGCCAGGTCAGCCTGCCAGGCCGGTACCTGGTCTACGTGCCCGGCGCGTCGATGACCGGCATCAGCCGCAAGCTGCCCGATACCGAACGGAACCGGCTCAAGGCCATCCTCAAGAAGGTGATGCCCGAGAACGCCGGCGTCATCGTCCGCACCGCGGCCGAGGGCGCCGCCGAGGAGGAGCTGGCCAGGGATGTCACCCGGCTCGCCGCCCAGTGGGAGGCGATCGAGAAGAAGGCCAAGACGGCCAGCGCGCCCGCGCTCCTTTACGGCGAGCCCGACCTGACCATCCGCGTGATCAGAGACGTGTTCAACGAGGACTTCGGCAAGCTGGTGGTGTCCGGCGACGAGGCCTGGGACGTGGTCGACGAGTACGTCAAGTACGTCGCCCCGCACCTGGCCGAGCGGGTCACCCGCTGGCAGGGCAACCGGGACGCGTTCGCCGAGTACCGCATCGACGAGCAGCTGGCCAAGGCGCTGGAGCGCAAGGTCTGGCTGCCTAGCGGCGGGTCGCTGGTCATCGACAAGACCGAGGCCATGACGGTCGTCGACGTCAACACGGGCAAGTTCACCGGGCAGGGCGGGAACCTGGAGGAGACCGTCACCCGGAACAACCTCGAGGCCGCCGAGGAGATCGTCCGCCAGCTCCGGCTGCGCGACGTGGGCGGCATCGTCGTCATCGACTTCATCGACATGGTGCTGGAGAGCAACCGGGACCTGGTGCTGCGCAGGCTGCTCGAATGCCTGTCCCGGGACCGCACCAAGCACCAGGTCGCCGAGGTGACCTCGCTCGGCCTGGTCCAGATGACCAGGAAGCGGGTGGGCGCCGGCCTGCTCGAGGCGTTCTCCACGCCGTGCGAGTGCTGCAACGGCCGCGGCGTCATCCTCACCTTCGACCCCGATCCCGACGCCGACGGTCACGCCACGCACCACACGCACTCCCGCGGCAACGGCGGTAACGGCGGCAACAGCGGCCGTGGACCCAGCCCCGCCTCGGTGGCCGCCCGCGCCCGCGCCGCCGAGGTCGCCCCGCCCCCCGCCGACGCGGCCACTCCCGCCGACGCCAGCACCCCCGCCGACGCCAGCACCCCGGCCGAGGCGGCCAGCGCCGCCGCGGCCCCGGCCGGCTCCAGTACCCCGGCCGGCTCTGGTGCTCCGGCCGGCTCCGTGCCCGGCCGGCTCAGTACCCCGGCCCAGGCCGGCAACGGCCAGGCGCCGGACGCCCAGGCGCCGGACGCCCAGGCGCCGGACGCCCCAGCCGGGCCCGCGCGGACCGGCAGCGGCCGCCGCCGGCGGCGCAAGCCCGCGGCCGCCGCGGTCCCGGCAGCATCAGCCGCCCCTGACGCCCCGCAGGCATCAGGGCCCGGGACGGGCGGCGCCGCGGACATGCCGGCCGCCCAGGACGGCGCCGCCTAGCGTCCGCGGAAACGGGGCGAGGTCACAACCAAATACATAGCTGCCGAACGAGCCGGGTTCGTGCAGCCGCTAAGGTCTGGTAGCCTTGGCGGTCGGGAGTAGCCCGCTGCGCGGGCCCCGTGTGCACGTTCAAGCGAGCCCGCCGTGGTGACACCGGAGTTCCGAGGCACGCTAGGAAAAGCGCAAGGAAAGAGAGAGTTCTCGGGTGTACGCGATTGTGCGCTGTGGCGGCAGGCAGGAAAAGGTCGCGCTGGACGAGGTTGTCACCGTCGACAAGCTGGCGGGTGACGTCGGCTCCAGCGTGACGCTGACGGCCTTGCTGGTGGTAGACGGCGACCGGGTCATCAGCGATCCCGCCGAGGTCGGCCGTTACCAGGTCACGGCGGACATCGTTGGTGACACGGCAGGCCCCAAGATCAACATGATCCAGTACCGGAACAAGACCGGCTACCGGCGCCGTCTCGGCCACCGGCAGCGGTACACCCAGGTGCGGATCACCGGCATCGGCACGGAGACCAAGCCGCAGGCGAAGTCGAAGGCCAAGGCATCAGCCAAGGCGGAGGAGGACTGAGATGGCACACAAGAAGGGCGCGTCATCCAGCCGCAACGGCCGCGACTCGAAGGCCCAGCGCCTCGGCGTCAAGCGTTACGGCGGGCAGGTCGTGAACGCGGGCGAGATCCTCGTCCGCCAGCGCGGCACGCACTTCCACCCCGGCCACGGCGTCGGCCGCGGCGGCGACGACACGCTGTTCGCGCTGGTGGGCGGGACCGTGAACTTCGGCAAGTTCCGCGGCCGCCGGGCCGTGAACGTGGTCCCGGCCGAGCCTGGCGCATAGGCTCGCCGAGGGACGCACAACGTAGGACCAGAAGGCGGGCCGGGCAGCAACCTGGCCCGCCTTTCTCGTGCATAAGGGAAGATAAGGGAAGAAGGACACCGTGGCGGAGTTCGCCGACCGGGTCACGCTGCGGGTGGAGGCTGGCCACGGCGGGCACGGCTGCGCCTCGATTCACCGGGAGAAGTTCAAGCCGCTGGGCGGCCCGGACGGGGGCAACGGCGGCCGCGGCGGCGACGTGATCCTGGAGGTGGACGCGAGCTCGGCCACCCTGCTCGACTTCCACCGCCGCCCGGTGCGCCGGGCGGGCAACGGCCGCCAGGGCGAGGGCTCGAACCGCACCGGCGCCGCCGGCACCGACCTGATCATCTCGGTGCCGAACGGGACCGTGGTCAAGACCGCCGACGGCGAGATGCTGGCCGACCTGGTCGGCGTCGGCACCCGGTTCACAGCCGCCGCGGGCGGCCGGCCCGGGCTCGGCAACGCGGCCCTGGCCTCGCCGCGGCGCAAGGCGCCCGGGTTCGCGCTCAAGGGCGAGCCGGGGCAGCAGCGCGACCTCATCCTTGAGCTGAAGACGGTGGCCGACGTCGGGCTGGTCGGCTTCCCCAACGCCGGCAAGTCCTCCCTGATCTCGGCGATGTCCGCGGCCCGGCCGAAGATCGCCGACTACCCGTTCACCACGCTGATCCCGAACCTCGGCGTGGTCGAAGCCGGCGACGTCCAGTTCGTGGTGGCCGACGTGCCGGGCCTGATCCCGGGCGCCAGCCAGGGCAAGGGCCTGGGCCACCACTTCCTGCGGCACGTGGAGCGCTGCTCCACCCTGGTCCACGTGATCGACTGCGCGACCGAGGAACCAGGCCGCGACCCGGTCGCCGACCTGGCCGCGATCGAGCAGGAGCTGGCCGCCTACGGCGACGCGACCGGCGCCGAGCTGGTCGGGAGGCCGCGGCTGATCGCGCTGAACAAGATCGACGTGCCGGCCGCCCGTGAGCTCGCGGAGCTGGTCCGGCCGGAGTTCGAGGCGCGCGGCTACCAGGTCTTCGAGATCTCCGCCGCCACCGGCGAGGGCCTGCGCTCGCTGGGCTTCGCGATGGCCGCCCTGGTCGCCGCGGACCGCGCCGCGCGGCCGGCCGAACAGCCCGCCGAGCGGGTCCGGGTCAGGGTGGCCGTGAAGGCCGCCGACGAGCCGGGCTTCGAGGTGGTCAAGATGGGCGACAGCTTCCTCATCACGGGCGAGAAGCCGCAGCGCTGGGTCAGGCAGACCGACTTCAGCAACGACGAGGCGGTCGGCTACCTGGCCGACCGGCTGGCCCGGCTGGGCGTGGAGGAGGCCCTCGCCGAGGCGGGCGCCGAACCGGGCGCCGAGGTCCTCATCGGCGAGCCGGACGACGCCGTGGTGTTCGACTGGGAGCCGGCCATACCGATGTCCAGCGGGTCCAGCGGGCACGGCAGGCACAAGGGCAGGCAGAACCTCGGCCCGCGCGGCACGGACCCCCGCCTGTAGCCGTGACGACCGTCCCGGAAACCGCGGCCGCCGCCCAGCAGCCGCCCCAGCAGCCGGCTGAGCGCCCGGACATCGCCGCCGCCCCGAGGGTGGTGGTCAAGGTCGGCTCGTCGTCGCTGACCACCCCCGACGGCGAGATCGACGCGATGAGGATCGCCGCGCTGGCCGCCGCGCTGGCCGCCCGCAGCCAGGCCGGCGCGCAGGTGGTCCTGGTGTCTTCGGGGGCGATCGCGTCCGGCCTGGTGCCGCTCGGGCTGTCCCGGCGCCCCCGCGACCTGGCCACCCAGCAGGCGGCGGCCAGCGTCGGCCAGGGGCTGCTCATGGCCAGGTACACCGCCGCCTTCGCCCGGCACGGCATCCGCACCGGCCAGGTCCTGCTGTCCGCCGACGACCTGATGCGCCGGACCCACTACCGCAACGCCCAGCGCACCCTGGACCGGCTGCTCGAGCTCGGCGTGCTGCCGGTGGTCAACGAGAACGACACGGTGGCCACCGATGAGATCAGGTTCGGCGACAACGACCGGCTGGCCGCGCTGGTCGCGCACGTCACCCGGGCCGGCGCGCTCATCCTGCTGTCCGACGTGGACGGCCTGTACGACGGCGACCCGCGCCGCGGCGGGGCGCAGCGGATCACCGAGATCCGGGAACGAGCCGACCTGGCCGGGATCAGCCTGGGCCGGGGCGCTAGGGCCGGGCAGGGGGGACAGGCGGGCCAGAAGCAAGGCATCGGCGGCATGGCCACCAAGGTGGAAGCCGCCATGATCGCGTCGGCGGCCGGCATCCCGACCGTGGTGGCCGACGCGGCCAGCGCCGCGGTCGCGCTCGGCGGCGGGCCGGCCGGCACCTACTTCGCCGCCGCCCGCGGCCGCCGCCCGGCGACCAGGCTGCTCTGGCTCAAGCACGCCGCGGTGGCCCGCGGCCGCCTGCGGCTGGACCAGGGGGCGGTGGAGGCGATCACGAGACGCAGCGCCAGCCTGCTGCCGGCCGGCATCACCGGCGTCGAGGGAACCTTCGACGCCGGTGACCCGGTCAACCTCTGCGCTGAGGACGACACCGTTGTCGCGCGCGGCCTGGTGAACTACGACGCCGCCGAGATCCCCGGGCTGATGGGCCGCTCGACCAGGTGGCTGGCGAGCAAGCTGGGCCCGGAGTACGAGCGCGAGGTCGTGCACCGCGACGATCTCGTCATCCTGTTACCAGCGAGCTAGTTGTCGTCTCCGCTGCCGCCGCTGCCGCCGCCGGTGCCGGGGCCGCGGTTGCCCAGCCGGTCGAAGAGCCCGCCGCCGGCCCGCGCCGCGCCTTCCGCCACCCCGCGGAAGATCCCGATCAGCGGATCCTGGGACCGGCTCCATGAGTCCTGGTAGGCCCTGGCCGCGTTCCTGACTTCCTCGCCGACTGAGGTGCTGCCGTCGCTGTCCCGGCGCGGGTAGTCGCCGCCGAGGATGCGCTCGTAGTCGCCGTGCGTGGCCCAGTAGTCGAGCTCGGCGAACCTGACCACGGCGAACGGGTGGGTCATGCCCTGGAGCTGCAGCAGCTTCAGGATGCTGTCCCGCAGGTCGGGCACCGCGTCGTACTCGCGGGCCTGCTCGCGGAACGCGTCCGGGTTCAGCTCGGACAGCTGCGCGCCGCCGGCCAGCTTCATCAGCACCCGGCGGGAGGCGTCCAGGTCCTGCCCGGCCAGCAGCCCGGCGCGGTCGCAGGACAGCTCGGACTTGCGGAACCACTCCTCCAGGCCCCAGATGATGCCCCGCAGGCCGATATAGCCGATCGGCATCCAGGCGATCCGCGCGGCCAGCTGGATCAGGAACAGCAGCATGGTGCGGTAGACCGCGTGCCCGGACAGGATGTGCCCGAGCTCATGCCCGATCACCGCCCGGAGCTCCTCCGCGTCGAACAGGTCGACCATGCCGGTGTTGATGACGATGAACGGCTTGTCCCGGCCCAGCGCCATCGCGTTCACGAGCGGCGTCTGCATGACGTAGCACTCGGGGACCTCGGGCAGGTCCAGGATGTAGGCTCCGTCCCTGACCATCTCGTGGATGTGCGGGAACTGGCGCTCGGAGACCCGGACGCTGCCCGCCAGGTACGTCAGCCGGAAGGCCCGCTCATTGAACAGGCCGAACAGCTTCCGCAAAAGCGTGTCGAACCCGCTGAGCTTGCGCAGCGCCACCAGCGCCGAGCGGTCGGCGGGATGCTCATAGGCGCGGGACGAGATGCCGGTGAGCCGGACTCGCGCGCGATCAGGAACTGAAGTCATATCTCGAATGCTAACACCCGCGCCGGCCAGTTGGGCCGGCATTGGACGCCGGTACGATACGACGGCATGAGGGATCGCTAGCCATGCGCCGGATCGGAGTGATGGGCGGCACGTTCGACCCCGTCCACCACGGTCACCTGGTCGCCGCGAGCGAAGTCGCGCACGACTTCGCGCTGGACGAAGTTGTCTTCGTGCCGACCGGCGAGCCCTACCAGAAGGACCACCGCGGGGTCTCGTCCGCCGAGGACCGGTACCTGATGACGGTCATCGCCACCGCGTCCAACCCCAAGTTCAGCGTGAGCCGCGTCGACATCGACCGGCCCGGGCCCACCTATACCATCGACACGCTGCGCGACCTGAGCGCCGCCACCGCCCCGGAAGACGAGTTCTTCTTCATCACCGGCGCCGACGCGCTGGCCGAGATACTGACCTGGCACGACGTGGACGAACTTTTCACCCTGGCGCATTTTGTAGGCTGTACCAGGCCAGGACACCGGCTGTCCGGAGCGGGCCTGCCGGACGGGAAGGTCAGCCTGGTGGAGATCCCGGCGCTGGCGATCTCCTCGACCGAGTGCCGCGCCAGGGTCGGCGCGGGCCAGCCGGTCTGGTACCTGGTCCCCGACGGGGTGGTGCAGTACATCGTCAAGCGCGGCCTGTACGGCAAGGCGAGTGACACCGCCCTGTGAGAGGGTAAAAAGAGTAACGACCCCTACTGAGGAGGCCGGCAAGCACTCGTGACTGCCACACCGAGGGCCGTCGAGCTTGTGGAGACCGCCGCGCTGGCCGCGGCGGACAAGCTGGCGGACGGCATAATCGCCTATGACGTGAGCGATCAGCTTGTTATCACCGACGCGTTCCTGCTCTGCTCCGCCCCGAACGACCGCCAGGTCAAGGCCATCGTGGACGAGGTCGAGCTGCGGATGCGCCAGGCGGGCGCGAGCCTGGTCCGCCGCGAGGGCGAGCGGGAGGGCCGCTGGGTGCTCCTCGACTACCTCGACGTGGTGATCCACGTGCAGCACTCCGACCAGCGCACGTACTACTCGCTCGAGCGGATCTGGAAGGACTGCCCGCCGATCCCGCTGCCCGAACTGGTGGTCAACCCCGGGAGGACGCCCTGAGCGACCCGGTACGGCTGGTGCTGTGGCGGCACGGCCAGACGGTGTGGAACGCCGAGCGCCGGTTCCAGGGCCAGAGTGACATCTCGCTCGACGAGACCGGCCAGTCCCAGGCCGAACGGGCGGGGAGGCTGCTCGCCGCGCTGCGCCCGGACCTGATCGTCTCCTCCGACCTGAGCCGCGCGGCCGGCACCGCCGCCGCGCTGGCCCGGCTGACCGGCCTGGAGGTGACGCTGGACAAGGACCTGCGGGAGCGGTCCGGCGGCTGCTGGGAGGGCCTGACCGACACCGAGATCCGCAGCCGCTACCCGGCGGAGCACGCGGCCTGGGACCCGCCCGACGGCGAGCCGAGCACCGTGGTCGCCGAGCGGGTGGCGGCCGCGCTGCACCGCATCGCCGGGGCGGTCGCCAAACCTGACATACCCACCGGGCTGGCCGTCGTGGTCAGCCACGGCGCGGCGCTGCGGCTGGGCATGTCGCGGCTGCTGGGCATGCCGGAGGAACTGTTCGGCGTGCTCGGCCCGCTGTCCAACTGCTCCTGGTCGGTGCTCGGCCGCCGCCGCGACCGCTGGCGGCTGCTCGAGCACAACGCCGGCACGCTGCCCGAGCCCATCCTCAGCGATGACCGATGACAGGGCATTATCCCGAACGGACCGGGCGTGTCGCCTCCCTCACCTGGTACGGCCAGTCCGGGTTCCGCCTGGCGGCGGGGGAGAGCCGGGTCCTGATCGACCCGTTCCTGACCGACCGGGCCGATCGCCGCTACCGGCCGCCCGCCGCCGCGCCGGACTTCGCCGACGTCACCCTGGTGCTCTGCACCCACGAGCACGTGGACCACCTGGACCTGCCGTTCCTGCGCGACTTCTGCGCGGTGAACTCAGGCGCCCGGATCGTGGTGCCCCTGCCGGTGGTCGAGATCGCGGCCGCCGCCGGGATCGACCGCGCGCGGCTGACGGGCGCGGTGCCGGGGGAGGAACTGCGCGACCGGGACGTGACCGTGCACCCGGTGCCGGCCATGCACGGGATCGGCGGCGACGAGCCGGTGGCCTACGCGTTCTCCTCCGGCGGCGGCCCGGTCCGGTTCCTGGGCTACGTGCTGGAGATCGGCGGTGTCCGCTTCTACCACTCCGGCGACTGCCTGGTCTATCCCGAGCTCCCCGGCACCCTCGCCGCGCTCGCCCCCGACGTGCTGATGATCCCCATCAACGGCCGCGACCACATGCGCGAGTCCCGCGGCATCGTCGGCAACATGAACGAGACAGAAGCGGCCTGGCTCTGCGCCGAGGTCAGCCCCGCCTACGTCATCCCCATGCACTACGAGTGCATCGCCGGCAACACCGGCGACCCCGGCCACTTCACCACCCTGGTCCGTGAATCCGCCGTCCCCGCCACCGTCCTGGTCCCCCCGCGCGCCCGGCCCGTCACCCTGGCCCTCCCCTAACCCCGGCTGGCATGACGGCCCCAGCGGGCGTGGCGAGTGCGGAGTACCGGTGGTACCTCGGCGCGCAGGTGGTGTCGCTGGCCGGCACGATGATGAACTACACGGCGCTGTTCTGGCTGGTGCTGCACATCGCGCACGGCGGCGCTCCGGCGCTGGCCGCGGTGGACGCGGCGCAGTGCCTGCCGATGCTCCTGTTCAGCCGCCGCGCCGGGATCATCGTGGCCAGGCACCGGGCCGCCTGGATCGCGGTGGTCACCCAGGCGCTGCTGGCGGCCGGGTCGCTGGCCATCGGCGTGCCGCTGCTGGCCGGCTGGATGACGATCTGGTACCTGGTGGCGCTCTCGTTCGTGATCGGCTGCGTCCAGTGCGTCGACCTGCCGGCCCGCCAGACCTTCCTGCTCGACCTGACCGGCGAGGCCGAACTGCGCCGCGGCACCTCGCTGTTCGCGACCGTCACCGGGCTGGCCAGGATCGCCGGGCCGGGCGTGGCCGGGATCATCATCGCGGCCAGCGGCGAGACCGCGGTGTTCTTCCTCGACGCCGCCTCGTTCCTCGGCGTGATCGCGGTCCTGGCCTGGCTGGCCGCAAAGACGGGCCCGGCCGGCCCGGCCCCCGGCGACCGGGCCGGCGGGCGGGCCGCGCCCGCCGCCCGGCGCTTCCGCTGGCTGGCCGAACTGCCGGGCGGCGTCCGGGCCGCGGCCGCGATGGCGCTGCTCGTGGGCGGCTTCGGGCTCCAGTTCGCGGTCACGAACCCGCTGATGGCCAGCCGGGTCTTCCACCTGGGCGCGTTCGGCTTCGGGCTGTTCGGCACGTTCATGGCGAGCGGCGGGATCGCCGGGAACTACTACTCCTCGCGTCGGAAGGACCCCGGCCCGCACGAGTTCCTGGCCTGGGCCCTGGTGTTCGGGGCGGCGGAGTGCCTGGCCGCGGTCATGCCCGCGGCGTGGGCCTACGACGCGGTCCTGGTCGTGGTCGGCGCGGCCACCCAGCTCTTCGCGAGCAGCGCGATCGTCTACGTCCAGCAGGCCACGCCGCGCGCCCAGCGCGGGCTCGCGCTCAGCGCGTTCAACGCCGGCTTCATCGGGTTCGTGCCGGCCGGGGCGTTCGCCGTCGCCGCGATCGCCTCCGTCGCCGGGACCCGCTGGGCGCTGATCGGCCCCGGGCTGGCCATCCTCGCCTGCGGCGCCGCTCTCGCCCGCTCGTTCTCCAGGAAAGGGACGCCGGCCTGAGCAGGCCGGCAGGGGTATTCTGCGGACTGACTGCGAGGCGGAACGGAAATAGATGGCGACGGTAGCAAGGCAGCAGGCAGCACGATCGCGCGCATCCGGCCCGCGCCAAACTGGCGAGCACGGGGCTACTGACGAGCCCGCCGTCCAGGCCAGTGCCGAACAGGAGCACCGGGCCCGTTCCACCACCGGCGACCTGCTCAACCTGCTCGAGCAGCTGTCCAACTTCGACCGGATCGGGGTGACCCGCCTCGCCCGCCACCTCGGGGTCCCGGTGCCCACCGTCTACCGGATGCTGCGCGCCCTGGAGCGCGCCGGGTACGTCGAGCAGCTGGCCGAGTCCAAGGAGTACCGGCTCACCCTGAAGCTGTTCGAGCTCGGCAGCCGGGTGGCGAGCCGGACCACGCTGCGTGATCTCGCCGCCGTCGAGGTGGAGCACCTGGCCCAGCAGGCCGGGCTCGCCTCCAACGTGAGCGTGCTCGTCGAGGGCGACGTCCTCTACCTGGCCCAGGTCAAGACCGAGGAACTGCTGGCGGTGAACCTGACGCCGGGCAGCCGGGCCCCGGCCACCTGCACCGCGATGGGCAAGGCGATGCTCGCGGTGGAGTACCGCGACGTGCGGTCCATCGTCGGGCCGGGGCCCTACCCGCACCGGACCGAGCACTCGATCACCAGCTACGAGGCGCTGGTCACCGAACTCGCCGGCATCCAGCGCCTCGGCTACGCCGTCGACCGGCAGGAGCTCAACCTCGGCGTGTGGTGCGTGGCCGCGCCGATCCTCGGGGTCAGGCAGACCCAGCCCGCCGCGGTGAGCGTCTCGGCGTACCGCCCCCAGCTCGGCGCGGCCGAGGAGGAGCGCCTGGGCAAGCTGGTCATCGCCGCCGCGAGCCGCATCTCCGACCGGCTGGGCGGCCTCGGCAACATGGTCTCCTGGTAGCGCTGGTCACCGTGAGCACGCCAGATCCGCACCGGGCCACGCCCGGCGGCAAGCCGCGCGCGCGTGCGCTCGGGATCCCGTTCGGCGGCCGCCCTGGCCGGTGGAACGCCATCACCGACGTGCCCGGGGTCGAGGTCGGGTTCGCGACCCTGATCGAGGGCGACGCGGTGCGGACCGGGGTGACGGCCATCCACCCCCGCGGCCCCGCCGGGACCGGCGACCCGGTGGCGGCCGGCTTCCACTCCCAGAACGGCAACGGCGAGATGACCGGGGTCTCCTGGATCAACGAGTCGGGCACGTTCACCGGGCCGGTCGCGATCACCAACACCCACGCGGTCGGCGTCGCGCACGCCGGGATCGTCGCCTGGACGGTCCGGCACCACCCCGCGGTGGCGGAGGTCTGGCTGCTCCCGGTGGCCGCGGAGACCTGGGACGGCTACCTGAACGACATCAACGGGCACCACGTCACCGAGGAGCACGTGGTGACCGCGATCGAGGCGGCAGGCTCCGGCCCGGTCGAGGAGGGCTCGACCGGCGGCGGCACCGGGATGAACTGCTATGAGTTCAAGGGCGGCTCGGGCACCGCCTCGCGCCTGGTGGACGACTACACGGTCGGCGTGTTCGTGCAGGCCAACTTCGGCGCCCGCCGGGAGCTCGTCATCGCCGGGGTGCCGCTCGGCGACGCGCTCGCCGACGACAACCCGATGGCGGACTTCCGGCTCGCCCCGCCCGGCTCCGGCTCGGTCATCGCCGTGGTGGCGACCGACGCGCCGCTGTTCCCGCACCAGTGCCAGGCGCTCGCCCGCCGGGTCACCGCCGGCCTGGCCCGAACGGGTACCAGCGGCTCCCACTTCTCCGGCGACCTGTTCCTGGCCTTCTCCACCGCCAACCCCGGCGCCTTCCGCCCCGGCGACCAGGTCATGTCCCGGCTGGAATTCGTGCCCTGGGAGCGCCTCGACCCGTTCTACGAGGCCGTCGTGCAGGCGTGCGAGGAGGCCGTGGTAAACGCGCTGGTCGCGAACGAGGACATGACCGGCCGCAACGGCCACCGCACCCCGGCCCTTCCCCGCGACCGGGTCATCGTGCTGCTAGCCGCCGCCGACCGCCTCCGCTGACGGCGGCGGCCCGAACAGGGCCACCGGGTTGTCCCAGCACACCTTGCGGAGCCAGTCGTCGCCGAGTCCGGTCCCGGCCAGCCCGGCGAGCTGCCGCGCGTACGGGTAGGGCAGGTTCGGGAAGTCGCTGCCGAGCAGGATCTTCCCGGCCATCCCCAGCTCCCGCGCCAGCGGCAGGTCACCGGCCGGGAACGGGGCCAGCTTGTCGAAGAAGCCGGTGAACACCATCGTGGTGTCCAGCGCCACCCGCTCGTAGTCCGCCGCCATCCGCAGGAAGGGACCGTAGTCCGGCGCACCCAGGTGGGCCACGATGGCGGTCAGTTCCGGGTACCGCGCCCATCAGGGCCCCGAACGGCCCGGGTCCCGTGTTCTCGGTACCCACCGGGGCGTGCCCGGCGTGCACGACAACCGGCACCCGCGCCTCGGCGAGCAGGCCCCAGACCTCCTCGAGCAGCGGGTCGTCCGGCGCGAAGCCGCCCACCTGCAGGTGCACCTTGAAGATGCGCGCACCCGCGTCCAGCGCCTCGCGCACGTAGCGCGCCGCCCCGGGTTCCGGGTAGAACGTCGCCGACGGCAGGCACCCCGGCGTGTCCCGGCCGAACGCCATCGTCCACGCGTTCAGGTCGGCCGCCATGCCCGGCCGGTGCGCGTAGGCAAGCGCGCTGAACAGCCGCACTCCCATCGACCGCAGGTGCGCCACCCGCTCGGCGTCGCTCCACCTGTAGCGGATCGGCCAGCTCGCGCCGATCAGCGGCCCCGCCTCGTCGAAGTACTGCCACACCCGCCGCAGCAGCCGCGGCGGCAGGAAGTGCACGTGAACATCCGCCAGCCCCGGCACCCCGAGCGCCCGCCAGAACCCCGGAACGTCGCTGTCCTCCTCTGGCGCCAGCACATGATCCATCCCCCGATTCAACTCCAGCCCCGACCTCACCCCGCCCACCGGGTCCGCGCCGCAACGCCTTCCGCTCCCCGCACGCAACTCAAGATTCCGATGCTGAATATGTATCAGGGCCTACCACCCCGCCTCCGTGTCAGTGTCGGGCACGCGCAACCCGTGCCAGGCCGCGCAATCGGGGGGTAACACGGCATCGGAGAGGCGATGCGGGGGACCTCTCCGCTGCCGTGTCCCTTCGGCGGGCCGCCGGTAAACTCACGCCCATGCCTCGAGCCGAACCGCCCGTCGCGGGCGACGAGACCGCCACCATGCTGGGATCCCTGGAACGCCAGCGAGCCATCTTCGCGTGGAAATGGACGTGGATATCGGCCAGCCCGGGCACGCCGAGCGCCCGGCAGAACGCCGGGACGTCGGTGTCCTCCTCCGGCGGCAGCACGTGGTCCATCCCACGATTCAACTCGGTTTCCGGCCCGGATGTGTATCAGGGGGCAGGCCGCCGCGCTCCGTCGTGTGGGGAGGAACCGGGATGGCTCCGGCCGAGGGGGAGCACGGCAACGGAGAGGCTTACGGGGGCCCTCTCCGTTGCCGTGCTCGGGGGACCCGACCGATCAGGCAACGCTGCCAGGCACCACAGGTGGTCTCCGGCGGCCAGCGTTACCGCGCGCCCCGCCGAGCACGGCGGCGAACCGCTCCTTGACCGTGGCCGCGGTCTGGTCCGGCGGGGCGTCCCAGACCGCGGCGTTGAAGATCTCCACCTCCACGTCGCCGTCGTACCCGGCCGCCGTCACCGCCGCCGTGATCGGCCCGAAGTCGATGCACCCGTCGCCCAGGTGGCCCCGGCCGAGCAGGGTGTCGGCAGGCAGCGGCAGCACCCAGTCGCACACCTGGAAGCTGGCGATCCGCCGCCCGGCCCGGGCGATCTCGTCGGCCAGCCGCGCGTCCCACCAGACGTGGTAGGTGTCCACCACCACGCCCACCGCGTCGGCAGGAAACAAAAGCGCCAGGTCCACCGCCTCGCCCAGGCTGGAGATCACGCACCGGTCGGCGCAGAACATCGGGTGCAGCGCCTCGATGCCGAGCCGCACCCCCAGCCGCTGGGCCTCGGGCACGAGCGAGCCGATGGCGTCCTCGATCATGCGCCGGGCCAGGCCGAGGTCCCGCTGCCCGGGCGGCAGCCCGCCGCAGACCAGCACCAGCGTGCCGGTGCCCAGCTCGGCCGCCTCGGCGATGGCGGCCAGGTTGTCCGCCAGCGCCGCCCGGCGCCCGTCAGGATCGGCAGCCGTGAAGAAACCGCCCCGGCACAGGCTGGAAACCCGCAGCCCGGCCGCGCGGACCGCCGCCGCCGCCTCGGCCAGGCCGGCCTCCGCAACCCGGTCCCGCCACAGCCCGATGGCCGGGATGTCGTGCCGGACGCACAGCGCGACGGCCTCCTTCAGGCCGAGGTGCTTGACCGTGGCCTGGTTGAGCGACAGGCGGTCAAGCCCGATCCCGCCGTTCATACCGGACCAGGATGGGCCGAACGGGCCAGCATCTCGCCCATCCTCATCGCCGCAAGCTCCGGCTCGGTCAGCGCCCGGGCCGCGGCGGCCAGCTCGAACAACCGGATCAGGTGC
Organism: uncultured Actinomycetes bacterium; assembly: GCA_963722275.1. Lineage (GTDB taxonomy): Bacteria > Actinomycetota > Actinomycetes > Streptosporangiales > Streptosporangiaceae > Palsa-504. The sequence continues at coordinate 43,458 of CAVRMX010000019.1, read as the reverse complement.
CCGGCCGGGCGCTGCCGCTCGAGCCCGTCCAGCATCACGAAGTGCGGCTGCAGCCCGTTCAGCCAGGCCAGGAAGGCCACCCCGGCCTTGTAGTGATAGGTCGGCGGCTCGAAGATCAGCCGGCTGAGCGGGACCGTCGGCTCCATCGCCGCGTCGTAGCCCGCCAGGTCGCCCCGGTCCAGCGCGGCCAGCGCGGCGGCGGCCGGGGCGGTGATCGCGGCGAACGCGCCCAGCAGGGCGTCGCTGTGCGAGCCGTCGGCGTCCCCCCGGATCAGCGACGCGTAGTTGAAGTCGTCCCCGGTGTAGAGCCGGACCCCGGCCGGCAGCCGCCGCCGCAGCGATACCTCCCGGCCTTCGTCCAGGACCGACAGCTTGACCCCGTCCACCTGGCCGCCGGCCCGGTCGATCAGCTCGAGCACGGTCGCGGCGGCCTCGTCGAACCCGCCGCCGCCCCAGTAGCCGCGCAGCGCCGGGTCGAACGCCTCGCCCAGCCAGTGCAGGATCACCGGCCGTTCGGCCTGCTTGAGCAGCTCGCCGTATACCTCCAGGTAGTCCCGCGGGCCGCGGGCGCTGGCGGCCAGCGCGCGGCTGGCCATCAGGATCACCTGCGCCCCGGTCGACTGGACGAACGCCACCTGCTCGGCGTAGGCGTCGGTGATCGCGCGCAGCGGATGCTCCTCGCCGTCGGCGAGCTGGTCGGTCCCGGCCCCGCAGGCCAGCGCGTCCAGCCGGCCCGCCTCGGCGGCCCGGGCCGCGGACCTGGCGATCAGCTCCCTGGCCTGCTCCCAGGACAGGCCCATGCCGCGCTGCGCGGTGTCCATCGCCTCGGCCACGCCGAACCCGTGCGCCCACAGATGCTCACGGAACCGCAGCGTCGACTCCCAGTCGATGACCGGCGCCCCCCCGGCAGATACAGCGGCCGCCACGTGCGCGGCCGCGAAGACCTTGCGGCGCGTCGGCGGCGGGTACCCGGCCTCCCACCGCGGTGACGGGATGACCAGCGGGCCGTCCCGCCCGGGCAGCTGAATCCGCGCCCTTCCGTCGCCAGGCACGTCAGACGGCCAGCGGGGGCACGGCGAGCCGCCGGCCTTCGGCCGAGGACTGCAGCGCCAGGTTCGGCCAGCTGCACCCCCTTGGCCCCCTCGGCCAGGTCCCAGGCGAACGGCCGGCCCTCGGAGGCGCACTTGAGGAACAGCTCCCACTCCACCTTGAAGCCGTTGTCGAAGGTCATGTTGTCCGGCACGTCCGACCACAGCGCCTGGTACTCGATCGGGTCGGGCAGATCCGGGTTCCACACGGGCATCGGCGTGGACACCCGGTGCTGGACCGCGCAGTCGCGCAGCCCCGCCACCGCGCTGGCCGCCGTCCCGTCGACCTGCAGCTCGAGCAGCTCGCGCCGGTTGACCCGGACCGCCCAGGAGGAGTTCACCGAGGCGAACGCCCCGCTGGCGAACTCGAGCACCGCGTACGCGGCGTCGTCCGCGGTCGCGTCGTACGGCGACTGCCGGACTCGTCCCAGCGCCGCGGTATGTGCGTCGTGGTCCGCGCGTACACCGCGCTGATCGGGCCGAACAAGTCGGTCAGCAGGTACTGCCAGTGCGGGAACATGTCCAGCGCGATCCCGCCGCCGTCTTCCGCGCGGTAGTTCCAGGACGGCCGCTGCGCCGGGATCTCGTCCCCCTCGAAGACCCAGTAGCCGAACTCGAGCCGGACCGACAGCACCCGGCCGAAGAAGCCGCTGCCGATCAGCCGCTGCAGCTTCATCACGCCGGGCAGGAACAGCTTGTCGTGCACCACGCCGTGGGTGATCCCGGCCGCCTTGGCCGCGCGGGCCAGCCGCAGCGCGCCGTCCAGCGTCTCGGCCACCGGCTTCTCGGTGTAGACGTGCTTGCCCGCCTCGATCGCCTTCATCAGGCTGGCCTCGCGCGCGCTGGTGACCTGGGTGTCGAAGTACACGCTGACCTCGGGATCGGCCAGCACCTCGTCCAGGTGACGTGGTCCAGCGCTCCAGGCCGTGCCGTTCGGCGATGGCCCGCAGCCGCTCCTCGTTGCGCCCGACCAGGACCGGCTCGGGGTAGAGGCAGGAGCCGTCCTCGAGCCGGATCCCGCCCTGCTCCCTGATGGCGAGCAGCGACCGCACCAGGTGCTGGCGGTACCCCATCCGGCCGGTGACACCGTTGAGGGCGACGGAGATGACCTTGCGCGTCATGGCTTCAGCCTTCGGTCGGCGACGGGGCGGTGCTACCCTGAGCACCTGGGAAAGTGCTTTCCCAGATTAGGCCGGCCCGGAGGCGGGTCAAGCCGAGGCGATGGCGAGGAACCAGGAGTGCATCAGGTCCGCAAGGTGACGCTGCAAGACGTCGCCGACCGGGCCGGGGTGTCGCTGACCACCGCGTCCCGGGTGGTGAACGAGGGCTCGCGCCGGGTCGGGGCGGGTCTGGCGCAGCGCGTCAACAAGGCCGTCGCCGAGCTCGGCTACACCGCCAACCTGCAGGCCCGGGCGGTCGCCACCGGGCAGAGCACGATGATCGGCGTGGTCGTGCACGACATCGCCGACCCGTACTTCTCCACCATCGCGGGCGGCCTGATCGAGGTCGCCGACGCGCGCCGGCTGCTGGTCTGCATGTCCAGCACGGCGGCCACCGAGGCGGCCGAACGCGAGTACGTCGCGCTGATGCGCGCCCAGCGGGCGCACGCGGTGATCCTGATCGGCAGCCGGACCGACGACACCGCGGCCCGTGAGGCGCTGCGCGCCGAGATCGCCGCGTTCACCCGCTCCGGCGGCCGGGCCGTGGCCATCGGCCAGGACCTGCTCGGCGTGGACACCGTGCTGCCGGAGAACGCGGCCGGCGCCGAGGCGCTGGCCCGCGCCATGGTCGCGCTCGGGCACCGCCGCTTCGCCGTGCTGGCCGGGCCGCGCGGCCTGCTCACCGCGCGGGACCGGCTGGACGGCTTCCGGGCCGGGCTGTCGGCCTGGAACGTGCCGCTGGATCAGGCCCAGGTCAGCTACGGCCCGTTCACCAGGGACGGCGGCTACGAGGCGATGAGCGCCGTCCTGGCCGCGGGCCCGAGGCACCGCTGCCGGACTGCGTGTTCGCGGTCACCGACGTGATGGCGATGGGCGCGCTGGCCCGGCTGCGGGCCGGCGGCCTGCAGGTGCCGGCCGACATCGCGCTGGCCGGGTTCGACGACATCGGCACCCTGCGCGACGTCTACCCGCCGCTGACCACGGTGCGGCTGCCGCTCAAGCGGATGGGGGAGATGGCGGCCGGCCTGGTCCTGGCCGACCCGCCCGACGCCGGGCCGGCCAGCGGGCCCCGAGCCCCAGCCGCGTGTCATCCCCGTCCCCGGCGAGGTCATCTTGCGCGAGAGCACCCTCCCGCACCCGCCCGGCTGACCCCCCGCCCGGCTCTTGCGCACTGCGGCTCTGATCAGGTACGTTTCGCACAAATTGGAAAGCGCTTGCCAACGGTGGTGACCGCAGTTGTTGACTGTTAACCGTGACCCGCGCATGATCCGTACTGAACACGTACCAGCACCGGCCTGGCCTGCCAGCTGACACAGGCCCCTCGAGGGAGATGAGCGCATGAGCGAAGCGCGGCACATTCCGTTCTCGGAAACGAAGGCACCGGAGTCGGCCGAGCGGCTGCACCGCGGGGCGCTGGGCCTGATCGACATCTCCGCCTCGACGATGGCCAACATCGGCCCGGCCTACAGCTTCTACTTCGGCTTCGCCGGGATCGTGCTCATGGCCGGCATCGGCGCGCCGCTGGTGCTCATCGCGGCCATCATCGCCATCGCGCTGCTCGGCAACACGCTGGCGCAGTTCTCCCGGGCCCACCCGAGCACCGGCGGCTTCATCACGTTCGTGGGCAAGACGTTCGGCGGCACCAGCGCGGTGACCACGGCGCTGATGTGCGGCGCCGGGTACATCATCGCGATCGCGTCGGTGCTGGTCATCTCCGGCGGGTTCCTGTCGATGATGATCCAGTACTACCTGAACGTGAGCATCCCGTGGATCATCTTCTCCGCCGCCTTCACCGCCGGCGCCATGGTGATGATGTTCCGCGGCGTGGCCGTGTCGACCAAGCTGGCCGGTTTCTTCTTCGGCTTCGAACTGCTGGTGCTGCTCGTGGTGGCGGTGGCCACGCTGATCAAGCACGGCGGCCACCTGTCCGCCGTGCCGTTCAACCCCAGCAGTGTCACCAACGGCTTCAGCGGCCTGGCGGCCGCCTTCCCGCTGGGCATCTACCTGTTCATCGGCTGGGAGAATTCCGCGGCGCTGGCCGAGGAGACGAACAACCCGCGGCGCAACGTGCCCCGGGCCGTGTTCCTGTCCATCGCCCTGATGGCGGCCACCTACCTGCTGGTGGCCTACGCCACCGTGTCCGGCTTCGGCTACCACGACAAGCTACTGACCGCCGCCGCCATCCCGTTCATCAGCGTGGCCCACGACGTGGCCGGCTGGCTGGCCTTCATCGCCTACCTGGCCGGGCTGACCTCCACCCTGGGCGTGCTCATCGCCGCGGTGAACTCGCAGTGCCGGCTGATCTTCAACGCCGGCCGGGAAGGCCTGCTGCCGCGCTGGATCGGCAAGGTGCACCCGGTCCGCCGCACCCCGGTCAACGCCATCATCACGTTCGTCGCCGTCGCCAGCGCCATCACCCTGATCTGGGCGATCGGCCACTGGGTCGGCGGGCACGGCAGCAGCCTGGACGCGCTGAACTTCTTCTTCGAGTCCAGCACGATGGGCACGCTGCTGATCCTGGTCGTGTACTTCGCGGCCAACCTGGCCCTGCCGTTCTACTACCGCAAGCACCGGCCGGACGAGTTCAACGTGATCAAGCACGTCATCCTGCCGGTGCTCGGCATGGCCGCCATCGCCGTCCCGGTCTACTACCTGTGCAAGCCGGGCCAGCCCCAGCCGTACAACTGGTTCCCGTACGCCGCCCTGGGCGTCCTCGTGGTGTCCATCATCTACGCCGATGTGGCTGGTCAGACGCGACCCCGCGCCTAGGCGACCGGGTCGGCTCGATTGTCGCCGATGAGTAGCCCGCACCCGCTCGACCCGGCCAGCGGACGAGTACCTGGCCGGCCGGGACATCCTGGTGGCGGCCGGCTGCTGCCGGAAGCAGACACCGGTCAGGTTCGCCTACTACGGCCTGGAGGAGCCGGCCAAGGACGACGTGCTGGCCGGCCCGGAGGCCGCGGACCGCAGGCTGCGCGCGTTCCTGGTCAACACCGGCACCGGCGAGTCGACCGACGTGGTGGTGTCGCTCACCCACGGCAAGGTCGTCAGCGCGCGCACGCTGGACCCGGCCCGGGACGGCCAGATGCCCATCCTGGACAGCGACTTCGCGGCCGGTGGACGAGATCACCAAGGCCGACCCGGACTGGCGCGCGGCCATGGCCAGGCGCGGCTACCACGACGTCAGCAAGATCAGGACCTGCCCGATCACCGCGGGCGCGTTCGGGCCGCCCGACGACGACCGGCGGCGGATGGTCCGGGTGCTCGCGTTCGTCCAGGCCCGCGAGCACGACCTGGCCTGGGCGCATCCGGTCGACGGCGTCGCCGCCTACGTGGACCTGATCGAGAAGAAGGTCTTCAAGGTCACCGACGAGTTCGAGCTCCCGGTGCCCCCGGAATCCGGCGACTACGACGACGAGGCCGTCCGCGGCCCGCACCGGACCACGCTCAAGCCCATCGAGATCACCCAGCCGGAGGGGCCGAGCTTCACCCTGGACGGGTACGCGCTGCGCTGGCAGGACTGGTCGATGCGGATCGGCTTCGACGCCCGCGAGGGGCTGACCCTGCACCAGGTCAGCCTGACCGGGCGCCCGGTGCTCTACCGGGCCTCGATCCCGGAGATGGTCGTGCCCTACGGCGACCCGAAGTTCCGCTACTGGCAGGCCTACTTCGACACCGGCGAGTACCTGGTCGGCAAGTGGGCCAACTCGCTCGAGCTCGGCTGCGACTGCCTGGGCGAGATCGCCTACCTGGACGCCACCGTGACCGACGACACCGGCCAGCCCCGCACCATACCGAACGCGATCTGCGTCCACGAGGAAGACTTCGGCATCTTGTGGAAGCACACCGACATCTTCAACGGCTCGGCCCAGTCCCGCCGCCAGCGCCGGCTCGTGGTCTCCTACTTCACCACCGTGGGCAACTACGACTACGGCTTCTACTGGTACTTCTACCTGGACGGCACGATCGAGCTCGAGGTCAAGGCGACCGGGGTGCTGTTCACCTCGGCCTACCCGCGGCTGACGGACCACCCGTACGCCACCGAGGTCGCGCCCGGCCTGGCCGGGGCGGTGCACCAGCACCTGTTCAGCGCCCGGCTGGACATGACCGTGGACGGGCTGGCCAACGCGGTGGAGGAGGTCGACGTCAGCGGCCTGCCGATCGGGCCGGACAACCCGTACGGCAACGCCATCGTGCAGCAGGTGACCCGGCTGACCCGTGAGTCGCAGGCGGGCCGCCGCGCGGACGGTTCCCGCGGCCGGACCTGGCGGATCATCAGCACCGAACGGGCCAACCGTTTCGGCCGTCCGACCAGCTACACGCTCTACCCGGAGTCGGCGCCGGTGCTGCTGGCCGACCCGGATTCCCCGCTGGCGGCCCGGGCCGGGTTCGCGGCCAACCACCTGTGGGTCACCCGCTACGACCCGGACCAGCGCTGGCCGGCCGGCGACTTCGTGAACCAGAACCCCGGGGGAGCGGGCATCCCCGCCTTCATCGCGGGCGACCGCGACATCGACGGCGCCGACATCGTGCTGTGGCACACGTTCGGCCCCACCCACGTCCCGCGCCCGGAGGACTGGCCGGTCATGCCGGTCGCCCGCTGCGGCTTCGTGCTCAAGCCGACCGGCTTCTTCGACCGCAACCCCACCCTGGACGTGCCCCCGCCCGGCGCTCACTGCTAGCGGCGGGCGGGCTCAAGTCCGCAATTCGTCCCGCAATTCGCGCTTGAGGATCTTGCCGAGCGGGTTGCGGGGCAGTTCCTCCCGGATTTCGAGCCGCTCGGGCAGCTTGAACGTGGCGATGCCGAGGCCGCGCAGGTACGCCACGATCTCCTCCAGCGTCACGGCCTGGCCCGGGCGGGGCACCACGATGGCGCAGGCGCGCTCGCCGAGCACCTCGTCCGGGTAGGCCACCACGGCCACGTCGGCCACCTTCGGGTGGCCGGAGATGAAGCCCTCGAGCTCGGCCGCCGAGATCTTCATCCCGCCGCGCACGACCATGTCCTTGGACCGGTCGACGTAGCGCAGGTACTCCAGGTCGTCGCCGGCGATCTCGAGGATGTCCCCGGTCCGCAGGTAGCCGTCCTCGTCGAACGGGTCGGGCACGCCGCTGGCCGGCAGGTAGCCGGGGAACACGCCGGGGCCCTTGATCCGCAGCTCGCCGGGGATGCCCGCCTCGGTGATCTCGGCGCCGGTCTGCGGGTCCACGATCCGGGCCAGCGTGGTGCGGGCCATCGTGAACTCCCAGTCCCGGGCGCGGTAGCGGGGGAAGTACTGCGCCCGCACCGCCGGGTCGGGGATGTCCTTGGGCGTGCCGAGCAGCGCGATGCCCTCGTTGGAGCCGTAGAAGTTGATGATCTCGATGCCGTACCTGTCGTGCCAGCCCTGCAGCAGGCTCGGCGCCAGCGGCGCCGAGCCTGAGCCGAGGATGCGCAGCGAGGAGATGTCGGCCTGCGCCAGCAGCGCCTCGTTGTGCAGCAGCGCGGTGAGCAGCGCGGGCGGCGCGCAGGTATAGGTCGCGCGGTGCTGCTCGATCTGCCGCAGGAACGTGGCCAGGTCGAACGGGTGGTGCTGCACCAGCAGCCCGCCCACCTTCAGCCAGGGCAGGAACATCCCGTTGATGCCGGCCATGTTCACCATCGGGAACGGGTTGAGCAGCACGTCGTCCGCGGTCAGGTCCGGGCCTTCCACCGTGCCCGTGCACATGGCCATCCAGTCGTAGTGAGTCCGCGGCACACCCTTCGGCGTGCTCTCCGTCCCCGAGGTCCAGCAGATGGTGACGCAGTTGTTCGGGTCGGGGGAGAAGCCGGCCAGGTGCGCGCGCCAGCCCGCCCAGGTCATCGGCCGCCGCGATCCGCTCGTCCAGCCCGGCCCCGAACACTCCCACCCACTGCAGCGAGGGGATCTGCGGGCGCAGGCCGGCCAGCTCAGCCGCCGCGGGCCGCTGCCCAATCCTGCTCGCCGTCAGGAACGCCCGGACCTGCGCCACGTTGGACAGGTGGGTGAGCTCCCAGGCGCGGTACTGCACAGGGAACGGGGCCACGATCGCGCCGATCCGCACGATGGCCAGGAACGCGACGACGATCTCGACCGTGTTCGGCAGCTGGACGCCGACCACGTCGCCGGTCCCGACGCCCTCCGCCAGCAGCACCTGCGCGAGCCGGGAGACCTGCTCGTCGAGCTGCGGCCAGGTCAGCGAGCGGAACGGGCCGTCCAGCAGCGCGTCCCGGTTCAGCGGGTCGGTGATCGCCGGGATGTCGCCGTGCACCCTGACCCGCTCGCGCAGCAGCGCGTCGATCATGTCGTCGGTCCAGTAGCCCGCCTCGCGGTACTCCCGGACCCGCTCCGCCGGATGCAGTCCCACATTTCCTCCCTAGGGCGCCAGCGCCGTCAACGTGGCCACGCCCGCGGGGTCCGCGTCGCTCGACCCGGGTACCAGCGCGACCTCGTCCACGCCCGCATTCGCGTACTCGGCCATCCGCGCCCGGACCGCCTGCTCGTCCCCGGTCAGCGAGACATGGCCGACCAGCTCCGCCGGTATCGCCGCCAGCAGCTCACCTGGCCGCGGCCCGGTCCTGGCGAAGCGCACCACGTCCTCGAACCCCGCCTCGGCGAACATCTCCCCGTATCCCGGCGCGGACAGGTACGCCACCAGCCCGCGCCGCAGCTGCTCCAGCGCCTGCGCGGCCGGCGCGCCGCCGTCCGGCACCGCCGCCGCCAGCCACACCGCCACCGGTGGCACCGGCCGCCCGGCCGCCCGGCACTCGTCGTGCAGCATCTGCACCAGCCGGGCCGCCGACTTCGGCGTGACCAGGTTGATCACCATCCGGTCGGCCTGCCGGGCCGCGACCCTGACCGCGCCGCGGCCGAACGCCGCGATGGTCAGCGGCGTCCCCGGCGCCCTGGTCCGCAGCCGGAACCCGCGGGTGCTGATCACCTCGCCCCGCACGTCCGCCTTGCCCCCGGCCAGCAGCGCGCGCACCGCGGTGGCCGACTCCGCCAGCGCCAGCGCGGTGCGTTCCTGCCGGCGCCCGTGCCACTGCTCGACCACCACCGGGCTGGACGAGCCCAGCGCCACGTTCACCGTCCGCCCGGTCAGCTCGGCCAGCGAGCCCGCTCCCATCGCGATCATCACCGGGTCGCGGACCGCGACCGCCAGCGGCCCGATCGTCAGCGCGGCCCGGCTTGTCCGCTCCGCCACCACCGCGCCGAGCGCGAACGCGTCGAAGGTGGCCATCTCGCCGATCCAGATCTCGCCGTACCCCAGAGCGTCCGCGGCCTGCGCCGTGCGCACCACCTCGGCGGCCGGCCGGTCCTGCCAGAGCCCAAGCGACACCGACAGCTTCACCCCGCCGCCTGCCGTCCCGCCGCCTGCCGTCCCGCCGCCTGCCGCACCGCTCACGGCCTCGTTCTATCACTCCGTTAGTTGTATTGTCACGGCATGACCGACCCCGCCGCACCCCCATGGCGGGCATTTTGACCTGCAATCTGCCACGCGGCCGAATTAACCGGGAGCTTTTGGCCTCCCGGGAGCATTTGGTACCCTGGGGGGCCCGGATCCTCCCGGTAAGCCGGATCCTCCCCGCTATTTCGCTCATGGCGCGGTTAATGGTGCTTTTTGGTGCCCGGGTGCGGAGAGCCCAGGCGGGCGAATATGCAAAGCAGCTGACGCCGCGCGTCGTGGTGCCGCTGTGTCCGGCCTGACCGCTTCGCCCGCCCCGTCCCTGGATGGGTCACTCCATCTGTTGTAGTATGCGGGCAGCGGCAGCCCCCGAACAGCAGGCAGGGAGCTCAGCATGGGCAGCGTATGGATCGCCGGCAGCTACCAGAGCGACTTCGCGCGGAACTACGCGCGTGAAGGCCTGGAGATCTCCGACATGGTGGCCGAGGCGGTCGAGGGCACCCTCGCCAGCGCCGGGCTCGAACCGGAAGACGTGGAGTCCATCCACGTCGGGAACGCGTTCGGGCAGCTGTTCACCGGGCAGGGGCAGCTGGGCGCGATGCCCGCCACGGTCGAGCCGCGGCTGTGGGGCAAGCCCGCCGCCCGGCACGAGGCGGCTTGCGCCTCGGGCAGCGTCGCGGTGCTGAGTGCCACCGCCGAGATCGAGGCGGGCCGGTACGACTGCGTGCTGGTGCTCGCGGTGGAGCAGGAACGCTGCGTGCCGGGCGCCGACGCGCCGAAGCACCTGGGCGCGGCCGCGTGGACCGGCCACGAGGGCCAGGACGCCACGTTCATGTGGCCGTACATGTTCAGCCAGCTGGCCGACGAGTACGACCGGCGGTACGGCCTGAACGACGCGCACCTGCACGCGATCGCCGAACTCAACATGCGCAACGCCAAGGACAACCCGCTGGCGCAGACCCGCGGGTGGACTCATCGCCCGGGCGGCTTCTCCGCCGACGACCACGACAACCCCGTCGTCGAGGGGCGGCTGCGGCGCACCGACTGCGCCCAGGTCACCGACGGCGTGGCCGGCCTGCTGCTGGTCTCCGACCGCTATAAGGCCGAACGGCTCGGAGGGAAACCTCCGGCCCGGATCGCCGGCTGGGGGCATGGCACCGCCGGGCTCGCGCTGCAGCCCAAGTTCGACCGCAGCCAGCGCGAGCCGTATGTCTTCCCGCACGTCCGCCAGGTCGTCACCGACGCGTTCCGGCGCGCGGGCCTCCCCGGCGTCAGCGCGGTCGACGGCATCGAGACCCACGACTGCTTCTCGATGTCGGAGTACATGGCCATCGACCACTTCGGCATCACCGAACCCGGCGAGAGCTGGAAGGCGGTCGAGAACGGCGAGCTCGAGCGGGACGGCGCGATCCCGGTCAACCCCAGCGGCGGCCTGATCGGCGTCGGCCACCCGGTCGGCGCCACCGGCGTGCGCATGCTGCACGACGCCGCCCGGCAGGTGACCGGCCAGGCCGGCGACTGCCAGGTCGAGGGGGCCAGCACCTTCGCCACGCTGAACATCGGCGGCAGCCTCACCACCACGGTCAGCTTCGTCGTCACGCGGGAGGACTGATCATGGCCGACGTCGAGGTCTACGGCAAGATGCTCTCGACCCTGCCGGAGGACGACGACCACCCCTACCGGTCGGGTCCGTGGCGGCCGCAGCACGTCGAGTACGACGCGGCGGACCTGCGTGTCGAGGGCGAGCTGCCCGCCGACCTCTACGGCGTGTACCTGCGCAACACCGAGAACCCGCTGCACCCGGCCATCGTCAGGTACCACCCCTTCGACGGCGACGGGATGATCCACAAGGTGTCGTTCCGGGACGGGAAGGTGTCCTACCGGAACCGGTTCGTCCGCACCGACGGGCTGCTGGCCGAGCAGCAGGCCGGCCGCTCGCTCTGGGCCGGGCTCGCGGAGAACCCGGAGGCGGCGGTCCGGCCCGGCGGCTGGGGGGCCAGGGGGCGGATGAAGGACGCCGCCTCCACCGACGTCGTCGTGCACGCCGGGGTCGCGGTGGCCAGCTTCTACCAGTGCGGCGACCTGTACCGGCTCGACCCGCTGACCCTGGACGACCTGGGCAAGTGCACCTGGGGCGGGAATTTCCCGAACGACCTGGGCGTGTCCGCGCACACCAAGGTCGATGACCGCACCGGCGAGATGCTCTTCTTCAACTACGCCACGACCGCGCCGTACCTGCACTACGGCGTGGTGGACGCCGGCAATCACCTGGTGCACTACGTGCCGGTCGACCTGCCCGGGCCGCGGCTGCCGCACGACATGGCCTTCACCGAGCACTACGCGATCCTCAACGACATGCCGCTGTTCTGGGAGCCGGAGCTGATCGCGCGCGGCCGGTACGCCGCGCGCTTCCACCCGGAGATGCCGTCCCGGCTCGGCGTCATCCCGCGCCGCGGCGCCCCCGGCGACATCCGCTGGTTCGAGTTCGACCCGACCTACGTGCTGCACTGGACCAACGCCTGGGAAGAGGGCGACGAGGTCGTCGTGGACGGCTTCTTCCAGGGCTGCCCGGAGCCTGGCGCCGCCGGGCCGGGCGGCCCCGAAGGCCGGATGTGGCGCTTCCTGGCCCAGGACGCCATGCAGACCCGGCTGCACCGGTGGCGGATGAACCTGGTCACCGGGGCGACCAGCGAGCAGGACCTGTCGGACAGCTGCACCGAGTTCGGCACCATCAACAGCGGGTTCGGCGGACGGCCCTACCGGTACACTTACGCTGCCACCAACGAGCCGGGCTGGTTCCTGTTCAACGGGCTGGTCAAGCACGACACGGTGACCGGCCGCGAGGAGCGGTACCAGTTCGAACCGGGGGTGTTCTGCAGCGAGGTCGGCGTGGCTCCGCGCGCGGGCGGGACCGGGGAGGACGACGCGTATCTCGTGACGCTCACGGTCGACATGAACCGTGACCTGTCCGAGTGCGTCGTGTTCCGGGCCGGCGACGTGGGCCGCGGCCCGGTCGCGCGCGCTCAGCTCCCCGAGCGGATCGCGAGTGGCACGCACAGCTGCTGGGCGCCCGGAGAGTCCATCCGTGGCTGGTGACCAGCGGGGCCTGACCATGAGCCGGAGATGCCTAAAACGTCAGAGAACTCCAACGCCATCGCCCTCGGGCTGATCGGCGACGAATGGAACCTGGCCATCGTCAGGCTGGCCATCATGTCCGGCGTGCGGCGGTACAAGGACTTCCGCGACCGGCTTGGCATCGCGAACTCGGTGCTGACCGCGCGGCTGCGCCGCCTCACCGAGGCCGGCGTGTTCACCATGGCGCAGTACTCGCAGGCGCCGCGCCGGTACGAGTACGTGCTCACCGAGCGCGGCCGCGACCTGTGGAGGGTGCTGCTGACCATCTGGTCGTGGGAAGCGGTCTGGGTGACCGAGCACATCGAGCCGCTGCCGCCGATGTACCACATCGAGTGCGGCGAGGAGTTCTCCCCGGTCATGCACTGCCGGGCCTGCGGCCAGCCGGCCGGCGTCCGGGACGTCCGCGGTACGTTCGGGCCCAGCGGCGGCCTGGACCGGTCGGTGCCGCGCGCCACCACCAGGCGCCGTTCGGTCGGCGGCACTGCTGCCTCCGGGGCTGGCGGTCCCGGCCTGGTGCCGCAGACCATCGAGCTGATCGGCAACCGCTGGTCGGCGGCGGCCCTGGCGGCGGCGTTCCTCGGCGCCCGCCGGTTCACCGACATGCTGGTGATGACGGGCGCCCCGCCGACCATCGTCTCGGACCGGCTGCGCACGTTCTGCCAGATGGGCGTGCTCGAGCCGGCCGTGGCCAAGGCGGGCACGGGCCGGGGCGAGTACCGGCTCACCGACAAGGGCCGGGCCTTCTTCCCGCACGTCATGGTGATGCTCGACTGGGGCGACCGGTGGTTCCGCGCGCCCGAGGGACCGGCCACGCTGCTCACCCACACCAGCTGTGGCGGCGAGTTCCACCCGGTCCTGTGCTGCTCGGCCTGCCAGCGCGAGCTGCACGGCTCGCAGATCCAGGTCGGCGGCGACCCGCCCAAGGGCAAAGAGGACCTCTAAACGCCGGAGTTCCACAGGGCGTCGATGGGAAGAGCGCGCAGGCGGTCCCCGAAGGGGAGGGTTTGCTGTCCGGTGTAGAGCACGTACCCGGCCACCAGCCGCGGGCCCAGGCGCTGGGCAAGGTGACGCAGGCCGGCCAGGTCCTCGCGGCGGACGGTTGCCCCGGCCTTCACCTCGATGGCGACCACCCGGCCATCGGGGGTTTCCAGGACCGCGTCCACCTCGGTCTTGTCCTTGGTGCGGTAGTGGTAGAGGCGCGCGCGTTCCTGGCACCAGGTGAGCTGGCGGGCTAGTTCCATCAGCACGAAGGTCTCGATCATGGGCCCGGCCGCTCCGTCAGGTTCACCGAGGCGCGCGGTGTCCTGACCGATCAGGTGCGAGGCAATGCCGGTGTCGACGAAGGCCAGCTTGGGCGTGCCGATGGCCCGCTGGGCCTGACCGCCTGACCAGGCCGGGATCTGCTTGATCAGGAAGACGGCCGACAGCAGTTCGAGGTAGCGATTAAGCGTGGTCCGGGGAATGCCAGATGCCGCCGCGAGCGTCGCGGGGACGAGCAGGCCGCCGGAGCGGCCGGCCAGCAGTGCCAGCAGCCGGCGTAGGTCACCACGACGCTCGATGGCTGCTAGCTCTTTGACGTCGCGTTCGATGAGGTTCGTCAGGTAGGAGTCGAAGAAGGCGGCGCGGCGGCGAGGGGCCCGGCGGATCGCCTCGGGGTAGCCGCCGCGGACGACGCGGTCGAGATAGTCGCGTTTGCGCAGAGCGGAGGTCCTGGCCAGGTCCGGGCCGTGGGCGAAGGCTGCGTCTGCGAAGGCGTCGGGGAACCGTTCCAGTTCGCCCTGGGAGAACGGCCACAGCTCGACGATCTCCATCCGGCCGGGCAGGGCGTCCGGAAGCCCGCGCAGCGCCAGCACCTGCGCGGACCCAGTGAGCAGGAACTGCCCGGGGCGCGGATTGGTGTCGACGGTCACCTTGATCGACCGGAACAGCCACGGAGCCAGCTGAACCTCGTCGATCACCATGAGACCGTCATGCTCGACGAAGCCAGCCGGATCGTCCTCGGCGGCGCGCAGGGTGGCCGGATCGTCCAGAAGGCGGACCACGGTGTTCGGATGCCCCGCGGCGGCGATCCTGGCCAGGGTGCTTTTGCCTGCTTGCCTGGCGCCGTTGATCGTGACGACCCGCGTATCGGCCAGCGCCTCAGTCACTAGGCTTTCGGCTTGGCGCGGTACCAGGTCCCCGCCGTGCTCCATCTCACCATTATGGCCCGGCCAGACAGTGGCCATGGTCGGATGGCCGCATAAGTTATGGACATTTGGCCGCATGATATGTGGACATCTGGCCGCACAGTTCATGGTCATATGGTCGCCAGAAGCCAGCTGCTGTGCCACCTGGGCCAGGCCGGGGGTCATCCAGGTGAGCATCGACGGGACCTCCGCCCGCCACGTCGCCATGGTGTGCCCGCCCCCGGGGGTGAGGGTCAGCGGCACGTCCGCCTGCCGCGCTCGCAGTTCCTGCCAGAAGAGCTCGGCATTGGCCACGTCCTGGTGGTCGCTCCCGCCCGCGCCCAGCCAGAACCGGGGGAGGGCCAGGCCGGCGGGCAGGGTCTGGATCTCCTGCAGCGGGGTGTTCTCCGACTGCAGCCTGCGGTTGCCGCCGAACGGGCTGACCAGCCGGGCCGACCCGGCCAGCTGGTTGTCGAGCGGCGCGAAGTAGCCGCTGAGCGCCGCGGCGAACCCGTAGCGGTACGGGTAGCGCAGGGCCATGTTGGCGGCGCAGAACCCGCCCTCGGAGTAACCGGCCACGCCCCAGGCCCGGCCCGGCCGCTGCACCCGCAGCATGTGCGCGATCCGCGTCGGCAGGTCCTCCGCCAGGTAGGTCAGGTCCTGCGGGCCGCCCGCCTGGTTCAGGCACTGCAGCGAGATCCTCGGACTGCCGTTCGCGTCCGGCATGACCACCACGGCGGGCCGGGCGAGCTTCTCCGCCAGCAGCCGGTCGAAGGTATTCGTCACGCCCACCACGGTGATCCAGTCCTCCGGCTTGCCCGGCTGGCCGTGCAGGAGCTCGATCACGGGGAACCGGTACGCCTGGAACGCGGGCTGGAAGTACTGCGGCGGCAGGTAGACGTACACCGCCCGGGTGATGCCGCTGCGCGGGCCGGGCACCATCAGCCGCAGCGTGTACCCCTGCCGCTGCGCCAGCTGAAGGTGGACGTGGCTCCCGTCGAGCGTGCCGGACCCCTGGTCGGCGGCGAGCGTGATGTCGGGCAGCCGGGTCGCCGCGTTCACGCCCTGGCTGCCGAAGTCGGCCATCACCGCGCCCCAGGTCTGGTAGTAGCCGTAGTACTTGTTCACGGCCAGCACCCCGAACAGCATCGCGGGCATGAAGGCCAGGCACGCGGCCAGCACGCGGAAGGCGGTGCGGCGGGTGAAGACCGCCGCCCACATCAGCCCGCCGAATATCACCACCAGCAGGACGAACAGCGCAGTGCTCTGCGGTTCTAGCATTCAGGCCTCCGTGGACCCCGCGCCGCCCCCTGGCCGGCGGGGTCCTACTTATACGGAGCCTGTACTGCTCCCGGTGATACGCCGCCTTACCGCTGGGCCGGCTCGTCGGCTGCTTGCTCGCCAGCGGGCGGGCGGCCGCGGGGACGCATCGGCCCTGCGTGGCGAGGCAGGCGGCCGGCGTCGGCGAGCGCACGGCGGAGCAGGAACTCGATCTGGGCGTTGGTACTGCGCAGATCGTCGTTAGCCCATCTGGCCAGCGCGTCGTGGACGGCGGGATCGAGCCGGAGCAGGACGCTCTTGCGCTCGCTCACGTGCAGACCGGTCCCTTCGCTGGTACAGCCGTCACTGGTAGAGGGACCCGGTGTTGACGACCTGCTGGGTCGCCTGCTCGCTGCACAAGACCACGAGCAGGTTGGAGACCATGGCGGCCTTGCGTTCCTCGTCCAGCTCGACGACGCCCTCTTCCTGGAGCCGTTCCAGGGCCAGCTTGACCATGCCGACGGCGCCTTCGACGATCCGCTGCCGGGCGCCCACGACCGCGCTGGCCGCCTGCTGGCGGAGCATGGCCTGGGCGATCTCCGCGGCGTAGGACAGCCGGGTCAGGCGGGACTCGATGATGTGCACGCCGGCGGCCCGGACCCGGTCGGCGATCTCGTCGGACAACTGTCCGGTGATGTCCTCGGCGTTGTCGCGCAGTGACAGCGCGCCGCTGCCCCGGTTGTCGTAGGGGTAGCTGGAGGCGATGTGCCGGACGGCGGTCTCGGTCTGGATGGTGACGAACTGCGTGTAGTCATCGACAGAGTAGAGGGCGCTGGCGGTGTCCTGGACCTGCCAGACGACCACGGCGGCGATCTCGATCGGGTTGCCGTCGGCGTCGTTGACCTTGGCCTGCGCCGACTCCTGGTTGCGGATCCTGGTCGAGACCACGATGCGCTTGGTGAACGGGTTCACCCACTGCAGCCCGGGCTCGCGGATGGTGCCGCGGTACTTGCCGAATAGCTGCACGACACGCGGCCGGCCGGGCACGACAGGGGTGAGGCCCCCCAGCATGAGGGAGCAGACGATAAAGACAATAATGCCGAGCCAGATCAGCGCCTTAGCGGTCCCGCCGCTCTGGTGATTGGCCAGCACGATCAGCACTACCCCGGCCAGTATCAGAACGATGCCCAGCGTCAGCATGGGCAGGCCCGGCAGGAACCGGGCCGCTCGCTCGGTCACCGGCGGCCTGGGCAGTTCGGGGCCTGCGGCCGTTGCATCCGGGGTAACCGCTTCCGGGCCTGCGGCCCTGGCATCCTGGGTCACCATCTGGCCTCTCCTTCGCTTGACGAGCTTGATAGCACGTGTTTAGCATACTGATATCTATTTTAATTGGCAAGCGCCACGCCGAGGCACGATCCGGGAGATGAGTCAGATGAGGTATCTCGTCAGGTGGCCGGCTGTGGCCAGCGTAACCCTGCTGGCCGCCGCGAGCCTGGCCGCCGCCGGCTGCGGAAGTAACTCGAGCGCGGCGGGCTGCTCGTCCAGCCTCGCGGTCGGAGCGGCCGCGGCGGCCTGGACGCTGCCGGGCGGCAACCTGGCCAACACCCGGGATGTCGCCAGCGCGATCACCAGCTCGAACGTCTCGACGCTGGGGGTGGCGTGGTGCGTGCCGGTCGAGTCGACGGGTCTAACCAAAGCCGCTGGCTTGGCGAACGGCTACGCGACGACGCCGATCGTGGCGAATGGCGTGGTGTACACCCAGGATCAAGAGTCGAACGTGATGGCGATCAGGCTCGCCACCGGCAAGGTCTTGTGGACGCACACCTACAACTCGCTGAACGGCGGCCCGGACGGCGTCAACGTGGCCGGCGGAACCGTGTACACGGCGACCGACAGCGCCGCGGTAGCCCTGTCGGCGGCCACCGGCAAGCAGTTGTGGAGCCGGACCCTGATCGGCAACGACCGCGAGGGCATCGACATGGCCCCGGGCTACCACGACGGCACCGTGTACGTCTCGACCGTGCCCGTCAACCCGAACAAGGGCCAGTACCTGGGCGGCGCCAAGGCGACCCTGTGGGCGCTGAATGCCGCCACCGGCGCGCCGGAATGGTCCTGGGACGAGGTGCAGAACCTGTGGGGGAACCCGGGCCTCAATTCCGGCGGCGGCCTGTGGGATCCGCCGTCGTTCGACAGCTCCGGCAACCTCTACATCGGAACCGCGAACCCGGGCCCGATCGGGCAGGGCGGATGGCCCCAGGGCTACCCGTGGGGGACCAGCCGGCCCGGCCCGGACCTGTACACCGACTCGGTCGTCAAGCTCAGCCCGGCCGGCCAGCTGCTCTGGTACTACCAGCTCACCCCGCACGACCTGTTCGACTGGGACCTGCAGAACTCACCCGTGCTGACCACCGCCCACGGCCAGCCCGTCGTGATCGACGGCGGCAAGGCCGGCATCCTGGTCGAGCTGAACGCGCAGACCGGCAAGCTGCTGTGGAAGCTCCCGGTCGGCGTGCACAGCGGACCCGGCGACGCCGGGCTGATCACCGAAAAGGCCACGCCGACCTCGCCCATCCCGCTGCCGGCCGCGTTCAGCCTGGAGCCCGGCGTGTTCGGCGGCATCGAGTCCCAGCTGGCGACCAACGGCTCGACGGTCTTCGCCGCGGTCAACAACCTGGCGGTGCCGATGTCCGAGAAAGGCGTGACAGAAAGCGCCAAGGCATTCGACGCCTCCATCCCCAAGGCCACCGGCGAGATGGTCGCGGTCAACCAGGACACCGGGAAGATCGAGTGGGACGACAAGCTGCCCTCCTCGCCCTACGGCGCCGCGTCGGTTACCGGCAATGTCGTCTTCACCACCACCTACAGCGGTCACCTGTACGCCTTCAACGCCGCCACCGGCGCGATCCTGCTGAACACGCCGCTGTCCGCAGGCTCGAATGCTCCCGTCGCCATCGACGGCGACTACGTCATCACCGGAGCAGCCGTGCCGCAATCGGGCCAGGCAATGATCATCGCCTACAAGCTCGGAGCCAAGGGCAAGCTCCCCGCCACCGTGGGCTAGGCTGATCCGCCGGTGCCCCGACATCGCGGAGGTGGCTATGCCGCGCCCCAGCAAGGCGGCCGGCTCGGTAGCGCTCGTCACCGGCGCGAACCGTGGCATCGGCCTGGCGTTCGTCCGCGAGCTGGCGGCCCGCGGCGCGAAGAAGATCTACGCCGGGGTGCGCAGTCCAGCCGACCTGGCCGGCGAGTTCGGCGGGCTCCCCGTCGAGGTCGTCCGGCTCGACGTGACGGACCTGGCCGCGGTGCGCGCCGCCTCGGCCGCCTGCCCGGACGTCAGCTTGCTGGTCAACAACGCCGGCCTGTTCACCGGCACGCGGCTCGTGCTGGCCGACGACCCGGACGCCGCCCGCCGCGAGATGGAGGTCAACTACTTCGGCGTGCTGAACATGACCCGGGCGTTCGCGCCGGTGCTCGGCGCCAACGGCGGCGGCTACATCGCCAACGTGCTGTCGGTGGCCGGCGCCTTCCCCGCGCCGTTCATGGGCGGCTACTCCCCGGCCAAGGCGGCCGCGCTGTTCCTGTCCAGCATCACCCGGTCCGAGCTCTCCGACCAGGGCACCGAGGTGATCGCGCTGATCGTCGGCTCGGTCGACACCCGGATGGCCGCGCACGTGGCCGGCCGCAAGGAAGATCCACGGGACATCGCCCGGGCGGGCCTGGACGCGCTCGACCGCGGCGAGCACGTGGCCGACACGGATTTCATGGCCATCGACGCGCGGGCCAGGTACGCCAGGGACCCGGTCCGCTACGAGCGCGCCATGACCAAGCTGCTCAAGGTCACCACCATGAACACCGGCCGGTAGCCCGGCATGACCGGGAACCGGTGGGCCGAGCTGCGCCAGGTCGGCTTCGCGACGCTGGACCACGCGGCCGCCGTGCGGACGGCCACTGACCTTCTCGCGCTCGGACCTGGATTCGGCGACCCGCTGCTGGCCGCGGTGCACCTGGCCGACTTCACCGCCCCGGTCGGCCCCGCCACCTACCTCGAGGTGCTCGCCCCGACCACGCCGGACCACCCGGTCGCGCGCTGGCTGGGCCGGGTCGGCGGCTCGTCCGGCTGGGTGCTGTCCACCCAGGTCCCGTCGCTGGACGGGGTGAAGGAGCGGGCCGCCGAGCACGGCGTCCGGATCGCGGTCGAGACCCAGGCGATGGGGCACGACATCGTGCAGCTGCATCCGCTCGACGTCGGCGTGCTGCTCGAGCTCGACGCGTTCCTGCCGCGCCACGCGTGGTTCTGGGATGACCTGCCCGCCGCGCAGGCGGCGCACGCCAGCCGGACCGGCCGGGCCGACAACATCGTCGCGGTCGACGTGGCGGTGGATATCGCGGCCGGAGGCCCGGCCGCGATGGCGCAGACCTGGGCCGCGATCATCGGCGTCGAGCCCCCGGTCCCGACGGCGGACGGCGCCGCGCTCGCGTTCAGCAGCCGGACGATCAGGTTCGTACCCGCCCGGGCCGGCCGGACCGGGATCGTCGCCGTCGACGTGCACGCCACCGACCGGGAGCACGGGGTCGGCCTCGAAGGCGAGCTGTGCCGCACGCTGATCCGCTTCGTCTAGGTTAGGCAGGGTACGAGCTCGTTGGCCCGGACCCGGTATGCGGGAGGCGGCGGAGATGACGGAATCGGCCGGGGAACCGGGCGTGCTGATCGGCCGGGGGCGCGCCGCCGACGTCTACGCCCTGGACGCCCGCCGCGTGCTGCGCCGGTACCGGACGCCGTACTCCTGCGCGGCTGAGGCCGACCTGATGCGCTACCTGCGGCAGGCCGGCTACCCGGTGCCGGAGGTGCTGGCGGCCGACGGAGGCGACCTGGTCATGGAGCGGCTCGACGGCCGGGACATGCTCGCCGACCTGGTCAGCCGGCCCTGGCGGGTGGCGCGGTACGGGCGCCTGCTGGCCAGGCTGCACGACCAGCTGCACCAGATCCCGGCGCCCGCGCAGCTCCGGCGGCCGTTCGGCTCCGGCGACCGGGTCGTGCACCTGGACCTGCACCCCGCCAACGTCATGCTGACGGCCGGCGGCCCGGTGGTCATCGACTGGACGAACGCCGCGGCGGGCCCGGCCGGGGCCGACGTGGCCATGGCGTCCCTGATCATGGCGAGCTCGGACGTCGATGACCTGCCGCGCTGGCTGAGGCCGGCGGCCGGGGGGCTGCGCCGGATATTCCTGGGCCGGTTCCGGGCGGCCGTCCGGGATGATCCCGGCCCGTACCTGGCCGAGGTGGCCAGGTACCGGCTCAGGGATCCCAACGTGCGGCCCGCCGAGGCCGCCCGGCTGCGTCGCCTGGGCGGCTAGCTGAACCGGACGCAGGACATCCCGAAGGATTCGGTCGCGGTCAGGCACACCGCCGACAGCCCAGGGAAAACCCGGTGCACTCCGAAGCTCCAGAAGTACACGCCCCGGCCGAGGGTGAATGCCTGGCGGGCGATGGTCACGCCGCCCGGGTTCTGCGCGGTGTAGGCGATCACCCGCCACGTCTTGGTCGTCATGACGTTGTACTGGACCCACTCCACGACCGTGCCGATACACACGCTCGTGCCGTCGCCTGCCTGCCGCCACCACAGGTGGCCGCCCTGGGTTCGGGCCGGGCTGGTGATGAAGCCCTGCGCGGGGAAGACCGCCGGGGTGACGCCCCGGCAGCCGTCCGTGGCGACCTGGGCCGCCAGGGTGGCCGCCTGGCGCGTGGCCGGCGGACCGGACGGGCTGGCGGTGACGTAGCTCATGCCCGGCGCGAGCAGGGCCAATCCTCCGGTGATAAGCGCGGCAGCTAGCCATTTGCGCGGCAGCCGCCAGGTAAGCGTTTCCTGCCTGGTATTAATACGCGGTATTCGCCTCACGCCTGGGGCTCCTTCTGGTCATGCACGAAGGGGTCCGGCGCCCGGGCGATTCACTTACCTAGCAGAACGATCACAGCAGCACTGTGGTTCACCACGCGGCGTTACGGGACGGCCGCGGCCGTTAAGCTCAGCGGTCATGCCTAGGTTGCTGGTCGTTCACCACACGCCGTCGCCCGCCCTGCAGGAGATGTTCGAGGCCGCGGTCAGCGGAGCACGGACCGATGAGATCGAGAACATCGAGGTGGTCATCAGGCCGGCCCTGACCGCGGCGGCCGCCGACGTGCTGGAGGCCGACGGCTACCTGCTCGGCACCCCGGCCAACATCGGGTACATGTCCGGCGCGCTCAAGCACTTCTTCGACGGCATCTACTATCCCTGCCTGGAGGCGACCCGGCGCCGCCCGTTCGGCCTGTACGTGCACGGCGGCAGCGACACCGGGGGAGCGGTGCGCGCGGTGGAGGCGATCACCACCGGCCTGCAGTGGCGGCCGGTCCGGCCGCCGGTCACCGTCGCCGGGCCGCCAGGTAAGGCCGACCTGGAGGCCTGCTGGGAGCTGGGCGCCCTGCTGGCGGCTGAGCTGGCCGAGCTCGCGGGCTGATCGCCGGCCTCGTCGAGATCGGCGGCGAGCTCCTGCGGCGCGCGCATCCGCCACGCGTCGGTCACCAGCTCGGCCAGCCGCCCGGTGTCCACCTCCGCCAGCCGCAGCATCACCAGCGGCCAGCCGTCATACCCCGGCGCGGTGAAGAACACCGCGGGCTCGCCCAGCAGCAGCGCCTGCTTCTCGGCCTCGTCACCCACGAACAGCACCGCGATGTCGGTCCTGATGACCCTGCGCTGGCCCGCCCTGCGCTCGGGATAGGACCAGACGAACCCCTTGCCGCCCACCCGGAAGTCGAAGCCGTCGCTGTCGATCTCCTCCACGTGCGGCAACGCCAGCGCCAGGCGGCGTACGTCGTCGGCGTCAGCCATCGAGCCTCCTCCCGTTTCCGCGGAAACGCCCGGGGAGTAAGTGCCTTCCCCAGCGCCGTTTCCTGAGTGGAAATTTTTTTCCCTTCAGGCAACGCTAGCAAGAACCCAAGGCACCCTCCGGCGATCTAAACTCCCGGCCCGGCGGGCCACTGGTCAGCGCCGATGCCGGCCACCACTGCCTCCGTGGCCGCAAGCGCGCTATCGAGGTCCGTCACTACCTGTACCTGGGTCATGCCACCAGCATTTCAAAGCCAGGGCCCAGCATGGGGCCAGTCCGCCAGCTACGTGTGGCTGGGTTCAGCCGGCGGCACGTAACCCCGCTCGATAAGGCGCTGCGCCCCCGCCGCGTAAACAGCGGGGTCGTCGGGGGCCATGGTGGCCAGCCCGTCGACGTACCGGTTGACCATGCAGAAGACCGCGGCGATCAGGACCGTGTCGTGGATCTCCAGGTCAGTCGCGCCTTCCGCGCGGGCTGCGGCGACCTGCCCGGCCGTGACGTCCAGCCCGCCGCCCTGGACGGCCGCCGCGATCACCAGCAGGGCCTTCAGCTTGGCGGGCACCGGTGCGCTGGGGGCATCGGCGCGGACCTGCTCCACCAGCGCCATACCGCCCGGCAGTTGGGCCGCGGCGCAGGCAGAATGCGACGAGGAACAGTACCGGCAGCCGTTCAGCGACGACACGTACGCCGCGATAAGTTCCCGCTCACCTCGGGTCAGGGTGCCCGGCCCGCGCAGCAGCACCTCAGTCAGCTCGCTGAGCGGGCGGCCGGTCTCCGGCCGGTACCGGAGCAGCCCTCGGATGCCGGGCTCAGCCGAGTTCAGCGCGATATGCGGCATGCGCTCTCCTCCACGCACCGGAAACGATTCCTGCCATCAAGTATCCCAGCCAGTTGCGGCGCGGTTCGGCCGGGAAGTCGGCGCCGCTAGCCTGGGGCATGATCACTTGCGTGGTTGAGTACGTCATCGTTCCTGAGAAGATCGACGCCTTCGAACGCTTCGCCCGCCGGTGGATCGAGTTGGTCAATTCCCACGGCGGCCTGCACCACGGCTACTTCCTGCCCGCCGAGGGGGCGAGCGACAAGGCCCTGGCGCTGTTCAGCTTCCCCAGTCTCGCTGCCTATGAGCAATACCGTGCCCTGTTCGGCACCGACCCTGACTTCGTGGCAGCGGACCGCATCAGGGACGACAGCGGCTGCGTGCTCCGCTACGAACGGACCTTCATGCGGCCATTGCTGCCCGGGAAAGTGTCATAGACGCCGACGCCGCCCAAGCCGGCCTCATCAGCCCCGCGCAGCGTCACCACTGCAACGCGTCAAGCGGCCTGTATCAGGGTCCGCACTGGCGGCTCCTTCTTAGTAGGGGGAAAGCCCAGTCCAAGCAGGTGGCCGCGGGAGCGGGGGGTGCAGGATGACCACACTGGCGCCAGACCGGGTCGGGTCGGGTCCCAAGCCGGGGGCGGATGGCCGTGGCCCGGCGCCGTCCGGCCGGGTCGCCGGCTGGCTGAAGGGTGACAGCAACTCCCGCGTCTGGCTGCGCCGCAAGGCGGTCGCGGCGTGGATGAACGTCCTCATCGCGGGCACCGCGGCGGTCACCGTGGTGACCGCCGGGATCATGGCGGGCCCGCCCTGGCCCGAGCCGCGCACCTGGGGCATCTGCGCGCTCAAGCTGTTCACCCTGTGGTGCCTGGCATTCCTGCCCGGCTGGCTGTACGTGCGTTTCCTGGACCTGCGGGCCAGGGCGCTGTGGAGCGAGTACGTGCTCAACCTGCACCGGCTGGGCTGGGACCTGCCCTGGCACCTGCCGATGCCCCCGGTCGCGTCGGGATTCTACGACCGGTGGGCGCAGGGACCGCACGGCCGCCCGGCCGACAATATCTACCGGCAGAAGTTCGAGGCGTACTACGGACGCCAGATCACCGACGCCACCGAGCGCCGGCCCAACGAGAACTACCGGGTCAGCAGCGAATCCTTGTTCCCGGTCTTCCTGGCCACGGCGGTGCTCGCCGTCGGCTGGGCTGCGGTGCTGTGGGACACCCGGTTCGTCACCGCGCCCTCGGGTGCGTGGGATGTCCTGAAGTACGGGTTCCTCGGCTCCTACGCGTTCGTGACCAGCATGCTCATCCGCCGCTTCTTCCAGAGCGACCTGCGCCCGAGCGCCTACGCCACGGTGGTGTTCCGCATCACGCTGGTCTTGCTGATCGTCACCGTCCTGCACCAGGTGCTCGGCGGGACCACCGCGGTGGCCGGCCGCACCGAGCTGGCCGTCGCCTTCGTCATCGGCTTCTTCCCCCTCATCGGCCTGCAGGCCCTGCAGCGGGTGACGTCCAAGGTGCTCGGCCTGCTCGTCCCGCCGGTCACCTCGGACTACCCCCTCGACCAGCTCGACGGGTTCAACCTGTGGTACGAGGCGCGGCTCACCGAAGAAGGCGTCGAGGACATGCAGAACCTCGCCACGATGAACCTGGTCGACGTCATCCTGCACACCCGGGTACCGCCGGGCCGCCTGGTGGACTGGACCGACCAGGCGTTCCTGCTGATCCACCTGGAGCGACCCGACCCCAGCGAGCTGAAGCGGCTGCGGCAGGCGGACCAGCCCGCGTCCGCCGGCCGGGTGCCGCTGTCGGGCGCGCAGGCCAGGCTGAACCTCAGGCGCGTCGGCATCCGTACCGCGACCGACCTGCTCAAGGCGTTCTCGGCCGAGCATGAGCAGGCGCCGCGCGCCTTCTGCCTGCCCGCGGGCCTAGAAGAACCACCGCTCCCGGTCGACCAGCTCCGGCTGCTGGTCGCCGTCCTGGCCGCCGAGCCGGGCCTGGCGCCGGTCTGGAACTGGCAGCGGAACGGCGTGGCCGACGGACGGACCTGCCTGCGGCAGGGCTTACGTCCACCTCACCGCGGCGGCCAGGGGACGAAGCCGCTGGTGCGGCGCACGTAGTCGGCGTACGCGGCGCCCTTGGAGCGGGCCATGTGCTTCTCGAGCAGCCTCTTGCCGGTGTGCCTGACCAGCATGTTCGTCATGTACAACGGCGAGATCACCAAGAGCGCGCCCAGCCAGTGCGAACACCCGAGCAGCCAGAGCCCGAACCACACCACGGCATCGCCGAAATAGTTCGGGTGCCGGGTGTAGCGCCACAGGCCGCGGTCGAGCACCCGCCCGGCATTGGCCGGATCGGCCCGGAACCGGCGCAGCTGCGCGTCGCCGACCGTCTCGAAGCAGAACCCGACCGCCCACACCGCCACCCCCAGCCAGGTGATCAGGCCGAACGGGGCGCGGGAGTACATCGCCACCTGCACCGGGAGCGATACGAACCACATGACGCGGCCCTGCATCCAGTAGATGTGGCGCAGCACGAAGGCGGCCAGGCTCCCGGTGTTGCGCCGCAGCAGCGACGCGTACCGCCTGTCCTCGCCCTGGCCGCGGTTGCGCAGGTGGATGTGCGCGCCCAGCCGGATCCCCCAGGCCGCGGTGAGCACCAGCACCAGCACCCGGCGCCCCGGATAGCCGGACCCGGCCGACAGGCCGAACGACGCCAAAGCGATGAGCACGAAGCCGAGCGGCCAGATCGTGTCCATGATCGCGTGCACCCGGGTGCGCATCGCGTAGCAGAACGTCGCCAGCATAAGCACGGCCACGAGCCCGGCGGTGACCACCAGGTTGACCAGCAGCGGCCCCCAGCTCACAGTCCCTCCAGCAGGTCGGTGAAGGCGTCGGCGGCGACCCGGAACTCCCTCGGCTGGCCGCGTCCGCTCTCCGCCAGCAGGGCTTGCAGCTGATCGGGGCTCAAGCCCGGGCCGTTCGGCAGCCGGACTGTGCCCCACTCCACCACGGACGCCCGCCGCAGCCGGCCTCCGCCGGTGACGATGTACTCGCCGTTCAGCCGGCAGTCCTCGCTGGCCAGCGCGGTCAGCACCGGCGCCACCAGATCCGGGTCCATCCGCGCCCGCGGCCCCGGCGGCATGCCGTCGTCGGTCATCTGGGTCAGCGCGTAAGGCAGCAGCAGGTTGGTCAGCACGCCCTTGCCCGCGCCCTCGGCGGCCAGCGACCGGCCGAACGCCAGCAGCCCGCCCTTGCTGGCCGCGTAGGCGGACAGCCCGATGTCGCCGTGCAGCCCGCCGGTCGAGGCCACCAGGACGATCCGGCCGTAGCCCGCGGGCCGCATCACCGCCATCGCGGCCCGGGCCAGCCGGATGCTGCCGTGCAGGTTGATCTCGAGGACCTCGTCGAACTGCGCGGCGGGCTGCCGGTGGAACATGCCGCCCGCGCCGATCGCCGCGTTGGCCACGCAGATGTCCAGCCGTCCCCAGCGTTCCAGGGCCGCCGCGACCATGGCCTCGCCGGCGCCGGGCCGGCCGCGTCGGAGTGTTCGGCCGCAGCCTCGCCGCCCGCCGCCGTGATCTGGTCGACGACCTGATCGGCCGGCCCCAGCCCGTCCGCGCCCACCACCCGGTTGCGGTTGTTGACCAGGACCTTCGCGCCCTGCCGGGCCAGCGCCAGGCAGAACGACCGCCCCAGCCCCCGCCCGCCGCCGGACACGACCGCCACCCGCCCCGCCAGCGGCGCCTCAGGCACGACGGCTCCTTCCGCTCGCCTCCGGGCCCTTCGGCTCGCCGGCAGTGCCGCTCACGCTGTCTCCCGCCTCCCGCAACATAGACGGCCCGCGCTACTCCGTTTACTGTAGTGTCCTCGCGGCAGTTGCAGAAGGGCAGGCGATCCGGTCATGACCGAGACCGAACCCTGGTCGTACTACCCCGACGGCTCGCCGGTGTACTCGCTGGCCGACATCATCAGGAAGCGGGCGGCCGCCACCCCCGCGGCGATCGCCCTGGCCGAAGCGGCCCGGCTGACCTCGTTCGCCGAACTCGACCGGCGGTCCAGCCTGACCGCCCGGGCGCTGCAGGCCGGGGGAGTGCGCCCCGGCGACCGGGTCGCCTTCATCGGCGCCAGCGGCCCGGAGTTCGTCGAGGTCATGTACGGTGCGGCCAAGTGCCGGGCGATCTTCACCGCGGTCAACAACCGCCTGTCCGCCCGCGAGGTCCTGGGCATCCTGGCCGACGCCGAGCCGCGCGTGCTGGTGGCCGACCAGCAGGCGTCGGCGCTGGCCGCCGACGCCTGCGGCCTTCGTGTCCTGGTCACCGACGGCGGTTACCAGGCCTGGCGTGACGCCGCCCCGGCCGAGGATCCCGGCGAGCTCGCCGGCCCGGACGAGACCGCGCTCATCCTGTACACCTCCGGCACCACCGGCGCGCCCAAGGGCGTCGAGCTGACCGGGCGCAACCTCGGCTGCGCCCTGCACGAACTGCACGCGAGCATCGGGCTGGACGAGAGCTCGGTCTGCGCGGCGCCGATCCCGTTCTTCCACATCGCCGGGCTCGGCCTGCTGCTGGCGGCCAACTTGAACGGCGGGAACCTGCTGCTCGAGCAGGCCGCCGACGCCGCGGGCGTGCTCCGCCTGCTGGTGGACCGCCAGGTGACGCACGCCGCCGTCGTGCCCACGGTGCTGCAGCGGCTGCTGGCCCTGCCCGAGTGCAGGACCGCCGACTGGAGCGCGCTCAGCTACGTGGTCTACGGCGCCTCGCCCATCCCGCTGCCCGTGCTCCGCGCCGCCACCGCGATCATCGGCTGCTCCTTCCTGCAGTCCTACGGCCTGACCGAGTCCACCGGCGGGTTCACCCTGCTCGGCCCGGAGGATCATGTTCCCGCGGAGGAGTTCGAGCACCGGCTGCGTTCGGCGGGCCGCCCGATGGCTGGCTCCAGGGTCCGCGTCGTCGACCCGGTCACGCTGGCGGACTGCCCGGCGGGGCAGCGTGGCGAGGTGCTGGTGGCCGGCTCCCGCATCATGAAGGGCTACTGGCGCAAGCCAGGGCAGACCGCCGAGGTGATGCTCCCCGGCGGCTGGCTGCGCACCGGCGACGGCGGATCCTTCGACCCGGACGGCTTCCTCTACCTGCACGACCGGCTCAAGGACCTGATCGTCTCCGGCGGCGAGAACGTCTACCCGGCCGAGGTGGAGAGCGTCATGACCGCCCATCCCGCCGTGGCCGAGGTCGCCGTGGTCGGCGTCCCCTCCGCCGCGTGGGGCGAGTCCCCCTACGCCGTCGTCGTCCTGCGCCCCGGCGCGCACGTGTCCGGGGCCGAGCTCATCGCCTGGACCCGGGACCGCCTCGCGCACTTCAAGTGCCCGGCCGGCGTCTCGTTCGTCCCGTCCCTGGCCCGCACCGCCTCCGGCAAGCTCCAGAAGCAGGCCATCCGCGCCAGCCTGACCACCCCCGTCGTCCCCTAGCCCGCCGCCACTTCCCTGGCCAGTGCGACGCACACCCGAGGAACCGGTATGCTAACTCCGTTCCGGAAGGCGGCCGGGCGCGGCCAGCCCAGGGGCTTTAGCTCAGTTGGTAGAGCGCTTGCATGGCATGCAAGAGGTCAGGGGTTCGAATCCCCTAAGCTCCACAGCATTTTTCGTTTACTCGTTCGAGTATAAAAGTGTCAATCAAGTGACAACGGTGCCGGATTTCCGTATCGGAGCCCACATGGATGAAGGACGCCGGATCGGGCCGGACGATGTGCACAAGCGCATCCAGCCAGGTCAGCCGTGGTAGAAGGGTCCTGATCCACGCCGGGCGCGCCCTGCTGCGACCCCGGCGGCATGCGTAGCGTGCAAGAGGCTACTCGTTTACTCGCAACCGTTCGTGACCGGTCACCTGCCGTGACGTACGCCCCGACAGGTTCCGCGCTATATCCGCCGATCTGGCGTGTTGCCCGGAATGACGAGTGCACGATTGCTGGAGCCATAACGGGCGTTCTAGCACCGCTGAACGACCCGCTTACTTCATCGAAGTCACGGTCGATCCGGAGGCGGGAACTCTCGGCCTGACGGCATTGGCCTGCACCCGAGCCCTCTACGAGCAAGCCAAGGGCCGTCCGCTCATTTGCTTCCGTTCTGCGAACAGCCGGAAGAACAAGCCGGGCCGGGCTGGCCGCCGGGTCTGAAGAGCGGCCAGGCTGGATGCAGGAGGACGTGCAGGTTGCCCTGGTGGAAGGCTTCGAGGACATTGGAGGTAGTGAGTCCCGCTACCGGGCCGGCGGCGAAGCCCGGCCCGGAGGTCATGTGCGCGTGAATATCTGCGCTGGGCAGGTCGCAGCATTGGGGGCAAAGCTCGCCCTGAGCCGGGCGAGGGCTAGCGGTAGCGGCCTGGCATCATCGGTGCCGTGGTGGCGCAGCGCGGTCATGTACGAGGTCTACCTGCGTAGCTTCGCCGACGGCGACGGGGACGGAATCGGGGACATACCCGGACTGCGGTCCCGCCTGCCGTATCTGCGGGATCTGGGCGTCGACGGGATCTTGATCACTCCGTGGTACCCGTCGCCGATGAAGGACGGTGGTTATGACGTCAGCAGCTACACCGGCATCGACCCGCTGTTCGGCACCCTGGCTGACGCGCGGGAGCTGATTGATGATGCGCACCGCAACGACCTGAAGGTCGTCGTCGATTTCGTCGCCAATCACACCTCCGATCAGCATCCGTGGTTTCAGCGTGCGCTGGCCGCGGCGCCGGGCAGCGGGCGGGCCCGCTACCACTTCCGCGACGGCAAAGGGCCGGGCGGGAGCGACCCGCCCAACGACTGGATCAGCGCCTTCGGCGGATCCGCGTGGACTCGGATCATCGAGCCAGACGGCATCCCGGGTCAGTGGTACCTGCACCTATTCTCCCCGGCGCAGCCCGATCTGAACTGGGACAACCTCGAAGTCCGGAGCGACTTCGAGTCGATCCTGCGGTTCTGGTTCGATTTCGGGCTCGACGGCCTGCGCATCGACGCGGCGTCCGGCTTCGCGAAAGACCCGGCACTGCCCGACTTCGGGTTCGCCGCCGGGGACATCTTCCAGCCCGTGAAGTGGACCGGCAGTCCGCTGTGGGACGTCGAAGGCGTGCACGACATCCTGCGATCCTGGCGGGCTATCGCCGACAGCTACGACGGTGAGCGCATGTTCGTCGGCGAAGTCGTCGTCAACGGACCGCAACGGCTGGCCCGCTACATGCGCCCCGGCGAACTGCATACCACCTTCAACCTCGACTTCCTCAAAAGCCCCCTGGATCCCGGGCAGCTGCGCCAGGTCATCGACAGCACCACCGCCGCATTCGGTCAAGTCGGCGCGCCGGCCGCCTGGGTGCTCTCCAGCCATGACGAAACCCGCCACGTTACCCGCTACGGCCGGGCGTCCACCGGAGTCCCGGTCCCGCCGCCCTATCCGTTCCCGCCCTGCGACCGGACCCTAGGTACCCGCCGTGCCCGCGCCATGCTGCTGCTCCTGCTGGCACTGCCCGGACTGGCGTTCCTCTACCAAGGCGAGGAACTCGGGCTCTGGGAAATCGAGAACCTCCCCGACGGCGACATCCACGACCCCGTCTGGGAAAGCTCGGGACACTCCATCCGCGGCCGCGACGGCTGCCGGATCCCGCTGCCATGGTCCGGAACCCAGCCCCCGTTCGGCTTTACCACCCCCGACGGGAAGCCATGGCTGCCCCAGCCTCCCCAGTGGAGCCAATTCACGGCCGAAGCAGAAACCGGCCGCGAGGACTCGATGCTGAACCTGTACCGCACCGCCCTCCGCATCCGCCGCACCCGCATCACCGCACACGACGCGCCCCTCGCCTGGATACAGGCAACCCCCGACGTGCTGGCCTTCGACCGGGGAACCCAGCTTCGCTGCACCATCAATCTCTCCGCCCAGCCATGCCCGATCTCCGGCCACGCCCTCATCGCCAGCCAGAGCATCCCCCCAGGACAACTACCGGCCGATGCCGCAGCATGGACCAACTGATCGCGACCCAGAACCGGACCCGCCGGAAAACCGGCACATACAGCGTGCCGGGGCGAGATCCGTGGCGGGATCGGATACGTCAGCTTCGTGTTCCTCACCCGATCCGGCACCGCCGCGGGGCCGCCGAGCCCGCTGCAATTCAGCTTGGCCACGCCGGGCGGCGCAGCTTCCCGGCAGGCTCGCCGGACTTGGCATTGCCGGGGGCGCGGTGTACGACGCGCTCGCGGCAGCGGCTGCGGCCGGGCACGAGCTGCCGCTGGCGACGCGGGACCGGCGGGCAGCGCAAAGGTACCGGGCACTCGATGCTGACCTCGCGGTAATGCCGCGCAGAAAGACCGGGATTCTTAACCGGGACGGGTGTCTCCGCGGTGCTGTTACCCGGCGGGCGGCGGTTGCTGGCCAGCGGGGCGCAGCCTGCCGGGGTCGAGATCGGCGACGAACACCTTCTGCAGCATGTGCCAGTCCTCCGGGTGCCTGGCGATCCCGTCCTCGAACATCCTTGCCAGCTGCTGGGTCACGGCGGCGATCTTCTCCTGCCGGGTACCTGTCCCGGGCACGGGAATCTCCTGGTGAATGTGCGCGCCCCAGTTCTCTCCCTCGTACCACAGCGTCACCGGCATCAGCGCGGCCCCTGTCTGCTCGGCAAGCGCGGCCGGGCCGCCCATGATCCTGGCGGGCTCGCCGAAGAACTCGACCTCGATTCCGCTGCCGGTCAGGTCCCGTTCGCACAGCAGGGCGACCAGGCCGCCAGTCCGCAGCCGCTGCGCCAGGACCCCGAACCGGCTCGCGCCGGCCGAGTGCGGCAGTACCTCCATGCCCAGCCTCTCCCGGAACGCCACGAACCGGTCATACAGCGATTCCGGGCGCAGCCGCTCCGCCACTGTGGTGACCTTCCCGGCGCCGCGGAGCACGATCCAGGCGCCCGCGTGCTCCCAGTTGCCCATGTGCGGCAGCGCGAAGATCACCCCGCGGCCCGCCGCCAGGTGCCCGAACGCGGTCTGCTCCTCCCCAGCCGCCCGCATCCGGCCGAGGATCTCCGCCGGCGGGATCACCGGCAGCCGGAACGCCTCCAGCCAGTACCGCAGATACGAACGCATCCCGTCCCGCGAAAGCCGCCGGAGATCCATCACCGGCGCATCCGGGCCGATCACCCGCGCCAGGTTCGCCTCCAGCTGCCTGACGCCCGGCCCCTGCCGCCGCCACAGCTGATCGGCGATCTGCCGGAACATCCACTGCGCCCACCGCCGCGGCACCCGGCAAACCACGGTCCAGCCGAGCAGGTACAGCCAGCCGCTCACCCGTTCTCGCACCGTGCACACCTCACCAGCGAACTTGCCGCCCCGCGCAGGGCATTATCCCGCGCATGGCCGCAATCTCGCGCCTGGCCGCCGGGCCGCGACCCGGGGCGCTGCCCCGCGAACATCAGCCGTCCCTGGCCCGGTGCAGCCCGCGCGGGTACAGGCCTCGCGCACCCCGGGGTGACACCCGGGCTGATTCTGGCAAGCGCACGATACCCGTTTTGCATGCGAGGCATCACGTGCGTGCTGGTCGAAGATGCCGCCCAGATCGGGGATGTTCTGCACGCCAAACAAGACGGTCAAGAGCAAGTCTCTACAGCGAGATTACTGCCGGTCACCGAGTTTTTGCACGAAGCTGACGCCGTCACCGATGGGAATCAGGACCACTTTCACGCGCGGATCGGCGGCGATCGCGTCGTTGAGGGAACGGACCGCAGTGACATCATCGTCGCCGGTGAGATCGTCGGTGACGTGGCCGCCCTGCAGCATATTGTCCAGGAGTATCAGGCCCCCCGGCCGCAGGCGGGTCAGCACCTCTTCGTAGTACTGGGCGTAGCCCGTCTTGTCGGCGTCGATGAACGCGAAGTCGAACTGCTCGCCGGGCGGCAGTGCGCGCAGGGTCTCCAGGCCCGGGCCGACCCGGAGTTCGATCCGGTCGGCGACCCCGGCTTCCTGCCACGCCGCGCGGGCGATCGACGTCCACTCCTGGCTGACGTCACAGCACAGCAGGCGCCCGCCGGGACCCAGGCCCCGCGCCACCGCCAGAGCCGAATAGCCGGTGAACGTGCCGATCTCCACCGCGCGGGTGGCTCCCATGGCCCGGACCAGCATCTCCATCAGCACCGCCTGGTCATCGCCGATCTGCATACCCGCGGCCCGTCCGGTCTTGT
Organism: uncultured Actinomycetes bacterium; assembly: GCA_963722275.1. GTDB lineage: Bacteria > Actinomycetota > Actinomycetes > Streptosporangiales > Streptosporangiaceae > Palsa-504. The sequence continues at coordinate 9,384 of CAVRMX010000019.1, read as the reverse complement.
CCCGCGTGATGCGCTGCAACTCGAGCTGATCAGCGTCGGGCGGGGTGGAATGCGCTGCTGCGTACTCATCGATCACCGCGTCGATGAACTGGCTCCGCCTGCGAGCGGCCGGTCGGGTCATGTCGGTCCTCATCCTTCCAGGCTGCCAGTTGGCTGAGGTCCACATCGTCTCATCATCGATCCTGGCAGTTGCCTCGCCTGGCGATCAGATCGGCATGAACCCGCCGGTCAGCGTCAGCGTCCCGCCGTTGCCTGGCGACCGCGGGACTGGCGTCATGGTGTTTACTGGCAGTGGTCGCAGTGGAAGTTCGTGTTCGTGTCACAGCGCCTGCGAGGTTCTGACAGCGGGCGCAGTCCGGTTTTCCCGAGGCAGGCGGCTTGCAGCAGCCCGCGACCCGCCCCGGCGGATCCCGGCGGTCGTCTCAGCAGGAGAAAACACAATGGCTCAGGGCACAGTGAAGTGGTTCAACGCCGACAAGGGCTATGGTTTCATCGCCCCCGACGACGGCACCGCCGACGTCTTCGTTCACCACTCCGCCATCAACGCTGACGGTTACCGCAGCCTCCAGGACAACCAGCGGGTCGAGTTCACCGTCACCCAGGGCGCCAAGGGCCCGCAGGCCGAGGACGTCCGCCCGATCTGAGACTCCGGCGCAGCGGCCGAACGCGGCGGCCGCCGGAGGGAACCGTCCGGGCCCGGCGGAGCGGGCAGCTCGTCATAGCCACGACGGTCCTCACCGCCCGTCCGGAACCCTCCTGTCAGGCTGATCCCGCCCGCCACCCGACGACAAGCCCCAGGGCCGACGGGACGGAACCGCCTCGGCCCAGGGCAACCGGCCGCTGACCCCAGGCGCCCGCCGGCCTCGCGATGCACGCTGGAGCGCGGCCCCTGCAAACCTGGTCACCCTCTGCGATAGCCACGGATGTCAGCCACGCAAAATATCCGCCGATCTGTATAGTCGCTGACGCTGAACGATTGAGGCCCGGCGCTTGACAGATCAGGTCATTCTGTGTCGGGGCGGACAGTGATCTGCCCCGAGCTTTCCGGACAGCGGATTTGTGGCTAATTCACGCTGCGGACTGCTGTTCCAGATACTCGTCGTGGACTTGCTGCGGGGTCCGGTACTGAAGTCCGGAGTGCCGACGCCTCGAATTGTACCAGAATTCGATGTACCTCACAACGTCACGGCGCGCGTGTTCACGAGTGGGATACTGGGTGCGATAGACACACTCGTTCTTCAACGCCGCGAAGAACGACTCCGCCATAGCGTTATCGTAGCAGATCCCGGTGCGGCCGACGGACTGCCGGAGGCCGTACTTCTTCAGCGTCTTAGCGAACTCGCAGGACGTGTAGTTGCTGCCGCGATCAGAATGAAAAATCGCACCCGCATCGAGAGGATAATTGCGGGCAGCCATCTCGATAGCCCGCTGGATAAGCGGCGTCTTATAGTTGTCGCCTACGGCCCAGCCGATCACGGCCTTCGTGTGGCAGTCGATAACCGTGGCCAGGAAAAGCCAGCCCTCCCAGGTCGAAATGTAGGTGATATCGCCGACCATTTTCCTGCCGGGCGCGTCCGCGGTGAAATCCCGGTTCACCAGATCGGGGATGTCATGCTCCTGGCCGTCGCCCTCGGTGAGGCTGACCCGCCACGGCCGCGGCTGGCACGGCTCCAGGCCCAGCTCACGCATCAGCGAGCGCACCAGCTCCGGTCCGGCCGGCACGCCCCAGGCCAGCAGGTCCGTGTGGACCCGCCGGTACCCGTACGTGTCACCGGAATCCCCGAATGACTTCTTCACGTACAGGGCGAGTTCCCCGCGCCTTCTCGCTGTCGCTGATTCCGGCGCATTGCGCCATTCATAAAACCCGGACCGTGAGACCTCCATCCAGATGCACATTTTCACGATCGACGGCACGTACTGCTCGTCCGATTCCTGGTAAGCCGCGTACTCCACGTCGATGAACTCGAACTTGTCGCTCACCGATGATCTCTGGCAAAGTACGCTGCGGCTTTTTTCAGGAACTCGTTCTCCATCTTAAGTTCCCGGGTTTCCCGTTCGAGCTCGCGCAGCCGCGCGCGTTCGCTCACGGTCAGCGGCGGTTCCTCGCCGGCATGTTCACGGCGGTAGATGCTAACCCAGTTTCCGAGGGTGCCTTCGTTGATACCGAGCTCCTTCGCCACGCGGGCGATCGGACGCGAGGTCTCGATCACCATCTTCACGGCTTCATCTTTGAATTCGGGAGAGAAGCTCTTCTTCGGTCGAGGCAATTACTTCACCTTTCCAGACATCCATCCTAATGGATGGACTGTCCGGAAGCTTCGGGGCACCCCACAGGGCTCTATCTGCGTCCGGCCCGCCTGGATCGGTGTCGGCATGATGCGGTCCTATGGATCATGCAGCATCGGTTGCGGGCCGGGCTAGGCTGGCCGGGATGAAGGACTTGCCGGTGCTGCTAGACCGGCTGGAGCAGGCGGGCGGTCCGGCCGATCCGGTCCCGGCGGCGGATGGCTGGGAGCTCGTCTTGGCCGAAAACATCGCCTACCTGGTCGATGACCGGCGGCGCTGGCAGGCGCTGGCCAGGCTCCGGACCGAGGCGGGGCTCGCGCCTGAGCAGATCCTGGCCGCCCCGGAGGATGTGCTGCGCGGCATCGTCGCCGGCGCCCGCCCGGCGGAACGGGTCCAGCGCCTGCGCCGGTGCGCGGAGCTTGCCATCGCCGGGGCGCCGTGGCGCGCCTACCCGGGCATCGGGAGGCCGGGGGCGGACCGCATTGACCTGTTCACAGGGGCCAGGGCCGTTCTTGCCCTCGATGCTAACGGCCTGCGGGTGCTGGTCCGGCTGGGCTTCGGCGACCCGGCACGCTCCTATGCAGCCAGCTACCGGCAGGCTCAGGCCGAGGCCAGCGAGCGCCTGCCTGCGACCGTGACTGCCCGTCAGCGCGCCTGCCAGCTGCTGCGCCGTCATGGGCAACTGGTCTGCCGGCGTAAAGACCCGTCCTGCTCGATCTGCCCCATCAGCGGCGACTGCCCCAATGCTGGCCGCCCGCCACCCTTGTACTGACGCGGCGCCGCCGGTCCAGGCTGCGGACACGCCGCCTGCCGCGCCCACGAGGGCCCGCGTGCACCACGGCCCGGTGGCGATCATCCTTCGCTGGTCATGGACAGCCGCGACGCATCCGTGAGATGAGCGCGCCAAGCCAGATGATAATCTGCGCCCGGCCGAATTGCCGGCACGGACGGCAGTATGGTCCTGGCCAGGTGAATCCCGCCAAAGGCTGGGACATCGGCTCCAGTTCGGTACAGAGCGTCACCGCGGGCACGGCGGGTTGATGGTGCGTAGAGGCGCTCAACCGGGAGGGGTGGCCTCAGCTCCTGCGATCCGGCTGTCCCAGCGCTGGTAGTAGGGGCGGATGCCGAAGGTCTTGGCCAGTGCCCACAGCGGGGGGAGCATGAGGTTCTGCATCCAGATGGGCGGTGAGGTGATCCGGCTTTCGTTCCGGAAGTGCCAGAAGGTGGCGCCGAGCTGGAGCGGGTTCTTCGGCGCGCCCCTGGGCGTGGTCTTGCCGTCGGCGACCAGGCCGGCGAGGGCCTCGTGCCACTCCTTGGCCTGCAGGGCCGGGCGGAGCTCGACGACGCCCTCGATCTCGGCCTGGCCCGGGGTTTCCCTCGGAATGCGGGACGCCCGCGGGGACAACGACCGTCTCGCCCGCTCCGGCCACGCGTTCCTGGCCGTTGAGGGTGAAGTGGGCTTGGCCGGCCAGGATGGTGAACCGCTCTTCCTGGCGGGGGTGGATGTGCTCGGTGATGACGCCGCCGGGGACGCTGCGCCAGGTGAACCGGACGAGCTGCCCGCCGTTGTCTTCGGCGATGGCGGTGTAGGTGATCCACTCGCCGGTGGCGGGGTTGAAGAAGGGCCGGAACCCGATCGTGGGTGTATCTGCCTGAGGCATGATCATCCCTTCGTGCCGGGCGAGGCCGGGCCTGGCCGGCGCGCAGGCCGCAGCCCCGCCAGGTCGTGGAAGCCGGCCGCGGCGGTGCCCAGCAGGATGACGCCGGCGGCGATGCCGGTGGTCACGGCGAGCGCCGAGCCTGACATGGTGGCGACCAGGATGATGGGCCCGGCGGTCAGTGCCCAGCCGGCCGAGCGGTACCGGGGGATGCGGACCAGGTGGTCCAGATAGAGCAGCAGTGGCCCGATGGTGATCACGACCGAGGGCAGCACCCAGTCGGAGTGTCCGGCCGCGATGACGATGACGGGCAGCACGAAGGCCGCCACCAGTTCGATGACGGTGGCGATGGTCACGGACCGCTCGATCCGCCGGGCTTGCGGGCCGGCCGGGCGGGGGGCGGTGCCGGCCGTGACCGTGATCGCGTAGGTGAACACGCCGATCACCGCCACGCCAGATGCCGCGATCAGGATGTCTCCGGTGCGGCCGCCGATGGCCAGGCTCGCCCGGGCCAGCCACAAGGCGGCGAAGGCGGCCTGGATGAACCCGCCGATGCGGCGCACCCGCCTGGACCATGCCGCGGTCGGGGTCAGATCGGCGGCGTTCAGAGCCGCCGGCGTCGGTGTCACGGTGATCAATGGAGTTGTCATGGCGTTTCCCGCCTCCGATTTAGTAGTCATGGCGTGCTGGTCCGGGTCCGGTACCAGGCGAGGGTCGCGGCGATGGCGTCGGCCAGCGGGGTGCCGGCCGTCCCGAACGCGGACTCGTATTTGCTGGTGTCCAGGACGAAGGGCTCGTCGAACTGGTAGTAGATCTCGGCCAGTTCCCGCAGCATCGGGTTGACCAGTCCCAGGGCGCGCATGGCCAGCTTGGGCAGCGACCGGATCGCCGACGGGATGCCCGACCTGGGCGGCCATCAGGTCCAGCAGCGCCCGGGTGGTGCCGGTCGCCGGGCCGGGCAGGTGCCACACCTGGCCGGCTGCGCGGGCGTCGGTGCCCAGGGTGGCCAGGCCGGCGGCGATGTCGGGGACGTAGCTGTAGGTGTGCGGCAGGGCGGGGTTGCCGATGAAGTCGGCGCGCCGGCCGGCCAGGGCGTTGCCGAAGACCCGCTCGCCGAGCGTGGACCCGGCGGTGACGCCGGGGCCGAAGAAGTCCGAGGCCCGCCCGATGGCGATCCGGACCCGGCCGGCGTCGGCGGCGGCCAGCAGCTCGGCGGTCATGGCTGCCCGGGCCCGGCCCTTGACGCCGGTGGCGGCCAGCGGCAGGTCCTCGGTCATCGGCTTGCCGCCGGTCGGGCCGTAGCCGTACAGGTTCTCCAGGCTCACCAGCAGCGCGCCGTGTGCGTTCGGCGGCGGCCAGCACCCCCCGCTGCAGCGGCGGGAAGCGTTCCGGCCACTGGTTGTACGGGGCGTTCAGGCACTGGTAGATGACCGACGCGCCCTTGGCCGCGTCGGCGGCGGCTTCGGGGTCGGCGGCATCGGCGGCCCGCCAGTCGACCCCGGCCAGCGCGGGCGGCCGGTGCCGGGACACCGCCCGGACGGCGATACCCAGCCCGGCCAGGTGCGCGGCCAGGGCATTGCCGACCTGGCCGGTCCCGAACACCACGTGCAGTCGATCCTCACCCATGACCGGCTCCTCGCCGGATTGCGTCTGTTGCGTCATCGCGGTGTTCCTCCCTTGTATGCCGGCCTCTTCGGCCAGCTATTAGGTTCCGGCGGCCTGCGCCGGTAAGCAGTGCGCCCCCGCCTCTCGAATATGCTCTGACTCATGACGTTCCTTTCTCGCAGTTACAGCAATACATTTCTAAAACCCCGAAGCCATTAGGCCCCGTTTGCCGCCGAGAGAACCCATGCGGAGGCCGGTCAGGATGAGTGGCTGCCGGCGTGGTTCAAGACCTCATCGGCGATCGCGGTGCCGGAGCCTTCCGCAGGGATCAGCACCCACGCGGCCAGGTAGAGCGGAACGGCTGCACCTGCGAGAAACGACAGCGCGACCAGGATGATCCGGACGTGCGCCACGTCGAGGGCGAAGTATGTGGCGAGCCCGGCGGCGACGCCGCCCAGGATCCGTCCGCCGGCTGGCCGGCGGAGAAGCCTCGGCTCCTCCTGGCTCTGATTCGTCCTGATGTTCATGATGGGGTCCCTTCCTTCGCGGCATTGCGAGCGTCACTCTCAATGCAGGTCTATGTATGTTTCCTCGAGCACTTTGAGCAATTCGAGCACGCCGGAGAAAGGCTTCCAGGTGCCGGTGCCGTCGGCGCGTATTTGTCCCTCGAGACGCCCGTCCGGAGTCCGGTTGATATCGAGGAGAAGGCGAATCGTCTGCCCCGGCGTTGGTGAGGTGTCCATGGCTCACAGTTAACGCGGGCAACGCGGCATTGTCCCCAGGGTGTGACCCTAGGTTCGACCCTGAGTTTTTGCGCTGGAACCGGCGGCGGCCCGGTCGCCCGCCGTGCGCCCGGTTGCCCGGCGGGCTGGGCCGGTCAGGCCAGAAGAGCGGCTAGTGCCCGGCGGGAGGTGATGTCGAGCTTGATGTAGCTGTTGCGGAGGTGGTACTCCACCGTCTTCACCGACACGAACAGCTGGCTGGCCACCTCCCGGTTAGTCAGCCCGGTGGCGGCCAGCCGGGCCACGGCCAGTTCGGAGCGGCTGAGCCCCAGAAGGGCAGCAGGACTGCCGGTCGCGGCTGTGACCTGCAGGGCTGCCAGTTCCGTCGCGCATGCCTGCACGAAAGGGTCGGCGCCTAGGTGGGAGAACGCCTTGTGCGCCTCCTCGAGACGGGCGACGGCCACCGGGCCATGCCCGAACCCGCACAGACGGCGGCCGTCGTCGAGATTCAACAGGGCGTGCTCGAACGGCATGGGCGCCATCGTCGTGATCGAGCGGGCGTGCGAGAAGGCCTGCTCCGCCCCCGTCTCATCACCCATGGCCGCGGCCAGGTTGCCGCGGCATCGGGCCAGGGTGAGCACCGCTGAGCCCAGCCCGCCGTGGGGGACCACGGAATCGAACTCGTCGAGGGCGCGCTCGGCGTCGCCGAGGCGCCCCAAGCCGACCAGGGCGTCGGCTTCGAACGCCCGCCAATTGTGCACACCGGGCAGGCCGCCGACGCTGGGCGGACCGGCCGCCCGCACCGGCTCGGCGGCGTCGATCACGCCCGCCCAGTCGCCTCGGGCGAAGGCCAACGACGTGCCCGCCATGGCGGCAGCAGCGGTGGTTAGCACCCGGGGGAAGCGCTCCGCCGCCGCCCGCGCCGCTCGTGCGTGCGCATCGGCGTCGGCCCACTGCCCGCGGAAGGCGAGAACCTGGGCGGCACGGGCGTGCGCCCGAGCGAGATCAACAGGGCGGTCGGTGTCCATGGCCAGCGAGGTCGCCAGCTGTGCATACGTCACCGCCGCGTCCCAGTCGCCGCGGCGGAAGTGCGCGTCGCTCAGATCCGACAAGCACATGCCCGGGTAGCTGGCGGGCAGGCCGTTGCGGAGCCGGGCGGCAGCAACGCCGAGGTCGGCGATGGCGCCGGCCAGATCGTCGACGTAGAGCTTCAGCATGCCCCGCATGATCAAAGCGTCGGTCGCAGCCGCCTGCACCTCGTTCCCGGATGCCGGAAGCAAGGCCAGCGCCGCCAGCCCGTCGGGGCTCCGGCCAGCGGCGGACATCGCAAAGGCCTGCGCGACGCGAGCCCGGGTGTGCAGCGCCGACCCTGAGAGGGTGCCATCGACGGCTCGATCAGCCCACATGAGCGCCTGGTCCGAGCGACCGGAGATGACCATCCAGTTCGCCAGCGATGTCGCCGCCCGCGCCCCGATCTCCGACTCGGTTCCCGGATCATGGCTCTCCCATGCCGCCAGCAGGCGGTTCTCGGCGTCGGCCGATCCGGTGTAGACGCCTAGCAGCCCGGACAGCGCGTCACGGCGGGCGCTGCGGCCACGGCAGGCCGCCAGCGTCCTCGCTGCGCCGGCGTTGTCTGCCGCAATGAGCTGGACTCCAGCGGCGTCGAGCAGCCGTCGCTCCCGCTGCCCGGCATCGGGCGACAGGTAGGCCGAACGCTCGAACGCCCACGCCGCGGCGACCAGCTCGCCAAGGTCGGCGTCGGCCACGGCGGCCGACTCGAGCTCACCGGCCAGCTGCTCGTCCGGTCCCGCAGCGGCCGCCACCCGGTGGGCCAGGCGCTGGCCGCCGGCAACGACCGCCGCGGCGCGGGCATGCAGCCCTCGGCGGACCGCCGGACTGAGATCGTCATAGATGGCGGCCCGGTACAGCGGGTGGGGAAAACCCAGCTCGGTTGGTATCTGACCCGCCTCGAGCAGGCCCGAGGTGACGGCTTCGTCGGCCTCGTCGCCGGCGCCGGACAGCTGGGCGACCGATGCGATCGTCGCCCTGGATGCGCGGTGGCCCAACACCGCCGCCGCCGCCAGGAACGCCTGCGTCGCCGTCGACAGCGTGGCCACACGGGCGAGGATCACCGACGACAGCGCCTTCGGCGCCGGCAACCCCTCGTCCTTCTCGTTCAATGCCGCGACGCCCATCTCGTCGAGCAGCGCCCGGCAGTAGAGGGCATGCCCTCCAGTGTGTGCCGCCAGCCGGCACGCTCCCCGATGTGACAGCTGCCCGAGACCCAGGGCAGCGGCCAGCTCGGTGAGATCGCCGGCCTCGAGACCGCCCAAGCGAACCCTCATAACCCGCGAGTCGCCGCCGACGAACCGAGCCCATCCGGCATCGACCAGAGCGCCGCTCCGGGCCGAGACGACGATGAGCACCTTGTCGGCGCGGAGCCGCCGGAGCGCGAACAGCACCGCTCGCAACGAGGGACGGTCGGCCCACTGCAGATCGTCCAGAACCAGCACCACGACCCGGTCGTCGGCCTGCAGGCGGTCGAAGAGATCCAGCAAACGGGCGCCGACAGCCATCGGGTCGTCCCCCGGGTCCGTGGCCGCATCGGGATCGAGCTGGTCCACGACCCCATAAGAAAGGAGCGACTCGTCCTCGTCGCCGCCAGCCTGAAGGACCACCGCGGCCGAGAGCGACCCGAGGAACCGAGAGAGCAGGGTTGACTTGCCTCAGCCGGCCTCGCCCTCCAGATAGACGACCTGAGGGCGGCCCCTCGCCGCCTCGGAGAACCGCTCGCTGAGGATGGCGAGCTCGTCCTGCCGCCCCACGAAGCCAGCCGTCGGCGCCACTGCACTACCCCGTCTGCGCCGTGGACGGCGGCGCCCCCGGCACGCCGGGGGGAGTGTGTTGCCCATGTCGGATCATCCCGGACGTGGTCTGCGCGCTGTACTCGACGCCGCGGGGACCCCAGCGGCGGTTAAGGCAGGGGGGCGCCTGACTAGGCTATGCCCGAGTCGGCTGAAGAGCAGTCCTGCGGGCAGACAGCAGGCAATCATTCACCTATGGCATGGCCACCCGGGCGGCCATGCCGGCAAGGAAACGAACATGACCTCCGC
>CAVRMX010000018.1:0-172574 GCA_963722275.1 uncultured Actinomycetes bacterium | reverse complement strand
TATCCAAGGGAGGTCCGGGGGGATGGGTCCCCCGGGAGGGGGCTGGCCCGGGCGTACTTGATCAGTCATGGCACCTTCAGCGGAAACGGCAGCGGAATGTACCCATCCTATTGAGACCCGGGCCCGCACTGCCCGGAACGCCCCGAGCTTGCCTGGGTAGCATGCCCGGAACAGCATGAAAGCCGGGTTCAGGCGTCAACCGCCTGAACCCGGCTTTCCCGGCCTTGGCTGAGCCAGGTGCGCTCAGGCTAGTGCCCCTGCTAATTACCGGCGGGCCTTTAGTGCGAGTGGCCGTGCCCGTGGCCGTCGGCCGCGGGGGCTTCCTTCTCTTCCGGCTTCTCCACCACCAGGGTCTCGGTGGTGAGCAGCATGCCGGCGATCGACGCGGCGTTCTGCACGGCGGACCTGGTTACCTTCACCGGGTCGATGACGCCCTGCGCCACCAGGTCACCGTACTCGCCGGTGGCCGCGTTGTAGCCCTGCCCGGCGGGCAGGGTGGCGATCTTGGCGACCACGACCGAACCCTCCTGGCCCGCGTTCAGCGCGATCCAGCGGGCCGGCTCGGTCAGGGCGCGCTTGACGACCCGAACGCCGGTCGCCTCGTCGCCCGTGCGGCCGAGGTCATCGAGGCCGGCGGCCACGTGCACCAGGGCGCTGCCGCCGCCGGCGATGATGCCTTCCTCGATGGCCGCCCGGGTGGCGGAGATGGCGTCCTCAAGGCGGTGCTTCTTCTCCTTGAGCTCGACCTCGGTCGCGGCACCGACACGCAGCACGGAGACGCCGCCGGACAGCTTGGCCAGCCGCTCCTGCAGCTTCTCCCGGTCCCAGTCCGAGTCGGTGTCGTCGATCTCGTTGCGGATCTGCCTGATCCGCTCCTCGATCTCCGACTTGTCGCCGGCCCCGTCCACGATCGTGGTGTCGTCCTTGGTGACGACGATGCGGCGGGCGCGGCCCAGGCTCTCAAGCCCGACCGACTCCAGCTTCATGCCGAGCTCGTCGGTGATCACCGCGCCGCCGGTCAGCGTCGCGATGTCGGCCAGCATGGCCTTGCGGCGGTCACCGAAACCAGGCGCCTTGACGGCCACCACGTTCAGCAGGCCGCGGATCTTGTTGACCACGATGGTGGCCAGCGCCTCGCCCTCGATGTCCTCGGCGATCACCAGCAGCGGGCGCTTCACCTGCGCGATCTTCTCGAGCAGCGGCAGGAAATCTGCCATCGAGGAGATCTTGCCCTGGTTGACCAGGACGTACGCGTCCTCAAGGACCGCCTCCAGACGCTCGGAGTCGGTGATGAAGTACGGCGAGATGTAGCCCTTGTCGAACTGGAGGCCCTCAGTGAACTCCAGCTCAAGCCCCATCGTCGGCGATTCCTCGACGGTGATGACACCGTCCTTGCCGACCTTGCTGAACGCCTCGGCGATCAGCTCGCCGATCTTCTCGTCCTGCGCGGAGATCGTCGCGACGTGCGCGATCTCGGTCTGCTCCTCCACGTCACGCGCGGCCGCGAGCAGTCGCTTGGATACCTCGGCGGCGGCGGCGTCGACGCCGCGCTTGAGGTCCATCGGGTTGGCGCCGGCGGCGACCGACCGCAGCCCGTGGCGCACCATGGCCTGGGCTAGGACCGTCGCCGTCGTGGTACCGTCCCCGGCGATGTCGTTGGTCTTGGTGGCGACTTCCTTGGCGAGCTGGGCGCCCAGGTTCTCGTACGGGTCCTCCAGCTCCACCTCCTTGGCGACGGTCACGCCGTCGTTGGTGATGGTGGGAGCGCCCCATTTCTTGTCGATCACGACGTTGCGGCCACGCGGGCCTAGCGTCACCTTCACGACGTCGGCGAGCTTGTTGACGCCGCGCTCGAGCGAGCGGCGGGCGTCCTCGTCGAACTCCAGGATCTTGGGCATTTACTACCTCAACCTACGGGTTGGATCGATGTCTCAGTCAGCATGCCGCGCACGCAGCACGCGGGGCGGAATGCTCACGGGCTCCGGCGGCAAGACCCCGGCGCTGGGCCGGGCGCCCTGCCTCCGGAGCCCGTAGCTTTACTACTTGTCGATGACGGCGAGGACATCGCGAGCGGAGAGCACCAGGTACTCCTCGCCCCCGTACTTCACCTCGGTGCCGCCGTACTTGCTGTACAGCACTATGTCGCCGACCTTGACGTCGATCGGCACGCGCTTGGTTCCCGCATCGTCGAAGCGCCCCGGGCCAACGGCAAGGACTTCGCCCTCCTGGGGCTTCTCCTTGGCGGTGTCCGGGATCACAAGTCCGGATGCCGTGGTCTGCTCCGCCTCAAGCGGGCGGACCACGATCCGGTCTTCGAGCGGCTTGATAACTACTTTGGTGGCGGTCGTCACGATCTGACCTCCCCCTCCGGAAAGGCTAATGGTGAGTTGCTAGAGAGGGCGAGCGCGGCGGCCTGTCGTCGCGGGTGCCAGACTGCCTCGTCGCATTAGCACTCTACAGCAGTGAGTGCTAATTCGGAACACTAGTGGCCCCGTGCGGGCTCGTCAAACGAGCGAGACGGCAGCAATCGGCTTCTTTCGCTCTCCGTACAAAATTGATCACGAAGAGCTACTAGATTTGACCGGTCCCCGGTGCCAGGCGAGCTGAGGAGACCGTGCTGACCCTGGCCGAAGCGCTGCTGCGGCCAGGCCGCCCCGGCGCTGCGGCCTGGGAGTTATGGTGTGCGGTATGTCCCAGGTGCTGGAGCGGGAGTACGCCGAGGAGCTGGACGCCGCGGATCCGCTGGCCGGGTTCCGTGACCAGTTCGCGCTCGACGACCCGGCCCTGATCTACCTGAACGGGAACTCGCTCGGCGCGCTCCCGCGGGCCACGCTGCGGCGGCTGGAGACGGTCCTGCGCGAAGAGTGGGGCACCGCGCTGGCCAGGTCGTGGGATCACTGGGTGGACCTGCCCGGCCGCGCGGGCGACCTGGTCGGCCAGCTGACCGGCGCCGCGCCTGGCCAGGTCCTGGTGACCGACAACACCACGGTGAACCTGTACAAGCTGGCCTGCGCGGCGCTCGACGCCCGGCCCGGCCGGCACGTGATCGTCACCGACCAGGACAACTTCCCCAGCGACCGCTACGTGGTCGAGGGCATCGCGGCCCAGCGCGGCGCGGAGCTGCGCATGCTGAGCACCGACCTCGACCAGGGCCTGGACCCCGGCGCGGTGCGCGCCGCCGTGGACGACGACACCGCCCTGGTCAGCCTGTCCCACGTGGCGTACCGCAGCGGCGCCCTGGCCGACATGGCGGCCGTCACCGAGATCGCGCACCAGGCCGGCGCGCTGATGCTGTGGGACCTGTGCCACTCGGTCGGCGCGGTGCCCGTCGAGCTCGACCGCTGCGACGTGGACCTCGCCGTCGGCTGCACCTACAAGTACCTCAACGCGGGGCCGGGCGCGCCCGCGTTCCTCTACGTCTCGGCCCGGCTGCGGGAGGTGCTGCGGCAGCCGATCTGGGGCTGGTTCTCCCAGCGCGACCAGTTCGCCATGGGGCCCAGGTACGACCCGGCGGCCGGCATGGCCAAGTTCATGACGGGCACCCCGTCCATCCCGGGCACCGCCGCGGTGGAAGAGGGCGCGCGGCTGCTGCTCGCCGCGGGCCTTGGCCCGATGCGGGCCAAGAGCCTGCGGCTGACCAGCTACCTCATCGACCTGGGCGGGGCCTGGCTGGAGCCGCTCGGCTGCGTGCTGGCCACGCCGCGGGAGGGCGGCCGCCGCGGCGGCCACGTCACCTACCGCCATCCGCGGGCCGAGCAGCTCGTCGAGCGGCTGGCCGGGGCGAACATCGTCACCGACTACCGGACCCCGGACCGGCTCCGGTTCGGCCTGTCCCCGCTCACCACGCGCTTCACCGACGTGTGGACCGCCGTCACCGCCACCCGCGACATCATCGAGACCGAATGCGGACAGGACCATGGCTGAACCCGTCACCTACTCCGGATACCTGCGGCTCGACCGGCTGCTCTCCGCGCAGCAGCCCCGCTCGAGCGAGCACGACGAGATGCTGTTCATCGTCATCCACCAGATCTACGAGCTGTGGTTCAAGCAGCTGCTGCACGAGTTCGGCAAGCTGCAGGCCGAACTGGAATCCGGCAGCACCACGCACGCCATGCGCACGCTGCGCCGGACGCTGGCCATCTTGAAGATCGTGGTGGCCCAGCTGGACGTGCTCGAGACCATGACGCCCACCCAGTTCACCCGGTTCCGCGAGTGGCTCGGCACCTCGAGCGGGTTCGAGTCGGCGCAGTTCCGCGAGCTGGAAGCCGTCCTGGGCAGGCGGGACCGGATGATGGTCGCGCAGTACGCCGAGGGCAGCGCCGAACGGGAGCGGATCTCGGCGGCCATGTCGCGGCCGTCCCTGTTCGACTCCTTCGTCCGCTACCTGGCCGGCCAGGGCTACGACGTGCCGCCGGAGATCCCGCGGCGTGACGTGAGCCAGCCGATGGAGGCCTCGGACGCGATGCAGCAGGTGCTGAAGAGGGTCTACGACGACGACACCGACGCGACCGCGGTGTGCGAGCTCCTGGTGGACCTCGACGAGGGCATGCAGGAGTGGCGCTACCACCACGTCAAGATGGTGGAGCGGACGATCGGCGGCCGAACGGGCACCGGCGGCTCGGCCGGCGCCACCTACCTGCGCAGCACGCTCGGCCAGCCGACCTTCCCCGACCTGTGGGCGGTCCGCAGCATGGGCTGAGCGGGCGCGCGGGCGGGAACCATGGTCCGTTCGGTAAAAGGTTTTTACTCCCACTCGATGGTGGCGGGAGGCTTGCTGGTGACGTCGAGCACGACGCGGTTGACCTCGGGGACCTCGTTGGTGACCCGGGTGGAGATCCGGGCCAGCACCTCGTCCGGCAGCCGGGCCCAGTCCGCGGTCATCGCGTCCTCGCTGGTCACCGGGCGGAGCACGATCGGGTGGCCGTAGCTGCGGCCGTCGCCCTGCACGCCGACCGAACGCACGTCGGCCAGCAGCACCACCGGGCACTGCCAGACCAGGGTGTCGAGCCCGGCGGCGGACATCTCCTCGCGGACGATGGCGTCGGCCGCGCGCAGCACCGCGAGCCGTCCGGCGGTCACCTCGCCGATGATCCTGATGGCCAGGCCCGGGCCGGGGAACGGCTGGCGGCGGACGATCGGCTGTGGCAGGCCGAGCTCCTCCCCGACCCGGCGCACCTCGTCCTTGAACAGAGCGCGCAACGGCTCGACCAGCTGGAACTTCAGGTCGTCGGGCAGCCCGCCGACGTTGTGGTGCGACTTGATGTTCGCGGTGCCGGTGCCGCCGCCCGACTCCACCACGTCCGGGTACAGCGTGCCCTGGACCAGGAACTCGCACGCCTCGCCCGACCCGGCCGCCGCGTCGGTGATCTCCCGCGCGGCGCGCTCGAACGCGCGGATGAACTCCCGGCCGATGATCTTCCGCTTCTGCTCGGGGTCTTCGACGTCGGCCAGGGCGGACAGGAACGCCTCGGCCTCGTTCGCCACCTTCAGCTTGACGCCGGTGGCGGCGACGAAGTCCTGCTCGACTTGTTCGGCCTCACCTTGGCGCAGGAGGCCGTGGTCGACGAACACGCAGGTGAGGCGGTCGCCGATGGCGCGCTGCACGAGCGCCGCGGCGACCGCGGAGTCCACCCCGCCGGACAGCCCGCAGATGGCCCGGCCGCCGCCGACCTGCTCGCGGATCAGCTCCACCTGCTCCTCGACGATGTTCAGCATGGTCCAGGACGGGCGGCAGCCTGCCAGCTCGAGGAAGCGGGCCAGGATGCGGGAGCCGTGCTCGGTGTGCATGACCTCGGGGTGGAACTGGACCCCGAACAGTTTCCGGCCGGCGTTCTCCACCGCCGCCACCGGCGTCGCGGCGGTCTGCGCGGTCACCGCGAAGCCGGGCGGGGGCGCGGTGCAGGTGTCCCCGTGCGACATCCAGACCGTCTGGCGGGACGGAAGGCCCGCCAGCAGCGTTCCCCCCGAAGGGGGGCCGAGGGGGTCTGGGGGAAAAGGTTTCCCCCCAGGATCAGGGAGGGCCTGGGGGGGATCGTCCCCCCGGGCTAGCACCGTTCTGCCGTATTCGGCCGCGCCGGTGCGCTCGACCGTGCCGCCGAGGCCGGCCACCATCAGCTGGAAGCCGTAGCAGATGCCCAGGACAGGCACGCCGGCCTCGAAGAGCCCCGCCGGGGCGGGCGGCGCGCCGTCGGCGTAGACGGACGAGGGGCCGCCGGACAAGATGATCGCCTTCGGCCGCTTGGCCAGCATCTCCTCCACCGGCATGGTGGCCGGGACGATCTCGGAGTAGACGTGGCACTCGCGCACCCGGCGGGCGATCAGCTGCGCGTACTGCGCGCCGAAATCGACGACGAGAACGGTGTCAAAGCCTTTCACCGTGGGCTGCCTTCCTGCGGGGCCTCCGAGTTTAGCCGGACCTGACCTGCGGAAACCGGGTCGCCAGGAGGGCTGGCCGGGGGCGGTGCGTTGGCGGTGACGCGAAGGCGGGCGATGCGGCGGCCGTCGAGCTCGGTCACGGTGATGGTGCGGCCGGCCACCTGGACGCTGGCCCCCGCCGACGGCAGGTCGCCGAGGACGGCCAGGACGTAGCCCGCGGCGGTCTCGTACGGGCCCTCGGGCAGCTCGATGCCGGTCTGCTCGGTGAACTCGCTCAGGTTGAGCAGGCCGTCGACCTCCACCTCGCCGGCCGGCAGCTTGGTCGCCTGATCCTGCTCGATGTCGTACTCGTCCCTGATGTCGCCGATCAGCTCCTCAACCAGGTCCTCCAGCGTGACGATGCCGGCCGTGCCGCCGTAGTCGTCCACCACGATGGCCAGGTGCGCCCGCTCCCGGCGCATCTCGGACAGCGAGGACAGCACGGTCTTGCTGATCGGCAGGAACTTCGGCGGCCGGCTGATCCGGCTGACCGGCGCCGAGTCCTTGGCCACGCCGGGCCCGAACAGGTCCCGGACGTGCACGAAGCCGATCACGTTGTCGTAGGTGTCCTGGTAGACCGGCAGCCGCGAGTGCGGCACGCCCGCCGCGATGGCGGCGGCCTCGGCGACCGGCGTCTCGGCGTCCAGGAAGACCACCTCGGTGCGCGGCACCAGCACCTCGCGGATCTGCCGTTTGCCCGCGTCGAAGACCTCGCCGACGATGTGCCGCTCGTCCTGGCTGAGCGACTGGCTGCCGGTCACCAGCTCGCGCAGCTCCGCCTCGGTCATGGCCTGGCGGCCGATCCGGGGGTCGCCGCCGAGCACCGCGACCACCAGGTTGGTCGTCTGCGTCAGCAGCCAGACCACCGGCCGGGCCAGGATGGCGATCCGGTCGAGCAGCGGGGCGGCGAACAGCGCCACCCGGGGGGCTCGCTGCAGCCCGATCCGCTTGGGGGCGAGCTCGCCCAGGATCAGGCTGACGAACGTGATGCCGATGGTCACCAGGATGAACGCGACCGGGCCCGCCCAGGCCGCCGGCATATTCTGCCGGACCAGCCAGGACTTCAGGGCGCCCGCCAGCGTCTCGGCCCCGTACGCCCCGGTGACCAGGGTGGCCAGGGTGACGCCGATCTGCACGGCGGAGAAGAACCGGTTCGGGTCCTGCGCCAGCCGCGCCGCGCGCTGGCCGCGCTTGCCGCGCTTGGCCAGCGCCCTGACCTGGCCTTCGCGCAGCGACACGAGAGCCATCTCCGAAGCCGCGAAGAACCCGCCGAGGCACGCGATGACCACGACGATGATGATTTCCACGACGACTTTGCTCATTATTTCCTGCCGCTCGCCGCTCTTTCTCTCTGCCGGGCCTTTGGCTCGCGGCAGGCCCGAGCGCCGGTGCGCGATGTGTCTGGCCAGTCTAGACGGGATACCGTATTGGTCCCGTGGGCACGCAATCGATTTGGAAATCCCGCGGCCAGCTGGCGGACGGGCGAGAGATCGTCTACTTCGACGAGGCGCCAGGACTCGGCCGCGCGCAGGCCAGGGACACCAGGCCGCTGCCGCCGCGGTCGCCCGGGCCCGCCCTGCCGGCCGGGTCGCCGGAATGGGGGATCCGCTGGGACCCGCTGGCCGGGGAGTCGGTAGTGATCGCCGCGGCCCGGCAGGACCGGACCTTCCTGCCCCCGCCCGACCAGTGCCCGCTCGACCCGTCCGGGCCGGGGCGGCCCACCGAGATACCGGCGGACAGCTACGACGTGGTGGTGTTCGAGAACCGGTTCCCGTCGCTGGCCGAACCGCTCGGGCGCTGCGAGGTGGTCTGCTTCACCTCCGACCACGACTCCTCGTTCGCCGCATTGCCGCCGCGCCGGGTCCGGACCGTGCTGGAGGCCTGGATCGACCGGACGCAGGTGCTGAGCGCGCTGCCCGGGACCAGGCAGGTGTACTGCTTCGAGAACCGCGGCGAGGAGATCGGCGTCACCCTGCACCACCCGCACGGGCAGATCTACGCGTTCCCGTTCGTCGCGCCGCGGCTGGCCCAGATGGTGGCGCAGGCCCGTGATTACGCGCCCGGCCATTCCGGGGGGAACCTGTTCGACGACCTGGTCGCGGCCGAACTCCGGGCCGGCACCCGGATCGTGACCAGGAACGAGCACTGGATCGTGTTCGTGCCCGAGGCGGCGCGCTGGCCGTACGAGGTGCGCATCTTCCCGGCCGAACGGGTGCCGGACCTGCCGGCGTTGAGCGAGGCGGCACGGGACGCGTTCGGGCCGCTCTACCTGGACGTGCTGCGCCGGTTCGACGCGCTGTTCGGCCAGCCCGCGCCGTACATCGCCGCCTGGCACCAGGCTCCGGCCGGGTTCGAGGGCGCGCGCGAGCGGTTCGCCGCGCACCTTCAGGTACTGTCGGTCCGGCGCGCGGCCGGCAAGCTGAAGTACCTGGCCGGAACGGAATCCGGCATGGGCGTGTGGATCAACGACATCGTCCCTGAAGAGGCGGCGCAACGGCTCAGGGAGGCCTGATGAGAGTGCTTGTCACCGGCGGTGCCGGATACATCGGCAGCGTCGTCGCCGCGCAGCTGGTCGCGGCCGGCCACGAGGTCACCGTGCTCGACGACCTGTCCACCGGGCACGCCGGCGCGGTGCCGCCAGGCGCCACGTTCGTCAAGGGCACGCTGCGCGACTGCGCCGCCGAGGTGCTCTCCGACGGCGCCGAGGCGGTGCTGCACTTCGCGGCCAAGTCGCTGGTCGGCGAGTCGGTGGCGGACCCGGCCAAGTACTGGTCGAACAACCTGGGCGGCACGGTCGCGCTGCTCGAGGCGATGCGCGAGATGCGGATCCGCACGATCGTCTTCTCCTCCACCGCGGCCGTCTACGGCGAGCCCGAGCGCACGCCCATTCTTGAGACCGACCCGACGCGTCCGACCAGCCCTTACGGCGCGTCCAAGGTCGCGGTGGACACGACGCTGAGCGAGTTCGCCCGGCTGTACGGGTTCGGCGCGGTCAGCCTGCGCTACTTCAACGTGGCCGGCGCGCACCAGGCCGCGGACGGCAGGTGGCTGGGCGAGCGGCACAACCCGGAGACCCACCTCATCCCCAACGTGCTCGCCGCCGCGGCCGAAGGCCGCCCGGTGCAGGTCTTCGGCGACGACTACCCCACCCCCGACGGGACCTGCGTCCGGGACTACATCCACGTCACCGACCTGGCCGACGCGCACCTGCGCGCGCTGGCCTCCTGCCGGCCCGGCCAGCACCGCGTCTACAACCTGGGCAACGGGGCGGGCTTCTCGGTCCGCGAGGTGATCGAGGTGTGCCGCGAGGTCACCGGCGCCGGCATCGGCGTGGACGTGGCCCCGCGCCGGGCCGGCGACCCGGCCGTGCTGGTCGCCTCGTCCGCGAGGATCCAGTCCGAGCTGGGCTGGCGGGCGGAGAAGGACCTGCGTGCCATGGCCGCCGACGCCTGGCAATTCACCCAGGCGCGCTCGTCCCGGTGAGAGCGGCGGAGCTCTTCCGGTCGCAGTTCGGCGGGGAGCCGGACGGCGTGTGGCTGGCCCCGGGGCGGGCCAACCTGATGGGCGAGCACACCGACTACAACGACGGGTACGTGCTCCCGTTCGCGCTCAGCCAGGGCGTCACCGCCGCGGCGGCGCGGCGCGGCGGCCCCGGATCGCGGCGGCTGACGCTGTGCTCCCGGCAGGAACCCGCGGCCGCCGTGGAGGTCGACCTGGACGGCCTGGCGCCCGGCCAGGTGGCCGGCTGGGCCGCCTACCCGGCCGGCGTCGCCTGGGCGCTCGAGGCGGCCGGGCACCGGGTGCCCGGCGCCTGCATCGCCATCGACTCCGACGTCCCGGCGGGCGCCGGCCTGTCCTCGTCGGCCGCCCTGGAGTGCGCGACCGTGCTGGCCCTGACCGAGCTAGCACTGACCGAACTGGGCGAGCTGACGATCCCGCGCGCCGACCTGGTCACGCTGGCCTGCCGGGCCGAGAACGAGTTCGTCGGGGTGCCGTCCGGCATCATGGACCAGTCCGCCTCGCTGCGCTGCCAGGCCGGGCACGCGCTGCTGCTCGACTGCCGCTCGCTGGAGACCGCGCAGGTGCCGTTCGAGCCCGCCGCGGCCGGGGCGGGCCTGCTCCTCATCAACACCCGGGCCAGGCACGACCTGGCCGACGGAGCGTACGGGGAGCGGCGGGCCGAATGCGAACAGGCCGCCCGCCTGCTCGGCATCCCGTCCCTGAGATACCTAACGGGCGCGGGTGACACCGACCGGCTCACCGATCCTGTCCTACGGCGCAGAGCCCGGCACGTGGTCGCGGACAACCAGCGCGTCCTCGAGGTGGTGGCGCTGCTGCGCGCCGGGGCTGGGGCGTCGGCTGGGGCCGCGGCGGACACCTATCGCGACATCGGGCGGCTGCTGGCGCAGGCGCACGCGTCGCTGCGCGACGACTTCGAGGTGTCCTGGCCGGAGGCCGACGCGGCGGTGGAGGCGGCGCTGGCCGCGGGCGCGGCCGGCGCGCGGATGATCGGCGGCGGGTTCGGCGGGTCGGTGCTCGCGCTGGTGCCCGCGGCGGCCGGCCACGCGGTCCGGGACGCGGTCACCGAGGCGTTCGCCCGGCGCGCCTGGACCGAGCCCGAGTTCCTGGACGCCGTCCCGGCGGATAGCGCCAGGCGGCTGAGTTTACAGTTGGTGTGACCCTGAGGAGGACCAAGTGCCGGTGCGCGATGAGGCGGCGAAGCTAGCGGACGAGATTGCCGGGCTGCGGCACGCGATCCACCGGGAGCCCGAGATCGGCCTGGACCTGCCGAAGACGCAGCGCAAGGTGCTCGACGCCCTGTCCGGGCTGCCGCTGGAGGTCAGCACCGGCCGGGGGCTCAGCTCGGTGACCGCGGTGCTGCGCGGCGGGCGTCCGGGCCCGGTGGTGCTGCTGCGCGGCGACATGGACGCGCTGCCGGTCACCGAGGCGACCGGGCTGCCGTACGCCTCGACCGTGCCCGGCGTGATGCACGCCTGCGGTCACGACCTGCACACGGCCATGCTGGCCGGCGCCGCCCGGCTGCTCTGCGCCCGGCAGGCCGACCTGCCCGGCACGGTGATCTTCATGTTCCAGCCGGGCGAGGAGGGCTTCGCCGGCGCCCGGCACATGATCAACGAGGGCGTGCTCGACGCGGCGGGCGAGCGCCCGGTCGCGGCCTACGGCCTGCACGTGACCTCGAACAAGCTCCGCTGCGGGATGTTCTCCACCCGGCCCGGCCCGATGCTGGCCGCCGCCGACCAGATCACCGTCACCGTGCACGGGCGCGGCGGGCACGCCTCCCAGCCGCACCGGGCCGCCGACCCGATCCCCGCCGCGTGCGAGATGGTGCTCGCCCTGCAGACGATGGTGACCAGGAAGTTCGACGTATTCGACCCGGTTGTCGTCACGGTCGGCAGCTTCCACGCCGGCACCACCGACAACGTGATCCCTGACCAGGCCAGGTTCCTGGCCACCGCCCGCTCCTACAGCGCCGCCTCCCAGACCGCGCTGGCGGACATGGTGCCGCGGCTGATCAGGGACATCGCCGGCGCGCACGGGCTGACCGCCGACGCCGAATACGCGACCGAGTATCCGGTCACCGTCAACAACGCGGCCGAGGCGGAGTTCGCGCTGCAGGCGATCGCCGATGCGTTCGGCCCGGACCGGGGCGAGCTGGCGCAGTTCCCCATCACCGGCGCGGAGGACTTCTCCTTCGTGCTGGAGAAAGTACCCGGCGCGTTCGTCTTCCTCGGCGCCTGCCCGCCGGACCGCGACCCGGAGTCCGCGCCCACCAACCACTCGGCGATCGCCGTCTTCGACGACGCCGTGCTGCCCGAGGGCACCGCCCTCTACGCCGAGCTGGCCCTGCGCCGCCTAACGGCCGGATAGCCAGCCCCACCCGCCCCATCACGCTCCCTGGTCCCCGCGGAGGGGTAAAGCGATGGGATGCGTGTGGCCTTCACCCCATCTATCGGGGTCGGGGCCACACACACCCCAGTCGGCATGGCGACCGAACGCTCTGGGGTTCCCGCTGGTAACTCCGGCCACACCAGTAAATCCTTGCCCGGCATTACTTTGCCGCGGTTTCCATGGATGTGGCAACGTAATCATTAGATTCAATACGTTGCCACATCCACTGAATTCGGTATGGCCCGCGAGCTGCGGTTATGCGGCTTTTGCCCGGATTATGACGGGCTCGGCACAGGCGGTCTGGCCACATGGCGAGGCCGGGGCGGTTTCCGGGACGTCAGCGTGGTGAGTAGGGGCGTCACACGGCGAGCCCGACGGGACTCACCGGCCGGCGGAAGAAGGGATGCTGAGCATGTGGATGTTTCTCGCTAGGAGGGTGCGGACGTGGGTGCTGCTGGCCGTCGCGTTGCCGCTGGCCCGGATGGTCGTCCATCGTCTGGCCGTCGGCGCCGAGCGCCGCGGGCCGTCGAGCCGGACGGCCAGGGCGCTTGGCCAGGCCGACTCGGCGGTGACCGCGGTTTCCCAGCGCGCGTCGCGCCGAGCCCGGCGCGCCTCGCGCCGGGCTAACCGCCGGAACTAGCCTCTCAGAACTAGCCTCTCAGAACTAGCCTCTCAGAGGCTGGCTACGTCGGCCTGCTTGGCGCGGACGGCCTCGGCGGCGGTGCGCAGGCCGTCAAGCTCGGCTTCGGTCAGGTCGCGCTCGACGACCCGGCGTACGCCGGCCGCGCCGATCTCGGCTTCCACGCCGAGGTAGACGCCGGAGATGCCGTACTGCCCGTCCACCCACGCGCACACCGGCATGACGGCGCCGGAGTCCTCCGCCACCGCGCGGGCCATCCGGGCCGCGGCGGCCGAGGGAGCGTAGTAGGCGGAGCCGGTCTTCAGCAGCGCGACGATCTCGCCGCCGCCGTTCCTGGTCCGGGTGACCAGCGCCTCGATCTCGGCGGCGGGCAGCAGGGCAGCCAGCGGCTGGCCGTTCACCGTGCAGGCCGACGGCACCGGCACCATCGTGTCGCCGTGCGAGCCGAGCGTCAGCGTCCGCACCGAACCGACCGGGACGGCCAGCTTCTCCGCCACGAAGTAGCTGAACCTGGCGGTGTCCAGCATGCCCGCCTGGCCGATGACCCGCGCCGACGGGAAGCCCGACACCTTGGCGGCCAGCGCGGTCATCTCGTCCAGCGGGTTGGACACCACGATCAGCACCGCATCAGGCGCGTACTTGGCGACGTTCTCCACCACGTTCCTGACGATCTTGGCGTTGACCTCGATCAGGTCCATCCGGCTCATGCCGGGCTTGCGCGCCAGCCCCGCGGTGACCAGCACGATGTCCGAGCCGCCGATCACCTCGTAGCCCTCGCCCGCCTGGCCGGTCGTCTGGCCGGTCACCTTGGTCTCGAACCCCTCGACCGGGCGCGACTGGTTCATGTCCAGGGCCAGCCCCTCCGGCTTGCCCTCGATGATGTCGGTGAGCACGACCTCGGTGAAGATGTCGTACTCGGCCAGCCGCTGTGCGGTGGTGGAGCCGTAGAACCCGGCCCCGACGACGGTTACCTTTCCCTTGCGAGACATGTCTGGGAGAACTCCTTCGTCCGGAAATGCACGTCAGCGGGCTGGATGACGGATACCACGCCCGTTCGGGTTAATGGTCTACGGAACCCATGGCTTGGCGCAGGTTATCGTCCAGCGCGGCCAGGAATTCCTGGGTGGTCAGGAACGGCGTGTCCTTGCCCACGAGCAGGGCCAGGTCCTTGGTCATCGCGCCGCCCTCGATGGTCCGGATGCAGACCTCCTCCAGCGTGCGGGCGAACCCGGCGACTTCGGGCGTGCCGTCGAGCTTGCCGCGGTGGGCCAGGCCCTGGGTCCAGGCGAAGATCGACGCGACCGGGTTGGTTGACGTGGGCTTACCCTGCTGGTGCTGGCGGAAATGCCTGGTCACGGTGCCGTGGGCGGCTTCGGCCTCCACGGTGCGGCCGTCCGGCGTCATCAGCACGCTGGTCATCAGGCCGAGCGAGCCGTAGCCCTGGGCCACCACGTCGGACTCCACGTCACCGTCGTAGTTCTTGAGGGCCCAGACGATGCCGCCCTCCCACTTGAGCACCTGCGCGACCATGTTGTCGATCAGCCGGTGCTCGTAGGTGATCCCGGCCGCCTCGAACTCCGCCTTGAACTCGGACTCGAAGACCTCCGCGAAGATGTCCTTGAACCGGCCGTCGTAGGCCTTGAGGATCGTGTTCTTGGTGGCCAGGTAGAGCGGGAACTTCCGGTCAAGCGCGTAGCGCATCGTGGCCCGGGCGAAGTCGCGGATCGAGTCGTCGAAGTTGTACATCGCCATCGCGACGCCGCCGCCTTCGAAGCGCGCGACTTCCATCTCGATCGGCTGGTTGCGGTCGCCTTCCGGGACGTAGGTGATCGTCACCGTGCCCGGGCCCGGAACTACGAAGTCGCTGGCCTTGTACTGGTCGGCGTGCGCGTGACGGCCGATGATGATGGGCTTGTTCCAGCTCGGCACCAGCCGCGGGATGTTGGAGATCACGATCGGCTCGCGGAAGATGACGCCGCCCAGGATGTTGCGGATCGTGCCGTTCGGCGAGCGCCACATCTTCTTCAGCCCGAACTCGGTGACGCGCGCCTCGTCCGGGGTGATCGTCGCGCACTTCACCCCGACGCCGTGCCGCTTGATGGCGTGCGCCGCGTCGATCGTCACCTGGTCGTCGGTCTCGTCGCGGTGCTCTATGCCCAGGTCGTAATACTCGAGCTCGACATCCAGGTAGGGCAGTATCAGCTGGTCCTTGATGTTCTGCCAGATGATTCGGGTCATCTCGTCACCGTCGAGTTCGACGACGGGGTTCGCCACCTTGATCTTGGCCATGGTCTTGTCAGGTTCCCTTCATGGATGTGCTGCTTATGGCAGCGTCAGCGCGACCGCGAGCACTGCGGCGCCGAGCACCGCGAAGGCCAGCACGTCGGAGGCTTTTCGGCGGGACGACAGCAGGCCCGCGTAGCGCGCCGGCAGTATCAGCCGGGCCAGCGCCGCGGCCAGCAGCGAGCAGCCCACCAGGCCGGTGCCCCGGCCCGCGTACTTCGAGCCCTGGCAGGCGACGAACATCCCGACGCCGACGCCGGCCAGCACGATCAGGTAGGGCAGCCAGGCCAGCCCGCCGGTCCCGGAGGCAGCGCGGTCCCGGGACGCGGCGGCACTGGGGGCGGCGGGGCGGGGGATGGCGTCGTGATGGACGGGCGGGGGTGGCGCGGCGGCATCGAAGGGTGGCGCAACGTCACCCACGGGTGCCAGTCCCCGCCCTGAGCCAACACCGCCCGAGCCAGCGTTCGCCGGCCTATTCGCCATGCACGTGCCTCCCGGCTTTCCGCTGGAAGTTTACCGGGGACCACGCCGGGCCGTTGCCACGGCGTGCCCCGGATCAGCGGGCAATCTCACGGTAAGACTCGTGACACGGGGGTAACCCAGTGGTAAGACCTTAGTCACGGCTCCGATAGCAGGGAGGGTCCGCGGTGGACACACCGTTCCTTCGCATCGAGGAAACTGGCGAAGTCTTCCCGTTGCGTGACGTGGTGACAACCGTGGGTCGCGGCCAGGGCGTCGACATCCGCCTGGATGATCCCAGCGTTTCCCGGCTGCACGCCGAACTTATCCGCCGCGGCCCGTACGTCTACGTCGTCGACCTGGGTTTATCACGGAACGGCACCCGGGTAAACGGGCGCCCGATCGCCCGCCGGGTCCTCGACGAGGGCGACGTGCTGAGCTTCGGCGTGGCCCGCTGCCGGATCGGCGGCATCCAGCAGGAAGAGATCATCGCCGAGGCCGAGCTGCGCCGTTCGGCCGTGCCCGAGCTCACCCGCCGTGAGCTGGACGTGCTGACCTCGCTGTGCCGGCCCGCGCTGTCCGACGAGGCCTTCGCCACCCCCGCCACGGCGCACGAGATCGCCACCGACCTGGTGGTGACCGAGGCGGCGGTCAAGCAGCACCTGCTCCGGCTCTACCAGAAGTTCCGGATCCCCGAAGGCCCGAACCGGCGCACCAGGCTGGCCAACGAGGTCGTCGCGCTCGGCCTGGTCAGGCCGATGCCGCCGGCCGACCTGGGCGAGCAGTTAAGCGTTAATGTTCCTCAGCAGCCAGTGCGAGGCCGACATGATCAGGCTGTGCAGGCCGGGTAGGTGCGGGGCCACCGCGGGCCAGTAGTACGGGGTCTGCGACGAGGCGAACAAGACCGCTGCGACCGCCAGCCCCCAGACGGCCAGCGCGATCACCGCCGCCGACATCCGGGTGCGCGCTATCGCCCCGGCCATCCGGTTCAGCTGCCGCCGCGGGCGGCCCGAGCCCGGGCCGAGGCCGTACCAGGCCACCACGGCCGCGGCCGCGTACGCCCCGGCCCGCGGCATGTCCATGCTGTGCGTGAACACCACGGCGAGACCGTAGGCGGCCGCGCCCACGATGACCGCGAGCGGTGCCATCAGGACCTCGGTGAGCAGCGCCCTGGCCACCGTCAGCGGCGCGGTGACCAGCACGACCACCAGGTCGCTGGCCCGCGGCCCGCGCACCGACCGGCGCACCGCCAGCTTGCTCTGCGCCCGGTCCGCGGCCCGGAGCAGGGTGATCACGGCCAGCGAGGCGATCAGCCCGGCCACCGGCAGCACCACGGTCAGCGCCACCGCCGCGACCATGAGGGCGAGTCCGGCCATCGTGTTCGGGCGGGCCTGGGGACGCGCGGCCGGGGGCGCGGGCCGCGGGCCCTGCGGCGCGGGCCGCGGGCCCTGCGGGCCCCACGGGCCCGCCTGGTCCTGGTAGTCCGGACGTTGCTTCTGCTGCTTCTGAGGTCTCTGGGACGGCGCGTAGTTGACCGGCGGCAGCAGGTCGGCGACATCCCTGGCCGCCTGCCTGGGCGCCTGCGGCGCTGGCCTGGGCACCTGAGGTGGAGCGGACGGGATCACGGCGGACGGGATCACGGCCGCGGCGGCCGCGGCGGCCGCGGGGGCGGGCGGGGCCGCGGCGGCGGGCGCGGCGGCGGCGGGCGCGGGCGACGGGGGGAAAGTCGCCTGCGGGGAGGCGGTCTGCGTCGCGGAGAACGGCGAGCCGGTGTGGACGGCGGTCGCGGCCGGGCCCGCCGCCGACATGTCGAGCGCGCTGGCCTGGGCGCTGAGCCAGCCGGCCGACGGGCGGTGCGAGGGGTCCCTGGCCAGCGCGGCCGAGATCAGCGGCACCAGCGGCGCGGGGACGCCGGTCAGGTCGGCGCGGCCGGAGACGATGCGGTAGAAGATCGTCTCGTAGGAGCCGCCGCCGAACGGCAGGTGGCCGGTCGCGGCGAACGCCATCGTCGAGCCCCAGGAATGGATGTCCGACGCGGGGCTGCTCGGCTCGCCCTCGATCACCTCGGGGGCGAGGTACCCGGGGGTGCCCATCACCAGCCCGGTCTGGGTCAGCCGGGTGGCGTCGCCGGCCTGGGCGATGCCGAAGTCGATCACGATGGGCCGGTCGTCGGTGAGCATCACGTTGCCCGGCTTCAGGTCGCGGTGCACCACCCCCGCCGCGTGGATCGCGGTCAGCGCCTCGGCCATGCCGTAGGCCAGCCGCCGCAGTCCCTGGCCGGACAGCGGGCCGCAGCCGCGCACCATCTCGTCCAGCGTGGGCCCGGACACGAACCGCGTGACGATGTAGGGATATTCGCCGGTCACGTCGGCGTCGAGGACTTCGGCCACGTACGGGCTGCGGACCCGGCGCATGGTCTCGACCTCGCGGGCCAGCCTGCGGCGCGCGTTCGCCCCCTCGGTGCCAGCCGGATGGAGCACCTTGACCGCCACCGGACGGCCCTCCGGATCGCGGGCGAGGTGCACTACCCCCATGCCGCCTTCCCCGAGGCGGTCCTGAAGGCGATACGGGCCGAGGGACCTCGGCAGGTGTTCCTTCACAGGCATCGCGGTTTCCAGAGTACGAAACAGATCGCGTGTTGTGGAGCGAACAATATGTTGCCTATCTGTAACGGCTTGGCTGCCCTAGGCTCGGCAGGGACCGGTACGGCCGGGAGCACTACAATCTCTAGCTGTGGGATTGACCTATGACTGAGCACGATGACGCGCTGTCCCTGGACATGGTGACCGCCGCGCTGCGCGCCGACAGCACGGATGTGGCCATCTACGCTCGCGTGCTGGCCCAGTCCCTGGGCGAGGCCCTGCCCGGCGACTGCGTGTCGGTGGAGCGGGACCGGTCCATGTCCGACCGGATGCGCGGCCGCCCCGGCGAGATCTCCAAGGTCGTGGCCCAGCTCGGCGACCTGCAGATGACGCTGGCGGTGCGCAACGGCCAGGCGGTGGCCGAGATCTGCCGCGCGGTGCGCGGCGTGGTGCTTTCCCGGCAGACGGTGCCGATCGGGGAATGGGCCGCGACGCTGGCCGGCGCGCTGGTCAGCTACGCCGAGCAGAACGCCCAGGCCGCCATAGCCCTCCGCAAGCTCGTCGCGGGCAACTAAATTTCATGATCATGGCCAGAAAGCGGCGCTATTTGCCCGAAACTGGCCACGATCATGAAAGGAGGGCGTGGGGCGGGGGCAAGCTCAGCGGCCGGTGAAGGTGGCTTTGCCTGGGCCGTTTTTCAGGAAGCTGCGCATGCCGGCCCGCTGGTCCTCGGTGCCGAACAGCGCCGCGAACTGCACCCGCTCGATCTCCAGGCCGGTGGCCAGGTCGACGTCGAGGCCGTGGTCGATGGCCTGCTTGGCCGCGCGCAGCGCGAGCGCGGGACCGGCCGCGTACCGCCGCACCATGTCCAGCGCGGCCTGGTAGACCGAATCGTCCGGGCCGACCTGGTCGACCAGGCCGATGGCGAGCGCCTCCGTGGCCTTGACCATCCGGCCGCTGAACACGATGTCCTTGGCCTTGGCCGGGCCGACCAGCCGGGGCAGCCGCTGGGTGCCGCCCGCCCCGGGGATGACGCCAAGCAGGATCTCGGGCTGCCCGACCCGGGCGCCCTCCCCCGCCACCCGGAAGTCGGCGGCGAGCGCGAGCTCGAGCCCGCCGCCCAGGGCGTACCCGGTGATCGCGGCGACCACCGGCTTGGGAATGCCGGCCACCAGCGCCAGCGCCTCCTGCAGCCCGGTGGCCCTGGTGGCCATCACGGCGTAGCTGGCCTCGGCCATCTCGGTGATGTCGGCGCCGGCCGCGAACACCTTCTCGCCGCCGTAGATGATCACCGCGCGGACCTCGTCCGAGCCGGCGGCCAGTCGCGCGGCCGCCGCGAGCTCGCTGGTCAGCTGATCGTTCAGTGCGTTGACCGGGGGCCGGTTCAGCCGGATCGTGCCGATGCCGTCCGCGGTCTCCAGGTTGACGAACTCACCCATGTGGACTCCTCCTAGCGCAGATCGCCGTTGGTCATGCCGGCCGGCGCTTGCGGGTACGTGACCAGCCCGAGCTCGGCGCGGCTGTCGAGCAGCGGATGGTTCGGCAGCACCCGCACCGTGTAGCCGAACGGCCCGGGCTGGTCCAGCGGCAGGTCGCCGGAGTACCGCACCAGGCCGTTGGCGGCGGCTTCGTCCCCCCGGGCTAGCACAGCGTAGGAAGGCGTGACGATCTCGTCGGCGTCGTCCGGCCGCCCGTAGACCGCCTCCACCATCACGTCGTCGGGGGTGAGCTCGCCGAGCGCCACCGAGACCCGCACGGTCAGCGCCGAACCCAGCGCCTGCCCGGCGGCCTCGGCCTCCACGTGCTCGACCCGCACCTGCGGCCAGGCCTGCACCACGCGCCGCTTCCAGGCCGCCAGCTCCCGCGCGGGCCCGAACCCCCTGGCGTCGGCCAGGTCACGGGAGGCGGCCGCGGCGGGCACGTACAGCTCCGTCGCGTACTCCCGGACCATCCGCTCGGCCTGCACCTTCGGCCCGAGCGAGCGGAAGGTGTGCCTGATCCGCTCCACCCAGCCCTGCGGGACGCCCTCGGCGTCCCGCTCGTAGAACAGCGGGGCGACCGACTTGCCGAGCAGCTCGTACAGCGCCGTGGCCTCGAGCGCGTCCCGCCGCGCGGCGTCGGCCACGCCGTCGGCCGACGGGATCTCCCAGCCGTTACCGCCGTCGTACCACTCGTCCCACCAGCCGTCCCTGACCGAGACGTTGAGCCCGCCGTTCAGCGCGGCCTTCATGCCCGAGGTGCCGCACGCCTCCAGCGGCCGCAGCGGGTTGTTCAGCCACACGTCGCAGCCCTGCACCAGGGCGTGCGCCATGGCCATGTCGTAGTCGGGCAGGAACACGATCCGGCGCCGCACGTCCGGCGAGTCGGTGTACTGGACCATCTGCTGGATCAGGCCCTTGCCGCCCTCGTCGGCCGGGTGGGCCTTGCCCGCCACCACGATCTGCAGCGGCTGCGACGGGTCGTTCAGCAGCTGGCCGAGCACGGCGGGATCGTTCAGCATGAGGGTCAGCCGCTTGTAGGAGGGCACCCGCCGGGCGAACCCGATCGTCAGCACGTTCTCGTCGAGCACGTCGTCGATCCAGGTCAGTTCGGCCCCGGAGGCGCCGCGCTGCCGCCAGGAGGCGCGCAGCCTGCGCCGGGTCTCGGTCACCAGCCGGGCGCGCAGCAGGCGCCTGGCCTCCCACAGCTCGTCCGCCGGGGCGGCGGCCGCCCGCCCCCAGTCCCACCCGCTGGCCTCGCCGGGTGAGGTGCCGGTGAGGGAAAGGACCTCCGGCGCCACCCAGGTCGGGGTGTGCACGCCGTTGGTGACCGAGCCGATCGGCACCTCGCGGGTGTCGAAGCCCGGCCACAGGCCGGCGAACATCTCCCGGCTCACCTGGCCGTGCAGCAGCGAGACCCCGTTGACCCGCTGGGACAGCCGCATGCCCATCACGGCCATGTTGAACACCTCGGGGTCGCCGTCCGGGTAGGTCTCCGCGCCGAGCGCGAGCACCCGGTCGATGGGCAGCAGCGGGTCGTCGGCGAAGTGCTCCCGGATCAGGCTGCGCTCGAACCGGTCGATCCCGGCGGGGACCGGGGTGTGCGTGGTGAACACGGTGCCGGCCCGGCAGACCTCGAGCGCCTCGTCGAAGCTCAGCCCCTGCTCGGCGTATTCGCGGATCCGCTCCAGGCCGAGGAACCCGGCGTGCCCCTCGTTGGTGTGGAACACCTCAGGCGAGGGGTGCCCGCGCAGCGCGCAGAACGCCCGGACCGCGCGCACCCCGCCCACGCCGAGCAGCAGTTCCTGGCGCAGCCGGTGGTCGCTGCCGCCGCCGTACAGCCGGTCGGTGACCTCGTGCAGGTCGGCCTCGTTCGCCTCCACGTAGGAGTCGAGCAGCAGCAGCGGGACCCGGCCGACCTGGGCCACCCAGACCTGCGCGGCCAGCTGCCGGCCCGCGGTCAGGCCCACCGTGACGTGCACCGGCGCGCCGGCCGAGTCGCGGAGCAGCTCCAGCGGCAGGCCGTTCGGGTCGTCGGACGGGTACCGCTCGGCCTGCCAGCCGTCGGCGGACAGCGACTGGGTGAAGTACCCGTGCCGGTACAGCAGGCCGACGCCGATCAGCGGCACGCCGAGGTCGCTGGCCGACTTCAGGTGGTCGCCGGCCAGGATGCCCAGGCCGCCGGAGTACTGCGGCAGCGCGGCGGTGATGCCGTACTCGGGCGAGAAGTACGCGACCGCGGCGGGGCCGGCCTGGTCCCCCTGGCCGCTGCTCTCGGCCGCGTACCAGCGCGGCTCGGACATGTACTGCCGCAGGTCCCGCTCGGCCTCGCCGAGCCGGCGAAGGAAGTCCTCGTCGGTCGCGAGCGCGGCGATCCGGGCCGACGGCAGCCCGCTGAGCATCGCGACCGGATCGCCGCCGGACGCCGCCCAGGCGCCGGGATCGATCGACGCGAACAGGTCAGCGGTCGGGCCGTGCCAGGACCAGCGGAGGTTCAGCATCAGGCCGTGCAGGGCGGCCAGGGGCCCGGGCAAGGTCACGCGTACGGTGAACCGGCGAATCGCTTTCACGGGCAGACCTTAATCGGTCCGCGCCCGCCACGACGAACTATCCGCCGAGCCTAGAGCAAAAACCGGCAGGCCACGACCGGAATATCAGTTCAAATTATCCCTAACGAGGTGGCGTGATGCCACTCCGTTAGGCTCATGAAACGACTCCTGGGCGGCGCGGAATTTAATCCGGTACCCGCGCTGGCATGAAGTCAGCGGCGCTCGGTAGCGTAACCAGGGTGATTGGACGAATCCCGATCCTTGACGTTGAGCCGGCGGTGGACTGCGGGCGCCGCCCCTCGAGGGCGGTGACCGGAGAGACATTCCAGGTCAGCGCCACGGTATTCCGCGAGGGGCACGGCATCATCAACGCCGGGGTGGTGCTGCGCGACCCGGACCGCAAGGCGAAGCCGATTGTTTTCATGCGCGAGCTCGCCCCGGGCACCGACCGCTGGGGCGCGGACGTGACCGTGACCGGCGAGGGGCTGTGGCGCTTCCACGTGGAAGCGTGGGCCGATCCGATCGCCAGCTGGCACCACGACGCGGTCATCAAGATCCCGGCTGGCCAGGACGTGGAGCTGATGCTCACCGAGGGCGCGCTGCTGTTCGAGCGGGCCGCGCGGCGGATCCCCCAGCCGCCGGGGGCGAGCCGCCCGGCGGCGGCCCGCACCGCGCTGCGCGGGCTGGCCGCGCGGATGCGCGACCGCGGGCTGACCCCGTGGGACCGGCTGGCGGCGGCCACCGATCCCGTCATCGCCGCCATCCTGGCCGCCTGGCCGCTGCGCGAGCTGGTCACCCGGTCCAGGCCGCTGGTCGTCCAGGTGGACAGGGAACGGGCGCTGTACGGCTCGTGGTACGAGTTCTTCCCGCGTTCCGAAGGGGTCCAGGTTGACCCAATGGGCCGCCGGGCGCCGACGTCGGGCACGCTGCGCACCGCGGCCAAGCGGCTGGACGCGATCGCCGCCATGGGCTTCGACGTGGTGTACCTGCCGCCGGTGCATCCCATCGGGACCACGTTCCGCAAGGGCAGGAACAACACGCTGAACCCGGGCGAGGGCGAACCGGGCTCGCCGTGGGCGATCGGGTCCGCCGAGGGCGGGCACGACGCGCTCCACCCGGACCTGGGCACGATGGACGACTTCGACGCCTTCGTGGCCAGGACCCGCGAGCTGGGCATGGAGATCGCCCTGGACCTGGCCCTGCAGGCCTCGCCGGATCATCCGTGGGTGAAGGAACACCCGGAGTGGTTCACCACGCGGGCCGACGGGACGATCGCGTACGCGGAGAACCCGCCCAAGAAGTACCAGGACATCTACCCGCTGAACTTCGACAACGACCCGGAGGGCATCTACGCGGAGGTCCTCCGGGTCGTCCGGCAGTGGATGGACCACGGCGTGCGGATCTTCCGCGTCGACAACCCGCACACCAAGCCGCTGCGGTTCTGGGAGCGGCTGTTCGCCGAGATCAGGGCCACCGACCCGGACGTGCTGTTCCTGGCCGAGGCGTTCACCAGGCCGGCCATGATGCGCACCCTGGCCAAGATCGGCTTCCACCAGTCCTACACGTACTTCACCTGGCGCAACGGCGTCTGGGAACTCACCGAGTACATGCGCGAGCTGTCCGGCGAGACGGCCGCGTACATGCGGCCCAACTTCTTCACCAACACCCCGGACATCCTGAACGAGTACCTCCAGCAGGGCGGGGTGGCGGCCTTCAAGATCCGGGCCGTCCTGGCAGCCATGCTTTCCCCGACATGGGGCATCTACTCTGGGTATGAACTGTGCGAAAACATACCGCTGAGGCCAGGCAGCGAGGAATACATGGACTCGGAGAAGTACCAGTACCGTCCGCGTGACTGGGAGGCAGCTGCCAGGGACGGTTTCGGGATCGCGGATTACATCACCGAACTCAACCGGATCAGGCGGTCCCACCCCGCCCTGCACCGGCTGCGCAATCTGCGTTTTCACGGCGCTGACCAGCCGGGGCTAATTTGCTTCTCCAAGCGCGTCGATAACGCTCAGGGACATGCCGGGAGCGATACCGTACTGGTGGTCGCGAACCTCGACCCTTACCAGACCAGGGAAGCCACGGTCTGGCTCGATATGCCCGCGCTTGGCGTGGATCGCGAGTTCATCGTGACGGACGAGCTAACCGGCGAGTCCTACCGGTGGGGGCATGCCAATTACGTCCGCCTTGACCCGGCGACGCGGCCTGCCCACATTTTCACCGTGACGCCCACCTCGTAGACCTGAACGTGCCAGCGCCGCACGGACCAGTAAGACCCAGGAGATCTTGCCGTGACCGAACACCACGAGGCGATAACCGACTCTTTCGACGTGGACCAGCCCCGTGACCCGGAGTGGTACAAGCGCGCGGTGTTCTACGAGGTACTCATCCGGGGGTTCCAGGATTCGACCGGCGACGGCACCGGCGACCTGCGCGGGCTGACCTCCCGGCTGGACTACCTGGAGTGGCTCGGCATCGACTGCATCTGGCTGCTGCCGATCTACACCTCGCCGCTGCGCGACGGCGGCTACGACATCTCCGACTTCATGTCGGTGCTGCCCGAATACGGGAACATCGGCGACTTCGTCACGTTCGTCGACGAGGCGCACAAGCGCGGCATCCGGGTCATCGCCGACCTGGTCATGAACCACACCAGCGACCAGCACCCGTGGTTCCAGGCGTCGCGGAGCGACCCCGACGGCCCGTTCGGCGACTTCTACGTGTGGTCCGACACCGACGACAGGTACTCCGGCGCCCGGGTCATCTTCGTCGACACCGAGGCCTCCAACTGGACCTTCGACCCGGTCCGCGGCCAGTACTTCTGGCACCGCTTCTTCGCCCACCAGCCGGACCTGAACTTCGAGAACCCCCGGGTCCAGGACGCCATGCTCGAGGTGCTGCGGTTCTGGCTGGACCTCGGCATCGACGGCTTCCGGCTCGACGCGGTGCCCTACCTGTACGAGCGGGAGGGCACCAACTGCGAGAACCTGAAGGAGACGCACGAGTACCTGAAGCGGGTCCGGTCCGAGATCGACAAGCTCTACCCGGACCGGGTGCTGCTGGCCGAGGCGAACCAGTGGCCGGCCGACGTGATCGAGTACTTCGGCGACGCCGAGGTCGGCGGCGACGAGTGCCACATGGCGTTCCACTTCCCGCTGATGCCGCGCATCTACATGGCGGTGCGCCGGGAGCAGCGCTACCCGATCACGGAGATCCTGGCCCAGACCCCGGCCATCCCGGCCGGCTGCCAGTGGGGCATCTTCCTGCGCAACCACGACGAGCTGACGCTCGAGATGGTCACCGACGACGAGCGCGACTACATGTACGCCGAGTACGCCAAGGATCCCCGGATGAAGGCCAACATCGGGATCAGGCGGCGGCTGGCCCCGCTGCTCGAGAACGACCTGAACCAGCTCGAGCTGTTCACCGCGCTGCTGTTGTCGCTGCCCGGCTCGCCGGTGCTGTACTACGGCGACGAGATCGGCATGGGCGACAACATCTGGCTGGGCGACCGGGACGGGGTCCGGACGCCGATGCAGTGGACGCCGGACCGCAACGGCGGCTTCTCCCAGGTCGACCCGCAGCGGCTCTACCTGCCGCCGATCATGGACGCGATCTACGGCTACCAGGCGCTCAACGTGGAGGCCCAGCAGCGCAACGCCGGCTCGCTGCTGCACTGGACCAAGCGGATGATCGAGATCCGCAAGCGGCACCCGGTCTTCGGCACCGGCATCTACGAGGAGCTGAGCTCCTCTAACCCGAGCGTGCTGGCCTTCGTCCGGCTGCCGGACGCCTCGGCCGACGGCGATTCCGACGGCTCGGACCGCATCTTGTGCGTGAACAACCTGTCCAGGTTCCCGCAGCCGGTCGAGCTCGACCTGCGCCGGTTCATGGGCGTCACGCCGGTGGAGTGCATGGGCGGCGTGGTGTTCCCCAGGATCGGCGAGCTCAGCTACCTGCTGACGCTGCCCGGCCACGGGTTCTACTGGTTCCAGCTGCCCGCGGTCCGCGACGACAGGTCCCCCGAGAGCCGGCCCCGGGGCGGCGCCGCCGGGGATGGCGCGAGCCATTCGCCGGCCACCGTGGAGCAGCTCCCCGGCCCGCCGGAAAGCCACCGGCAGTGACATCGCTTTGACCCCCGGCCGGTTCCGGAAATATCTCGCTACCGAGTCCGGAAATCGGCCGGGGCGGGGTTTGCCTGGATCAGCCACGGGGATGTGGTAAGCGCTCATGACTTTTGAAGACACACTGGCAACATGGCTGGTCAAGCAGCGATGGTTCGCAGGCAAGGGGCGCACCGTCCATGACCTCGCGGTCGTGGCCGACACCGAGGTCATCCCCGGTGACCCCGGCCTGAGGCACCTGATCGTCACCGTCTCGCACGGCGCGACGTCGGACTGCTACCAGCTGTTCATCGGCTACCGCGCCCGGCTCCCGGCCCGGCTGCGGCACGCGCGGATCGGCACGCACGCAGGCCTGCAGATCTACGACGGCCTGCACGACTCGGCACTGACCCGGACGCTGCTCGACGCGATCGCAGCCGACCGGACCGTCGGCCAGCTGCGGTTCAGCCGGATCCCCGGGGCCGAGATCGCGGCCGGCCTGGACAGCCTGGTGCTCACCGGCGAGCAGAGCAACACCAGCCTGGTGTTCGGCGAGTCCGCCATCTTCAAGGTGTTCCGCCGGGTCACCCCCGGGCCGAACCCGGACCTGGAGGTGGCTTCGGCGCTGGCCCAGCTCGGCTCGTCGCACATCGCGGAGCCGCTCGGCTGGGTCGAGACCAGGATGGACGGCGCCACCACGGTGCTCGCCATCTTGTCCAGGTACCTGCGGGCCGCCTCGGACGGCTGGTCGCTGGCCGCGACCAGCGTGCGCGACCTGTACGCCACCGAGGACGGCACCCGCGCGGCCGAGGCCGGCGGCGACTTCGCGGGCGAGGCCGAGCGGCTCGGCGCGGCCACCGCGCAGGTCCACAGGGACCTGGCCGACGCGTTCGGCCACTCCGAGCTCGAGCCGGAGGCCATCCGCGAGCTGGCCGAGCAGATGTACCGGCGGCTCGACATCGCCAGCGCGGCGGTGCCGGAGCTGTCCAGGTACGCCGACAAGGTCGGCGACGCGTACTCTGACCTGGCCAAGCTGATCGAGCCGGTGCCGGCCCAGCGGGTGCATGGCGACTACCACCTGGGTCAGGCCATGCGGACCCAGACCGGCTGGGTGGTGCTCGACTTCGAGGGCGAGCCCGCCAGCTCGCTGGCCCAGCGCCGCGCCCGGTCCTCCCCGCTGCGGGACGTGGCCGGGATGCTCCGCTCCTTCGACTACGCGGCCAGGCACCAGCTGCTCACCCACCCGGACGCGGTCAGCCTCGCGCCCAAGGCGAGCAACTGGGTCCGCCGCAACAGTGACGCGTTCTGCGCCGGCTACGCCGCGGCCGGCGGTCTGGACCCAGCCGAGAACTCGGTGCTGCTTCGTGCCATGCTGCTCGACAAGGCGGTGTACGAAGTCATCTACGAGGCCAGGAACCGGCCGACCTGGGTCGCCATTCCGCTAGAGTCCATTGCCGAGTTGTAGCCCCCTTATTGCTTCCACAGATCGAGTGGCCGTCATGACACAACCTGACCCCAGTACGGCTGACCCGGCTGGTCCTACTCCGGCTGGTCCTACTCCGGCTGGTCCTACTCCGGCTGGCCCTACTCCGGCTGGCCCTACTCCGGCTGGCCCTACTCCGGCTGGCCTCAGCCTGGGTGAGATCGAGCGGATCGTCGCGGGCCATCATCACGACCCGCACTCGGTGCTCGGCGCGCATCCGGGCCCGGACGGTGTGATCATCCGCGCGCTCCGGCCGATGGCGAAGTCGGTGACCGCCGTCCTCGACGACGGCCGCAGGCTGCCCATGGAACACGTGCACGATGGCGTCTTCGCCGTCACCGTGCCGGACGAGAAGGTACCGGGCTACCGGATCGCCGCCACCTACCCCGACGGCTCAGGCGGCGCGTCCGCCGAGGAGGTGCGCGACGACCCGTACCGGTACCTGCCCACGCTGGGCGAGTTCGACCTGTACCTGATCGGCGAGGGCAGGCACGAGGAACTGTGGCGGGTGCTCGGCGCGCACGTCCGCGACGTCGGCCAGGCCACCGGCGCGTCGTTCGCCGTCTGGGCGCCGAACGCGCACGGTGTCCGCGTCACCGGCGACTTCAACTACTGGGACGGCAGCGCGTACCCGATGCGCTCGCTCGGCGGGTCCGGCGTGTGGGAGCTGTTCATCCCGGGCGTGGGCGACGGCGCCAGGTACAAGTACGCGATCTGCGGCCAGGACGGGGTGTGGCGGGAGAAGGCCGACCCGATGGCCAGCGCCGCCGAGGAGCCGCCCGCCACCGCGTCGGTGGTGTACACGTCGCGGTACAGCTGGAACGACGACGGCTGGGTGACGGGGCGGGCCGGGCACG
Organism: uncultured Actinomycetes bacterium; assembly: GCA_963722275.1. GTDB lineage: Bacteria > Actinomycetota > Actinomycetes > Streptosporangiales > Streptosporangiaceae > Palsa-504. Next base: position 143,810 of record CAVRMX010000018.1, on the reverse strand, counting down.
AGCCGGTGCGCGAGCCGATGAGCATCTACGAGGTGCACCTGGGCTCGTGGCGGCCCGGGCTGTCCTACCGTGAGCTGGCCACTGAGCTCGTCGGCTACGTCAAGGACCTCGGCTTCACCCACGTGGAATTCCTGCCCGTGGCCGAGCACCCGTTCGGCGGCTCGTGGGGCTACCAGGTCACCTCGTACTACGCGCCCACGTCCCGGTTCGGCAGCCCGGACGACTTCCGCTACCTGGTCGACGCGCTGCACCAGGCCGGCATCGGCGTGATCCTGGACTGGGTGCCTGGGCACTTCCCGCGGGACGCGTGGGCGCTGGCCCGGTTCGACGGCACCCCGCTGTACGAGCACTCCGACCCGCGCCTCGGCGAGCAGCCCGACTGGGGCACGCTCGTGTTCAACTTCGGCCGTACCGAGGTGCGCAACTTCCTGGTCGCCAACGCCATCTACTGGCTGGAGGAGTTCCACCTCGACGGGCTGCGCGTCGACGCCGTGGCCTCCATGCTCTACCTGGACTACTCGCGCAAGGAGGGCGAGTGGGTGCCCAACCAGTACGGCGGCCGGGAGAACCTGGAGGCGATCTCGTTCCTGCAGGAGGTCAACGCCACCTGCTACAAGCGCGTGCCCGGCATCACGATGATCGCGGAGGAATCGACCGCCTGGCCCGGGGTATCCCGGCCGGTGCACCTGGGCGGGCTCGGGTTCGGCTTCAAGTGGAACATGGGCTGGATGCACGACACGCTCGCCTACCTGAGCCAGGATCCCATCTACCGCCAGTACCACCACAACGAGATCACGTTCTCGCTGATCTACGCGTTCTCGGAGAACTTCATCCTGCCGCTGTCGCACGACGAGGTGGTGCACGGGAAGGGCTCGCTGCTGGGCAAGATGCCCGGCGACGAATGGCGCCGGTTCGCCGGGCTGCGCTCGCTGCTGGCGTACATGTGGGCGCATCCGGGCAAGCAGCTGCTGTTCATGGGTTCGGAGTTCGGCCAGGGCAGCGAGTGGTCGGCGGACAACGGGCTCGACTGGTGGGTGCTCGACTTCGACGTCCACCAGGGCGTGCAGCGGCTGTCCCGCGACCTGAACGCGATCTACCGGAAGACCCCGGCGCTGTGGCAGCTGGACACCTCGCCGGAGGGATTCAGCTGGATCGACTCCAACGACGCGCCCGGCAACACGCTGTCCTTCCTGCGGATGCCCGATCCGCGTGCCGCCGGTGACGACGTGGTCGCCTGCATCTGCAACTTCAACGCGCTGCCGCACCAGGAGTACAAGGTGGGCCTGCCCCGGGCGGGCCGCTGGCGCGAGATCCTCAACACCGACGCGGCGATCTACGGCGGCAGCGGCGTCGGCAACCTGGGCGGCATCGAGGCGGTGGCCGAACCCTGGCACGGGCGGCCCGCCTCGGCCACGATCACCCTCCCCCCGATGGGCGTGCTCTGGCTCAGCCCCGAGTCCTGAGCGCTGCGTCCCTTGAGCGCAGCGTCCCTTGAGCGCAGCGTCCTGTGGTGCCTGCGCGTCTCGTGGTGCCCGTTCGTCTCGTGGTGCGATCCTCGGTTACCTCTGCGCACGGCGATACCAGTGAGTGCCATGATGCGGCCCGACGGGGAAGATCCGGGTTTTGGGGAAGATCCAGTGCATCATAGGCCCCTATATATTCCCCGGAGCCCGAATCCTCCCCAATCATCTCGCACACGTGAGCGAATTACGCACGGATGGGGCTCGCGGAACCAGAGAGGCAGCCGATCTGCTCGGCCTCGACCGGGGCCGCGTGGGGCTCTGGCTATTCGCCCGCCGCGTGGGGCTCTGGCCGTTCGCCCGCCGCGTGCAGGAGTCGCAGGAATGGCCGTGGCTCGCGGCGGTGGCGAGATCCGTCGCGGCCCCAGGCGCTGGCTAGCTGGGCCGCGAGTCAGCTGGCGGCCCAGATGCCGCCGTCGACCGGGATGACGGCGCCGGTGATGTAGGCCGATCCGCGGCCGCCCAGGAAGACCGCGACGCCGGCCATGTCGTCCGAGCGGCCGATGCGGCCGAGCGGAGAGGCGGCCGCGATCTCGTCGCCGCGGGCGGCCAGGGTCGCCGCCATCATCTTCGACTCGAACGGGCCGGGGGCCACTGCGTTGACGGTGATGTGCCGCGGCCCGAGCTCGCGAGCCAGCACCCGGGTGAGCTGGTGCAAGCCGGCCTTGCTGGCCGCGTAGGAGTACGTGTGGAACTCCGGCACGCGCAGCCCGTCGATGCTGCCGACGTTGATCACCCGGGCCGGATCGTCGGCGGTGCCCGCCGCCTCGAGCAGCGGCAGGAACGCCCGGGTCAGGTAGAACGGCGTCTTGAGGTTGAGGTCGACGACCTTGTCCCAGCCGTGGGCCGGGAACTCCTCGAGGGACGCGCCCCAGTTGGTGCCGGCGTTGTTGACCAGGATGTGGACGCACTCCTCGGACCGGCCGACCTCCTCGGCCAGCCGCCGGCACTCCTCCTCGCGCGACAGGTCGGCGGGCACCGACAGCACGACGCCGAACTGGGACAGCTCGGCAACCGCGGCATTGCCCGCCTCGGCCTTGCGCGAGCTGATGTAGACCGACGCTCCGGCTTGCAGCAGGCCGCGCGCCATCATCAGGCCGATCCCGCGGGTCCCGCCGGTGACGACGGCAACCTTGCCGGTGAGATCGAACAGGTACACGTGCCCCTCCGAATCGGTCAGCGTGGGCGGTCACCGGCGCAGGCAGCGTGGTGCTGTCCGACCAGAGTTTCGGTCAGCCGCGGGCGTCCCTCGAGGCATTGTAGGCCCCCCGGCAGGCGAGACGTCCGGGGAAACTCCGTGTCCGGAGCCCGTTATGTCCGCCCGTTATGTCCGGCTGCCGGGATAGCCGCGGGCGACGGTCCGGGCCAGGATGCCGAGGGTGGCCCGCAGCGCCGTCTCGGGGACGACCGGGAAGATCCCGGCCTCCCGCCAGTGCGGGTCGATCGACGACCAGTCGTAGTACGAGGTGACGAGCGTGCCCGCGTCCCCGGCGGGCTCGAGCCGGTATCCGTAGATGTGGCCGATCTGCGGGCGGATCCGGCCGAGGACCTTCCAGGCGATCTCCCGGTCCGGGACCAGCGCGGTGATGGTCACGGTCACGTCGTAGCGGCCCAGCGGGTAGTCGTTCAGCGCCTCGCGGTCCATGTGGACCACGAAGCTGTCGCCGACGGCGGTCACCGGGTCGCCGGTCGCGTCCATCAGCATGCCCGAGCTGTCGATGGCCACATGTCCCTGCGGGTCGCACAGCACCCGGAAGATCGCCGCCGGATCAGCCTCGATCATCCGCTGGACTTCCAGCCGCTCGCCTGTCATCTGCCCATCGTCCCACCAGCCCGGCCAGGGCTCACGCGCAGTACGCTCCCTGGAGGCAGCAGAACTGCCGTGGCCCGGAGGGAGCCGGCATGATCACTCTCGTCCCGCTGTGCACCATGACCCTCACCATGGGCCCGGTCGTGAACGCCGGACCCGCCCCGACCGGGCAGCGCATGGTCGCCGGGATCGCCGGCGCCGCCGTCTCGGGGCGGCTGGCCGGCCAGCTGGCTGGCGGGGGCAACGCCGACTGGTTCACCATGGCCGCAGACGGCCTCATGCTTCCCGACGTGCGCCTGGCCATCCAGACACACGACGAGGCCATCGTCCTGATGCGGTATTCGGGGCGGCTGCGGTTCGTCCGCGGCCAGGATTCGGTCGCCTTCATCACCGCCGTGTTCGAGACCGGGGACCCCCGCTACCTGTGGATCAACAGCATCCAGGCGGCGGGCAAGGGCATCCTCTCCGCCGACCTGCGTACCGTCGATTACGAGATCTTCGAGCTCAGCTAGCGGTCAGGTGCCGGGCAGGCGGCGGACGCCGGGGCCGCGGCGCAGCCGGTGCTGCCAGCACGTGGTGTGCCAGTGCCTGCGCTCCTCCACGCCGATGCCACCGGCCATCCGGGCGCCGTCGGCGGGCCAGGCCACGATGTGCGGGGTCCCGGGCACGACCTCCTGGTCACACCCGGGGCAGCGGTACGCCTTCGCGGACGCCGCGCCGGGCACCCGGCGGACCACCCAGTCGCCATCCGGCCATGACTCGACGCGCTCGGGCCCGGGCACGGGATCAGGAGGGCCAGAGCGGTCGCGGCGGATCCGGCGCGGGCTCACGCCTGTCAAGGCTATTGCGCCCGGCACAGTAGAGTTACCCGACGTGCGGCTCGTCATCGCCCGGTGCAGCGTCGACTACGTCGGCCGGCTCACCGCTCATCTCCCCTCGGCCCTGCGCCTGCTCATCGTCAAGGCGGACGGCTCGGTCCTCGTGCACTCCGATGGCGGCTCGTACAAGCCGCTGAACTGGATGTCGCCGCCGTGCCGGCTCACCGAGGAACCGGGCAAGTGGTCCGTGACCAACAAGGCAGGCGAGACGCTCGCCATCACCATCACCGAGGTGGTCAGCGACACCTCGGTCGACCTCGGCATCGACCCCGGCCTGGTCAAGGACGGCGTCGAGGCGCACCTGCAGGAACTGCTCGCCGTCCAGCTCGACCTGCTCGGCAACGGCTGGCGGCTGGTCCGCCGCGAGTACCCGACCCCGATCGGGCCGGTCGACCTGATGTGCCGGGACGACGCGGGCCAGAGCGTCGCGGTGGAGATCAAGCGGCGCGGCGAGATCGACGGGGTGGAGCAGCTCACCCGGTACCTGGACCTGCTGAACCGCGACCCGCTGCTCGCTCCGGTACATGGCATCTTCGCCGCCCAGGAGATCAAGCAGCAGGCCCGCACCCTGGCGACCGACCGCGGCATCCGCTGCGTCACCCTGGACTACGACCGCATGCGAGGCGTGGAGCCCGAGAACACCCTGTTCTGACGGCCGTCAGGGCGGCGGGCGTGCGGGCGCATCACCCCGGCGGCCGCGGTGACGAGAAACGCCAGGGCGGCGGGGACCAGGAGCGCGTTCCGCAGGCCCACGCCTGAGGCGATCGCGCCGATCGCGACCGGGCCGCTGAGCAGGCCCGAGTAGGCCACCGCGGCGATCCGCCCGATGTTGCGGCCCGCTCGCTCCGGGTCAAGCCTCGCCGCGACCGAGACGATCTGCGGGAAGATGCCAGCCAGGCCCACGCCGAGGAGCGCGAAGCCGGCGATGGCCGCGGCCGGGGTGCCGATCAGCAGGCCCGCGGCCAGCCCGAGGCCGGCCACCAGGCCGCTGGCCCGCACCAGCCGCACCGGGCCGAACCGGGCGGCCAGCCGGTCGCCCGCTACCCGCCCGGCCGCCATCATGACCGAGAACGCGCCGAGCCCCACGGCGGCGACACCCGGCGCTGCCCCCAGGTTGACGTGCAGGTAGACGGCGCTCCAGTCGCCGGCCGAGCCCTCGCCGACCTGTCCGCACAGCGCCACCAGCCCCAGCACCCAGATCACATGCAGAGGGTTTCTGGGGGGTCGGGACGCGTGCAGGAGGTTTCTGGGGCGCCTGGACACGTGCAGGAGGTTTCTGGGGCGCCTGGACACGTGCAGGGGGTTTCTGGGAGGCCTGGAGGGGTCGCCGCTCGAGGGCGGCGCAGGGTGGTGCGGCGAATCGTCCGGGTGCTCGGGAACGGCCCGGACCGCGGGGATCACCACCCGCGGGCCGGCGCGGCCGGAGTCAGCACCCCCGCGATCCTCATCACATGGACCGCGCCGAACCTGTCCGCGATCCGCCCGCTCAGGGCCAGCGTCAGCACGCTACCCGCGGGCACCGCGAACAGCGCCACCCCCAGCCGTCCGTCGCTCAGGTGCAGCGACTCCTTGATGGCCGGCAGCCGGGCGGCCCAGGTCGCCGTGGCCACGCCGAGGATGAAGAAGAAGCCGAGAATGGCGATCCTGGAGTGGCGCAGCGAAGGACTGAGTTCGGGAGACGTCACGCGCCCGGCCCGGCCAGGTGGGCGTTGACCGCTCTGGCCCGTTCGGCCAGCTCTGGCACCTCGGTGACGGCCACGCCCGCGGCCCGGAGCTGTTCGGCCCCCTCCCCGGCGGTGAACAGGCGGGGCTCGCGCCAGGCGAAGACGACCCGCGGAATGCCCGCCGCGACGATGTGCTGGACGCACGTCAGCGGGCGCGACGCGCGGGCGCCGCAGGGCACCAGCGAGCTGTACAGGGTGGCGTGGCGCAGCCGCGGGTCCGGCCCCTGGGATGTGCTGAGCCTGCGGAGCGCCACCTCCTCGGCGTGATCGTGGTCCTCCTGCTCGCGGGAGAACCCGGTGGCCAGCACCTCGCCGTCCTCGCCGACGATGACAGCCCCCACGGAGAACGCCGAGTCCGACGGCGGGCACAGCCGGGACAGCTCCACCGCCCAGCGCAGGAACCGGTGATCCGGGCCGCCGGGCCCGAGCAGGTAGCGCAGCAGCCCGACCTCGCCCACTCGGCCGACCTCGGCGAGGGTCATGGGGCTGGTGGGGTTTGCGGGGGTGGCGGGATCGGGGCCGGGAGGGGCGGGGAGGGGCGGGGAGACGGAGGCGGGGAGGGGCGCGGGGGCAGAGACGGGCACGGGGGCGGGGGCGGGGAGGGGCGCGGGGGCAGAGACGGGCACGGGGGCGGGGGCGGGGAGGGGCGCGGGGGCAGAGACGGGCACGGGGGCGGGGGCCGGGGCGGGGAGGGGCGCGGGAGCGGGGAGGGTGAGGCGGGGGGCGGCGGGGTCGGCGACGAAGAACGGGGCCACGGCTAGGTCGAATTCGTCGGCGAGGCCGCAGGCCAGGAACTCACCCAGGACGCGCGCGCCGCCTTCGACCAGGACACGCGCCACGCCCCGTTCGGCCAGATCTGAGAGAACGAACGGGACGGACAGCGGGTCACCCGCGTCAATGAGCACGGCGCAGTCCCCTAGCCGGGCCTGGGCGCGGGAGAGCGCGGGGGTGGCGCAGTACACCAGGCGGAGCGCGCCGGGGGCGAAGAAGCGGGCCTGCGGGTCCAGGTCGCCGGCGGCGGTGAGGGTGACCCGGGCCGGGTGCGCGGGCAGGCCCCGGGCGGCGCGGCGGGCGCTGCGCCGCGGATCCCTGATCAGCAGCCGCGGGTTGTCCTTCCTGACCGTTTCCGCCCCGACCAGGATGGCGTCGCAGCTCGCCCGCACCTCGTCCACGCGGTCCAGGTCGGCCGGGCCTGACAGGATCAGCCGCCGCGGGCTGGCGTCGTCCAGGTAGCCGTCGGCCGAGATGGCACAGGACAGGAGGACGTAGGGGCGCGGCGGCACGTACCCCAGCGTAGCTTTGGGCCGTCATGCGGTGCTTTACTGGTCAACGATGCTTGAAACAGTCAATCCGGCGACCGGGGAAGTGCTGGCCACCTTCCCCGTGCAGGGACGCCGCGAGGTCGACGCCGCCGTGGCGGCCGCGCGCGAGGCCGCCGTCTGGTGGGCCGGGCTCGGCTGGCCCGGGCGGCGGATCCGGCTGCTCGCCTGGAAGTCGCACCTGACCAGGTACATGGGCCGGCTCGCCCAGCTGGTGCACGAGGAGACCGGCAAGCCGCTCGACGACGCCACGCTGGAAATCATCCTGGCCATCGTGCACATCGACTGGGCCGCCCGGCATGCCCGCCGGGTGCTGCGCTCGCGCCGGGTGCGCAGCGGCCTCGCCGCCATCAACCAGGCCTCCACGGTGGAGTACCAGCCGCTCGGCGTGGTCGGCGTGATCGGGCCGTGGAACTACCCGGTGTTCACCCCGGTCGGCTCGATCGCCTACGCGCTGGCGGCCGGGAACGCGGTCGTGTTCAAGCCGTCCGAGCTGACCCCGGCGACCGGGGACTGGCTGGTCCGGTCGTTCGGCGACGCGCTGGGCATCTTCGGAGAGGTCCAGCCCGTGTTCCAGCTGGTCACCGGGGCAGGGTCGACCGGGGAGGCGCTGGCCCGCAGCGGCGTGGCCAAGGTCGCCTTCACCGGGTCCGCGGCCACCGCGCGCAAGGTGATGGCCGCCGCCGCGGACACCCTGACCCCGGTGCTGGCCGAATGCGGCGGCAAGGACGCCCTGCTGATCAGCGCCGACGCCGACCTCGAGGCGGCCGCCGACGCCGCCGCGTGGGGCGCGATGTCCAACGCCGGGCAGACCTGCATCGGGATCGAGCGCGTCTACGTGGCCGACGGTGTCTACCATTCGTTCCTTGAGCGGCTTTCGCAGAAGGTGTCGGACCTGCGGCCGGGGTTCGACCGGGAGGCGTCGTACGGGCCGATGACACTGCCCTCGCAGCCGGAGACGGTGGCCAAGCACGTGGCCGACGCGATGGCCCAGGGCGGGAAGCCGGTGGTCGGAGGCCCGGACTCGGTCGCCGCGCCGTACGTGCGGCCGGTGGTGCTCACCGAGGTCCCCGAGCATTCGGCGGCGGTGACGGAAGAGACGTTCGGCCCCACGGTGACGGTGACGCCGGTGGCGAACCTGGCCGAGGCGGTGTCGTTCGCCAACGCGGGGCGCTACGGGCTGGGGTCGGCGGTGTTCGCCCGGGACCGTTCGGCCGCCATGAGCGCGGCACGGTCGCTGCGCAGCGGGATGACCTCGGTTAATTCGGTGCTCGGGTTCGCTATCGTGCCGGCGCTGCCGTTCGGCGGGGTGGGCGAGTCGGGGTTCGGGCGGATTCACGGCGCGGACGGGCTGCGCGAGTTCACCCGGCCCAAGGCCATCACGCGGCAGCGGATGCGGCCGCTGATCAACCTCACGTCTTTCGGGCGAAGCGACCGGGACATGCGGCGGATCGTCACTCTGGTTACGTTGCTGCACGGGCGCCTCTACCGGCCCCGCCGCCGGGGTTCTTGAGCGGTGTGCGCCCCGACGGGCATCGCGGGCTGGTCCGCCGCCCGCCGCGTCTCGCTGCTGATCGCTGGCCTGGGCGTCTAGGCGCTGGCCTGGCTGTCTAGACGCCGGCCGTCTAGGTGCTGGCCTGGCTGGCGATGACCATGGCGTCGACGGGGTCGGCGGGGTCGACCGCGGCCAGCGGCGCCCGGCCGGCGATGAGGTCCGCGGCCCGCTCGGCGATCGCGATGGTGGGCGCGTTGGTGTTCCCCCGCGGGACGAACGGCATCACCGACGCGTCCACCACCCGCAGCCCGGACACGCCGCGGACCCGGAGCTCGGGGTCGACCACGCTGTTCCACCGCGCCTCGCCGCCCATCGCGCAGGTGCCCACCGGGTGGTAGAGCGTCACCACGCTGGTGCGGACGTACTGGAGGAGCTCGGCGTCGGAGCGGACGTGCGTGCCGGGGGCCAGCTCGCTTGAGCAGATCGCGGCCATCGGCTTGGCCGTCACGAACTCCCTGGCCATCTTCAGCCCCGCGGCCAGCGCCCGGCCGTCCCGCTCGTCGGACAGGTAGCCCGGGTCGATGGCCGCGCGGTGCCTGGGGTCTGCGCTGCGCAGCCTGATCCGGCCCCGGCTGGCCACGTCGACCAGGCCGACAAGCACCGTCATCGCGCGCTGGGCCGGATCGGCCAGGCCCTGGTTCTGGTACGGCGCCGGAAGCACGTGCAGCTGCAGGTCCGCCGCGGGCAGCCCGGCCTCGGAGTGGGCGAAGCCGCCCGACTCGGCCGTGTTGCTGGTCAGCGGGCCGCGGTGAGTCAGCTTCCAGCGCAGCTGGTTGGCGTTGCCTGCCTTCTCCCACAGGCCGCGGATCCGCGGCGTGGACCAGATGACCGGCAGCACCGGGTGGTCGCTGAGGTTCGCGCCCACCCCGCGGCTTTCCGCCACCACGTCGATGCCCATCTCGATCAGGTGCTCGGCCGGGCCGATACCCGACAGCATCAGCAGCTGAGGGCTGTTCACCGCGCCGCCGGACAGGATGACCTCGGCGTTGGCCTGGGCGGTCTGGGCCTCGCCGTTGCGCAGGTAGCTCACGCCGGTCGCCTGGCCGCCCTCGATGATCACCTTCGTGACCAGGGCGTCGGTGTGGACGGTGAGGTTCGGCCGGGACATGGCGGGATGCAGGTAGGCGGTGGCGGCGGAGCACCGCTGGCCGTTCCGCTGAGTGAGCTGGTACCAGCCGACGCCGTCCTGGCGCGGGCCGTTGAAGTCGTCATTGGCCTTCGCGCCCTGCTCCTGCGCCGCCGCGAGGAACGCCTCGCACGCCGGTGACTTGTACCGGGGGTCGCTGACCGCCAGCGGCCCGCCCGTGCCGTGGTACGTGCTGGCTCCGCGCGAGTTGTCCTCGGCCCTCCTGAAGTACGGCATGAGGTCCTCGTAGCCCCACCCCGTACAGCCGTGCTCGTCCCGCCAGGTCTGGAAGTCGTGGCGGTGGCCGCGGATGTAGATCATCGCGTTCATGCTGCTTGACCCGCCAAGCACCTTCCCGCGCGGCCAGTAGATGGTCCGGCTGGCCGCGCTGCGCTGCGGGACGGTCAGGTAGTTCCAGTCGTATGCGGTCTGGAACAGCCTGTTCAGCGCGGCGGGGGCGCGGATCTCGTCGGCGTCGTCGGCCGGCCCGGCTTCCAGCAGCAGGACGCTGACGCTCGGATCAGCGGACAGGCGCGCGGCCAGGACGCAGCCAGCGCTGCCCGCGCCGACGATGATGTAGTCATACACGGCGGTCTCCTAAAGGGATAATGGGAACAATAACGCCTTCGTAGCCGGAGGGGCGCGGCGCCGCCTGGACTGAGAGGGAGGAGGGCCCGCCGGCGGCCGGGCCGCCGCCGGGGCCGCCCGCAGGCGAGCGGGACACACCGTGTGCAGGTCAGGGGCTGGCGGGTGAGTGGCCGGGTGGGGTGGAGTCCGCGTCCGGCGGGCCCCCGAGAACCGCCGGACCCGAACGTCTGCAATGCTCACCGTGAGCTGACTGCCGACCGAGTCAGATGCGCATAGTGACAGCGGCGGGAAGCCCTGCGCGTTTCGGCCGCTACTGATCACTTATCGTAGTCATACGATGCCAAACCGTACGCATAATGTGAACACCCCTGGTCAATCGGATGATCTCTTTTTGATCGGGGCGTTCGGGCCATGGGCCAGCGAGGTCCGCTCACCGGTTCCCTTAGGGTGGGTTCATGTCGCGTAACCGCAGCGAAAACCCGGTCGTGCTGTCCCGCATCTATACCCGCACCGGCGACGACGGCAGCACCGCGCTCGCCGACGGCAGCCGCACGGCCAAGACCGACTCGCGCCTCGCCGCCTACGCGGATGTCGAGGAGGCGAACTGCGCCATCGGCGTGGCGATTACTTTCGGTAATCTCGCGGCAGACCTGTCCCAGCTGCTCTCCCGGGTGCAGAACGAGCTCTTCGACGTCGGCGCCGACCTGGCCAACCCGGTGACCGACACGCCGCCGCCCTATCCGCCGCTGCGGATCGACGAGGCTTATGTCACCCGGCTGGAGAGCGAATGCGACGCGTACAACGCCGAGCTGCCAACGCTGCGGAGCTTCCTGCTGCCGGGCGGCACTCCAGGGGCGACGCTGCTGCACGTGGCGCGGACCGTTACCCGCCGGGCCGAACGCAGCGCGTGGGCCGCGGTCGGCGAGCACGGCGACTCGGTGAGCCCGCTGCCCGCGCGTTACCTGAACCGGCTGTCCGACCTGCTGTTCATCCTCGCCCGCCAGGCCAACGCGGGCCACGACGACGTGCTGTGGAAGCCCGGCGGCGAACGCGGCTGAGCGGCACAGGCATGGGGGTGCGGCGCGGGCGTGGGGGGTGCGGCGCGGGCGCGGCTGAGCGGCGTGGGAAGCGTGTGCGGTCCGGTTTCATTGATCGTGGCCAGTTTCGGGGCGTTTTGGACCCTCATACGCTTAGCCTTGATACGGGCGACGGGGTAACGTCAGTCACGCCAGCATCACGGACAGCGTGCCCGTCACGTGGAACCCCGTCCCTGACCTTTGTTCCCTGCGATCCTGCCCGCCTGCCGGACCAGTCCCGCTCAGCTGGGCGTTTTCCTTGATCATGAAGACTTTAGGGGCGTTTTCCGACCCTAAGTCTTCGCGATCATGACGCCACCGCGTCTCAGCGGGCAGCGGGCCGGCAGCGCAGGTCCCCAGCAGTATCCCGATGCCCCTGGCGCACCAGCCGGGACACCGGTCAGGTACCGCCCGGGCCGGTCAACCCAAGCTAATCGCCACTGCGCCTATGTGGCCATTTCTGGCCATGATCATGAGGGCTAGACGGCTCCGTCTAGGTGGGAGCCGGGCGGGGCGGCCTCGAGCCAGGAGAGCAGGCCGGTGAGCGCCGACTCCCCCAGGGCCAGCTCGACGGTTCCGCCGTCCGAAGTGCCGTTCGAGCTAGCAGCACTGCCCGAGCCGGAAGCCGGAGCACCACCCGGGCGGGGAGCCGCAGCGCCGCCGGCGGGGGCCGGAGGGCCGAGCTGGCCGCCGTCGTCGCCGAGCTTGCATTCCACCACGATCATGCCGGGCCCCAGGCTGGCCGCCTCGGCGTCGGTGGGCAGGCGCCGGGACACCACGGTCAGGTCGCGCCGCGGGAACACCTCATCCGGCCGCATCGACAGCCCGAAGATGCCGAACCAGTACAGCTCCTCGCGCTTATAGGACGCCACGCCGAGGCGCCAGGACCCGGTCCCCTTGCGCAGACCGCACTCGACCGTGCCGCCGCCGCGCTCGAGCAGGAACCTGCGGGCGGCGATGCTGGCGGCGGCCACGATCGCGATGACCAGGAAGGCGGCGAAGAGCCAGGCCGCATCAAGCGCCAGCGCTCCGCCCACCGAAGGTTAAGCCTGGTCCCCTGCGGCCCGCAGCAGCGCCTTGGCGTACTTGGCTTCGGGGCTGTCCTCGGCGGCCGGGCTGGCTTCGGCGAGCGCGGCGGCCAGCTCATCGCGGGTTACCGAGACGTCCACGTCCTGGCCGAGCTGGGCCTGAGCGGCCAGGATCGACACCTGGTCGTTGGTCACGGAGAGAAACCCGCCGCTGACCGCCGCCTTCACCGAGGACTTCTCGGTGAGGATCTCGACCAGGCTGCCCTCGGCCAGGATGCCGAATACCGGCGAGTGCCCGGCGAGCACGCCGATATCACCCTCGGTGGTCTTGGCGATCACCGTCCTGGCCTCGCCGGACCACAGCTCGTGCTCCGGGATGACCAGCTCTACCCGCAGGGTCACCGCTCCATCTCCCTGGCTTTCCTCTCCACGTCCTCAATCCCGCCGACCATGTAGAACGCCTGCTCGGGCAGGTTGTCGTACTTGCCCTCGGCGATCGCCTTAAACGAGGAAATCGTCTCCTCGATCGGCGTGAACACCCCAGGCTGCCCGGTGAACTGCTCGGCCACGTACATCGGCTGGGACAGGAACCGCTCGATCCGCCTGGCCCGCTGGACCACGACCTTGTCCTCTTCGCCCAGTTCGTCGACGCCGAGGATGGCGATGATGTCCTGCAGTTCCTTGTACCGCTGCAGGATCCGCTGCACCTCGCGGGCCACGTCGTAGTGCTCCTGCCCGATGTACCTGGCGTCCAGGATGCGTGAGGTGGAGTCTAGCGGGTCCACGGCCGGGTAAATCCCCTTCTCGGTGATCTCCCTGGACAGCACCGTTGTCGCGTCGAGGTGCGCGAACGTGGTGTGCGGCGCGGGGTCGGTGATGTCGTCCGCGGGCACGTAGATCGCCTGCATGGAGGTGATCGAGTGACCGCGGGTCGAGGTGATCCGCTCCTGCAGCTGCCCCATCTCGTCGGCCAGCGTCGGCTGGTAGCCGACTGCCGAGGGCATCCGGCCGAGCAGCGTGGACACCTCGGAGCCGGCCTGGGTGAACCGGAAGATGTTGTCGATGAACAGCAGCACGTCCTGCTTCTGCACGTCGCGGAAGTACTCGGCCATGGTCAGCGCGGACAGCCCGACCCGGAGCCTAGTCCCCGGCGGCTCGTCCATCTGGCCGAACACCAGCGCGGTGTCCGCGATGACCCCGGACTCGGTCATCTCGAGGAACAGGTCGTTGCCCTCGCGGGTCCGCTCCCCCACCCCGGCGAAGACCGAGACGCCGCCGAAGTTCTGGGCCACCCGGCGGATCATCTCCTGGATCAGCACGGTTTTGCCCACGCCGGCCCCGCCGAACAGCCCGATCTTCCCGCCCAGCACGTACGGGGTCAGCAGGTCGATGACCTTGATGCCGGTGGTGAACATCTGGGTCCGCGGCTCGAGCTGGTCCAGCGGCGGGGGCTCGCGGTGGATCGGCCACCGCTCGGTGATGTCCAGGGACGAGGTGGCCACGTCGAGCGTCTCGCCGAGGGCGTTGAACACGTGCCCCTTGGTGACGTCACCGACGGGCACCTCGATCGGCGCCCCGGTGTTGGTCACCTCGGCGCCGCGCACCATGCCGTCGGTGGGCTGCATCGAGATCGTCCGCACCATGTTGTCGCCGATGTGCTGCTCGACTTCCAGCGTCAGCATCTGCGTGGTCTCGCCGAGCGTGACATCGGTGTGCAGCGCGTAGTAGATCTCCGGCATCTGGTCCGCCGGGAACTCGACGTCCACGACGGGGCCGTTGACCCGCGCGACACGGCCGGTGCCCGCAGCGGCCTCGCCGCTCTGGGCCGAGTTTTCAACGGTCGCGGTCATGTGTTCCTCACTCACTCGTTGCGCTTGCCCCGGCGAGCGCGTTGGCGCCGCCGACGATCTCGCTGATTTCCTGGGTGATCTCGGCCTGCCGTGCGTTGTTCGCCTCACGGGTCAGCTTCTCGAGCAGATCGCCCGCGTTGTCGGTGGCCGCCTTCATGGCACGCCGCCGGGAGGCCAGCTCGGCGGCCGCCGCCTCCAGCATGGCGTAGAAGATCCTGCTCGCTACGTACTGCGGCATCAGGGCGTCGAGCACCTCGGTCGGCGAAGGCTCGAACTCGTACTGCGGCAGCGGGCCTGACGGGCTCTCCTGGTCGGTGTCCTCGATCTGCATCGGCAGGAGCCTGCGGGCCGAGGGCCGCTGCGTCAGCATGGAGACGAACTCGGTGCTGACGAGGTGGATCTCGTCGACGCCGCCTTCTTGCCCCCCTCTTGGCCCGCGGTGAACGCCTCGAGCAGCGTGGTGGCTATCTCCTGCGCGTTCCGGTACCTCGGCGCGGCGGAGAAGCCGCTCCAGGATCCGGCCAGGTCAAGCTCGCGGAACCGGTGCCAGCCGATGCCCTTGCGGCCGGCCACGTACAGGACCGGCTCGAGGCCCCGGTCCCGCAGCGCCTGCCGCAGCCGGGCCGACTCGCGAAGCACGTTCGCGTTGTAGGCGCCGGCGAAGCCCTGGTCGCTGGTCAGGATCAGCACCGCTGCCCGGGACGGGTTCTCCGGCTCCTCGGTGAACGGGTGGTTGATCGTGGTCGAGCGGCTGATCAGCGCCTCCACCGCGCGGGTGAGCTCCCGTGCGTACGGCTCGGCCGCGCGCATCTGCTGCTGCGCCCGGACGATCCGCGACGACGCGATCAGCTCCTGCGCACGGGTGATCTTGGCGATGGACTGGACCGAGCTGATCCGCCGCCTGACCAAGCGAAGCTGGGCTGCCATCGGCTACTTCTTCTCGGCGTCTGCGGGCTGGGGGTTCTGCTTCTCGGCGTCTGCGGGCTTGGGGTTCCGCCGGGCGATCTTCTCCTGGTCCTCGCCCTCGAGCGCCTCGGCCTGCTCGTCTTCGGCGCTGAGCAGCTCGCCGGAGCTGGTCTCGAAGGCCTTGCGGAAGTCCCCGATCGCGTCCTTGAGCGCGGTGATGGTGTCCTCGGCCAGGACGAGCGATTCCCTGATCGTCTGCAGGATGCCGGCGTGCTGCCGCCTGAGGTAGTCAAGGAACTCGCTCTCGAACCGGCCGACGTCCTCGACCGGCACGTCGTCCAGGTAGCCGTTGCCGCCGGCCCAGATCGACACCACCTGCTCTTCGACAGGGAACGGGGAGTACTGCGGCTGCTTGAGCAGCTCGACCAGCCGCGCGCCCCGGTCGAGCTGGGCCCGGGAGGCCGCGTCCAGGTCGGACGCGAACGCGGCGAACGCCTCCAGGTCGCGGTACTGCGAGAGGGAGAGCCGCAGGTTGCCCGCGACCGACTTCATCGCCTTGATCTGCGCGTTGCCGCCGACCCGGGAGACCGAACGCCCGACGTTGATGGCGGGCCGCACGCCCGAGTTGAACAGGTCGGTCTCGAGGAAGATCTGCCCGTCGGTGATGGAGATGACGTTCGTCGGGATGTAGGCGGAAATGTCGTTCGCCTTGGTCTCGATGATCGGCAGCCCGGTCAGCGATCCGCCGCCGAGCTCGTCGGAGAGCTTGGCGCACCGCTCGAGCAACCGGGAGTGCAGGTAGAAGACGTCGCCGGGATAGGCCTCACGGCCCGGTGGCCGGCGCAGCAGCAGCGAGATCGCGCGGTACGCTTCGGCCTGCTTGGACAGGTCGTCGAAGATGATCAGCGCGTGCTTGCCCTGGTACATCCAGTGCTGCGCGATGGCCGAACCGGTGTAGGGCGCGATGTACTTGTAGCCCGCCGGGTCCGAGGCCGGGGCGGCGACGATCGTGGTGTACTCCAGTGCGCCCGCTTCCTCGAGCGACTGGCGCACCGAGGCGATGGTCGAGCCCTTCTGGCCCACCGCGACGTAGACGCAGCGCACCTGCCGGACCGGGTTGCCCGAGTCCCAGTTCGCCTTCTGGTTGATGATCGCGTCGATGGCGATGGCGGTCTTGCCGGTCTGCCGGTCGCCGATGATCAGCTGCCGCTGACCCCGGCCGATCGCGGTCATCGCGTCGATGGCCTTGATCCCGGTCTGCAGCGGCTCCTTCACCGGCTGCCGCTCCACCACCGAGGGCGCCTGCGTCTCCAGCGGGCGCAGTTCGGTGTCCTCGATGGGGCCCTTGCCGTCCAGCGGCTCGCCCAGCGGCCCGACGACGCGGCCCAGGAAGCTGTCGCCGACGGGCACGGACAGGATCTCGCCGGTGCGGCGGACCTGCTGGCCCTCCTCGATCTCGTTGAATTCTCCGAGGATCACGACGCCGATCTCGCGCACGTCCAGGTTGAGCGCCAGGCCCCGGACGCCGTTCTCGAACTCGAGCAGCTCATTGGCCATGGCCGAGGGGAGTCCCTCAACCCGGGCGATGCCGTCACCGCACTCGGTGACGGTGCCGATCTCTTCCCGCGAGGCGCCCTCGGGCTCATATTCCTGGACAAAACGCGCCAGCGCGTCCCGGATCTCTTCCGGCCGGATCGTCAGCTCAGCCATGGTCCTCAGCATCTTTCCTTGCGTGGTCTTCCCGGCTTGGGTTCTTCCGCGGCGTATTACTGGGCATGTCCATCAGCTCGCCAGCCTGCGCCGGACGGCAGCCAGCCGGCTGGCCACGGTCCCGTCAATAAGCTCATCCCCGATCTGGACGGAAATACCACCCACGACCGAGGGGTCAATCACGACGTTCAGGTGAACTTGGTGCCCGTAGGAGGCGGCCAGCGCGTCGGCGAGGCGCCTGCGCTGAGCCGCGGACAGGTCGGTCGCCGAGCGCACCACGGCGATCAGCTGCTCCCGGCGCTGCGCCGCGATGCCGGCGCACAGGTCCAGGCCCGCGGTCAGCGACCGGCCGCGGGGATAGGCCACCATCTGGTTGATCAGGCGCAACGTCACCGCGGACACCTTGCCCTCGATCAGCGCGCGGACCAGTTCCTGCTTGCCTTCCGCGGGCAGCCAGGTACCGGCCAGCGCGGCCCGCAGGTCCGGCTGGCTACCCACCACGCGGCTGAACCTGAACAGCCCGTCCTCCAGGTCGTCCAGGCCGTTCTCCGCCTGCGCGGCCATGACCAGCGCCTCTATCGCAAGCTGCTCGATCGCGTCCACCAGGTCGCCCGACGTCGCCCACCGTGATTCGGCGGCCGCCACGACCAGCGCCTCGGCGCGCCGGGTCACCTTGCCGTGCAGCAGCGCGCCGGCGATCGCGCCCTTCTCCGCCGGGGGCTTGCCCGCGTCGGCCAGGGCGCGCCGCAGCGCGTGCTCGGTGCCGAGCAGGCCGACGACGGCGAACAGCTCGTCACCGAGCCGGGTGGCCACGGCGGCGCTGGTGACGTCCTCGGCCGCCAGGCGCTCGGTGAGTTCGGCGTACGACGCCCTACTCGCCCCGCGCACGCTCATCGCCTCCCCGGTCGTAATTCGCCGACTTGTTCCTAACGGCCCGTGTGACTGCCCCGGTCCCGCTGGCCTGCCTCACTGGCTGGACACCTCGAGATCGGCCAGGAACCGGTCGACCATGCGGCTCTGCCGGGCCTCGTCGGTGAGCGACTCACCCACGATCCGGCTGGCCAGCTCGGTCGCCAGCGTCCCGACTTCGGCCCGCAGCGAGGTCAGCGCCTGCTGCCGCTCGGCCTCGATCTGGGCCTGGGCGGACTCGGTCACCCGGCGGGCTTCCGCCTGGGCCTGCTCACGCATCTCGGCGATGATCTGCGCGCCCTGCTCCCTGGCTTCCTCGCGGAGCCTGGAGGCCTCGTGCCTGGCCTCGGCGAGCTGCTGACGGTACTGGTCGAGCAGCAGCTTGGCCTCGGACTGCGCCTCCTCGGAGCGGGCCAGGCCGCCCTCGATCAGCTCGGTGCGCTCGGACAGCGTCTGCTGGATCCTCGGCATCAGCATCCTGGCGAGCAGACCGAACACGACCAGGAACACGATCGTTCCGATGATGAACTCGGGCCAGGCCGGGATGAGCGGGTTCTGCCCCGTTGTCGAATCGGCTAGGGGAAACATGGTGCGGCCACCTCCAGCGGAAATCAGTACTTGAAGATGAAGGGGGCCACGAGGCCGATCAGAGCGAGCGCCTCGGTCAGCGAGAAACCGATCCACATATATAGCGAGATGCGGCCGGTGGCCTCGGGCTGGCGCGCCATCGCCTCGATCGCGTGGCCGAAGATCAGGCCGATGCCGATGCCGGGGCCGATGGCCGCGAGACCATAGCCGATCGCGCCGGCGTTGATGCTTATGACGCTCTTGGGCGTAACAGCGGCGGCGGTTACGAGAGAAGCGGCAACAGACATAGATTCAGTCCTTTACATGTCGTACCGGCGGCTCGTCCCGCCGGATGGGTCGTAGGTACGGCGGGTCAATGTGCCGCCTCCAGCGAGCTGGCGATATAGACGGCGGTCAGCGTGGTGAAGATGAACGCTTGGAGCAGGTCGATCAGCAGCTCGAGCCCGAAGACGAAGAACGTCATGGCGAACGAGCCCGCGGCGAAGAGCAGCCCGATGGACGCGCTCGCCAGGTACCAGCTCGCGAGTATGAAGATCAGCAGGAGCAGGTGCCCGGCGAACATGTTGGCGAACAACCGCACGCCGAGGGTGAACGGCTGGACGATGAAGAACCGGAGCAGCTCGATCGGGATCAGGATGATCAGGATGGGCTTGGGCACATCCCAGGGGATCATGTTCTTGATGTAGCCGGGGAAACCCTGGTGCTTGAACCCCAGGTACAGGTAGAGAAAGTAGACGATGAACACCAGCGGCCAGACGAAGCCGATCCGGGACATGGCCGGGAACTGGAGGACTGGGATGAGCTCCATCAGGTTCATCAGCCAGATGTAGAAGAACAGCGACACCAGGAACGGCAGGTAGGTGTCGCCTCGCTTCCCGAGCGAAGGGCGCAGGATCTGGTCGCGCACGGCCAGGATGCCGATCTCGCCAATGTTCTGCACGCCGCGCGGGACCAGCTGGGGCTTGTGGAAGGCCGCCCAGAAGAAGGCGATCACCCCCAGTCCGCAGAGCACCGCGATGAGCATCGGCTTGGTGAAATTAAACGAGCCGATAGTGAACAGCGGCCGGAAGGCGAAGCTATCCAGGCTGGGCGCGGGATAGCCGCACCCGCTGAAGATGTGGCATCCCCCACTGGCGAGCACCCCAACGTCACCGGTCACCGGTCATCTCCTTCCGGGGAGGCTGCTCCGCCGCTCCTTGCCTGCCGTAGCGGTAAATGATGAAGCCGATCGAGATCGCCAGCCCGACCAGCATGCCGATCGGGAACAGCAGCGCGACGTGGACGGCCCGCCCGATCAGCCAGCCGATGCCGCCGTACGCGAGCATCCCGGCGATCAGGTAGCCGAACACCGTCCAGCCGACGTCCATGCCCTGGGCCCGGCCCCGCGCTGCGGCCTCCTTACGGGTGACGGCCCCGTTGCCGATGCTGCTCATCTCACCTACCTCGCCCTACCGTTTCTGAGTCCGGCTCGACGTAAAGCATCTTGAGCTTGATCGTCGTGATGACCTGCGTGGCGCTCCAGACGAGGATGCAGCCGATCGCGGTGAAGCCGAGGGCCCTGGTGCTGAACGCGGTCGTGCCGTTCAGCGCGGAGACTACGATCGCGAGGGCCACGATCTTGAACAGGTAGGTAATCATCGCGGCTAGCATCATGGCGGGCGGACTGATCCGCGCGGCCCAGCCCACCACGACCACGCTGATGCCGAAGAACACGGTGACGATGGCCACCCCGATCAGCGCGCCGATCAGCCCCTTGACGCCGACCAGGGCGGCACTCACGGCGACCATGATCGCGGCCGCGACGGCGGTCAGCGCTCCCGCGCGCCGCACGATGGTGGCGTACTTCGCCAGCATTACAAGGCTCCTGAGGGTTCGACAGCAACACTGCTGACGCGACACAATGTCCCGCGTGCGTTGCAGGAGCCGGTTGCCGCGCCGCTGCTGCGGTGCGGGTATCCGGTCAGGTTTACGAAAGGTATCACGGGCCTCTCATTAGCCGTAGAGGGGCTGCTCGTGAAACATATCACAAAGTCCTTGACTCTGTTTTTACCTGATCGCACACAATCTATGACCAACTCCGGGCGTCAGGCCTCTCAGGACCCGCCTTCCCGGCCCGGATCCGCGTCCCGCGGTCACGGCGGCCCATAGGACCGGCTCGCAGAACCCCTACATAACCGGACATTTCCCCTGCGTGGACGCGGTGACGCGGCGCGGCTGCGGGCGACAGGGTCCGAGGCCGGAACCGCCAAGATAAGGTAAAGAGCAGGTAAAAGCGAGTCCTGCTGGAGGTAACTACCTGGGCCGCGTGTCCGGGTGCTGAGCCTGCGGGAACGGGTCCTGAGCCTGCGGGAACGGGTCCTCGCCCGGGAACGGATCCTCACCCGGGAACGGGTCCTCGCCCGGGAAGGGGTTCTGGCCCGGGGACGGGTCCGCGGCGGGACGCCAGCCATGACGAGGAAGGCGGCCCTGGCTCGGGAACGGATCCTGGCTCGGGAACGGATCCTGGCTCGGGAACGGGGCCAGTCCTGGCTCGGGAACGGGCTCTGGCTCGGGAACGGGCTCTGGCTCGGGAACGGGCTCTGGCCGGGGAAGGGGTCAGCGCCGGGGAGACGGCCCGCCCGGGGCAGCGGATCGGCGGGCAGCGGATCGGCGGGCAGCGGATCGGCGCGCAGCCGGGGCGCGGCCGCCGGATACGGATCACCGGGGAACGGGCTCGCGTCGCGGAACGGGCCCGCGTCGCGGGCGTACCCGGGCTGCGTGCCGTGGCCGGGCGGGGTCGCGCCGTTGACGGCGGCGCCAGATCGCGCGGGGGCCGACGGCGAGCTGGCCACGGGATATCGCGGCACGTCAGGCGCTGGCACCGCGGGCCGCGGGGCGGCGGGGGGCACCTTGACGGCGGCGGCCACGGCGGCGGGCGGCGCGGGCTTGCTCCTGGCCAAGGCGCGCCACGGGCGCAGCCGGGGCATGGTGGCGGGCAGCAGGGCGAGCACCGCGACCACCGTGGCGGCGAAGAACACCACCGAGGGGCTGCGGACGATCGAGAGCGAGACCACGGCGACCGAGAACAGCGCCGCCCACAGGTACATGAGCAGGACGCTCTGCCGGTAGGAATGGCCGATGTTGAGCAGCCGGTGGTGCAGGTGCTGCCGGTCGGCGGCCATGATCGGCATGCCGGCCCGGGTCCGCCGGATGACCGCGAACATCAGGTCCGCGTACGGGATGATGAAGATCGCGGCCGGCACGAGCAGCGGCAGGAAGGTGGGGAACCGGTCCAGGGTGTGGTTCTGCGCGTAGTTGGTCAGCAGGGCCGGGTCGAGCGAATCGGTGCTGGATATCGGGCCGTAGGCGAGCAGCAGGCCGAGCAGCATCGCGCCGATGTCGCCCATGAAGATCCGCGCCGGGTAGAAGTTGTGCGGCAGGAACCCGAGGCACATGCCGGCCAGCAGCGCGGACGCCACCGCGGGCAGTGATTGCGACGTGCTGTGGATGGTCCGGATCAGCGTGTACGAGTACACCAGGAACGAGAGCGCGGCGACCGCCACGATGCCGGCCGCGAGGCCGTCAAGGCCGTCGATGAAGTTGATCGCGTTGATGGTGACCACGACGAGCAGGATGGTCAGCGTCACGCTCAGGTCCGGTTCGAGCGAGAACACCCCGCCGTTCGGCAGCGGCAGCCAGGGCAGCGCCTGGCCGCTCCAGACCAGGATGCCGGCCGCGGCCACCTGCCCGGCCAGCTTGCTGATCGCGCTGAGCCCCCACCGGTCGTCGGCGAACCCGACGATGACCACGAGGCCGCCGGCCAGCAGCAGCCCGGCCTCGCTCCTCGACCCGGCCGTCTGGAAGGGATCCTGCAGGAAGGAGAGCCGGGTGGCGATCAGCAGCCCGGCGACGAGCCCGCCGTACATGGCCAGGCCGCCAAGCAGCGGGGTCGGCTCGGTATGGGTGTCCCTGGCTCGCGGCTCGTGAATGGCGCGGGTGGCGATCGCCACCCGCCGCACCAACGGGGTGAGCAGGTAGGTCACCGCCGCGGTGACGAGCAAGACTAGGGCGTACTCGCGCATGCCGCCTCAGCGGGCCTGGATCTGATCGGACCCTTTATCTTTCATCAGTGCCACTTTATGGCACCAGCTACGCCCCGGAGGGCGGCTCACCGGTGGCCGGGTCCAGCGAATCTCCCGAGCCCTGGAGCGGATGCGGCGCCGCGGGCTTGAAGTCGGCGGCCGGATCCGCGTAGTGCTCGTTCTCGGCGATGACCGAGGACACCGTGCGCAGCCGGTCCACGGAAATCGCGCCGGCCCGGAGCACCTTCGGGATCGTCCCGGTCAGGTCGAGGATGGTCGACGGGATATTGTCGGTGCACGGCCCGCCGTCCAGGTACACCGAAACCGCCTCGCCGAGCTGCTGCTCCGCCTCGTCGGCGCTGATGGCCGGCGGCTGGCCGTGCCGGTTGGCGCTGGACACCGCGAGCGGCCCGGTCTGCTTGAGCACGTCCAGGGCGACCGCATGCAGCGGCATCCGCAGGGCGACCGTGCCCTTGGTGTCGCCCAGGTCCCAGAGCAGCGTCGGGCTGGCCCGGAACACCAGGGTGAGCGCGCCGGGCCAGAACTCGTCGATCAGGTCCTGCCCGAACGCGCCGAGGTCTTCCACCAGCGCCGCCGCGGCGCGCGCGGTGCCGACCAGCACCGGCGGCGGCATGTTCCGGCCCCGGCCCTTGGCCGCCAGCATGGTGGTGACCGCCGCCGGGATGAACGCGTCCGCGCCGATGCCGTACACCGTGTCGGTCGGCAGCACGATCAGTTCGCCGCCGCGAGCCGCCGTCACCGCGGCGTCGATCCCCGCGGTCCGCAGCTGCGGATCCCGGCAGTCATAGCGCATGGTCATCTGGTAGTCATCCCTAGCATGTCTCAGGCACCCTCGCCCGACCAGGCGGCGGTGACGAAGCGGTCACGCCCGGCCAGGTCCTTGTTGTTGCGGGTGTCCCGCCAGCCGGACTCCTCGGGGAACACCCAGTACACCGCCGCTCCCTGCTGCGCGCCGTGCTCGACGGCGATGAGGCCGCCGGGGCGGAGCAGCCGCCGGGCCGTGCGCTGCACCGAACGGATGGCCTCGAGCCCATCCGTTCCGCTCCATAGGGCTGCTGGCGGGTCGTACTCGCTGACCTCGGGCTCGACGTACGCGCCCACCGGGATGTACGGCGGGTTGCTGATCACGAGGTCAACCGTACCGTCGAGTTCGCCGAGCACGTCGGCGAAGTCGCCCGCGTGCAGCATGACCCGCCCGGCCGTGTACGGGCGCGCTCTCCACGTACTTGCTCACGTTGCGCTCGGCCCAGGCCCGGGCGAGCGGGTCGGCCTCGACCGCGTGCACCCTGGCCCTGGGCACCTCCTGGCCGATGGCCAGCGCGATCGCGCCGGAGCCCGTGCCCAGGTCGGTCACCACCGGCTCGGCGACGTCCATCTCGCTCAGCCTGGCGATGGCCCAGCCGGTCATCACCTCGGTCTCCGGGCGCGGTACGAACACCCCGGGCCCCACCTCGAGCTCGAGGTAACGGAAGTGGGCGCGGCCGGTGATGTGCTGGAGCGGCTCGCGGGCGGCGCGGCGGGCGATCTCGGCCCAGAACCGCGCGTCGAACTCGCAGTCGCGCACCATGTGCAGCTCGCCGCGCCTGACGTTGTGCACGCTGGCCGCGATCAGCTCGGCGTCCGCGCGCGGCGATTCCACCCCGGCCTCGGCCAGCCGCAGCGCGGCCAGCGCGACCTCATCAAGCAGCAGGCTCGTCATCGCCAGAACCAACCAGCTTCGCCTCCAGGTCGGCGGCCGCCAGCGCGTCGATCACCGCGTCGAGGTCCCCGTCGATGACGTGGTCGAGGTTGTAGGCCTTGTAGCCCACCCGGTGATCGGAGATGCGGTTCTCCGGGAAGTTGTAGGTGCGGACGCGCTCCGACCGGTCCACCGTGCGCACCTGGCTGCGCCGCTCCGCGCTCGCCTTGGCGTCGGCTTCGGCTTCGGCCTGCCGCGAGCAGCCGCGCGCGCAGCACGCGCATCGCCTGCTCCTTGTTCTGCAGCTGGCTCTTCTCGTTCTGGCAGGACACGACGATCCCGGTCGGCAGGTGGGTGATCCGCACGGCCGAGTCGGTCGTGTTCACGCTCTGCCCGCCCGGGCCCGAGGACCGGAACACGTCGACCTTCAGGTCGTTGTCGTTGATCTGGACCTCGACCTGGTCGGCCTCGGGCGCCACCAGCACGCCGGCCGCGGAGGTGTGGATGCGGCCCTGGGACTCGGTCACCGGCACCCGCTGCACCCGGTGCACGCCGCCCTCGTACTTCAGCCGGGACCAGGCGCCGTCGGCGCCCTTGCCCTTCACCGCGACCGTGGCGTCCTTGACCCCGCCCAGGCCGGTGCCGGTCGAGTCGAGGATCTCGGTCTTCCAGCCGCGCCGCTCGGCGTAGCGCAGGTACATCCGCAGCAGGTCGCTGGCGAACAGCGCCGATTCCTCGCCGCCCTCGCCCGCCTTGACCTCGAGGATGATGTCGCGGCCGTCGTTGGGGTCCCGCGGCACGAGCAGCTTCTGCAGCTGGGCCTCGAGCTCCTCGCGGTGCGCGGCCAGCTGCTCGGCCTCGGCCGCGAACGAGGAGTCTTCCCGGCCGAGCTCGCGCGCCGTCTCCTCGTCCGCCGAGGTCTGCTGCCACTCCCGGTAGGCGTGCACGATCGGGGTCAGCTCGGCGTAGCGGCGGCCAAGCGTGCGCGCTTTCTCCTGGTCGGAGTGCACGCCTGGATCAGCGAGCGCGCTTTCTAGCTCCGCATGCTCGCTAACCAGGTCGCCTAGCCGGTCGAACACCGGGCTTCCTCTCGTACCTGCGTGAAAACGCAAAGACCTGACCGGGGCAGGCTGCCCTCGGTCAGGTCTGCTTGGTTACTTCTTGTCCGCGGGCTTGCCCGAGGGGTTCTTGCCGAACCTCTTCTCGAACCTCGCGACGCGGCCGCCGGTGTCGAGGATCTTCTGCTTGCCGGTGTAGAACGGGTGGCAGTTCGAGCAGACCTCGACGTGGATCGTGCCGCTGGGCGCGGTGCTCCGCGTGGTGAACGTGTTCCCGCAGCCACAGGTCACCGTGGTGACGTTGTACTGGGGGTGAATGTCAGCCTTCATGTGACAACTCCTGCCTCGAGCGGTCGCCGGGTCGCCCGCAGGCGTGAACCGGTACCGCGTGATTGCGGCTTCTAGTGTGCCAGACCATGCAACCAGATTTCCGCGGCCTGGCATTCCCGCTGGCCGTGGCCGGCCAGCGGGTCGTTCTGATGACTCCGGGAACCTCAGGAACCGAGCGTGGTCTTCTGCACCTGGAGCAGGAACTCGGCGTTGCTCTTGGTCTTGCGCATCTGCTCCATGAGCAGCTCGAGCGCCTGCTGCGGCTCGAGCGCGTGCAGCACCCGGCGCAGCTGCCAGATGATCTTGAGCTCGTCCGGCGAGAGCAGGATCTCTTCCTTACGGGTGCTCGACGCGTCCACGTCGACCGCCGGGAAGAGCCGCTTCTCCGCGAGCTCGCGGCGCAGCCGCAGCTCCATGTTGCCGGTGCCCTTGAACTCCTCGAAGATGACCTCGTCCATCCGGGAGCCGGTCTCGACCAGGGCCGCCGCCAGGATCGTCAGCGAGCCGCCGTGCTCGATGTTGCGGGCCGCGCCGAAGAACCGCTTGGGCGGGTACAGCGCGGTGGAGTCCACACCGCCGGACAGGATGCGGCCGCTGGCGGGCGCCGAGTTGTTGTAGGCGCGGCCCAGCCGGGTGATGTTGTCGAGCAGGATGACCACGTCGTGGCCCATCTCGACGAGCCGCTTGGCCCGCTCGATGGCCAGCTCGGCCACGGTGGTGTGGTCGTCGGCGGGGTGGTCGAAGGTGGAGTGGATGACCTCGCCCTTCACCGTGCGCTGCATGTCGGTGACCTCTTCCGGCCGCTCGTCGACGAGGACGACCATGAGGTGGCACTCCGGGTTGTTCTTGGTGATGGCGTTGGCGATCGACTGCAGGATCATCGTCTTGCCCGCCTTCGGCGGCGACACGATCAGGCCGCGCTGGCCCTTGCCGATGGGGCAGATCAGGTCGATGATCCGGGTGGTCATGTTGCCGGGGTCGGTCTCCAGCCTGAGCCTTTCCTGCGGGTACAGCGGCACCAGCTTGGAGAACTCCGCCCGGCCCAGGGACTTCTCGGGGTCAAGGCCGTTGACCTTGTCCAGCCGGACCAGGGCGTTGAACTTCTCCCGGCGCTCGCCGTCGCGCGGCTGCCGGACGGCACCCTCGATGACATCGCCCTTCCGCAGGCCGTGCTTGCGCACCTGGGAGAGCGAGACGTACACGTCGTTCGGCCCGGGCAGGTAGCCGGTGGTGCGGACGAAGGCGTACCCCTGCGAGTCGAGCACGTCGAGGATGCCGGCGATCGGGATCAGCACGTCATCTTCGCTGATCATGGTCTCCGGCTCGGCCTGGCGGTCGCGCCTGCGGTTCCGGTTGCGGAACCGGTCGCGGCTGCGGCCCCGTCCGCTGTCGTCGTACTGGTCAGAAGGCCCGCGGTTGTCCGAAGGCCCGCGGCTCGCCGCCATGGGCTCCCGGTCCCGGCCGCCCCGCTCCTGGCCGCCGCCGTCACGGCCGCCGTGGTCGCGGCCGCCTTGGTCACGGCTGCCCTGGTCACGGCCGCCCTGCTCACGGCCGCCCTGGTCGCGGCTGCCCTGCTCACGGCCGCCCTGGTCGCGGCTGCCCTGGTCACGGACCTGATCCCGGCCTCGCGAGGGCTGGTCCTCACGGCGTCCGTTCCGGCGCCGCCGGTCGCCGCGCTGCGCATCGCCCGCGGCGGCCTCGTCCCGTAGACCCGGCTGGGCGTCCTCCCGGGGGCCCTGCGGCACGCCGCCCGGCTCCTGGGCCGGGGCCTGCTGCGTCGCGGGCTGCTGGGCCGGGGCCTGCTGGGCCGGGGCCTGCTGAGCGGGGGCTCGCCTGGCCCGGCCGTTCGGCCGGTCGGTCACGGCCGCCTGGTCGAAGCTGAGCTGCTGCCCGGCTCCGTCGGCGCCGATCCCGCCGCCCGCGCTGGCGCCGATGCCCGCCGCGGCACCGTCGCCGATGCCAGGCTGCGTGCGTGTGTCTGGTTCCATCGCGTCCTGCTTTCGCAGGCGGGTCGAGTCAGCTCCCGCGGACGCGACACGCTGGTCCGAACCTTGGTTAGCGGTACCGGTCTCCTGTTTGGGCGCACCTCCCTGCCGGGCCTGGATCGCCTCGACGAGCTGCCCCTTGCGCATCCGGCCGGCCCCGGGGATGCCCATCGTTTGCGCGATCCGCTGCAGTTCGGGCATGAGCAGCGAGGAAAGGCCAGTGCCACCGCGACTGCGCGACTTGGACGTCGAGGCCGTCGCTCCGTCAGCCACCGGGTCCCCAGGCGCTGATCCGCCAGCGGCCGCGGGCGGCGCCGAGATACCGACGGGGGCGTCCTCAGACACGCCTGGCGCGCCGCTGAGGAGTTCGGTTGTGTCGCTCACTAATGGTCCTTCCATGATTCTCGGCCGCCTGGGTGAACCCGCTAGGCCCGTCGACCCGGTACAGCGGCCCCCCTTGGGGCCAGAGTTGATTCGCGCTGCTCTGATAGCCGCCGAATGTCCACGATTCCCGCAACGCCTTGCGTTCCTCCGTGCGTCGCTATGTATCCGCAAGCCAGGGAGATGGGTCGGGGAGCACCCGGACGGCTATACCGCTCGCCCACGTCCCCGGATCGCGCGCTCGCGCCAGGCTGGCCGTGCTCATCGGCTGAGTGCTCCTCAGCTGAGAAGAGAACGGGACATCCTGCGGCAAAGACCTTGGGTACGGCAACAATACCGTCCCAGAGGAGTTTGCCGGCGAGCGCCCGGTTTGCCGACGAGTACCCAATACAGAACGGGGCACCCGGTGCGCCACTAAGCCTAACACCATGAGGACTCACGGCATTCCTTCGCAGCCGTCCGTGTCGCACGGAAGAAGAGGCAACGATCCCAAGAGGCCCGCTAGCAGCCTCGGGCACCCGGCGAGCACAGCTCCAGGATTGATGTACTGGCCTGGAGGTGCCGCTCGTTTCCCGCGTCAGCAGCCCGGCGGGGGCTCCGGGCGCAGGACACGCGCACCTTGCCGCTCGACGTCTAGCGAGCTTATGTGCCATGCAATACCCGTTTCTCTCACGATTGAACCCAGGCTGTCCAGGTGGTGACGATAATCAGGCTTGTCCGGACCGCCCAGCAGGGCCAGCACGGACGGTCCCGCGCCGGACACGACCGCGGGGATGCCTGCCGCCCGCAGCCGGCCGACCAGCGCCGCCGTGGCCGGCATCGCCGTCGCCCGGTAATCCTGATGCAGCCAGTCCCGGGTCGCGGCGAGCAGCGCGTCCTCCAGCGAGGCGGACAGCGCCTCGGACAGCGCCCCGGACAGCGCCCCGGACGGCGCCCCGGACAGCGGCTGCGTCAGCGCCGCGACCAGCAGGGCGCTGCGCCCGGCGTTGGCCGCGGCCTCCCGGTGCGGCACCAGGTCGGGCAGCAGCCGCCTGGCCACCTCGGTGCGCACCGGCGCCGGCCCGACGCAGATCACCGGCCTGATCCAGGCCAGCGGCTCGAGCCGGACCATCCGCGGCTGGCCCTCCGCGGTCCAGGCGATGGTCAGGCCGCCGCCGAGGCAGGCGGCCACGTTGTCCGGGTGCCCCTCGAGCTCGGTGGCGAGCCCGAGCAGGGCATCGTCCGGCAGGGCGACCGCGCCGGATTCCGCCAGCGCCCGCGCGGCCAGGATGCCGGCCACTATCGCGGCGGCCGAAGAGCCGAGGCCGCGGCCGTGCGGGATCCGGTTCACGCAGCGCAGCGCGAGGCCCGGCGGCTGGCGCCCGGTGATCGCGAACGCCGCCCGCATCGCCCGCACGACCAGGTGGTCCTCGCCGGCTCCGGCCAGGTCCGCGCCCTCGCCTTCGATCTCGATGGACAGCCCGGACGCGCAGACCCGCGCGTCCACGTCGTCGTACAGGCTCAGCGCGAGCCCGAGCGCGTCGAAGCCCGGGCCGAGGTTGGCGCTGGTCGCAGGCACGCGCACCCGCACCACATCGCTCGTCCAGGCCATGTGACTCCTCACTGATCGGACTGGCGGGGCGGACTGGCGGGGGCGGCTAGGCCAGGCCCAGGGCGGTGGCGGCGGCGCCGGCGTCGGCGGCGATGACGGCGGGAGCGGGCGCGCCGGACAGCGCCCAGTCCGGGTCCTTCAGGCCGTTGCCGGTGATCGAGCAGACCACCCGGGAGCCGGCCGGGATCTGCCCGCTCGCGCTGACCCGGAGCAGGCCGGCCACGCTCGCCGCGGAGGCGAGCTCACCGAAGACCGCCTCCCGGGTGGCCAGCAGCCGGTAGGCGGCGAGGATCTCCCGGTCGGTGACCGACTCGATGATGCCGCCGGACTCGTCCCTGGCCGCCTCGGCCAGCAGCCAGGACGCCGGGTTGCCGATCCTGATCGCGGTGGCGATCGTCTGCGGCTGCAGCACCGGCTTGCCGGTCACGATGGGCGCCGCGCCGCTGGCCTGGAAGCCGAACATCCGCGGCGACCGGGACGCCAGGCCCGCCTGCTGGTACTCGGTGTAGCCCATCCAGTAGGCGGTGATGTTGCCCGCGTTGCCGACCGGCAGGCAGTGCACGTCGGGCGCGTCGCCGAGCTCGTCCACGATCTCGAACGCGGCGGTCTTCTGGCCCTGCAGCCGGTCCGGGTTGACCGAGTTGACCAGGGCCACCGGGTACTCGGCGGCCAGCTTCCTGGCCAGCTCCAGGCAGTCGTCGAACGAGCCGTCGACCTGCAGCAGCTTCGCTCCGTGCACCAGCGCCTGGGCCAGCTTGCCGATGGCGATCTTGCCGCGCGGCACGAGCACCGCGCAGGTCAGGCCGGCCCGGGCCGCGTAGGCGGCGGCGCTCGCGCTGGTGTTGCCTGTCGACGCGCAGATCACCGCCTGGGCGCCGGCCCCGGCGGCCATGCTGATGGCCACCGTCATGCCGCGGTCCTTGAACGAGCCGGTCGGGTTGGCCCCCTCGACCTTGAGGTACACCTCGCAGCCGGTGCGGGCGGACAGGACGGGGGCGGGCAGCAGCGGCGTGCCGCCCTCGTGCAAGGTAATCACCGGAGTGTCTCCGGTAACCGGCAGCCGGTCCCGGTACGCGGCGATCACGCCATGCCAGGGCTGGTGGCGGCCAGGAGGGGCGCGGCGCTCGTCCGCGGGGGCGGTGCTGGCCTGGGGGCGTGTAGCTGGCGTCATTCTTCCTCCCCTTCCACTCGCATCACGCTGACGACCGCGCGGACGACGGGCAGCGCCTCGAGCTCGCGGATGGTCGCGGCCAGCGCCGCGTCCCGCGCGGTGTGGGTCACGATCACCAGCTGGGCCTCGGCACCCCGGCTGGCCTGGCGGACCGCCTCGATGGAGACGTCGTGCCTGGCATACGCCTCGGCCACCGGGGCGAGCACGCCGGGCTTGTCGTCCACGTCGAGCGAGACGTGGTAGCGGGTGAGGGTCTCCCCCATCGGCATGACCGGCAGCCCGGCGTAGGTGGACGCGTCCGGGCCGCGCGTGCCGGCCAGCCGGTTCCTGGCCACCGCGACGATGTCGCCGAGGACCGCGCTCGCGGTCGGGGTGCCGCCCGCGCCCGCGCCGTAGAACATCAGCCAGGCCGATTCGGCCTCCACGAACACCGCGTTGTAGGCCTCGCTGACCGAGGCCAGCGGATGCGAGCGCGGGATCATCGCGGGATGCACCCGGACCGAGACGCCGCCGTCGCACCGCTCGCAGATGGCCAGCAGCTTCACCACCCGGCCGAGGCCCCGGGCGGACAGGATGTCGGTCGCGGTGACCTCGGTGATGCCCTCGCGGTGCACGTCCGCCGCGGTCACCGGGGTGTGGAAGGCCAGGCTGGCCAGGATGGCCGCCTTCGCGGCCGCGTCGAACCCCTCCACGTCGGCGGTCGGGTCGGCCTCGGCGTAGCCGAGCGCCTGCGCCTCCTCCAGCGATTCGGCGAAGCCCGCGCCGGAGGAGTCCATCCGGTCCAGGATGAAGTTAGTGGTGCCGTTGACGATGCCGAGCACCCGGTGCACGGTGTCCCCGGCCAGCGACTCGCGCAGCGGGCGCAGCAGCGGGATGGCGCCGGCCACCGAGGCCTCGTAGTACAGGTCGGCCCCGTACTCGCGGGCCGCGCCGTAGATCTCCGCGCCGTTCTCGGCCAGCAGGGCCTTGTTCGCGGTGACCACCGGCTTGCCGCCCTTCAGCGCGGCCAGCATCAGCGACCTGGCCGGCTCGATGCCGCCGATCACCTCGACCACGATGTCGACGTCGGGCCGGGTAGCCAGCGCGTGCGCGTCCGCGGTGAGCAGCGAGAGGTCGATCCCGGCGGCCCGCCGGTGCCCGACCCGGCGCACCGCGATCCCGGCCAGTTCCAGCCGGGCGCCGACGCGCAGGGCGAGGTCATCACCTTGCTCGGTGAGCAGCCGGGCCACCTCGGACCCCACGACGCCGCAGCCGAGCAGGGCCACCTTGAGGGTAGGCAGGGTCTGTTTCATCCCAAATCCAGGCTGAGCAGGTCATCGAGGGTCTCGCGGCGGACGATCGGGCGGGGCGGCGCGCCCGCGCCGACCGCGACCACGGCCGGGCGCGTGACGTGGTTGTAGTTGCTGGCCAGCGAGCGGCAGTAGGCCCCGGTGGCCGGCACCGCCAGCAGGTCGCCGGGGGCCAGGTCGGCCGGCAGCCACGCGTGCCTGACCAGGATGTCGCCGCTCTCGCAGTGCCTGCCGACCACCCGGGACAGCATCGCCGGGGCGGCCGAGGCGCGCGAGGCAAGCGCGCACTCGTAGGAGGCGTCGTACAGCGCGGTCCTGATGTTGTCGCTCATCCCGCCGTCCACGCTGACGTAGGTCCGCAGCCCGTCCACGTCCTTGATCGTGCCCACCGTGTACAGCGACACGGTGGACGGGCCGACGATGGCGCGGCCCGGCTCGACGGTCAGCCTGGGCCGGGACAGGCCGGCCGCCCGGCACTGCCCGTCCACGATGTCGCGCAGGCTCTCCGCGATCTCCTTGACCTCGGGGGCGTCGTCCTCCTCGGTGTAGGCGATGCCGAACCCGCCGCCCAGGTCGAGCTCGGCGATCTCGGTGCCGTGCTCGTCCCGGATCCTGACCGCCAGCCCGACCACCCGGTGCGCCGCCACCTCGAAGCCGGCCGTGTCGAAGATCTGCGAGCCGATGTGCGAGTGCAGCCCGGCGAACGACAGGCCCGGGCAGGCGATGACCCGCCGCACCGCCTCGTCGGCGGCGCCGGAGGCCAGCGAGAAGCCGAACTTCTGGTCGTCGTGCGCGGTGGCCATGAACTCGTGGGTGTGCGCCTCCACCCCGGTGGTGACGCGGACCAGCACGTTCGGCCGGGTCGTCGCGTCCTCAGTCAGGTAGGCCAGCCGGGCGATCTCCTCGAACGAGTCCGCCACGATGTGGCCCACGCCGGCCGCGACCGCGCGGGACAGCTCGTCCAGCGTCTTGTTGTTGCCGTGCAGCGTGATCTGTTCGGCCGGCACCCCGGCGGACAGCGCCACCTCGAGCTCGCCGCCGGTGCACACGTCGATGCCGAGGCCCTCCGAGCTCACCCAGCGCAGCACCGCCCGGGAGCAGAACGCCTTCGCCGCGTAGAACACCCGCCCGTCCGGGCCGAACGCCTCCAGGTACTCGCGGCAGCGCGACCGGATATCCTCCTCGTCGCAGACGTACAGCGGCGTGCCGAACTCGGCGGCCAGATCCCGCACGTCGATCCCGCCGAGGGTCAGCACGCCGCCGGCCCGCCGGGCGCCGCGCGGCCAGATCCCCTCCTGCAGCGCGTTCATGTCCTCCGGCGCGGCGGGCGGATGGTCGGCGGGCAGCACGTCACCATGGCGTGGCCCGGCCGGGTGCGCGACACGGCTCATGCGGTTCCCTTCATGTGCGCCCTACAGGCGCCAGTATCTACAGGCGGAGGGGCGCGGCGATCCCGAGCAGCCCGAGGCCGGCCGCGAGCCCGGTCCGCGCCGCGTCCGCCAGCCACAGCCGCTCGCTGCTGATGTCCGGTACTTTCCTGAAGCTGGTAGTGCTCATCGTGTCAATCGTCTGCGCTGCCAGCTCCGCCAGGTACCCGGCGAACTCGTCGGGGCGTCCGCGGCGCGCCGCCACGGCCACCCGTTCCGGGAGCCAGGACAGCGCGTCGAGCAGCGCCAGCTCCCCCGGTTCGGCGAGCAGGCGCGGCGTGAACCCGGCTGGCCTGGTCCCCAGCGCGGCGGCCCAGCGCAGCACGGCGGCAGCGGCGGCATGCGCGTACCGAACAGCATAAGCGGGATTGGCGAGCACCTGCCGCGCGATGACGGCCGGCTCGGCGCCGGCCCGCCCGGCGGCATCCGGGCCAGGGCGAAGCGCACCGCGTCCGGGCCGGCGTAGTCGACGGCTTCGGCCACGGGGCCGGGTGAAGGGGGCGGGGGGGCGGGAACCATGGGCCGTTCGGGATCAATGACCAGGGTCGCGCCCGCGGCGGCGGCGAGCCGGGCGGTCAGCGGCCCGGCGAGGGCCGCCCGCGCCTGCGGCCAGCCGGGTGCGGCGGCCAGCGGGAACTCGGCGGGCGCGGGCACGGTGCGGCCGGCCAGCGCGTCGCTGGCGGCGCAGCCCGGGCCGGCCTGCGCGATCCGCACCGCCAGCCGGGCCAGGGTGGCGTGGGTGACGGTCACGGTGAGGAACCCGGGCCCGGTGACCTCAGCGGCGGCGATCCACGCCTCCTCGCCGAGCCGGGCGGCGAGGACCGCGGCAGCCTCACGGGGATCGGGACCCAGCCGGAACGGCAGGTCAGACACGTAGCTTCCTGGCGCCGGGCCCGGGCGGAGCAGTGGGTCTGCACCATCGCGGCCGGCCGCGGCGAGAATGGCGCGGCGCAGCCCGGCGGTGATCATCTAGGGCGGGCTCGGGGGAGAAAGCGGAGCGACGCCGGCCAGCTCGCGGATCACGCGGATCATCTCGTTCGGGTCGAAGGGCTTGGTGAGGTACGCGTCGGCGCCCACCCGGCTGCCCCTGTTCTTGTCGTCCTCCTGGGCACGGGCGGTGATCAGCACCACCTTGATGTGGGCGGTTTCCGGCAGCTTGCGCAGCCGGACCGCCGTCTCCCAGCCGTCGAGCCGCGGCATCATCACGTCCAGCGTGATGACGTCCGGGTCGATGCTCGTCACCTTGTCCAGGCAGTCCTGCCCGTCCACTGCGGTCTCGACGTCAAAGCCCTCGAGCTGGAGATTCACCGCGATGAGCCGCCTGATCACCTCGTCGTCGTCGACGACGAGCACCCGTCCCAATACGTGCGTCACTCGCGTGAGGGTAGCGTCTTCTGGCCGCTCATGGCGCACCGAACGGCCGCGTGTCCGGGAGGGCTCTTTCACTGGTACTCTTTCCCACGTCGCGTAGCCCCCATAGCTCAGGGGATAGAGCATCGGCCTCCGGAGCCGGGAGCGTAGGTTCGAATCCTACTGGGGGCGCCTTGCATGACCAGGGGGAAACTGCCTCTCACCTGCGATGACGCGAGCTGCGCTGGTATCACCGGGCGTCATGCGATGCCGCCCGGTGCCGTTTTCCGTCCCCAATGCGTCCCCATAACGACCGCCTCCGGTGGGCGTCCATCCGCGCGATCAGGATCTCGTCCTGACCGCCGACCGAGTGATGGTAGATGCGGCGCAGGACTTCCACCGAGTGCCCGGCCCACGCGGCGACAGTGGCCTCGTCCACGCCCTCGTTGAGCCGCCGGGTGACTCCGGCGTGCGCAACAATTCTCCGATGCATACCCAAACATAGTTCGCGGCTCTTTCCAGCGTGAGACTGTACTGAGGGCATTCGCAAACTCGTTTGTTGACGATATTTCCACGAGCACGGTATATCAAATCCTTAGAACCAAACTCGGAGTCAAAAATCCATCCTCATATAAAGCGAAGCTGTCGAGTCCCCAGTTCGGGAGTGTGATTTATACGCCCGCAGGTCGGCATCGAGGTGAAATACGTTTTTCAGACCCAATCTTCAAGATATACATAAGACTCAGACCTTCAATATACCCAGATGTTGATAAGAGGGTTCGCTCAGCCTTTTAGGCACTCTAGTGTCGTGAGCGCGGCGTGCCCGTTGCGTGCCCGATAGAGGAGTAAAAACCGGTACTCGGCGGTCACTCACGGACAACCGGGATGGCGTCTGACCTGCAACATGCCGGTCAGCGAGGTATGACAAGCCAGTTCCCAAGCTGATAGGCAGACGTCAAGACGGACTTGACGGTCATGGAGCGATCGGGCTAGCGTCGTCGCCCAGCTACCCTGGCCCCATTTTGGCCGCACAACGACGCTTAACGCTGCCGCCTGCTGCGCACCAGTGAGCAGTATTTAGCAGGTCAGCACCGGAATGGGCGGGTAGCGGGTGCGCGTGACACAGTCTACGGATCAGAAGGTCGCAGCTGAAGAGTAGCCCGATGGCTGTGTGAGGTGAGATCGTCAGTACTACACCATCCACGGCGCCGTCAGCTTACGGTGCCGGTCAAGAGGCCGTCATGTTCGATCCACTAGAAAAACCTCAGCGTAGCCGTGATCGCCGCGAGAACGCGGCGATCACCCGTGCTCAGCTCCGTGTCCAAGGGGCCAAGTTGCGCGAGAACATACGCCACTGGTACCGGCGGCTCACGGGGCGAGGGCCTGCGGAGCGCTAGCAATTGCGGGCCCATCTACCTGACTACGATCCTATGACAGGTGCGCCGCCGTACAGCAGTGCCGTACAGCAACCCATGCGCGCAACGGCTGCTCAGGGCAAGCATCCACATACGCACCACGCTGCGCTGTATGACTGCGACCAGGACCGTGCCTATAGTTTGCATCCAGAAGGCCAGGGGTTCGAAGCTCCTTGACCAGGCAAAGCCCAGCGTCGACGATGACCCCATGCGCTTCCCGTGGCAGGTCCAGGCATATGACAGAACATGTACCGAATGCGGTTACACCTGGCGAGTGCCTAGATCGGCCGCGCGGCGGCGATTCCGGTCGATGTATCCGGGCGCAGACGGACTTAACCTGGCAAGGGCGATGGAGTCGCGCTCGGCGATGCTCCGGGTGGCCGGGGAGTCCCAGCGGTGTTCCAAGTGCAGTGCCGATGACTTCACGCAGCGCGCGGTGCGCGGCAAGATGCCTTGATGGCCAAGGCTGGTCAGATGGAGTCATTTGGGGCCGGGTAACCAAGTGAGTAACAATCGCCACCGCCAGCGGTGGACGCCAGCGGACGCTGACGGGCGGTCGTTCGCAGGTCAGGCATGCCGCAGCGCTGGCAGCCCGCACCGCGACTTGGCTTCGGGACGAAGAGGCCAGGGCCAGCGCATCGAACGCGCAGATCGCGCCAAGGTAAGTGTTCGCGCAAGCTTGACTCCCGCCAGAGAGCGGAAGGTCAGGGGTCGCTGGATACAGAGGTCAACTGCTAACGCTGTGCTAACAACGGTTGTGGACACATGGGGTCGATCCTGGACGCCGAGATGCCTGAGCAGGTCATCTGGCCTGCTCAGGTAGCCTGCGGTGGACTCGTGTGGACTGGCACATTCTCATTAGCGGAAGGCCGACTGTTCAGCTGCCGTCTCGGCCGCGAGCGATGTACGGTTGGCCGAGCGGCTGCCGAATCAGGCCATATTGGAAATCGAGTAGGGGGCGGGGTCGCCCCGCCCCCTCTCACACCACCGGACATGCGGGTCCGCATCCGGCGGTTCGTCAGGCCGTTGGGTTGAGACGCTGCCAGGTCTGGCTCAGGGTCTTCAGGCCGAGGCGGTGCCAGTATGAGTTGGGCAG
The DNA here is from genome assembly GCA_963722275.1 of uncultured Actinomycetes bacterium. Classification (GTDB taxonomy): domain Bacteria; phylum Actinomycetota; class Actinomycetes; order Streptosporangiales; family Streptosporangiaceae; genus Palsa-504. The sequence continues at coordinate 106,370 of CAVRMX010000018.1, read as the reverse complement.
GGATACCTGGAGGATCTGGGAGCCTGCAACCCGCCAGTATCTCCTGCTGACACCGGCCCATTTCCGGGCCTCGCCTTCGGAGATGCCGCGTATTCGCAGGTTGTGCCGCTTAGCAGCGGCGGTCTTCCATTCCTTCCAGCGGACCTGCCGCAGGCGGCGGCGCAGCCATCCGTCCAGCTTGCCGAGCACGCTGACGCGCTGAGCGAGCCGGAAGTAGGCCACCCAGCCGGTGATGAGCCGGCTGGGCCTGCCGATGCGATAGTCCATCGACACGCGCCAGCTCCGCCGGGTCAGCATCCGCAGCTGATCCTTCAGCCGCGCGATCGCCTGGGGGGCGATCCGGATCCCGGCCCGCGGGCCGCCGGAGAAGAACCCGAAGCCCAGCAGCGTCGCCTGCGCGGCGTGCCGGATCGAGGACTTCTCCCGGTTCACCTTCAGCTTCAGCCGCCGTCCGGTCACGCCGCAGACGCTCTCGAACACCCTCTGAGCAGCCCGTTCGCTGCGCACGAAGACCCGCAGGTCATCGGCGTACCTCACGAACCTGTGACCGCGTTCCCACAGCTCCCGGTCCAGATCATCCAGCATGACGTTCGACAAGATCGGCGACAGCGGAGAACCCTGCGGGGTTCCTTCTACTGTCGCCTGCTTGATCCCGCCGACCATCACCCCGGCCTCCAGATACCTCCGGATCAGCTTCAGGACCTTGCGGTCGTCCACCTTGCGCGCCACCCGCGCCATCAGCACATCGAACTGAACCCGGCCGGAGAACCGGTCCAAGTCGATGTCCGCGACCCACTCCAGGCCGTCCTGGATGCACCGCCGCGCGGCCCGCACCGCCTGGTGGGCGGACCGGCCGGGACGGAACCCGAACGACGACCCCGAGAAACCCGGATCGAATACCGGCGTGAGCACCTGCGCAATAGCCTGCTGAATCAGCCGGTCCAGGCAGGTAGGCACCCCCAGCAAACGCCCGCCGCCCCCGGGCTTGGGGATCACCACCCGGCGGGCCGGCGAGGGCCGGTACGTACCCGCGTCCAGCGCCTGGCGGACAGGCGCCCAGTGCTCGCGCAGCCACGGGACAAGCTCCTCCGTGGTCATGCCGTCCACACCAGGCGCGCCGCCGTTGGCCCTGACACGCCTCAGCGCCCGGCCCAGATTCTCCGGCGAGAGCATCTGCTCCCACAGCGAAACCTCCAGGCCGGGGATGACAGCATCCTCAAGGCGCGCCGTCCGGCCGCTACGCTCAGCTGCGGTGCTCAACGGAACTCACCGTCTCCTCCCGGCAGCTGGCCCGCGTCCGCGGGATGGCTGCGATCACCGCGACCGGCACGAGCAACCCGATTCCTCCGTCTCACCTGACGTTCGGCTCTTCCCGGCCCCTTACCTGATCCCGGCCGGCACTACGACCTCTGCTGACTTCTGCCTGGTCAGCTCCCGCCTCACAGCCGGAGCCGCCGGCGCGGCGACACCACAGCACAACCGGCACCCAGGCAGACCTCCCCGGATAAGAACGACCACTTTCCCCCTGCGCCCGCCGCGTTTACGTGACGACCCTGCCGGTGATGACGGGCTTTACCTTCTTGAGCAGGCTCACCCAGATCGCCCCGCCTTGTACGCGGTTCGTGTTCCTCGGTGCAGGGATTCGCCTCGGGCTTCCTTCCCACCCCGCCTCACGACGACGCAGTTGCCTCCGGCTCGGAGTTAGCACCACCTCTTCCTCCAGGGGACTTTCACCCCCAAGCGATCGCCCATGCCGGGCGTACTCAAGGCAGCGCCGTCCGCCGCCGGGCTCTGGCCTTGGGAGGCCCCGCCCGGCGCGGACGCGCCTTCGGGGGCTTGCGACACGTACTGATCAGCGACAGCAAACGTCACGCGCCTTACCGGAGCGCTCGGTCCAGGCTGTCGCGATGCTGGCCAAGCCAGATCAGCGAGCGCCCGGTCGCCTCGGTGAAACGGCCACCACGCCACAGAGCTGCCGACGCAGGGTCACCTGCCAGCGCATCATCGGCAACATGGGCGGCCTGGCGGACTTCCATAGCCGCGACTTCAGCCACCAGAATCTGCCGGTCACCGGACTCCAGCCCGTAACTATCACAGAGCAACCGGAGTCGCCGGGGCCGGTCAGCCCGAGGTGGACCGGCCGTGCCGTCGCCCACCAGCTCACCATGCAGCGGCACGAAGTGCCAGGCCATATAGGCGAAATCCTCAATCAGCCGTCCCGGCCCAGCCAGGTCCCAATCGACCAGCCCGGTAATCACTCCGCCAGTCTGCAGAAGGTTCCACGGCGCGACATCACGGTGAATAATCCGCCCGCCCGGCCCAGACCGGACAGGTACCCGCCACCGGGCACCGGCGGGCGGGACGAAATCGGCCGCAGCATCATGGAAAGCGCGCAGCAGCCTGGCGGCCTGCACGAGCTGAGCATCCCCTGCCAACGTTGCCAGCGGTTCGCCGGGCAGAACAGACAAGACATCGCGGCCGGACTCATCTACCCCCAGATGCCGAGGGGCAGCGGTGAATCCGCGCCGCTCCAGGTGCCGTAGCAGCGCCGCCGTGGTGTCACTCCACGGCCCCCGCGAGCGCCGGATCGTGTCGCCAACCCTCCAGACCCGGTTCATAGCCCCGGCGCTGGCGATCTCCTCCTCATCTTGGCTCATCTCGCCATCATGCCCGGGACGGGCAGCAGTCGGCATGCGGGCGGAAAGTGCAAAGGCCCCCCACCAGACTGCCGCCAGATTGTCATACGCCTCCGCTACGGCATCAAGAGCCGATGTGACCGCAGGACGACGAGCATAGGGGAAGGTGCCTGGTTAACGTTCACGCGAATCGGCCCTTGACACCTTCCCCCCCGGCGAATAGGTCGGCAGCAGTCAGTCCGACGGGGGGAGGGGCGGCGCACAAGAACCGCAGCCGGGGCGCTGGCCGTGCCCGTTGCATGCCCGATCGGTCAGTCATCGGGGGTATCTCACGGTCACTAGCGGACAGGCAGGGACCCGCTCTGAGCTGAGGTTAAGCACCTCACGACAGCGGCGTCCACGACCTCCTAAGCAGCAGGTCAGGTCCGAGTCCGCGAGCCGTCATCAGGCCACCGGAGTCGCCTATCGTGCACAAGATGGAACAGGCGGCTGGCCACCGTGACGGGATCATCGGTGCTGGCTACGACGTACCGGGCATCGATGTCAGCTTCGGCGAACTGCTGGTACATCTGGCGCGTGGCTTCCTGGTCCTTGAAACCATGGTCAGCGCGGGAGCGGACACGCTCCAGGCAGACTGGCTCGGGCGGGAGGAGGATCGCGTAGTGCAGGAAGGGCATCCTGGTAGCAGCGACGAACGCCTCCAGGAACCAGGGGCCGATCACGCCGTCGTAGACCACCGTGTACCCACCAGCAGCCAATCGCCCCGCCGCCGCACCCGCAGCCTGGGTAACGATCTCGTTCTGGTGGTGCGCCGGAGAGGTCCAGGGCGCGATGTAGCCCTGCTCGATGAATGCGAAGAACTGGTCTCCGGGGACCAGGGCGCTGGGGTCGAAGAGCTGCGAGAGGGTTCTTGCCGCTGTCGTTTTTCCCGCCCCCGGCGGGCCGCTAACGACGATGAGTTCAGACACGCCACTCATGATGCCCCGGCGCCTGGCAGCTAGATGCGCCACGACTGTAGCCAATGCTGTAGCCAAGCCGCTGGACGGCGCCCGATGCACGTGGACAACTCTGGAATATCGGTCCAGCCCACGACTGGTGACGGACGGTCCTGGACGATATGCCCACTCCTACGGATCTGATGGTCGGCGGTGAGCGGCCTTGGCCATTGTTCTAACGTTGACGTCGTGGACGCCGAAGCAGCCGCCGATTTGCTGGCCGCTCTCAGAGCACGCGGGCTGCGGGCATGTGTCGGCGGCGGCTGGGCGGTAGATGCGCTCCTGGGCCACCAGACCCGGCCACATCGCGATCTTGACCTGGCGGTGGATGCGGCACAGCTCGGCGAGATCAGGGCCTTGCTAGCAGAATTGGGCTATTCGCCCACGGTCGACTGGCTGCCGGTGCGGGTCGAGGTAGAGGACGAGAATGGCCAGCGCGTCGACCTGCATCCGCTCGCCTTCGCTGACGACGACGGCAGCGCCGTCCAGGCCGGTTTGGAAGGCACTGAATTTCACTACGCCGCCGACGCCTTCACAACTGGCAAGATCGCTGGTCGGCCCTTCGACTGCCTCACCGCCGAACAGCAGCTCCGCTTCCGTCAGGGGTACGCCTGGCGCGACGTTGATCTTCATGATGTCTCGCTCATACGGCAGTTGCTCCAGGACAGTGAAACCGGCCAACCCTGGTGACGAGGGTCACTCGCGGCAGTTCAGGGTTGCAGTCCGGGCCGCGGCGCTGCGTAACCGGGAGAAGGAATTGCTGGCCAGCAAGGCCGCACGGCAGGAACAGCGGGCCGTCGGGCACCCGGCCCTGCCGGATCTGGCCGAGCGATGCCAGCGGCTCACCGACGAGATCGAGCGACTCCATGCCCTGCTCCGCCAGCACGGCATCGACCCGCAAGACAAGCCAGCCTGACCTGAAACCCGGTAGCGCCCCGCAGCCTGAATCCGGACCTGGCAACCTCTGCTTGGATAGGGCAGACCCCACGGTGGCCATCCCCGACCTATCCCCCCGGGCCGGGTCAAAGGTTGGGTTAGTGCAGGTCAGAGCTTCGTTTGCGCGCGCCTTCCGGAGCCGGAGCGTAGGTTCGAATCATACTGGGCGCTAATGGCCTGGTATTTCTTCCATGGTCATCGGCGCGCATTCCAGCGCGCGGCGCAGGATGATCGCTTCCGCAGAATCGCCTTCCAGCCTGCCCTTCGCGTCGGCGAGCACCGCCGGAGCCACGAAGATCGGCGCCTGCACCAGCGCGGCCAGGTTCAGCGCGTCGCTCGGCCTGGCGTCCACCGATTCGACACCCGAGGCCCCTTCGATCTCCACGGTGGAGCCGTACGCCGTCCCGCCGCGAACCGGCACCAGGCGGTCGATGCGGACCTGCCGGACCCGGCCGCCGAGGGCGTGCAGCAAGCCGGCGGCGAACTGCGGGCTCATCGGCCGCGGAAACACCGTCCCGGCCAGGCTGGCGGACAAGGTAACCGCCTCGGCCTGGCCGATCGTGATGGGCAGGTGCCGGTCCTCCGACACCCCGTCAAGCACGGCGCAGAAGGAGGGATGGTCGTCCTCGACGCAGATCCCGGCGACCTTGCCGAGCCGCATCTCCACGAAACCTGTGTCCACCGTCGTCATGACCATCCTCCCGTCCTGCCGGGCACGCCCTGACCTCATCGTGCCCCGGCGGGTTTCTGGTTGGCAACAAGACCTGGCGGCTGGTCAGCTCCCGCCCACGCCAAGCGCGGTGAACAGCACCAGGACGACGGTGGTGACGGCCAGGACGCCGTGGATGACGACGACCGGCACCGGGAAGTTCCGTTCCGGGGGGACGGTACGGTTCCTGGTCAGCGACGGGCCGGGGGCTGCGAAGGAGCGGTACACGCGGATCCAGCGCGCCGCCATGATCAGGCCGAGGACGGCGACGGCGCCCAGGACGGCGACCGTGGCCCAGGCCAGCCGCTCCTCGCCTATCACCAGGTAGCCGATCCACAGCATCAGGCCCACCGTGGCCAGCAGCACGTGAGCGGAAATCACCGGCACGGGCAAGCGGGTGGCGGTCGCGCTCTGGAACTCGCGGTCGTACTCGATAATCCAGATGATCAGGAGAATGAGGCCCGCGAGTACGGTGCTCATCCAGGTGAACAGGGCGGCGGTGCTCATCCGGATCTCATCTCCGACGCTCTACATCTCATCTCTGACGTCTGGGCGAACCGCCCGCCTGCCTGCCTGGGGCCGAAACGAGTGTAGCGGACATATCCCTCGCTCTTGGGGCGGTTCCCGCTAGGCAGGTCCGGCCCGGGCCGCCTCCCGGTAGGCGACGGCGAGATTGTTCCGTGAGGCCAGCGTGTCCGGGTGGTCGCGGCCAAGTACCCGCTCCCGGTCCGCTAGCGTCCGCTCGAATAGCGGGATCGCCTCGGCGACCCGGCCCGCCTCGGCGTAGCTGATGGCGAGGTTGTCCCGCGAGGCCAGGGTGCGGGGATGGTCCGGGCCGAGCACCCGCTCCCGGTCCGCCAGCGTCCGCTCGTGCAGCCGGATCGCCTCGGCGAGCCGGCCCGTCGCCCGGTAGGCGGCGGCGAGGTTGTCACGCGAGGTCAGGGTGTCGGGGTGGTCCGGGCCGAGCAGCCGCTCCCGGTCGGCCAGCGCCTGCTCGTGCAGCCGGACTGCCTCGGCGACCCGGCCGGCCGCCTGGTAGGCCGCGGCCAGGTTGTTTCGTGAGTTCAGGGTGTGCGGGTGATCCGGGCCGAGCACTCGCTCCCGGTCGGCCAGCACCTGCTCGAACAGCGGGATCGCCTCGGCGACCCGGCCCGCCTTCGCGTAGGTGATGGCGAGGTTGTCCCGGGAGGCCAGGGTGTCGGGATGGTCCGGGCCGAGCACTCGCTCCCGGTCGGCCAGCGCCTGGTCGTGCAGCCGGATCGCCTCGGCGACCCGGCCCGCGTCCGCGTAGGCGACGGCGAGGTTGCTCCGCGAGGTCAGGGTGTCGGGGTCATCCGGGCCGAGCACCCGCTCCCGGCCGGCCAGCACCTGCTCGAACAGCGGGATCGCCTCGGCGAGCCGGCCCGCCGCCTGATAGGCCGCGGCCAGGTTGCTCCGCAAGGTAAGGGTGTAGGGGTGGTCAGGGCCGAGCACCCGCTCGAATTCCCCGATCAGGGGCTCGCCCTCCGCGACCGCCTGCCGGGCGCTGTCGCCGAGCTGCCCGAGGTGATACAACGCCCAGAACCGAAGTCCCAGCAGGAGCGCATCCAGGCCGCCGGCCTCATCCGCGAGCCCCGACGCGACCTGCCCCAGCGCCGTCACCTGCTCGGGAATGTCCCGAACGGCCAGGCGGTCCTGCGATTCCGCCAGGGCACTCGCGTGCGTCTCCAGCGCCGCGGCGACCGCCCGGCAGACAGCCGCCAGCCGCTCTTGCCGGGTGAGGCGCTCCCTGACCACCCGCAGCACCAGGCGGTGAGCGGTAACCGCCTGGCCGTCCACGCTGAAGGTCAGCAGCGACCACTCCGCCAGCCGCCCGAGCGCCTCATCGACCCCCGCCGCGTCCAGCCCAGATCCGGGCCCGCCGCCGGCCACCGCGCCGGCCAGCGCGCCGGCCTGGCCAGCGGCACGCAGCAGGTCCCGGCGGACCCCGGCGGCCGACAGGACGCTCATGGCCTCCATCACCCCGCCGCACGCCCCCGCTTGATCGCTAGCCTGGACTGCCTCCAGGGACAGCACCACCGCCTCGGCCACGCCATGCGGGTACGGCTGCCCTGCCGCGCGGACCAGGTACGCCTGCACCGGGAGCGCCCGCAGCCGCTCCAGGTAGGTTCCGTAGCCCAGGTGCTGCCCGGCGATCACCGCCGCGGCTTGCGCCAGCGCCAGCGGCAAGAAGCCCAGCTCGGCGGCCAGCGTCCCGGCCCCGGCCGGATCGGCCAGGCCCGTCCTGTCCCCCAGGAACGCCACCGCCTCCGCGGGCGCGAACACCTCCACGGCCACGCTGGTCCCCAGGTCCGCCACCGACTGCCGGGTGCTGGTCACCAGCACCCGCGCCGCGCCGGCCGCGGGGATATACGGCCGCAGTACGTCCGCGTCGGTGGCGTTGTCGAACACGACCAGGCAGCGGTCCCCGTCGGCCTCCAGCCAGGACCGGAGCGCGCGGCCCGGATCATCGTCTGGCTGGCCGGCGAGCCCCGCGGCCTCGGCCACCGCGGCCAGCCCCGCCCGCAGGCTAGCGGGATCCTCGGCGTTGACCCAGGCCACCAGCCGCCACCCCATCGCCAGCTTGGCCCGCGCGTAGGCCGCCGCCAGCTGGGTCTTGCCTACCCCCCGCATCCCGGTCACGGCATGCACCACCGATACCCCGGGGCCGGCCGCGTCCAGCTCCGCCAGCAAGTCCGCCCGCAGCTGGAATCCCCGCGGCTCCTGCGGGATATCACCCACTACCCGGTCGGGCCCCGCCCCCCGCGGCGGCGGTCCCAGCGACAGCAGCGACTGCAGCAGCTCTACCTCCAGCTGCCCGGGGCTAGCCACGCTGGCCACCGTGATTCCCGCGTCCTGCAGCCGCACCCGGAACGCCCGCTGCCTGGCCAGCAGGGCCGGGTCGGCGTCGCCCGGGATCGGCGGCAGCGCCGTCTCCTGCACCAGGAACACCAGCCGCGGCAGTCCCGCTTCGCTCGCGGCCTGGAACTCCAGCTCCGTATACGACAGCTCGGGGCGATCCCGGACCGGCGAGCCGTACTGCAACCCGATCAGGCCCACGTACACGTCGCAGCCGCGCACCCGGGCCTCGCTATACGCGGCGGGATCGTCGTCGCGGGCACCGAAATAGGCCATATCGACGACCGCATCGCCGGCCCGGATGACCGCCGCCTCCGCTGCCGCCACGAACGACCGGCCCGCGGGGAACTGCCTCACCTCCGAGGTGTGGCTCAGGAACACCCGCCGTGGACCCGCCATAACCAAACGCTACCCGGCTGACCTCCGCGGCGCGCTAATGCGAAGTCTGCGCCGTCGCCGTCCTGCTGCGCGGCGGCTGGGCGAGCACACCGGCGAGGTGCGCAAGGCACTGCTAAGTCCCGATGGCGGCTTAGCCGAGGTAGTCCAGGGCGGCGCTGACCCCGCCGCGGGCGATGGGCAGGCCGGCCCGGGCCAGTCCCATCTCCACCCCGCACAGGGCGCCGGCCAGCGAGAGGTCACCGAGATCCCCGAGGTGGCCGATGCGGAACACCCGGCCGGCCAGCCGGCCGAGCCCGGCGCCGAGCGACATGTTGTAGCGGTCCAGGATCAGCTGGCGCAGCTGGTCCGCGTCGTGCCCGTCGGGAACCATGACGGCGGTGAGGGTGCTTGAGTAGTCGGCCGGGTTCCGGCACAGGATCTCGAGCCCCCAGCCGCGGACCGCACGGCGGGTCGCTTCGGCGTGGCGGGCGTGCCGGGAGAAGACGGCGGGCAGGCCTTCCTCGTCCAGCATGGCCAGGGCCTCGCGCAGCCCGAACAGCAGGTTGGTGGCCGGCGTGTAGGGGAACAGCCCGGTCTCGGCGGCCGCTCGCACGGGACCCCAGTCCCAGTAGCTGCGCGGCAGGCGGGCTTGCCGCGCGGCGGCCAGGGCCTTCTCGCTGACCGCGTTCAGGCCCAGGCCCGGGGGCAGCATCATGCCCTTCTGGGAGCACCAGATCGTGACGTCGACGCCCCACTCGTCGTGGCGGTAGTCGACCGACCCGAGCGAGGAGATCGTGTCGACCAGCAGCAAGGCGGGGTGCCCGGCGCTGTCCATCGCCGCCCGGATCAGCGGGATCCGGCTGGCGCACCCGGTGGACGTCTCGTTCTGCACGATGGTGACCGCCTTGATCTGGTGCGCCGGGTCGGCGGCCAGCTTCTCGCGGACCTGGCCCGGCTGGACGCCCTGGCGCCAGTCACCGGGGACGAGGTCCACCTCCAGGCCGAGCCTGGCGGCCATCCGCGACCACGAGGCGGCGAAATGCCCGGTGTCGAAGGCCAGCACGCGGTCGCCCGGCGACAGCGTGTTGACCAGCGCGGCCTCCCACGCCCCGGTGCCGGACGAAGGGTAGACGGCGACGGGCCTGGTGCTGCCGCACAGCCGCCCCAGGCCGGCCAGCACGTCACGGGCCAGGCCGGCGAACTCGGGACCGCGGTGATCGATGGTGGGCGCCGCCATCGCCCGCAGCACCCGGTCAGGCACATTCGTCGGGCCCGGGATCTGGAGGAAGTGCCGGCCGCTCTGGTACGCCATGACTATGTCCTTCGCTCGAGGCACGGAACTCGCGGAAGCGCTGCGCCGCGTGGTCGGTGGTGAGGTCCGGTTCGACTCTTACACCAGGCACCTGTTCTCGCGCGACGCCAGCATGTACGCGATCGAGCCGGTCGGGGTGGTCTTCCCCGTGACGCGGCCGACGTGGCCGCCGTGGTGAGCACGGCCGCCGGGTTCGGCGTCCCGGTGCTGCCCCGGGGCGCCGGGACCAGCCTGGTGGACCAGGCCCGGCGGATGGCGGCGGCCATGGCAGGCCGCCTGGGTGAGGCGGCCGCCCGCGGCGTGCCGATCGTCGGGGCGGAGCCGTCCTGCCTGCTGACCCTGCGCGATGAGCACCTGGCCCTGCTCCCTGACCACCCGGGAGCGCAGGCCCTGGCGGCTGCCACGCGGCTGCCGGAGGAACTGCTGGTGGAGGCCATAGCCTCGGACCGGCTCGTGCTGCCGCCGGAGAACGACCTCCGCGGCCGGCGCATCTTGTTCCACGGCCACTGCCATCACAAGGCGCTGCAGCGGCCCCGGCCGCACTCGGAACAATCGTAGGGGGAGATCAAAGCGTCTCCGCGGAAACGCTTCCGTTCGGCCTGCCGGAGTGACTATGGCTGTACCGGGGCTGTACCCGCCTGGTGTCCGGTGTGGTCTGGGAGCTCGAGTGCCATGAAGATGTCGTCGACGTAGCGGCCTTCCAGCAGGAACTGGCCTTTGAGCCTGCCTTCGATGTGGTAGCCGTGTGCGAGGTAGAGGGCCTGGGCCCTGGTGTTGGCGCCCAGGACCCTGAGGGTAATGCGACGGGCTTGCCGCCTGACTGCTTCGTGCCGGGCCGCGGTGAGGAGCAGGTGGCCGATTCCTCGTCCCTGGTGGTCCGGGGCGACGGCAAGGCCGTTGATCTCCTGAACGTGCCCGCTTGATGCGGCCATGGGCGCCGGCCGGAGCTTCACGTAACCCACGATGTGCTCGCCTTCGTGCGCGACCAGGACGTTCTCTGGTGGCGTCCGGTCGTCGAAGAAGGGGGTACCGAGGGACCAGAGCGGCACCGGAGACACCTCGGACGACCAGGTGGCCTGGTCGATCAGTGCCAGTGCCGGTCCGTCGTCTTCAGCGGCAGCGCGGATGGCCGCGCCTGGCCTGGCGCGCGCGTGATGCTGGCCTTGCTGCATCCTGTCGTCCTTCTTCACCGGCCATCCCGGCACCCTCAAGCCGGGAGCGACCTCGCCGCCGCCTAGGCAGAGGCGGCCCGGACGCGGAGGCAATCCGGCTCTCTGACCAGGTACTCAATGGCCGGGAACGGGCGCCGGGCCCCAGGTATCCTGGCACCCCTGATGTTACAGAACAACCCCGCCACCGCATGCCAGCAGGCGGGAAGGGCCGACGAGGCGATCCCGGCCGTATCCGGCGGTCCGGGATCTGACGTGCGATCGGCCTGGCGTAACGAGTGCCGGCCCGGCGGATGTCGCTGTTCCTCAGTGTCGGTAGCCGTCTACTCGGCATTTCAGACGATCATCTTGAAGCACGCGCCGCAGTGCCCCGTGTCGGCCCTGGCCATGGAGCAGGTCTACAGCGCGGACCCTGGCCGGGCCGCCGAGGTCGCCGACCTGCTCGAGACCGGCATCGTGTGGATCAACAGCCCTCAGGGCTCGATGGCCGACCTGCCGTTCGGCGGGACCAAGCGCTCCGGCGTCGGCCGGGAACTAGGCCCGTACGGCATCGACGAGTTCGTGAACAAGAAGCTGATCTACACCCCGGCCCCACGCTGACCTGCTACGCACCATCAGGACGCGCGGTTGCGGCCCGCCGCCCGCGGCCGGATCCCGCAACCGCGCCGCGCCTTCACGCTGCCGCAGGCGCAGCAACATCCGGCCATCTGGCCAGCGACGGGTGCCACCAATAAGAGGGCGAGCCCGAATCGGCCCTCATAGGGTCATGTGAGCACGTTTCCGCGGAGACGCCTTGTGCGCCATTTCACAAGCCGCTTCCGCGGAAACGTCGTGGATGTAACCGCCAGGACCATAGCGATCCGGGCGGACGCTCTGTCTTTGGCCCTATAGGGTCAGATGAGGGAACTTGCTCTGCTTAAGTAGACCTGCGATTCTCTTGGGAGAGGACGCAGATCCCTTTCAGGACGATGTCACCCGCGACGCCCAGTGCGACAGGTGGGGCGTCGGTGAGGAGGGCTTCGCCCGGTGCTGGAACTACTCCCAGTGTGCGGGGGAGGCGGGGATTAGGAGGCGTGATCGTGAAGGTCTTCGTATCGTCCACGTCTCGCGACCTAACCGACTTCCGCGCCGCTGCGATGCGGTCCCTCCGCCGGCTCGGGCATGAGGTCGTGGCCATGGAGGAATTTACCGCAGCAACGTCGTTTCCGTTGAACCGGGTCTTGAAGCTCGTACGCGAGGCAGATGCGTACGTTCTCATCGTGGCCTGGAGATACGGCTTCACCCCCGATTGCAGCAACGTCTCTGACCTTCCCGCGACCGGTGAGGATGCTTCCCCGAAGTCCATTACGGAATGGGAATACCTCGCCGCGAAGGAGAATCCGGATCGCCCCATCTTGCCGTTTATCCTGTCTGAAACGGCTCCCTGGCCACCGCAGAGCATAGACGGATTCAACCCACAATCACCTGATGATTATGGCTCTCTGGAACGGATTAGGAACTTTCGAGCAGCACTGATGCGCAACCATATCGTCTCGTTCTTCAGCCGAGAGGACGAGCTCGAGGCACTGGTCAGCGCCGCGATAACAACGGCCCGCCTATCGCGCGGGGTTCTTATTAACAGGATCGCCATCGGGAATCCTGTGCAGGGCGGAATGACGACACCCGATTCAAGCTATTCGGGCGGCATCATCGACGTAGTCCGCGACGCCGGCTCCGAACGTGTGATTACCATCGACATCGACACGGGCTGGTGGTCCACGCGCCTCTACCTTCTCGCCTTCCTGCTCGACCGTCTGACCAGCGCCCAGCGCATCCTCGTAGTGGATGCAGGAAAATTCGTGGGCTTGCTGCCCCTGACCACGATCATTCGCGTGATCGCGTCCCTCCATGACCAAATCAAGCATTTTGAGCAGGCCGACCGGGCCCGCGTCAGGTCCGAGCCCGACGTATCACTAGAGGCCGGAGCACTGATCGAAATGTTCGTGGCGTCCTTCCTGCCGACGCCCCCGGTGGAAAGTCCGGCGCAGCCTGCTCAGGGCGCAAATGCAGGCCTGTACGACGGGACCTCGCGGGAACGGTCGGCGAAGGTGGACGTCACTCGAGGCAACCTGGTCAGGTGGTTCCAGGAGTCCATCATCACCAGCCCGATCCGAGTCGACAACATTGAGAGGGCCTCGCCCCTAGACCTCATCCGCCTGTTCGACTATCCGGGCGACTTCGTGCCCGTCATCGTCGGCCAAGGAAAAGACTCGACCGAACAGTCACGGTCTCACGTCATCGACAAGCCGGCGCTCAGCCTCCAACTCGCCCGGGCGTACGTGACCGACCTGCTCGATGAGGCACGGCTTTGACGGCGGCCGCCCCGAACGAATCGGATCTCGCATTGCCACGGACAGCGATCACAACCACCATGACGCAGAGCAAGCCTGAGACTAGAATTTTCGTCGAAGGCTATGCGCCAGGCGCAGAAATGCCTCGGAATACAATTGGGTTCTACCTCCATGCCATTTTGGGGATCGCATTAGTTTGCTGTCAGAGCTGCTACAACCGTAACTGCGTTCTGAGGCTGAGTTGAATCTCTCATCGGCCGAAGGCGATTTCCCTCATAGACCTGACAGCGAGTGATTCCAGCATCGCGAGCGATAGAGACGGCTACCGCCACACTCACCTCGATGCCCTGCGCCTTCGCGGACCTCGGCGAGTCCAGCCCGCCCGCCGGGTCCTGGCGGTCGCTTAGCCCGGTCGCCGGGACCGCCGCCCGACCCGCCGGGCAGCCCGCAGATAGTGCGCCAGCGCGTCCGGAAACTCCTGGGCATACCCGGCGCTCACGGCCCGATGCGGTTCAGCAGGTCCGCGGCGTTTCCGCCGAGGACCTGCCGGACGTGGGCCGCCGGGAGCCCGCGGTCCCGCAGCAGCCCGGCTAGGTCTGCGAGCTGGTGGTAGCTGGTCAGGACGGGCCGGTAGTTGCCGTCCAGGTCAGTGCCGATGGCCACGTGGCCAGGGCCGGCCACCTCGGTGAGCCGGATGATCTCGGTGCCGAAATCAGCTAGAGACCGGCTGGTCAGGCCGCAGGGCCAGGCGCCGATCAGGCCCCCGGCCGAGGCGACCGCGGCCACGTGCCGGGGGGTCAGCAGGCGCGGGTGGGCGGTGCCGGGGCGGCCGAGCTGGCCGTGCGAGATCATCACCGGCTGGTCCGATGCCTCCAGCACGTCCATAGTGGTATCGAGACTGGCGTGCGCGCAGTCGACCACGACACCCAGCCGGTTGCACTCGGCGACCACGTCGCGACCGAGCCTGCTCAGCCCGCCGTGCACCGGCGGCTCGGTCTGCACGTCGCCGATCTCGTTGATCCGGTAGTGCACCAGGGTGAGCACAGTAACCCCGTCCGCGCGGGCCTCCTCCAGACGCCGCAGGTCACCGTCGAGGAAGTCACCGCCCTCGCAGCCGAGCAGCACCACGGTGCGCCCGTCGCGGGCGGCCCGGTCCAGGCCGGCCGCTGACGTGGCCACCTCGGCGCCTGCCGTGGCCACGGCCCGGCGGATCGCCTCCAGCTGGCGGCGGTGATCGGCGTACGCCTCGCCGGAGCGGAAGTCCCGGTGCGCGCGCAACCCGGCCTGCGGGTCGCGCCGGAGCACCGCGAAGTCGGACACGGTGGCCAGGGTCAGCGCGGTCACGCCAGCGGCCTCGGCGGCCCGTACCGCGCCGGTGACTGATGCCGTGCCCAGCGACGCTAGCATCGGATGCCCGGCCGGAAGGCCGGCCAGGAAGCACCGGCCGGCATGACCGTGCAGGTCGATCCACGGCCCGCGCTCTGCGCTCACACCACGCGACCCTACCCGGCCTGGATCTGCTTCCCGAAGGCATCCGGTCATCGGCTCGTGCCGTGAATTGTACGGTCAACTCGGTATCAGCCGAGCCGGCTGATACCCGGCTACCGTGCCCAGCGCATGATCAGCGGGTTGTGTCGTGCCGCCAGTTCGATCAGGCCGCGGCGGGTCCTGGGCGAGACCGGCCCGAACGGCGCGCGGGTCCGGTCCGAGGCGATGATGCCGCCCTCGGCGAGCAGGATCTTCTGCGCGCGCAGTCCGCACTGGCGGTTCTCGAAATGGATGAGCGGCAGCAGGTCTTCCCAGGCGCTCACGGCGCCGGCCCGGTCACCCGAGAGATAGCGGCGGACGACCGGGCCGAGTTCGGCGGGGACCATCGAGCTGGGCATGGTGCCCCTGGCCCCGGCGTCCAGGTCCGGGATCAAGGTGACCGACTCCTCGCCGTCGAACGGGCCGGGCAGGCGGCCGCCGAGGGCGCTGACCAGCGCGTGCAGCTTGTCCGCGGCCTGCGGCACCTCGATCTTGGCGTACTGCACCTGGGGTACCTGCCGGACCAGGTTGATCAGCAGGCTGGCCGGCAGCGGCGTCGGCGACAGGGGCGCGTCCTGCACCATGACCGGGATGCGGATCGCGTCTGCCACCTGCTTGAAGTACCCGATCACCGCGGGCCCGGGAACCGTGAGGGCGGCCCCGTAGAAGGGCGGCATGATCATCACCATCGCCGCGCCCATGTCCTGCGCGGCGCGGCTGCGCGCGGCGGCGACCCGGGCACTGTAATGGCTGGTGGTGACGATCACCGGGAGCCGTCCCGCGACCCGCTCCAGGAGCGTGCGGGCGATCGCGTCGCGTTCGGCGTCGGTCAGCGAGAACTGCTCGGAATAGTTGGCGAGCAGGCACAGCCCGTCGACCCCGGCGTCCATCAGGTAGTCCACGACGCGCGCCGTGCCGGCCAGGTCAACACTGTCATCGTCGTGGAAGATCGTCGGCACGACCGGCACCACGCCGGTCAGCGGAGCAGCCATGTGCGGGTCCTCCCGGTGGACTCGTACGTTCATATCCAGTCATCAGCCACATGATCAGCGGTCCGGACCACAGCCGCCAGCATCGCCATGCCTCGCAGGAGCATCAACCGGTATCCCCGAAAGACCTCCCACCACACAACGCGGCAAGAGAGCGCATGTCTATGCTGCGGCTTGGCAGGATCTGCGGGTGATAGGAACGTGCGGATTACCTACGATCCTGACGGATGCGGCGTATATCTACCTGACCGATGAGCAGCTCCCGCCTGGCCGGGACAGCGTCACGGTCGATCCTCCCGAAGGCATGCAGGCCTACATCGTGCTCGATCGGAAAGGCGGCAAGATGGCCGGCCTTGAAGTCCTAGACGCGGCCTCACTCCTCCACCCCGACCTACTGGCCCAGGCAATCCGCCCGGGCCAGGCGTGAGGCGGGCGCTCGACCCTGTCCGCGGCATGACAGCGCGTTTCCGCGGAAACGGCTTGTGAAATCGCGCACAAAGCGTTTCCGCGGAAACGTGGACGTGCCGGCCTGCCGACTACATAGCGATCCGGCACGTAGTCTGCCTGCGTCAGATGAGCGCGTGACCTCTCCCGATCTGTCAGACGGCTTCGACGCATGGGTACATTTCAGCGCAATCGAGATGGACGGCTACCGGTCCCTGAACGCCGGCGACGCGGTCGAGTTCGACTACGAGCCCGCCGAGCAGGACAGCTTCCGGTTCGTCGCGACCCGCGTCCGGAAGCTGTAGCAGGACCATGCTGGCAACCATGGCACTGGCCGGCGCCGGCTTTAACCAGTCACCCCGGCTGGTCAATCTCGCCGGGTTGTTCCAGCGAGCCAGCATCGTGACCGGCTTCTGCTGGCTTACGGCCCTGTCCGCGCAAGCGCTCACCCGCGCGCCTGCCGCTTCAGTCCGCAAACCGTCAACCTGAATCGGCCACTCCGGCCTTCCACCACGCACGGAGAGGCAAATGAGTACGTTTCGCGATAAGAGCGGCAATGTATAAATATACAGTCCTGGTGGCCTGGCCAGCGGGACTGTAACCTGGTCTGCGCCGCGGCCAACGATGCGAAAAGCTCTTGATAACGGCGCGCATCGCCGCCGTTAGGTACGGTTAGCGGGTCGGTGCTGACGGCCGGACTTGCCGTGCAGATCCTGGCGTTCGGGGCGGTCCCGGGCATGGGCATGTACCCGGCCGGGGGTGGCGGCAGGCTTGGCGATGCCTGCCCGGGCGGTGGTACCGGGCTGCGCCGGCGTCGGTCACACCCGGGCGTGGTCCTGGATGTCCTGCTCGAACTCGGCTACGAGTTCCGGGGTGAGGGTGCGCCGGGTCTGGCCGATGCCGTGCACGATGTCGGCCGTGGTCGCTTCTTCGGCGCCGCGCTCGAACATGACGCGCTCGAATACATGCTGCGCGGTCCGGCGTGCGGCGAACTCGATGTCGGCCGGGGTGAACAGCCGCGACTCTTCCACGATCGCGGTCATGTCCAGGTTGCCGTGCGGGATCGCGGCCAGGTACCGGTCCCAGATCGCCTCCCGCGCGGCCGGGTCGGGCGGGCCGACCGGGATCACGTAATCGAACCGTCCGTGCCGCAAGAACGCGCCGTCCAGGGCGCGGACCGAGTTGGTGGCGCAGATCAGCAGCCGCTCATCTTGCTCCCGGAACGGCGGGATGAGCTTGAGCATCTCGTTGGTGACCCCCTGGGCTGCGGACACGGTGCGCGGCTGGCGCGCCCCGGCGATCTCTTCCACCTCGTCGATGAACAGCACCACCTTGTCCAGCTCGGCGACCAGGGAGAACGCCTCCCGTAGCGCGGCAGCCAGGCCGGCCGGGGACTCCCCGGCCAGCCGCGAGGGGAACAGCTCCACGAACGGCCAGCCCAGCCGCGACGCGGCGCCCTTGGCGAAGGTGGTCTTGCCCGTTCCCGGCGGGCCGAACAGCACGATGGCTCGCGGCGGCACCAAGCCGAGCCGCTCGGCCAGCTGCGGCTGCGCCAGCGGCAAGATGACCCGCCGCTCGATCAGCTCCTTCTCCCTGGCCATGCCGCCGAGCTGCTCCCAGGCGCCGGCCCGGATCATCCGGCCGCCGAGCTGGCCCAGCACCCCGGCGCTGCCCAGATCGACCGGCTCCAGCCGCTCGTAGAACACCATCCCCTGACGCGCGGTGTACCCCGCGTGCTCCAGCGCCAGGGCGCCGATCTCGCTTCCGCCCCCCAGCAGGCAGCGGATCCGGTGCACCCCGGCCGCCACCAGCCGCCGCTCCAGCTCGCCCAGCATCGCGCTGCCGATCCCCCGGCGCCGCCACGCGGCCGCCAAGCTGATCCGCATCACCCACGCCCGGTCACCGCTGACCGTCGCGACGGCGGTGCCCACCAGCTCCTCGCCGGCCACCGCGACCACCGCAGGCTCATGCGACCGGACGGCCGCTATCAGGTCGGACAAGCTGAACGCCGGCGCCTCGCTGCTGGCCGCCGGGTTGTCCCACAACCGGACGGCGGCATCAAGATCATCGGCGTGGTAATCCCGGACTCGCCACGGCGTCATCGCATCAGTGTGCCACCACCACCGCCAGGCCGCCCGCACACCACACCCCCCGCACACCCCGGCCCGGACTTGCCGAGCCGGGGCGGCGCACGCGCAGATAGCCGGCCGGGCCGCTGACCCGCGTCTGGCATGCTGCCGACGTCACCCGGTCACGCCGGCCGGCTCGCTCTCGCCCAGAACCAGGGGGCCGCCGGCCCGGCATGCGGCCGGGCCGATTGTTCCGCGCCATCCGCGGCGAGCGTCGCGGCGTCACTGGCGGTGAGCGTGCGCGCGACAGCACAAACCCCGCCCGGCGGTGCCGGGCGGGGCTTCGGCGTTCACGGTGCCGGCTGGATGCTCATCCTGCTGATATGACCTCGCTGATGACGGCGCGGGCGGCGGACCGGCCGGCGATCTTCCTGGCGGCGTATCGAGACCGGCAGTTCAGGCCGGCTGAACCTCACCCGGTTCGCCTGGCCACCGCAGGCGATGTTCACGATGACATTGCCAGGTCCGCCACGGCGGCTCACCGGGCCAGATCGCCTGATCGGACACCTACCTCGCTTGCGCCGCACCAGCTCTCATTACAGATGGTGGCGACCCGGCAACGACATGACACCATATCCGCCGATATGGACGATTTCTTCGGCTTGTGTACCGAGCGTAGGAGTTGATTTGGTCCCTCCCGACGTTCCCGACGTTCCCAGCCATCCCGGCGCTCGGGATGTACAGCGCGGGTTGTTCTGCCGTTCGGCCGATTCGCCGATGCCCGAGGCGGGCGCCGTTGATGATGAGCACGGCCCGATATGGCGCGCCGCGGCCGCTACTCTCGCCGTGCGGCTCCATGCTGTCACGTTCACCGTCCATCGGGAGCGAGAGGCCGCCGTGCGCGGGCGATGCCGGCAGATGCCGGGTTACGGCGGGGCGGCCGGGGCGGTGACTCCGTCCCGCTCCGGTGAAGCATCGGTGGCCACCAGCGTGGTCGTGATCCGGCCGAGCAGGCGGCGCAACTCCGGGACCTTGTCGGGCTTCCAGTCCGTCACCAGCCGGTCAATGCCCGCCTCCCGGGCGGCGACGAGCCGGTCGGCGGCATGCTCGCCAGCGGAGGTAAGCGTCACGCTGGCGCTGGCTCGGGCGCCGTCCCCGTCCACCGGGCGGCCGGGGACGGCCACAGAGACATAGCCGACCGTCACGGATTCGGTCAGGCGCTGCTCCAGGTCGGAGACGTCGATGCCGAGCAGACGGGCCAGTTCCGCCTCGGTGATCGGGGCGTGGTCCGCGATGCGGTACATGAGCCAGGTGCTGCGAGGGCCCAGCCGTACATCAGCCTCTTGCGCGAGGCGCCGGTAGGTCTCCGCCCGGCGCTCACGTCCGAACAGCGTCATCAGCGCGCGCTCCATCTCCTGCGCGGAGTCGCGCGTGGCGGGAATGGCTGTGGGGGCGGTGCTCTGGGCCCGGTCCACCGCTCGCACCGTGTCCCGCAGCGGCACCTCCTTCAGGAACAGGCTCAGGACGAAGCCCACCGCGGCTATGGGCGTCGCGAACAGGAACACCGTGTGCAGCGCCTGCGCGTACCCGGCGACGTAACCGTCCCGGATCGCCGCGGGCAAGTGCTCGAGCACGGCTGGGCTGGCTCCGGCGGACGCGCTGAGCCCGCTGGGCAGCGGGACGCCGTGCAGCGCGGCGGCGATGTCGCCGGCCAGCACGCCGGAGAAGATCGCGCCGAAGACCGAAGTGCCGAAAGAGCCGCCGATGGAGCGGAAGAACGTCGCGCCGGACGTGGCCGCGCCGAGGTCCTTATAGTCGACCGCGTTCTGCACCGCGATGATCAGCACCTGCAGCGACGCGCCGATGCCCACGCCGAGGACGAACAGGTACAGCGACACGATCCAGAAGCTCGAGTGGATGCCCAGCCGCGACAGCAGGAACAGGCCGAGGGTCATCAGCGCCGTGCCGATCACCGGGAAGATCTTGTACCGGCCCCACTTGGAGACCAGGAAGCCGGTGCCGGTCGAGGTCAGCAGCAGCCCGACCAGCAGGGGCAGTAGCCTCAGCCCGGACACGGTGGGTGAGATCCCCCGGACGACCTGCATGTACTGCGGCAGGTAGGCCAGCGCGCCGAACATGGAGAAGCCGACCGCGAAGCCGACCACGCTGGAGGAGGTGAACACCCGGTTCGCGAACAGGTGCGGCGGTATGACGGGCTCGGCCGCGCGCCGCTCCGCCAGGACGAAACCAACTGCGAGGACGACGGCCAGCACTCCGAGCAGGTAGATCGGGAACGAGTTCCAGGCGAAGGTGTTGCCGCCGAGCGAGGTGAGCAGGACCAGGCAGACCGCCGACCCGCCGATCAGCGCGGTGCCCGCATAGTCGATCACATGGCGGGTCTTGCTCAGCCGGCCGGGCAGCACCGCCGAGGTCACCACCAAGGCAACGATGCCGATCGGGAGGTTGATGTAGAAAACCCACCGCCAGGACAGGTTGTCGACGAAGAAGCCGCCGATCAGCGGGCCGAGCACACTGGCGACCCCGAACGTGGCGCCGAAGATTCCCTGATAACGGCCGCGCTGGCGAGGCGGGACGACGTCACCGACGATGGTCTGCGCGCCTACGATCAGGCCGCCGCCGCCCAGTCCCTGGACCGCGCGGAACGCAATCAGCTCGATCATCGAGTGCGCCAGGCCGGACAGCGCCGAACCGATCAGGAAGATCACGATCGCCGCCTGGAAGAACACCTTCCGGCCGTACATGTCGCCGAGCTTGCCCCACAGCGGCGTCGACACCGTGGAGGCGAGCAAGTAGGCCGTGACGACCCAGGACAGATGCGACAGCCCGTGAAGATCGCCTGCGATGGTCGGCAGCGCCGTCGCGACGATCGTCTGGTCGAGTGCGGCCAGCAGCATTCCGAGCAGCAGTGCACCGATGATCACCAGCACCCGCCGCTGGCCTATCGCCTGCGGCCCATCGGGCACCATCGCGGCTTCGGCCTCAACGGTCATGCCTGTTCGCCTCTCCCCGGCATCGCCGGGTGCCGTATCGCGCGGAGCGCCCTTTGAGCCATCAACGCTGGTGGATCCCATCGTGACATAGCCGCCAGCCAGTGTTGCCAGCCCGCTGTCATAAGCAAGGGCCAGTCGCGGCGGCCGGGTTGAAGCCGCGACACCTCCTGCTAGTGGATGCATCCAGCTGAGACAGGCCCTGTGACGGCTCACGCCGCCCCCTCCACCTAAGACAGGGGGTATTCTCGCCATCTGATACACCGTGGCTACTCCTCGCCGCCGAGGTGGTGCAGGAGCAGGGTCTCGGCCAGGCAGGCCCGCTCGAAGGTCGCCAGGTGCAGGCTCTCGTTGCTGCTGTGCGCCCGGGTGCCTGGGTCTTCCACGCCGGTGATCAGGATCTCCGCGTCCGGGAAGAGCCCGGCGTAGGCGGTGACGAAGGGGATGGAGCCGCCCGCGCCGGCGTCGACGGCCGCCCGGCCCCAGGCCTGGCTAAGGGCCGAACGAGCCGCCTGATACGCCCGCCCGCCGGCCCGCGCGGTGAACGGCGCGGCGACGGGGCCTGGCTGCACGCTCACCCGGGCTCCCCAGGGCGCGTGCGCCTGCAGGTGCGCGGTAAGCGCCGCGCGGGCCGCGACCGGGTCGTCCCCGGGCGCCACCCGCATGCTCACCTTGGCCCGGGCGAACGGGACGAGCGTGTTGGAGGCCGCCGCCACCGACGGCGCGTCGATGCCGATGACGGCGATCGCGGGACCGGCCCACAGCCGGTCGGTCAGGCCGCCGGTGCCGGTCAGCCGCACCCCGTCGAGCATCCCCGCCTCCTCGCGGAACTGCTCCTCGGTCAGGTCGAGCGGGCCGGCCCCCCCGGAGCCAGCAGAGCCGCGGGTCAGGCCGGGCACCGCCACGTCGCCCCGCTCGTCGTGCAGGGTGGCCAGCATCCGGCACAGCGCGGTCAGCGCGTCCGGGGCCGGGCCGCCGTACATGCCGCTGTGCACGCCGTAGCGCAGCGTGCGCACCTCCACCACCACGCTGGTCCCGCCGCGCAGCGTGGTGGTCAGCGCCGGGATGTCCTCGGCCCAGTTCCCCGCGTCGGCGAACACCACCACGTCGGCGCGCAGCCGGTCCCGGTAGGCCTGCAGGAACTCGGGCAGGGCCGGCGAGCCGATCTCCTCCTCGCCCTCGACCAGCACGGTGACGCCGACGGGGAGCCGGTCGCCGTGCGCCCGCAGCGCGGCCAGGTGCACCGCGACGCCCGCCTTGTCGTCGGCGGTGCCGCGGCCGTAGAGCCGGCCGTCCCGTTCGGCCGGCTCGAACGGGTCGCCGTCCCAGTCCGCCGGGTCGCCGGGCGGCTGGACGTCGTGGTGCGCGTAGAGCAGGACGGTGGGGGCGCCGGGCGGGCCGGGGCGGCGGCCGAGCACCGCGGGCTGGCTGCTCCCGGCGGTGAGCACGTCGACCTCGGGCAGGCCGGCCTGGCGCAGCAGCGCGGCGACCTGGCTGGCGCTCGCCGCCAGGTGCGGCGCGGCGGCCGGGTCGGCCGACACCGACGGGATCCGCACCAGCCGCTCCAGGTCGGCGCGGGCGGACGGCAGCGCCCGCCGCACGGCGGCGGCCAGCCGGCCCGTATTGGTCTCCTCCGCGGTCATGGTCCCCGACGTTACCCGGCGAACAGGTGCAGCTCGGCGGCGAACCGCCGCGCCATCTCCATGGCCTCGGGCAGCTCGGGGTGCCGGACGATGACCATGCCGTCGGCGATCAGGGTGGCCCGCCAGTCCCGCCGCGGCGCGCCGACCGGGAGCAGTTCCACCGCGGCAACGTGGTCGCCGTACTCGGCCAGCAGGTGGTCCAGGCCCTCGTAGCGGGTGATCCGCCCGGCCCCGCGGGCCCGCTTGAAGATGCTGGCCGCGTTGTAGCGCCGCTCGACCGGCTGCGCGATCCGGCCGTGCGTGACCGCCTGCGCCCAGGCCGAGAACAGGTCCGCGTCGGTGGCGTAGTTCATCACGTCGACCGTGCGGGCGCCGGGCGGCCGGGCGCCGATCTCGCCGAACACCACCTCGCCGCCGGCCTTGCGGTACCACTCCATGTGGGTGAACCCGTCCCGGAAGCCGAGCGCCCGCAGCACGGCGCCGCCGAGCTCCCGGCCGCCCTGCAGCCCGGGCGCGTCCAGGTCGCGCAGCGCCATCGTGATCGGGCTTACCCACTCGTGGACCTTGGTGAGCAGCGGGCGCGGGTGGTACTGGCAGATGTTCTCGACCAGCACCTGCCCGCCCGCGCAGATGGTGTCGTAGGTGAACTCCTCGCCGTCGATGAACTCCTCCACGCTGACCTGCGGCACGTGCCGGAGGCTGGGCAGGACGGCGTCGAGTTCGGCGGGCGAGTCGGCCCGGTAGGTGTCCGCCGACCCGGCTCCGTCGATCGGCTTGACGATGAGCGGATAGCCGACCCGTTCGGCCGCCGCCCGGACCTCGGCCACCGTCCGGGCGGCCACGTGCCATGGGGTCCTCAGCCCGGCCGCGTCGAGCAGCTGCTTCATCTGCTCCTTGTCGCGGAACGGCACCGTCTGCGCCACGGTAAGCCCGGGCAGGCCGAGGTGCTCCCGCAGCCGCGCGGCCAGCACCATGTACGGCTCCCACAGGCACTCCACCTGGTCGATGCTCACCTGCCGGGCCAGGTCGCGGACGGTCGCGACGACCTGCTCCTCGGCGGCCAGCGAGCCGACGTGGACGTAGTGGTCCAGGGCATCCCTGGCTTCTCGCGGCAGCGCGTCCTGCGACTGGTCGCCGAGGCCGATGACGGTCACGCCGGCCTGGCCGAGCCCGCGGGTGAAGAACGCCATCTCCGCCGGGTAGCCCGGCGAGATCATCAGCACGTTCATCCCAGCTCCACCCGGACGGTGCTGACCAGCGTCTTCAGCGCGGCGGTGACCACCTCCGTGTCCGGGTGCCTGATGGTGACGTAGCCGTCGCCCTCGTAGCTGCCGGACGACGGCTGGCCGGCCCGGGGCAGCCGCGAGTCGATCACCAGGGACGTCACCTCGGGCGGCAGCGCGTCCAGGCCGTGGACGGCCCTGACCTGGCCGGCGCCCTGGCCGCGCAGGTAGACCGTGCCCGCGGACCATTTCCGCTCCGGCGGGTCGAAGCTGCCGTCCACCATCAGCCGGGCCCAGGCGCGATAGAGGTCGAAGTCGTGCGCGTAACACAGCATCGAGGTGATCTGGGCGCCGGGCGGGCGCGCGCCGACCTCGGACACGGCCACCGTGCCGTCCGGCCGCCGGAACCATTCCATGTGGGTGAGCCCGGTGGTGAGCCCGAGCGCGCGCAGCGCGGCCGGCGCGACCCGCCTGATGCCCTGGTATTCGGGGCCGCCGATGTCGCGGGGCAGCCGCACCACCCACTGCATCCACGGGTGGCGCAGCACCTCGAGCGGGGTCGGCAGGTAGTCAGAGACCGAGTCCCAGACGACCCGCCCGTCCACCATCACGCTGTCGTACGAGCCCTCGTCGCCGGTGAGGAACTCCTCCATCATCGCGGGCCGCTCCGGGCCGGGCGGGATGGTGTCCAGCCAGGCCTTCAGGTCGCCCTGGTCGTCCAGGCGGAAGGTGCTCTTGGCCCCGGCCCCGGCCGGCGGCTTGACCACGAGCGGGAAGCCGACCTGCCGGGCGAAGTCCTCCGCGTCGGCCGCGGAGCGGGCCAGCCGGTGCCGCGCGCACGGCACGCCGGCGGCCCGCAGCACCGTCTTCATCTGCGCCTTGTCACGGAAGTTGGCCGCCGTGCCCACGTCCATGCCCGGGATGCCCAGCTGCTGGCGCACCTGCGCCAGGGGCACCTGCAGCTGCTCGAGGACGGCCAGCAGCCGCTGCACCTCGCCGAGCTGGCGGCCCAGCCCCTGCACCGCGGCGGCGATCTGGCCGGGGTCGAGCGCGTCGTCGATCCGCCAGTGCCCGGCCAGGGTGTCCCTG
Organism: uncultured Actinomycetes bacterium; assembly: GCA_963722275.1. Classification (GTDB taxonomy): domain Bacteria; phylum Actinomycetota; class Actinomycetes; order Streptosporangiales; family Streptosporangiaceae; genus Palsa-504. The sequence goes on along the minus strand of CAVRMX010000018.1, from coordinate 81,036 downwards.
AGGCCCGGCGGGAGGCGGTCGGCCGGCTCGCAGGTGATCAGGGCCGTCTGCACGCCGGGCAGGCGCGCCGCCGCCTCGACGAACCGCGTCGTGGTGTCGAGCAGATAGGGCGCGACGAACCCGGCGACCACCATGGGAAGAACGTACCCTCCGGTTACCATGCCAGTCATGAACGTTGTACTCGTCGAGCCGTTCTTCCCCGCCAACCAGCGGCAGTTCGCCCGGGCCCTGGCCAAGGCCGGCGCAACGGTGATCGGCATCGGCGAATATGGAGTCGAGTCGTTCGACGACGACCTGAAGGGCTGGCTGTACCACTACGAGCGGGTCTCGTCGGTCACCGACGTGGACGCGTTGACGAACGCGGTCCGCTGGGTCCAGGACAAGCTGTGGGTGGACCGGCTCGAGGCGACCGTCGAGGCGCACACCATGGCCGCCGCGCAGGTCCGCGAGGCCTGCACGATCCCGGGCACGTCGGTGCGGACGGCCTGGCTGTGCCGGGACAAGCCGTCGATGAAGGAGGCGCTGCGCACGGCGGGCGTGCCGACGGCGGCCTCGGCGGCGGTGGATTCGGCGGCTTCGGCGCACGAGTTCGCCGAACGGGCGGGCTTCCCGCTGATCCTCAAGCCGCGCAGCGGCGCGGGGGCGTCGGGCACGGTCCGCGTCGATGACCCGGCGGCGCTCGACCAGGCGCTCGGGGTGTTCGGCGGCGAGGGGGTCGAGTCGATCGCCGTCGAGGAGTTCGTCGAGGGGCACGAGGGCTTCTACGACACGATCGCCGTCGACGGCCAGGTGGCCATGGACTTCGTCTCGCACTACTACCCGAACGTGCTCGAGGCGATGCGGACCCGGTGGATCTCCCCGCAGTTCGTCTCCACCAACCGGATCGATACCGCGCCGGAGTACGCGGAACTGCGCGAGATGGGCCGGCGGGTGATCGCCGCGCTCGGTATCGGCACGTCGGCCACGCACATGGAGTGGTTCTTCGGGCCGAAGGGACTGAAGTTCTCCGAGATCGGCTGCCGCCCGCCCGGCGTGGGGGCCTGGGACCTGTACTCGGCGGGCAACGACATCGACCTCTACCGGGAGTGGGCCAACGCTATCGTGCACGGCGGGACGAGTTCCGTCCCGTCCCGGCGGTACGCCAGCGGGATCGTCGCCTTGCGCCCGGAACGGGACGGGTCCATTTCCGGCTACAGCGGGACCGAGCAGCTCCAGCAGCAGTACGGCGAGTGGGTCATCGACGCGCACCTGCCGCCGCCGGGCACGCCCACCCAGGGGGTCGAGGCCGGGTACATGGCCAACGCCTACGTGCGGATGCGGCATCCCGACTACGACACGCTGCGCGGCATGCTCGACGAGGTGGGCCGCACGCTGCACGTCTACGTCTCGTGAGGGTCATCCTGCTCGGCCCGCAGCGCAGGCCCACGGTGGACGCGGTGGCCCGGTCCCTCGGCCTGGACGGCCCGGTCGCCACCATCACCGCGGGCTGGCAGGAGCGGGAGCCGGACGACCGGGAGCTGAGCGCGCTGCTCGGCGGCCGGGCGGTCAACCTCGCGCTGTACCGGCGGTGGCAGGACGTGCAGGACCGTGATCCCGAGTACCTGGCCGGGGAGCGCCGGGCTGGCCGAGACGCTCGCCGGGCTGCAGGACGTCTACCTGCTGCGGCTGGACTACGCGCTGCGGGCGGTCTACGCGGTGCAGCGGCGCGCTGTCAGCGATGGCGCGCTGGCGGACGCGGTCGGCGCGGTCCGCGAGCTGGACGCGGCGCACCTGCGCCAGGTGAACAGCGCGCGCGGCGAGTTCTTCGAGCGGCTGCAGCCGCACGCCCGGCCGGTGATCGCCGAGCACCGGGCCGCGGTGGAGCGCATCCTCGACCAGGCACCCGCCCTGGTCGTCGCGGGCGGGCACGTGGGCGTGCTGGCCGACGTGCTGCACCTGTTCAACGTGGCGGCCGCGCTCCGGTCGCCGGTGATCGCCTGGTCCGCGGGCGCGATGGCGCTCACCGACCGGATCGTGCTCTTCCATGACCGGTCGCCGCAGGGACCCGGCCACCCCGAGGTGTACGGCAGCGGGCTGAGCCTGCTCCGCGACGTCGTGCTGCTGCCGCACGCCCGGGCCCGGCTGCTGCTCGACGACGCGCCCCGGATGGCGGTCTTCGCCCGCAGGTTCGCCCCGGCCCGCTGCCTGCTCCTTGAGACGGGGACCAGGATCGACGCCGCCACCGGCGGCGGCCGCGAGGGCCCCTGGCCGCCCGGCGTCCGGGTGATCGCCGAGGACGGCCGCGTGACCGCGCTGGAGGCAGCCTGACCAGCGTGAGCGGCCCGCAGGTCAGCCGCAAGCTCGCCATCAACCGGCTGCGCGACCGCCGCCCGGTCGACTCAGCCGCGGTCGACCGCTTCCTGGCGCGGCACCGGGTCCCGGTCGTGGAGGGCGCCCGGTGCACGTTCCTGTACCGGGGCGAGGCCGACGAGGTGTTCCTCGTCCACCGGATCTTCGGCCTGCCCGACCACCTGCCGCTGCGCCGGCTGCGCGGAACCGACCTGTGGTACCTGGTGCTCGAGCTGCCCGAAGGCTCCCGGGTCGAGTATCAGCTGGAAGTGGGGCGCGGCGGGCACCGCGAGCGGATCAACGACCCGCTGAACCCCGATATGGCGCACAGCCCGGTCGGCAGTTCCTCGGTCTGCTACGCGCACGGGCACGAGATACCGGACTGGACGCGGCCCGACCCCGAGGCGCGGCCCGGGTCGCTGGTGGACATGGTGGTGCCGAGCCGGGCGCTGCGCCGGGACTGCCCGGTCACGCTCTACCTGCCGGCCCGGTTCCGCCGCACTGCCAGGTACCCGCTGCTGATCGTGCACGACGGCGGCGACTACCTCACCTACGCGGCGGCCAAGACCGTGCTCGACAACCTCATCCACCGGCTGGACGTCGCCGAGATCGTCGCCGCGTTCGTCTACCCGGGCGACCGGCTGACCGAGTACGCCAACTCGGCGGCGCACGCCCGCTTCCTGACCGCGGAGCTGCTGCCGCGGCTGGAGGCGGAACTCCCGCTGGCCGGCACGCCGTCCGGGCGGTGCCTGATGGGCTCGAGCTTCGGTGCCGTGGCCGCGCTGGCGACCGCGTACCGCAACCCGGAAACCTACGGGTCGCTGCTGCTGCAGTCCGGCTCGTTCGTGTTCACCGATATCGGCCATGACCACGGCGGCGGCCCGCCGTTCGAGCCGGTGGTCCGGTTCGTCAACCGGTACCGGTCCGCGCCGCGCCGGGTCGCCGACCAGATGTTCGTCAGCTGCGGCGTCTACGAGCCGCTGATCGTCAGGAACCGGTCCATGGTCCCGGTGTTCGAGGCCGCCGGGATGACCGTCCGCTACGTGGAGGCCCGCGACGGGCACAGCTGGGAAAACTGGCGCGACCGGCTGCGGGACGGGCTGTCGTGGATTTTCCCGGGTCCACAAAAGTTCATTTATGAGTAATGATTTATGCGTGAGCAATATGTGCGCAGGCGTATATGAGTGATGCCCTGAGGGTCAGGGAGCGGTGGTACTCCGAGCGGCTGCAGACGGAGATCACCGTGGTGCGCTGGGGCCTGGTCGGGACGCCGGTGCTGGTCTTCCCGTCGGCCGGCGGCGACGCCGAGGAGATCGAGCGGCACGGCCTGGTCAACGCGTGCGGGCCGCTGCTGGCCGAGGGCCGGGTCAAGCTGTACTCGGTGGACAGCGTGGCCGGCCAGGCGATGATGACCAAGGCGGACTCGCCGGAGCATCGCCTGTGGCTGCTCAACCAGTTCCACGAATGCGTCCGGTGGGAGGTCGTGCCGGCCATCCACGCGGACCTGGGCGGGCAGGCCATCGACGTGATAACCGCCGGCTCCTCGATCGGCGCGTTCAACGCGGTGGCCGTGCTGTGCCGGTATCCCGACGTCTTCGCCGCCGCCGTCGGCATGAGCGGCAGCTACCGGATCGAGCGCTTCTACGACGAAGCCTGGACCCGGGACCTGTACTACTCCGCGCCGCTGCAGTTCCTGCCCGGCCTGGAGGGCCCGCAGCTGGACCGGCTGCGGCAGCGGCGGGTGATTCTCGCGTCCGGGGAAGGCGAGTGGGAGGACGTCGGCTCGTCCTGGCAGGTGGCCGGGGTGCTTGGCGACAAGGGGATCCCCAACCGGGTGGACAACTGGGGCCCGCAGTGGGACCACCAGTGGCACACGTGGCGGGAGATGCTGCCGCAGTACCTGCGCGAGCTCACGTAGGGGTTTCGCCAAGCTCCTCGGTGATGATCTCGGTGCAGAGGTCGAGGCACTCGGTGCAGATCGCGGCGGGGGCGTCGCGCTCGGTCTGAACCGAGCTGACCAGCAGGCCGGCTACCTGGTCGCGGCGCTTGCCGCAGAAGCTGCACTGCGTCCGGGGCTCCTGCTCGGGCCCGGCTGCCAGCTCGGCGACCTCCGTGGTCACCGGCTCGCCCGAGCTGATCACGCGGATGGCCAGCTCGGTGCAGCCGTTGCAGATGTACACGCCGGGGCCCGCGATCAGCTTCTCGACCTGCTTTTGATCCTTGCCGCAGAAGGTGCAGACCAGCAGCATCGGGTCCGGGCGCACCCGGTCGCGGCGCATCCAGCGGCGGGAACCGCCGGCCGCCTCGACGATCTGGTGCACCCGCTGGTGGCTGAGCCCGAGGCCGGCCGCGAGCTCGCGCAGGGATGTGCCGTGCAGGTGCAGGCGGCGCACCGCCCGGTGAAATTCGGCCCGGGCCACGTCGGCGTCCCGTTCGGCGTCGATCAGCCGCTCCTGGGCCTGCATGGCTTCGGCGAGAAGCGTCTCGTCCATATCGTCTACTGTAACTAGACAGTAGACACCCGCCAAGGGCGCGTGGACGGGAGGGAGAGGGTGAAACCCGGTCCGTTCGGTAAAGCTACGGGTCGGTCAGCTCGGAGGGGACGGCGCGGGTGCCGGTCAGAGCCCCAGGATCTGTGCCTTCTTGGCGGAGAACTCCTCCTCGGTGAGGATGCCCTGGTCCTTGAGGGCGGCATACTGCTTGAGCTGTTCGATCTCCGGGCTCTCGGCGGCTTCGGGTGCGGCGGCTTCGGGTGCGGCGGCTTCGGGTGCTGGAGCAGGGGCAGCCTGGGGCTGGTCGGCCGCGGCGCCCCTCTGCGCGGACTTCGCGCCCATGTGGGCTGCGGTCCCGGCCACGACCGCGGTCGTCGCCATTCGTGCGATGGGTCGACGTCGTCGCAACGGCATGTCAATCGCCTCCTGTTGTCTGGGCGCCGCCGGCCGGGGGCCGTTCGGCGCGGATGGTGCGGGCTTGCCGGTCTCAGGCGAGGGCGTCGGACAAGGCGCCCATTACCTCTTCGATGATCTCGCGCGGGATTCGCGCGCCTTCGAGGATGACTCCGTTGGCGTTGCGTACTGCTGCCGCGAACGGGCCCGCCCAGGTGTCCTCCCAGATGAGCAGCGCCGCTGAGGTGTTCGGCTCGAGACTCAGAGCGGCGTGGGCGACGTCTTCTTCTGTGAGAATCCCGCCCACCTCGGCGTCGAGGCCGGCGAACGCTGCCAGCTCCTCGACCGCGTCGTACTCGACCACCTCCACGTTGCCGTCGGCATCTTTCGAGATGAAGGTGAGGTCGATGAGCCTGACCAGTCCGCCGTCGATGAGCTTGGCCAGCTCCGGCACGATCTGACCGGTGAAATTGTTGCCGGGGAAGCCGAGGATGATGTATTCCACCGGGCCGATGCTCATGGCATGTCTCCCTTCTGGCCCCGGCATCCGCGGAGCGCCACGAACCCAAGTCTCCTGGGAACAACGAGAAGGGCCGTCATCCCTGGAGGATGATTCACGGGAACCGGGCGGCGGTCAGCGGGGTACGGCGGGCCGGGTCAGGCGAGCCGGGTGACCTCGACGGTCACCGTGGCCGCGCGGGCCGGCGCGCCGTGGTAGATGCCCTTGAGCGGCGGGATGTCCGCGTAGTCCCGGCCCCTGGCCACCACCACGTGCCGCTCGCGCACCGGCGCGCCGCTGGTCGGGTCGCAGGGCCGCCAGGAACCGGCCCAGTACTCCACCCAGGCGTGGCTCTCGCCCACCGCGGTCTGCCCGGGCTCGGCCGCCGGATCGGCGTGCAGGTACCCGGAGACGTACCTGGCGGGCAGCCCGGCCGCGCGCAGCAGCGCCACCGTAACGTGCGCCATGTCCTGGCACACGCCCTGGCCCTGGTCCCAGGCCTCCTGGGCGTTGGTCAGCACCTGGGTGGCGCCGGCCATGTACCTGACCTGCGCGCGGACCCGCGCCGCGATCTCCTCCGCCGCCTCGGCCGGATCCGCGTCGTGCACGGCGTCCAGCACGGTGGCGGCCGCGGCCGGGGCCACGGTGGTCAGCGGCGTGGGCAGCAGGAACTCGAGCAGCCGGCCTGTGCCCGCCCGCGCCCGCAGGCCCGCCCAGGGCAGCACCGGCGGCGGGTCGCCGAGCGCCTGGCCGGTCTCGACCGTGGCCTGGGCCCGCACCGTGAGGCTCTCGTGCGGCTCGCCGATGTCGAACACGCTGACGAACGTGCCCCAGTAGTCGCAGTAGGTCCAGACCGGGACGCCAGGGCCGGCGGAGACCCGGCTCTCCAGGGTGACCTGCCCGGGCAGCGTCAGCGGGGTCATCCGGACCTCGTTGAACGAGGCCCGGACCGGCCCGGTGTAGCTGACCTCGGTGGTGTGTGCCACCCGCAGCCGCCAGCCCACGCTCAGCCGTCCCGTTCCCAGGCCACCGGCGCCTCGTACTGGAAGTACCGCCCGGTGATCGCCTCGCACGCCGCCACGCAGGCCCGCTGCAAGGTGCCGAGCAGCTCGGGCAGCTGATCGGTCAGCTGGCCGGTGTCGGCGTACTCCAGCCTGGTCCGCAGCTGGCCGACCGAACGCCTGGCCGGGTCGTCCATGCCCATCCGCACCGCGCCCGGGTTCAGCGCGGCCAGGCAGTCTTCCGCGGTCACCAGCGAGTACAGCACCGACCGCGGGAACAGCCGGTCGCGGAGCAGGAACTCGGCCACCACGGCCGGCTCGGCGGCCCCGCCGTGCGTCCGGATGAACGACTCGTAGGCGCCGCAGGCGCGCAGCATCAGCGGCCAGCTCTGCTCCTGCGGCCCCGGCATGCGCGCGAGCAGCAGCCGGGCCGTCATGTCGGCCCGTTCCAGCGACCGGCCGAGCACCAGGAACCGCCAGGCGTCATCGTGGCTCATGGTCGAGTCGGCCAGGCCGAAGAACAGCGCCGCGCGCTCCCTGATGAACCGGAGGAACACGTGCGGGCCCAGCCGGTCCGCGGCACGGCGCTGGCCGGTCAGCCCGTGACCGGCCACGTTCAGGCACTCCCACATCTCGCTCGAGATCACCTCGCGGATGCCGCGCGCCCCGGCCCGCGCCGCCAGCACCGCGCCGGCGATGGCGCTCGGGCTCTTCGTGTCGTAGGCCAGCCGGAACAGCGCGGTGCCGACGTCGGGTTCGGCGTCCGGGCCTGGCTCGACCCCGAGGATGCCGAACAGCGGGCCGCAGTCCGCGCCGGATCCCGCCCGCTGCACCCCCGGATCGCCGAGCAGCCGGTGCACGTAGACGTCGACGAGCCGCGTGGTGTCATCCGCGCGCTCCATGTAGCGGCCGGTCCAGAACAGGGTCTCGGCCATCCGGCTGAGCAACTCGCTGGTCACTGGTGGCTGCTCACTGGTCGCTGCTCATTGATCGGGGCCGCTCTGCCGGCTCACCACGGCCGCCGCGGCGGCGGCGGGGCGCGCGGCCAGCAGCTGGAACGCGGCCGCGGCGGCGGCCGGCTCGGCCGATCGCGGGCCGGCCAGCACCCAGGTGTCCTTCGATCCGCCGCCCTGGCTGGAGTTGACCACCAGCTCGCCTTCCGGCAGCGCGACCCGGGTCAGGCCGCCGGGCAGCAGCCACACGTCGTCGCCGTCGTTGACTGCGAACGGGCGCAGGTCGATGTGCCGCGGCGCGAGGACCTCGCCGATGAGCACCGGCGAGGTGGACAGGGCCACCGGCCGCTGCGCCATCCAGCCGCGCGGGTCCGCCAGCAGCCGCTCGCGCAGCACCGCCAGCTCCGCCGCGGACGCCTGCGGGCCGATCACGATGCCGGCGCCGCCCGCCCCGTCCACCGGCTTCACCACAAGCTCACTAAGCGAGTCCAGTACCCAGTCGAGCATTTCCTGGTCGTCCAGCCGGTAGGACTCCACGTTGTCGAGGAGCGGCTCCTCGCTCAGGTAGTACCGGATCAGGTCGGGGATGTAGGTGTAGACGAGCTTGTCGTCGGCCACCCCGTTGCCGACCGCGTTGGCGATGGTGACGTTGCCCGCCCGGGCCGCGTTGATGATGCCCGCGCAGCCGATCACCGAGTCGGGGCGGAACTGCAGCGGGTCGAGGAAGTCGTCGTCGACCCGGCGGTAGATGACGTCGACCAGGCGGCGGCCCCGGGTGGTGTGCATGTAGACCCGGTTGCCGGCGCAGAACAGGTCCCGGCCCTCCACCAGTTCCACGCCCATCAGCCGGGCCAGCAGGGTGTGCTCGAAGTAGGCGGCGTTGTGCACGCCCGGGGTCAGCACGACCACGCACGGGTCCGCCGCGCCGCGCGGCGCGGCGGCGCGGAGCGCGGCCAGCAGCCGGGACGGGTAGTCGTCTACCCGGTGCACGCTCTGCTCGGCGAACAGCGCGGGGAACGTCCTGGTCATGGCCAGCCGGTTCTCGATCACGTAGCTCACGCCTGAGGGCACCCGGATGTTGTCCTCCAGGACCCGGAACCGCCCGTCCTCGTCGCGGATGAGGTCGATGCCCGCGACGTGGACCCGGACTCCGTTCGGCGGCGCGAAGTCAGCCACCTCCCGGCGGAAGCGCGGCGAGGTGTAGACGAGCCGCCACGGCAGCACCCCGTCCTCGAAGACCCGCCCGGCGCCGTAGACGTCGGCCAGGAACGCCTCGAGCGCGCGCACCCGCTGCCGCACCCCCCGGGCCACCAGGTCCCATTCGACCGCGTCGATGACCCGCGGGATCAGGTCGAGCGGGAACGGCCGCTCCTCCCCCGCGAAGTCGTAGGTGACACCGCGGTCGGTGAAGACCCGGGCCAGCTGGTCGGCGCGGAACCGCAGCTCGGTCGGGTCCATCGGCTGGAGCACCGACACCAGCGCGTCGTAGGGCGCCCGGGGCCGGCCGGGTGCCGCGAACATCTCGTCCCAGGCCTGGGCAAGCCGGTAGCCATCGAAAATGTCCGCCACAACCGAAGCGTACGCTGGGCACGTTTACCGTGCATCACGGCCATGTTTCCGATTGTTTCCTGGCGTGTCTCGCGCGGCGGGTGATCGTCCTCTGGATATGTCTGCAGTTTCGGGGATTACAGCACCCGAAACTGCAGACAAAGCGCGGGGACGCCCCGAGTCTGTTCCCAGCCCCTACCTCGAGCCCCTTTTGCCCCACCGGCCCCGAGCCGGATTCCATGGTTGTGACACCGTAATGATTCTTTTCAATACGTTGTAACAACCATGTGGGAACGGCGCCGTGGCGCGAGTGCCGCGCTAGGCGAAGCGGGCGATCTGGCGCATCTTGTTCGTCGCGTCCAGGGCGGCGACCTTGTACGCCTCGGCCAGGGTCGGATAGTTGAAGACGGCGTTGACGAGGTAGTCCACCGTGCCGCCGCAGCCCATGACGGCCTGGCCGATATGGACGAGCTCGGTGGCCCCGGTGCCGAACACGTGGACGCCGAGCAGCTGGCGGGTATCCAGCGAGACCAGGAGCTTCAGCACCCCGTAGGAATCGCCGATGATCTGCCCGCGGGCCAGTTCCCGGTAGCGCGAGACCCCCACCTCGAAGGGCACGTTGTCGTGGGTGAGCTGCTCCTCGGTCCGCCCTACGAAGCTGATCTCGGGGATGCTGTAGATGCCGATCGGATACAGGTCGCTGACCTCGTGCAGCGGATCCCCGCAGGCGTGGTGCGCCGCGATCCGGCCCTGTTCCATGGAGGTGGCCGCCAGGGCGGGGAACCCGATCACGTCGCCGACCGCGTAGACGTGCGGCACCGCGGTCCTGAAGACCTCGTCCACCACGATCCGGCCGCGCTTGTCGGCGGTCAGGCCGGCCGCGTCGAGGTTGAGCTCGTCGCTGGCCCCCTGCCGCCCGGCCGAGTACATGACGGTGTCGGCGGGAATCTTCTTTCCGCTCAGCAGCGTCGCGATGGCGCCCTCCGGCCGCGCCTCGACCGAGGAGACCGTCTCCCCGAACCGGAACGTGACGGCGAGATCGCGCAGGTGGTACTTGAGCGCCTCGACCACCTCGACGTCGCAGAACTCGAGCATCCGCTCGCGCTGCTCCACCACGGTGACCTTGGTGCCGAGGGCCGCGAACATGGACGCGTACTCGATTCCGATCACCCCGGCGCCCGCCACCACCATCGAGCGGGGGACCGTTTCCAGGTGGACGATCCCGTCGGAGTCGATGACGGTGCGCTCGTCGAACTCCACGCTGGCCGGCCGGGCCCGCCGGGTGCCGGTGGCGATCACGATCTTGTCCGCGGTGGCCCGGCGGACCCGGCCGTCGCCGCCGTCGACCTCCACCGTGTGCGGGTCGAGGAAGCGGCCCGTGCCGGTCATGTTCGTGACCCGGTTACGGGACAGCTGGCTGCGCACCACGTCCATCTCCCGGCCGACCACGTGGGTGGTCCGGGCGGCCAGGTCGCCGATGGTGATGTCGTCCTTGACCCGGTAGCTCTGCCCGTATATCTCCCGCTGGTCCACGCCGGTCAGGTAGAGGATCGCCTCGCGCAGGGTCTTGGACGGGATCGTGCCCGTGTTCAGGCACACGCCGCCGATCATGTCCTTGCGCTCGATGATCGCCACCCGCCGCTCGAGCTTCGCCGCGGCGATGGCGGCCTTCTGGCCGCCTGGCCCCGAGCCGATCACCAGCACGTCGAAGTCGTACACACGATCTAGTGTGACGACCGGAGGCCGCCATTAGAACCCCTGGGAGCGGCTTTCCGGCCCGAACGCCCTTCTCACACGTCCCTATGCTGGATTCGTGCGCCTGGTCTCACTGCTGCCGCCGGCGACCGAGATCGTCTATGCCCTCGGCCTGGGCGACGACCTGGCCGGGGTGACGTTCGAATGCGACGAGCCGCCGGCGGGTGAGCTCAGGGGGACGGTGACAGCCGCGCCTCGGGAATGATCGGCTCGAAGAGCTCCACCGGATTGCCGGACGGGTCCTCCAGCAGGATCTGCTTGCCGCCGACGCCGGTGACGATCTCGTTGCGGAAGCGGGCGCCGCGGTCCCGTAGCTCCTCGACCTTGGCCGCGAGATCGGGGACCTCGATCGAGAACCGGTTCCAGCCGCCGGGCTCGGGCAGCCGGCCGTCCGGCATGGCCTGGCCGCCGCCGGGGCCGCCGCCCGCGGCGCTGAGCACCAGCCGCAGGTCGCCGCGTGCCAGCATCGCGAAGGCCGGCGCCGGATGCATCACCTCGGTGAAGCCCAGGTTCCGGCAATAAAACTCGATGGCGGCATCGACGTCGTGCACGATGTAACGAACGCTCACGGTAGCCACCACCTCAACCTACGCCTCCGCCAGCGGAGGAAGGCGGCTGCCGCGCCGGGCGGCCGGTTACCTACAGGGGCGGGCCCGCGGTGAGGGTCACGTTGCCGGTCTTGCGCTGGCCGGACGGGGTGACCCAGGTGAGGGACACCGCGGCGCCGGGCCGGAACTGCGCCAGCTTGCTGTGCAGGCTCGGCGGCGCGCCGACCGCCTGGCCGTTCACGCTGGTGACGACAGATCCGGCCGTCACCCCCGCGTTCGCGGCCGGGCTGCCGCAGATCGTGCCGACCACCAGGGTGCCGGAGCTCACCGGCGCGATGGTGGACGGGACGGGCAGGTTGGCGTCGTTGGAGTAGCAGCTCTGGCTGCCGCTGTTCCCGTTGCTGAAGCCGTTACCGCCGCCGAAGCCGCCGAAGCCGTTGTTCTGCTGCTGCTGCTGCGCCGCGGCCTGCTGCTGCGGGTCGCTGCTCGTGCCCTGACCGACGTAGATCCCGATGAACGGAGGGTAGCCGATCGAGATGGTGGAGCTGGCGTGACCCGCGGCGATCTGCTGGGCGACCGACAGGGCGGTGTTGATCGGGATGGCGAAGCCGTCCGCCGACTGCTGCTGGCCGGGGAAGCTCACGTCGTTGCCCGCGGTGTCCATGCCGATGACCTGGCCGGCCGAGTTGACCAGCGGGCCGCCCGAGTCGCCGGACACGATGCCCGCGTCGGTCTCGAGCATCCCGTGCAGCGTCTCCGACTTGACCGTGCCGCTCTGGTCGCTGGCCGTGATGGTGCGGTTGACTCCGGTGATGTGGCCGGGCGCGGGGACGATCGTGCTCTGCCCTTCGGCGTTGCCCAGGGCCGTCACCGCGGCGCCGGTCTTGACCTGGCTGGCGTCGCCGACCGGGACCGCGTGCAGGCCGGACGGATGCTGCAGCTGGATCAGCGCGATGTCGCCGGTCACGTCGTAGCCGACGACCTTGGCCTGGAAGTTCTGGCCGGTGGCCGCCACCGTCGCGGTGATCTTGGTGGCGTTCTCGATGACGTGGTTGTTGGTCAGCACCAGGCCTTGGCCGGCGTTGATCACCATGCCGGTGCCGGCGGCCCGCTCGCTGCTGTACTGCAGCGTGGTGTTGATGATCACCACGCCCTGCCCGACCTTGGTCAGGCTGCCCTGCAGGCCGCCCGTACTGGATCCGCCGCTGCTCGGGGTGGGGACCGCGGTCCTGGGCAGCGGAGGGGGCGTGACCGCGCCGATGCTCGGCTGCGCCGACGCCGAGGAATTCGCCGCCGGGTGATACAGGGCCACCACCGTGCCCGCCCCCAGGGCGCCCGCCGCCACCGCGACGGCGATGTAGCTCAGCAAGCCGACACGGCGCCTCGGCGGCGGAGGCACGGGGGGCCACGGCGCGGCGGGCCCAGGGTCTCCCGACGGCGGCTGCCCGTAGCCGCTGTAGCCGCTGTAATCCTGCATCTCAATCACGCCTTCGGTCTGGGGCGTCCGGGTCGCTCGTCAAGCCGGGACCGGCCGGGGCCGGTCTCGCTATCTCCAGTGAGCACCACGAACCTGATAGATAGCTGAAGGCGGGCTGCAGATTCACGCTTTCCCGCAGAATACCGCTAGGACCCCTGGGAGGGAGCCGAGGCCCGCGGGAAGGGCAGCACGGGCACGGACCGCCTGGCCAGGACGATCTTGCGGTCCAGCTCGGCGGCGGCCTTGGCGGGCAGGGCCCCGGAACTGATGGCCGAGCGCAGCCGCGGCCACACCTGCCGCTCCTCGAAGTCGAAATGCGTCCCGGCCGGCCTGGGTGAACGCGCTGAGCAGCTTCTCGAAGCCCGGCTGGCTGACGTCCAGCCTGGCCAGTTCGGCCAGCAGGGCCACGATCTCGAGCTCGGCGCAGATGACCAGGTCGGCGAGCCGGTCGCCGCCAGGGACGTACTCGCGCACGGCTGGCCACAGGCAGGTCAGCTCGATCTCCTCATGCTTGACCGCCTCGATGATCAGCTCTTCGGTCATGATCTTGCGCAGCATGAGCTGATCCTCGGTAGCGCCGGTCGCCGCGGTCGGACCCTTCTCGAGCTCGGCCAGCGCCTGTCTTATCTCCTCGTGGTCCTCGACCAGGACATCGAGAGCATCCTCCATCGGTTCCTCTCCTCCTTGCGGTCACCTCGCCGGAGTGCGCTCCCACTTCCCGCCCGGGGAGGGCTCTAACCGCCGCGGGCGAGGAGTGGTACAGATGATTCCACCGGGAAACACGAGGTCACGGTGGGCGCCGGCACGAAGTACGCGGCGTTGATGGTGCCGCCGCCCGCAGACAATGTATCTCGCACGGAGTGCTGGACAACGTTGCTTCGCGTCGAATACTTCGGACGCGTTGGCCGGGCGAGTCTCAGCAGGCAGATCGGGTTTTGCCGCGCATCGAGCGTCGTCCGCCGGCGCGGAAACATCAGATGATTACAGTGATACCTTCAGACGCACCAAGGACCGTTCGGATTTAAAAGATCTTTCAGTGACTGGCCGCGAAGGCGAGTTCCCCGACGAAGGACGCGGCGTTCACCGTGCCGACCCCGGAGGCCAGGTCATAGCCCCGGACGGCGGCGAATCCGCGCACCGTGCGCAGCCGGCCGCCCTGGCGGAACGAGACCGTGTTGCTGCCGGACCTGACGTCGACGATGCCGGGCGCGCCGGCGGCCGCCAGCCGGTACAGGGCCGGGTTGATCAGCCCGAGGGGATGCCCCGCCACCTGGTCGGCCAGCGCGACGATGCCGGCGAACAGCGGCGTGGCCTCGCTGGTGCCGCACGCCGGGGACCAGCCGGCCGGCGCGCCGCCGAACGTGCCGTAGGTGTCAACCGACCCGTCGCAGGCCGCGCTCATCGAGATGTCGGGCACGCCGCGGTGGGCGCCGACGACGTTCCGCACGCCGTTCTGGTATCCCGGCCGGCCGAACAGGACCGACTCGCCGCCGCCGCCGGCCAGCGGGTTCGGGCCCGCGTTGCCCTCGGCGAACTCGTTCGCGGCCTTGCTGTAGGTGTCGTTCCACACGGTCGGCGCGGTGGGCTTGCCGGTGGCGCTGAAGTGCAGCTGGGTGCCGCCGACCCCGGTCACCAGCGGGTCGCTGTCCGGCCAGGAGGTCACCGGGAACGGGTAGTAGGTGCTCTGGTCGAGCTTGACGTCGGCGGCGCCGGAGTCGCCCGAGGCGGCCAGCACGGTCACGTGGTCCCTGGCGGCGAGCTGATAGGCCCCGCGCACCGACTGGACCGCCGCGGCGCCGGGGAACGTCCGCTCGGTGGCGCTGAAGCTCTGGCTGATCACGTCGCCGAGGTGGTGCTTGAGCACGTACTCCTCGGCCGCGACGATCTGCGGGAAGCCGTGCACCCCCTCGGTCTCCGACACCGGGGTCTCGACCAGCAGCAGGCGGGCGCCGGGCGCGACCGTGTGCGCGTACTCCACGTCCAGCGTGGCCTCGCCGGCCCAGCCGACCATGTCGGAATTGTTCGGGTCGTAGGCGGGCAAGTTGCCGACGGGATGGATGATCGTGAGCGACGGCGGGGCGGGCAGGCCGAGGGCCTTGTCGAACACGCTCAGGTCGTTCCTGATCGTCGGCGAGCCGAAGGAATCGACGATGACGATCGTGGTTCCCTTGCCGGTGATGCCCCTGGCGTACAGTGCGGGCAGGTTATAAGCCTGCTGGATTTGGGCCGGCTCGTAGCACGCGACCTTGTAGGATTTCTCGCAGTCAGCAGTGGTCGGCGGACTGGCCTGCCCGCGGCCGACGTGCTGCACGCCCGGCCGGACGGTCACGCCGGCCAGGGCAGATGACCCGGCAGGACCCGTAGCCGCGGGGCGCGCGGCAACTGATGCTCCCGGCGCGGCGGCTGCCACGGTGGCGGCGAGCCCGCACATACCGGCCGCGACCGCCGCCCTTATCCGCATAAAACGTCTCCCTCTACCGGCCCAGATGACCATAACACCCAATATCGGATCAACATCACAATCTAACCTCAGGATCCATCAGCTCGCCCGCGCAGAATACCGGCTGTACGCTTAGCGAACGTCGCGTGGCCGGGTGAGCCTGCAGTGTCGTGCGGGAATTGAGGGGCGCCACGTTGGCCCTTGAACGGCACAGAGGGGAGCAACATGCGCTTCCGGAGTAGCGTGGCGATCGATCTCGGCACCGTCAACACGCTGGTCTGGGTCGCTGGCCGCGGCATCGTGCTGGAGGAGCCGACCGCGATCGCCATCGACACGGCGGTGGGCAAGGTCGCCGCGGTCGGCGAGGCGGCGGACGCGCTGGCCGACAAGGAACCGCAGGACATCCAGGTGATCCACCCGCTGCGGGACGGGGTCATCGCGGACCTGGACGCCACCGCGGCCATGCTGCACGCGTTCCTGCGCCGGACCCGCCGGTTCTCGCTGGCGCGGCGCGACGCGCTGGTGTGCGTGCCGAGCGGGGCCACGCCGGTCGAGCGCCGGTCGATCATCGCCGCCCTGGGCGTCCGGCGGCCCAGGTACAACGTGCGGCTGATCGACGAGCCGGTAGCCGCCGCGGCCGGCGCCGGGTTCGACCTGACCGGCGGGGCGGGCGGCTTCGTGGTCGACATCGGCGGCGGCACCACCGAGGTCGCGGCGGTGGCCGGCTGGCGGGTGGTCAGGTCCCAGTCGCTGCGCAAGGCCGGCAACGCCATGGACGACGCGATCGTGCAGGCGCTGCGGAGCGAGCTCGGCCTGATCGTCAGCCAGCGCGCGGCCCGGCACCTGAAGATGACCCTCGGCGTCACCGGCGGGGCCGAGGGCTTCGCCGAGACCGTCGGCCTGGACGTCGCGCAGCGGACGCCGCGATCGGAGTACGTGCCGGGCGGCATGGTGGCCGCCGCGCTCGAGCCGGTCGTCTCGGCGATCGCGGGCACGGTGCACGAGATGCTGTCGGAGATCCCAGCCGGGCTGGCCGAGGACGTGGTGCGGGGCAAGGTCCGGCTGTCCGGCGGCGGCGCGCTGCTGCCCGGCCTGGCCAGCCGGATCGAGACGGTGGCCGGCATCGGCACGGTCCTGGTCGAGGACCCGCTCCGGTGCGTGATCCGCGGCGCGGCGGAGATCCTGGAGCGCAAGGACAAGGGCGAACAGTCCGGACCCGGCCTACGTCAGTAGGCCGGGCCGAACGGTGCTGGTACGCGCCTTACTCCAGCGGCTGCCTGGATATGGTGGACGGCTCGCGCCCGGCCAGCAGCCAGCCGACGGCCGCCGCGACCACCGGCATGCCGACCAGGATGAACAGCAGTTGCTTGGTGGGCACGCTGGATAGTTCGGACAGGCCGTCCAGGGGGTTGGCCCAGGCGTACCCGACGGCGGCGACGTAGGCCGCCACCGTACCGAGCACGGCGCCCCCCAGGGCCAGCGCGAAGGCGGTCGCGGCGGTCAGCTCCCGGCGGGTGAAGCTGCTCGCCCCGGTGGCGGCCAGGGTGCGCAGGTCCCCGGCCGTCTCGCTGCGGATCAGGCCGATGGTCATGGCCAGGATGCCCAGCGCCAGGGCGATGCCGAACGCGGTGGCGTAATTGAGGATCTCCGCCGAGGAGGGCGTGCTCGAACTTCGTCTCGATGGTCATGCCGGCCGCGCCGGCGGTGAGCCTGGCGTCGGTGATCTGCGCGGCCGTCGGCGGGTGCGGCGCCTGGATGAGCCAGCCGGTGACGCTGGTGTGCAGGCCGAGGGCGTGGATGCCGTGCTCGGTGATCACGGTGTTGGGCGCCGAGGTGCCGGCCGGAAGCGCGCCGACCTCCTGGATCACCGGGTTGGCCAGGCAGGAGCTCGCGGGGCACGGGTAGCTGTTTGACCCGACGTCCTGCGGGACGTGCCCGCCGCCGCCCCCCTCGTCGCCGGCGACGAGCTGCATCAGGGAGATGCCGGACAGCCCGGGCCGCGCGGTCAGGATGTCGGCGTCGGGGTTAACCTCGGACGCCTTGATCCCGAACGCCGCCAGCAGCTGGGGCGTGGCCACGTACACCGGCCCGGACCAGGAACGTCCGGCCGCGGCGTGCTGCAGCGAGGCGCCGGCCTGGTCGAGTTCGATGACGGAGTCCGAGCCGAGGGCCCTGGCGATGTTCTGGGCGACCGCCGCCTGGGCCTGCGGGGTGCTGGCGGTGCCGGATGGGCTGGATCCGCCCGGTCCGTTGCCCGGGCCAGGGCCGCCGTTCGGCGTGTATACGATGACCTGGTTCGAGGCCACGTTCGGCCCGGCGTAGTCCAGGACGTTCCCGTACCGTTGCGCGGTCAGGATGCAGACCAGGGCGGCGATGAAGACGCCCAGGCTGATGGCCGACAGGGCCGAGCCCGAGCGGGCCCGGTAGCGGGCCAGGTCGCGCAGGGCCAGGCGTATCGCGATCGGGGCGCGCCGCCCGACCCTGGCCAGGATGACCAGGCAGAAGGGCGCCAGCAGGATGATCGCGACGATGAGCAGGACGATGCCGAGAACGAGTTCAATTGCCCCGCCGCCGCCGTTGCCGTTGTTCTTGCCCGAGTAGGACAGCAGGGCCGCGGCGATGACGAACAGGACCACGCCGGGCAGCGCCGAGCGGTGCACCTGCTTCGGCGGCGCGGGCCGGCCGGACAGGGCGGCGACGATCGGGATCCTGGTGACCGCGCGGGCCGGGCGCGAGGCGGCGAAGTAGGTGGCTACCACGGCCAGTGCGATGGCCGGGCCGATCACGATCCACGGCAGCTGGAACGGGCCGATCAGGTGGTGGGCACTGGATTCCAGCCGCGGCCGGTAGGCCAGCCAGACGGCCAGGCCCAGGATCGTCCCGGCCAGCGCGCCGACGACACCCACCAGGACGCCGTTGCCCCGGACCACCAGGCGGATGTTCGCGTCGGTGGCGCCCAGGGCGCCGAGCATGCCGAGCGAGCGCAGCCGGCGCTGCGCCAGCACCGTGAAGCCCCCCACCGCGACCAGGGCGATGAGCAGCATGCCGACCGTGGCCAGCGCGAGCACGATCGTCTCGGGGTTGAGCGGGTTGCTGGCCACCGCGTCATGCCGGTTCACCACGTACTTGCTGAGGGAGCCGATTGAGGTGTTCTTGCCGGGCGGCGCGGTGAACAGCACGGTGACCTGGCTTGGCTTGCTGACCTGGCCCGGCGCGACGAGGGCGAACTCGTCAAGCAGGCTCTGCGGGTTCTGCACGATGCCGGTGACCTGGCGGACCTGTCCGCCCTGGTGCCATAGGCCGCCGATCCTGAGCTTGAAGGTGGTGGCCACGCCCTGGGTCACGGCCACCTGCCCCGGCCCGGCCGGGTAGTGCCCGCTGACCAGGGAGAGCATCGGCTGGCCAAATGCGCCGTGCGGATCCTGGGCGCGCAGGTCGTAGGTGTTGATCGAGCCGGGAATGGCGACGGTCTGGTTCTCGATGATGTCGACGCGGCCGACGTCCTGCTGCAGCACGGCGATCTGGCCGGCCAGGTGCGGGCCGCCGGGGAGCGTGGCCATGTCCTGCGCGGTGCCGAAGCCCGCGCCGGCCGGCGGTGGCGTATTGGTGGCCACCGCAGCCCCGATGACGGTGGCGGCCAGCGCCACCACGATGAGCGCCAGCACCAGCGTCTGCTGGCGCCACTCGCGGCGGAACATCCGCCAGGACCAGCGGATCACGGCCCGGCGGGCGGGAACGCCCCCGTTTGGTGTTCCCGCCGAGGCCGGGCGTTCGCGCAGCGCCGTGCTCATTGGCCCGGTCCCTGCGCGAGCAGCGACTCGGGACCAGGCACGGGCAGGGTCTGGTCGGTCACCCGGCCGTCCCGCAGGAACACCACCCGGTCGGCCCACGAGGCCAGCTGCGCGTCGTGGGTGACCACGACCGCGGCCACGCCCCGCTTGCAGGCGGCGTGGATCAGCCGCATGACCGCCTCGCCGTTGACCGAATCGAGCGCCCCCGAGGGCTCGTCGGCCAGCAGCAGCTGGCGCTCCCCCACCACGGCGCGGGCGATGGACACCCGCTGCCGCTCACCGCCGGACAGCTGGTCGGGAAAACTCGCCGCCCGGTCGGCGAGGCCGAGTTCTTCCAGCGCTTGCAGCCCGGCCGCGCGGGCCTTCCTGGCCGGCACGCCGTCGAGCTCAAGGGGCAGCGCGACGTTCTCGGCCGCGGTCAGCCCGGGGAGCAGGTTGAAATCCTGGAACACGTAGCCGATCGAGCGGCGCCGCAGCCGCGCCTTGGCGTTGCGCGACAGCCTCGTCAGCTCCGCCCCGCAGACGCGGACCTCGCCGCTGCTGGGATCCTCCAGGCTGCCGGCGATGGTCAGCAGCGTGGACTTCCCGGATCCGCTCGGCCCCATCACGGCCACCATGGCCCCCGCGTCGACCGTCAAGTCAATGTCTTCCAGCGCATGCACCTCGGCGGCCCCCAGGCCGTAAGTGCGTGACACGCGCCGCATCTCCAGCACGCTCATCTTCTTGCTCCTATCCTGCGCCGCACCTTCGGTACGGCCTGTGTCGTCCCCGTTATCGTCTTTGCCTGCGGGTCTGCCGACTCGACGGCGCCCCGCTTGATGCGGCCATCGGCCGCGTCCAGCCAACGGACCACGGCATCAAGCCGAAACAGTTCCGCGTCCACCACCAGCGCCAGGCTCATGTCAGACTCGGCCTCGTTCTCCTTGATCCGCGTCCACTTCTGCATCAGCTCCACCAGGTACCTGCGGTGCACCTGGATTACGTCCCGTGCGTCGGTCCCCGGCACCCGCAGCGCCACCAGGACCTTCATCACCAGCTCGTCGCGCGGCGGCGAGGACATGTCCGAGGGCGTGCGCAGCCACCCGGCCAGCTCGTCGGCGCCGGCCGCGGTGATCCGGAAGCCCTTCTGCGGGCCTTCCTGGCCGTCGCCTTCGGACTCGATCAGCCCGTCGCGCTCCAGCCGCTGCAGCGTGGTGTAGACCTGGCCCACGTTCAGCGGCCAGACCTCCCCGGTCCCCGCCTCGAACTCCTCGCGCAGCTGAAGCCCGTACTTGGACCCCTCGCTGAGCAGCGCGAGCAGCGCGTGCCGGACGCTCATACGGTGGTGATATCGAGTAGCATACTCGGTATAGTACTCGGTAAGTACGGCGTTGCATACCCCGTTAACCTCCCTATTCGCCCACCGGTTAAGCCCCCTTCCGGATCGGTCCCGGGTTGACATCGGACAGATAACGGCTATCTAATTGGATAACCGTTAGATCGGAGTTCCGATGCAGCAGGAAGTGGTGCTGGCGATGCTGGCCAAGGAGCCAGCGCACGGCTACCAGCTGCGGGCCAGGCTGGGTCAGGCGCTCGGCCCGCTGGGGGACGCGATGAACGCCGGGCAGATCTACGTCACCCTGGGCCGGCTGGAAAAGGCGGGCCTGGTGATCTGCGAGCGTTCGGCCGGGCTTGCGGACCGGCCTGACCGCAAGATGTACGCGCTGACGCCGGCCGGCCAGCAGCGAGTCGCCGACTGGCTCGCCGAGGTGAGCTGGCCCAGGCCCGACCTGGCGGAGTTCCATCTCAAGCTGATCGCGGCCGCGGCGGCGAGGCTCGCTGACCCGCTGAGCATCGTGGATACCCAGCGCCGCGAGTTGCTGCGCCGGCTGCGTGACGCGCAGCGGGCCGCGATGGCCGAGCCGGATCACTCGGATGCCGGGCTGCTGCTTGAGGGCATCGTGCTGCGGCTGCAGGCGGACCTGCGCTGGCTGGAAGCCTGCGAACGGAACTGGACCAGGCGAAAGGGGCAATCATGAGCGACACGGCCAGCTCGCCGGTGCTGCGCGCCCGTGAGCTGTGCAAGCAGTACGGCCAGGGCGAGGGACTGGTGCGCGCGGTCGACGGAGTCGACCTGGAGGTCGCCGCCGGGGAGACGGTGGCCGTCATGGGGCCCAGCGGCTGCGGGAAGTCAACTCTGCTGCACCTGGTGGGCGGCCTGGACCGGGCCACCGGCGGAGAGATCTGGCTGGCCGGGCAGCGCGTCGACCAGATGGGCGAGAAGGCCCTGGCCCGGCTGCGCCGCGACGCCATCGGCTTCGTGTGGGAGCATTCCAGTTCGGCAACACGGTCCCCGGGCCGGCCAACTTCAACTCGTTTGACGTCGGCTTCGCGTCACGGGCCCAGCGCCTGGACCAGGTGCTGCTGATCGTCACGATCATGCTCGTCGCCCTGGCCGCCGTGAACGCCACCTTCATCACCCGGGCGACGGTGCAGGACTCAAGGCATGCCTCGGCAGTGACGCGCGCCCTCGGCGCCACCCCCCAGCAGGTCACCGCCGGGCTCTCGGCGGCGCAGGTCCTTCCCGCCACGGCGGGTGCCATTCTTGGCATACCCGGGGGTTTCTGGCTTTTCGTGGTCGCGAATCAAGGCGGGGACGCGAGCCAGCCGCCAGCCTGGTGGCTGGTCGCCGCGTTGTTCGGGACCGTGATCGCGGTGGCCGGGCTCACCGCGATTCCGGCCCGCATCGGCGCCCGCCGTCCCGTGGCGGAGATCCTTCGATCCGAGTAGGCGCCCGGCGACCCGCCTTTCAGCTGGCTCTAGCGCAGCTGCAGGACCGCCAGGATGTTCCCCGCCGGGTCCTTGAACCAGCCGATGTAAGGGCCGCCGGCCCGGTTGATGCCCTTGGCGTCCTGGCCCATGCCGTCGTATTTCTCCAGCTGCACGCCGCGGCCTGCCAGCTCGTCGACGGCCGCGTCGATGTCGTCCACCTGGAAGTTGAGGATCGTGTAGGTGGCGGGCACGTGATCGGGCTTCGGGTAGACCAGCGTGTCCCTGTCGCCGGCCAGGTGCAGCGTCAGCAGCCCGTACTGCTCGGACGTGCGCAGGCCGAGCGTCTCGCCGTAGAACTTCTTCGCCGCCTCGAGGTCGTTGACGGCGAACCCGCTGAACGCCCTGGTGTTCGCGAACATGCCATGCTCCTTTCATGATGCGCATCGGACCGGTACCTGAGAATGACGCGCCCGGGACGGCAAACCTATCGGTGACGGCGGGCGCCCGGTGACGACGCCGGGGTACTCGGGGCCGCCGCAGGCGGCCAAGCTCGGCCTCAAGCCCGGGCAGCGGGTCTGCCTGCACGACCCGCCGGACGGCTGGGCGCTGAGCGACCCGCCGGCCGGGCTGGAGGAGCCCGGTGCCGACG
Organism: uncultured Actinomycetes bacterium; assembly: GCA_963722275.1. Lineage (GTDB taxonomy): Bacteria > Actinomycetota > Actinomycetes > Streptosporangiales > Streptosporangiaceae > Palsa-504. The sequence continues at coordinate 58,411 of CAVRMX010000018.1, read as the reverse complement.
GGAGCGCCGACGTCATCCTCGCCTTCTTCACCCAGGCGGACGAGATAGCCGCGCAGATCGGGGAGCTGGCCAGGCGGATCTTTCCGGCCGGGGCGCTCTGGGTCGCCTGGCCGCGCCGCGCGGCCGGCCACCGCAGCGACATCACCGACACCGTCATCCGCGAGCTCGTGCTGCCCGTCGGGCTGGTCGACGTCAAGGTGGCCGCGATCGACGCGGACTGGTCCGGCCTGCGGGTGGTATGGCGTACCGAAAATCGGCGCTGAGCCGTACCATGGGCGGCATGGGTTTCACTTGACGTTGAAGGCCTGCGCTTTCCGTTCTCGCCGTCGCGCTCGCGATCGAGGCCGCCGACGAGCTAGTTGACGGGGCCAAGGGAGCCGCGCTCCCGCTCATCGTGCGCGACCTGGGGCTGAGTTACGGCCAGGTCGGGCTGCTGGCCTCGGTGCCCCTGCTGGTCGGCGGTTTTCTCGAGCTGCCGCTCGGCGTGCTGGCCGGCCAGGGCCGGCGCCGTCGGCTGGCCATTCTCGGCGGCGGCGTCCTCTTCGTGCTGACGCTCCTCGCCGTGGCCTCGGCACGCTCGTTCGCCGTGCTGATGTGTGCCTTCGTCGCCTTCTACCCGGCCTCCGGCGCCTTCGTGTCGCTGACTCAGGCCGAGATCATGGACGCCTCGCCCGACCGGCAGGCCCAGGTCATGGCGCGCTGGGACCTGGCCGGGGCGGCGGGCGCCGTGGCCGGGCCGCTGCTGCTCACCGCGGTGCTGGCCAGCGGCGGCGGGTGGCGGGCCGGCTACCTGGCGCTGGCCGGGATCAGCGCGCTCGTCTGGCTCGGTGCCTGCCTGCGGCGCCCGGCGGCCGCGGCGGCGGTCCCGGCCGAAGCCGCCGCCCGGGAGGCGGAGTCGGAGAAGCAGCCGTGGACGGCGCCCTGCCTATCACTGGGCCTATCACTGGCGCGGGAGGTCGCCCCGGTGATAGGCAGGGCCCTGCGCGACTGGGGAACGCTGCGCTGGCTGCTGCTGATCGAGGTGGGCGACCTGCTGGTGGACGTGTTCACCGGGTTCCTCGGGCTGTACCTGGTGAAGGTGGCGCACCTGACGCCCGCCGTCGCGGCGCTGGCCATCGCGGTCAGGCTCGGCGCCGCGCTGGCCGGGGACGCCGCCCTCGTGGTGATCCTGGAGCGGGTCAGCGACCTCACCGTGCTGCGCGCCAGCGCGGCCGCCGCCGCCCTGCTCTACCCGGGCTTCCTGCTCGTCCCCGGCGTGCTGCCCAAGCTGGCCGTGCTGGCCGCGCTCAGCGCGGCGACCGCGCCGTGGTACCCCATCGTCCAGGCCCGGCTGTACGGCAGCCTGCCGGGGCAGAGTTCGGTGGCGGTGACGCTGAGCAGCGCCGCCGGGCTGGCCGGGGGCCTGGGCCCGCTGGCGGTGGGGCTGGCGGCGCAGGCGTTCGGGCTGAGCTGGGCGCTGGCCGGGCTGGTGATCGTGCCGGCGGCGGTCCTGCTGATCCCGGCGGGGGCCGGGGCGCAGGCCCAGCAGGAATAGAATCGGGACTCGTGCCGACGGCCAGCTATCCGAACTTCGCGGGCAAGCACGCCGGGCAGGCGATGTTCACCGCGGCCGACTTCATCGCGTACATGCGGCAGGCCGGCGACCTCGACGACCGGGACGTTCCCGGCGGCGCGGTGCTCTGCTACCAGCCCTGGCTGTACGACCACGTGCTCCGGGCCGAAGGTCTTGAGCGCCCGCGGCGCCGGGACCTGCCGGTGCCGTTGCCGAGCACCGGCGGCCGGGTGGGGCTGCTCGGCCGGTTCGGCATCGGCGCGCCGGGCGCGACCGCGGTCCTGGAGCAGCTGGCCGCGCTGGGCACGTCCGCCGTGGTGTCCGTCGGCACGGCCGGCAGCCTGCAGCGCGACCTGGAGCCCGGCGATCTCGTCCTGTGCGAGGCCGCGGTCAGGGACGAGGGCGTCTCGCATCACTACCTGCCGCCGGGCAAGCTGGCCGCCGCCCCGGCGGAGATGACCGCGGCCCTGGGCGCCGCCCTGCGCGAGTCTGGCCTGGCCTTCCGCCCCGGCGTCTCCTGGACGATCGACGCGCCGTACCGGGAGACCGTCGCCGAGGCCCGGCACTACCAGGCCGAGGGCGTCTTGTGCGTGGAGATGGAGGCGGCGGCCCTGTTCGCGGTGGCCGAGGTCCGCGGCCTGCGGCTGGCGTCCGCCTTCGTGATCAGCGATTCGCTGGCCGACCTGGTGTGGAACCCGCGGTTCCGCGACCCGGCGGTGCAGGCCGGCCTGATCGGGCTGTACCAGGCCGCGGTGTCCGCGCTGCTGGCCGTGCCGGAGTCGTAAGGGGCGGGGCGAGGGCGCGGGCGGGTGAGGGGGCGGCGCGGGAGCACGCGCCCGGTCCGTTCGGAATAATTGTCTTTGACCTGCGTTGGTCACTAGCAGAGGGTTTTGCTCTAGGCTAGAGCTATCTCTGCATCCCGCCGCCCGCTAGACCTGGGTATACAGCATATGAGAGGTTTTCCCGTCCGTCCCGTCCATGGCGAGAGCGTCGGCCAGGCCGCCAAGGCGGCCGCCAGGCGCCAGGCCGAGCAGCTCACGGTGGTCCGCCGCCGGGCTCAGCCGACTGCGGTGTACGTCGCCCGGCTGACCCTTACGGCGGTGTTCGCGTACCTGCTCGCGCTGCAGCTGCCCGGCGGGTCGTCTCGCTCCGTGCTCGCCCCGCTGACCGCGCTGCTCGTGGTGCAGGCCACCTTGTTCCACACCATCGGCACCGCCATCCGGCGGGTCGCGGCGGTCACCGCCGGCGTGCTCGCCGCGGTCGCGGTGGCCGCGTACGTCCCGTTCAGCTGGTGGGTGCTCGGCCTGCTCATCGCGGGCACGCTCGCGCTCGGCATCGTGCTCCGGCTCCGCGAGGAGATCCTGGAGGTGCCGATCAGCGCCATGCTGATCTTCTCGGTCGACTCGCACACGGCTGCCACCGGCCGCATCACAGAAACGCTGGTCGGCGCGGCCGCGGGACTGGCGGCCGGGCTGGTGCTCGCGCCGCTGCGGGTGCAGCCCGCCAAGGAAGCGGTCGGCGAGCTGAGCCGCCAGATGGCCGATCTGCTCAGCCAGATGGCCGACGGGCTGGCCGAGGTGCCCGACCCGCGGCGCGCCGCGGAGTGGCTGGACCGCACCCGGGCGCTGCGCGGCGAGATCGAGCGGGTGGACGAGGCGCTGGGCCAGGCCGAGGAGAGCGTCCGGATGAACCCCAGGCGGCTCAGGTTCGGCGACCCGGCCGCCGGGCTGCGCGAGGGCGTCGACACGCTGGAACGGGCCGCGACGGATATGCGCGTGCTGGCTCGTTCGGTGGCCGACAGCGCGCGGATCGACAGCGAGCACAGCCCGGTCAAGGAAGCGGAGACCCGCGCCCGGCTGGCCGCGATGCTGACCGAGCTGGCCGCCGCGATCCGCGCCTACGGCCAGCTGCTCGAGGCCGATCCGGTGGCTCCTGGCTTCTCCGACTTCGCGGCCGAGCCGATCACCGAGGCGCTGGAAGACCACCTCGAGGAGGCCCAGCGGCAGCAGGACCAGCTCGCCGACCTGCTCTCCACCGATCCGGCCGAACAGCCGGAGGGATGGCAGCTGCGCGGCGAGATCCTCGCCCACGTGAACCGGCTGCGTTCCGAGCTCGAGCCCGGGCCCCTCCCCGACCCGGCCCGGGCGAAGCCGCCGCTGCGGGCGATGCGGGACCGGCACCGCAGCGAGCACCACCGGGCGCAGCGCCATGGCGGCGAACGGCACGCGGAGCATGCGACCGGGCCGCGGCGGCAGCCGAACCGGGCCGCCCTGCGCGTTCGGGCCAGGCGGACGGCTGGGCGGGTCTCTCGGGCCTCTGGGGTCTCTCGGGCCTCCCGGGTCTCCGGGGCCTCCCGGGCCAGGGCGCGGCGCAGAGGCTGAGCCCGCGCCCGGGGCTAGCCGTGGCGGACGCCTCTAGCCGTGGTGGACGGCCTCGACGTTGTGGCCGTCCAGGTCGCGCAGGAACACGCCGTAGTAGCCGGGGTGGTACTCCGGAAACTCGCGCGGGGCGTGCAGCACCTCTACCCCGGCCGCCACGGCGGCCTCATGCACGGCGTCCACCGCCGCGCGGTCCGGTGCCCGGAAGGCCACGTGCAGTTCCCTGGTCTCGGTGCCGGTGGGCGGGCCCAGCCAGAAATTCGGCGTGCCGTCGGGGCCGGCCAGGCCGACCGCGAAGGTCTCGCCGTAGGGGAAGCGAGTCGCCTCGTGCATCCCGATCGCGGCGAAGGTGCGAATGTAGAAGTCGACCGATTTCTCGACGTCCTGGACCTGCAGTCCGATGTGATCAAGCATGCGCGGAGCCTAGCAGCGGGTTACGACATTGCCGCCTCGCGCTCGGCCAAGTGCTCGCGTATCGCGCGGATCCCGTCGGATAGTTCTACTACCCATTTGCGGGGGCGGAACAGCTCGAGGTCGTCGGCCTGGTTGCGCTGTCTTTTCTTCGGGGGTGCGGGCGTTGGCCAGGCAGATGTAGATGGCGTCGTCCAGGTTGAGCCGCTCGCCGTACCAGGGCGGGATGATCGTCTCGGGGGTGATGCCGGTGTCGTGGGTGTCCTCGAGCTTGCCGTCCGGGGGCGGCAGGGCGGGGCTGGCGGGCAGCGGGGTGCCGTCGGGGCGGTAGAACGCGAACCCGCCGCCGGGTCTGGCGGAGGGTTCGGCGGCGATCAGGTACCCGCGGTCGTGGATGAGCATGTGGTGGTATCTGCACAAGCTGACCAGGTTGTCCAGGCTGGTCCGGCCGCCGTTGGCCCAGTACACGAGGTGGTGCAGGTCGATCCGGCGGGACTGGCAGCCGGGGAACCGGCAGCGGCATTTGTCCCGTTCGCGGGCCGCGCGGCGCAATGGGGCGGACGGGCGGCGGCGGCGGCGGCCCAGGTCCAGCACGGCGCCGTCGCGGCCGCGGGCCATCCAGGACAGCGCCGCGGTGCAGCCGGGCATCTGCGCGGTGCCGACGCTGATGGCCGGGCCGTCGTCGACGTGGCACCGGGCCGGGTCCGGCGGGTAACCCGGGACGGGCGCTGGCACGGTGGGCGCGGACGTTTCCGCGGGAACGCCGGCCTGATCGCTGGCGGCCAGGGCGCCGGTGCCGGCGTGGACGATGACCTGGTACACCTCCGGGTCCTCAGCCCCGGCCACCTTCCCGGCCAGGAACGCCTCCGCGACCGCCACCAGCCCGTCGGCCAGGCTCGAGGACGTCCGGACGACGGGCTGGCCGGCGGCGGACGTTTCCGCGGAAACGTCTCCGTCCTGTTCGCCGCGGGGATGGTCGAGGTCCCCGGCGGCGGCGCGGAGCGCCTTCAGCAGCACCGCGCCCTGGAGCGGCGGCAGCCGGAACGACCCGGCCAGGGACCCGTCGTCCTCGAACCGCCAGGCCAGCCGCCGCCGGACCCGCGCCGTGGCGTCATCGGCACTGGTGACCTTCCGGTGGGCACGGGCGAACCGCTCCAGCTGGTTCCCCGTCATCGGCCCGGCGATATCGGCCAGCCCCCGCTCCGTCGCCGGGGTGGCGATCCGGGCCGCCGGGCACCGGGGCAGGGATGGTGCCGCCGGGAGCAGAGCCAGGCTCACGTATATCGAACATGTATTTGACGCTAACAGGAGGGTATGACAATCTGGGGCGGGCCGCGCCTGGGCATGTCGTGGCAAACTACGCGGGTGACCGCTTTGAAGCTGCCTTCCCTGCCGTTCGCGCTCGAGCCCGAGGGCAGCCCGCCGCCCGGCTGCCGGGTCCGGAGCGGCGTGATGACGCTGACCGGCGCCGCGAAGACGGACCTCTTCGTCGATCCCGCCGGGATCGAACCCGGGCAGATTCCGGACGCCGGCCGGTTCACGGGCCTGCCTCCGGGCGGCGATTTCACGCTCGCGGCGCAGGTCAGCGTGGAGTTCGGCAGCATGTACGACGCGGGGGTCCTGCTACTGCACGCGGCCGAACGGCAGTGGGCCAAGCTCTGCTTCGAGTATTCGCCGCAGCGCACGCCCACCGCGGTCACGGTCGTGACCCGGGGGGCCTCGGATGACTGCAACTCCATCGAGGTGGACGGTCACACCCTGTGGCTGCGAATCACCCGGTCCGGCGCGGCCTGGGCCTTCCACGCGTCGGTCGACGGCGCGTGGTGGCGACTGCTGCGCTACTTCGCGCTCAGCGGGGATGCCGCCGAGGTGGTCCGGGTCGGCTTCCTGGCGCAGTCACCGGCCGGCGAGGGCTGCGCGGCGACGTTCGACCACATCACGTTCCGGCCCGGCGCGCCGAAGAACCTGCGCGACGGAAGTTAGCCGGGGCTGGCGGGAAGCGGCGCGTGGCCACCAGGGCGGCCAGGTCGGGGGCCAGCCTGAGTTCGGCCGCGTCGAGACCGGGATGGGTGAGCCAGTGCAACCGGCCCTCGTCGACCTGCCTGCCGAACCGCGGCGGCCAGTCCGCGGCCGGGGTCAGGTCGTCGATGACGATGGTGCCGCCGGGGCGGAGCAGCACGTCCGGGTCGGCAGGGATGCCGCCGCTCTTGCCGTGCGCGCCGCCGTCCAGCACGAGCAGGTCGAACGGCCCTGCCGCGTAGATCTCGCGCCAGTCGCCGCGGATCACCGTTATCTGGGGCAGGGCGGCGAAGATCCCGGCGGCCAGCCCGGCTCGTTCGGCGTCCAGTTCGACGCTGACCAGCCTGGCGTCCGGGCGCGCGCCGGACGCCAGCCAGGCCAGGCCCACGCCGCAGCCGGTCCCGGTCTCGCCGATCGTCCCGGCGCCCGCCGCCAGCGCGTAGAGCAGGCGGCCGTGTTCGGGGCGGCATGAGTTCGCGAAGCCGTCCCGGCGCGCGAGGCTCACGGCGCGCTCCACCAGCGGCGGCAGGCCGGTCAGGCCTTCGTAGGCGGCGGTTCCCTGTGGCGACACAGGGCCAGGCTAGCGGCGCGGGGCCGCTGGCACGCCCGCGTCCGGCAGCGTCCGCTCATGGGGGACATCGGCTGGGATGCAGAATGACGACACGGAATGTGGTCAGTCCGGTACTCCGGGTTGGTCTTTCCGGCAACCGTGGTCGTAGCGTTGTGCTGGTCTTGTCACGAAGCATGAGCATGAGATGGCCGCCACCGGTATCAAGACGACACGCCGGGCACGCCAGATCCGGGAACCTGGGGCAAGCTCAAGGAGGGTGCGGTGGCCGTGCCGCCGTGTATAGGCCCCGATGCCCCGGTGGCGGGGGTTCGATGAGGGCCGGCGGCGGATACGGTTGGGAGCCATGATGCCGGAACCCCGAAGCGGGGAAGGTGCCCTGCGGAGCAAGTTCATGTTGATCTTTCGCGGGGGCGCTGTCGCGCGGCACGATCTGTCGCCCTCGGAGCTTCAAGCTCACGTCGAGAAGTGGTATCGCTGGTCCGATGAGCTGGCCCGGCAGGGTCGGGGCAACGCCGGAACCGCGCTTGACAACCCGGGGGCCGCGGTCCGGGGCCACGAGCGCGTGGTCACCGACGGCCCCTACGCCGAGTCGAAGGATCTGGTGACCGGCAGCATGATCATCGAGGCCGCCTCCCTGGAAGACGCCGTCGACGTGGCGCGCACGTGCCCGACATACGAGTTCGGCGGTTCCGTCGAGGTACGGCCGGTCCAGGACTTATCGGATCTGACGCTCGTGGATGAAAGGCCCGCCGTCGTGTCATCTACGGAGCTGGTCGAGGACCTGTTCCGGAAGGAGTACGCGCACCTGGTCAGCGCGCTGACCCGGGTCCTGGGCCCGTCGAACATCCCGCTCGCCGAGGACGTCGTCCACGACGCGCTGGTCAGTGCCATGCACGCCTGGCGCTTCGGGTTGCCGCAGGACCCGAAGGCGTGGATCATCCGGGCCGCCCACAACCGGGCGATCGACATCATCCGCCGGGAACAGCGCCACCGCTCGTTCCTGCCCGAGCTGGCGACGATGACGGCGCTGGCCGGCACGATCGAGGCGGCACTGGCCCCGGCCGCCGAGAGCGCCAGCCAGCTGGCGATGATGTTCGCGGTTTGCGACCCCGGCCTGAACCGCGAGACGCACGTGACCCTGATCCTGCGGTGGCTGTGCGGTCTGTCGCCTAAGGAGATCGGCCAGGCGTTCCTGGTCGATACTCAGACCATCGACCGGCGCCTGCACCGGGGGCGCGGCCGTCTGCGTCAGCTGGGCCGGCTGCCCGACGTGGAGGACCTGCCTGACATTGAAATCCGGCGGGATTCCGTGCTGCGCTCGCTTTATCTGCTGTTCAACGAGGGCTACCACGGCAGCAACCCGCAGGACCCGGTACGTCCGTTCCTGTGCGAGGACGCGCTGCGTCTGACCGAGTTGCTGCTGGACGCCAAGGCGACGGCGCATCCGGACGTGCACGCGATGGCCGCCTTGTTCTGCTTCGACGCCGCTCGCCTGTCGACACGCCTCGACGAGCACGGTGTGTTCGTCCCCCTCGAGGACCAGGACCGGAGCCGCTGGGATCGGGCGCGCATCGAGCGCGGTCTGATGCACCTCGCCCGCTCGGCCACCGGGGATCACATGTCCCGCTGGCATCTGGAGGCCGGCATCGCCTGTGAGCACGCGATAGCGCCGTCGATCCAGGAGACCGACTGGGACCGGATCGTCGGCTTCTACCAGGTCCTCGCCCAGCAGTCCTGGAGCCCGGTCGTGGCGCTGAACCGCGCGCTGGCCGTGGCCGAACGGGACGGCATCGACGCAGGCCGCCGCGAGCTGATCGCCTTGGCCGGGGAGCGGAAGCTGTCCCGGTACCCCTTCTACTGGGCGGCCCGGGCCGACCTGGAACGGCGGGCCGACCGCCACGCCGCGGCCCGAGAGTACTACGAACATGCCATTGCGCTGGCCCGGAGCCCGGCCGAGCGTGCGTCCTTCGAGCGGCGGATCGAGAGCCTGGAAATCTCCTAACGCGTGTCCGGTTTCGGCCGGTCCTGTTCGTCTTCCTGACGTAGCTCACAAACGACACAGGAGGAGCACCGCAATGCGCAAGATCATCAATTCCGCGTTCGTCTCGCTCAACGGCGTCACCGCAGACCCCAGCTCCTGGGCGATCTTCGACCCGGGCGCAGCGGGGGAAGCCGTTCAGGCGCTGCACGCCCTCGACGGCATGCTCATGGGACGAGGCACCTACGAGTACTTCGCCGATGTCATGCCCAAACAGACCGGGCCATACGCGGACGCGATCAACGCGATTCGCAAGTACGTGTTCTCCTCGACGCTGGAGAACGCTGACTGGAACAACTCCACGCTTATTCGCGACAACGTCGTCAGCGCCGTGACCGAGCTCAAGCAAGAGGATGGCGGTGATCTCATGATGTACGGATACGGCCGGCTCAGCCAAACCCTGCTCGCCCACCACCTGGTCGATGAAATCCGGTTCTCGATCCACCCGGTGCTAGTCGGCGGGGGAACGGCTGGCGGTGGCAACGGCAAGACGCTCCCGCTGAAGCTTCTCGGCGCAACCCCAGCGCCGAGCGGCGTCGTCGCGCTCACCTACCAGCCTGCCTCCAGTTGAGCGGTAAGGCCCGGCGTGGCCACCAGCCCGCCGGGCCTCAACCACATCTGCGCACCACTGATCTCCGTGCGCCAGCCCTGTCTTGCAGGAGACCGGCCGACGCACATGACCATCGGCGGTACACCTCACGTGCCCGTAAAACGGGCGGTTGCAAGGTCGCGAGACAGGTTAGCAGGCTCTCCTGGCGCCGTGGATCACTCAGCCGTCAGGTAACAAACCCGGACTGTAGTACCCGGGGGGCTGGCCCTCCGGGCTCGTGGGGCCTGTGATGCCAGCCGGACCGGACTTACTCTAGTTACTTCACCGGCGCGTTAGCGGGCGAGGTAGCGGGCGGTGTAGGCGTTGCGGAACTTGCCGGCGGGGTCGTACTGCCGCGCGAGGTCGAGGAAGTCCGGCAGGCGCTCGTAGTGTGAGTGGAATTCGTCCGCCGTGGTGGTGAAGATCTTGCCCCAGTGCGGCCGTGCGCCGAACGGGGCCAGCTGCTGCTCCACCAGGGTGACCACGGGCAGCACCGAGGCGGTGTCGGGGCTCCAGGTGAAGTGGAAGGCCACGGTGTCCTGCCGGTAGCAGGGACTCAGCCACAGGTCGTCGGCGGCGATCCGGCGAATCTCGCAGATCCGCAGCACTTCGGCCACGCGGCCGCTGACCTGCTGCAGCGCGTGCAGGGCGGGCACCGCGTGCGCGGCGGGCAGCAGGTACTCCGACTGCAGCTCGTCGCCCGCGCTCGGGGTGAACTCCGGCCGGAAGTGCGGCAGCCGCTCGAACCACGGGCCGGGCACGCCCAGCTGCGGGGTGCAGGTGTCGGCCGGGAGGCCGGGCACCGGGTTGCGCGCGGCCGGGGCGGGCGACGCGACGAACCACGGGGCTTCGGTGATCGCAGGAACGGAGGAGGCGGAAGATGCGGCTGGGGTAGCGAACGGCGAGCCCGCGGGGTCGGCCAGGCTCTTGATCCAGAGCTGGGTGAGGCGGGGGGCGCGCCAGTCGGTGAACATGCTCACGCTGTAGCCGCTCGTCATGATCTCGTCGAAATGGTCGTCCAGTACCTCCAGCGGCAGGCCCTCGTAGACCCGCTGGCTGACCTCGAAGGACGGCACTACCTCCAGGACCAGGCGGGTGACCACGCCCAGGGCGCCGAGGTGCACCACAGTCCCGGGGAAGGAGCCGTCAGCCCCGGGGAAGGAGCCGTCAGCCCCGGGGAAGGGGTCCTCGCCGCGGCGGAGCTCCGCGATGTCGCCGTCGGCGGTGACGATCTCCAGGGCGGTGATGGCCGCGGCCAGGTTCTGGTTGGCCGCCCCGGAGCCGTGGGTGGCGGTCGCGCAGGCGCCGGCCACCGAGATGTGCGGCAGCGAGGCCATGTTGCGCAGCGCGAAGCCCTGGCCGTTCAGCCGGGCCGCCAGCCCGGCGTAGCTCAGGCCCGCCGCGACCCGGACGAGCGAGGCCGCCGAGTCGACCTCCACCTCCGGCGGCAGCCCGGCCAGGCTGACCTGGGCGCCGGGCGAGTCGGCCATGTCGTTGAAGGAATGGCCGGTGCCCAGCACGCGGATCTGGCGGGCCCGCGCGACGACGGCCTGCAGTTCGCTGACCGCGGCCGGGCGGTGGAAGTCCGGCGCCGCGAACGCGATGTTGCCCGCCCAGTTCGTTCGCGGCCGCACCTCGGAGTACACGTTCACGCTGGACACCCTACGGGCGCGGCTCGGTCCAGGTCGACGGGAGCGGGCCGCCGAACCAGTCCTCGATGATGTGCCTGGCGATCGACACCGAGGGCGGCAGCGCGATCTCGCGGGCCTTGATGGCGGCGACCAGCTCGTCGCGGCCGAACCAGTACGCCTCGGCGATCTCGTCGCGGTCCACGGCGATGGCCTGGCCCGCCGGGGCTTCGGCACGGAAGCCGAGCATCAGGCTGCGCGGCATCGGCCACGGCTGGCTGCCCAGGTACCGGACGTTCGTGACCTTGATCCCGGTCTCCTCGGCGACCTCGCGGATCACCGCCTGCTCGGCGGACTCACCCGGATCGACGAACCCGGCCAGGATCGACACCCGGCGCCCCGGCCAGGCGGCGTTCCTGGCCAGCAGGCAGCGGTCGTCCGGGTCGGTCACCAGCATGATGACCGCGGGATCGGTGCGCGGGAAGTGCTCGCTGCCGTCGGCCGGGCACCTGGCCGAGTGGCCGCCGGGGTCGGGCACGGTGGGCGTCCCGTCCAGCGGGCAGTGCGTGTGCGTGTCGTGCCAGTTGGCCAGCGCCACCGCGTGCGTGAGCAGGCCCGCGTCGCGGTCCCCGAGCAGCACCCCCACCTCGCGCAGTGATAGGGCTCGGGGGGGCTCGGGAGGGCTCGGGGGGGTCGTGCCGGGAGGAGGCGCGGCGGGCAGGTCCCCTGAGACCCCGAAATACACCACGTCGTCGGCGTCCTGCCCGAGCAGGAACCTGGTCCCGGCGGGCGCCTCCGGCGGCGGCACGAAGACCAGCTCGGCGTGCTCGTCATCCAGCCGGACCAGCGCGCGCCCGGCCGAGACGACCAGGACCTGGGTGCGCGGACCGGCCCAGGCCGCGTCCAGCCACTCCGTGTCGTTCCGCCGGTGGGTCACCCGGTCGACGGTCCCGCGAGCCAGGGCGAGCGACTCCAGCGGCGTCACCTCAGGTCCGCGGCGGCTAGCTCATCCCACAGGTACGCCGACGCCTCGGCCCCGCGCAGGAGCAAGGACAGGTCGACCGACTCGTTCGGCGCGTGGATCTGGTCCGAGTCAAGCCCGACCGCGACGAAGACCAGCGGCGCGGCCAGGATCTCGGCCAGGTCCGCCTCCGGGCCGCTGCCGCCCTCCTTGGTGAACAGCACCTCGCGGCCGAACGCCCGCTGCATGGCGCGGCGCCCGGCCAGCACGGCCGGGGAGGTGATGGGCGAGTGGCAGGGCCGGACCGCGGGCTGGACGGTGACCGTGGCCGCCAGGCCGTCCGGCGTGCGCGCGGCCACGTACTCCCGGAACGCCTCGGCCACATCGGCCGGGTCCTGGTCGGCGACCAGCCGGAAGGAGATCTTGGCGTGCCCGGCCCTCGGGATGATCGTCTTGGAGCCCGGCCCGGTGTGCCCGCCCCACACGCCGTTGACTTCGGCGGTCGGCCGGGCCCAGATCCGCTCCAGCGTGCTGAAGCCCTGTTCGCCGCGGGCGGCGCCGCTCTCGCCCGCCTCGGCGAGCCAGCGCTTCTCGTCGAACGGCAGCCGGGCCAGCAGGTCGCGCTCCTCCGCAGAAAGCGGCAGCACCCGGTCGTAGAACCGGGGCAGGGTGACCCGGCCCTGCTCGTCGTGCAGGCCGGCCAGCAGGCTCGCCATCGCGTGCAGCGGGTTGGGCACCCCGCCGCCGAACGAACCGGAATGCAGGTCCCTGACCGGCCCGGTCAGCGTGACCTCCACCGGGAGCAGCCCGCGCATGCTGGTGCACATGGACGGCACGTCGGCGGCCCACATGGTGGTGTCGCTGATCACGATCACGTCGCAGGCCAGCCGCTCCCGCTCGCGCCGGAGCAGGGCGGCGAAGTGCTCGGAGCCCGACTCCTCCTCGCCCTCCACGATCAGCTTCAAGGTGACAGGTGGCGCTGAAGCCGAGGTCGCGGCCAGGGCGGCGCGCACGCCGAGGGAATGGATCAGCACCTGCCCCTTGTCGTCGGAGGCACCCCGGCCCAGCAGCAGGCCGTCGCGCTCGGCGGGCGCGAAGGGCGGGCTGTCCCATTCCTCGAGCGGCTCCACCGGCTGGACGTCGTGATGGCCGTACACCAGCACCGTCGGGGCGCCCGGGTCCGCGGCAGGCCATTCGGCGAACACCGCGGGCAGTCCGCCGGTCTCCAGGATCTGGGCCACCGGGAAGCCGGCCGCGCGCAGGTGCCCGGCGAGCCACTCGGCGCTGCGCCGCACATCGGCGTGCCGGTCCGGGTCGGCGGAGATCGACGGGATCGCCAGCCACTGCTTCAGCTCGTCGGTGAACTCGCGCGCGTTCGCCTCAACATAACCACGGACGTCCATGCTTAGACCGTATCGCGCACGGACTGGAAGGCGTCGCCGCGGCCGAGGAGGCCGGCCGGCGGGATCGACACGTAGCGGCCGGGGCGGCCGCTCACCGAGCCTGCCGTCACGGGTTCCTCGCCCGCGTTCTTCAGGGCGTCGACCGCAAGCCGGGCTTCGGCCGGGGAGACGACCACGCAGAAGCCGGTGCCCATGTTGAAGGTGGCGTACATCGTCTCCGGCGGGACGCCGCCGGCCTCGGCGATGAGCGCGAAGACGGGCGGCACGGGCGGCAGCGCGTCCAGCGTGTACGACACGTCCGCGGCCAGCCGCGCCAGGTTGAGCAGGCCGCCGCCGGAGATGTGCGCCAGGCCGCGCGGCGACACGCCCGCCTCCCACAGCGCCTCGGCGGCGCGCACGTACACCCGGGTCGGCGCGAGCAGCGCGTCGTCGAGGCGCTGGCCGGTGCCGGGCACCTCGCTGCCCAGGGCGAGCGAGGCCAGCGCCCGCCGGGCCAGCGAGTAGCCGTTGCTGTGCAGGCCCGAGCTGGGCAGCGCCAGGATGACGTCGCCCTCGCGGACCTGCGACCCGTCCACCGGGGCGCGGCCAGGGGGCAGCGCCCCGATCGCGGTTCCGACCAGGTCCAGCATGGGCGGGCCGCCGGCCGACGGGGCCAGCATGGCGCCGATCTGGGCGATCTCGCCGCCGGGGATGGCGATCCCGGCTTCCTCGGCGCCCTGGTACAGGCCGCGGGCGACCGCCTCGAGGACGTCCTCCTCGATCCGGTCGGTGGCCATGTAGTCGAGCAGCGCGAGCGGCACCGCGCCGACGCAGATCACGTCGTTGACGTTGTTGGCCACGCAGTCGATGCCGACCGCCTCCCACCGGTTCGCCTCGCGGGCCAGCAGGATCTTGGTGCCCACGCCGTCGGTGGTCAGCGCGAGCGGCGGCCCGGGCGGGATGTGCATCAGGGTGGCGAAGTAGCCGCTGGCCAGGCCGGTGATGCTGGTCACCATCGGGGAGCGGACCTTGGTCCGGGCCAGCCAGGGACGCATCGCCCGGGCGAAGACGTCCTGCTCGCGTTCCTCGTCGACGCCCGCGCTCGCGTAGGGGTCCATGCCGGCCAATGGTACAGACCCATGGTGCGGGGGCCCCATGGTGACGAGCGGGCGGGCTGGGGGCGTGCGGCCCGGTCCGTTCGGAATATTTGATATTTCAAGAATAGTTATGCTGGCACCAAGCGCTGAGGAGGAAGACATGCCAGCGATCACCGTTGACGACATACTCGTGCTGCCGCGGGTCCCCGAGCCCGGCCTGGCCCAAGCCGAGCGGAAGGTCACGTCGGTCACCACCGCGCCGTCCGGCTACGAAGGCGAGGGGTTCCCGGTCCGGCGCGCCTTCGCCGGGGTGGACCTGGCGCGGCTCGACCCGTTCGTGCACATGGACCAGATGGGCGAGGTCGACTACGGCCCCGGTGAGCCCAAGGGCACCGCGTGGCACCCGCACCGCGGGTTCGAGACCGTCACCTACATCATCGACGGCACCTTCCGCCACCAGGACTCCAACGGCGGCGGCGGGGTGATCACCAACGGCGACACCCAGTGGATGACCGCCGGCGGCGGCATCCTGCACATCGAGGCGCCGCCGGAGGAGCTCGTGGTCAGCGGCGGGCTGTTCCACGGCTTCCAGCTGTGGGTGAACCTGCCGTCCAGGCAGAAGATGACGCCGCCGCGCTACCAGGACATCCGGGCCGGGCAGGTCGCGCTGCTGTCCTCGGCGGACGGCGGGGCGCTGCTGCGGGTCATCGCCGGATCGTTCGGCGGCCACCAGGGCCCCGGAATCACGCACACGCCGATCTCCCTGGTGCACGCCACCGTCTCGGCCGGCGCGCAGGTGCGGCTGCCGTGGCCGGCGGACTTCAATTCACTCGCCTATGTCCTAAGCGGCAGCGGGTCCGTCGGCGCTGACAGGCGCCCGGTGCGGATGGGGCAGCTGGCCGTGTTCGGGGCCGGGGACGCGATCACGTTCGCGGCGGAGGAGAAGCACGACATGGACATCCTGCTGCTCGGCGGCGAGCCGATCAGGGAGCCCGTCGCCGCCTACGGGCCGTTCGTCATGAACACCCGCGCCGAGCTCGTGCAGGCCTTCGAGGACTACCAGGCCGGGCGCCTCGGCTCGATTCCGGCGGAGCCGCACCCGGGTCACGACGTTCTTTAGGCCGAACGGGCCGGGTGCCTGCTGGTCATTCGGGCCGGGGGCCGCCAGGCACCCTCTTGATAACGTGGACCAGCGGGCAATGGCGGGATAACCTCTGGGCGGCGCGATGAGAATCATCCTTAACGTGATCTGGCTCGTGCTCTGCGGCATCTGGATGGCTATCGCCTACGCGCTGGTCGGGCTGCTCTGCTTCGTCCTGTTCTTCCTGGTCATCACGATCCCGTTCGGGATTGCCGCGTTCCGGATCTCGGGCTATGTGCTGTGGCCGTTCGGCCGGACCATCGCCCCGCGCGAGGGCGGGATGGGCGTCGGCTCGGTGATCGGCAACATCATCTGGATCATCCTGTTCGGCTGGGAGCTTGCGCTCGCCCACCTGGTGACCGGGGTCCTGCTGTGCGTGACGATCATCGGCATTCCGCTGGGGCTCGCCAACTTCAAGATCATCCCTATCTCCCTCATGCCGCTGGGGGTACGGATAGTTCCGGTCGACGAGCCGCTACCGAGCCACCGCTGAACCGGCTGCGAAGTCAGTTGCGCGTCAGCTTGAGCGCCAGGACGGGGCAGGCGGCTACCGCGCGGCGGGCGTCGCGGTCCAGGGCGGGGGGCACCGGGCGCGGGTCCACGATGGGGTAGCCCCACTCGTCCAGCGAGATGAGCTCGGGCAGGAGCTCGGCGCACACGCCGTGCCCGGTGCAGTCGATCGGGTTCACCCGCAGGGTCTGTGCGCCAAGGGTCCGTGCGTCAGAGGTCCGTGCGTCAGAGGTCCGTGCGCCAAAAGTCTGTGCCATGGTCAGGTCCAGTCGTCTTCGCTGGTCGGCATGCCGTCCGGCAGCGGCAGGAACGGCCGGCGGTTGGTCGCCGCGCACTGGCCCCGGGCGTGCCGGGCGATCTCGGGCGCGAACACCCTCAGGGTGCTGCGGACGAACCGCACCGTGCCGTCCGGGTGGCTGCAGGCGCCGCGGCCGATCACCAGGCCGGCCCAGCGCTCGAGGTCGGCGCGGATCTGCGCGCGGTGGCCGGCGCCCGCCAGCTCGGCGAGCCCGGCCGCGATGCGCGGCAGCCCGTTCAGGCACGGACCGCACTGGCCCGCCGACTCGGCGGCCAGGTAGCTGACCACCCGCGCCGCCTCGGTCAGGCCGCACCGGTCGGACGGCAGCGCCGCCAGCACGCCGGCGCCCGCGGTGGCGCCGAACCGGCGCAGCGAGGCGTTGTCCAGGGTGACCCCGGCCGCATCCGGCAGCGGCAGCCAGGTGCCGTGATAGCCGCCGACCAGCCAGGCCTGGCCGCCTTCGGCCCCGGCGCCGTCGCCGTCGCCGGCGCCGAGCAGGGCGCGCAGCGGCGTGCCGATCTCCACCTCGGCCACCTGGGTCCTCGAGCCCGGCCGGTAGATCGTGGTGAGCATGCTGCCGGGCTCGGCGCCGGTGCCGGCCGCGCGGAACCAGCGCGGGCCGTACCGCGCGATGAGCGCGAGGTGAGCCAGCGTCTCGACGTTCTGCACCAGGGTAGGCGCGCCGCCCAGGCCGCGCTCGCTCACCCGCGGCGGCTGGAACGTGGGCAGCGCGGGACCGCCGCCGAGCCGGTTGACCAGCGCCGTCTCCTGGGACGCCAGGAACCGCGGCGGCGCCTGGGTGATCGCGACGGCGAGGCCGTCCAGGCCCCGGGAGGCCCGTTCGGCCAGCGCCCGCAGGATCTGCGGGCCGGGCGCGGAGTGCAGGTACAGGTGCGCCTCGGTGGCGCCGATCGCCTCCGCGGCCAGCTGCAGCCCGTCGAGCACCAGGTTCGGCGCGAGCCGCAGCAGCAGCTCGTCCTTGCGGCTGGCCGGCTCGCTCTCCCCGCCGTTGGCGACGATCACCTTGCGGGCGCCGCGGGCGCGGGCCACCACGGCCAGCTTCCGGTACACCGGGAAGGCCGCGCCGCCCCGGCCGGTCAGGCCGGACGCCTCGATGTCGCCGATCAGCACGCCGGTCTGGCCCCGGTATGGCGTGGGGCCGTACCTGGCCAGGTGGGCTTGGAGGTCCTCCGGCGTGGCCGGCAGCAGGCGGGGCAGCCCGGCAGCCTGCCGGGCTGCCCCGCCTAGTGCCGATTCGTTCACGGCAGTAGTCATCGCGACACCGCCTGGCGGTTGCGGCGGGCCGTCCTGGTGTGCTCCGCGAAGACCTCGGCGACCCGTCCGGCCCGGGGGACCTGCCGGGCCGCGTGCGCCAGCCGCCAGGCTACCGCCACCGCGACGATCAACGCGCAGCCGATCGCCATGTCGAGCATCCAGCCCTGCTGCAGGTCCTTGCTCGAGCCGATGCTGTGCGCGAACGCGATCGGCCAGCTCAGGTAGGCCAGCAGGTGGATGGCGCGCCACAGGATCCGGTTCATCCGGCCGCGGAGCAGGCTGGTCACGATCATCGCGAGCATCAGGTCCAGCGAGATGGCGCCCAGGCCAAGCCACAGCCGCTCGTAGCCCGAGGCGAACGGGATGACCGCGGAGGCCAGCGGGATGCTGACGAAGGTATCGAGCACCGCCGTCAGCACGTGCACGGCGATGAACGCCACCGACAGCAGGGACAGGTTCCGGTGCAGGTTCGTCACCGCGAACCTCGGCAGGCCGGGCAGCCGGCCCTGCCGGTTGACCAGGATGCCGAGCACCAGGACGGCCGTCAGCAGCAGCAGCGCGACGATCCCGGTCGCGCGGCTGGCGTACCAGAACGCGGTGCTGCTCATTGTGTCCGTCCTCGTGTGTTCATGTCATCTATCCTCGGCGGCCGCGCTATGCGGAGCCTGCACGTTACTTCTGAACCGTCTCTGACTCGGCTGGTGCTGACTCGGCTGGTGCTGACTCGGCTGGTCCTGACTCGGCTGGTGCTGACTCATCCGGCCAGCCGGCCACGGTGAACACCACGCCGGTCGCGTCGACCAGCCGGGCCGGCAGGCCGAGCCGGGCCAGCCAGCCCAGCGCCCGGCGGCCGCGGATGACCGCGGCCGTGCTGGCCGCGTTGGCGTCGGCGCAGCTCCCGGCGGCGACCGAGACGGTACGCCAGACGGGCTCGGCGGGCAGGCCGGTGCGCGGGTCGAGGATGTGGTGCAGCACGTCGCCGCCCCGCTGCCAGCGGCGCGCGGCGGTGCTCGACGTGGCCAGGCCGCCGTCGCGGATGGCGATCAGCGCGTACGGGCCGGCCGGGTCCCCGGGCGCGCCGGTCACGTCCTGCACCCGGACCCGCCAGCCGCCGTCCGGGGCGGGGCCGGCCACCGCGATGTCACCGCCCAGGCTGACCAGCACGCCACAGCCGGCTTGCGCCGCGATCCGGGCGGCGGACCGGTCCGCGGCCCACGCCTTCGCGGTCGCCCCCAGGTCGAGCCGGACCCCGGCGGGCATGGTCAGGGACTGGCCGTCCAGGCGGACCTCGCGCCAGCCAGGCACTTTTCTGACGGTGAGGGCGAGCGGCGGCCCGCTGAGCTGAATTTGTTCGAAATCACGATCGTATCCTACCGCGGACATGGCCGCGCCCACCGTCGGGTCCACGTCGCCTTCGGTCAGCCGGGCCGCCCGCAGCGCCACCGCGATGGCCTCGGCCAGCAGCGGGCTGACGCGGGCCGGGCGCCCGCCCGGCAGGGCGCGGATCTCCGAGTCGGCGCGGAACCGGCTGCAGGCCGCGTCTACCTCGGCGAGGTCCTGGGTGAGCAGGCGACGGGCCTCGGCCAGCGCGTCCGGGTCGGTCACCACCAGCTGGACCAGCGTGCCCAGGGCGCGCCAGCTGGCGGTATCCGCGGCGCCGTCCGTCGCGGCGCCGTCCGTCGCGGCGCCGTCCGTCGCGGTGTCCCCGGCGGGGCCCGGCATCACGAGCCGCCGGAGGTGACCTGGCTGCCGCCCGAGCTGGAGCTCGGCGAGGAGCCGGAGCTGAAGCCGCCGGAGCTGGACGACGAGCCGGAGTTGGCGGAGCTTGAGCCGGAGTTGGCGGAGCTTGAGCCGGAGTTCGTCGAAGTGGAGCCCGAGTTCGCGGAGCCGGTCGAACCCGAGGAGGTGGAGCCTGAGCTGGTGCCGGTCGAACCGGA
Organism: uncultured Actinomycetes bacterium; assembly: GCA_963722275.1. GTDB lineage: Bacteria > Actinomycetota > Actinomycetes > Streptosporangiales > Streptosporangiaceae > Palsa-504. Next base: position 38,624 of record CAVRMX010000018.1, on the reverse strand, counting down.
ACCCGAACTGGCCGAGGACGAGTTCGACGAGCCCGTCGAGCCGGACCCGGTGGAGGAGGTGCTGGTGGTGTGCGTGGATCCCGGCAGGACCAGGGCCAGCGCACCCGCCGTCACCACGCTGGCCATGGTGACCGCGGTGGTCGTGGACCGGACCTTGGCCCGGCCGTGTTCCCTGGCCGCCATGGCCTGGCGGATGCCGTCACGGGGTTTGCTGCTCATGTTCCTCATTCTGCGGTCACGTACTCGGAAATCCCTGCACGAACCTTCTCGGTAACCTCTGAGCCGCGTCGCTCGTTTTCGTCGCGGCCGAGGCTACCCGCGCAACATGAAGGACAGCTGAAGCGATCATAGGGTTGGGGTATGGCGACCGCGCGCGAGCTCCTGCTGGCCGAGCAGGCCCGCGCCCGGCAGCGGGTGGCCGCGCTGGAGCGGGAATTCGCCGGGCTGGCCGAGGCGGCCAGCTCGGCCGGGACCGACGACGAGCACGACCCGGAGGGCGCGACCCTCGCGTTCGAGCGGCAGCACGCCGCCGCGCTGCTCGAGGCGGCGCGGGAGCAGGTGGCGGCGGCCGACGCCGCGCTGCGGCGGCTGGCGGAGGGCCGGTACGGAGCGTGCGACCGGTGCGGGCAGCCCATCGGCGCCGAACGGCTGGCGGCCCGCCCGGCCGCCACGACCTGCATCACCTGCGCCGGTTCGCGGTAGGCGGCTGCCGTCACGGTGGCGGCGAGTTCGGCCAGGCGCGGGCGGTCTTCCCTGACCCGCGCGGGAGCTGCCACGATAGGCCCATGACCTCTTCGACGGACGCATTCCGGGCGGCGCGGGACCTGCTGCTTCGCCACCGGGACGACTACGAGACCGCGCGGCGCGAGTTCGGCTGGCCCGAACTCGGCGAGTTCAACTGGGCGCTCGACTGGTTCGACGTGATCGCGGCCGAGCACCCGGACCGGCCCGCGCTGCGCATCCTCGCCGACGACGGTTATGACGTGAGCCTGTCCTACGCGTCGCTGTCGGAGCGGTCCGGGCAGGTGGCGAACTGGCTGCGCGGCCTCGGCGTCCGCCGCGGCGACCGGGTGCTGCTGATGCTCGGCAACGTGGCGCCGCTGTGGGAGGTCATCCTGGCCGCGATGAAGCTCGGCGCGGTGATCATCCCGGCGTCGACGCTGCTGCAGGCGGCCGACCTGGCCGACCGGATTCCGCGGGGCCAGGTCCGGCACGTGATCACCGACACGTCGCAGCTGGCGAAGTTCGCGGACATCCCGGGAGACTGGACGCGGATCGCGGTCGGCGGTCCGGGTCCGGCGGAGCCGCCGCTGGCGGAGCCGCCGTCGGCGGGGTGGCACGCCTACGCCGACGCGTTCGCCGGGCCGGCCGGGTTCACCCCCGACGGCGTCACCCGGGCCGGCGACCCGCTGCTGCTCTACTTCACCTCGGGCACCACGGCCCTGCCCAAGCTCGTCGCGCACACGCAGGTCAGCTACCCGGTGGGGCACCTGTCGACCATGTACTGGATCGGCATCCAGCCGGGCGACGTGCACCTGAACCTGTCCTCGCCGGGCTGGGCCAAGCACGCCTGGAGCAACCTGTTCGCGCCGTGGAACGCGGGTGCGACCGTGCTGGTCCTGGGGTATCAGCGGTTCTCGGCGGCGTCGCTGCTGGCCGCGCTGAGCAGCTGCGAGGTGACCACGTTCTGCGCCCCGCCCACGGTGTGGCGGATGCTCATCCAGGCCGACCTGGGCCTGACGGACGTGTCGTCCTTGCGGGAGTGCGTGGCCGCGGGCGAGCCGCTGAACCCGGAGGTGATCGAGCAGGTGCGCAAGGCCTGGGGGATCACGGTGCGGGACGGGTTCGGCCAGACCGAGACGACGGCGCAGGTGGGTAATACGCCTGGGCAGCCGGTGCGGGCGGGGTCCATGGGGCGGCCGCTTCCTGGGTACGAGGTGGCGCTGGTGGAGCCGCTGACCGGCGAGCCCGCCCGGGACGGGGAGATCTGCCTGGACCTCTCGCGGCGGCCGCTCGGCCTGATGACCGGTTACCTGGACGACTCGGTTTTGAACGCGGAGGCCATGCGCGACGGCTACTACCACACCGGCGACGTCGCCAGCTCGGACGCGGACGGCTACATCACCTACGTGGGCCGGACCGACGACGTCTTCAAGGCCTCGGACTACCGCATCTCGCCGTTCGAGCTGGAGAGCATCCTGATCGAGCACGAGGCAGTGGCCGAGGCGGCGGTGGTGCCGTCCCCGGACCCGGTCCGGCTGGCCGTGCCGAAGGCTTATGTGTTGCTGGCTCCGGGGCGCTCGCCGTCGGGCGAGCTGGCCCAGTCGATCATGGCGTTCTGCCGCGAGCGGGTCGCGCCCTACAAGCGGATCCGCCGGCTCGAGTTCGCCGACCTGCCCAAGACGATCTCCGGCAAGATCCGCCGGGTCGAGCTCCGCGCCCAGGAGACCGCCCGCCCGTCTTCGCCGTCTTCCCCGTCTTCGCCGTCTTCGCCGTCTTCGCCGTCTTCCCCGCGCGGCAGCACCGAATTCTGGGAGGAAGACTTCACCTGGTAATCGTCCGCGCACTCCGAGTGGCTGGGCGGAGGGTGTCCGATTCCATGCCTGTGGGTGTAGCAGCGGGCAGGAGCGGACCCTGAGAGTCCTCACGGGACTCGTGAACATCAGCAGGACGCTGAGGTATCGGCTGGCCCAGGCAGCCGGTGCTCACCGCGGCTCGATAAGGCTCACGGCGGCTCGATGCCGATGCGGGTCACGGCGGGGCGGGCGGCGGGGGTTACCGCGGCGAGTCGATGAGGTCGGCGCAGTGGGTGGCCGCGGACAGGACGGCGGGGTCGGTGGCCCGGGCGTAGACGTCCAGGACGGTGTTGGTCAGCTTGATGACGTGCTCGTCGCCGTGCCGGGCGGCGCGCGCCATGAGGTCGGCGGGCTCGATGTCCGGCTGGGCGGTTGCCGGCCGCGGCTGGGCGGGGGCGTAGGCGACGGTGATGGCGGCGCACGCGGCCCAGGTCGCCGCGAGGCTCGGCGCCCAGAGTTCGGCGGGCAGGGCCGGCAGCAGCTGGCCCATCGCGTTCGGCGCGGTGGCGACGTGCACCAGCAGGACGGGGCTGCCGTAGCCGTGCGTGGCGTACTGCCGGACACCCGCCTCGGCCAGGCTGGCCAGCGCGGCCGGCACCGCCGCGGCGGTCTCCGGCGGGCGCAGCGTGGTGAGCGCCGGCGTCCAGGCCGGCAGGTCGACCAGCCGCGCGAACCGTTCCCGGATCTGCCCGCGCTGCTCGGGCAGCCGGGGCAGCCCGGCCAGCGCGGCCGCGGCGTCGAGATGGCCGGCCGGGGCGGCGAGCCCGGGCACGAAGATCGCGCGGGCCGCCCAGTAGCCCAGCGCGTGGGCGATCTCGTCGACGGCATCGGCTGAGGTGTCTCCGCCGAGCACCGTGCGGACCGCGTGCCCGGTCCGGATCAGCCCGTGCGTCGCCCCGGACGCGATGGCCGGCAGCAGCCGCGGCCACCAGGCGGCCAGCACGTGCGGCCACGCCTGCTCGCGCACGGCCCGCCGGAAGAACGCGACCCAGTTGCCGACGCGGCGGCGCTGCCCCATCGCCTCGGCCCAGTTGTCCTCGGTGACCGGATCGCTCTCGCCGGGCAGCGTCTCCAGCCGCGCGACGTACCGGTCAAGCCAGGAGCCGACCTCGTCATCGTAGCCGCGCCTGGACAGCACCTCCACGGCCATCGGGCCGTGGTTGCTCAGCCCGTTCTCGCCGCCGAACTCCGGGCCCCATCGGTGCAGCCGGACGTACGCCTCATCGAGAACTTCGCTCGTCACGAGATCCTCCGTTCCTCGGTACGGTGCCCCGTCCCGGGCAGGCACAATGAGCATATGCGTGGTCTGCGGCTCTTCCGGGCGCCAGGCCTGGCCGCGCTGGCCTGCGCGGTCCTCGCTGGCTGTACCGCAGGCGGGACATCTGGTACCGCCCATCGCACGGCTCCGCCGTCGTCGCCGCCCGCAGCAAGCCCGCAGGCCACCGGCAGTCCGCAGGCCACCGGCAGTCCGCAGGCCACCGGGCGGATCGGCAGCCCGGGTAATCCGCTGGTGCTGTCGTGCGCCGATGAGTCCTTCGCCGGGGGTTCCGACCCGGTACCACAGCGGCCGCAGCCGGGGGACCTGGCCGTCGGCCCGCTGTTCATTATCAGCGGGAAACGGCTGGCCACGGCCGACCCCGCGGGCTACGGAAGCCACGGGTCGTACAAGGTTCCCCTCGTTGTCTTGCGGGGCTCAACGGTGACGGTCACGATCGGAGTCCAGGCGCGCGGGCAGGTCGTGATCGACAATCCCCACTCTCCGGTGGGAGGCGTGGTCTCCGCTTCCTATCATCCGTGCTCGGGCGTCACCGGCTTCTTCGCGCAGGGCTTCGCATTCACCCATGGCCAGACCCGCGGCTGCGTACCGCTCGACGTGAGAATCGGCCGCCAGCCGCAGGTACGCCACCTCATGCTCTCGCTGTTCGCAGGACCCTGCACCTAGTCCGTCGTGTCCGCGCTGACGGCGGGCCCGGTCTCCCACTTCTGCTCGATACGGCCGAAACGCCAGATGGCCAGCGCGACGGCCCAGGTCACCATGAACACGCCGACGATGAAGAACCCCGCGGTGTTGATGTTGAAGCCCGCCAGGAACACCCAGAACGAGCCGTTGAGGCCGGAGTTCTGGGCCAGCAGGCCGAGCAGCTCGACCGTGCCGATGAACACCGCCACGAACACCGACAGGCCGGTGATGGTCAGGTTGTAGTAGACCTTGCGGACCGGCTTGGCGAACGCCCAGTCGTAGGCGAAGTTCATGAAGCAGCCGTCGGCGGTGTCGAACAGGCTCATCCCGGCGGCGAACAGGATCGGCAGCGACAAGATCGCGTAGAACGGCAGGCCGCCGGCCACCGCCGTGCCCGCCAGCACCAGCAGCGCGATCTCGGTGGCGGTGTCGAACCCCAGGCCGAACAGGAACCCGATCGGGTAGATCTTCCACGGCGTGTCGACCCGGCGGGCCAGCGGGCCGAGGAACCGGTTCATCAGGCCGCGCTTGTTCAGCTGCTCCTCGAGTTCGGCGTCGTCGTACGCGCCGCCGCGCATCTCGCGGAACACCCGGATGATCCCGGCCAGCACGACGAGGTTGAACGCGGCGATCAGGAGCAGGAAGAACCCGGACACGCAGGTCCCGACCACGCTGGTGATGGTGTGCAGCCCGGAGTTGCCGTTCCTGACCTGGCCGTCCAGGCCCCGGATGCCGAAGTTCAGCAGCACCGCCAGCACGAACACCACGCTGGAGTGGCCCAGGGAGAAGAAGAACCCCACGGAAAGCGGCCGCTTGCCCTCGCTGACCAGCTTGCGGGTGGTGTTGTCGATCGCCGCGATGTGGTCGGCGTCGAACGCGTGCCGCATGCCCAGCGTGTAGGCCAGCACCCCGGTCCCCACCCCGAACACCGTCGTCTTGCTGATCTGGTAATGACCGCCCAGCGCCGCCGCCAGCATGACCCAGCCCAGCACGTGCAGCCCGACGACCACCGCCACCATGCCGCCGAACCGGGCCCATTCGGCCGGGCTCAGCCCCTGGCGGATCTTCCTCAGGCGGCCGCGCGGGTCAGCCATCTGGTCCCCTTCCCTGGATGAGGTCCCAGTCTAGGAGTACTTGCAATCTAGTTGCAATAGCGCATGAGGCGCAGCTGTCGCGCTCAGCTGGTGACGTCGGCCGAGGTGAAGCGGGCCCAGGCGAAGGTGCCGGACAGCAGCGCGTAGACGGCGAACGACAGCAGCCCGCGGAGCAGGGTGGAGGTGTCGACCGGGACGCGCAGCAGGGCGTCGAAGGAGAGCCACCAGTGCGTCGGCAGGTAGGGCCCGACCACCGCGAGCTGCGGCACGTTGTCGATCACCTCGCTGGTCACCACCAGGATCATGATGGCGGCGATGGCCCCGATGGCGTGCTCGGTCAGCGTCGAGATGGCCAGCCCGATGGCGCCGAGCGCGGCCATCGCGGCCGCGACGTACAAGGTGACGAACAGCAGCCGCACCAGCCCGGCCGACAGCGAGACCGTGGCCCCGGACAGCAGGGTCACCGGCCCGACCGGGAACAGCACGGCGCCGGCCACCAGGGCCACCGCCGAGACGATGAACGTCGCGCTGAGCCCGAACGCGACGATCGCGCCGTACTTGACCGCGAGCAGCCGGGCCCGCCCGGCCGGCACCGTGAGCAGGTAGCGCAGCGTGCCGTAGCCGGCCTTGCCGGCCACCGAGTCGCCCGCCACCACCGCGACCACGACCGGCAGGATCAGCACGAGCAGGGTGCTGAGCGCGATGAAGGTGAGGAAGACGCCGTTGCCGGCCAGCTGGTTGAAGAAGGCCACCCCGGCCCCGTTACGGCCCTGCGGGTGCGGCGCCGCCAGGCGCAGGGCGATGCCGATGACCAGCGGGAACACGGCGGTCACGGCGAGCAGCAGCAGGTTCCTCCTGCGCCGGAACACCAGCCGGAGCTCGGCCGAGAAAAACCTGGCATGGGCCCGAACGGGCCGGGGTACCCGCCCGGCCGCCACTGGCACGTCAGCTATCGACATCGAAGCCCTCCCCGGTGAGCCCGACGAACAGGTCCTCCAGGCTCGGCGAGGTGACCGCGAAGCCGCGGACGCCGATCCCGGCCTGCACGAGCTCGGCGCAGACCTGCTCCGGCGACGCGTCGCCGAGCACGGCTGACGCCTCCGCGTGCGCGTTTTCGGGCGCGGTGGCCTGCGCGTCGGCCAGGCCCAGGCCGGCCAGCACCTTCGCGGCCGCCTCCGGTTCGGCGGTCTGCACCGTGACCCGGGCGGCTCCGGTCTTGCGCAGCTCGGGCAGCGAACCCTGGAACACCAGCCGCCCGCTCCGCATCACGCCCACGTGCGTGCAGATCTGCTCCACCTCGGCCAGCAGGTGCGAGGAGACGAACACGGTGGTGCCCTCGGCGGCGATCTGCCTGATCAGCGCGCGCACCTCCCGGGTGCCCTGCGGGTCGAGCCCGTTGGTCGGCTCGTCCAGGATGATCAGCTCCCGGGGCCGCAGCAGGCCCGCGGCGATGGCCAGGCGCTGCTTCATGCCGAGCGAGTAGTGCCGGTACCGCTTCTTCGCCGCGGCCAGCAGGCCCACCCGGTCCAGGGCCGTCTCGATCCTGGCCCGCGCCGTGGCCGGGTCGGCGGTCTTGTCCGCCGCGTCGTAACGCGCCAGGTTCTCGGCGCCGGTCAGGAACGGGTAGAAGGCCGGCCCTTCGACCAGCGAGCCGACCCGGTGCAGCACCCTGGTGGCGCCGCCCGGCATCGGCACGTCCAGCAGCGTGGCGCTGCCGCTGGTCGCGAAGGCCAGGCCGAGCAGCATCCGGATCGTGGTGGTCTTGCCCGACCCGTTCGGGCCTAGGAAGCCGTAGACCGAACCGTGTGGGACGGCCAGGTCGATGCGGTCGACCGCGAGCTGACCGCCGCGAAACCGCTTGGTCAGCCCGCTGGTCGAGATCGCGGTCGAGGTGTCCATGCGTCCAGTCAGCCGAGCGTCCTAGTGACCGGACGCGGCCGCGTACAGGACGCTGGGCTGGACCGCGCCGACGAACGTGCTGCCCTGGTCGGTCATCAGCACCGAGACCAGGCTGGTGCGCAGCAGCCGGCCGGTGCCCCACGTCCCGTGCACCGGGGTGGCCGACCCGAGCAGGGCGTTCAGCACGGCGGAACTGTCACCGACGCTGCTGCCGGCCGATGATCCCGGTGCCGGAGCGCCTGGGGTCAGCGTGGAGGACGGCAGCTTGAGCACGGTCAGCCAGCCGGATCCGATGGTGGTGGTCCCGTCGGGTGCCGCGCGGCCCTTGACCCTGCCGCCGTGGCTGGCCAGGTTGACCTGGGTGACCGTCGATCCGGGCGGCGGGGTGAAGGCGAGGTCGGCGGGCGCCGGGGTCACGAAGTGGATGTCGGTGTAACCCACCTGGAAGGCGGGGGTGCTCGCGCCGCGGGCGAAGACCTGCAGCCGGAGCGGCACGCCGTTGCGGCCGTCGACGGCGATCTGCACCTGGCCGATCAGCGACCGGGTGTCCTTGGGCGCGAGGACCAGCGCGTAGGCCGCCTGGCCGGCCACCGTCACGTTGCTGTCCACGCTGACCGTGGTGGTCGGCCCGACCGCGGCCAGCACCTGCTGGGCCGCCTGCTGCGGCGTCAGCGGCTGCTTCGGTACGGCCTGCTGCGCCGGGTGCGCCGGGAGGGCGAACTTGGTGACCTTGTTCAGGGTGCTCTGCCACAGCCACGCGGTCTGGCCGTTCCTGATCACGTCGCTCTCGCTCAGCGACTGCGGCACGGCCAGCCGGAAGTGCGCCGGGCTCGCGTACCACACCCGGATCGTGTGCGACCCGGTGAGCAGCGAGGACAGCGACGCGGGGTTCCCGGTAGCGGGCAACGCGGGCAAGCCGAACGAGGCGGTCTCCACCACCGTGCCGGTCAGCGGCGGCGGGGTGGAATCGGCCACCTCGGCGAGCAGCTGGGCCGGGGTGCGCGCGGGCAGCCCGGGAGCGGCCTGGGCCACCGAGATCAGCGACCCGGCCAAGACCCCGCCGGTGATGACCAGCGCTCCGGCCGGAACGGCCCACCGCGCCCGCCGCGACGACAACCTCGGTACCTGAACCATGACACCTCACCGCTATCCCCGTTATCGGAGCGTACCCGCTCCGCTTACCTTGCTCCTACTCTGCCTTGTGGTCGCTGAGAGCACCCTGAGAGGCGGGCGACGGCACCAGGGCTCTGCTGGCTCGCGGGGGGGCGACCCCCCGCACCCCCCGATAGGCCAGAGGGCCACACTGGGACGATGCGGGTGCTAGTGGTGGAAGACGAACAGCGCCTGGCGTCGGCCGTGCGCCGCGGCCTGACCGCGGAGGGGTTCGTCGTCGACGTCGCCCACGACGGCGTGGACGGCCTGCACCTGGCCCGGGAGGGCGGCTACGACGCCGTGGTGCTCGACCTGATGCTGCCCGGGCTGTCCGGCTATCAGGTCTGCGAGCGGCTGCGGGCCGAACGCAACTGGGTGCCGGTGCTGATCCTTTCGGCCAAGGACGGCGAGTACGACCAGGCCGACGGGCTCGACCTCGGCGCCGACGACTACATGACCAAGCCGTTCTCCTACGTGGTGCTGGCCGCACGGCTGCGCGCCCTGCTCCGCCGCGGCGCCCGGCCCCGCCCGGCGGTGCTGGCGGCGGGTGACCTGCGCCTCGATCCGGCCGCCCGGACCGTCCGCCGCGGCCACGCCGAGGTGGAGCTGACCGCACGGGAGTTCGCGCTGCTCGAGTACCTGATGCGGCGGTCGGGCCAGGTGGTGCCGAAGGCGGAGCTGCTCGAGCACGTCTGGGACGCCGATGCGGTCGCCGACCTGAACGTGGTCGAGGTCTACGCGGGGTACCTGCGGCGCAAGATCGACGCGCCGTTCGGGAAGAACGCACTGCAGACCGTGCGCGGGGCCGGGTACCGGCTCGCCGCCGACGGCGGCTGACCGTGCCCGGCGCGCGGCCCGGGCCCGCCAGGTGGTGGCGGCGGCGGAGCCTGCGCGCCCGGCTGACGCTGATCACCTCGGCCGGGCTGGCGCTGGCCCTCGCCGCCGCGGCGGTGCTCCTGGTCAACGCGCTGCGGGTGTCGCTCATTCACGGGCTCGACGTCTCGGCCAGGCAGGGCGCGGTCGAGGTGGCCGCGCTCATCGACCAGGACCGGCTGCCCAGCCCGGTTCCCGTCCCCCCGGATACGCTCACCGTCCAGGTGCTCGACGCCCAGGGCCGGATCACCGACGTGTCGCCGGGCGCGGACCGGCTGGTGCCGATGCTGCCGCTCGCGCAGGCGCAGGCGGCCGCGCGGACCGGCCAGGCCAGCATGGTGGCCGGGCCGCCGCTGGGCCTGCCGTCGCTGCTGCGGGTGGTGGCCGTGCCGGCCAGCGGCCACCAGCTCGTCATCGCCGCTATCCCCTACGCCCAGGCCAGCGACAGCCTGGCCACGCTGGCCAAGGCCCTGGCCATCGGGACGCCGCTGCTGCTCGGCCTGCTGGCCCTGGTCACCTGGCTGGTCACCGGGTACACGCTGCGGCCGATCGCCGCGCTGCGCCGGGGCGCCGCCGAGGTGACCGGGACCGGCGCGCCCCATGACCTGCCGGTGCCGCCCGCCCGGGACGAGGTGCGGTCGCTCGCCGTCACGCTGAACGACATGCTCTCCCGGCTCGCCGAGGCCCAGCAGCGCCAGCGGGACCTGGTCTCGGACACCGCGCACGAGCTGCGCAGCCCGATCGCCAGCATCCGCGCCCAGCTCGAGGTGGCCCTCGACCACCCGGACGGCCTGGACTGGGCGGAGACGGCGCGCGACGTGCACGCCGACACGCTGCGGCTGGCCCGGCTGACCGAGGACCTGCTGCTGCTCGCCCGGCTGGACGGCCAGCCCCTGCGGCGCAAGCCCACCGACCTGGCCGCGGTGTGCGAATCGGTCGCGGCCCGCTACGCCACGGCCCGGGTGCCGGTGCGGGCCGACACAGTGCGGGCCGAAGGGCGGCGGGCGCCGTGCGTGGTGGCGGGCGACTCCGACGCGCTGAGCCGGCTGCTGGTGAACCTGCTCGACAACGCGGTCCGGCACGCGGCCAGCCAGGTGTGCGTGTCGGTGCGGGCGGACGCCGGCTGGGCCGTGCTCACCGTGACCGACGACGGGCCGGGGATCCCTCCCGAAGATGCCGAACGGGTCTTCGGCCGTTTCTCCCGCCTGGACAACGCGCGGAGCCGGTCTGGAGAGGCGGGCGCGGGCCTCGGCCTGGCCATCGTCCGGTCCACCGCCGAAGCCCACGGCGGCTCGGTGTCGCTCGGTCCGGCGTCGCTCGGCGACGCCGGGCCCGGCCTGCGCGCCGTCGTCCGGCTGCCGCTGGCCGGCGACGCCTAGGGCCGGCCGTCACGGCGGCGGTTCCGCGGTCACCGTCCGGCCCTCGGCGTCCGGGCGGATCGCGGCCAGGATGCCGTCGCGGTCGGCGGCGGCGAGGGCGCCGAACAGCGCGAGGGTCTCCTTGACGATGCCGTCGGCGCTGGTAATCACCCGCGCGGCGCGGAACACCGCGGCGGCCTCCGCCGCCTCGGTCCGGGTTCGTAGTCAGCGCGAGCCCGCACAAGGCCAGGGCCTTGGTGTCGAGGGCCGCGTAGGCGCCGCTGGTCTGCTGGAGCAGCTCATCGGCCTGGGTGACCGCGTCGCCGAACTCCCTCACCGCTTCCGCTGGGTGATCCTGTCTCAGCTGCGTGATGCCGAGCAGCAACGACAATTCGGCCCGGCCCGGCGGGTAGTCGTGGCTCGCGGGCGGCGATGGCGGCCTGCTGCGCGGCCGGCAGTTCGCCGGCGAGCAGGTGGATCTTCGCCAAGCCGCGACGAGCCTCGCTCTGTGCCTGCGCATTACTGATCGCATCCGCTACGTCGATGGCCTGTCGGCTGTACTCCGCCGCCCGGCCCCACGCCCCGAGATTCCGATACACGTCGGCCAAGCCGATCAGGCACATAGCCTCTCCGTAGCGGTGGCCGATCTGGCGCTTGATGGCCAGGGCCTGCTCGTACAGACTCGATGGCCCGGGGGATCTGGCCAAGGTCGGAGTAGCAGTTGCCGAGGTTGTTCAGGTGGGCGGCCTCGCCCTCCTGGTAGCCGATCTCGCGGGCGATGGCCAGGGCCTGCTCGTAAGACTCGATGGCCCGGCGGATCTGGCCGAGTTCGTAGTAGCAGTTGCCGAGGCCGGCCAGGTGGTTGGCCTCGCCCACCTGGTAGCCGATCTCGCGGGCGATGGCCAGGGCCTGCTCGTAAGACTCGATGGCCCGGCGGATCTGGCCGAGTTCGTAGTAGCAGCTGCCGAGGTTGCCCAGGATAGCGGACTCGTTCCGCCGGTCGCCTGCCTTACGGTTGATGGCCAGCGCCTGTTCGAAGAGGTCGATGGCCCGGCGGAACTCGCCGAGCATCCGGTAGCAAGTGCCGAGACTGTTCTTGCTGGCGGCGTCGGTCTCCGGGTCGTCGAGGTGGCCCTGCAGCTTCTGGTGCATCTCGACGGTGAGCCGGTAGTGACCCCACCGGATCAGGTAGTCGAAGTCGATGCCGCGCAGCACCTGGGCGGCGGTGTCGTAGTCCTGGCCCTGGCAGCGCAGCTCGAACTCGGCTAGCTGGGGGGCCAGGTCGTCCAGGGTCTTCCAGTTCTCCCGCGGGGTGCGGGTCTGCTCGAAGTAGTCGGCGCCGCGGTGCCGCAGGGCCTGCTGGGTGAACGGGGCCGGGTCGGCGTCCCGGTCGGCGGGGTCCCCCGCCGGGACGCGGCTGAGGGCGTAGTCCCGGTCGACCTGGTGCAGGTAGTAGCGTCCGGCCTCGCGGCGGACGAACTGCATGTTCACCAGCCTGCCCAGCACCGGGGCGGCGTCGACGGCCGAGCGGTAAGGCTGCAACAGGTAGTCCACCGCCACCGGCGGAACCGGCACCGTGTAGATGGCCAGGGCCTGCATCACCTGCTGAGCCGGGGCGTCGAGCCGGCTGAACGCCTCGCCGACCAGGACCTCCACTACGTTCCCGGGCAATTGGCTCGTCTCGGCCAGCAGCTCGGGCAAGGTGGTGTTCCGGTCGGCGGCCAGGATCGCGGTCAGCGCCTCCAGCGCCCGCGGGTAGCCGCGGGTGCGCTGCCGGGCCTGGCCGAGCAGGTGGTCGGGGGCGGTCTTGAGCCCGAGCCGCCCGTCGGGATCCCTGGCCCGCAGCACCTGCTCGGCGTAGGGCGAGTCCAGGCCCTCGTCCAGGTCCAGGCGGCGCTGCCGCTCCGGCTGCGCCAGCATCAGCCCGCGGGGAGCCACCCGGGTGGTCAGGATGACCTTCACCCCGTGCGCGGGCGCGGTCAGCAGCGTCCGCAGCGCCTCGTCCAGCGCCGCGTCGGTGATGCCGAACTCGCCGCTCTCGGCGTCGATGACGTCTTCGGCGTTGTCAAGCAGCACGACCACGCGGCCGGACGGGACGGCGTCCAGCAGCGCCCGCATCAGCGCCGCGGGGGTCTCGTGCGGGTCGCGGTAACGCTGCAGCAGCCGGTCCGCGGTCTCCGCCGGGAGCAGCCGGCACAGGTCGGCGAACAGGTTCGGGAAGTTCACCGGATGCGCCCCGGCCGGGCTCAGGTAGACGATCCCGTCCACCTTCAGTTCGCCCAGGTCATCGGGGAGGTGGCCGCTCTCGAGCGCCTTGAGCAGCCGGCACACCATCGCGGTCTTGCCCACCCCGCCCCGGCCGACCACCGTCATCAGCCGCACGTCTTCGGCCCGGAGGAAGTCGCCCACCAGCTCGGACTCGACGTGCCGGTCCTGGAAGTAGCCGGGCGCGACCACCGGCGGCGCGTTCACGAACTTCGCCCGGGCCGGAGCAGCCGGCGGGCGCTCGGGCTGCCGCTCCCGCTCCAGCCCGGCGGCAATCCGCTCCTCGGTGCGCCGGGTCGCCGCTTCGGGGTCGGCCAGCAGCCGCTCTTGCTGGACAACGCGTTCGCGCAGCTCCCGGATGTCTTGCTCGATCCGCGGCTGCCGGGCCAGATCAGCTCGCGGCAACTCCCGCTCGGCCTCCATCAGCTGATTCCGCAGATCCTGCAGCACCCAGTCCGGGCTGCCCATCTCGCCGAGGTAGAGGCGCAGCCTCGCCAGCCCGACCTCGAAGCCACCGCTGAAGTCGACGTACTGCCGCGACGACAACCGGAACGGCAGCTCGGCCTCCGTGTCCACCCGGAGCGGGATGACCGGCTTCTTGTACTTCAGGGCCCATACCCACTCGGGCTTGCACGCGGAATGGTCCTGGACGCTGTCCCTTGTCATGAGGAACAACAAGCCCGGGCAGGACTGGATCGCGTCCCTGATCTGGTTATCCCAGTCCAGGCCGGGCCGCTCGTCGCGAACGTCCAGCCACACGCCGTACGAGGGCTGCCCGGCGACCAGGTGGTCCGCTAGCCGCCCGGCGAACTCGGCGGCATCGCCCCGCGAGTAACTGATGAAAAAACGCCCGTCCATCCCCACCACCCGCCAGTCACCGACAGGTTACCGGGAGAGCCTGCCACGCCGGGGCGCGGTCCGGGAATGCCCCGGCCGAGACTTACGACGTCCGTGAAGTAATAGTCATCGCGGCCGCCCCACTGTCCCTCCCCGTCGCCGCCCGGAGGGGCGTCCCCGTGATCACGAAGATTTTGGGTGCGTTTTCCGTACCAAAAGTCTTCGCGATCACGGCAGCGGCGCGGTGCCCGAGGTCGAGCAGGGCTCCGTCAGCGGCGTACGCGGTCGTGATCGTCGGCCCGAAGCCGGCCATGCAAGCCCTTGACCTCGGGTTTATGAACCCTCGAGTCCGCGCAGCCTTCGCCTGGAGCGGGCCGCCCGCCACGGGGAGGCGTGCTCGGCGCGCGATCCCGGCCCCTGGGAATGCCGCCAGGACACCGACATGAGCGCCCCGCCAAGCGGCGAGTCGCCGATGTGCCAGCGGCCGCCGGTCGAGCGCACGATCGAGTCGCCGATGGCCAGTCCGAGGCCGGCTCCGGAACCCCCTTGGGTCGCCCGGTGGAACCGGTCGAACAGGAGCGGGCGGTCGGCTTCCGGAATGCCGGGCCCGCTGTCTTCCACGGTCAGGCTGACCCGGCTGCCCTGGGCGCGGACCTGGATCCGGACCTGGCCGTCCGGGCCGGCGTGACGGCAGGCGTTGTCGACCAGGACCCCGGCCAGCCGGTCGATCCACTCCGGCGGCGCGCTGATCAGCACGGCGCCCTCCGGGGTCTGCGCGCTGACCGCGGGGCCGACGGCACGGAACCGGTCGGCGCAGGCCTGGGCCAGCGTGGCCAGGTCGACCGGCTCGTCGCCGGGCGGCGGCGGCCGGGAGTCGAACCTGGCCAGCCACAGCATGTCGTCCACCAGCTGGCGCAGCCGCTGGCTCTCGCCCTGGATCCGGCCCAGCGCGTCGCGGTACTCGGTGGCCTCCCGCGGGGCGGACAGGGCCACGTCGGCCTCCGCCCTGATCACGCTGAGCGGAGTGCGCAGCTCGTGCGAGGCGTCCGCGGTGAACTCGAGCTGGCGGCGGCGCGACTGCTCGACGGGAGCCAGCGCCCGCAGGCCTACCACCAGCGAGCCGCCGAACATCGCGAGCAGCAGGAACGGCCCGGCGATGATCTCGGCGTTCAGCAGCAGGCGCCGGGTGTGCGCGTCGCCGGACAGGCTCTGGCCCGCGATCAGCCAGCCGCCGCCGTAACTGGTCATCTTCAGCCGGAACGGGCCCACCGCGCCGAGGTTCGCGGTGACCGCGGCCCCCTCGCGCGGGGCGTGCCCGGCGAGCAGGGCCGGCGGCAGCGCGGGCGCCCCGGGACTGTGCCCGGTGACCGTCCCGCGAGCGTTCGCCAGCCAGAGGAACACCGGGGCGCCGTCGGCGTCGAAGTCGCTGCCCGCCTCGGCCGGCGAGCCAGCGGGGCCGGGCCGGCCCACCCGCTGGCTGAGCGCCGCCGGATCGTGCCGCGCCACCGTGAGGCGGCCCGCCAGCCGGCCGTCGTTCTGCTCGGTCAGGTGCTGGGAAACCAGCAGGTTGAGCACGATCACGCCGATGATGTAAACGGCCGCGATGGCCGCCGTCGCGACGGCGGCGACCTTGGCCGCGGGGCTGGCTCTCACGGTGCCGGTCTCATAGCGGAGCGATGCGGTAGCCGACGCCGCGGACGGTCTCGATCCGCACGCCGCCGCCGGCCAGCTTGGAACGCAGCCGGGCCAGGTGGACGTCGATGGTGTTCGAGCCGAACGCGTCGGCCTCGTTGTCCCAGACATGCTGGGCGATCGACCGGCGGTCGGCGATGCCCGGCGAGCGCCGCATGAGGATCTCCAGGATGCCGAGCTCGGTGCCGGTCAGGGCGGGCCGCTGTCCCTCGATCAGCACCTCGCGCGCGGCCGGGTCGAACTCGACCGCCCCGATCGTGATCCGGGGCGACTGGCTGACCGGCGGCCTGCGCTGCAGCGCCCGGAGCCGGGCCAGCAGCTCGCCGAAGTCGAACGGCTTGACCAGGTAGTCATCCGCGCCCGCGTCCAGGCCGGCGATCCGGTCCGCCGGGGTGTCCCGCGCGGTGAGCATCAGGACCGGCGTAGACCCGCCGGCCACGCCGCTGCGGCGGAGTTTCTGCACCAGGTCCAGGCCGGACAGCTTGGGCATGCGCCAGTCGATCACCGCCACCTCGTACTGGTAGAAGCGCAGGTAGGCGGCGGCGGTCTCGCCGTCGGGCACCAGGTCCACGACGTAGCCCTGTTCCCGCAGCCCGCGCGCCAGGACCTCGCCCAAGCCTTCGTCGTCCTCCGCGACCAGCACTCTCACATTTTCTGAATCTACCTGGACGGGAGTGGCCTTAGCGCGAAACACGACGCCAGGCCGGGCGCGGGATCAGCCGGAGGGCCACGGCGAGCCCGCCCAGCGGCGCGGGGATCCACACGGCCGGCTTCCGGCCGCGCAACGCGGCCACGGTGGCCGCGCCCACCCGCTCCGGTGTGGTGGCCATCGGCGCGGGGTCCATGCCCGCCGTCATCCGGCCGGTGACGAACCCGGGCCGGACCAGGAGCACGCGGACCCCGGTGCCGTGCAGCGAGTCCGTCAGCCCGCGGGCGAAGGCGTCCAGGCCGGCCTTGGCCGCCCCGTAGACGAAGTTGGCCTTGCGCGGGCGGACCGCGGCCACCGAGGACAGCACCACGATGGTGCCCTGACCCTGGGCGCGCATCCGGGCGGCGATGGCCAGCAGGCTGGTGACGTGGCCGGTGAAGTTGGTCTCGATCATCTCGGCGGCGCGCTGGACGTCACGCTCGACGTCCTCCTGCGGGACCAGGATGCCGGCCGCCGAGATGACCATGTCCAGGGGTCCCTCGGCGAAGATGGCATCCGCGAACTCCTGGTGGTGCTCGGTCGCGATCGCGTCGTAGGGCACGGTCCGCACCTGATAGGGCAGTTCCTTGCCCGCGGCGGCCAGCCGCTGCTCGTCACGTCCGGCCAGGATGACCTCGGTGCCGGCCGGAGCGCCGAGCGCAGCGAGGATGGCCAGGCCGATCTCGCTGGTGCCGCCGAGCAGCATGATCCTGGGCTGGCGCCCAGGTCCGTTCGGGAAAATTTCCATTCGTCCACCTGTACCTTGGAGCGGGTCCGTTACAGGCCCGCCACGAACAGCACCAGCCAGCTCACTTCGCAGGCCAGCATCGGAACGTCCCTGGTCAGCATGTCCTCGACCGGCGCGGAGGTGCGCCGCCCAGTGAGGAAGCCGAACCGGATGAGGGCCGCGGCCAGCGGCAGCGCGCTGGCCAGGTGCCAGGGCCTGGCGCCCGGATGCTCCCCGGCCGCCCAGGCCAGGTACGCGGCGATCATCAGGGCGCCCACCACGATCTGGCTCAGCCGCAGCGCGCCCGGCCGGTAGTAGCGCATGACCGGCCGGTGCTTGATGGCCTCGGCACCCAGGTTGGTCAGCTCGGTGTAGCGCTTGGCGATGGCCACGCCGACCGCGCCCAGGCTGCACACCAGCAGGAACCATTTCGACGGCGGCACGTGCGTGGCCGCGGCCCCGCCGAGCACGCGGAGCAGGAAACCGGACGCCACGAACAGCACCTCGACCACCGGGATGTGCTTGAGCACCCAGGAGTAGCAGAACGACAGGGTGAGGTAGGCGCCCACCGCCACGGTGAGCAGCGGCTCGGAGATCAGCACGCCGCCCAGCAGGCCGAGCACGGCGCACACCGCGCCCAGCACGACCGCGTGCCGCGTCGGCAGGTCGCCGGCCGCCACCGGGCGGCGCCGTTTGCGCGGATGGCTGCGGTCACGCTCGGCGTCGGCCACGTCGTTGATGAAGTACACCGCGGCCGAGGCGCAGCCGAAGGCGGCCGCGGCCACCAGGGCGTAGAGCAGGCCGTCGCGCCGCCCGAGCGACGCGCCGGCCAGCGGCGCGGCGAAGACAAGCAGGTTCTTGGGCCACTGCCGGGGCCGGGCGGTGCGCAGCACCGACACCGCCCAGCGCGGTCGGCGGGCGTGCCTGGCCAGGGCCACCTCGGTGGCACTCGTCTGGGCGGTCACCGGGAGTAAACCACCGTGAAGTCGCGGCTGTAGACCGAGTAGTAGCGGTAGGGGCTGCCCTGCTGGTCGGGCAGGAAGGCATGCGGCGTCGGGTCGGCGGGATGGCCGCTCGCCTTGTAGTAGTCGTAGGACATCCACTCCGGGTTGATGTCCAGCTGCATCGCCTCGACCGCGCCGGCCCGCTTGAGCAGGCTGGCCAGCGTCTTCACGATAAGCCCGTTGCCGTACACGAAGATGATCCGGCCGCCCTTGGTGATGCCGATCCCGGAGCGCCACACGTAGTAGCCGCCGCCGAGGGTGGCGCCCCAGCTGCCCAGGACGTTCTGGTTCACCGTGGCCGGGATCTGCCCGTGGTCGACGATGAGCTTGAGGTTCTGGCGGACGCCCACGACGTTCGGCGTCATCCGCACTTCGTTGCCCCAGCTCCCGATCTTGATGGTGCCGTCGCGGTAGTAGACCACCGACGCGGCCCCGTTGACCAGATTCCCCCTGCTGGCGCCGTTGAGGTAGAAGCCGCCGCCCGCCGAGTTCAGCTTGAACCCGCCGTTGAACGCGGCCAGCAGGCCCCGGCGCGTGCCCGGCGGGATCCACGTCGCGGCCTTCCAGTTACCCGGGCCCGGGTCCTCGGCGCCGGGCCGCAGCTGGAAGCGGACCAGCCGCTGGTCCATCGACAAGATCCCGGCCGCGTAGGAGGTGTGCACCTTGTCCGGCCGCAGCAACGTGCCGAAGATGGCGGGCTCGCCCTTGACCGTCTCAAGCACGCGCCAGACGCCCTCGCCCGGCAGCGGCTGGCCGGCCGGCGAGGTCAGCCTCAGCGGGATGTTCGGCACGAATCCGTGCGTGCGCTTGTAGTTCCTGGCCGCGGCGCCCGCGGCGCCGGACGGGCCGGCCAGCGAGAAGCCCGGCGTGCCGCCCACCTTGGGGGGCTGGTACGAGACCCACTCGCCGAAGGTCACCACCGGGCCCAGGTAGTGGTCCCTGGCCCATTCGGCCAGCTTGGAGGAGACCGACCCGCCGCCGGGCGCGGTCAGCGCCTGACCGACGGAGAAGGCGACCCAGCAGCAGAACACGGTGATCAGGACCAGGATGACCCGGACCGTGCGCAGGCGCAGGAACCTGCGGATCCGGCCGCGGCCGCGGTCCCGGCCGCCCCGGCCGCCGCCACGCCGCCCGCCGCCGCGTCCGCCGTTCCCAGGCCAGGACGGGTCGCCGTCGCCTGGATCCTCGTCCGGCTCGTACTGCTCAGGCCGGTAGAGCGCCTCGGTGGGCTGGTAGGGCGGCCCGGCGGCGCCGTAGGGCGGCTGCGCGGCGCCCTGGGGTCCGTAGGCCCCCGGCCCGTACGGCTCCTGGCGGTAGGGGCCGGGCTCGTACTGCGGGGACCCGTACCGGTCTGACTCGTGCGGACCAGGCCCATACGACTCCGGTCCGTACGCCGCGGCATTTCGCCGGCCGGCGCGACGGGATACCGGTCGTAGCACTCGCCTACCTCCTCGATGTACCTGCGAAGTCCCCGCAGACGGTCTACCGGTTCAACATGAAGGAATGGTTACACGGCCGAGTTGCCCGGACCCCCGGTAAATATCCTGACACAGCCGGGCGATGACTATTGACATCCCGGCCAAGACGGGGCGATGTGGCGGCATGAGCCGACCCGCCGGCGGCGGAGCCGACGGGTAGCGGGGTGGCGGCCGGGCGCGGCGCCGAGGGCCTACCAGCGGCCCCACGGGAGCAGGGCGGTCACGGCGACCGACGCGAACAGCAGCGTCAGGTACGCGATCGACAGGTGGAACAGGCGCATCGGCGCGGCGGAGCCGGCCTGCCCGCCCGCGTCGGCGGCGGCCGCGTCGGCCGCGGCCACCCGGGCGTTCAGCTGGTGCGCCTCGACCAGGAACCAGGCACCGAGGACGGCGGCGAGGACACCGTAGATCCAGCCCGCGTAGGGCACCAGGGCGAGCGTGGCCGCCACCATGGCGTAGGAGTACCAGAGGATCTTCCGCGCGACCACGGCGGGCGAGGCGACCACCGGCAGCATCGGCACGTTCGCCGCCGCGTAGTCCTTGCGGAACTTCATCGCCAGCGCCCAGAAATGCGGCGGCGTCCAGAGGAAGATGACCGCGAACAGCACCACGGCGGGCATGCTCACCGTGCCGGTCACCGCGGCCCAGCCGACCAGCACGGGGAAGCAGCCCGCGGCACCGCCGATCACGATGTTGGCCGGGCTGCGCCGCTTGAGCAGCAGCGTGTACACGAAGATGTAGAACAAGATGGCCGCGTCGGCGAGCGCCGCCGACAGCCAGTTGGCCATCAGGCCGAGCAGCAGCGTGGCTCCGGCACCGAGCGCGATGCCCCAGGCCAAGGCCTCCCACGGCTTGATGGTGCCGTGGCCGTTGACCACCAGCGGGCGCCGTGAGGTCCGCTTCATGAGCGCGTCGATGTCGCGGTCGATGTAGCAGTTGATCGTGTTGGCGCTGCCCGCGGCCAGCGTGCCGCCGACCAGCGTGACCAGGATGAGCCGGAAGGACGGCACGCCGCGCTGGGCGAGCAGCATGGCCGGGACCGTGGTGACCAGGAGCAGCTCGATGATGCGCGGCTTGGTCAGCGCGACCAGCGCGCGGACCACCACTCCCGGCTGACGGCGGCCGCCGTCAGGGCGCCCCGCCGTACCGTGACCGAGGGTCCCCGGGGAGACTGCCGCTGTAGATGTCACTCGCCACCCTCGGTCCTGGCCTTGTTCTCACCGTCGGTGGCCGGTGGCGACCCAGGGACAGAGGTGAAGATCATCGGGTGCTCGGTGGCGGGATTGCGATGACCGGGCACCAGCTCCGGCTTGGTATACGTCACGTACAGCCAGGCGGCCACGACCACGAACAAGAGCATCGGGAACGCGAACGACAATATTGCCGCGCCGTAGGTCCACGCGCTGCTGTCGGCAGACGCCGCGATCAGACCGTGCACTCCGATCCCCTCTTTCTCCTCGGCTTTCAGCGCTCAAAGACTGTAGAACAGCAGCCAGAACAGCACGGCTATGATGGCCAGATAGCTCCAGACCGTGGAGAATGCGCTCAGCGATGCCTGGAACCGCTGCACCAGGTAGGTGTCAGTGTACGTGGGGGGCTGCTCGACGAACGACAGGGCCGGGATATACCTGGACCTGGCGAGCAGCATCTCCAGCCACAGGAGAACCGAGAGCTGCACGACCAGGAAAATGGCGTAGAAACCGACGAATACGCTCGAGTATCCGGAACTGCCCGGCGGGAACGGCAGGTTGGCCAGCTGGTAGACCTGCATCGCGACCGCCGCCAGGCCGAGGCCAAGTGCGATCAGCCCGCCAATCTGCCAGGTCTGCTTGGACCCGGCCTTGATCCGCTGCAGCACGAAATAGTGCACGCCGGCGCTCAGCGCCGCCAGGAACATGATCGTGGTGCCCATCCACAGGCTCGGGTGCACGAAGCCCGACCCCTGCCACCGCCCGCTCGAATTGAGCGAGCGCAGGTAGAAGTAGGCGAACGCGAAGGCGCCGAACAGGAAGGTCAGGCCGCCGATGGCCAGCCGCGAGCCGGTCCAGGTCGCGTTGAGCGCGGACTCGTGGTAGTAGCCCTCGTCCTCGGCGGCGAGCGCGACCTCTTGCGCCGCTGGTGCCGGCGATGCCGTCATGTCCGTCATGGTTTACGCCTCCACTCCGCTCGCGTAAGCGGCGCCGATGACGCCAGGCGGCGGATTCAGGTCGGCCACCGGGAGCGCGTTCGGGACGCCGTAGTCGTACGGGCCGGACAGGATCACCGGCACGTGCTTGAAGTTCTCCGGTGGTGGCGGCGTCGACACCTGCCATTCCAGGCTGCGCGACCGCCATGGGTTGCCGACCTCGCGTTCCCGCCAGAAGAGCGTGGACATGACGAAGTTGATCAGGAAGATGAGGATCGAGCCGCCCAGGCAGAAGGCGGAGATCGACACCCAGTCGTTGAGGGTCTCCAGGTTGCGCGCGTACTCGAACACGCGGCGCGGCATGCCCATCAGGCCGAGTGCGAACAACGGCAGGAAGGTCGTGTTGAAGAAGATGAACATGGTCCAGAAGTGGAGCCTGCCCAGCTTCTCGTTCAGCTTGTAGCCCGTCATCTTCGGCAGCCAGTAGTAGATGCCGGACATGAACGCGAAGATCAGGCCGCCCATGATCGTGTAGTGGAAATGCGCCATCACGAAGAAGGAGCCGTGCTCGGTCGTGTCCGCGGGCACGTCCGACAGGAACACGCCGCTGATGCCGCCGATCAGGAAGTTGAAGTAGAAGGCCAGCGCGAACAGCATCGGGATGGAGAACCGGATCTTCGCCTTCCAGAACGTCCCCATGCCGACCAGGTAGATGAAACCGGTCGGGATGGAGATGAGTTCGGTGGTCAGCATGAACAGCGGCCGCATGTCCGAGTTGATGCCGCTCATGAACAGGTGGTGCTGCCAGACGAAGAAGCTGAGAATACCCACGCCGAGCATCCCGGCGGCGGCGATCCGGTAGCCGAATAGCGGCTTGCGGCAGAACACCGCGACCACCTCGGAGATGACGCCGAACCCCGGCAGCGCCAGGATGTACACCTCCGGATGGCCGAAGAACCAGAACAGGTTCTGGTATAGGAAGCTGGAACCGCCGAGCTGGTTGGCGAAGAACGCGGTCTCGAAGGTGCGGTCCATCAGGCCCATGTAGCAGGCGCCCACGAGCACCGGCACCGCCAGGACCTGGAGGAACGAGACCGTGAACATCGACCACACGAACATGGGAAGCCGGCTCCACCGCATGCCGGGCGCCCGGTAATTGATCACGGTGACGATCATGTTGAAGCCGGCCAGGATCATCGAGATGCCCATCAGGCCGAACGCGAAGTAATACGCGTCCATGCCCTGCCCAGCCTGGGTGGCCAGCGGCTCGTAGCCGGTCCAGCCGGTCGGGAACCCGCCGAACAAGATGGCGGACAGCAGGATGACGTAGGCGGCCGGGGTAAGCCAGAAGCCGAGCGCCTCGAGCCGCGGGAACGCGACCCGCTTCGACCCGA
This sequence comes from uncultured Actinomycetes bacterium, assembly GCA_963722275.1. Taxonomy (GTDB): domain Bacteria; phylum Actinomycetota; class Actinomycetes; order Streptosporangiales; family Streptosporangiaceae; genus Palsa-504. The sequence goes on along the minus strand of CAVRMX010000018.1, from coordinate 15,502 downwards.
TCAGCAGCGGGCCGAAGTACTGGCCGAACGGCCCGAGGATGACCGAGGACATCATCATCATCATCATCGTGCCGTGCTCGCCGACCACCATCAGGTACTGGTTCGGCCCGAGGAGATGGTACGACGGCGAAAGCAACTCGCTCCTGATCGCCATCGCGAACAGGCCGCCGGTCAGGAAGTAGCCGATCATGCCGAACAGGTACTGGATGCCGACCACCTTGTGGTCGAGGGTGTACCTGAAGTACTTCGACAGGCCGACCTCGCCGCCGCCCCGCCGGATCTCGGCCAGCAGCGGCTTGCCGAGCATCAGCCGACCCAGGTCGTTGAACACGCCGAGCCCGGCCAGCCAGCCGATGACCGCGAACGCGTAGCCGAGCAGGATCGGCACCTCGTTGGTGTCGGACAGCGCGTTCCTGGCGTAATCGCTGGACAGGAAGTTGCCGAACCAGTGGCCGAGGAGGTAGCCGACCGCGGCTGCGATCACGCCGGTATGCACTCCCGGACGCAGCCACCATGGCCGCATGACCCCGCCGGGCCCGCCGACCTCGGGACCACTGCCCGCGGGCTCTGCTAGATCCGGATGTGTCTCGATGGCCATCCCGTCACCCCTTCGCCGAGGTCATGGCGGACATTACCTGCGCCGCTAGCCGCGGCGGGAAGCGCGTCACGGCGTCACCGGGTCCCCTGGCGGGTAGTAATAGCCTGCGGCACCCGTAATGCCGTCTATCTTGGGCAGGTTGGCACCGAGCTGCGGGATCACGGTGGGATCGTAGGTGAGCGCAAAGGGCGGCAGCGCGGCGAGCACCCCGATACTCTGCTCCTTCGCTCGCACGCCGCTCGCCCAAGACGCGAACGCGGGCTGGCTTACGACGTGGCCGTAGTTGTACATGGCGCCGTGCCAGATGCCACACAGCTCGTTGCAGCGGACGGTGACGCTGCCTAGCGACTTGGGCGTAGCGAACGCCACGTTATCCACCTGCGGGTTGGCGTCGGCCTTCACGCCAAGCTGGTAGGCCCAGAAGCTGTGGATCACATCCAGCGAGGTCACGTGGAATGTCACCTCGGTATTCACCGGCAGCATCAGCTCGGTGCTTTCCATCCCGCCGAACTGGGGGTACCGGTACGTAAAGGCCCATTGCTGGCCGATCACCTGGACCTGCAGAACTTTGTTGCCGCCTGGAGTCCAGATTGCCGACGTCAGGCCGGCCGGCGTCCAGATGGGCGACGGACCTTCGCCGGCGCCCGCGCCGTGCGGCACGACGAGCTCGATGGTGCCGAAGACGAACAACCACAGCACGATGATCGTCGTGCCGACGATCCAGCTCGCCTGGACCTTGGTGTTGCCGTAGATCGGCTCGCCGTCGCCGTCGTCGCCGGGCCGGGCCCGCCAGACCACGATCGCGTAGATGAAATAGAGGAGGACGGCGATGACGACCGGCGCGGCGCTGATCGCCAGCACGGTGATGTCGAATTGCTGGTGCCTGGCCGCGTCGGACATGCGGCCCGGCGGCATGTGCGGGTACCAGACGAACCAGATGAGCAGGGTCGCGGCGAGCGACAGGATGAACCAGATCAGGAAGAGCCGCAGGCCATGCCGCGGCTCGGATCCGCGGTTGGCGTCGTCGTCATGAGCTCACCACGTCCATGTTGCCCGTCATGTAGCCGACAGTCTGCATGGGACCACCGTTACCGTTGATGAATCCGCCGCCGCAGGGGACCAAGCACTGCCAGCGGAACACGCCGCCATGAGCCGGGCTGATGAAGCTGAACGTCTCCTTGGCGTACGCGCCGCCGGAAGTGGGGGTGCACGGCGACGTGCCGCAGAGGTTGTTCGCCGAGTTATTCGCGTTGGGCGAGGCGACCGGCACGTACAGGTTCATGGCCGGGATCGCGAACGTGTGCCCCACGTTGCAATCCGCCCATGAGTTGATGAGCGACACGGTTTGCGGCGACCCCAGGGCGGTGTTGTTCTTGCTGAACTGCTGGACGGTCACGGTGCCGCCGATGACGCCCCGCACCGCGCTGAAGAAGTTGTTCCGCAGCGGCGTGCAGCCGTCGTAGCCGTAGATGGTCATGTTGACCTTCGTGTTGGCCGGGACGGAGAACAACGTCGTGTGGATCCACTGCCTGGTCCCCGGGTCCTGCACGAAGTAGCTCACCCAGTCAGGCTTGCTCGAGGAGTTGTTCTGCGGATCTTCCTGCAGCATCACGTTGACCTGGCCACCGGAGGCGGCATAGTGGACGGTCGGCAGGGAGCTCTGCCCTCCGATGTAATAGAGGGCTACGAAGATCCCCAGCCCTACCACCACCAGGAAGGCAACGAGCAGAGACGCCGCCCGGGCTGCCACGGACACCGGATCACCACCTCGCTTCTAAACCCGCGGTACGAACGCGTGGTACGCGATCATGCACGTGCAATATCCAGCCGTGCGGACAGGGACAGTCCGGCACCTACGGGGTAGATACTCCAGTCACACGCGCCGCAAGGCAACACTTAGCGTCGCGAATGACGAAATTGTCATGCTCTGGCACCATCTTGCGGTCCAGGCAGCATCCGCGTGACCAGCGGTGATGCGTCATCGCCCCGGTCACCTGCAGGTCGGCGATCGGACGCCGGGACCGGATGCGCAATCGTTTGCCTGAGTGGGCCGTCGTCACGCGCCGGGATTATGCCGCCTGGTGCGCGCTGGCGAACGAGATGACCTCGTATGATGGCGCCGGATCGGGTGTCCTGCGGCCGAGATCCTGGAGGAACGATGTCGATGCGAATGCCGGGGGCGGCTGCGGGGGGGCGAGGACGAGGCTCCACACGGCCTTCCGGCTGGCCCGTGTTGCGCACGCCCAAGTGGATGCTCGCGGGCACCGTCGTGCTGGTCGCCGGGCTGACGCTCGCCGCGATCCCGCACCGGCCGTCCACCGCGCAGCGGGCCGCTGACCTGCGCGGGATGGTTCACGATCTGAACGTCGATATCGAGTCCTGCGCGGGTGGCGTCAACGATTCGATCACCGCGCTGCGGGCCATCCAGTCCGGCGCGAGTCACGACGTCAAGACCGCCGTCGTGATTGCCAACACGGCCGCGGCGAACTGCTCGCCGGCGAACAGCATGCCGATGGAGGACCTGGTCCAGTACCAGGCGCCGGAGTCGCTTGCCTCCTTCCATCTCCAGCCGGCCGTCAACGACCTCGTAACCTGGGGCTTCCCCCTGGCGCAACGGGTCCAGACCGATGTCGCCACCCTCGTGACCGCCACGACACCGGGAGCGGTCCAGCGCGCCTCCGCGCAGTTGCACCATGACCAGCAAGCGCTCGACGCGGAGCGGGCCCTGATAGACCAGATGTTCACCTCGGCCAGCACGTCGCTGTCCGCTCACGTGTCACCGCCGAGCCTGCCCAGCTGACGTCCGGCGCGGCGGACGCCCCCACCCCCTGACGCCGGAGCTTGCCGGTTCCCCGCCGGGATCGGCGCCGTCTTTCAGCCAGGTGAGCAGCGAGGCGAAGATGACGGGAACGAAACAGCAAGCGGCCGCCAGCCATAGCACGAACACCGTTATCTCCTGGTCGGCGACTGTCGACAGCGAACTGCCGAGGGTGTCGTCGTAGGCGTGCACCACGGCCCCGCCTGCGAATCCGAGAACGTACGCGATCACCCAGATGGACCACATCGCCAGCGCCGCGATGGCGGCGCGCGGCGGGCGGGTGAGCCGCGGTGCCAGCGGCGGTGAATTCACCAGCTCGAGCCAGAGGCCGACCCCGGCGGGCACCAGCGTCGCCAGTTCGGCCAGGGACAGGGCGGGATGGCGGGCCAGGGCATCAAGAACCGGCGGCAGCCGCCAGCAGAGGCAAACGCCGACCCACCAGGCGAGGAAGCCCGCGGCCCTGACGAACGACGGCCGACGTCGCCTTCCGACCGGGTTCCCTCCGGCCTGGCTCGCGAGACAGCCGGAGCACGCGCCACGGCGCGCCGAGCACGATGAGCGCGGGACCGGCCATCGAGAGCACGCAGAACTGGATCGACTCCACAAACAGGTACTGCCGCGCTAGCGTCTCGACCGGCGGCAGCGTAGCCACCGCTATGAGCGCCAGCCCGGCCGACGCCGGATGGGTCATCGCGCGCCAGCGCGGCGGGCTGGGCATGCCCGGATCGCCGCTCAGTTCAGCTCCCACGGGACGAACGCTAGTGCCGACCCGGCGCGGGGGCCAGTCCCGGTGCTGCACGGGCAGCCGGGCCCGAGACACTGGATGACCAGGTGCCTCGTATCGTGGCATATGCGAAAAATGGGGGTCATGCCCTGTAATGGGTTGGCGGCAAAGGATCGCAATCGATTGTATGACGGAGCCGTAACAATCCGCGCGATCGCAATGTGTGACTTGACCCGCTTGACGGTTCCCGAGGAGCATCACTCCCAAGGGCGTCATGCGGCTCTGCGCGGATCCCGGCAGGTGGCGGGGGGCCTGCCACCTCAAAGGACGCATGAACTCACGGCTGCGTGATAAGGACCGAGGTGGCGGACATGATGTCGCACCACGGGGCGGTTCAGGTAACCCTGGCCGAACCGAACCTGACCGAGCCGGCACTGACGCATACGACGCTGACCGAGGGCGCCGACCCGGCCGCCAAGCGGATCCTCATCGTCGACGACGAGCCCAACATCCGCTCCTTCATCGGCCGCGCCCTGTCCGCGGCCGGGTTACCTGACCGGCTTCGCCGGAAGCGGGGCCGAGGCGCTGCGGCACGCCCTGGACAGCCACTACGACCTGGTCATCCTGGACCTGGTGATGCCGGACATGGACGGCTGCAGCGTGCTGGACCAGCTGCTGCGCGCCCGCCCGGACCAGACGGTGATGGTGCTGTCGTGCGTGGCCGACGTGGCCACGAAGGTCGACTGCCTGGAGCGCGGCGCGCGGGACTACCTGACCAAGCCGTTCTCGCTGGCCGAGCTGCTGGCGCGGATCCGGGTCCGGCTGCGCGAGGACGCCCACCTGCGCGGCGATGCGCTGAGGCCCGGCGAGACCGCCGGGGAGGTCGTCCGGGCCGGGAACCTGACCCTGGACGTGGCGCGCCTGGTCGCCGACATCGGGCAGGGGCCGGTGCCCCTGACGCGGCTGGAGTTCCTGCTGCTGCGTGAGCTGGCGGAGCACTTCGGCCAGTCGGTGCCCAAGGGCAGGTTGCTGGCCAGCGTGTGGGGATACGACTTCGACCCGGGCTCCAACGTGGTCGACGTGTGCGTGCGGCGCCTGCGGTCCAAGCTCGGCTTCAGCCTGATCAAGACGGTACGCGGTGAAGGCTACCAACTTGCCGACCACTGACGGCGGCATCGCCGACCGCATCTCGGGGCTCGGCAGGTTCGCCATCAGGCTCAGCTGGCCCTTCCGGCCGGCGTTGCTCGACGCCGTGTGGGCGGTGTTTTCCGTCATCAACCTGATCGCGATCTTCGCGTTCGCCGGCTGGGAGACCGTCCCCTTCCACTTCATCTGGATCAGCTTCACGCTGCTGTACGGGTTCCGCACCTGGGCGACCCGGCCCTACGCTGTGGGTCCTCGGCGTGGTCATGGCGACGACCGCCGCCGCCATCGGCCATGGACGTGGCGCGCGGCGCCGAGCCAGCCGCCGAGCTGACCGAGGTTCCGCTGATGGCGGCGATGTTCCTGGCGATGGTGTGGCACGCCAGGCGCAAGCTCACCGCGGAGCAGGAGTCGCGCCTGGTCAGCGAGGAGAACGCCCGGCTGCTTGCCACCCAGCGCCGGTTTCTCCAGGACGCCTCGCATCAGCTCCGCACGCCGATCACCATCGCGCTGGGTCATGCCGAGCTGCTCGCCCAGCGGCCTGACCAGCCGCCAGGAGGGACACGACATCCAGGTGGTGCTCGGCGAGCTGAACCGGCTGCGGCGAATCGCCGAGCGGCTGCTGGTCATCGCGGCCGCCGAGGGTCCGGAGTTCCTGCATCCCGAGCCGGTCGCCCTGGACAGCTTCACCATGGAGATCCTGCGCAGATGGCGGCCCACCGTCGACCGCCGCTGGCAGCTGGGCCGGCTGGACAAGGTCACGGTGCCGGCCGACCGGGAGCGGCTCGGCCTGGCCATCGACGCGCTGCTCGAGAACGCCGTCCGGCACACCGCCAGCGGGGATGTCATAAAATTGTCCGTCGTGACGGTCGGGTACGGCCTGCCGGTCCGCATGATCGTCACGGACACGGGCCAGGGCATCCCGGCCGAGCTGCTGCGGCACGTCTTCGACAGGTTCCGCAGCGGCGACAGCGGGCCCGGACGGGGCACCGGACTCGGGCTGGCGCTGGTGCGCGCGGTCGCCCGGGCGCACGGCGGGGATGTGCTTGTGCACAGCAACCCGGGTCAGGGCAGCGAGTTCGAGGTGCTGCTCCCCGCACCCCCGGGACCGTTGGCGCTGCTGCCGGCGTCGGCCCCGGACAAGCTCGCCGGGGCGGACGCCGCCAATGGCAGACTTGCGCGAAAGACCTGACGGCGCCGTTACCCGGAGAAGGTCAAGCAGAGCGGGGCGAAGCGGACAGGGTGAGCGGAGCAGGTGAAGCGGACAGGGTGAAGGGGAGCATGGGACAGCAGACCTGGGCAGGCGCGATCGGCGAGGTCTGGCGGGCGGCGGTCAGGCACAAGGTCGTCTCGGGCCTCATCGCGCTCTGCGTCGCCGGGTCCCTGGTCGGGATAGCCCTGGCCAGCTCGGCTTCTGGGGCTTCCGGGGCTTCTGGTCAGCCGGCGCGGCCTGCCGACGTCGCGGCGCCGACGTTCAGCCTCCCGGTCCTTGGCCATTCCGGGCAGCAGGTCTCGCTCGGCCAGTACTCGGGTCGGCCGCTCATCGTGAACTTCTTCGCATCCTGGTGTGATCCCTGCAAGACGGAGACCCCGCTGCTGGCCAAGTTCTACCGCGCCGAGAAGGGCAAGGTAGCGCTCGTCGGGCTGGACGAGAACGATGTCCTCGGCAATGCGATGTCGTTCACCCGCGCCGACGGCGTCAGCTACCCGGTGGGGTGGGATCCGCAGTTCGGCATCGCGTCCGCCTACGGCGTCAACGCGCTGCCGCAGACGTTCTTCCTCGACGCCCGGCACCGCATCGTGGATCGCATTTTCGGCGCGGTGACGCTCGTGGACCTGCAGAAGGGGATCGCGCTCGCCACCGGGAAGGGCTAAACGGCACTGCGGGCTAAACGGCACTGCGGGCTAAGAGGCCTGCTTCCTCGACTAAGGGGCCTGCTTCCTCGACTTGGTGAAGACGCCGGCCGCACCGGTCAGGCCGTACACCAGGCCGCCGTGCCACAGACCGCTCAGCACGGGGTGGATGATGCCGCCCCCGGTGACCACGGAAAGCACCAGCACGATGGCGGCGCACGCGAGCGCGGGCATCACGGCGAAGCGCCATGGATTGCTCCTGGCCCAGCGGATGGCCCGGCTCGGCCGGGCCCGCCACAGGGCACCGGCCGCGGCCACGACGAAGAAGGCCACCGCGCCCATGGCCACCGAGCCGCTCAGCGCGCCCAGGCCCAGCCCGGCGCCGAGGAGGTGCAAGCCCAGGTCGCCGACGGCGACAACCCCGCCGGTCACCACGGCGGCGCCCCACGGTGCGGCCGACATGGCGGCGCCGGAAACCGTCATCTCCTCGCGCCGGGAGAGGTCCTGGTCAGTTTGAGTCGACGCGGACATCCGAATCCCTGCCCTTCGAGCCCCTAGCTACGATATTCACGTCATATCGCGTGTGGACGCAGAGTATCACGACATTACGCATAAGTCGTCCATGGCGGCCACCGGTGCGGCCCGTCCGCCGGCCCGGCCGGGGCGCGGCGGCGGCCAGCGGCGGCGGCCAGCGGCGCCCACCAGCGGCGGCTAGGGAGCCGTGTTCTCCAGGTGAGGTCAGTGTTTGCTCCCCTCGACAGGCTTGATCTACCCGCCGGGCGGGGAAATCTACTGGCGAGGGTCGATTCCGGGCAAAAGGGCAGTGGATGCACGAGGACGACAGCGCGGGCGGGGAATCCCTGATTTCCCCGGCAGGACCCTCAGCTGACGCCACGCCGCTGGCCGACCCCCCGGACAACGTCACGGCCTCCGCCAGGCAGCGGGCTCGTTCGCCGAGCGGGGTCAGGGGGCTGCTGATCTACCTGGTGGTGGCGGCCCTGGCCGCCGCGGCGGGCGTCGGGACCACGCTGACCGTGCAGCACGTCAGTTCCGCCCGTCCGGGCGCCGCCAGGGCGGCGCCCGCCGCCGCGGCGGAGCCGGCCGCGATGAACGACGAGGCCGTCTACAACGAGGTCGAGCCGGGCATCGTGGACGTAACCTCCAACCTGCGATACCTCCAGGAAACGGCCGAGGGTACGGGCTTCGTCATCGACGCCGCGGCGGGCCTGGTGCTGACCAACAATCACGTCATCGACGGCGCTACGAGCGTCACGGTCACTCCGGTGATGTCGGGCAAAAGCTATCCGGCGCGGGTTCTCGGCTACGACCTGACCGATGACGTCGCCCTGCTCCAATTGCCGGGGGCGACCGGACTCAAGGCGGTCACACTGGGCAACTCCGCGCACGTGCGGGTGGGCACGCTCGTCCTGGCCATCGGCAACGAGGCCGGGCAAGGCGGCTCGCCGACGGTCGCGCCCGGAGTGATCAGCAGCCTCGACCGCACCATCGTGGCCAGCGATCAGAGCTCCGGCCTGATCGAGACCCTGCACGGCGTGATGCAGACCAACGCCGACATCCGGCCTGGTGACTCCGGCGGCCCGCTGGCCGACGCCGCGGGCCGGGTGATCGGGATCGACACGGCGGCCGGCGGGAACATCGTCTATTCCGGCTACGCCATCCCCATCAACCAGGCCCTGCCCATCGCCAAGCGGATCGCGGCCGGGCAACCGGGCGCACACATCCAGATCGGCATGCCGGCGTCTCTCGGCGTGCTCCTGCCCGACAGCACCAGCACCGATCCCCGGCGGCAGGCCAGCCAGGAATTGCGGCAGACCGGCGTCGTGAGCAACAGCGGCCACAGCTGCACCAGCGGCGACACGACGGCGGTCCCGGGCAGCATCGCGCCGGCCAGGTCCGGCGCGCTCGTCGACGGGGTTCTGTGCGGGACGGCGGCCGCCATGGCCGGCATGTTCGCCGGCGACGTCATCACCTCCATCGGGGGGCGGGCCGTCACCTCGCCCGGCTCGCTGACCGCTATCGTCAGCCGCTATCGCCCGGGCAGCAAAACCCCGCTGGCCTGGGTCAGCCCGGGCGGCAGCCTGCACACCGCGACGGTGACGCTCGACGCGGGCCCGGCGGGATAAGCCCCGGTACCCGGCAATAACCAGGAGACGTTCAGCTTATGTACAGCTTCACCGGGCTTACTAGAGAATGTCTGCCGCCGGAGGCCCTAGAGCCGGCATGACCGGTCGCGACGTACGCTGGTCTGGTCGAGGGCGAGGATGATGCGAGAGAACGAGAGCGATGGTGACGGCGGCTGGTCGCAGCCGCACGAGTACGTCAGACCGTGGGCGCCGCGCGACGAGGGCGAAGACGCGGGGACCCGCTCGCCCGAGGCGAACGCAACTCCTCCCTCGGAGAACGGTCAGGACACCATCGCTTTCGGCACGCCGTCCAGCTCATCCGGTCGTGACGGCCAGGGCTCCTACGTGCAGCCCGGCTACGGGAGCCAGCCAGGCGGGCAGGCCTGGTACGGGAGCCAGGACGGCTACGGCCAAGGGGGTTATGGCCAGGGGGACAGCGGGGATCCCGCGGGCCACCAGGCCGGCGGCGGTTACGGCGCGCCCGGGTGGGCTCGATCCGATCTCCCGCCGGGACGTCCGGGGCGCGGCGGGCGCTTCCTGGTCTATATCGCCATCGCCGGGCTCGCGGCGGGCATCGGCGCCGGGGTGACCGTCGCGCTTAACCAGCACGGCACGGCCCCGTCGGCCGCCATCTCGAACAACGTTCCCGGACCGCATAACAACGCGGCGGGCAGCGGGTTCTCTTCGGCTCCGCTCAACCGGGTGGCGGTGGCGAAAAAGGTGGATCCCGGCCTGGTCGACATCACCTCGACGCTCAAGTACAACAGCGAGACGGCCGAGGGCACCGGGATGATCATCTCGTCGTCGGGACTCGTGCTGACCAACAACCACGTGATCGACGGGGCCACGGCCGTGCGGGCCAAGCTGGTCGACCCGGGTCATAACTCGAGCCTGTCCTATCCGGCCCAGGTCGTCGGCTACGACGCCACCGATGATGTGGCGCTGCTCCAGTTGCAGGGTGCCTCCGGCCTGCCCACCGTGACCTTCGGTAACTCCTCGCAGGTCAGGCTGGGCACCCAGGTGCTCGCGCTCGGCAACGCCGAAGGACAAGGCGGGGCCAAGGCCGCCGCGGGCATCATCAACGCGCTCAACCGCTCGATCCAGGCCAGCGACGAAGGCTCGAACAGCACCGAAGACCTGAACCACATGCTGCAGACCAACGCCCCGATCAAGCAGGGTGACTCCGGTGGCGCGCTGGCGAACAACGCGGGCCAGGTCATCGGCATGATCACCGCCGCGAACACCTCCACGTCCAGCCAGATCGGGTCGTCCGGCGGCACGCTGGGTTTCGCCATCCCCATCAACAGCGCCCTGACGATCGCCAGGCAGATCGCATCAGGCCAGCAGAGTGCCACCGTATACATCGGGCTGCCCGGCTTCCTCGGCGTGGAGGTCGCGACGAGCAGCAGCCCGGATCCGCAGCAGCAGGCCGCCGACGAGGCGCAGGGCGGCGGCGGCCGGGCGGCCTCCGGGGGCGGCCCGGCCTGCCAGGCCACCAACCAGCCGGCCGGCATCCCGGCGCACGTCGCGCCGATCGCCGCGGGCGCGCTCATCCTCGGCGTCCTGTGCAACACGGCCGCCACCTCGGCGGGCATGGTGCCCGGCGATGTGATCACGTCGGTCGCTGGCCAGCCGATCACCACGCCCAACTCGCTGACCGGCATCACCGCCAAGTACCACCCGAACAACATCGTCTCCGTCATCTGGGTGAGCCTGAACGGCATCGAGCACACGACGCGGATGATGCTCGGGCCGGGCCCGGCCCGTTAAACAGGCAGCGCGAACAGTCAGGAGGCGCTCAGCCAGGCCCGGAGGCGGGACTCGCACTCGGCGATCTTGCTGATCTCCACGTACTCGCCAGCCGTGTGCGCGATCTCCGAGATGCCGGGCCCGTAGTTCACCGCCGGGATGCCGAGGGCGGAGAACCTGGCCACGTCGGTCCAGCCGAGCTTGGCCCGCGGCGTCCCGCCGACCACCGCGACGAACTCGGCCGCGGCCGGCTGCCCCAGGCCGGGCCGGGCGCCGTCCGCGACGTCGAGCACCTTCACCGGCCAGGCCGAGAACACGGACCGAACGAAGTCCGCCGCCTGCTCGCCCGTAAGGTCCGGCGCGAACCGGTAGTTGACCGTCACCGCGCACTCGTCGGGGACGACATTTCCGGCCACGCCGCCCCGGATGCCGACCGCGTTCAGGCCCTCGTGGTAGCGCAGGCCGTCGACTTCCGGCTCCCGGGGCGTGTACGCGCGCAGCACGTCAAGGACGGCGCCGGCCTCGTGGATGGCGTTGCGGCCCATCCAGGAGCGCGCGGTGTGCGCCCGCTGGCCCGGCACGATAACCTCGGCGCGCAGCGTGCCCTGGCATCCGCCTTCGATCTCGCCGGAACTGGGCTCCATCAGTACGGCGAAGTCGCCGGCCAGGAGTTCCGGGCTATGGCGGCTCAGCCGAAGCAGCCCGTTGCGGTCAGCCGCGACCTCCTCGCAGTCATAGAAGACGTAGGTGACGTCCCGGCCGGGCGAAGTCAGGCTGGCGGCGAGGCGGAGTTGCACCGCCAGCCCCGATTTCATGTCCGTGGTCCCGCAGCCGAACAGGCGGGAGCCCTCGACGCGGGAGGGCAGGTTGCCCGCGACCGGCACGGTGTCGACGTGCCCGGCCAGGATCACCCGTTCCGGCCGCCCGAGCGTGGTCCGGGCCACGATCGCGTTGCCGTCCCGGTGCACGATCAGGTGCGGCAGCGACCGGAGCGCGCCCTCGATGGCGTCCGTGAGCGGCCCCTCCTCGCCGCTGACCGACGGGGTGTCCACCAGGTGGGCGGTCAGCGCCGCGCCGTCGAGCTGAAGATCCACCCGGTCAGCTTAGGTCACCGGCCTTGGCCTCCTTGGGGCGGCAACGCCTTAGCCGCGGCGCGCAGCGCGGTCACGATCACCGCCACCGAGGGACGGCGCACGCTCGCGGTGCGGGCCACGGCGTGAATGTCCCTGGCCAGGTCGAGACCGTGCGGTAGGTCCCGGACCGCGACCCGGCGTTCCGCGGCCACGGCCAGCCGCGGCAAGATGGCGATGCCGATGCCGCGCGCGACCAGGCTGACGATCGTGGACATGCCCTCGAACTCTGACAGCACCGGCGGTGTCACGCCGACCGCGGCGAGCAGCCGGTCCACGGCCTGCCGGGACGGCTCCCCGGCCGGCGCGGCCAGCCAGGGCTCATGCCGCAGCGCCCGCAGGTCGACGGGCGCACCCGGGTCGGCGGCCGGATGCGCGCGCGGCAGCACGAGCACGAGCTGATCCCTGATCAGGTGGTAGCAGGTCAGGATGGATCCGCCCAGCTCGATCTCCTCGGCCAGGCGGCTGGTCCAGTCGTCCACGATCGCCACGTCCACCTCGCCGGAACGGACCTGCCGCATCCCCTCCCGGGCCGGCGTCTGCCGCAGCACCAGCGTCAGCCGGGGGTGCGTGCGCAGGCTGCGGGCGAGCGCGGGCGCGAACGCGACGGCCGCGGAGGGGAACGCGGTCGCCACCACCCGCCCGGCGGGCTCCTGGGCCTCGGTGGACAGATCGGTCTCCGCCTCCTCGACCATGGCCAGGATGCGTTCGGCGTGGCCGGCCAGGCGCCTGCCCGCGTCGGTCAACTCGGCCCGGCGGGCGGACCTGTCCAGCAGCGCCGTGCCCGCCTCGCGCTCGAGCGCCGCGAGTTGCTGCGACACCGCGGACGGCGTGTAGCCGAGGACCGCGGCCGTCCGGGCGATGCTGCCGCGAGCAGCGAACTCCTGGAGCAGGCGGAGCCTGTGCAAGTCGAGCATAAGAAAATCTTAGTCTCTGCAATAGAGATCGGCGCTTGTACTTATGGTTTGGGCAAGCGCAAACTGACAAGGGTGCGCAAGGTTGCCACACCAAGTGGGGCCTCATCCCGGTCAGGTCCCTCCGCCGCGATGATGACCGCCTTATTCGCCGATCCCGCAGCCTTATCCGCCCATCCCCGCAGCTAGGAGCGCCATCCCCAGTGGCTCTCACCGTCACGCCCTCGCCACCCCTGCCGTCCCCCACCCACCCGCATCCGGATCACCCGCTCCTGGGTCCCGCCACCATCCCCGTCTCCGCCACGCTCGCCGCCAACGAAACCATGGACGCGCGGCGCCGCCGAGGCGAGCCCGTGCTGCCGCTGGGATTCGGCGAAGCGGGCCTGCCCGTTCACCGGATGCTCCGCGCCGCGCTGGCCCGCGCCGCGGGATTCAACTCCTATGGCCCGGTCGCCGGTTACGCCGCGCTGCGTGAAGCGGCCGCCTGCTACTGGGCCCGGCGCGGCCTGCCCACCGACGCCGAGGCGGTGATCTGCGGGCCGGGCAGCAAGGCCCTGCTGTTCGGCCTGACGGCGGCGATCGGCGGCGACGTCGCCGTCACCCGGCCCAGCTGGGTCAGCTACGCCGCGCAGGCGAGCCTGGCCGGGCGGGTGGCGCACTTCGTGCCCGGTTCAGCCGGCGTGCCCGACGCGGAGCAGCTGGCGCGCACCGTGTCCGCGGCGCGGGCCGCGGGCCGCCAGGTCCGCCTCGTCATCGTCACGCTGCCCGACAACCCGACGGGCACCCTGGCCTCCGGCGCGGCCGTGCGCTCGCTGTGCTCGGTGGCGCAGGCGTACGATCTGATCATCATCTCGGACGAGATCTACCGTGACCTGGTCCACGACCCTGACGCGCCGTTCCCAAGTCCCGCCGTCATTTCCCCCGAACGGACTGTGATCACCACCGGCCTGAGCAAGAACCTCGCCCTGGGGGGCTGGCGCCTTGGCGTCGCCCGGCTGCCCGCCGGAGGGCTCGGCCGGGCGCTGCGCGCCCGGCTGCTCGGTATCGGCAGCGAGATCTGGTCCGCCCCGGCCGGGCCCGTGCAGCAGGCCGCCGCGCTGGCGTTCAGCGAACCGCCCGAGCTGACTGAGCGGGTCGCGCTCAGCCGACGCCTGCACGCGTCCGTCGCCCGCGCGGTCGCGCTCAGGTTCGCCGCCTGCGGCGCCGCCGGGCCCGTGCCCCAGGCGGCGTTCTACGTCTACCCGGACTTCTCGCCGCTCGCGGACGTGCTGCTCGAGCGGCACGGCATCACCAGCGACGAGAGCCTGGCGGCCGTGCTCCTGCACAAGTACGGCGTCGGGGTGCTGCCGGGCAGCGCATTCGGCGAGGACAGCGGCCGGCTCCGGCTGCGGGTCGCCACCGCCCTGCTCTACGGCGACACCGGCACCGAGCGCACCGCCGCACTGCACTCGGCCGACCCGTGCGCGCTCCCCTGGATCGCCGCGTCGCTGGCCCGCCTCGAAGAGGTCCTGGCCGACCTCACCGGCTGACCGCGCGGCCTGGGCCGGCTTACGAGACCGGGAGCAGGTCGGGGCGCTTGGGCGATACGCCGTCGCCGCTGGACGTGCCGCTGAACCTCCGGCGCACCCAAGGGGCCGCGTAGTCGCGGGCCCAGCGGGCGTCATCGCGGCGCGCGGCCAGCCACTGGGCTCGGTTCGCCGGGCCGGAGGCGCGCAGGGCGGGTGAGAGCGGCTCCGCCGGCAACGGCGCCCGCCAGTCCTCGGCGACCGGAACGCCCAGGACCTCGCAGGCGCGCAGGGCTACCCGCCGGTGGCCTTCGGTCGTGAGGTGCAGCCGGTCCGGACTCCAGGCGCGCGGGTCCTTCAGCGCTCGCATGGACCACAGGTCGACGAGGTCGCATCCGTAATCGTCGGCGATGCCGCGCAGGTGCATGTTGTACGCGGCGATCCGGCCTCGCAGCAGCCGGATCACCGGGAACATGCGCGGATCGAAGCCGGTGAAGATGAGCACCCGACAGCCTGCCGCCTGCAGCTTAGCCACGGCCGGCTCGAACTCCGCGGCGAGTGCGTCCACGTCGGACCCGTGCAGGATGTCGTTCCCGCCCGCGGCCAGGCTGACCAGGTCGGGTGCCAGCTCGACGGCCCGCGGCAGTTGCTCGGCTACGATCTCGCGTAGCAGCTTGCCCCGGATGGCCAGATTGGCGTACCGGAACCCGGGCCGCTGCGCGGACAGGGCGTCGGCCACCCGGTCGGCCCAGCCCCGGAACCCGCCGCCGGGATCGGGGTCGTCAAGCCCCTCGGTGAAACTGTCGCCGATCGCCACGAACGCGTCGATTCCGGGTCCCACGTCACTTTCAGGCATCTCTTCCATGATGCCATCCCGAACCTGCAGTAACGTCTCCGCGCCCATTACGCGGGTCCGTTCTGCG
>CAVRMX010000017.1:0-214722 GCA_963722275.1 uncultured Actinomycetes bacterium | reverse complement strand
AGAGTAGTGCAGTACATCGCCATGTCTGGCGCAGTCGGTGCACTCACGCTCAGGTGACAACCTCACCGCACACCCGGAAGCCGCCGGCATCATCCGGCAGGCGAGCGGCTTCCCACGCTTTGATGAATTCCTCGGACCTCACCTCGCTCTGCCTGCAGTCCAGCTTGACCACCCCCACGGCATCTGGCAGGTGAAGACAAAGCTCCCGCACCGCGTGGGCGAGACGGGACATCCGCGCAGGCGCTTCTGGCGTCAACAGGAAATATATGGCCGACGCGTAATACTCAGCGAGAAGCTAACTACGCTCAGCTAGCGAGGCATGCATGTGGGGTGTCAGAAGTCTGCCTGGCCTGTGAGCTGCTGTTATGACCAGGTCGATTGTGCGGCATGATGATCATCCATGTCTCTCCGCCTGCTCTACCTCATCTTCGCGCGGCTGTGCAGCTGGCTGGTCCTACTCGGCCGGTCATCAGCCTCCAAGGACGCCGAGCTGCTAGTGCTGCGGCACGAGATCGCCGTGTTGCGCCGTGCCAGTTCCCGGGCCCGGCTCGACTGGGCCGACCGCGCAGTCCTCGCCGCGCTGGTCCGGCTCCTGCCGGCAAGGCTGCGAGCGCGACCGGGCTGGACCAGCTGCACGAGCGGATCGCGGGCCGGTTCGCCCGTTCTGAGCCGCGGTCCCGGGTGCGGGAGTATGTGTCCGGGCTGGTGGCGGGGCTGGAGCGGAAGAACGGGTGGACGCTGGCGGAATGGGCGGGCGAGGTGAGCCCGGATGGGATGCAGCGGCTGCTGCGCCGGGCGGACTGGGATGTGGACGGGGTCCGCGATGACGTCCGCGCCTATGTGGCGGAGCTGCGGCGGACCAATGAGATCCTCAAGGCGGCGTCGGCTTTCTTCGCGGCGGAGCCCGGCCGCCCGCAGCGCTGATCGTGAGGTTCATCAGCGAGCACAAAGACCGGTTCGGGGTCGAGCCGATCTGCCGCGTGCTGACCCAGTACGGCTGGCCGATCGCCCCGTCCACCTATTACGACGCCGCCCGCCGGGCGCCCTCGGCGAGGACTGTCCGCGATGAGCAGCTGAAGGTCTCGATCTGCCGGGTGCATAAGGACAATTACGGGGTTTACGGGGCCCGGAAGATCTGGCTGCAGCTGAACCGGGAGGGCACGCCGGTGGCGCGGTGCACGGTGGAGCGGCTGATGCGCGAGCTGGACCTGGCCGGCGCTGTGGGTGCCGATTATTCGTCCGTGCTGGTCAGGAAGCATGCCGGTATTCGTGGAGGGGTGCCGCCCAGTCGGTCTCGTCTGCGGACATCGAGGTGCGCGATCCGCTCAACGGCGGCAGCATGGTCTGAAAAGAGTGACTCGCCAAGCCGGTCAGCGGCGCGGCGCCGGGGTGATCGCGATGACTGAGGGCAGGTTGCTGACTGTGATCGCCCTGAGCACCTGGTTCGTGGCGGTCCGGATCGGGATGACGGTGCCCGTTCTGCCCGGCCCGGAACCTGCGATCACGTAAGCGGTCCGGCCGTCCGGGGTGATCGCGATGGGCCCGGCGCCGTCCGCGAGCCTGATCTTGGTGAGAGCGGTGTCGGTGGCGGTGCGAATCGGGGTGATCGTACCTGTAGAGGCGTTGGCGACATAGGCGGTCTTGCTGTCCGGGGTGATCGCGATGTTCATCGTGCTAGGCCAGGCATGACCGATGGGTATGGACCGCAGGGCGGTGTTGGTGGCAGTCCGGATCGGGATCACCATGCCCTCCTGGGCCTGGCTCGAGCCCAGGTCGAGGACATAGATGGTCCTGCCGTCGGGCGTGATAGCCATGCTGAAAGATCCAGCTGGCACCCTGATGGGAGTGAGCGGGGTGCTGGTGGCGGTCCGGATCGGGGTCACCGTGCCGGAACCGTTGTTCAGGACGTAGGCGGTCTTGCCGTCGGGGGTGATAGCGATGGCCAGCGGATTCCGTCCCACCCTGATCGGGGCGAGGGCGGTGTTGGAGGCGGTCCGGATCGGGGTCACCGTGCCCGACTGGGTGTCGGCGACGTAAGCGGTCTTGCCGTCGGGGGCGATCGCGATGGCCCACGGATTGCCACCCACCCGGATCGGGGCGAGGGCGGTGTTGGTGGCGGTCCGGATCGGGGTCACCGTGCCCGACTGGTAGTTGGTGACGTAGATGGTCGTGCCGTCCGGGGTGATCGCGAGGGCACGGGGGTCCTGCCCCACGGCGATCGGCTTGAGGGCGGTGTTGGTGGCGGTCCGGATCGGCGTCACCGTGCCCGAGCCGCCGCCGAGCACCGTACTGCTCAGCACGTAAGCCGTCTTGCCGTCGGGCAGGAACACGATGGCAGATGAGATCTGCCCGTACTCTTTCCCGATCCTGATCGGCTTGAGGGCGGTGCCGGTGGCGGTCCGGATCGGCGTCACCGTACCCGACTGGCCGGCCACATAGGCGGTGGCCGGGTGAGCCAGGCCCAACCCCGGATCGTGGGTGCTGGAGCTCGGGACCGGACGGTGGACCGGGCTGAACACACCCTGGCTGCCCAGGATCACCCCGGTGACCGCGGCCGCGGCGGCGAACGGCGCCACCCAGCCCAGCCAGCGGCGGCTCAGCCAGCGATGGCGCAGCGCCAGGGAAACGGCCAGCCGCGGCCGCCGGGCGGCGTGACCGGCCGTTTCGCGGCGGATGGCCGTGCTGAGCTGAGCCCGGGCGGCGGTAAGCCGCTGCCGATCGGGAGACGGCACCGCCGCGCACAGCTGCTCGAGCTGTTCCATTTCGTCGATCACGGTGCATCCTCTCCCAGGCGGGTCGGGTCCTGCCCGCCGAGTGCCTCGCGAACCTTGCGCCGCGCGCGGACCAGGCGCGACGACACTGTCCCGGCGGGCACCGCGAGCGCCAGTGCGGTCTCCTCGTAGCCGAGCCCGCTGGCGACCAGCAGCAGGACGTCGCGCTGGTCCTGGGACAGCCGCGCCAGCGCGGCCGCGAGCTCCCGGCGGGCACCCTGCGCCACGATCCGATCGATGACCTGGTCGGTGACGGCCTCGGCGGCGGGATCGACCCCGGTCCGGGCGATAGCCCGGAAGAACCGCACCTCCTGTCGCCGGTGCCGCCCGATGAGCCGGGTAGCGATGCCGTACAGCCACGGCCGCGCGTCGCCATGCGTCAGGTCGTAATGGTCCCGCCTGCGGAAGGCGGCCAGGAAAGTCTCAGCCACCAGGTCGTCCGCGGCATCGGGGCCCAGCCGCCGGGCAATATAACGGCCGATTGCGGGTGCATGCCGGTCGAACA
Organism: uncultured Actinomycetes bacterium; assembly: GCA_963722275.1. GTDB lineage: Bacteria > Actinomycetota > Actinomycetes > Streptosporangiales > Streptosporangiaceae > Palsa-504. Next base: position 211,446 of record CAVRMX010000017.1, on the reverse strand, counting down.
GCACCCCGAAACACTCCGGCGCGTGCAGCGACCGCGCGATGAGCGCTGCATCGTCGCCAGCATCCAGGTCAGCATCAGCAGCGTTGGCTGCCTGCCGTCCCGTGTTTGTCATCTCGGCCCCTTGAAGCTGGATTCGGTCCATCCTCTATCACCCGATGAAGCCAGGCTTGCTCCAACCGACACTGGTGCGCGTGAGTGATGACGCCGCCATGACCATCCGCGAGCTGGCCCGTGCGGTGAAAGTCGTGCACCGCGTCTACGGGCCGTGGCCATCGTTACAGGCGGAAGAGGTACCGGCGCGGTCCTCGCCGATGCCGGGATCCGGATCGTGCTGTGCAACGTCCAGACGCCTCGCATGAACGCGATCATCGAACGCTGGATCGGCGGATGCCGGCGCGAGCTCCTGGATCGTACCCTGGTCTGGAACCAGGCCTATCTGCGGCGGATCTTGCGCGCGTACGAGATCCACCACAATCAGCACCGGCCGCACCGCTTCCTGGACGCAGCCGCGCCGCCGAAACCCTACCCGAACCGGTGGATCTCGACCGGTACAGCGTCCGGAGGCAGACTCACACCGGTTGTCTTATCAACGAATACCGCCTGGTCGCATAACGTGGACGAGGTTTTCGGCACGCACAGGCTAGTTGGAACCTGCTATCAGGGGCCCGACATCACCGGTAAGACGGTCAAGATCGAGCTGCAGTCGTCCAGTCTCGAAAGCGCTTATCGGGTCAGGAAAGGCAGCTACAGACGGTGTAGTGGTGTCGGCATCATAGACCCGATATAGCACGTAGCGGTTTCGCTCTCGTACCGCCCGTCTGAATTCTGCGCTCGACCAAATAAAGCGGCCGTCTCGGCCTGAGCTCGACTTGACCTCAATGAACAAATCCTCTCCGTTATCATCTACTGATCTGATGTCGTGGTCAGCAGCGACGTCCGATGCCGCCACCCACTCCACACGGTCGGCTGGGAGGCCAAGTCGCTCAACTCTCTGTCTTTCCAGATCAAATACGATCTGCTCTCCGCGGTGGCCAAGCTCTCTGTCGCGTTCAAGGTCCTGTTCCGTGCGCGGCGTCCAGTAACCGCCGCCTCCGCCCCTGCCCGCGCTATGGGCTCCAGGCTCGGGAGGCCGTCCGGTACACTCAATGCGCCTAGGCCGGACATCTTGCATGTCTGGTAGTGGCACGCGCTCCTGTGGGCGAGGCGCCTCTTCCTGGCTCCGCTGAGGAGGCGTGGGGGGACGGGTAATGTCCGACAAAGCTGACCGGACGACCACCTGACTCAGGGCGTCGGCAACGGACAGCGCCTCGTCGTCTTGCGTCTCCACCTCCTCATCGGCGGCGTCATCCGACGAGCCAGCTTGAGCGGGGGTCCACGGGATCTTGCGGCTCTCCAATTCAGCCTGTAGCTCGCGGTCCGTTTTGCATTGCAGCAGGAAGAACACACCATCTCCCAATGCCTGCTCGTGACCTAGGCTGGCAGCGGCAGCGATCGCGTTTGCGACAGAACGGCGGAGCTGATAAGGGCTGCTCGCCCGACTAATTATAATCCCGTTCGGCTCCCGAACAAATGCAGCATCGACCTCAATAGTCTGGCCAGCGAGGCGGTACCGTCGCTTCGCTCCATCGACGAGATTCAGCCACTCGATATTGGCGAGGTGCTCAGCAAGGCGTGATACGGCCTGGGCTTCGTGCGGGCCGGAGATGCTAACTGAGAGGGCAGCAACCGCCGACGCAAAATTCGGCTTCCTCAACCGGTTGAGGATCACTTCGGCGGCCACGGAGACTCCTTTTCGGGTCTCCAGCTTTGGCCCCAACTCGAACTCGATGAAGACGGCCTCAGCAGAGAGCCGCCGCACCCCCACAGCATCAAAGAAGCGTGCCGCCTGACGATCGGCTGAATCGGCCGGGTCAGCAAAGGCGACGGGGGCAGCTGCCGCGAGCGCCGCCTTCGCAACGGCTGGGTCGTCGTTCACCAGGAACCGACCTGAGATGGCGGCCTGAAGAGGGTGCAGCTGACCCGCATCGTCGAGCAGACATCTGGTCTCTGCTGGCAGGCCCTCCGGTACCCACTGCAGGTTGCGATATGCGGCCCGCAAGGCTGCGGCCACCCGCTTAGGAACGTGCTGGGTACCGAACCGCTGATCTACGTTCTCCAGGAGACGCCGCCAGTGTGACTCCAATGGCTGCTTGTGGGCGCCGAGCGCCGCGCCGAAGTTGGCCCATGCTGCGGGGAGCACCGACACTGCGCCTAGGAACACCTGCCGGTGATCGTCGCCAACTAGGCAGTCGTCAGGTGTCTCCCAGGTGCTGCCGGTCCAAAGGATGTCCTGGCCACGAAATTGGTCCGTGGGCCGCTTCTCTTGATGAAGAGCGTTGACTAGTGCTGGGTAAATGAGGGCCGGCTTCTTTGGCCTATCGCCAGCCTCACGTAGCTCAGTAAGGTGCGCGAGGATGTCGTCGGCGAAGGGATCCGGCCGACACCCGAGCGTTTTCAGGAGGCTGTCTGGCCAGTTGACGGCATAGGGTGCGGCGTCGCCTAGGAGATCGACTAGTCGCTCCGACCGGATGTACACATCGCTCGGCACGCAAACAGCGCCTGAAGCAGTCTCGATAAATCTGATGCCCTGCAGCTGGGGTATGACCGTTCGTGTCAGCAGTTGTGGCAGGCCACGGATTGCTGACTGGACCATCGACGGCGTGACAGCGCCTTGCTCCACGAGTTTCGCGAGCGCAATAAGGTCGGCGCCGCGCACTTTTCTTCCCAACCTTAGGGACCGCAACGCGGGATTGCGTTCGTCGGCTGTTGTCAGAACATGCAGCACTGATGCCAGTAGCGCGGCGCCGCGCGCGGAGCGGCTCACCATCTCCGCCGGTACTGCCCACGCTCCCTGGCTGTCTCGTAGGACAGCAGCCCCGCGGACTGCTGCCCACGCCTTGCTCGAGAGCGAGGGCTTTCCGTGCAGGTATCGATATAGCGCTCCACGGTCCTCGTCGGATGCGGTTCCTGCCTGGATTCGACGGGCTGTCTCAATCGCCCAGTCGGACGCCCGGAAGGGTTTGCACAAGCCCGCGAGGACCTTGAAGTCTGCCAGTTCGGGATGCAGCACCCTGTCGGGCGGGACTTCACCCGACAACGTCTCATCGATGATCCAGAGTGGAGCGTCGGGCGAGTTGAGTGTATTGGCGGCGGTCAGCGTCGTTGGCGTGGTGCGCAGGTCGGTCCGGTGCTCGGTTCTGAGCTTCGGTCGGCACGCGTCGAGGGCAGCGGCGCTTCGGCGCTGCCACCGCAAGTCTCGCCAGCCATCAGGGAAGTTAGTCAGGTGCCACGAGGCCTCGTCCGGTCCAAGTTTGGTCGCAAGGTGACCGCCGTCAGGGCCAGCACACCGGAATCGGACGAGCGATCCCAAAGTGAAGGCCTGGCCGCCCAGGCGCTTCGCTAGCGCGCTTATCGAGGGAACCGCAGCAAGGTCGGCATGAAGGAGGCGCGAGTGCTTGAGGTGGGCAGTGACTTGGCCAAGCGAGGTGCTGACGGGGAACGTCAGCGACGACACCTCCGCATAAACCGGCTTCCCTCTTCGTGTGGTCTGGCTTGGCCAGCACTTTTCACTACGCAGGAGCCGCTCGATTTCTTCGTAGAAGGCGGGCACTGTGGACGAGTTTGACTCCGGCACGTCGAACGCCAAGAAGGACTCCGCGCCAAACTCTGGGAACAATTGATCGCGAAGGATTCTGACGGCAATTCGCGCAGCCTGCTCGATGAGCCACGCGTTCCATGTGCTGACCTCGGGATCTCTAATCTGACTCCGACTGTCTGTCATCTGGAACGGTGCGCTGACGCTGACAGGGAGACCAGTGCGAGCTTGCGGTGCGCCGATCGGGTAGTAGAAGACACCTGCGGCGCCGAGATCTAGATGGTTGCGCCGCTTTGTCCGGAAGGACACTCCTATGTGTACGCCACCACCGCGGGCCTTGAAGTATCCCGGTATGTCTGGCCGGTCGAAGCCCGTGGGTGGTCTTACGGTCCGCTGATACTCGATCTCGGTGATCGTCTCGGCTTTGGTAGCAGGCGTGCCCTCCCGACTGCGCTCCAGGCGGATCCTCCGCCTCAGCACGTCGCGATCCCCGCTCACCGTCTGACGCCACACCAGCTCGTCGCCCTGGCGGGCAGAGCGGAGCGTCACGACCTGCAGGCTCTTCGGGCCGCCTGGGTGAGCCAGCTTGATGACGGTCGCTGCCAGCTCGGCGGCTATGGCCCTCAGGGTCTCACCTTCGAAGGCGTCGCCGAAGGCACGCAATCCATCGTGGTCGGTCAAGCGATACGGGACCCGGATGGCGACGCCGGATTGGTCTGCCGAGGGCAAATGCCGGACGGGTCGCGGGAACGTCCCTCTTGAGAGATCCAAGATGGTGGCCAGCCCGCCCGACGCGACTTCTATGCTGTCGCCAAACAGAAATAGAGAGCGCAAGCCGAAATTCTTCGACCCTATCCCGTTTGTCTTGGGCTCGACCTTGCCTTCGCGCCCAGCAACTTGCCCGGTGCCGAGCATCACGCTGAGTCGCCGCCAGCCCTTGTCATCGATGATCTTGCCGTTGCCGTGCACCAACACCGCATCGAGACCGAACTCGACACTCAAGGTCGTGCCGCCGGCGTCATATTCGTTTTGGACCAGCTCCCGCAGGACGTCAGCCTGGCCTGTGACTGGCTACGAACTCTGCTACGACACTGGCACCAAACGGATACTCGAAGCCTGGAGCCTCTGCACCAAGCAAGTCCAAAAGTGAAGACATGCCTCTTTACTATCAGTGGGCCCGCGGTATGTTCATGACGTCCTGCTACGCATGGATGGCCCTTCTCGTGTCGCCGTAGCTCAAGACCATCCGCTTTTCAGTATGAGGGAAGACAGTCCAGGACCGACCATGCTGGTCTATTAAGCCTGCTCAGAGCCTGGCAGTAGACGGTGATGGATCCTGTGCCGCTCGAATACTCGATTGGGTGGTTGGCCTGCGCTGTTGCCAACATCATGGGCGCGGTGATGGTTGGCTGGCCGGGTGCTGCTCAAGATCGTCTACCTGCTGACCTGCCGCGTTCTCGGCCTAGCTGTCCTGATGTTCCGCGGCGACCGGGCGAAGGATGCTGAGCTGCTGGTACTCCGGCACCAGAACGCGGTGCTGCGCCGACACGTCGGCCGGATGCGGTACGAGCCGACCGACCGGGCCTGGTTCGCCGCGCTGGCACGGCTCATACCGCGCGGGCGCTGGAGCGAAGTCTTCCCCGTGACGCCCGCGACGATCCTGTCCTGGCACCGCAGACTAGCCGCGAAGAAGTACGACATGAGCAACCGGCGCAAGCCCGGCCGCCCGCCAACATCCCCGAGAATCACACGCCTGGTCATTCGCCTGGCGAAGGAGAATCCGCTGTGGGGACACCGCCGGATCCACGGCGAACTGGCGAAACTCGGCGTGACAGTCGCACCGTCTACCCTGTGGCAGATCCTGCACGCCGCGGGCATTGATCCGGCGCCACGCCGGGCGGGCCCGACCTGGCAGCAGTTCCTGCACGCCCAGGCCGCCGGGATCCTCGCGGTCGATTTCCTGCATGTGGACACCGTGCTGCTGAAGCGCATTTACGTGCTGGTGTTCATTGAGCACGGCAGCCGCCGGATGCACCTCGGCGGCGTCACAGCGAACCCGACGGGCGAGTGGACGGTGCAGCAGGCCCGCAACCTCGCGCTCGCCCTCGGCGAGCGGTTGGAGGACATCAAGTTCTTGATCCGCGACCGCGGATCGAACTTCACCTGCTCCTTCGACGCCGTTTTCCAGGCCACCGGAACCAGGATCCTGCGCACCGCTGTCCGGGCTCCGCGCATGAACGCGATCTGCGAACGCCTCGTCGGCACCCTGCGTCGAGAGCTCCTGGACCGCGTGCTAATTCTCGGCGAGGCGCATCTGCGCGCCGTCCTGGCCGAGTACCAAGCCCACTACAACACGGCCCGGCCGCACCAGGGCATCGCGCAACGCGTCCCCGACGGCGAACGTCACGTTCCCCGCGTCACCGCAACCGATTCTGGCGCCGAACGGATCCGCCGAAAACCCGTCCTCAACGGCCTGATCAACGAATATACGCACGCCGCCTGACACCCGAAGAATCAAAGATCTCCAGCCGAGTCCTATTTTCGAGCGGGACAGGGTGCCAGTCGAGGAGATCGCCCGGCTAGCAGGACACTCGAACACGAGGACCACAGAGGTGGTCTACCGGCGCGAGCTGCGGCCCGTGCTGACCACCGGAGCCGAAGCCATGGACAGGCTCTTCAAGGTACATGCGTCCCAATAGCAACACTCGCAAGACGAACCGGGCGGCGCGGGGCAATCCTGCCGACGCGGCCGTGTGCTCGGAGCCGACTATCGATGATCATGTCGTAAATCGATTCCTAGACAGTCACCCACCGTAACCTGGTTCATGGGCGGTATGTCCAGCGGCTTGATCTTTTACGCGTCAGGACCAGTCGGCTGCTGTCGGCCAGTCAGGCCCGGGCCGGTAGGGAATGGCGGGTTTGGCTTGCGGCCTGGTTATGCGCCCGGTGGAGTGCGCTCCCCGGGCTGCCAGGATGGCCTTGAGGCAGAAGCTCGTCGTTATGGTGCTGCTGCGGTAGATGTGGGTTCCGGGTCCGCCCACGCGGGGGAAGGCGATGAAGGGACAGCCGGGCCAGCTGCCGTCGGGTTGCTGGGTGGCCAGCAGATACTCCAGGGCGGAGCGGAGGCAGCGACCGGTGCCGTGTTGAAGGAGGGCGGCCAGCGCGAGCGCCGCGAACGCCGTCGACAGCGGGTCGCTGCGCCCGTCCGCGCCCCATCCTCCGTCGGCGTTCTGCCCGGACACCAGGTAGTCGCGGGCACGGCCCAGCGCGCGGCTGTCCGGGGCCAGGGCTGTCAGGGCAAGCACCGCCCGGTAGGTCCCGTAGTGCTTGCCCCAGTACCACCGGCTGCGCCAGGAACCATCGTCGTCCTGGGCGGATTCCAGGTAGGCGATCGCGCTGGCGGCGCGCTTCCTGCCTGTCTCGGTGGTTTGCAGGCCGACTGCGTACAGGAGGTTGGCCACGACGTCGGGGTGGACGCCTTCGGCCTGGGTCAGCTCGATATACCGGCCGAACAGCTCATTGCGGTGCGGTGCCTCGTCGGGATCGAGGATCCAGGTGGTGACGGCCTCACCACGGCCGGCGGCGGCGAGCGCCAGATCGAGGGCCTGATCGCAGGCGGCAGCCAGCGGCTGGCCGCCGCAGCGCGACAGCACCTGCAGCACCATCGCCAGGTCGTCGACGTCGGGCGGCAGCTCGGGAACGCCCGGCAGGTAGCTCCAGCCCCCCCGAACGTCCTCGCGTTTGGCCTGCAGCACCAGCAGCGCTTCGTACGCCAGCACGCTGACCGGGAGGTCCAGGCCCGCGGCGTATGCATCCAGCAGGCCGTCCAGCACGATCGTGCGCTGGAACACCATCGCCGGATGCGTCTCCAGCCTCATGCGATCCCCATCGAGCCGTGGCACGGTCATCCAGTGGACAGCCTCCTGGTAACCGGTGCGCTGCTGTTGCAGCAGCATGCTCACCGCACCGGCGCAGGGCTCCAGCAGGGCCCGCGCCGGGTGGGGCCGCCGGAACGAGAAGACGCTGGGAGGCGACAGCTCCTCGCGCCAGCCAACCCAGCGCGCGACCGTGAACGTGGCAAACCGTGCCGCGGCCTCGATGGCGGCCAGCCGCGCACCAGCGGGCCGGCGGGGCGGATACAGCAGCGCGGCCGATCTCAGGGTGGCAACGATCTGCGCGCCCGCCTGCCCGGCCGCCCGGTACAGCCAGGCATCGGCCAGCCCGCCGTGGGGTCCGCGGTCGTCGGCGCCGACGCTGGCGAGGAGTGTGTTCGGCGTACCCGACCGCCAATCCGCCTGCAGGTCAACCAGGTCGTCGGTCAGGGCCACCGCCTGCCCGAGCCGCCGCGCCAGATCGCGCCCGGACCGCTTGGCCGCCCCGGGCGGATCCATCAGCTCCACGATCTGGTAGGCGGCCACAAACGGCAGCACCGACTTCGTAACCACCGCGTCGGCTCCCCCAAGGCCGGCAACCGGGCCCGCGTGGTGGAAGGTGACCGCTTTCTGCGCGGCATGCAGCGCGGCGAAGGTGGCCAGCAGGTCGTCTCGGCCCTGGTCGTCACCGTGTCGGCGGTGCAGTGCGCGAATCCCGTCTCCGCACATCGCCACCAGGGCCAACAGAAGCCGCAGGCGAACATCCTTGGTCTGCTCATAAGCGCGGCGCAGCCTTGTGCCGGCCCCGCCGCCATTGCCGAAAAGGCTGGCTACCGTGGACTCGTCCAGAACTTCGAAAATCGGCTCGGCGAGCCCCCCAGCGTCGGCCAGATAGTCCAGCAGCGATATCCCCGCGCTGAAGGCGGCCACCGGCATGAGGGAAACCGCCGGTAGGCTGCGTCGTTCCGGGTGGATCAGGCGGCGGAACACCACCGCCTGCTGGTGACCGAAGGCCAGCATGCTCGGCAGCCGGTTCCACAGGAACGAATCCTGGTCAGCCATCTGCGCGATCTCGGCCTGCGCGGCAAAGGCCGGAAGATGCTCGATGAGCAGATTCCGCAGCCGCTGCCCGAGGACTTTGGTCCGGCGCTCGCCGGCGAGCACTTCGTCCACCGGCGGGTCGAACCCGCTCGCGCGCATGGCCGTCCGGATGACCGCCCGGAAGTGCCGATCATCCATGACGGAAGCGGACCGGTTCTAGTACGTCTGCGGCCATCCGCCAATGTAGGTCAGATAGACAGCCCCGGGGTTTATGACATAGGTGGTTTGGTAATTGGGGGCGGAGACCGCGATGGACTGATTCGTCTGCGCATACAGATAGTACTGTCCACTGCCCAGGTTCCAGTGGCTCACACTGAAAGTCGCGTCCTCTATACCGCTCAGGTCATTTGCGGCCATCACCCAAACGTCGTACTGATTTTCCATTTCTGGTTCTCCCGGGGAAGCGTTTGAGATCGGCGTGCGCGGTCAGCCCGAAGCGGGTGTCGCCGAAGGCGCATTGCGCCCAGCACGGACGCCGTGGCGGCCGGCTCCGTGACTGCGATCTAGCACCGGGCGGCGGAGGGTCGGTTCGCAGGCTCCCTGTCGTCGTTATGTCCTCCGGCCGATCTCCATTGGCCGACCTCAGAAACGCGAGCTTGGTGAACAAATCCTCCCGGGAATCGATCGGGAAGAAGTCGGCCGGGATCTGGCGCACCTCCGAGGCCTTGTGCTGCTCGGCGCCAAGCGCCACCGCCGCGTCGGCGCCCCCGAGGGCAGCTTCCAGGGCCGCCGCGTCCGCCAGGGGAAACTGCGTGCTGCTCGAAACCTTATCCACCACGCGCATAACGTGCTCAAGGCGAAAAGTACCGCCAGCCATTGCGGCCACCCCCTTTTCCCGCGAGGCGGAAAAACAGCCCGCCCAGAACTAAACAAATACGGTTTAAGTCTGCACTTGCCTATTCGGGCTGTCAAGGCATGCGTGGCCACGCTCTCATCGCGGGCGTTCGCCGATGACACAGGCCGGGTGATGGCCGAACCAGCGTGCCCGGCCGCCAGCTGGGCCGAGACGATCAATGACTTGGGCATGCTGCCTTCCGGCAGACGGCGAGGATTCCCGGTCCCATGTAGCGGCGGGATTCGGTCCATTCGTCGTCCTGCGCGGCCAGCACCGCGTCGGCCAGGGTCGGCATGATGTCCCTCCCCAGGCAGACAGCTGCATCTCCAGACCCTGGCGGCCGCATCTGGTCGCCCGCTCGCAGGACCCCAGACCGCCGCCCTGTACGCGTGGGCGGTGCTGACCGCGGCGCTGGACACGGCCGGCTCGGCGCCCGCGCGCCGCTCAGCGCCGGCCTGCTGTGCGCCGCCGCACCGGTTTACTGACCAGCCAGCAGCAGGCCACCGCGCCTGGCAACTGGTTCGAGCAGGCCCTGGCCTACGCCACGGCCAAGCTGCACGGCGCCGCCGCCGCCCTCAGCCCCGCCGGAGCCGGCACGGGCCAGGTCTCCGGGTACACCGCCGCGGACTACCTGATCCAGCACGCCAGCCGGGAACGCCGCTACGCCCGGGTGGCCGCCAGCACCTGGGATGCTGTCCTCAGCCATATCCACGACCCAGCCGGCACTGCCCGGCTCGCCGACAGCGCCAGGAACCGGCTGCTGTACCGCGACGCCATCCCGCTGTACCGCCACGCCGCTGACGCCGGCGACGAGGACGCCGCCCGGCGGCTGGCCTGGCGGATCTGCTGGCTAAGCAGGGCCGAGGCGAAGAAGCGGAGTTGCTGCGCCGGTTCGGCTTGAACCCGGACGGGTCAATCGCCTGTGCGTGAAAGGATGTCCTGCCTAAAGGTGCCCGGAACAGCACAGCGAACCCGACGCGGCGTGGTGTCGGGAACGAACGATTCTAGACGGTCACGCTGAGTGCGGATAAGCACTGCGGCGGCTGCGACTGCCAGCAGTGCGATCACGAACGGCGTGGGTACCTGACTGGAACAAACGCAGACTTGTTCTTATTAGCCTCGCTTACTCGGCGGACCTGCTCTCCATAGATAATCGTGCTTATCCACATGCATTCTCTGAATCGAGGACTTGGTGTCATTCAACGGCGGGGTCGAACTGAAGAGTGAAGCTGTCAAGGGCGTGAAACCGGTTCGGTGCTGGCGGGATCCCCGGCCAGCTACCCGCGCGGCTGCATTCTTCCATCCACCCGTTTAGCTGGCGGTGGCCAGCCTCGGAAGCCAGCAGCAGCAGCAAGGCAAACGATCGAGGCGCGCCGCCCTCGTACACGATGCGCTCGAAGCGCCCGTCGCGCGCGAGAGTCACTTCGAAGTCCTTGGCCCAGAAGAGTCCGCGAGGGGCTTGGTGGGCAATCCAGACATGGTGCCGTTCCGGCACCCGATGGACAACCCCTTCGACCTGGATCTCCTCGCCCACGGTGGCGCCGTCCTCTGGAGCAGTCAGACTACCTGTGCACTCGCCGGGCTTCACCGGCTGCTCCGGCGGCGGTCTGTCAATCCTGATGTCATGGATGTCGTTCCACAGCTGCGAGAACCACTCTTCGTCGCCGTTGAGCGCTTTGACTACGGTGAGCAGCTGTTCCTTCGAAGGCACGGATCGCAGTTAAGGATTTGATTGATCTTTGTGCGTCCTATGGGCCGTCGTGCTTGCTGAATCCCGATCACGATCTCCAGATCCCGCACGGGCGGCGCATTTCGATCTTGGTGTAGAGCTTGGAGGGCGTCGCGAAGACGCTCGACGGCATCAGGGGTTGGCGTCCGAGGTGACATTCACCCTTCCCTCCGCTTAGGTGCCACTGACCTTTGAAATCGGCTTCGCAGATCCGTTCCGAACCGAACATCGACCGTCGCGCCGGGCCACGCTGCGATCTCCTGTCCGCGTCTGTCCGCCGCTGTCCTCAAGCCTATGGTCTGGCACTTCTTGGTCTGATTCTTGTCCTTGTCACCCTCATGAACCGATCCTCCCGCAATTCCGGGCACCATGCATTAAGCCAGGGCCCGGCTGTGACCAGGTCCTCGCTGACATAGTGCGCGCAGACCGCGACGGCCAGCCCGGTGACACCATCAGCCCCGGTGCGACAGGCGGCTCGCGCGGGAACAGCCCCGCTGGCCGGGCAGGTGTACGGGCACCACAGCTCTCACCGACTCCGGTCCCGCCATCACACCTGGCTCGCACCCTCACCGGTCACACCGACGGGTCTTCGATGTGGCGTTCAGCCGACGAGCGGAGGCTCGCCACCGCCAGCGCGGACGGGACAGCGCGGCTGTGGGACTGACTTGATCCACTGCTTAGGAGGCACTCCCGTGACTTGGCCTGGCGTCGCCTTGTATGGCTTGACGTGCCGCTTTGCAGATCCGGCAGCGGCTAGACGTGGCCTGACGTAGCCCAGGATCTGGGGTCGTTGGCTCCTCGTTAGGCTCCCCGGAATATCGTTCGGAACCTAATGTTCGAATGCTCAGGGTCGGACGCCACCACGGCTCGCCTGGCTGGTACCGCCGCAAGTGATCATGTTGTTAATCGATCGATTCCTAGACAGTCACGCTAGGTGGGGGACGGGGTCTTCTGCGGCGGTCGGTGGGAGACTCGATAGTCATGACGGGAGCGGACGGCGGCGCGGGCCCGGATGCAGGGCCGGGGTGGCGGTGGGATGTGGCGCTGTCGTTCGCCGGTGCGCAGCGGGACTACGTCGAGCAGGTCGCCGATGCGCTGAAGGCGCGGGGGGTGCGCTGCTTTTACGACGCCGATGAGCAGATCGAGCTGTGGGGCAAGTACCTGGCCGAGGAACTGCCGGCCATCTATGGCGAGCAGGCGGCGGCGGTGGTGGTGTTCGTGTCCGCCGAGTACGCCGCCCGGGACTGGACCCGGCTGGAGCGCCGGGCCGCGCTGAACAGGGCGGTGCGGGAGCGGCGGGAGTACGTGCTGCCGGCCCGGTTCGATGACACGCCGCTGCCCGGGCTGCTGTCGGACATGGTCGCGGTCGACCTGCGCGGCCGGACGCCGCAGCAGTTCGCCGCCATGATCGCTGACAAGCTGGCCCGGCTCGCCATCACCGCATCGGCGCCGTCGGCCGATGCGGGAGATCCTGCCCGGGACGTGGAGTCGGCGCCTCCGGCTGGGGCGGTGCGCGCGGGGGAGGCCGATCCGCGGCGGCTGGGGGTGCATGCGGCGATCAGCGTGCCGGGGGTGCCCGATGAGGTCCTGCCGGAGTACGTGCCGCGGGATATCGATGCCGCCGGGTCCGGGGTCCGGGCCAAGGTGGCGGCCGCCGCTGAGCGGGGCGGGTTCGTGCTGCTGGTCGGCGGGTCCTCGGTCGGCAAGACCCGGTGCGCATTCGAGGCGGTCAAGGCACTGCTGCCGGACTGGTGGCTGGTGCATCCGGCCGGGCCGGACCAGGTCGCCGCGCTGGCGGTCGCCGCCGCCGCGGACGGTGGTGTGGCTGGATGAGCTGCAGCGCTACCTGGACGGCGAGCACGGGCTGACCGGCGGCGTGGTGCGGGCGCTGCTGAACGCCCCGCACCCGGCGGTGATCATCGGCACGCTGTGGCCGGACCGGTACGCCGCCTACACCACCATGCCCGCCCCCGGCGGCGCCGATCCGCACGCGCGGGAACGCGAGGTGCTGGACCTGGCCGACGTCGTCCGCATCGCCCCGGCGTTCAGCCCGGCCGAGCAGGACCGGGCCCGCGCCGCCGCAGCCCGGGACCCGCGGCTGCGGGTCGCGCTGGGCGCGGCCGGGTACGGGCTGACCCAGACCCTGGCGGCCGCGCCGCAGCTGGTCGCCCGCTGGCAGGACGCCCAGACCGCCAGACCCGTACGCGTGGGCGGTGCTGACCGCGGCGCTGGATGCGGCCCGGCTCGGCGCCCGCGCCCCGCTGAGCGCTGACTTGCTGCGCGCCGCCGCGCCGGGCTACTGCACCAGCCAGCAGCAGGCCGAGGCGCCGGATAACTGGTTCGAGCAGGCCCTGGCCTACGCCACCGGCAAGCTGCACGGCGCCGCCGCCGCCCTCAGCCCCGCCGGGGCCGGCATGGGCCAGGTCGCCGGGTACACCGCCGCGGACTACCTGATCCAGCACGCCAGCCGGGAACGCCGCTACGCACGCGTGCCCGCCAGCACCTGGGACGCAATCCTCAGCCATGTCCGCGACCCCGCCGACACCGCCCGGCTCGCGGACAGCGCCAGAAGCCGGCTGCTGTACCGCTACGCCATCCCGCTGTACCGTCACGCCGCCGACGCCGGCGATCGAGTATGCTACCCGAGCCGCTGGCCGAGCTGCTGGTCGGCCGCGGCGATCTGGACGGGGCGCGCGCAGGTGCTGTGCGTCGGCGATAAGTATGCCGCCCAGCGGGTGGTCCAGCTGCTGACCGACCGCGGCGATCTGGACGGGGCGGCGCAGGTGCTGCGCGCCCGGGCCGACGCCGGCGACGAGGATGCCGCCCGAGAGCTGGCCAGGCTGCTGGCCGACCGCGGCGACCTGGAGCGGCCTGCGCGCCCGGGCCGACGTCGGCGACGGGTGGGCCGCCTGGGAGCTGGCCAGGCTGCTGGCCGAGCGCAGTGACCTGGACGGGCTGCGCGCCCGGGCCGACGCCGGCGACCGGTGGGCCGCCCGAGAGCTGGCCGAGGCTGCTGGCCGAGCACGGCGACCTGGACGGGCTGCGCGCCCGGGCCGACGCCGGCGACGGAGGATGCCGCCTGGCAGCTGGCCAGGCTGCTGGCCGAGCGCGGCGACCTGGACGGGCTGCGTGCCCGGGCCGACGCCGGCGACCGGTGCGGCCGCCTGGCCGGCTGGCCGACCTGGACGGGCTGCGCGCCCGGGCCGACGCCGGCGACGAGCTTGCCGCCCACCGGCTGGCTAGGTTGCTGGCCGAGCGGGCGACCTGGACGGGCTGCGCGCCCGGGCCGACGCCGACGACCGGTGGGCCGCCCTGAGCTGGCCAGGCTGCTGGCCGAGCACGGCGACCTGGACGCCGCGCGCATGCTGCGCGCCCGGGCCGACGCCGGCGACGAGTACGCCGCCCTGAGCTGGCCAGGCTGCTGGCCGAGCGCGGCGACCTGGACGCCGCGCAGTGCTGCGCGCCCGGGCCGACGCCGGCGACGAGGATGCCGCCCGGCGGCTGGCCAGGCCTGCTGGCCGAGCACGGCGACCTGGACGGGCTGCGCGCCCGGGCCGACGCCGGCGACGAGGACGCCGCCGAGCGGCTGGCCGACCTGCTCGCCGACCGCGGCGACCTGGACGGGCTGCGCGCCCGGGCCGACGCCGGCGACGGGTACGCCGCCTAGCGGCTGGCCGGGCTGCTGGCCGAGCACGGCGACCTGGACGGGCTGCGCGCCCGGGCCGACGCCGGCGACGAGAACGCCGCCCGAGCAGCTGGCCGCTCTGCTGGCCGATCGCGGCGACCTGGACGGGGCGGCGCAGATGCTGCGCGCCCGGGCCGACGCCGGCGACGGTGGGCCGCCCGAGAGCTGGCCAGGCTGCTGGCCGACCGCGGCGACCTGGACGGGCTGCGCGCCCGGGCCGACGCCGGCGACGAGGATGCCGCCGAGAGCTGGCCACCTGCTGGCTGACCGCGGCGACCTGGACGGGCTGCGCGCCCGGGCCGACGCCGGCGAGGAGGATGCCGCCCGAGAGCTGGCCGACCTGCTGGCCGAGCGCGGCGACCTGGACGGGCTGCGCGCCCGGGCCGACGCCGGCGAGGAGGATGCCGCCCGAGAGCTGGCCGACTCTGCTGGCCGACCGCGGCGACCTGGACGGGCTGCGCGCCCAGCTCGATGCCGGCACCGAGAATGCCGCCGACCTGCTAGTCGACCTGCTGCTTAAGCAGGGACGGAGCGAAGAAGCGCAGCGATTGCGCCGGTTTGGCTTGAAACCGGACGGGTCAATCGCCTCTTGCGTGAAAGGACTTCTGTCTGAAGTCTTCAAGATGGCGGTGGAGCAGCAGACCTGATGCGGCAAGAGCCTCGTGATGTCGAGAATCGAACGATTCTCGACATGATCAACTTTTGTCCGCCGGGCGCCCCGATCACGGCCCGGAGGGCGTTGGAAAACGTGTTACGAAGCCTGGGGTGTTCAGCAAGTACAGGCTGCCGTTTCTTATACAGCCGCCGCCATGGGCCCGGCGCCCTGACCCGAGGGCGAATTGGTCCTTGTCCAGGCCGGGCTCCGAGCGGGCGGATGGGAGACTTGCCACGTGCCTAGACGTACGTGGCTCGACAGCAAGATCGACGTGTTCCTGGAGGAGCTCGCCGCGTCCGGCATGCATCTTGACCGGCAGCGTGCCGGGGAGCTGATCACCGGGCAGGTCCGTGCCGTGGCGGCCCTCATGGCAGTCACCGAGGCAACCGCCCGCAGCTATCTGGGCGACGAGATCATCAAGGACATGGCCCGGCGGATGCTGTTCGAGGTGGCCGGCGAACGGCCCGGCGCGGACCTGCTGGAGTCGCCGCGGACCGTTCCGCTGCCGCTGGCCCTGGTGGGGATCACCGTCGCGGCCCTGGCCGAGGCGTTGCAGGTGCGGGCGGCCAACGAGCCGCCCGGTCACCTCGGGGACGTCATCACCACCTACGCGCAGACGCTGTCCGGGTTCGGGCAGATCACCGCTGACGCCGCGCCCGGGCAAGCCGGCGACCCGACGGAGATCTTGTTCCCGCCGGCGTTGCTGCGCCGGGCCGCCAGGTACATCAGCGGCGCCGCCGACCTAGCCGCGAACGGCGGCAAGCTCCCGGACGGGATTCCCGAGATGGCACGCAGCCAGCTGGCCGCGACCCTGCGCCGGGATGCTGACGGACTGACCGCGCTCACGGCCGCTGGCTGACCAGGCACACCCGGGAACCCGGACAGTTCCCAGAAGGCGCTCGCCGCTCACGACGCCTGCCGGTCAGGGTCACCGCCGCTATGTCCATGTACATCGGCACGGGGCTGGCAGATTGCAGATCGATAGCTCGCGGCCGCTACCGGAGATAACACGTCAGGGTCGCCCCTTCGGGGGCGGCATTCCCGCAGGACGGTCGGCGGGTTGGTAATGGGCCATTACCTCTGACCAAGGGAATCGTTACATCAGGGAACGGTGTGACAACAGTGATCAGATTCCCTCGCGGATGCGACTAACCCCCAGAGGGACGGCAGCTGATAACCCGCCGCCGTCCCGCAGGACGGATGCCACGCTGATCGTCCTTCACCAGCGAGCAGTCGACCGGTGCCGCGGTCCAGCGGGGGCACGGTCTGAAGCCACAGCATGACCTCGCCGCTGTTCCTCGACGGGCTCACATGATTGGTGCGCGTGGTGTGCCAGCGGCCGCTGCTGTCGCACATCCACAGCACCGGCAGGGGCCTGACTCCCCTGGCGTACTTCCAGTCGTCCTCCAGCGTGACGCCGCTGGCCAGCAGGCGCAAGGTGGTGCCGCGCTCGCCGTGGTGCAGGCCGAGGATCGCGATCCTGGCGCCGTCCAGCTCGGGCAGCTCGACCACGGCCGCGGCCAGAATGCCGGGCGCGGGCCGCTGGCGCCTCACGGGCACGCAGGGCAAGTCATCATAGGGGCGGGAGCCGCCCCAGACTGAAGGAGGACCATTATGACGATGCTGGTCTACGTCATCGTGCCGACCAACAACAGGGGCAAGAGCGTGTCCCGGATCACCGTCCGGACTACTCCGGTGACTAACGCCTACATTGCGGGGCCCAAGCGGGACTGCGCGATGATAGACGCCGACCTCAGCCTCGACTCCGCGCTCTCGATAGCGCGCTGGGCCATCGCGAACCTGAGCCTTGAGGACATCCGCGAACTCAGGGACCTAGCCAGTGAGCGGCTGGGTGAGGTGTAGGTCAGGCCGAACACCAGGGCCAGGTGCAGCGGGTCCGCCCGCGCGGTCAGCGCTTCGTGGAGCACCCGGTCGCGGCGGATGCGCTCGATGCTCACGCAGGTCGCGCACCAGCGCCAGAGCCACCCCGTAACCCCCTGGGCTTCACCCGAGACGTAGGTCATCAGCTTGAGCGAGATAATTTCACGGAGACTGAAGGAAGATCAGTACGACTCGCCCGGCGACCGGCTAACTTCACAAGTCCTGATACAGGCCCGAACCGGGTCGGCAGGCAGCCATCGGCAAACTCACGAACCCGGGGACTGTTGCTTCGCCACCCGCGGGTCCGGGCAAACGGGGTCAGCCTGGTGCTGCTGGCACCGGCATGCTGGTCCAGGCTGGAGGAGGTGCCGCTGGGAGACGCGTCGCCGGGGCCGCTGGAGATCTTGATGAGCGAATCGAAGGAACGCATGATGGCGGCCGTCGAGCCAGAGCACGTGGACGAGTTCCTCGTTGTCTGCGCCAGGTGGGACGTCCGGCCCGCGCCCTGAGCTTGGCGTAGCACTATCAGAGATAATGCGCGGAAGTTGGCTCCTATTATGAGCGCTGTTCCCGCAGGATGACACGCGGCCTATCAGAGATAATGCGCGGGAGTCAGGTCCGCTGCGGGCGCCGTTCTCGCAGGACAGCCGACGGGTCATCAGAGGTAACGGTCCGTTATCTCTAATAAAGCCAGGTTGTCGTAAGTGTTGACGATCACGAAATTCCCGGCGGAGGGCTCGAGGCACGACGTCCTTTACTCATAGGCAATTGACCCGTCCGGGTTCAGACCGAACCGACGCAATCGCTCCGCTTCCTCATTTCGGCCCTGCTGGGTCAGCAGGCCGGCCAGTCGCGAGGCGGCGTACTCGTCGCCGGTGTCGGCCCGGGCGCGCAGCTGGTCCAGGTCCCCGCGGTCGGCCAGCAGGCGGGCTAGCTCTACGGCGGCGTACACGTCGCCGGTGTCGGCCCGGGCGCGCAGCTGGTCCAGGTCCCCGCGGTCGGCCAGCAGGCCGGCCAGCCGCATGGCGGCGAACACGTCCCCGGTGTCGGCCCGGGCGCGCAGCTGGTCCACGTCGCCGCGGTCGGTCAGCAGGCCGGCCAGCTCTATGGCGGCGTACACGTCGCCGGTGTCGGCCCGGGCGCGCAGCTGGTCCAGGTCCCCGCGGTCGGCCAGCAGGCCGGCCAGCCGCGAGGCGGCGTACACGTCGCCGGTGTCGGCCCGGGCGCGCAGCTGGTCCAGGTCCCCGCGGTCGGCCAGCAGGCCGGCCAGCTCTACGGCGGCGTTCACGTCGCCGGTGTCGGCCAGGCCTCGCAGGATCTGCACGGCCTGGTCCAGGTCCCCATGGGCGGCCAGCAGGCCGGCCAGCCGCAAAGCGGCGTACTCGTCGCCGGTGTCGGCCCGGGCGCGCAGGATCTGCACGGCCTGGTCCAGGTCCCCACGGGCGGCCAGCAGGCCGGCCAGCTCTACGGCGGCGTTCACGTCGCCGGTGTCGGCCCGGGCGCGCAGCTGATCCAGGTCCCCGCGGTCGGCCAGCAGGCCGGCCAGCCGCATGGCGGCGAACACGTCCCCGGTGTCGGCCCGGGCGCGCAGCTGATCCACGTCCCCGCGGTCGGCCAGCAGGCCGGCCAGCCGCGAGGTGGCGCGCTCGTCGCCGGTGTCGGCCCGGGCGCGCAGCTGATCCACGTCCCCGCGGTCGGCCAGCAGGCCGGCCAGCCGCGAGGTGGCGCGCTCGTCGCCGGTGTCGGCCCGGGCGCGCAGCTGATCCAGGTCCCCGCGGTCGGCCAGCAGGTCGGCCAGTCGCCAGGCGGCCTGCCCGTCGCCGGTGTCGGCCCGGGCGCGCAGCTGATCCACGTCCCCGCGGTCGGCCAGCAGGCCGGCCAGCTGCGAGGTGGCGTGCTCGGCGTCGGCGTCGGCGGCGCGGCGGTAGAGCGGGATGGCGTAGCAGTACAGCAAACGGCGTCTGGCGCTGTCCGCGAGCCGGGCGGCGTCGGCGGGGTCGCCGATGTGGCTGACGAGGGCCTCCCAGGTGCTGGCGGGCACGCGGGCATGCGGCGTTCGCGGCTGGCGTGCTGGATCAGGTAGTCCGCGACGGTGTACCCGGTGAGCTGGCCCATGCCGGCCCCGGCGGGGGCCAGGGCAGCGGCGGCGCCATGCAGCTTTTCGGTGGCGTAGGCCAGGGCGCGCTCGAACCAGTTGGCCGGGGCCTCGGCCTGCTGGGCGCTGGTGCAGTAGCCCGGGGCGGCCGCGCGCAGCAGATCGCCGGTCAGCGGGGCACGGGCACCGATCCGGGCCGCATCGGCCGCCGCGGTCAGCACCGCCCAGGCGTATGGGTCGGCGTCCTGGGCGCCTTCCCAGCGGGCAACCAGCTGCGGCGCAGCGGCCAGGGTCTGGGTCAGCCCGTACCCGGCCGCGCCCAGCGCGGCGGCCAGCCGCCGGTCCCCGGCCGCGGCGGCGCGGGCCCGGTCCTGCTCGGCCGGGCTGAACGCGGCGCTGATGCGGATGACCTCGGCCAGGTCCAGCACCTCCCGTTCCCGCGCATACGGGTCATCGCCGCCCGGCACCGGCACGGCGGTGTAGGCGGCGTACCGGTCCGGCCACACCGTCCCGATGATCACTACCGGGCCGGGGGCGTTCAGCAGCGCCCGGATCACGCCGCCAGCCAGCCCGTGCTCGCCGTCCAGGTAGCGCTGCAGCTCATCCAGCCACACCACCGTCCGCGGCGGCGGCGCGGACGCCAGCGCGGCCACCCCGGCCGAGCCGGACGGGTGCACCAGCCACCAGTCCGGCAGCAGCGCCTTGACCGCCTCCACGGCGCACCGGGTCTTCCCGACCGAGGACCCGCCGACTAGCACCACGAAACCGCCCCGGTCCGCCGCGGCCGCCACCTTCGCCCGGACCCCGGCCCCGGCGGCATCCACGTCCCGCGACACGTACTCCGGCGGCACCTCATCCGGTACCCCCGGCACGCGGATCGCCGCGTGCACCCCCAGCCGCCGCGGGTCGGCCTGGCTCACCAGGACCGCCCCGGCCGACGCCCGGCCCGTCCCGCCTGCCGGGGGAAAAGCGCTGATGCCGAGGTCGGCGAGTTTGTCCGCGACCAGGCCGGCGAACTGGGCCGGGTTGTAGCGGCGCAGGTCGACGGTGACCACATCGGGCAGCAGGCCGGGCAGTTCGCTGTCATCGAAGCGGGCCGGCAGCACGTACACCCCGGCCTCGGTCACCGCCCGGCTGAACGCGGCCCGGCGCTCCAGCCGGGTCCAGTCCCGCCCGGCGTACTCGGCCGAGACGAACACCACCACCGCCGCCGACTCTTCCGCGTAGATCCGCGGCAGCTCCTCAGCCAGGTACGTCCCCCACAGCCGGACCTGCTCGTCCTGGTCGTAGAAGCAGCGCACCCCGCGCGCCTTCAGTGCCCCGGCCACCTGCCCGGCATAGTCCCGCTGCGCCCCGGCGAATGACAGCGCCACATCCCACCGCCGCCCCGGCCCGGCACCGGGGCCGGCGTCCGTTCCCGTCATGAGTACCGAGTCTTCCACCGACGCCATCGGCAGGCACCCCCGATAACCTCGCCCTATCGAAGCGTCACGCCACCACCGTGCAGAACTAGCTGACTGCATCGGGTACCTGACCGTGAATCCTAGCGTTATCAGAGATAATGACCCATTACCTCTGATAACCCGGCAACCATCTGTGACCTTCAGCGATCTACGGCGTGGAATCTTCAGCGTCCGATGGCGTTCCCTGGCTCGGAGCGTGTCCTTAGCCAAGCAGGTGTGTCCCGGTGGGGCCGGTGATCTGCTGGAGCATGGTCTGGGCGAGTTGCTGGACCTGGGATGGCAGGGGTACGTAGAGGTTCGCGGCGGCGTAGGCCTGGCCGGTGTGGGTGAGCCAGTCGAGCATGGTGACCAGGGCCTGCCCGCGGCTCTGGTCTGGCTGGCGGGTGTAGATCATCGACCAGCTGTAGCCGGTGATGGGGTAGCTGCTGGCGCCGGGCTGGTTGACGATGGAAAAGTCGGTCGGCGTGATGTTGGGTTTTTGGGCGGCGGCGGCGGCGACGGTCTGGGGGGACGGCAGGACGTAGTTCCCGGCCTGGTTACGGAGGGCGGCGAACGGCAGCGTCAGGCCCTGGGAGTAGGCCTGCTCGATGTAGCCGATGGAGAACGGGGTGCGGTCCACCGTGGTGGCCACGCTGCCGTTGCCTTCGGCGCCTTCCCCGACCGGCCACTTGAGCGTTTTGCCGGCGCCGACCTTGGCCGCCCAGGTAGGGGAGACGCTGGACAGGTAGTCGCTGAAGATGTAGGTGGTGCCGCTGCCGTCGGAGCGGTGCACGACGGTGATCGACGCGTCCGGGAGGGTGATGCCGGGGTTGAGGGCGGTGATGGCCGGGTCGTTCCAGCGGGTGATCTGGCCGAGGTAGATAGCCGCGAGGACCGGGCCGGTCAGGTGCAGCCGGGTGCCCGCCGGGAGGCCCAGGTTGTAGGTCACGCCCTCGGCGGCCAGGGCATCGGGCACCTGGGTGATGGGGCCTCCCTTGGCGGCGGCTAGCTCGCTGGCGTTCATGGGCACGTCCGAGGCACCGAAGTCGACCTGTTTGGCGCTGATCGCGGCGATGCCCGCGCTGCTGCCCACGACGGCGTAGTTCACGGTGACCGCAGGGTGCTGCTGGTGGTACCGGGTGAAGGCCAGGGCGAAGAACGGGGCGACGTAGGTCGAACCCGCCCCGGTGAGGGTGCCCGGCCCGCCGCTGGGGATGGTCGTGGCCGTGGCGGGCGTGCCAGGCGGGGTGGCCGTGCTGCCGCACGCGGCGAGGGCAAGGACGATGATCGCGGTGGCAGCGGCCCAGATGGCTAGGTGAGCTGGGTGGTGTGGCTGAGGGCCGGGCCCTCTGTCGTGCCCTGACATGGCTGTTCCTCTGCTGGAAGATCCGGAGCGCGGGTTAGCGCCGCTGGGTTTCGCGGACCCAGGCCTGGGCGCCCATCTGGACCGCATCCCACGGGCTGCCCAGCGGCGGGGTGTAGGACAGGTCCAGGTCGCTGACCGCATCGACGGTCATGCCGTGGAAGATCGCGGCAGCGGCGATGTCGACGCGCTTGGCGATCTCGGCGTTCTTGTGGCCGAACAGCTGCAGGCCGAGCAGCCGCCCGGTGGCCCGGTCGCCGGTGACCCGCATCGTGATGCGGTGGCTGCCGGGGTAGTAGGCCTTGTGGTCATCGGCGGCGGCCTCGACGGTCACCGGGTCGAACCCGGCCGGGGCCGCCTCGTGGTCCCGCAGCCCGGTCCGGGCGGCGGCCTGGTCGAAGATCTTGACCACCTGGGTGCCCAGGCTGCCGGCGAACTGCCGGTTCCCGCCCAGGGCGTTCTCCCCGGCCACGCGGCCCTGCTTGTGCGCGGTTGTGCCCAGCGGCAGGTACGTCACGCCGAGCAGCCGGTGGTGGGTGATCACGCAGTCCCCGGCGGCGAACACGTCGGGCAGGCCGGTCCGCATGCCGGCGTCGACGGCGATCGCGCCCTTCACGCCGAGCGCGGCCCCGGCCTCGGCGGCCAGCGTGGTCTCGGGCCGTACCCCGACGACGACCAGCACCATGTCCGCCGCGCGAGTGACGGCCGTGCCGCCGGCCGTAGCGGCCGCCACTTCCAGCCGCCCTGCGCCGCCCGGCGGGGCCTTGCTGATGGCCTGGACGGTGGTGCCGGTCAGCACCTCCGCGCCATGGGCGGCCAGTTCGGCGTGGACCAGGGCGCCGAGTCCGGGGTCGACGGTGGGCAGCACCTCGGGCAGCTGCTCCATCTGCGTCACCTGAAGCCCGCGGACGGTCAGCGCGTCGGCCATCTCCAGGCCGATGTACCCGGCGCCGACGATGACCGCGCTGGCGGGCGCGGCCTGCTCCAGGGTGGCCATGACGTTGAAGGTGTCGCCCATCGAGTGCAGCAGGTGCACGCCGTCACCGGGGCCGAGGGCGCCGGGTCCGGCCAGGCCGGCGATCGGGGGGCGGACCGGGACCGCGCCGGTGCCGACAATGAGCTTGTCGTAGCCGAGCAGCTCCTCGGCGCCGTCGGCCGAGGTGACCAGGAGCTTGCGGCCGGGCACGTCGATGCGGCGGGCGGTGGTGTCCAGCCGCAGCCGCATGCCCGCGGCTTCCAGGTCGGCGAGGGTGCGGTGGGCCAGGTTGCGCCAGTGGGCGACCTCGCCGGACAGGTAGTAGGGGATGCCGCAGATCGAGAAGTTCGGGTAGGCGTCCTCCAGGACCACCGTCACCTCCGCGGCCGGGTCGAGCTCCCGGGCCCGCAGCGCGGCGCTGATACCGGCGTCGCTGCCGCCGATCATGACCAGGTGCATAGCAGGGCTCCCTCCCGTGGTCTGCTCACGGAGACTGGACCGGGCCGGACGGCCGGTCCGCGGACGGCGACGCGCCGTCGTATCCAGCTCGGGCAGCCGCGCGCCCGGCGCTGTGCGGGACGATGATGCTGGCGGCCTCAGCTGGCGTGATGGCGGGGTACAGCGCCTTGATGATCCCGGCGGCGGCGATGCCGCCGAGGATCTGCGCGGCGATGAAGGGCGGCACCGAGGACGGGGCGATCCCGGCGAAGGTGTCCGAGAAGATCCGGCCGACGGTGATGGCCGGGTTGGCGAAGCTGGTCGAAGACGTGAAGAAGTACGCCGCGCCGATGTAGGCGCCCACCGCGGCCGGGGCGGACCGGCTGCGCCCGGACCGGGCCAGCGCGAAAATCACCAGCAGCAGCCCGATCGTGGCGATGACCTCCGACAGGAAGTGCGCAGGAGTGGCCCGGTGCTTGGCCGAGATGGTGACCGCGGGCAGCGCGAACATCAGGTTCGCCGCCACCGCCCCGGCGATGCACCCAGCCACCTGCGCCGGAAGATACGCCGCGGCGTCCCGCCAGGACAGCCCGCCGAAGAAGGCGTCGACGAAGGACACCACCGGGTTGAAATGGCCGCCGGAGACCGGGCCGAACATCAAGATGATCGCGAACAGCCCGGCCGCCGTGGCCGCCGCGTTCTCCAGCAGCTCCAGCCCAGTCTGGCCCGGGGACAGCCGCTGCGCGGCGATCCCGGAGCCGATCACCACCGCGGCCAGGAACGCGCTGCCCAGGAACTCGGCTAGCAGCCGGCGCCACAGCAGGACGGGTGCACTGGTCACGCGGCCATCTTGACAGCTGAAGATAGTTCAGTCAAGATTGAGTCAATGACTTCTGATCGAGCCTCTGAGCTGGAGCGTCGGGTCATCTTGCATGCCGCGCTGGCTGACCCGGCCCGGCTGCGGATCACCGACACGCTGCTGACCGGAGACGCGTCCCCGTCCGAGCTGGCCGCCATGCTGGCCATGCCGTCCAACCTGCTCGCGCACCACCTGCACACGCTGGAGCAGGCCGGGGTCATCACCCGCCGCCGGTCCGAAGGCGACCGGCGCCGCACCTACCTGCAGCTGATCCCCGGTGCCCTGGACTCGCTCGCCCCGCCGCCAGCCCGCGCCGCGCTGCGGGTGCTGTTCGTCTGCACCGCCAACTCCGCGCGCTCGCACCTGGCCGCCGCGCTGTGGCGCCGGGCCAGCAACCTCCCGGCGGTATCGGCCGGAACACACCCGGCCGAGGCGATCGACCCCGGCGCCATCGCCGCCGCCGGGCGCCACCGCCTGCCGCTGCCCCGGCTGCGGCCCCGCCACGTCGGCCAGGTCCGCCAGCACGGCGACCTGGTGATCACCGTGTGCGACCTGGCCCATGAGGAACTCGGAGAGGCCGCGGCGCTGCACTGGTCCATCCCAGACCCGGTGATGGCTGGCGACCCGGGCAGCTTCGACGCGGCGCTAGCCCAGCTAGCCGATCGCGTCGGCCGCCTGGCGCCGCGCCTGGCAGCCGTCTCCTGACCCGGCGGCCTGCCCGCAGCCCGGCCTGGGTGCTGCTGCCACCTGCAGGAGCCCGCCGGGCGAAAGCCAAGCCGCCATTTCCTGTCGCACCCGGGTGCTGACCGGGCCTTATCGTGGCCGGCCAGCGGCCAGGGCCAGGCTCAGCGTTATGCGGTGGCGGGCTTGACGGCCCGGATGATCGCTGAGTGCATGCCGGGGGCTGCCTCGTGCGTGAAGGTGACCGACGCGCCCGTGAACCCGGCCGCGGCGAGCCCGTCGAGGTACTCGGCACGGGACAGGGCGCCGGCGATGCAGCCGGCATAGGCAGCCGGCCGCGCCCGCATGCTGAAAGCCCTGGCCGACCCCACCCGGTGCGCCTGGTCTCCATGGTCGCCGCGCACGACGATGGCGAGGCCCGCGTCTGCGATCTCACCGAGCCGCTCGGCCTGACCCAGCCCGCCATCTCCCCACCACCTCAAGATCCTCGTCGGCGCCGGGATCTTCACCCGCGACAGGCGCGGCGTGCAGGCCTACTACGCCCTCGTCCCCGAGGCCCTGAACGCGCTGGCGGCAGTGCTGAGCACCGCTCGCTAATACCGCAGTGGCCTCCTGCCAGCACCCTCCTTCGGCTGGAGGGGACAGCTGGCTCCGCCGCCGATCCCGGTCCGGCGATCGGCCGGATCGCCACAATATATTGATATAAGCCAATATAATTGATATATATCTATGTATGAGTACGAGCGTGAGCATGAGCCTGGGTCCTGCGGGCGGCTCGGCCGCTCCCGTGGTGGTGGTCGGCGCCGGGCAGTCGGGCCTGGCGGCAGCGCGCGCGCTGCGCGAGCTGGGCATGCCGGCGGTGATCCTGGAGGCAAGTGATCGCCCGGCCGGGTCGTGGCCGCACTACTACGACAGCCTGCGCCTGTTCTCGCCGGCGGCCTACAGCTCGATGCCGGGGATGCCGTTCCCGGGCGCCCCGGATCGCTACCCGGGCCGCGACGAGGTCGCGGACTACCTCGAGCGCTATGCCTCCCGGCTCGGCGTCGAGATCCAGACCCGCACCCGCGTGCGGACCATCCGGCAGGACGGCAGGCACTTCATCGTCGTCACGGCGGACGGGCGGGCGCTGCGCGCGTCCGGCATCGTGGCCGCGACCGGGTCGTTCTCCAACCCCTACCGCCCGAGCTTCGAAGGCGAGGAGGCTTTTGCCGGCGAGCTTTCGCATGTCGCCGGTTACCGCAACCCGGCGCCGTATGCCGGCCGGCGGGTGATCGTCGTCGGCGCGGGGGATTCGGCCGCCCAGGTCGCCAACGAGCTCGCGGCCGTCGCGACGGTGACGCTGGCCAGCCGCCATCCGGTGCGGTTCATCCCGCAGCGGCTGGGCGGCCAGGATGTCCACTACTGGCTGCGGGAGACCGGCTTTGACACCCTGCCCGCCGAATGGCTGAGCAAGATCACCGCAGGCAGCGTGGTCACCGACAGCACCGGGTTCCAGCAGACCCTCGCTGACGGCCTGGTCGACCGGCGCCCGATGTTCACCTCACTGGACAAGGACAACGTGGTCTGGAGCGACGGCCAGCGCGAGCCGGCCGACGCGATCATCCTGGCCACCGGATACCGGCCCAGCCTGGGATACCTGCGCGAGCTCGGCGCCCTCGAGCCAGACGGGACCCCGGTCCACGTCCGCGGGATCTCCTGCACGCACGTCGGCTTGGTCTACCTCGGCCTGGAACACCAGCGCTCGTTCGCCTCCAATACCCTGCGTGGCGTCAGCGACGACGCCCGGGAGGTGATCGCGCCGCTGGTCGCCTGGATCCGCGACGCGCCCGCCCGAGTCGGGCTCACCTCCCGAGATCACCTGCCCCTGGCATTGACGGGCGCATAGCCGTGGAACTGGAGCTAACCCCGAAGGTCAAGCGCCCGGCCGGCGAACCGCGCAGCGAGCCCGCCGTCTACCCCGACGTACAGCCCGAGCCGGCGATCCGCATGGCCGCAGTCGCCAAGGCGCTCGGAGACCCCGTCCGCCTGCAGCTCATCGACGTGCTGCGCAAGCACGCCGGAAAGGTCTGCGTGTGCGAGCTGGTGCCGCTCTTCGGCCTGTCCCAGCCCACTGTCTCCCACCACCTGAAGGTGCTCCGCCAGGCCGGCCTGGTCGGCTCCGAGCGCCAGGGGCTGTGGGCCTACTACTACGTCATCCCCGGCGCGCTGAACGAGCTGTCCGCGTGGCTGAGCTGACATTGCAGGCAAGCGGGCCAGCTGATCGTACTGCCAGGCAGCTGAACGGGCCCGGCCCGGCGAAGACGACCCGTCCCGGAATCGGCCGAATTTGGGACGGCTCAGCAGTGCTGTGCGGGCTGGCAGGCGCAGCCGCAGGACCGCCCGGCCCAGGCCCGCCGTCCCTCGGCCACGGCCCAGGCTGCGATGCCGAGCGCAACCACGCCGTCCAGCCACCAGGCGCCGAACAGGGTGTTGGCGGCCAGCCCGGCGAAAACCGCCATCGCGAGGTAGGCGCATAGCAGGTTCTGGGTGCCTTCCCCGGCGGTGGCCGCCGAGCCGAGCCGGGCGCCGATGCGCCGTTTAGCGATGCCGAGGCCGGGTTCGAGGATGGCGGTCCCGGCGGTGAGGGCTAGGCCGACGATGCTGGTTTCGGCGTGGTCGGCGGTGGCCAGGGCGCGGATGGCCTCGGCGGCGATGTAGGGGGCGAGCAGGAAGAAGCTGACTGCCACCAGCTGCTGGGCGCGCCGTTCGGCGGTCGGGCTGGCCAGCCGGGTGCCGGTGAACCGCCAGATGACGATGACCGACGCGAGGGCCTCAATGCCGCTGTCCAGGCCGAAGCCGAGCAGCGCCACCGACCCGGCGGCGACGGCTGCGCCAATCGCCACTCCGCCCTCGATGCCCATCCAGGCCAGGGTGGCCCAGGACAGGGTGCGGGCCAGCCGGGCCAGCCGCAGCCACTCCGCCGACCCGGGCATGGCAATAGAGCCTGGCGGGCGGCCCCGCAGCCGTGGCGATGGCAGCGAGGTCATGGCGTCTCGACGTGCTCCAGCACGGTGTAGTACTCCCAGCCCAGCCCGTCCGGATCATGCGCCCAAACCTTGTCCTGCCAGGCATAGCAGCAGACCGTGCCCGGCCGTGCCTCGGGGTCCAGGCCCGCCGCGGCCAGCCGGGCCTCAGCCTCGGTGACCTCACCGGTCGATTCGACCTCCACGCCCAGGTGGTTGATCGTGCCGCCCGGGCCATTACCCGGGGCGTTCAGCACCAGCTTGAGTGGCGGGTCGCCGATGGCGAAGTTGGCATAGCCGGGCCGCAGCTTGGCCGGCTCGGTGCCGAACAGCCGGGAGTAGAACACCACGGCGGCGTCGAAGTCGCTGACGTTGATCGAGAGCTGGACACGGGACATCCTGTTACCTCCCAGGAAGGGCGGGGTCATGAGCAGGTGCCCGGCAGGTCCAGGGCGGCCAGGATGCGCAGCCCCTCGGCCAGCCGGGGATCGGCCAGGTCGTAGCGGACCCGGCGGCCTTCGGCCGTCGCGGTCACCAGCCCGCACTCACGCAGGCAGGTCAGATGGTTGGACAGGTTGGCCCGGGTCGTGCCGAACTCCCCGGCCATCTCGGCCGGATAGCCAGGGCCCTCGGCCAGCTGCACCAGCACCCGGCGGCGGGTGGGGTCGGCCAGCGCCTTCCCCACCCGGGCCAGGGTTCCCAGATCCACCGGAGTTAGTACAGACATGCCTGTACTATACAGCTAGTGCTGAACTAAGTAAGAGGGCAGGCCATCCTCGCTCACGCCACATAGCGCCGAAAATCTGCTGCCACTTACCGATCAAAGTCACATGTCCTGCGGGAGCGCAGCCCGCGGCGCGACCTGACTCGCACACGTTATCTCTGATAGCACGCGGCACGGCTGTCGGCGGATGTGGCTCCATCGAGTCACGCCTGGTTCACTCCGCCGTGGAGTCCGGCATCCTCCCGGCTGACCCTCGCGGGCCGACCGGGCGAGCTCTGTCGGTCCGGAAGAACACGATCTCCCAGATTCCTCCCAATACGGCGACAGCTCCCATCCGCAGCGTAGGATGAGAGCTGTCCAGTGAGCTTCTGACCTGGTTCTTGTAGCGGAGCCCCGTTACGGAATCGAACCGTAGACCTTCTCCTTACCATGGAGACGCTCTGCCGACTGAGCTAACGGGGCCTATCTTTACTTGTCTGACCTGGGGTTTTGCGCCTGACGGCGCTTCCCTGGGCCGTACCCGGTGCTGGCGATTCCCGCACCGGCCTAGGAGAGCTTACCGTACTCCTGCGATGGTGGCGCATCCATCTGGAGGCCCAACCGATCACCCGGGCCACAGCGCTTGCGCCCTCCGCGCAGGCGCCCCATGCCCTCAAGGCCGACGGCTCATCATCACCCGGGATCTCACCCCACGGCCCGGCATCGACAAAGCGACCAGACAAAGCGACAAGGGGAGGACCGGTGCCGGAGACGGCCGAACGCCTACCGGTTACCGTGTAGCTCATGGCCTTCCTGACGCACTGGCCAGCGCTCCATCGGTCCCGCCAGGCGCCGGACTGCGCAATGGGATCGGGGTACCGCGATGACCGGATCGATGTTTCCCGGCGGCCTCCGGGCTGACGGGCTTCCGGCCGCGCTGTCGGATCCCCGCCGGGTCGCCGCCGTGCAGGCTACCGGGCTCCTGGATACCGGACCGGAACAGGCCTTTGACGACCTGGCCGACCTCGCCGCCGGGATAACCGGATGCGAGCGGGCCTTCATCACGCTGGTCGACGAGGACCGCTCGTTCTGGAAATCCTGCGTCGGCGTCGACACCAAGCAGGCCGGCGGACGCCAGAATCCGGTCCGGGAGAGCTTCTGCTATTTCCTGGTCGGACTGGGCGACCGGTTCGTCGTCGACGACGCCGCCAGCGACCCGCGCACCCGTGACCACCCCTCCGTTGCGCCGATGAAAATCGGGGCGTGGGCTGGCTACCCGATCCTCGGGCCAGGCGACGAGGTCCTGGGGAGCATGTGCGTGATCGACGAGAACCCTCATCCCTGGCGGGCCGCCGAGCTGGCCGCCCTGGGCACCCTGGCCCGCGCGGTCAGCAACGAGATCAACCTGCGCGGATCCCTGGCCAAGGTACGGGAGTCGCTGCTTGTCTCCGAGACGCTGGCCCGCAGCCTTCAGGACAGCCTGCTGCCCCCGGTCCTGCGGCCTGTCCCCGGCCTGGACGTGGCGGCGTCGTATCAGCCGGCCGCGGGCGGAACCACGGTGGTCGGCGATTTCTACGACTTGTTCCACGTCAGGGGACCATGGTGGTCCACCGTGGTCGGCGACGTGTGCGGCAAGGGCGTGGAAGCGGCCAAGGTCACGGCCCTGGCCCGGTATACCCTGCGTGCCAACGCCGTCCAGCACTTGTCGCCTGCCGCCGTGCTCCGGCGCCTGAACGCCGCGCTGCTCGACCAGCAGCAGGGTGACCGGTTCCTGACCGCCGCCTACGTCACCTTCCGGGTCACTCCCGGCGGCATGACCGGCCGCCTGTGCTGTGCCGGGCACCCTCCGGCCCTGGTGCGCCGCGCCAACGGACGCGTACAGCAGATCGACGCTCGCGGCTCCCTGCTCGGGATGATCCCCGAGGTCCAGCTGGCCGACGTCCGGTTCCGGCTGGCCCCCGGCGACGCCCTGCTGCTCTACACCGACGGCGCTACCGAGGCCCGGGAACGGCCAGGTCCGCCGGAAGCCGTCCGGCCGCTTTTCGGAGAGGCTGCCCTCGCCGATGCCCTGGCCGCCACGCACGGCCTGGACGCCGCCGCCACCATCAACCGCCTCAGCCAGATCCTGGCCCGGCACACCGGCGGCTGGGCCAGCGACGACACTGCCCTGCTCGTCCTCCGCGTCCCGCCCCGCTCCTGACCAGGCGGGGACCGGTGCGGGCGCGGCCCGGGACGGGCGGACGGTCAGGCGAGCTCGGTCAGGGGGAAGGAGCGGTGGCGGCGCGGGGGGATGAGGAAGTTCTGCCGCCGGGTCGCGGTGAGGAACCGCTCGAGGCCATTGTCGTTCACGCTGACGCCGTACTTGTCCTGCAGGTCGAGCGAGGCCTGGCTGGTCCGCAGGGTCCGGAAGAACTCGGCGGTCGGCACGAAGATCGTGAACTGGAGCTTGGGTATGACGGTGCCGCCGGGGACATCCATCGCGTCGAATCCCGGCCCGTCCATCCGGATGTGCATGGGCGTGCCGTCGGCGGCGCGGGATGAGCGCTGGAGGCAGGAGAGATGCCCCATCCGGCGCTTCCCGCCGGCCGTGCCGATGCCCTGCGCGGTTCGCGCGGCGTAGTGCGGCCCGCGGTTCTCGTTCGGCAGCAGGGCGGGGCCGCCGCCGTCGGCGTACTGGTCCTTGCTGCCGCCGGCGATGGCCGGCGCATGGAACATGTACTGCACCCGTTCGGTGAATATGCCGTCCGAGCCTGGCGGTTGCCCTTCGTTCTCTATGTCGAAGAACTGGAGCATGTCCAGGATGACGTGGGACAGATGCTGGACCGAGCCGTTGTCGAAATAGTCGCCCTGGGCGGCCGTGGTCAGCCGGGCCGCGCCGGTGCCGGCGAAGGTGCAGATGGGGGCCGGGCCTGCCCCGGTGACCTGCTGGTCGGCAAAGCCCATCCACATCGGCGACTGGGGCTGGATGAAGTTCGCGTACGGCAGGCCATGCCGCCTGGCGACGGCTTTCGGCATGCCCATCTGGACGAACATGTTCCGGCTCGACGTGAACCGGAGGAGCCCGCCCCAGGCCGGGGAGGCGACCGCCTGCCCGCGCAGCTTGTTGCTTCCGCCGAACCAGGCGAGCACGTCGGAGAGGACGGCCGGATTGTCGCCGCGCAGCGTGAAAAGCAGGTCGTTGCGCTCGATGCGCACGTTGACGTTGTAGTTGAACTTGCGGATCCGGGGGTTGGCCGGGCTGACGTCGGTCGGGCCGGGCACCGCCTCCTCGAGCGCGGGCCGGCTGGCGTCGGAGACCAGCCGCGGCATGTGGCGGGAGACCAGCGCGCCGGGGAGCCGGCCGAAATACGGCAGCCCGTAGGCGACGAACGTGACCAGGTGAGTCGCGCCCCACGGGTAGGCCCGCTCGAGCACCGCGAGCACGCGGTCCATTTCGGCCTGGTCGGCCCGGGCCGGGGTTCGCTCGAGCGCCGCGGTCAGGAAGACCGTGTGCACCGGCGGCATCTGGAACTGCACGCCGCTGTGGTAGGTCTGCGGCGGCACCGCGAGGAAAGCGGAGACGTCAAACTGGATGTCGGACGGGACGATGGAAGCGCCCACGCGCTGCGGGGCGAAGGAAAAAGGCCCGACCGCCTCCAGTGCCCCGAGCGCCACGGCCAGCACGCCCGCCCGCTTCAGGGCAGTACGCCGGGTCATGTGCGCCGGGGAATCCAACGGCCATTTCTCCTTGCGCTCGCAAGCCAGCGGGACCAGCCGGGAACCCGGCACAAGCGGCATGATCCTAGGGGATACCGACATTACGGTCAACCGGGGCAGTCCGCAGGTCCGTTCGGCCGTTTGCTCTTGGTTCTGTTGACCGGAAGATGCGAACACGGTAGCGGTCCGTGACCGCGCCCGCCGGCCGGCCTGAACCAGAGGAAAAGCACCATTGCGGCGCCCGCTATCGGGCACGATGGTGAAACACGTTCTAGAGCGTGATCATTTACGCGCGGCCCCGCAGCGCATCACCTTCACACGTTCTGAGAGGCTGCCATGGCCCAGCACGCTGCTTCGCGTAAGAGCCCGGCCACGCTGGGCGCGGTCGCGGTCCTGCTGACCGTCGCGATCGCCGGCACGCTGTGGGTTCCCATCTACGCGCGGGCCCTGCCGCCGCTGGGTCCCTTTCCCTTCTTCTACTGGTATCAGTTCATCTGGGTACCGCTGACCGCCGTCATCCTGTGGATCTGCTACCTGCTGCTGAGAGCCAAGCCGGCCCCGGGCGCCGGGCGGGGGGCGCGGAGATGAATCACCTGAATACGGTCACGCTGACCATCGTTCTCGCCTCGTTCCTGATCGTCACCCTGATCGGCTTCGCCTCGGCCAGATGGCGCCCGGCCGAGGACCCGATGCAGCTGAACGAGTGGGGCCTGGCCGGCCGCGGGTTCGGCACCTTCGTCAGCTGGTTCCTGCTCGGCGGCGACATCTACACCGCGTACACCTTCATCGCGGTGCCCGCGCTGGTCTATGCCACCGGGGCCGCCGGGTTCTATGCGCTGGCGTACACGATCATGGTCTTCCCGATCGTGTTTATCTTCGCGCCGCGGCTCTGGTCCGTCGCCCGCGCGCGCGGCTACGTCACCCCCGGCGAGTTCGTCCGCGGCCGGCACGGCTCGCAGGGCCTCGGGCTGGCCGTGGCGGCGACCGGGATCCTGGCCACCATGCCGTACATCGCGCTGCAGCTGGTGGGCATCGAGTCGGTGCTGACCGTGATGGGAATCGGCAGCACCTCGGGCAACGCCATCATCAGGGACCTGCCGCTGATCATCGCCTTCGGCGTCGTGGCGGCCTACACCTACCTGGCCGGACTGCGCGCGCCGGCTCTGATCGCGTTCGTCAAGGACATCCTCATCTACCTGACGGTTATCGTCGCCATCCTCTACATCCCAGGCCGGCTCGGCGGCTGGGGGCACATCTTCGCTGTCTCCTCGGCGCACCTGAAAACGGTCAACCCGGCGACCGGCAAGCCGTTCGGCAGCATCGTGGTGCTGCCGGCCGGCGAGTGGGCCTACGCCACCCTGGCGCTCGGCTCCGCGCTGGCCCTGTTCGTCTACCCGCACGCCACCACCGGGGTGTTCGCCGCCAAGCGGCGCAACGTGATCAGGCGCAACGCGGCCATGCTGCCCGCCTACTCGCTGGTGCTCGGCCTGATCGCGCTGTTCGGCTACATGGCGCGGGCGGTGCCGGCCGTGAACGCCGGCGTCAAGGCGAGCGGCGGCAACGCCCAGCTGTCCGTGCCGCTGCTGTTCGCGCACATGTTCCCCAGCTGGTTCGCGGGCATCGCCGACTCGGCCATCGTCATCGGCGCGCTCGTCCCCGCCGCCGTCATGTCGATCGCCGCGGCGAACCTGTTCACCCGCACCATCTACAAGGAGCTCTTCCGTCCCTACGCCACCCCGGCCGAGGAGACCCGGGTGGCGCGGCTGGCCTCGCTGCTGATGAAGGTCGGCGCGCTGGGCTTCGCGCTCGAGCTGAACAAGACGTTCTCGATCAACTTGCAGCTGCTCGGCGGCATCTGGATCCTGCAGACCTTCCCGGCCATCGTGATCGGCCTGTACACGCGGTGGTTCCACCGCATCGCGCTGATCCTGGGCTGGGCCGCGGGCATGGCCTACGGCACGTACCAGGCCTACCGAACGCCCGGCGGCGGCCAGGCCCACTTCGGCGCCTCCATCGCCCCGGTATTCGGGCACACCACCTACATCGCGATCACCGCCCTCATCCTCAACCTGGCCGTCTCGGCGGTACTCACCCTGCTCTTCCGCAAGATCGGGCTGCAGGACGGGTACGACGAGACCAGGCCCGCCGACTACACCGCCGACCCCGGGCCGGCGCCCGCCGCCGCGGCCAAGCCCCCGGCTCGCTCGCCGTCCGCTAGTCCGCTAGTCCGCTAGTCTCCGTCGCCGGGGCGCGCCGCCGGGCGCGCCGCCGGGGCGCCGAGGCCAGCTGCCTCGCAGCTGCCCCGCCCCTTCGCCAGGCCCTCGCAATTCGGGCAAAAGCCGCATATCTCCGGCCAGCGCGTGGGATCAGAACCGCCTCGGCCGCCGCATCCTCACGGACCCGGACTCGCTGTTCTCGGCCGAATCGCAGAAAACCATGCGGGCGCCGTACGGGCGACTGGGAACGGGTGCAGCAAAAGCGCAGGTCAGCAAAAGCGCAGGTCAGCGCCCTGGAGCTCTGATTACGCAAATTTCGTGACGATACGCGGAACCGATCGGGGGCGGCGGCCGTCCCATCACATGGCCGGGCCGCCGAACCGCCAGGGCGGCCCAGCCGTAGTCCGCAGGGGGGAAACGCGCATAACGTAATCAGGAGTGTGGGTACACGCATAACTAGCCCGGCACCGGATATGACTATTCATACCCGTCCGTCACCCAGTCGCCTCCGAACCCAGAAGAGCACACAGTAAACCCGATGATCAGCGTAGACAGGGCGAACTTCATGCGTCTGGCGCACGTGCGAGCAGCGGTACTCGGCACGCTCGCCGGAGGTTTCCTGATCTTCGGCGTGCTGGCGGGCGGGCCGGGCGCCGCCCAGGCGGCCACGATAGATCTCGCCGCGGCCTCGCCAAGCCCGGGAACCTCCGCCAGTGCGAGCACCGACACCAAGTGCCAGGTGCTGCCGGCGGCCAGCACGCCCACGCCGACCCCCACGCCCACGCCGCATCCGACCAAGACGCCGACGCCCTCGCCGTCTCCTTCGTCTTCGTCTTCGTCTTCGTCTTCGTCCAGCTCTGCCTCGCCGACCGCTCCGGCGTCCAGCACGAGCCCGAGTACCGCCCCGACCAGGACGCCGGCGTCGTCCTCGCCGTCAAGCTCCGGCTCGCCGTCGACTTCGCCCTCGGGCACTGGGTCCCCGTCGGGGACAAGCTCGCCGTCATCAGGGACGAGCTCACCGTCGGCCAGCTCATCGTCGTCCTCGTCCCCGTCGGGATCGCCCTCGTCGTCGGCCACCGTCTCCGCCTCGCTCGACGCCTTCATCACCGCGAGCCCGAGCCCGAGCGCGAGCGCGTCCGCGAGCTCGACCAGCACGGCCGCCCAGGCCGAACTCTGCGTGAGCGTCCAGCGCACCCAGTCCAGCGTCAAGCGCGGCCAGCAGGCCGCCTACGTCGTGCAGCTCTCGACCGAGAACAACGGGTCGGCTTCCGACGTGACCGTGGCCCTCACCGCCCAGCCGTCCGGCCAGAAGCCGACCTTCATCAGCGGCTGCGCCAAGGGCAGCGGGACCGCCACCTGCACGGTCAGCTCGGTGTCGGACAAGCAGCCGGTGACCCTGCACGCGCAGATCCCGGTCGCGGCCGGCGCCACCTCGGTCACCTCGGTGAAGCTGACCGCCACGGCCAGCGTCGTCACCTCGGTCAAGTGGACGCCGCCGTCGGCCGCCGAGACGGTCGCCGTCACCTCCGCCGCCTCCGCCTCCCCCTCCGCGTCGCCGGCCGCGTCCTCGGCAGGCGCCTCGCCGGAGCCGGCGCTGCCGCTCGGGCCGCTCCCTGACCTCAACGGCGTCTCGAGCTCGCTCATCGGCGCCGGCGACGCGGCCGGCCTGTTCCCCGCGATCAGCCCGTCGTCTGCGCCCAGCCCCTCGCCGGGGGTCAACGCGCCCGGCGGCAAGCGGAACGGAAGGCCGGTATCTGACGCCTTGCCCATCACGTTCGGCCAGCCGGGGCTCACCGGCCAGGTGGCGGGGCTGATCGCGCTGGCGGTCGCGGTCATGCTCACGGTGACCCGGCTGTCCCTGCGCAAGCGGTTCCGGTCCAGGAAACAAGGCAGCTGACCCGGCCCAGGACCGGGCCGGGCCGGACCGGGCACGCGGGGCCGAACGGCCGGCTAAAGGTTTTGCCGCCGGCGAGCGACTACATAATCATGATGCGCTCAGTGAACTCCGGCCGAAGCCGATCCAGCCGGAGGCCGGCGGAGGTGCGGCATGGACGATAGCGGCGAGCCCAGGATCCCGCAGCGCCACGTCGCCGAGCTGAGCACCTTCTTCGCGGCCCATGACCGGTGGCTGTTCGGCCATGCGTGCGTGCGGACCCGCGGTGACCGCGAGCTCGCCGCGGACCTCGTCCAGGACACGTTCGAGGCGGCGGCGCGGTCCTGGGCGACGTTGCGCCGGCACGCCGGCGGCCGGCAGCGGGCCTGGCTCCTCGGCACGCTGGCGAACAAGGACGTCAGCGATTACCGCCGCAAGGAGGCGTTCCGCCGCAGGCAGCCCGACATCCAGGCCAGGTACCAGCCCACCGCGGCCGATACCGCGGCCCAGGCGCTGAACGCGATCGCGCTGGAGCGGGCGCGGGAGATCATCGAGGAGATGCCGCCGCGGCAGAAGACGATCGCGCTGATGCGGTGGCAGGACCGGATGAAGGCCGCGGAGATCGCCGCCGCGCTCGGTGTCGCCGAGGGCACCGTGCACGCGCATCTGCACACCGCGCGGGGCAAGCTGGCCGCCGGGCTTGAGCGGTACTACCCGTTCGGCCAGGACAACGGGAAAGGAGCCGCGTCATGACCGCCGGCCCGGGCGCGCCTCAGGATCACGCCGGCCTGTTCGTGGCCGAGTTCCATCCGCAGCTCGGCGAGTACCTCGCGGAGCAGCACGCCACCGGGTACGACACGGGCCCCGGGCGAGGCCGCTTCCAGGGCTGGCTGGGCGAGCACGCGGAGACGCCCGACTCCGCCGACCCGGTCCGGGACTACCTGAAGCAGATCAGCAAGGTACCCGGGCTCAGCGCCGAGCAAGAGGCCGAGCTGGCCCGGCGGATCGAGGCGGGGCGCCAGGCCGAGGCGAAGCTGGCCGAGGCGAAGCTGGCCGACGGCGGCGGCGGCTTGTCCCAGGGTGAGCGCATCGACCTGGAGTGGCTCGCCGAGGTGGGCACGCGGGCCAGGAACCACCTGCTGGAGGCGAACCTGCGGCTGGTGGTGTCGCTGGCCAAGCGGTACACCGGCCGGGGCATGCCGTTCCTGGACCTGATCCAGGAGGGCAACCTGGGCCTGATCCAGGCGGTGGAGCACTTCGACTACGCCAAGGGCTACAAGTTCTCCACCTACGCCACCTGGTGGATCCGCCAGGCGATCACCCGGGCGCTGGCCGGCCAGCTGCGACCCGCACCGATCCCGGAGCCGCCGGGCGCCGGGGGCGAGGACCCGAGACGGTGAGCGGTCTGCGGGTGGCCGTGGCCGGCGGCGGTCTCGGCGGCCTCTGCCTGGCCCAGGGCCTGCTGAAGGCCGGCGTCGACGTCACGGTGTACGAGCGGGACGCGCACCTGGCGGCCCGGCGGCAGGGCTACCGGCTGCACGTCGACGCGCGGGCGGGGCTGGCGCTCGAGCAGTGCCTGCCGCCCGGGTCCCTGGCGGTGTTCCAGGCCACCTGCGGTGCGGCGAGCACGCGGCTGACGGTGATGAGCGAGCGGCTGCGCGTCTTGAATGAGCAGCGCTTGAACGAGCAGCGCCGCGCCGGATCCGCCGACCCGTACGCGCCCGCCACCTTGTCCACGTCGGTCAACCGCCAGACGCTGCGGGAGGTGCTGGCCGCCGGGCTGGACGGCAGGCTGGTCTTCGGCTGCGAGCTGACCAGGTACGAAACCGGGCAGGACGGCGTGCGGCTGCATTTCGCCGACGGGCGGCAGGCCGAGGCGGACCTGCTGGCCGGCGCGACGGCGTCAACTCGGCGGTGCGCCGGCAGTACCTGCCCGCCGCCGCGGCGGCCGATACCGGCAAGCGGTGCATCTACGGCAAGACCCCGCTCCGCGCCGCCGCCCTGGACCGGCTGCCGTCCGCGTTGCAGGACGGCTTCACCGCCGTGGTCGGCGGCAAGGTCGGCATGGCGACCGGGCTGGTCCGCTTCCGGCAGCGGCCTGAACTGGCCGCGCCGTGGCTCTCGCCCGCCGAGGATTACCTGATGTGGGCGGTGGCGGCGGACGGCAGGGAGTTCGGGGTCCCGGACGAACGGCTGACCGCGATGACGCCGGCCGACCTGCACGCGCTGTCCGGGCAGCTGATCAGGAGCTGGCACCCGGACCTGCGCGCGCTGCACGCGCAGGCCGCCGTGGACGAGACCTTCCTGGTCAGGATCCGCGCCTCGCGGCCGGTGCCGGCCTGGACGCCCAGCCGGGTCACCGTGCTCGGCGACGCCATCCACGCGATGAGCCCGGCGCGTGGTTCGGGGGCCAACACGGCGCTGCAGGACGCCGCGCTGCTCTGCCGCACGCTGACCGGAGCCGCCGGCAACGACAACCTCGTCCCGGCCGTCGGGGACTACGAGAAGCAGATGCGCGACTACGGTTACGCGGCCGTCGCCGCCTCCAGCCAGGCCGAGGCCGAAACCGGCGCCCGGCACAACCGCCTGATGTTCTGGCTGTACCGCCGGATGACCGGCACGCCCGCCTGAGGCGAACCGGACGGCTACTTCTTGGCCACGACCTCCACCGCCGGGCGGACCGTGCTCATCGTGCCGGACAGGGAGGTGGCGTTCATCGTCGGGGAGACGATCTCGCCGAAGCTGTCGTTGTCGAACCAGGCGCACATGGACACGCTGTTCGCCCCGGTCCCGTCCTGGACGCACGCGGCCTTGCCGCCCAGGGCGCCCGTGCTGACGACCTTGGCCCCGTGGAACTGCTGGGTGAAGCTGGTGATCGAGGCGGCCGGGTCGGCGTTGGCCAGGTGGCCGCCGATGAACATGAGGATCTGCGCGGTGTTGCCGGCCGCCGAATTGCCCGACTCGTAGACCGCCGACACCACGCGGCTGGCCTGGCCGGAGCTCATCTTGATGACCTTCTCGCGCAGCGCGGCCACGTCGGCCTGGTGTTCCAAGTCCACCGTGCGCGCGTAGCTCCCGATCTTGCCCGGGATGACCATGGCGTGCACGGGACCGCTGTGCGACGGGAACTCGAACTTGAGCACGCCGGCGATCCCGGCCGCGGCCAGCACGATCACTCCGCCCAGGCCCAGCCAGAGACGGCGGTCGTTGCTGCCGCTGCGGCGGCGGCCCGTCTGGCGCTTGGCCGCGGCCTGCTTGGCGTCCGCCCGCTCGAACTCGGCTTCCCGGTTCCCGAACAGTCCGGTGTATTCCTCGTCCGCGTCGTCCCGCCAGAAGTCCTCGAACGCCTCGGCCGGGGGCTGGACCGGCCAGGAGGAGGTGATCTCCGGGCCGTCGAGGCCGTGGCCCGGGCGCACCGTCGCGCTCTCCGGGCGGCCCGCGCCCGGGGCGGTCAGGACCTGGCTGGCCCCCGCGCGGGGACTCGCGCTCGGGCTGGCCGCGGCAGCGGCCGGGAACGCGCCGCCGTCCCGCAGGACGTCCACCCGGGTGGCGTCGGGCGGGGTGAGCAGGCCGACCGGGGCGACGGGCGCGCCGAGGCCGACGGCCGGCGCGCTGAGGCCGACCGGGGCCGTCGGCGCGCTGAGGAAGCCGGCGCCCTTGGCCGCCGGGTCCGGCGAACCCGCCGGGCCGTGCTGGCCGCGGCCGGTCGTCCGCCCGGCGCTCATCTGCGGCCGCTCCGGGGCTGAGCCGTCCCGGCGGGGCTGGCCGTAACCGGCCGCCCGGTCCGGCGCCGGCGAATGGCCGGACTGCTGGCCGAAGGCGGGACCGCGGGGCTCCGCCCGGCGCTGGGGACCGCTGCCGGGGCCCTGCGGCCCGCCGGAAGCCGGCCCGCCGGGAGCCTGGGGGTACGCCGGGGCGCTGCGGCGCAGCTCCTCGTACCAGGACTCGTCGTCAAGCGGCTCTACGTAACCGGGCTCGCCGGGTGCGGGCTCGTCGTAGCGCAGCTCGCCGTAGGTGATGCCCTGGAGCCGCGGATCAGCCGGCCGCTGGGGGCGCGCGTCGTCTGCTCGCGGGGTGTCGAGGTGCGGGGTGTCGAGGTGCGGGTGTCGAGGCGCGGGCTGTCGTACCACTGCTCCGGGTACGCGGCGCTGCCGCCACGGGGCAAGCCGCCCTTGGCATCCGCGACGGGCTGCGGGCCGGTGTCGGGGAGGGCCTCCTGAGCGCCGGTCACCGGCCAGATCTCCTGGCCGCTCTCCTGGCCGCCGGAGGGTGCCGCGTACCCCTGCGGCTGGTAGCCGGGAGCCGGGTAAGCGGGTCGGGAGGATTCCCGTATCTCCGGGACCTGGTACCCGGGAACGCCGGGGCCGGGCTGCCGGTAGCCGGTTCCCCCGGCCGTCCTGGGCGCCGCGGCGTGGCCGGGGCCGCCGGGGAACGCGGGGGGGTTGTACGGGGCCTTGGGGCCCTCGTAGGACGGGTCGGAGTAACCCGGATCGCCGTAGCCGTAATCATCCATGGCCGGCTGCTGGTACCCCCGGCCGGTGCCGTAGGCCGACTCCAGCACTTCCCTGGACTCGGAGTCTAGCTGCCGGAAGCCGTAGGGCCAGGAGATCTCGGGCCCGAACGGCACGTCGCGCCGTCCGGCCGGGCCATCATTCGGTTCGCTTCTCGGCCCCGATCCGTAGCGGCCCTGATTGCCCAGGGCATCATCCGAACGGGGACGCTGCGCTGATGGCCACCCACCGCCATCTTGAGCCGGCGAACCACTCCTCATATACCGGGTCACTCCCCTGTCTGTCGTACAGCAGGTCAATGATCTCTAGCATCATCGCGACAAACGAGACACTCTGCTACCTACTTGGATAATTTGCGGGCCTCGGGCCGCGACACGAAGACACACGCTACTGCCCGGGCACCCCCGGCATGACGCATTCGAGGCTTTACGGCAAGTCGCGGGCCCGCACGTTTGCCGAGGGCAGGTGCTATATCACACTAAGTAACACCGGTCGGTACGGGCAGAAAACGGGCATCGAAACGCGCATACTGAGTAGTACGCGGAACGCCGCCCGAGGCCGCGACGGAGCCGGGGCATGAACCGCTTTCCGGGGCCTTGACGGCACGAGCCGTCGGCGTACCATAACGGTATCCTGCCGACGGTATACAATTCCGGAAGCGAGCGCGCCCGTGCATCATGAGCTCACCGTCTGGTCCCGCGGGATCATCATGGACAAGGAGGCGCGTGACGTCTCCACCTGCATCGCTGCCGCCGCCCGCAAGCTCGGCTACCACGCCGAGAACGTCAGCGACTACGTCGACGACCCGGACCGCACCAACTGCCTGGTGCGCCGGTACGCGCGATTCTCCGACGAGCCCATCCTGGACCGGTTCGTCTACGAGAACCCGAACCCCGACTGGGTCGTGCTGGTCGAGGAAACGATCATCAAGGCGGTCAACTTCTTCCACCGCACCCACCCGGCGAAGGGCGTGCTGGTGGTCAACTCCGCCCGGGATCCCCAGTACCTGCTGAAGTTCCTGCCCGAGTACATGCTGGCCAAGCTGGACAAGCTCGTCGTGGTCGACGCGACCGGGCTGGCCGAGCAACGCGGCAGCAGCCCGTGGATGTTCGTCCGCGACCTGTCCGAGCTGGCCTTCGACCGGATGTCCACGGAAGGCGCGGTGGAACGGCTGGCCATCGGCCGGGGCATCGCCGCGCCGCTGCTCGGCGCCCTGGTCGCCGCGACCGGCGAACTGCCTGTCGAGGCGGTGGCGGAGGTGGTCGCCGACCGCGACGCCATGCTCCGCGGCGCCGAGAAGCACACGGTCGTCCAGTACGCCGAGGTGATCTTATGTCCGTGCGCGGGACCCACATCCCGGAACACCTCAGGCTGCCCATCGCGGGCGTCACGCCGCCCCCCACCGAAAAAGAAGGCCAGCGGCTGTTCCCGACCGGCAACTTCCGCTTCTTCCGGCCGGTGTACCGGGACAAGATGCCGCCGTGCAATAACGCCTGCCCGACCGGCGAGCAGATCCAGAAGTACCTGGATCACGTCAAGCACGACCGCTATCTCGACGGCTACCTCACCATCATGGAAGACAACCCGATGCCCTCGGTCACCGGGCGGGTCTGCTACCACCCGTGCGAGTCGGCCTGCAACCGCGCCGCGCACGACGAGCCCATCGGCATCCGCGGGGTGGAGCGGTTCCTCGGCGACTTCGGCCTGAAGCTCGCGGACAACCCCGTCAAGAACGACCTGCCCCCGCTGAACGGCAAGACGGCCGCGATCGTGGGCTCCGGTCCCGGCGGCCTGGGCTGCGCGTACCACCTGCGCCGCCGGGGCTACGCCAGCGTCATCTTCGAGGCGCTGGACCAGCCCGGGGGCATGCTGCGGGCCGGCATTCCCGCCTGGCACCTGCCGGAGCAGATCCTCGACGCGGAGATCGCCAAGCTGCTGGACCTGGGCGGCAT
Source organism: uncultured Actinomycetes bacterium (assembly GCA_963722275.1). Taxonomy (GTDB): domain Bacteria; phylum Actinomycetota; class Actinomycetes; order Streptosporangiales; family Streptosporangiaceae; genus Palsa-504. Next base: position 168,247 of record CAVRMX010000017.1, on the reverse strand, counting down.
CGAGATCCGCTGCGGCACCCGCGTCGGCGGACCGGACGGCGAACTGAGCCTGGACGAACTCGCCCGGCGCTACGACGCGGTCTTCCTGGCCCTCGGCCAGGATGTCGGCCGGCGCCTGAACGCCGAGGGCGCGCAGGCCCGCGGCGTCATCGGCGCGCTTGAGTTCCTGCGCGAGACCGGCCTGGGCCGCCCGGTGAAGACGGGAAGGAACGTGCTGGTCATCGGCGGCGGCAACACCGCCTCGGACGCGGCCAGGTCGGCGATCAGGCTGGGCGGGGGGCAGGCGACGATCGTCTCCCTGGAAGCCGAGGACGAACTGCTGATCGTGGCCGAGGACCTGGCCCAGGCCCGCGAGGAGGGGGTACGGTTCCGCCCGCAGACCGCCCTGGTCCGGGTCCTGGCCGACGGCGAGGGCAACGTCCGGGCCGCCGTCGTGTGCCAGGCGTCCCTGCACAAGGACGAAAACGGCGCCGTCACTCCCCAGCTCACCGAGGGCACCGAGGCCGAAGTCCCCTGCGACACGATCCTGGTCGCCATCGGCCAGGTGCAGGTGCTCGACTGGCTGCCCGCGGACTGCACCGAACGCGGCCTGGTCAGAGCCGACGACTACGGCCGCCTGCCGCACCCCAGCGGCACGGTCTTCACCGGCGGCGACGTGATGCGCGGCCCGTCGATGGTGGTGGACGCGCTCGGCGACGGCAAGCGCGCGGCCCGCGACATCGACCGGGTGCTGTCCGCCGAGCCGCTGCGCCCCGAGGACCCGGTCGAGGTCATGCCCTACGAGAAGCTCAACACCGCCTACTTCCGGCACGCGCCGCGCACCGAGGCGCCGCTGGCTCCCGCCGCGGAGCGGCGCGCCAGCCAGGTCACCGAGGTCACCCTGGCGTACAGCCGGGAGCAGGCGCTCGCCGAGGCGGACCGCTGCATGTCCTGCGGCGTCTGCAACGGCTGCGACAACTGCTACATCGTCTGCCCCGATGTCAGCGTGATGCGGGATGCGCGGCAGAACGGGCACTACTCCATCCGCACCCACTACTGCAAGGGCTGCCTGGTCTGCGTGCAGGAGTGCCCCACCGGCTGCCTGGAGCGGGTGGCCGAGCTCGACTTCGACGAGCCAGGCGACGTGGTGCGGATGGAGACCGCGTTCGCGCCGTACGACGGCGCGCACGCCGAGCAGGCCCCGTTCACCCGCCGGCTCATCGAGGACGCGATCGCCGAGTACGACGCCGCACGAACACAATCACCAGCAATTCACCCCAACGGGCCGGGTGTTACGCCATGACCACCGTGCATGCGGACGCCGGGCCGCCGCCCCGGCTGCAGCGGGCCATCCGGACCGCCGAGGGAGAGAAGTTCCTGCGCGGCATCGCGGGCACGAAGGTGCGCCAGAACGGATGCGCGGCGGCCGCGTACGCGGCGCTGTACGCGAACGTGGACGTGATCACCGCGTACCCGATCCGGCCGTACACGGCGATCATGATGAACCTCGCGCAGTTCGTCGCCGACGGGATCCTGGACGCCGAGTACCTGCACTCCGACGGCGAGCACTCGCAGTTCTCCGCCGCCTTCGGCGCGGGCTCCTGCGGCGCCCGGGCCTACACCGGTTCGTCCGGGGTCGGCGTCACCTACGGCTACGAGATGTACTCCATCATCTCCGGGGCGCGCATCCCGATCCAGATGGCGATCGCCGACCGGACCCTGGACCCGCCAGGCGACTTCGGCTCCGAGCACACCGACGCGCTGTGCACCAGGGACATGGGCTGGCTGATGGGCTGGGCCGCGACTCCCCAGGAGGTGTTCGACAAGTCGCTGATCGCCTACGCGATCGGCGAGGACCCGCGGGTGCTGCTGCCGCAGATGGTGGTGCAGGACGGCTACTTCGTCTCGCACATCGCGGGCGAGGTGGAGATGCCCCCGGCCGAACTGGTCGACCAGTTCCTGCCCCCCTACCAGCTGCCGTTCCCGCTCGACCCGCGGCGCCCGGTGTCGCACGGCCCGCAGATTCATCCCGAGCAGGGGCCGCCGCTGCAGCTCGAGCGGGCCCGGGCGATGGAGGACGCGATACCGGTGATCCGGGAGAAGACCGACGAGTTCGGCCGGGCCTTCGGCCGGCGCTACCCGCACTTCGTCGAGTCCTACCGGCTGGAGGACGCGGAGATCGCGATCGTCATCTCCGGCGGGCACGCGGTCACCTGCCGGGCCGCGGTCAACCGGCTGCGCGAGCAGGGGATCAAGATAGGCATGGCCCGCCTGCTGTGGGTCCGGCCGTTCCCCAGCGACGACCTGCGGGAGGTGCTGGACGGCGTCAAGGCGGTCGGGGTGGTGGAGACCAACCTGGGCCTCGGCGGCGCCAGCTACGGCGGCATCCTCGCCCTGGACGTGACCACCGCGCTGTACCACCTGCCCGGCCCGCGTCCGCTGGTGACATCGTTCATGGCCGGCCTCGGCGGCGAGACCGTGCCGATGGCCGAGTTCGACTGGATGGCCGGCAAGCTCGGCCAGGCGGTCGAGCGGGGCCGCGTCGAGAAGGCCGCCCACTGGGTCGGCTTCGAGGACTGAGGAGTCACAGATGGCGTACGAAGTAATCCGCCACCAGCTTCCGCTGTTCGAAGAGGACGGCCGCGCGGCGGCGACCGACGACGAGCACGGCCGCGACCTGTACTACCTGCCTGACCTGCCGGAGGAGGACCCGTACGCGGCCGGGCACCGGACCTGCGCGGGCTGCGGCCCGGCCATCCAGTACCGCTGGGTGCTCAAGGCGGCCGGCCAGGACACGGTGGTGGCCGGGCCGACCGGGTGCATGTACGTGGCCAACTCCACCTACCTGTGCACCCCGTACACGGTGCCGTGGGCGCACACCCCGATCGCCAGCGGCGGGTCCTTCACCTCCGGCATGGCGGCCGGCTACGAGGCGATGATCAGGAAGGGCCGCTATCCGGGCCCGTACCCGAACATCCTGGTGATGGCGGGCGACGGGTCGGTCGCGGACATCGGCCTCGGGTCGATTTCCGGCGCGCTGTACCGGAACCACGACGCCCTGTTCATCTGCTACGACAACGAGTGCTACGCCAACACCGGCATCCAGACGTCGCCGACGACCCCCTACGCGGGCATGACCACGTTCACGCCGTTCGGCAAGGCGATACCGGAAGGCAAGAAGCTGCCGCCGAAGAACCTGGCCCGGATGATGGCCGAGGGCCACCCGCACTGCTACGTGGCCACCACCACCGTCGGCTACCCGGTCGACCTGATGAACAAGACCCGCAAGGGCCTCAACCACGTGGGCGCCGCCTTCCTGCACTGCTATACCCCGTGCCAGAAGGGCTGGGTCTACCAGACCTCGATGACGGTCGAACTCGGCCGCCGGGTGGTCGAGGCCGGGCTCTTCCCGGTCTGGGAGTACGACCCGCAGGAGCGGACGTACCACTACTTCCACCCGCCGGTCCAGCGGCCGGTGACCGACTACCTGGCCATGCAGGGCCGGTTCGGGCACATGCTGCCGGAGCACGTCGCGACCATGCAGACCGGCGCCAACCGCAACTGGGAAGCCATCGGCATGGACGTGCCCGCGGCGCTGCGCGACCTGGAGGATCCCGCCCGGCACCAGCGGCTGCACGACGAGGAGTACTCGATGCCCCTCAACCGCGGCGTCGGCGCCTGAGCGATGGCCCTCTCTCCCGGGGGGGCTACCCGCCCCCCCGACCCCCCAGGGTGGCAAGTGCTCTTCGACGGCGGGCGCCAGCAGCGGTACCTGCCTGACCGGCAGGCCGTGCTCAGGTACGTGCTCGCCGTGGGGCCGCACGCGGCCAGCCCGCGCTTCGAGGTGCTCGGCGAAACCAGCCGGGTCCGGCTCGCCGACGGCTCGGACGGCGGCAGGCAGTTCGCCCTGGTCGAGGTGATCGACCTGGCCCGGCCCGGCGAGATCGACCGGCTGCGCCGGGAACTGGACGGCCCCGGGTGATGAGCGACGCATTCCGGCCGCCGCCCGGCAAGATCATCCCGCTGATGCCGGGGGTCTCCCGTGCCGCCGGGGAGCGCCGCGACATGCTGCGCGCGGCGGTGATCCAGGTCGTCCGGCATCTCGTGGTCCGGGCCGTCCCGCCGTCACAGCGGGTCCCGCTGTTCGACCAGGCGACGGGCCTGCTCGACGAGGCCGGCTGGGGCCTGGACGAGCTGGTCACGGCGGCCGAGCCGGGCCCCGCCCAGGACGCGCTGCTGCGGGCCCTGGGGCTAGTGGATACCTAGACGAGGCGCGGCCTCGGCCCGCCGGGCCGGCCGCGCAGCTGGAGACGGGCATGCCGGGACAGCGACGTCACCGCCGTCACCGGGGACGTCGCGGCCACGAGACCCGCGGTGGTCTAGCCGCCTGATCCCCATGATCGTGGTGGATGACCCCGGTCGCGACGGATATGCATCCACCACGATCATGGACAGGGTACCGGCACACCGTCTGTCCGCATCCGGAGGGCCACCCGCATGACCTCCTCGTATCCGTACCAGCTCAGGCTGCCGCTGGCCCCGTACCGGTTCGTCTGGCGGGACGAGGCGGCGGTCGGCGCGGAGAAGGACGCCACCGATTCCTACACGCAGGAGCGCTACACGCACGCGGACGGGACGTGCACGATCATCCGCGAGTACCGGGCGGACGGGTCGTACCACATCATGTCCGACCGCGGCGAGATCGAGCTCATCGACAACGCCAACGACCCCTACGCCGCGGATCCGGTGAGCGTGGTCAGGCTTCCTTAGGGTGGTGGTAGGCCTGCCGGGTCCGCTCGGTGTGCTTGCGGGCCAGCGCCTGCGCCCGCTCCGGGTCGCCGGCCTCGATGGCCTCGATCATCTCCGCGTGCTCGGCCCACGACCCGTGGCCGCGCGCCGGGGCTACCATCCGGTAGTACCACTGCACCCGGCGGCCGACAACGTTGGCCAGCTCGGCCAGCACCGCGTTGCCCCCGACGGCCGCGATCTCGGCGTGGAAGGCGTTGTTGACCGCCACGGCGCCGGCGAAGTCACCCGCCTCGGCGGCCGCCTGCCCCTCGCGGCAGATCTCCCTCAGCCGGCCCAGCCGGGCCTGGCTCGTCTCGCCGGCCGCCGCGAGCCTGGCCGTCTCGGCCTCGAGCAGGGCGCGGACGTCGAGCAGCTCGTCGACTTCGGAGTCGGTGGGGACGTGCACGAAGGCGCCCTGACTGGGCCGCAGGTCCACCCACCCCTCGGCCTCCATGCGGTGCAGGGCCTCGCGGATCGGCTGCCTGCTGACGCCGAGCTGGCGGGCGAGGTCGGTCTCGACCATGTGCTGACCGGGCGGCAGCTCCCCGCCGACGATCAGGTCGATCAGCGCGTCATACACCGACTGCCGCAGCGGCACCGGCCGCTGCAACGGACGGATCATCGCCGCTGCCATCATGACCCCCTGCGACATGTCGCCCTCCTCCGGCTCCATCCGGACACACGCAAAGTTTATCGGCGACTGTATGCAAAGTGCGATCCCCGAATCCAGGGGTACCCGGCAGCCGGGACGATCACGTCCCCGTATCCGCGCCAGCCAGCAAGCCATCGCCTTATTACCCAAGAGTCAGCCGATATCGCGGCGGCGGAGGGCGGCCAGGCCGGCGGCGGAGAACGCCAGCGCGGCCAGGCTCAGCCAGAGCAGCGGCGCGGCGGATACCGCGCCGCCGGGCAGCTTGGGCACGTGCGTGAACGGCGAGATGTCGAGCACCCACTGGGACAGCTGCAGCACCTGGCCGAACAGGGCGATCACCACGACGGCGCCGACCACGGTCCACGCGCCGGCCACCGACGCCCGGGGCGCCAGCCCGAGCAGCACCACCGCGATCGCGGCCGCGGCCAGCGAGGCAGGCAGCTGAGCCGCGGCCGCGCCGAGCATCCGGGCCACCTCCGGCCCCGCCGACCCGGTGCGCAGCCCGTAGCCGAGGCCCGCGGCCAGGCCGGCCACGGCGAGCAGCAGCGCGGTGCCGAAGACGGCCACGAGCACATGACTCAGCCCCCACCGGATCCGCCCGGTCGCCGTGGCCAGCAGCAGCTCGGCCCGCCCTTCGGTCTCCTCGGCGCGCACCCGGAGCACCGCGGACGTCGCGTACGCCGCGGCGGCCAGCCCGGCCAGCGACATGATCGCGGCCAGGTAGGCGTCGGTGATGCCGGCCTGCCCGCCGAGCCGGGTGAACGCCTGCCTGAGCTGCGCGCTGCCGCCGAGCAGCGATCCGATCCCCTTGGCCGCGGCGCCGCTGGCGGCGAAGGTGAACGCGAAGCCGACCGCCCAGCCGAGCAGCGTTCCCCGCTGCAGCCGCCAGGCCAGTCCGAGCGGTCCGCGCAGCCAGCCGGAGGCGGTGGCGCGGCCGGGCCGGTCCGGCAGCAGGCCTGCCCCGTAATCGCGGGTCACGGCCAGCACGTACGCGGCGGTGACGGCCGCCGCCGTCAGTACCAGCGGCAGGGCCAGGACCCACCAGCGGTCCGCCGTGTAAGGCCGGACGAACTCGGTCCAGCCGAGCGGGGACAGCCAGGTCAGCCACGACGGCCCGCTCGAGCCGGCCGCGTCGCCGACCGCCCGCAGCAGGTACGCGGCGCCGAGCACGCCGGCCGCGATTCCCCGGGCCGCGCGGGCGCCCGCGGCCAGCTGGGCGGTCAGCGCGGCCACCGCCGCGAAGGCCAGGCTGCAGCTGGCGATGGCCAGCGCGAAGGCGGCCGAGCCCGCGGCCGGCAGCCCCACGACGATCAGCGCGACGGTCAGCAGCAGCGCCAGGGCCACGTTGGCCGCCACGGCGGTCAGCAGAGCGGCGGTCAGCCCGGCCAGCCGGCCCACCGCCGCCGAGCCGACCAGCTCGAGCCGGCCGGTCTCCTCGTCGGCCCTGGTGTGCCTGATCACCAGGAAGATGCTCATCAGCGCGCCGAAGATGGCGGCCCACACCCCGTACCGCCAGGCGCTCACCGCGCCCAGGGAGTCGCCGGACAGGCGGCCGTAGAGGAAGACGAGCGCGGGATTGCGGCCGCCGCTGACCGCCAGGGCCGCCCGCGCCTGAGCCGTGGGGTAGAGCTTGTTCAGGCTGTAGGAGTTGCTGGCCACCAGCACGGTGATCAGGTAGACCCAGGCCGGCAGCATGATCCGGTCCCGGCGGAAGGCCAGCCTGGCCAGCGCCCCGGTCCCGGCGGTGACGGTCATGCCTGGGCTCCCGGCCCGGTCCGTTCGGTTGAATAATGACGAAGGAACAGCTCTTCCAGGGTCGGTGGCCGGGCACTCCAGGGACAGGACGCCGGCCGCGGTGAGGCGGGCCAGCACGTCGTTCAGCGCGGGGGTGTCCACCTCGCAGCGCAGCCGGGTGCCGTGGATCTCCGCCGCGTGGACGCCGGGCAGGCCGTCCAGGCTGACCGGCCCGGCCAGCTCGGCATCGACCGTGGTCCGGGTGAGGTGCCGCATCTCGGCCAGCGTGCCGGTCTCGGCCGTCCGGCCGTCGCGGATGATCGTCACCCGGTCCGACAGCGCCTCCGCCTCGGCCAGGATGTGGCTGGACAGCAGCACGGTGCGGCCGTGCTGCCGCTCGTCGTCGACGCACTCGCGGAAGGTCGCCTCCATCAGCGGGTCGAGCCCGGCCGTCGGCTCGTCGAACACCAGCAGCTCGGCGTCGCTGGCCAGGGCCGCGATCAGCGCCACCTTCTGCCGGTTGCCCTTGGAGTAGGCCCGCGCCTTCTTGGCCGGATCCAGGGCGAACCGCTCGATCAGCGCGTCCTTGCGCTTGGCGTCGATGGCGGACTGCGGGCCGCGCAGCCGGGACAGCAGGTCGATGATCTCGCCGCCGGTCAGGTTGGGCCACAGGGTCACGTCCCCGGGCACGTAGGCGAGCCGGGCGTGCAGGCGCACGGCGTCCCGCCACGGGTCGCCGCCGAGCAGGCTGGCCTCGCCGCCGTCCTGGCGCAGCAGGCCGAGCAGGATGCGGATGGTGGTGGTCTTGCCCGCTCCGTTCGGGCCGAGGAAGGCGTGCACCTCGCCGGTCCGGACGGTGAGGTCCAGGCCGTCGAGCGCCTGGGTCCGGCCGAACGACTTGCGCAGCGCGCGCACCTCGATCGCGTTCGTCATGAGCTCAGTATACACAATTTTCACGAAATTATGAATGTTCGAAATACGGTACGCTTTTGTCTGGAGGTGACATCACCATGCCTGACGGTTCAGGGCCGGAGGACCCGTTGTTCGGCTACATCGAGCGGTTCGCCTCCGTCATGGTCGCGGCGGGCATGCCGCCCATGCCGTCCCGGGTCTTCGTCGCCCTCATGGTCACCGACTCCGGCCGCCTCACCGCCGCCGAGCTGGCCGGGATGCTGCGGATCAGCCCGGCGGCCGTGTCCGGCGCGGTGCGCTACCTGATCCAGCTCGGCCTGGTGCACAAGGAGCGGGTACCGGGCTCGCGCCGCGACTGCTACCGGCTGCCCGACGACGTGTGGCACGACATGCTCCGGCTGCGCGACCAGGTCATGACCCGCTGGACGGCGCTGGTCCGCGAGGGCATCGACCTGGTCGGCCCGGACACCCCGGCCGGCGCCCGGCTCGCCGATCACGCCGCCTTCTTCGACTTCGTCGCCAAGGAACTCTCCGGCATCCAGGCCAACTGGGACGAGTACCGGGCGGGCGGCGCCGCCGGCTGAGCGGGGCATTCTCGCTTTGTCTGCAGTTCCGGGGGTCATAGCACCCGAAACTGCAGACAAATCGGTGCGGACGTCCCCGGCTAGGCCTGGGGCACCTGGTCATCGGGCAGGGTGAACTCGCCGCCCAGGTAGCGGAGCACCGGGTCGTCCGGGTCCGGCTCGCCGCGGGCGGCGATGATCTCGGCGGCGAAGACCTCGGCGTCGTCCGCAGGCTGGTAGCCGAGCGCCCTCGCCTCGGCCAGCGAGACCCAGCCGCCGCGGGTGTTGGCGGACACCCCGAAGGCGACCCGGAACCCGGGCCGCTCGGCGGTCAGGCAGGCCTCGAAGAGCCGGCCCGCGTCGTCGGGCGACAGCCAGGTGGACAGCATCCGCACGTTCTTCGGGCGCGGGAAGCAGGACAGGATCCGCAGGCAGATCGCGTCCAGGCCGTACCGGTGGTGGTACATCGCGGCCAGCGCCTCGACGGTCGCCTTGGAGACGCCGTAGTTGGTGTCCGGCGCGGGGAAGGCGTAGTCGGGCACCGGGAAGGCCGAACGGGGCGTGAAGCCCACCGCGTGGTTGGACGAGGCGAAGATCACCCGCGGCGTCCCGGCCCGCCGGGCCGCCTCGAACATCACGTAGCTGCCGTTGATGTTCAGGTCGAGAATGCGCGGCCAGGACGCCTCGCCCGGGATCCCGGCCAGGTGGATGACGGCGTCCGCCCCCTGGCAGGCGGCCGTCATGGCGTCCATGTCGGTCACCGAGGCCTGGATCGCCTCCTCGCCCGGCCCGGCCGTGAGCGGGGCGATGTCCAGCACCCGCAGCGTCCGTCCTGGCCGGGCCAGCCTCGGCCGCAGCATGGACCCGACCAGGCCCGCGGCCCCGGTGATGACGATGACCGACACCGGTCAGCCCCCTTTGGTTAGCCGGACACGGTAACGCGCCCCGGTCCCGGCCCGGTTACAGACGGGTACCAGGTCGCGCACGCACCTTTTTTATCAGTCTGACCGGATCGTAGGCTCAGTTCCTGATGGGTTTCGCACGGGGATCGCTGACGCGGGGTTCATTGACGTTGCCGCGGATGAACGCTCACCGGCTGGTGATCATCGCGGCGCTACTCACCATCGCGGTGGCCGCGGCCCTGGCCACCGCGCTCGCCGTCTTCAGCAGCCAGGCCCTGCCCCGCGCCGTCCGCCACAACCTGAGCACCGCCAGCGGGACGGCGATGGCCATCGTCGGCAGCGTCGACGCCGGCCAGGCCGCTCAGTACAACGCCATCCTGCCGGTCAAGATCTCCTCGGCCCTCGACCGCACGCCGTTCGCCTTCTACCAGGCCAAGTGGTCTGATCCGTTCGGCTTCGTGGCCGGCGCACGGCCCGCTCAGCCGGGCGGCACCAGCAACATCCAGATCGTCGAGGCCGCCCAGCTCGGCGGCCTCACCGCCCACGCGGTCCTGCTATCCGGCCGCTGGCCCGGCGGGCCGGCCGGCGGGCAGCCCGTTCCGGCGGCCTTGCCGGCCACGGCCGCGGCGCTGCTGCACGTGACCGTGGGCGACACGCTGCAGCTGCGCGACCGGATATCGCAACGCCCGGTCCGGTTCGTCGTCACCGGCCTCTACCGGCCCCGGCAGGTGTCGTCGCAGTACTGGGGCCTGAACGAGGTCGCGCTGTCCGGCTCGACCACGGTCAGCGGCTTCACCACCTACGGTCCGCTGGCGGTGCAGGCGTCGGCCTTCGCCGGGCCGCTGGCCGTCGACGGGGGATCCTGGCTGGCGCTGCCGGAAACCGCGAAGGTTCCCGCCGACCAGCTCAGGACCGTCGCGGCCAACGTCGTCGGGCTGCGCAGCGCGGTGGCGGACGCCGAGCTGCTTCCTGACCTGACGCTCACCACCAGCCTGCCCGCGGTGCTCGACGGGACCGCGAGCAACCTGGACCTGGCCCGGTCGCTGCTGGCCATCTGCGCCGTGCTGCTGTTCCTGCTCGCCGCCGCGGCCCTGCTCGCGGTGGCGCGGCTGCTGGCGGGCCAGCGGGAAGGCGAGGCCGCGATGCTGACGGCCCGCGGCGCCACCCGCTGGCAGCTGGTCAGGATGACCGTGGCCGAAGCCGTACCGCTGTGCCTGCTCGCCGCGGCGGCCGGCGCGGTGGCCGGCGTCCTGATCGCCCGGATGTTCGCCGGGACGGGCCCGGCGCCGCTGGGTGACGCCTGGCCGACCGCCGCGGCGGTCGGCGCCGGCGCACTGGTGATCATGGTGGTGCCCGCGATCAGCACGGTGACCCCGGGCACGGCCCGGGCGCGCCGGGGCCGGCAGGCCGCCATCTCCGGGGTCACCCGGGCGGGCGCCGACCTGGCGCTGATCCTGCTCGCGGTGGTCGCGGGCTGGCAGCTTCGGCACTACACGGCGGTGTCGGCCGGCGCGAACGGCAACTTCGGCGTCAACCCGGTGTTCGTGGTCGCCCCGGCGCTGGCGCTGGCCGGCGGGACCGTCCTCGCGCTGCGCCTGCTGCCGGCCGGGGGCAAGGCCGCCGACCGGCTGGCGGCCCGCGGGCGGCGGCTGACCGCGGCCCTGGCCAGCTGGCAGATCAGCCGCCAGCCGATCCGGCAGGGCGGCGCGGCGCTGCTGATCGTGCTGGCCGTGGCGACGGCAACGCTGGCGCTGTCCCAGCGCCAGAGCTGGACGCGCTCCGACCAGGACCAGGCCGCGTTCAGCGCCGGGGCCGACGTGCGCGTCCAGGCCAGCGAGACGCTCTCGCCGGCCCAGGCCGCCGCCCTGGCCCGGACACCCGGCGTGCGGCACGCCATGCCGGTCGCCGCCTTCCCCCAGACGGCCACCAACGCGGTGACGCTCGCGATCGACGCGAAGCAGGCCGCGAGCGTGACCCGGCTCCGCGCCGACCAGTCGGCGCTGCCCGCGGCCAGGCTGTTCGGCACGATCGTGCCCGCCGGGCCGCCGCCGGGAGCCGCCCTGCCCGGCGGGGCGACCAGCTTCCGCCTCACCGCGCGGCTCGGCCCCGCGTCACTGGGACTATCCCCGGCCACGGTAAGCGTCTCGGTCGAGGACGCCGACAGCAACGTCTACGCACTGGACGCGGGCGCGCTGCCCGCTGACGGCCGGGATCATGCCCTGACCGCCAGCCTCGGCCGCGGGGCCGGCGGCGCCATCTACCCGCTGCGGCTGATCGCGGTCAGCCTGGTGTACACGCTGCCCGCGACCAGCCCCCGCGGGCCGGCCGTGTTCACCCTGGACGGCGTCTCCGGCGGCGCGGGGACGGCCCAGGTACCCGGCGCGGCCCTGCATGGCTGGCTGCCCGTCGCCTCGTCCTTCGAACTCTCCAGTGCGCGCCAGACCCACGGCACGGCCGGCCCATCGGGCTTGCCCGCCGTATCCTCCGCCGCCGCGCTGCCGGGGGCCGGCGCGCTGGCGGTGACGTTCAGCCCGGGTTACGGGCTGGCGGCCAGCGGTCTTCCCGGGGCGGCACCCAGCACAGTCGACGGGCAGCTGCAGCTGGCCCCGGCCAGCCCCACCGCGGTCATTCCCGGTCTCGCCACCCGGAACTTCCTGGCCGCGAACAGCGCGAGCGTGGGATCCACGGTGCAGACCGACATCAACGGCGCAACCCTCAGCGTGAAGATCGTCGCCGCGGTGGCGACGTTTCCCACCGTGTCGGGCAGCGGCGGCGCGCTGGTCGTCGACCTGGGCACCCTGCAAGGCATCCTGAACGCCCAGGCGCTGGCCCCCGCGGAGGCGACGCAATGGTGGCTGGGGACGTCGGGGACCCCGCCCGGCGTCCCGCCGGGGCTGGCCGCCAGCCTGCCGCCTGGCTCCGCCATCACGAGCGCGGGCGGGACGGCCGCCGCGCTGCTTGGCAACCCGCTCTCGACCGTCCCGCAGCAGGCCCTGCTGGCCGTCGCCGTCGCCGCCGCGGTGCTGGCCATCACCGGCTTCTGCGTCAGCATCGCGGCCGGCGTGCGCCAGCGGCGCGCGGAGAGCGCCCTGCTCGCCGCCCTGGGCGTGCCGCCGCCCGCGGCCGCCAGGCAGCTCTGCCTGGAGAAGCTCATGCTGAGCGTGCCGTCCGCGCTGGCCGGCCTGGTGCTCGGCGTGGTGCTGGCCGAGCTGCTCGTGCCCGCCATCACCTTGTCGACGGCGGCGACCGCGCCGGTCCCGCCGGTGCTCATCGAGTTCGGCTGGTCCCAGACGCTCTCGCTGGCCCTGGCGGTCGCCGTGCTGCCGGTGCTGGCGGCGGCCCTCACCATCGCGCGGCGCCCGGACGCCGCCGCCGCCCTGCGCGCCGCGGAGGCAGTGTGAACGTCGGACTCCCCGGCCTGCGCCGGACGCTGGGCTCGGCGGCCGGCAGCACGCTCGCGCTGGCCCTGCTGGCCGGCGGCTGCGTGTTCGCCGCGATGGCCGGGCCCGCGCTCAGCCTGCACACCAGGACCGAGGCGCTGCAGCAGACGCTGGCCGGCCTGCCCAGCACCACCAAGACGGTCCAGGTCAGCGGGAGCTGGGGAGATTTCACCCAGTCGGTGCACGATTCCGGACCCTCGCCCACCGGGGGCCCGAACCAGAACCTGGAGAGCACCGACTTGGCTGCGTCGACCGGCGAGATGGCCGGCGGCTTCGCGGCGATACCGCTGCCGCTGGCCGGCGGCGACTGGGCCAGCCTGACCACCAACCCGCTCCTCATCACCGCCGGCGCGGCGGCCAGCGCGCAGGCCGCCGCGCCGCCCAAGATGGAGGTCAGCTACCGCGATCCGTTCGCCAGCCACGCGCAGCTGGTGGCGGGCACGTTCAGCAGCGCATCGGCCCCGCGGGGTTCGGTGGCGGTGGCGGCCAGCACGCAGACCGCGGCGCGCTTCGGGCTCCACCCGGGCAGCCGCCTGACGCTGGCGACCCCGTCCAGCTCGGCCACGCTGTACGTCACGGCGATCATCAGGGAGCGCGGCGCCGGCTCGACCTTCTGGACGCAGGACTCGACGGTGGCCGTGCCGTCCCTGGTGACCCCATCGCGGCTCGTGGGACTGCCGTACTGGCTGGGCGGCGTCATCGCGAACCCCGATCAGCTGACCGCGATCCAGGACACGTTCGGCGGACCCGGCCTGGAGCTCGGGTGGGAGTTCCCGCTCGCCGTCGGCGGGGTGAACGCCGACCAGGCGCAGGGACTTTACAACGCCCTGAACCACGCCACCACCAGCACCCCCACGCTCCGCGGGGCGCTGCAGGGCGGCGCGAACTCGCTCGCGGCCGAGTCACCGCTGCTCCCGCAGCTGTCGGGATTCCTGGCCACCCAGGCGGCCATCGCCACGGTGCTGCTGCTGCTGTTCGTGAGCCTGGTCGTGGTCGGCGCGGCGGTGATCTTGCTCGCGGCCCGGATGATCGTCGCGCGCCGGGACGGCGAGCTGACCATGCTGCGCGCCCGGGGCGGCTCGCTGCGCCAGGTGGCGGCGCTGATGCTGCGCGCCGCGCTGATCGCGGCCGGGCCGGGGATGCTGATCGGCGCGGCCCTGGCCATCGTGCTGATCCCCGGCGGTTCCGTCTCCTCGGTGCCGGGCTGGTCACTGGCCGCGATCGCGATCATCGCCGCGCTGGGCGGCCCGCCGCTGATCGCGGTGTGGCTCTACCGCAGGCCCGCCCCGGCCAGTAACCCGGCCCGGATCACCACCGCCGAGGCCAGGCGCCCCCGGGTGGCCTGGCGCCGCCCAGTCGCGGAGGTCACCGCGATCGCCGCCTCGGTGACCGGCCTGATCGTCCTGCACGACCAGGGCGTGCCCGCCGCCGGCGGGATCGACCTGTACCTCACCCTGGCGCCGGTGCTCGTGGCCATCCCGGTCGTGCTCATCACGCTGCGGCTGTACCCGCTGGCCGTCCGCGGCCTGCTCGCCGTGTCCGCCCGCGGCGCCGGCGCCACCGGCTTCGTCGCGCTGTCCCAGGCCGCCAGGTCCTCGCTGACCGGGGTGCTGCCCGCGTTCGCGCTGGTGCTCGCGCTCAGCCTGGCCACCTTCGCCGGCATGGTCAGCCAGGGCGTCACCCGCGGCGAGACCGCGGCCTCCTGGCAGACCACCGGAGCGGACGTGCTGATCCAGGGCGGTCCGTCGTCCGGCCCGGTCACTACCGCCGCGGTGAAGGCGATCGGCTCGGTCCCCGGCGTGCGGGACACCACCGCGGTCTGGAACACGAACTGGGTCACGCCGTACGGCCAGTCCATCGCAGTGGCCGCGGTGGACCCCCGCAGCTACGCGGCCATGGTGGCCGGCACGCCGTTCCCCGCCTTCCCGGTCGCCGCGATCGGCACCAAGGTCGGCGGGACGGTGTCCTTCGGCACCGTGGTGCCGGTGCTCGCCTCGCCGTCCGCCGCCGCGTACCTCGGCGGCGGGGCCGTCCAGCTGACCTCGCTGTACCAGATGGGACCGTTCCAGGTGCGGGTCGCGGGCGTCCTGAGCGGCACCCCCGCCCAGCCGGGCGGCGGGGCCTTCGTGATCATGCCGCTGGAGACCCTGCCCGGCGCGCTCGGCGTCCCCGCGCCCAACATGATCCTGGTCAGCGGCCCGGCGATCGACCACGCCCGGCTGACGGCCGTGGCCGCCAAGGCGTACCCCGGCAGCGTCGTCACCTTCCGCAGCGCCGTGGTCGCCTCGCTGGCCGGTTCGCCGCTGCAGCACGGCGCGGCGCTCATCATCGTGCTCACCATCGTCGCCGCCGCCGCGTTCGGCCTGTTCATCTTGATCCTCGGCCTGGCGCTCGGGTCGGCCGAACGCGAGCTGACCCTGGCCCGGCTGACCGTCATGGGCCACGAGCGGGCCGCCGGGCTGGTGCTGGCCGAAGCCATGCCGGCCGTGATCGCCGCGATCGTGGCCGGGGCCGTCTGCGCGGCGGCGCTGCCCCCGGTGATCGGCTCGTCCATCGACCTGTCCGCGTTCACCGGGACCAGCGCCCCGGTCCAGTTCGAGCCGGATGCGCTCGCCGTCGGGCTGCCCGCAGTCATCATCGGCGTGCTGGCCCTGGGCGCGCTGGTGGCGGAGGCCTGGGCGCTGCGCCGACGTGGCGTGACCGGCATGCTCCGGGCACACTAGGGGGTAAGGAGTGAGTGAGATGGCCACCAGCATCGCGGACCTGGGCGCGGAGTCGGCCCGGCAGCACCGTGACTTCGGCGCCGGGTCGCTGATCGTGTGCGACCGCCTGGTCCGCATCTACGTCGCCCCGGGCGGGATCGAGGTGCAGGCCCTGCAGGGGCTCGACCTGCTGGTGGCCGAGAGCGAGATCGTCGCGCTGGTGGGGGCGTCGGGCAGCGGCAAGTCCACCCTGATGAACATCCTGGCCGGGCTGGACACGCCCACCGCGGGCTCGGTCCGGGTGGCGGGCAACGACCTGGCGGCGATGAGCGCGCGGCAGCGGCTGACCTACCGGCGGCGGGTGGTCGGCTTCGTCTGGCAGCAGACCGCGCGCAACCTGCTGCCCTACCTGACCGCGCAGCAGAACGTGGAGCTGCCGATGCGGCTGGCCGGCGGGCGGGCGGGCCGTCGCCGGGCCCGTTCGGCCGAACTGCTCGACCTGCTGGGCCTGGGTGACTGCCTGCACCGCAGGCCCGACCAGCTGTCCGGCGGCGAGCAGCAGCGGGCGGCCATCGCGGTGGCGCTGGTCAACGAGCCGAAGGTGCTGCTCGCCGACGAGCCCACCGGCGAGCTCGACACGGCCACCGCGGCCGAGGTGTTCGACTCGCTACAGAAGGCGAACGCGGAGCTCGGCGTGACCGTGCTGATCGTCACCCACGACCCGGCGGTGTCCTCGGTGGTGCGCCGGGTCGTCGCGATCAGGGACGGCCGGACCAGCACCGAGACGCACCGGCACGTGCGGGCCGGCGAGGACGGCGAGGTGGCGCAGCACGCGGTGGAGTACGCCGTGCTTGACCGGGCCGGCCGCCTGCAGCTGCCCAGGGAGATGACCGAGCCGCTGGGCATGCGCGACCTGGTGCGGCTGGAGGCCGAACCCGACCATATCGGCGTCTGGCCGGACCGGCGGGATCCCGCGTGAGCGCCCCCAGCCCGGTGCTGGCCGGCGACATGGTGGCCGTCGGCGAGGTGAGGCGGACCTTCGGCAGCGGGCGCACCGCCACCCAGGCGCTGCGCGGCGTCACCTTCACCGTCCGGGCCGGCCAGCTGGTGGCCTTGCGGGGCCGTTCGGGGTCGGGGAAGACCACGCTGCTCAACATCGTCGGCGGCCTCGACCTGCCGGACAGCGGCCGGGTGCGGGTCGCCGACCGCGACGTGACCGCGATGTCCGAACACGAGCGGATGCGGCTCCGGCGGACGTCGGTGGCGTTCATCTTCCAGTCGTTCGGCCTCATCCCGATCTTGTCGGCGGCGGAGAACGTCGGGGTCCCGCTGCGGATCGCCGGGATGGCCCCGAAGGAACGGGAGGAGCGGGTCCGGCTCATGCTGGACATCGTCGGCCTCGGCGAGCACGCTAGGCAGCGGCCCGGCGAGCTGTCCGGCGGCCAGCAGCAGCGGGTGGCGATCGCCCGGGCGCTGGCCGGGAGCCCGCAGGTGCTGCTGGCCGACGAGCCCACCGGCCAGCTCGACTCCGAGACCGGGAAGCAGATCATGCGGCTGCTCCGCACGGTCGTGCAGTCCGAGGGCGTCACCGCGCTGGTCGCCACGCACGACCCGAACCTCATCGGCATCGCCGATTCCGTCCTGGAACTAGAAGACGGAACGATCAGGTAACCGGGTGTTTCTCAGGCCCGTCAGGGCCGCGTTCCAGCGGGCGGCGGGCCGGCCGGCGGCGGGGCTCAGACGACGGGGGTGCCGGTGGCGGCGGTGAGGTCGGCGTACAGGGCGGTGAGGCGCTTGGTGACGGGGCCGGGGGTGCCGTCGCCGATGGGGCGGCCGTCCACGGACACGACGGGGGCGAGGCCGCCCATGGTGCCGGTCACGAACGCCTCCTCGGCGGTGTAGAGCTGGGGCAGCGTGTAGTCGCCGGCCTGGCAGCCGATCCCGGCCGCGGCGGCCAGGTCGAGCACCGCCGCCCGGGTGATGCCCTCCGGGCAGGACACCGTGGTCGGCGTGGCCAGCGTCCCGCCGGTCACCATGAAGATGTGCGTGGCGTTCGTCTCGGCGATGAAGCCGCGGGGGTCGAGCATCACCGCGTCGTCGGCGCCGGCCACGTTCGCCTCGATCTTGGCCAGGATCGACGGCAGCAGGTTGTTGTGGTGGATCTTCGGGTCCAGGCAGTCTGGCGCCGGGCGGCGCACGCTCGCGGTGATCAGCGTGATGCCGGCCGTGTCGTACACCGGCTCCTTCCACTCGGCCAGCACGATCAGGGTCGGCCCGGCCCGGTTGAGCCGGGGATCCATGCCCGAGGTGAGCTTGACCCCGCGGGTGAGGGTGAGCCGGATGTGCACGCCGTCCCGCATGCCGTTCGCGTCCAGCGTGCGCCGGACCTCCCCGGTCATCTCCTCGTCGGAAGGGACCTGCTCGAACGCCAGGGCCCGGGCCGAGGCGCGCAGCCGGGCCAGGTGCGCGTCCAGCCGGAAGATCTTGCCGTCGTACAGCCGGAGACCCTCCCAGACCGCGTTGCCGCCCTGGACGGCGGAGTCGAACGGGCTCACCGCCGCCCGGTCGCGGTGGGTGAGCTTGCCGCCCACGCTGACGATGAGGTCGCGGTTACGCTCATCGAAGACCTGCAGCATATCTTTCCTATTCGCTCGCCTCCGGGCCGCCCTTGAGGCAGCTCCTTCCCTCGTCGCTCGTCCCTCGCTCCTCAGTCCAGTCGCTGCCGGCGGCCCTTTGGCTCGCTCATATTCTCCGCCCTAGCTAGTAATGCGGTGGTCGTGGAGCCGGGAGAAGTACGGCAGGCACTGGTCCGCGAGGGGCTCGAGGCGGGCGGGCAGCGGCCCGGCCGGCGGGTGGTAGGGGGCGAAGCCGGTCGAGGACCTGACGCTGTCGTACCAGTACGGCGCCCAGACGCCGTCGCTGTCCCGCGGGCCGGCCGGCCAGGCCAGCATCCGGCCGTCGAAGGGCACGCCGAGCGCCTGGCAGAGCGCGCGCAGCACGCCCCCGGGATCGGTGAGCAGGTCGCGGGAGTCGACCACCGGGCCGCCGAACATCTCGAAGATCTCCGCCTGCTGGGCCAGGCCGAGGTCGGCCAGGGTGGGTTCGGCCCGCACCCGGGCGTAGGAGGCGAGCAGCTCGCGCGGGTCCCTGATCAGGTGCGCGTGCCGGAACGGGGCCAGCGCGGCCCGGTCCACCTCGGGCAGCAGGTGGTGCGTCATGTGCTTGGCGTAGCCGATCACCGCCCCGCCCGGCAGCGGGCCGGCCAGCCGGGCCAGCACCACCCGCCAGTCGGCGGGCTGGCTCGCGATCACCTCGGCCCGGCCCGGGTGGTCGAGGCCGGTGCGGTCCAGGTAGAAGGCGTACAGCGGCTCGTCGGTGACCACCGTGTCCGGCCGGTTCTCCCAGGCCCGCATCAGCGCGGTGGACACGGTCCGCGGCCCCGACCACATCGCGATGCGAGTGGCGGGGTCCGCGGCGGCCGCGTGGTTCACAGGGCGTGGCTCACAGGGCGCGGCTCACAAGGTCACGACGCTGCGCAGCACCTCGCCGCGGCCCATCCGGGCGAAGGCCTCTTCCACGTCGCCGAGGCCGATCGTCTCCGACACGAACTTGTCCAGCGGGAGGCGCCCGGCCAGGTGCAGGTCGACCAGCATCGGGAAGTCGCGGCTGGGCAGGCAGTCCCCGTACCAGGAGGACTTGAGCGCCCCGCCGCGGCCGAACACGTCGAGCAGCGGCAGTTCCAGCCGCATCTCCGGCGTCGGCACGCCGACCAGGACGACCGTCCCGGCCAGGTCACGGGCGTAGAAGGCCTGCTTGTAGGTTTCCGGACGGCCGAGGGCCTCGATCACCACGTCCGCGCCGAACCCGCCGGTCAGTTCCTGGATCCCGGCGACCGGGTTGGCGTTCCGCGAGTTGATCACGTGGGTGGCGCCGAAACCGCGGGCCCACTCCAGCTTCCTGTCGTCCACGTCCACCGCGATGATGGTGTGCGCGCCGGCCAGGTAGGCGCCGGCGACGGCGCCGTCGCCCACGCCGCCGCAGCCGATCACCGCGACGCTGTCGCCGCGGGTCACGCCGCCGGTGTTGATGGCCGCGCCGATGCCCGCCATCACGCCGCAGCCGAGCAGGCCGGCGGTGGCCGCCGGGATGGCCGGGTTGACCTTGGTGCACTGGCCCGAGGCGACCAGCGTCTTCTCCACGAACGCGCCGATGCCCAGCGCCGGGGACAGCTCGGTGCCGTCCTCCAGCGTCATCTTCTGGGTCGCGTTGTGGGTGTTGAAGCAGTACCAGGGCCGGCCGCGGCGGCAGGCCCGGCAGCGTCCGCAGACCGCGCGCCAGTTCAGGATGACGAAGTCGCCGGGCGCCACGTCGGTCACGTCCGGCCCGACCGCGTCGACCACGCCGGCCGCCTCGTGCCCCAGCAGGTAAGGGAAGTCCTCGCCGATGCCGCCCTGCTTGTAGTGCAGGTCGGTGTGGCACACCCCGCACGCCTGCACGGTGACGAGCGCCTCCCCCGGCCCGGGCTCGGGCACCAGGACCGTCGTCACCTCTACCGGCTCGCCCTTACCGCGGGCCACCACGCCCTGAACGCTGATCGTCACGTGTCCACCTTCTTACATCCTTCGGGGGGCTCAGGGGGGTCGTCCCCCTGGAGCCAGCAGAGCTTCATCGCTATCAGGATCATCTATCATGCCCATCATCCCCGCTGGCCCCGCCCAGACGGAAGCCGTCCGCAGGTCACCATGATCGTGTGTCATCAGGCGTCATTTCCGGAGCCTTCGGGCACACGATCATGGGAGTCGCGTCTGGTTGGTGCGGCCCCGCCATTCCGCGCCGCGGCCGGCGTAGTGCCGCCGGGCGGAGTCGGCGGTCATGGCCGCGTACAGCAGGGCGATCAGCGGCAGGCCGGGCGCGCGCAGCGGCGACAGCCGGTACAGCCTCAGCATGGGCAGGTAGCTCAGCGACATGAGCGCCCAGCCGGCCAGGCCCGCGCCGGCCGCCAGGGCCGCCGCGGCCGCCGGGGCCGCCGGGCCGGGGCCGCGGGCCAGCAGCGCGACGAGCCCGGTGATCGCGCCGGCCGGCGGCAGGGCGTACAGGAACAGCAGCCCGATGAGCGTCCCGGCCAGCAGCGCCGGGGAGTAGTTCAGCTGGGTGTACGCCGACCTGGCCACCATCTGCCACAGGCTGGCGAGCCGGGGGTACGGGCGCACGCTGACCACCTGCCGGGTCAGCCCGAGCCAGCAGCGGCCCCGCTGGCCCTTGATCATGCGGCCCATGGCCACGTCGTCGATGAGGGCGCCGCTGATCGGCGCCAGGCCGCCGGATCTCTCCAGCGCGCCGCGGCGCACCAGCATGCAGCCGCCGGCCGCGGCGGCCGTCCGCGAGCCGGGCACGTTCACCCGCCGGAACGGGTAGAGCTGGGCGAAGAAGTACACGAAGGCGGGGACCACGACGCGCTCCCAGCCGGTCGCCGCCCGCAGCAGGGCCATCTGCGAGACCAGGTCCCGGTCGTCCCCCTCCGCCGCCGCGACCAGGCGGCGCAGCGTGCGCGCCTCGCAGGCGATGTCGGCGTCGGTGAAGAGCACGTAGCCGCTTGGTCCGGCCGCGCGGAGTCCCTGGGCCATGGCCCACACCTTGCCCGCCCAGCGGCCGGCGCCCGCGTCCGGCTCCGGCGGCGGGGCGCCTGAGATCACGCGCAGCGGCCGGGCCGACCCGCGGGCGATCCGCGCGGCGACCTCGCCGGTGCCGTCGGAGCTGCCGTCATCCACCACGATGACGGACAGCGCCCCGGGATAGTCCTGCCCGAGCAGCGCGGGCAGCGTGGCCGGCAGCATCTCGGCCTCGTTCCTGGCCGGGACGACCGCCACCACGTCCGGCCACGCATCCGGCTCACCGGTGACGGGCGGCAGCCACTCGCTGGTCCGCCAGTAGCCGCCGTGCCCGGCGACCAGGTACGCCCAGGCGGCCGCGGCCACCGTGCACGCGATGCTCAACGCCAGCATCCCGGCAGCCTCTCACACCACAGCACTGCGGGCCGGAAGGCCCCTTGACCCTCCGGCCCGCGGTCACCGGATCACCCGGTGAGGCTGCCGATCTGCACGTGTCCGCGCGGGGGACGCCCCGCCGTCATCAGGCGACGCGGCGGTAGCCGGCGTCCTCGTGACGCACCGCGGGCACCATCCGGACGGCGGGCGTCGCGGCCAGCCGCGGCTTGCTGTCCGGGCGGCGCAGCACGAGCCACATGGGGATGCCGGCCCACAGCGCGATGAACGGGATAGCCAGCAGCACGTTTATCCAGAGCATGGTGGTCATCGTCAAACTCCTCTCAGGTGGCCTTTCTGCTTCACTGACCACACTGCCCGGCGCGGCTCTGCGCAGGCGCGGAACGACCTCTGCCCTCGTTATGAATCCGAGACCAGGCTATGAATTGGCTCTGAGGACGGCGGCCGGCGTCCGCCAGGCGAGCACATCACCCGTCACCACGGCGGGCGGCCCGAGCAGGACGGTGAGGTAACGGCCCAGCCGTGAGCCCGGCCTGGCCACCGCGACCACGGCGGATACCCGCCAGGCCCTGATCTGCGCCCGCATCTTCGTGTCGGTCACGCCCTTGACATGCACGTAGCCGTGCGCCCCCGGGAGGGCGTTCGGCGGGAGGGCGGCCGCCAGCGCCCTGGGCAGGCCCTGCTGCGAGAAGGTCCACATGGCGTTCAGGTACAGGCCCGCGGCGGGCGTGCCGTTCCCGTCGATGTACGCGCGCCCGTTCGAGGCCGGGCCCATGAAATACCCGCCGGCCAGCGAGCCCGGCTGGCCGGTGTCGGCCTGCCAGCGCAGCGGCTCGGTGAAGGTGGACATCGGGAGCGGCACCACCAGCACGCTGGCCGAGGCGGGCAGCCGCAGCGCGGCGAACGCCGCCGACCAGCCGGGCGGCACCGGCGTCGCCGCGGCGACGGGCAGCGGCTTCGGCGCGATGGGCAGGACGGCCAGGGCCGCGCCGGCCATCACCACCGCGGCCGGGCGCCAGCCGGACGCCAGCCAGCCGGACGCCAGCCGCGGTCGCCGGCGGGCGGCGAAGGCGGCGAAGGCGGCGACGACCGGGATGGCCGCGTCCGCGGCGAAGGCCAGCAGCGCGGCGGCCGCGCCGTCCGCGACGAGGGAGAACCGGTCCGGCAGGGCCGCGCTGAGCAGCGGCAGGCTCTGCAGCCAGTACCAGGGCAGCTTGATCGCGGGGTGCCCGTGCCCGGCGAACAGCAGGGTGCCGCCGAGGGAGAACACCCCGAGGACCAGGCAGGCGACCGCGGTGGCCCGTACCGGCAGCCGCCGCCAGCCGGCGATCGCGGCCAGCACGAGCACGATGATCAGCGGCCAGCCCAGGTAGCCGAGATACTCGGGCAGCTGCCCCTGATACCGCGCGGCGGCGGCCGCGCTGCCCGCGGTGTGGAAGAACTGGTACGACGAGGGCACCACGAAGGACGACAGGTCGTTCTTGAAGAAGTCCGTCGTGAACGGGCTGCCGTGCTCGCGCAGCGGGCCGAAGAACTGCACCCCCAGCGGGTATCCGGCGATCACGGCCGTCACGCCCGCCGCCACGCCCAGGCCGGCCGCCACCCGCCGGACCGAACCCGCCACCGCCCGCGGCCGGCTGGCCGCGACCACGGCGACGAGAACGACCCCGGCGATGGCCGTGACGGCCAGGATCTCCTCGGTGATGAACACCTGCGCCGTCACCAGCAGGCCGAGCCAGAGGCCGCCGCGCACGGCGCTGGCCCGGCCCGTCGCCAGCCGCAGGCCGGCGTCGATGATCAGCGGCGGCAGCACGGCGAACTGCAGGTCGTAGTGGCCGATGGCCGAGTGCAGCACCGCCGGGGAGAATCCGTAGACCGCGCCGCCGAGCGCCGCGGCGGCCACGCTGACGTCCCAGCGCCGCAATACGGCGAACATGGCCAGCGCGGACCCGGCGAACCCGGCCGTCATGAACGCCGTGAGCGCGGTCTGCGGCCCGAGCAGCAGCGTCACCGGGGCCAGCAGCGCCCCGGGCAGCAGCATGAACGTGTTCCACATGACGCTCACGCCCTGCGGGGCGTTCATCGCGGTGGTCACCAGCGCCGGCAGCCGCCCGTGCACGATCGCGGTGGCGTCGTACCGGAAGAACCAGGCGATCTGGTCGGCGTCGTTGGGGTTGCCGTTCACCGTCCTGGTGGCCGGATCCCGCCACAGCAGGAGCGTGACCGCCAGCGCCGCCAGCAGGTAGTACGCGGCGGCCAGCGCCATCGTGCGGCGATCGCCAGCTGGCGGCGCTGGCTCCTTTTCCTCCGCCTGGGCATGGACGGCCGTTATCGCTGCCACGAGTGCGAGCCTAACCAGAGGTGTTCCGGCTGGCGCGGCACTTGCCAGGACGTCAGCAAATCAACAGATTTCCGCAGGCCGGCCCGGGGCGCCCGGGCCGCCCGGCGGGCGCGGCTAGCCGCGGGCGGTACCGGCAGGACTGTCCGGCACCACCTGGCCGCTCACCACGCGCCCGTTATCGCCGCTGGTCTGCGGCTGCACGGGCATCCCCTTGCGGACAGAATCGAGGATGGTCAGGCCCTGGCTGACCAGCCCGGCGGCGATCTCGCCGAGGCCGTCGGCGCCGTTGAGCACGCTCACGTTGGCCCCGGCCAGCCCGGCCGCGGCCTCCTTGACGATCAGCGGCAGCTGGTTGATGAGCAGCTGGTCGAGCGCGACGCGGTTGTTGGACGCGGCCGCCTCGGCCTGGATGCGGGTGCGCTCGGCGTCGGCCAGGGCGAGGATCCTGATCCGTTCGGCCTCGGCCTCGGCCGGCTTGACCACCTCGGACACCAGCTGCTGCTGCCGCAGCTGGGCCTGCTGCTGAGCCAGCTCGGCCTGCGCGTTGATCACCGCCCGCTGCGCATTCGCCTGCGCCAGCGGGCCCGCCTGGGCCGCCTCGGCCTGCGCCCTGTCGATCTCGGCCTTGTACTGGGCCTGGACGACGGAGGTTTCCCTGGCGAACTCGGCCTGCTTGCGCGCCGACGCCTGCTGCGCCTCCGCCGCCGCCTGGTCCGCCGCCGCCTGCGCGATCTTGGCCTGCCGCTGGATGGCGGCGTTGTTCGGCGCGGCCATCGCGGCGATGTAGCCGGCGCCCATGTCGTCGATCGACTGGATCTGCAGCGAGTCCACTATCAGCCCGATCCTGGCCATCTCGGTCTTCGAGCCGTCGAGTACCTCGGTGGCCAGCTTCTGCCGCTCGGTGACGAGTTCCTCGACGGTCATCGAGCCGATGATCGAGCGCAGGTGGCCGGCGAAGATCCGCCCGGTCAGTATCGACATCTGGTCCTGGTCGGACAGGAAGCGCTGCCCGGCGTTGATGATCGATTCCTGGTCGTTGCCGACCTTGAACGCGATCACCGAGCGCACGTTCAGCGAGATCCCCTGCTTGGTCACGCAGGTCTCCGCGACCTCGGCCTCCTGCATGGACAGGGTGAGGTACCTGACCTTACGGAACACGGGCGTGACGAAGGCGCCGTGGCCGATCACCACCCGGAACGGCGCGCCTTGCGGGGCGCCCCCTCGCCCGGAAATCAGCATGGCCTCGTCGGGTGCCGGAACACGGTAACCGAACATCGTCGTTCATCTCCTAAAAGAACTAACCCCGGAACGCGCGGACTTTCGCCGAGTGCGTCTTCCCACTCGATGACGTCGACCGCCCGCGCTCCGCGCGACTCTATGACAAGGACGGTCGCCCCCCTGGGCAGCGGCCTATCCGACCAGGCCAGAAAGGCCTCGGAGCCGCCGCGGATCTTGATGAGCACCTCACCGGGCCCGGCGCTGCCTCGCGTGGCGACGGACAGGACGCCGACGGTGCCGACGCAATTCTCATCCCTCGCCAAAGGGAGCGCCCCCTTCACCCGGAGTGCCATTCTCTAGCGTAGTCCTTGTCTGTTAAGCGAGATACAAGGGCAAGTTAAGCTAGCCGCGTGTCCGTCCCCCGGGTAACCCGGCCGTCAGTGCCGCCAGGTCATGGCCAGGCCCAGGCGCCGCAGCGCACCAATGTCGCCATGGCCGTCATCATGACCGGCGTGCTGATGACGGCGGTGGACACCACTATCGTCGTGCTGGCCCTGCCGGAGATCCAGCGCGGCCTGCACGTGGCCCTGTCCGCGGTCGTCTGGGTCATCATCAGCTTCCTGCTCGTCATCACGCTGCTCGCCACCCAGGTGGGCCGGCTCGGCGACATGTTCGGCCGGGTCCGGATGTACGAGATGGGCTTCGCCGTCTTCGTGCTCGGCTCGCTCGCCTGCGGGCTGGCCTGGAACGAGGCGTCGATCATCGCGTTCCGCGTCGTGCAGGGAATCGGCGGGGCGTTCATCATGGCCAACAGCGGCGCGGTGATCGCCGACCTGTACCCGCGCGAGCGGCGCGGCCGGGCCTACGGGTTCACCTCGGTCGGCTGGACTATGGGCGCGGTCATCGGCATCGTGCTCGGCGGGCTGATCGTCACCTATGTCTCCTGGCGGTGGATCTTCCTGATCAACGTGCCCGTGGGCGTGGCCGCGCTCGCGGTCGCCATCCGGGTGCTGCACGACCGCGCCGAACGGACCCGCCGGCGCCTGGACCTGCCCGGCATGATCACCCTCGGCCTGGGCCTGTTCGGCGTGCTGTGGGCGATGACCAGGCTGGCCACCACCTCGTTCGACGCCGCGGTGGCCGGTTACCTGATCGCCGGGCTCGCGCTCATCGGCGTCTTCGTCCTCATCGAGCGGCACCAGCCCGAGCCCATGCTGCCGCTGTCCATCTTCCGGGTGCCGACCATGGCGGCGTCCCTGCTTGCCTCGCTGTTCCAGGGCCTGGCCAGCTTCGCCGTGCTCTTCCTTCTGATCATGTACCTGCAAGGACCGCGGGGCCTGTCCCCCATCCACGCCTCGCTGCTGCTCGTCCCTGGCTACGTACTCGGTGCGGTGTCCGGGCCGTACGCGGGACGGCTCGCCGACCGGCGCTCGCCGGTGCTGCCCGCTACCGCGGGGCTGGCCATCCAGGTCGTCGCGCTGGCCATTTACGCCCAGCTCAGCAACGAGACCGGCCTGTGGGTGGTCGTGCTGGCCAGCGTCATCAACGGCATCGGGGCGGGCTTCTTCTTCCCAGCCAACAGCTCGGCGGTCATGAAGGCGGCCCCGCCCGAGGCGTACGGCATCGCCTCGGGCATGCTGCGGACGTTCGCGAATATCGGCATGGTGTTTTCCTTCGCGGTGGCCATCCTGATCGCCTCCCGCTCGATTTCCCGCGGCCTGGCCTTCGCCATCTTCGTCGGCAGCACCTCCCTGCACGGAACGCTCGCCGACGCGTTCACCTCCGGCCTGCACGCCGCCTTCTACGCCTCGATGGCATTCATGGCGCTCGCCGCCGGCCTGTCCGCCCTCCGCGCGGGCTCGGACCCGAAGGCCCCGAAGGCCCCGAAGGCCACCAGGTAAGGGGATCACGCGCATGCTCGATGGGGTCACGCCGTTCCCGGCCGAGTTCGCCGCCCGCTACCGCGAGCGCGGCTACTGGGCGGGCCGGCCGCTCTTCGAGGGGTTCACCGGCGCGCTGGCCAAGTACGCCGACCGGGTGGCGTTGGCGGACGACGACGGCCCGGTGACCTACCGGCAGCTGGACGAGCGCTCGGCCCGCCTGGCCCGGGTCCTGCTCGACCTGGGCTTCGGGCCGCTGGACCGGATCATCGTCCAGCTGCCGAACACGGCGATGTTCGCGTACCTCTACTTCGCGCTGCAGCGGATCGGGGCCGCGCCGGTGCTCGCGCTGCCGGGGCACCGCAGGCGGGAGATCACCCAGTTCGCCAAGATATCGGGGGCCAAGGCGCTGGCCGTGCCCGCGGCCGCCCGCGGCTTCGACTTCACCGCGATGGCGGCCGGCATCATGGCGGACCACCCGGCCCTCGAGCGCTGCCTGGTGCAGGGCTGCCTGGTGCGGGCCGCCCCGGACCGGGCCGCCGCGCTCGGCCCGCGGTTCCTGTCCCTGGAGGACCTGCTGGAACGCGAGCCAAGGGCTGATGCCCAGGCGCTGAGCGAGATCAGCATCGACCCGGCCGACCCGGCGCTGTTCCTGCTCTCCGGCGGCACGACCGGGATCCCGAAGCTCATCCCCCGCTCGCACGACGACTACCTGTACAACTCGAAGATCGCCGCCGCGGCCTGCGAGATCGCCGAGGGCGACGTGCTGCTCGACGTGCTGCCGATCGAGCACAACCTGCCGCTCGGCTGCCCCGGCCTGCAGGGCTTCCTGCTAAGCGGCGGGACGGTCGTGCTGGGCACGAGCACCCGTCCCCGGGACGTCTTCGAGCTGATCCAGCGGCACCGGGTGACGCACATCCACCTAGTGCCCGCGCTGCTGATCCGGTGGATCGACGACCCGGCGGTCACCGAGTACGACCTGTCCTCGCTGCGGGTCATCCAGAGCGGCGGCCAGCGGCTGCAGCCCGAGGTCCGGCTGCGGGCCGAACGCGCCCTGCCCGGCTGCTTCATCCAGGAGAACTTCGGCATGGCCGAGGGCCTGATCATGTTCGTCCGGTCGTCCGACCCGCCCGACGTGCGCCGCGAGACCTGCGGCCGCCCGGCCTCGCCGGACGACGAGGTCTTCCTGGTGGACGAGGACGGGGACGTGGTGCCCGAAGGCGAGCCGGGCGAGCTGATCGTCCGCGGCCCGTACACGCTGCGCGGCTACTTCCGCTCCCCCGAGCACAACGCCCGGGCGTTCACCCCCGACGGCTTCTACCGCTCCGGCGACCTGCTCAGGAAGACGCCGTCCGGCAACTACGTCGTCGAGGGCCGGGTCAAGGACCTCATCAACCGGGGCGGCGAGAAGATCAGCGCCGAGGAGGTGGAGAACCTCATCCTGGCCCACCCGGCCGTGCTCAACGTGGCCTGCGTGTCCTACCCCGATCCGGTGCTCGGCGAGCGGATGTGCGCCTGCCTGGTGCTGCGGCCGGGCCAGTCGCTGTCCCTGGAGGGTCGACGAGCGGCCCTGAACCCGCTGTTCGAGACCATCGCCGGGCTGAACGTGCCGGTGATGATCGACGTGGGGACGACCGGGATGGGCGCAGGGCTCCCGGGCGGGCTGGGCGCCCGGCTCGAGCACGCCCGGCCGCTGGCGATCGACAACCTGGCCGCGCGCTTCCCGGCGCTGACCATCATCGCGGCCCACCCCGGCTGGCCGTGGACCGACGAGATGACCGCGGTCGCGCTGCACAAGGGCAACGTGTACTGGGAGCTGTCCGGCTGGGCGCCCAAGTACTTCCCGCCCTCGCTGCGCACCGACATCAGGGGCAGGCTGCGGGAGAAGATGATGTTCGGCAGCGACCACCCCAGCCTGCCGTACGAGCGGATCCTGCGGGAGTGGGACGAGCTCGGCTACGACCAGTCCGTGCTGGACCTGGTCTTCCACGCCAACGCGGAACGCGTCCTGGGGCTCTAGGGTTTGGGTTATGGCCACCCTGGACGACGTGCGCGGGATCGCGATGTCGCTGCCGCGCACCAGCGAGCACCTGATCAGGGACCACGTCAAGTTCCGCGTCGGCAGGCTCGTGTACGCCTCGGTCTCGCCCGACGAGGAGCGGATGGGGTTCGGCTACCCCAAGGAGGAGCGCGCCGCGCTGGTGGCCAGCGAGCCGGGCAAGTTCATGATGCCGCTGCGCAGCGACGAGCGGTACAACTGGGTGCGCGCCCGGCTGCCGGTGCTGGACGCGGCTGAGCTGCGCGAACTGCTCATCGACGCGTGGACCATGGTGGTGCCGAAGAAGGTCGTGGCGAGCTACCTGGAGAGCCAGGGCCTTTAGGGTTGAACGATGAGGTTCGGTTTCGTGGTACCCCAGGGGGACGCCAGGGACTTCGCGGAGATCGCGACGCTGGGCGAACGGCACGGCTGGGACGGCATCTTCACCTGGGAACCCGTGTTCGGCGTCTACGCCTGGGCGACGCTCGCCGCGGCGAGCATGGTGACCGAGCGGATCAGGCTGGGCACGATGCTCTCCCCGGTGGCCCGGTGGAGGCCATGGGACCTGGCCTCGGCGGTCGGCACCGTGGACCGGCTCAGCGGCGGCCGGGTGGTGCTGAGCGCGGGGCTGGGCGCCGTGCACGACGGCTGGACCGCGTTCGAGCCCGACGAGGGCCGCCGCGTCCGGGCTCAGAAGCTCGACGAGTGCCTGGCCATCTACGCCGGGCTGATGCAAGGCCAGCCGTTCGGCTACCAGGGTACGTATTACTCGGCCCAGCCGACCGACTTCCTGCTGCCCGATCCGCCGGTGCAGCGGCCGCACCCGCCGGTGTGGATGGTCGGGGCCTACGTCGCGGACCGGGACCGCCAGCCGTCGCTGGACCGGGCCGCGCGCTGGGAGGGGCTGCTGCCTGGGGTCATCGAGGCCGACGGCCAGCGGGGCGTACGCGATCCGGACGAGCTGGCCCGGCTGGTGAGCCTGGTGCGGCGGCGCCGGGACGCGCTCGGGCTCGGCGGCGCTCCGTACGACGTCGTCCTTGAGGCGGACAGCACCGGGGAGTTCATCCAGCTCAGCCCGGCCGATCCGGCCTCGTGGGCGGAGGCCGGGGCGACCTGGTGGGTGGAGAGCTGGTGGACCATCCCGCGCGGTGCCGAGGGCCTGGCCGAGGTCAGGCGCCGCGTCCAGGCCGGGCCGCCAGGGGCGGCCTGACCGGCGGCGGTACGGTGGGGCGATGGCCCCGCGCGCGATTGACTTCCATGTGCACCTGCCCACGCCGGACTGGCTCGACGGCAGCATGGCGGGCTACGTGGAGGCGGCCGAGGCCTACTTCCGCTCGCCCGCGCAGCGGGCGACGCTTGACGAGCTGGCGGCCACGTACCGCCAGCTCGACGTGCAGGCGGTCCTGCTGGCCTGGGACGCCGAGACGGCCACCGGGCGGCCCCGGGTCCCGAACGAGACGGTGGCCGCCGCGTGCCGCGACCACCCGGACGTGTTCACCGGCCTGGGGTCGGTCGACCCGCACAAGGGCGAGGCGGCGGTGGCCGAGGTGGCGAACATCGCGTCGCTCGGGCTGCGCGGGGTGAAGTTCCACCCGTCACTGCAGGCGTTCGCGCCGGACGACCCGCAGTACTGGCCCATCTTCGCGGCCTGCGAGCGGCACGGCCTGCTGGCGCTGTTCCACACCGGCACCAGCGGCATCGGCGCGCGCCAGCCCGGCGGCCAGGGCATCAGGATCGACCTGGCGCACCCCGTCAAGCTCGACCCGGTGGCCGCGGCGCATCCGGGCCTGACCGTGGTGGCCGCGCACTTCGGCTGGCCCTGGCAGATGGACCTGATCGCCATCGCGCTGCACAAGACCAACGTGTACATCGACATCTCGGGCTGGGCGCCGCGGCGCATCCCGGCCGAGGTGATCCGCGAGCTGCGCGGGCGGCTGTCCGGGCAGTTCCTGTGGGGCAGCGACTATCCCTTCTTCACGCCCGGGCGGTGCCTGTCCGAGCTCGAGGCGCTGGACCTGCCGGCCGAGATCATGACCGCGGTGCTGCACGACAACGCGGCGCGCATCCTCAGCTGAGGTCCACCACGATGGGCGCGTGGTCGGACGGCCCCTTGCCCTTGCGGGCCTCGCGGTCCACGTACGCCCCCCGCACCCGGCCGGCCACCGGCCCGGTCGCGTACACCAGGTCGATGCGCATGCCGTTGTTCTTGGCGAAGGCGCCGGCCCGGTAGTCCCAGTAGGTGAAGGGATGCGGTCCCTTCATCGGGGTGGGCACCACGTCCTGCAGCCCGAGCGCCCGCAGCTCGGCCAGCGCCTGCCGTTCGGGCGGCGTGACGTGGGTGGAGCCGGCGAACACCGCCGGGTCCCACACGTCGTCGTCGGTCGGCGCCACGTTGAAGTCACCGCACGCCGCCAGCTCGGGCCGGTCCCCGAGCTCGGCGGCGAGCGCGGTCCGCAGCGCCGCGAACCAGTCGAGCTTGTAGGCATAGTGGGCGGACTCCGGGGTGCGCCCGTTCGGCGCGTACAAGGA
Organism: uncultured Actinomycetes bacterium; assembly: GCA_963722275.1. Lineage (GTDB taxonomy): Bacteria > Actinomycetota > Actinomycetes > Streptosporangiales > Streptosporangiaceae > Palsa-504. The sequence continues at coordinate 136,567 of CAVRMX010000017.1, read as the reverse complement.
CCAGATCCGGAGCCCGCCGCAGGTCGCGCCGACGGCCCGGGCCTCCGGCCGGCGCGGGCCTGGCTCCTCGATCAGGGTGAGCCCGGCCGGCTCGCCCGCGTAGCCGGGCTCGCCGGGGAAGCCCAGGCTCACGTCATCCAGGCCGACCCGCGAGAGCAGCGCCACGCCGTTCCACCGTCCGTCGCCGTGCGCCGCGGCCTGGTAGCCGAGCTCGCCGACCTCGGCCGCCGGGAACGAGGCGGCCGGGCACTTGGTCTCCTGCAGGCAGAACGATGTCGGGTTCGGTCCCGGCCAGCCACTCGAGCAGCCTGGGCAGCCGCGCCTTGACCGAGTTCACGTTCCATGTCGCCAGCCGCACCGGTATAGCCTCCCGCCACCCGCGTCCTCAGCTGATCGTGCCAGATCCGGTCCGCGGTAAGTGACGTGCGCCCTCGGCGAGGCGGAACTCACATCCCAGTGCAGGCAAGCGGGCTGGCGGGCGGCGGAAACTACTCGGAGTCGTAGCGGAAGCCGTCGATGAAGCGGCGGAACACCCCGCCCTCGCGGGGCAGCGGCTGCCCCGGCGGAGGCGCCTCGGGGCGCTCCCGGCCGACCGGCTCGGCGTAGTCGGCCCGCGCGATCGCGTCCACGATCTGGGCCTCGTCGAACGCGTCGGAGCCGGGAATCTGCGGCACGAAGCCGACCAGGTCCCCGTCGAGCAGGACCTCAGCCTCCAGGCCCGCGGTGCCCTCGGCGCCCCAGAGGGCCTCGCGCCCGCCGCCCGCGGGCACCTGCACCGAGTAGGCGTCGATCCCGGACTTCCGCAGGTGCGCGTTGATGCCCCGGTCCCGCAGCGCGTCGGTGATCCGGCGGGCACGATTCTCGTCCATGCCCGCCAGATTACCCAGGGCCCCCGGCTTTGCATGCCCCGGTTTCGCGTTCCAGCGGCGGCGGGGCCGTCACTCCCGGCCGTTCGGGCTCATGGTTCGTCTCTATAATTCCGGATGTGACGGACGAGGAAAGCGGAGCCTTCGAACTCGGCACCGACGGTCCCAAGGTCATCCTGGTCGGGATCGACGACTCCGTCACCTCGCTGCGGGCCGGGGCCTACGCGGCCGGGCTGGCCCGGCGGCAGGGCGCCCGGCTGGTCTGCGTCTACGTCGCGCAGCTCTCGGCCCTGTACGGCGCCACGGCCGGCGCCGGGGCGGGCGCGATCGCCGCGCAGGACCAGGCGCTCGAGGAAACGGCCGCGGACCTGCGGGCCCGGGCCGAGGAGTACGCCGGGTCGGTGGGCATGGCGCTCACGTTCGTGGTGGCGCGCGGCGACCCGTACACCGAACTGCGGCGGGTGGCCGACGAGGTCCGCGCCAACGCCGTCGTCGTCGGGGCCTCGGCCAAGGCCGGGCACCGGTGGATCGGGTCGCTGGCCGTCCGGCTGGTCAAGGCCGGCCGGTGGCCGGTCACCGTGGTCCCGTAGACCTAGAGAGAGGCTGGTCAGCATGAGCGTGGCTGTCGTCACCGGAGCGGGTTCCGGGCTGGGCCGGACCATCGCCAGGGCCCTGCTCGGCGCGGGCTGGCAGGTCGCGCTGGCCGGCCGGCGGGAGGAACTGCTCGCCCAGACCGCGAAGGCAGAGACCGCGAAGGCAGAGACCGCGAAGCCGGAGACCGCGTCGGCGGGCTGGCCGGCCGATCACGCGCTCGTCGTCCCGGCCGACGTGACCTCGCCGCCGTCGGTGGCCGCGCTCTTCGACGCCGTCCGGGACCGCTGGGGGCGGCTTGACCTGCTGGTGAACAACGCCGGCCTGTTCGGCCCGGCGGCGCAGGCGGACGAGATCGACCTGGCCGACTGGCAGCGCGTGGTCGACACCAACCTCACCGGGGCGTTCGTGTGCGCCCAGCACGCGGTGCGGATGATGAAGGCGCAGGACCCGCAGGGCGGGCGGATCATCAACAACGGGTCGATCTCCGCGCACACGCCGCGGCCGAACAGCATCGCCTACACCGCGACCAAGCACGCGGTCAGCGGCCTGACCAAGTCCCTGGCGCTGGACGGGCGGGCGTTCGGCATCGCCTGCGGGCAGATCGACATCGGCAACGCGGAGACCGAACTGACCCAGCGGTTCAGCCGCGGCGTGCTCCAGGCCAACGGCTCGATGGCCGCCGAGCCCGTCTTCGATTCCCGGCACGTCGCCGACGCCGTGCTCTACATGGCGTCGCTGCCGCTGGACACGAACGTGCTGTTCCTCACCATCACCGCGACCACGATGCCGTACGTCGGCCGCGGCTGACCCGTAACGCCTGGCCGAGGATTGACCGCCGCGATACGGGAAAGGAGAGGAGCCGGTTTAGCGGCGGCAGGAGGCGCTGGCATGACGACGGTCGAAGAAGAAGTCCGATCCCCCGATGGCCGGGTCAGCCTGGCCAGCACCGACGAGATCAGCGACAGCGGGTACGCCAACGGCGACCTCGCGCCGCTGCCGATCGAGCGGCGCACCTGGACCACCTACAACTACGCGGCGCTGTGGATCGGGATGTCCCACAACATCCCGACCTACCTGCTGGCCTCCGGCCTGATCGCGGTCGGGATGAACTGGGTGCAGGCGCTCATCACGATCGCGCTGGCCAACCTGATCGTGCTGGTGCCGATGCTGCTGAACAGCCACGCCGGCACCAAGTACGGCATCCCGTTCCCGGTCTTCGCCCGCGCCTCGTTCGGCCTGCGCGGGGCCAACCTGCCGGCCATGCTGCGCGCGCTGGTCGCCTGCGCCTGGTTCGGCATCCAGACCTGGATCGGCGGGGAGGCCTTCTTCACGCTGGTCGGCGCGATCGCCGGGCACGGCTGGACCGCCGCGACCCCGGCGTTCGGCGGCTACCCGTGGACGCAGTGGCTGTCGTTCGCGATCTTCTGGGTGCTGGAGATGGCGATCATCGTGCGCGGCATGGACACGCTGCGCCGCTTCGAGAACTGGGCCGCCCCGCTCGTGCTGGTGGCGGCGGTCGCCCTGCTCATCTACATGGTGACCAAGGCGCACGGCTTCGGCGCGGTGCTCTCCGGGCCGGCCAGGCTGGGCTGGGGCAGCCGGTTCTGGCCGGTGTTCTTCCCGTCGCTGATGGCCATGATCGCGTTCTGGTCGACGATGTCGCTGAACATGCCGGACTTCACCCGGTTCAGCCGCGGCCAGCGCCAGCAGGTCCTCGGCCAGGCGCTCGGCCTGCCGACCACGATGACGTTCTTCTCGCTGCTCGCGGTGCTCATCACCGCGGCCTCGCAGCAGATCTACGGCGTGCCGATCTGGGACCCGATCCAGCTCACCGGGAAGTTCCACAACCCGGTGGTCATCGTGTTCGCGCTGTTCACCATCGTGGTGGCCACCCTGTCGGTCAACGTGGCGGCGAACACGGTCAGCCCGTCCTACGACTTCTCCAACCTGCTGCCCAAGCTGGTCAGCTTCCGCACCGGCGGCCTGATCACCGGGGTCATCGGCATCATCATCCAGCCGTGGCGGCTGCTGGCCAACCCGCACGTCTACATCTTCGTCTGGCTGGGTTTCTACGGCGGCCTGCTGGGCGCGGTCGCGGGCGTGCTCATCGCCGACTACTGGCTGATCCGCCGCACCGAGCTGCGGCTGGCCGAACTGTACCGGCCGCACGGCGGCTACTGGTACGCCGGCGGCTGGAACTGGCGGGCGGCGCTGTCGCTGGCGGTCGGCGCGCTGCTGGCCGTCGGCGGGGCGTGGTCGGCGCCCGGCCAGGGGCCGTTCCCGGCGGGCGGGCTGATCCCGGCGCTGAAACCGCTCTACAACTACAACTGGGTGGTGGGGTTCGGGGCGGCCATGCTGCTGTACCTGGCCCTGTCGCTCTCGGCCAGACGGCAGCCGGCCGGGCCGGCCCGGCCGGCCCGGGCCCGGCCGGTCAGGCTATTTGAATCCGCTCCCGGTCAGGGGCATGCTGGCAGGTGGGACCGTCACGGTTCCGGCTGGCCGCAGCAGCGCGGACTGGAGGATGCCATGACGAATCTCGGATCCCTGCTCGGGCAGGCGGCGGCGGACCACCCGGACCGCATCGCGCTCCGGATGGATGACCTCACGCTCACCTACTCCCGGCTGCAGGATGCGGCCCGGCGGATGGCCGCGCTGCTGGCCGGCCACGGCGTGCGGCCCGGCGACCGGGTCGGCCTGATGCTGCCGAACGTCCCCGCGTTCCCGATCGCCTTCTACGGGGCGCTGGCCGCGGACGCCGTCGTGGTGCCGATGAACCCGCTGCTCAAGAGCCGCGAGGTCGCCTACTACCTGGGCGACTCGGGGGCCCGGGTGGTGCTGGCCTGGCCGGCGGCGGCCGGGGAGGCGGCCAAGGGCGCCGCCGACGCCGGGGCCGAGGCGATCACCGTCCAGGCCCCCGACCTGGCCGACCTGCTCGGCGGGTACGAGCCGTCCGCGGCCGAGCCGGGCCGCGGCGACGAGGACGACGCCGTCATCCTCTACACCTCCGGCACCACCGGGAAGCCCAAGGGCGCCGAGCTCACCCACGCCAACCTGGTCCGCAACGCCGAGCTCACCGCGCAGACGCTGCTGAAGAACAGCACCGACGACGTGACCATGGGCTGCCTGCCGCTGTTCCACGTGTTCGGCCTGACCTGCGGGCTGAACGCCACCGTGGCGGCGGCCGGCACGCTCACGCTGCTGCCCAGGTTCGACCCGGCCAAGGCGCTCGAGATCATCGAGCGGGACGCGGTGACGATCTTCGAGGGCGTGCCCACCATGTACGCCGCCATCCTGCACCTCCCTGACGCCGACCCGGCCAGGGCCGCGACGCTGCGGACCTGCATCTCCGGCGGCGCCTCGCTGCCGGTGGAGGTGCTGCGCGGCTTCGAGGAGAAGTTCGGCTGCATGATCCTCGAGGGTTACGGGCTGTCGGAGACCTCCCCGGTCGCGTCGTTCAACCTGCCGGACATGGAGCGCAAGCCGGGCTCGATCGGCGTCCCGATCGAGGGCGTGCAGATGCGGCTGGTCGACGACGCCGGCCAGCCGGCCCCGGACGGGGAGATCGGCGAGATCGCCATCCGCGGCCACAACGTGATGAAGGGCTACTGGAACAAGCCCGAGGCCACCGCCGAGGCGATCACCGGCGGCTGGTTCCGCACCGGGGACATGGCCCGGGTGGACGAGGACGGCTACTTCTACATCGTCGACCGCAAGAAGGACCTGATCATCCGGGGCGGCTACAACGTGTACCCGCGGGAGATCGAGGAGGTCCTGCACGAGCACCCGGCCGTCGCCGAGGTGGCGGTGATCGGGCTGCCGCACCCGGACCTCGGCGAGGAGGTCGGCGCCGCGGTGGCGCTGAAGCCCGGCGCGGCCGCGACGCCCGAGGAACTGCGCGCGTTCGTCCGGGACAAGGTGGCGGCGTACAAGTACCCGCGGCGCGTCTGGCTGGTGGACGCGCTGCCCAAGGGCCCGACCGGGAAGATCCTGCGCCGCGAGGTGGAACCACCGCAGGAGCAGGCGCCGGAGGCCGGCGCGTGACCGAGACCGCACCGGAGCCGACCTGGACCGAGGACGCGGTCGACGCCGCGGGCGGCCTTGACCTGCTGCTGACCGACGCGGCGCTTGGCCTGTGGCACCGGCTCCGGCCGGACGGCTCGCTGCTCCGGCTGGCCGCCGGGCTGGCCCGCCGCCCGGAGCTGATGGGCGCTCAGGCGGCCAGGCTCGGCGCCGAGCTCGCCCGGATCGCGGCAGGCCGGTCCGGCCTGGCGGCCGCCCCGCGGGACCGCCGGTTCTCCGATCCGGCCTGGACCGGCGATCCGCTGCTGCGCCGCAGCGTCCAGGCCTACCTGGCGGCGGCCCGGTCGGCCGAGGCGCTGGTGGCGGGCGCCGAACTCGGCTGGCGGGACGACACCCGGGTCAGGTTCCTGCTCAGCAACCTGATCGCCGCGGCCGCCCCGAGCAACAATCCGCTGCTCAGCCCGGCCGCCCGCCAGGCCTTCAGCCAAACCCGCGGGCGCAGCGCCGCCCGCGGCCTGCGGTCGCTCGCGTCCGACCTGGCCAGCCCGCCGCGGGTGCCCTCGATGGTGACCGAAGGCGCCTTCGAGGTGGGCCGGAACCTGGCCGTCACGCCGGGCGGCGTGGTGCACGCGACCGATCAGTTCGAGCTCATCCAGTACCAGCCCGCGACCCAGAGCGTCTACCGCTACCCGCTGCTCCTCGTGCCGCCGATGATCAACAAGTACTACATCACCGACCTGGCGCCGGGACGCAGCCTGGCCGAGTTCCTGGTCGGCCAGGGTCACCAGGTGTTCGTGATGTCCTGGCGCAACCCCGACGCCCGGCACCGGGACTGGAACCTGGACACCTACGGCGGCGCCATCGTCGCGGCCCTCGACGCGGTGCGGGCCGTCACCGCGGCGCCGAAGGCGAGCGTCTTCGCGCTGTGCTCCGGCGGCATCGCGACCGCCATGGTGGCCGCGCACCTGAGCGTGGCCGCCCGGCTCGACGAGCTGGCCAGCCTGGGCCTCGGCGTGGCCGTGCTCGACCAGGACCCGCCGGGGGGGTCTGGGGGGGTCGTCCCCCCGGGCCAGCAGAGCGCCGGCACGGCCGGCGCGATCATCGACGAGGGCACCGCGGCCGCCGCGACGGCGGTCTCGGCCGCGCGCGGCTACCTGGACGGGCGGGCCCTGGCCGAGGTGTTCGCCTGGCTCAGGCCGGACGACCTGATCTGGAGCTACTGGGTCAACAACTACCTGCAGGGCCGCCCGCCGCCGGCCTTCGACGTCCTGTCCTGGAACGCCGACACCACCCGGCTGCCCGCCGCGCTGCACCGCGACTTCATCAAGCTGGCCCAGGCCAACGCGCTGACCGCGCCGGGCCGGGCGACCATGCTCGGCTCGCCGGTCGACCTGGCCAAGGTCGACGTGGACGCCTACGTCATCGCCGGGGTGGCCGACCACCTGTGCCCGTGGCAGTCGTGCTACCGGTCCACCCAGCTGCTCGGCGGCCCGGCCACGTTCGTCCTGTCCACCAGCGGGCACATAGCCGCCATGGTCAACCCGCCGGGCAACGCCAAGGCCGCCTTCCAGACCACGCCGTCGAATCCGGCCGACCCGGGTGAGTTCCTGGCCGCCGCACAGACGGTGCCGGGCAGCTGGTGGCCGCACTACTCGTCCTGGCTGGCCGGGCGCAGCGGCGGGCAGAAGAAGAGCCCGCGCCAGCTGGGCCGCAAGGGCTACCCGGTGCAGTGCACCGCGCCAGGAACCTATGTCCACGACCGCTGAGGTGCGTAGCGTCGCGGTCGGCGGCCAGCGGCTGCGGGTGGCGATAAGACCGGCCCTGAACGAGCCGGGCCAGCCGCCCCGGTGCCCGTTGCTGCTGATCAACGGCATCGGCGCCAGCCTGGAGCTGCTCGAGCCGTTCGTGGCCGCGCTCGACCCGGCGGTCGAGGTGATCAGGTTCGATCCGCCCGGCGTCGGCGGCTCGCCGCTGCCGTCGCGGCCGTACCGCTTCACCGGGCTCTGCCGGCTGATCGCCCGGATGCTGACCGAACTCGGTTACGACCGCGTCGACGTGCTCGGCATCTCCTGGGGCGGCGGCGTCGCGCAGCACTTCGCCGCGTTCCAGCGGGCCAGGTGCCGCCGGCTGGTGCTGGCCGCGACCGCGACGGGCACGCCGATGGTGCCGGCCCGGCCCTCGGTCCTCGTGCACCTGGTGACGCCGCGGCGTTACCTGGACCGCGGGTACATGCAGCGGGTGGCCGGCGACCTCTACGGCGGACTGGCGAGAATCGATTCCGCGGAGATCGTGGCGGCGATGCACGACGGCCAGCGGGCCGGCCCGACACGCGGCTACCTGTACCAGCTCGCCGCCACGGTCGGCTGGAGCAGCCTGCCGCGGCTGCCGCGGCTGCGCCAGCCGACGCTCATCCTGGCCGGGGACGACGACCCGATCATCCCGCTCGCCAACGCCCGGCTGATGCACCGGCTCATCCGGGACTCACGGTTGCACGTCTACCACGGCGGTCACCTCGCCCTGGTTACCGAGGCGGCGGAACTCGCGCCGGTGGTGGACGGCTTCCTCGCCGCACCGTAGCCCGTCGCCGAAGAGGAGAACTGGCATGCCAAGCGCTGACCGCACCGCCGTCACCGACGCCGACTTCTACCTGCTCGAGCAGACCCTCGAAGAAGGGGACCGCCAGCTCCTGCGCCGGGTCAGGGAGTTCATGGAGAAGTCGGTCCAGCCCGTCATCAACCACTACTGGACCAGGGAAGAGTTCCCGTTCGACCTGATGGACGGCTTTCGCGGGCTCGGCATTCCCGGCCGCCTGTACCAGGGCTACGGCTGCCCCGGTGGCGGCTTCCTGCTGGACGGCATGATCGCGATGGAGCTGGCCCGGATCGACCCGTCGATCGGGACGTTCTTCGGCGTGCACGGCGGCCTGGCCATGGGGTCCATCTACCTGTGCGGGTCCGAGGAGCAGAAACAGCGCTGGCTGCCCGAGATGGCCCGGATGGAGAAGATCGGCGCGTTCGGCCTGACCGAACCCGACGTCGGTTCGGGCGTCGCGGGCGGGCTGACCACCACGGCCAGGCGCGACGGCACCGAGTGGGTGCTGGACGGGCAGAAGAAGTGGATCGGCAACGCCACGTTCGCCGACTACGTGATCATCTGGGCCCGCTCCCTGGAAGACGACCAGGTCAAGGGGTTCGTGGTCGAAAAGGGCACGCCCGGCTTCGAGACCTCCAAGCAGAAAGACAAGATCGCGCTGCGGGTGGTGCAGAACGCGCACATCACCATGGACGGGGTCCGGGTCCCTGAAGAGAACCGGCTGCAGGAGGCGAACTCCTTCAAGGACACCGCCAAGGTGCTGCGGCTGACCCGGGCCGGCGTGGCCTGGCAGGCCACCGGCTGCGCCCGCGGCGCCTACGAGCACGCGCTGGCGTACGCCCGCCAGCGGCAGCAGTTCGGCCGGCCGATCGGCGGCTTCCAGCTGGTCCAGGACCTGCTGGTGAAGATGCTGGCCAACATCACGTCGTCGGCCTGCCTGTGCGCGCGGCTGTCCGCGCTGCAGCAGGCCGACCTGGCCGAGGACCACCATTCCGCGCTGGCCAAGGCGTTCTGCACGGTCCGGATGCGGGAGACCGTCGGCTGGGCCCGCGAGCTGCTCGGCGGCAACGGCATCCTGCTGGAGAACCACGTCGGCCGGTTCGTGGCCGACTCCGAGGCGATCTACTCCTACGAGGGCACCCGCGAGATCAACACGCTGATCGTCGGCCGCGCGATCACCGGCCTGGGCGCGTTCACCTAGCCAGCGAGAGGACCGGGTCAGCGGGCCGACCAGCCGCCGTCCAGCACCCAGGAGGAGCCGTTGGCGAACGACGCGGGCGCGGAGCACAGGTAGGCGGCGAGCTCGGCGACCTCGGACGGCTCGATCAGCCGCTTGATGGCCGGCTCGGTCAGCATGATGTCCCGGACCACGTCCTGCTCGGGGATGCCGTGTATCCGCGCCTGGTCCGCGATCTGCTTTTCCACCAGCGGCGTGCGCACGTACGCCGGGCAGATCGTGTTGGAGGTGACGCCGCGCTCGCCGCCCTCCAGCGCGATCACCTTCGACAGCCGCTCCAGTCCGTGCTTGGCCGCGACGTAAGCCGCCTTGAAGGGCGAGGCTCGCAGGCCGTGCACCGAGGAGATGTTGACGATCCGGCCGAAGTCCTGCCGGTGACCACGGCGAGCCGCCCGGCTAGTTCGGCGCTCATCCGGCACCTGCCTTCCATGATCGTGGGTACAAGAGCTCCGGAAATGACGCCTGTCGGCACACGATCATGGTGTCGCGGCGTGGCGGCAGGCGGGGGCGTGGCCCTCGGTGACCACGGCGCCGCATTCCGGGCAGACCAGGTGGGCGAAGCAGGCCGCCTCGCCGCCTTCCCCTGGTTCGGCGGACTGGCGGAGCAGCCGGGCCAGGACCGCGGCCTGGCTGTGGTCGAGGTCCCTGGTCGCGGTGAGCAGCGTCAGCGGCAGGCCGGCCGCGGCGAGCGCGCGCAGCCGGCCCAGCGCCGCCCGCTGGGTGCTCCCGGCGAGCTCACCTAGGTAACGCCGGCGGAACTCCTCGAACCTGGCCGGGTCGTGACCGTACCAGGTGCGCAGTTCGGTAGACGGGGCGGCGTCCCTGGCCCAGTCGTCCAGCCGGATCGCGTCCTTGCGCAGGCCGCGCGGCCAGATCCGGTCGACGAGCACGCGGGCGCCGTCCGCCGCCGACGGCTCGTCGTAGACACGGCGGACCCGGATATCGAGCAGCGGAACCGGCTTCATCCCGAAAAACCTACCTGCGAAGTTCTACCCATACGGTCTTGCCCGCGGTCCCGAGCGACTCTACCCCCCACCGGCTGGCCAGCGCGTTGACCGCCCCCAGGCCGTGCAGCGGAGCGGGCCGCAGCTCGGCGGCCGGCATCGGGCCCGTGTCGCGGACCGAGATCCGCAGCAGGTCATCGCGGGCCGACAGGGTGAGCGTGAACGCGGAATGAGCGTGCACGACGGCGTTGGCGGTGAGTTCGGTCACCGCCAGGGCGGCGTCATCGGCGAGATCCCCGGCTCCCCAGTCGCGCAGCGTGGCCACCGTGAAGTGGCGGGCCGCCGCGGGCGCGTCGCGGGAGAAGGCGAACGTCCGCACGACGGCAGGGCCGCCCGGCCGGTCCGCCGCGGCGGGGCCGATGACCCCCCCGTGCAGGCGGCACACCTCGGCGAAGGCGTCGACCTCGCCGGTCACCGAGCCGGCCCGGTAACCGCAGAACAACGAGAAGGGATACCTGCGGCCGAGCTCGTCCCACATCCCCTCGAGCTGCACCGCGTCGTTGACCAGGCCGTCGTCCCAGAGCAGCGCGACCAGCTCGCCGTAGGCGCGGACCGGCCGGCCGGCCGCCCCGGCCTGCCCGATCAGGGTGCCGATGATGTGGTCGAAGGCCGCGCCGTCCAGCCGGTCGGCGGCCATCAGCTGGCGCAGCGTCTGGCCGGCGTCCAGGGTCAGGTAAGCGCCGCGGTCCCGGGCGGCCGCGAGGTCCACGCCGACCTCAGCCAGCCGGGCCCCGAACCGGCGCCGGTGCTCCGCGGTCGCGATGACGACGGCCACGCCTCCGCTCTCGAGTGCTCCCAGCAGGTATCCGGCCACCCGTTCGGCCAGTTCATCGTCGTGACCGTAGAACTGAACGACGTGATGACCGACGCTCAGGTTTTCAGTCCCAACCACCGTTTCTCCATCCGGCGAAGCACGATATTCCAACTTGACCGCATACCTGCCCCGCAAATGGCGGGACATGCATGCTAGACAACGACATCGATGTTCCGTCGTTGTCGTTATCCGGGGACGTGCGGGCTCGCGAGGGTCAGCTGGTGAGCGTCTCGCGGTGCCGCCACGCCAGCCGCAGCACAGCGGCCCCGGCCGCCTGCACCGGATCGCTGGTCACGATGCGGTCGATGACGTGGGCGGCGAATTCCCGCGCCGCGAGCACGCTGCCCTCGGCGTTGCGCCTGGGAGTCAGGCTGAACAGCTCGTCGAACACCCGGCTGTCGATCACCGCCACGGTGAGCAGGTCGGTGGCGTAGGTCAGCGGGTCGACGCCGAGGCCGAGGCACCACACGCGCACCTGGCCCCGGTCGAGCGCGGCGGCCATGTGCCGGGCGAACGGCCAGGAGTCGTAGTCGACCGGGCCGGCCCCGTAATCTTCCGAACGGCCGCGGAGTTCCTCGTCGAACTCGCGGATCATGCACCGCCACAGCGAGAAGTCCCCGCGCTCGTGCCCGGGGGCCGGGCCGGCTGGAACACGCCGACCGGGATCACCTGGTACATACCGCCCGCGTGGCCCACCTTGGCCGGATCCCGCCAGTGCAGCAGGAACGACGCCCGCCCGGTGGCCGCCTCGAACCGGAGCGTCAGCGTGCTGATGGCCAGGTTCGCCGGGCGGCGGCGCAGGTCGCACGGGTCCGCGATCAGGGCGCGCAGGCCGGCCGGGCCGTGATGTGAGCTGGCGCCGAGCCGCGTGGCCGCGTACTCGTGGGCGGCCGCCTCGCCGGTGTCCACGCCGTCGAAATAGCGGCCGCGGCTGAACGCCAGCCGGGCCGCTCCCGGGGTGAGGTCGGCCTCGGTCAGCCGGTAAGTGGGGCGGTTCTCGAACACCGCAGGGGCCGCCAGTTCGCGCAGCGCGTCCGAGTAGCGGCGGTAGCGGGTCCCGTCCGGCCGCTCGGGCAGCAGCGGCGCGACGCCTTCGCCCGGGTCAGGCTCGGGCTCAGCCGGCCCGGTGAGCTCCAGCTTGATGTCCGGCAGCGGTACCGGCTCGGCGGGCTGCCAGCCGGGGGCGGCCAGCAGCGGGGTCCCGGCGATCCTGCGGCCGGCTGGATAGTCTCCGGCCGCGTCGAGCGCCAGGTCGTGGCGGTGCTCCTGCAGGTAGGACCGGACCCGCAGCCAGTCGGCCTGGCTGGCGGTCAGCTCACGGGCTGGCACCGGGGCGTCGCGATCTGGTCGTCGGCCCAGAAGGTGATCAGTTCGTCCTCGGTGAGGGACTGCGGCGCGACGCTCCGGAGGGTGCGGCCGGTGTTCAGGCTCCAGCTCGTGATGAGCATCCGGGCCAGCAATTCGTCCTCGCCGGAATGCCGGACGGCCCGGCCGAAAGATCCGCGCCGCGTGCTAACACCCGAACTGCTCGCGAAACGCACGCCCGAGACAGTAGTGTCTTGCATAACGCGCCTCCTTCCGGGAGGTGGACAAAGAAGTCCGCTCGCCGGTCCTGCGGTGTCCTGATCCCACCCAGTTAGCCACGGGACCGGGAGCGGTCTTCCGGTCAATCAGGGTGCCGCACGGTAGATTCCGGCAACCCCCCCCATTCACGGCTTCAGCTGGCAAAGCCGTGCGACGGATATGACTTTACCTGCGGGGCAATGACCGCGGGCCGAAAAGACAAGTCTGTCCTGCGACGATTTCACCGGTTGTCATGTGTCCGGTATCAACGCGCGGCACGGCCCGGGCCAGCGGCTTAAATCACCCATTAGCCGCTTCGCGCAATTGCATCACAGGGTACTCTGGTGTTAATGGATATGCAGGTGTTGCCGGATATATGGGCATCGATGGCGTATTACGGCCGGCCTCAGAGCCCGAGCCGCCGGGACAGGTCCGAGGCGAGCACGCCGTCCGGGTCGAACTCGGCGCGCAGCTTCCTGAACTCCGGCAGCCGCGGGTACATCTCGGCCAGCGCACCGGCGGGCACCCGCGAGTCCTTGGCCAGGTAGACGCGGCCGCCCGCCTCGATGACTAGCCGGTCGAGGGAACCGAGCAGGCCGGCCAGCCCCCGGGTGCGGGCGGGCACGTCGAGCGCGAGCGTCCAGCCGGGCACCGGGAAGGAGAGCAGCCCGGGATCACCCGGGCCGAACCGCTTGAGCACGGTCACGAAGGAGGCGGCGCGGGCCCGGCTGACCAGCTCGAACGAGCGGCGCACCGCGGCCTCCTGGCCGAACGGCAGGACGTACTGGTACTGCCGGAAGCCGCCGGGCCCGTAGACCCGGTTCCAGTTCCTGATCCCGTCGAGCGGATGGAAGAACGTCCCGATGGTCTGCAGCTCGCCCTGCCGGGACCGGGGCGCCTTGCGGTACCAGGCCTCGTTGGCCAGCGCCACGGTATAGCGGTTGATCAGCCCGGGCGGGAACCCGGGCGGGACGCCCAGGCGGGCTCCCGGCCGGAACGCGAACGGGTCCGCCCGGTCCGCGGGCGGCAGGTCACCCGGCTCGGCGAAGTCGCCGCTGGTGACCACGGAACGGCCAAGCCGGGTGCCCCGGGCCAGGCTGTCCGACCAGGCCACCGTGTAGCCGTAGGTCTTGTCGTGCTCGGCCAGGACGGCCATCGTCTCGTCGATGTCGGCGGTGCGCACGGTGTCCACCCTGACCCGCGAGGTGGCCACCCGCTTGAGCTGGATCACCGCCCGCACGATGAGCCCGGTCAGGCCCATGCCGCCCGCCGTCGCCCAGAACAGCTCGGGATCGGACTGTTCGGTCACCGTGCGCAGCTCGCCGCCGGGCAGCAGGATGTCGGCCGACCGCAGGTGCCGGGCGAAGCTGCCCGCCACATGGTGGTTCTTGCCGTGCACGTCGGCCGCGATCGCGCCGCCGACCGTCACCTGCCGGGTGCCGGGGGAAACCGGCACGAACCAGCCGGCCGGCAGGCCCGCGACCATGAGCTGCTCCAGGCTGACGCCAGCCTCGCAGCTGGCCAGGCCGGTGGCCGGGTCCAGGTCGACGATCCGGTTCAGCCGGGCGGTGGAGATGACCACGCCGCCGTCGCACTGCGCGGCGTTGTTGTAACTGCGGCCGAGCCCGCGGGCGATCACGCCGCGGGCGGGCGCCGCGGTCTCGAGCAGATGAGCGGCGCCGGCTACGGTGGCTGGCTCGGCCAGTTCGGCCCGGGTCGGCGATACCCGGCCCCAGCCGGTGAGTCTGACGGTGCGGCTTGACATAGTGACCGAATAGTAGCCGGAGGGTTGGCCTGAGATGCCCCGGAGTAGATGATGCGCAGGCTCCGCACCGCCGCCGCGGTGGCCAGCCTCTGCGCCGCGGCCGCGTGCAGCTCGCCGGCCGCCGCGCCGCCGCCGGCCGGCCCGTCCAGCACGTCGCCCACCGCCCGCGCCTCCCCGACGGCCCGCCCGCGGGCCAGCCAGGAGACGGTCCCGCCCGCGCCGCGGGTGACGGTGACCCGGATGCGGACCCCGGACGGTTCGGTGATGACCGTCGCGACCTTCACCGGCCCGCTCACGTTCGTCCTGCACGACGGCAGCGAGGATCCCGGCGCGGCGGCGGGGCGGGTGCGGGCCGGGCCGCTGGTGCGCGGCACCGAGCGCAAGCGGCTGCTGGCCGCGTTCAACGGCGGGTTCAAGCTGTCCGCCGGCGTGGGCGGGTACGAGCAGGAAGGCCACGTGGCCAGCCCGCTGCGGCGGGGCCTGACCAGCCTGGTGATCGACCGGTCGGGCCGGGCCAGGATCGGGATCTGGGGCCACGGCGTGCCCGCGCCAGGCGAGGCCGTGTACAGCGTCCGGCAGAACCTGCCGCCGCTGGTGCTGCACGGCAAGGCCGCCAAGGCCGCGGCCGACTGGGGCCTGTGGGGCTCCACCCTCGGCGGCGGCGCGTACGTGGCCCGCAGCGCACTCGGCCAGGACGCGGCCGGCCACCTGGTGTATGTCGCGAGCATGTCCGCGACCCCGGCCGACCTGGCGTTCGTGCTGGCCTACGCGGGCGCCCAGATCGCGATGGAGCTCGACATCAACCCCGAGTGGGTCCAGCTGGACGTGGCCAGCCGCCCGGGCGGGCCGCTGCGCGCCGCGCTGCACGGCCAGAACCGCCCGGCGAATCAGTTCCTGGTCGGCTGGGCCAGGGACTTCATCGCCGTCGAGGCCCCGGCCGGGTAGCACCGGGCGCTGGCGGCGGCGCGGAGATGGCACACTGGCGGGACCGAACATCTACGCTGGTATAGAAGTTTCACGTCAGGACGGAGAACCGGTGTCGCACGACCAGGCAGGGCCTACCGGTGACGGCACCCGGCGGGGCGCGGGCGAGCTGGAGGCCGCGGTGCTGGCGGTGCTGCAGGCGGCCGGCCGTCCGCTGGCGCCCGGCGAGGTCCGCGAGCAGCTGGGCGACGGCCTCGCCTACACCACGGTGGTGACGATCCTGTCCCGGCTGCACGCCAAGGGCGTGCTGGCCCGGGAGAAGGCCGGACGGGCCTTCCGGTACGCGCCGGTCGCGGACGAGCCGGGGCTGGCGGCCCGCCGGATGGCCCGGGTGCTCGACGGCGAGGCGGACCGCGAGGCGGTGCTGGCGCGGTTCGTCTCCGGCCTGTCCAGCGCCGACGAAGACATGCTGCGCCGGATGCTCGGCGACGAGCCGGGCCGGGGCTGAGGCCCGCCCGTGTCCCTCGTGATCTGCCTGCCCCTGGTGCTCCCGCTGCTCGCGGCCGCGGCGGCCCGGCCGCTCGCCGGGCGGCTGCCGCCCGCGGCGGCCAGCTGGCTGCTGGCCGGCAGCGCCCTGGTGCTGGCCGCGGCCAGCAGCGCCGTGCTCGGCCTGCTCGCGCTGACCGCGCTGCTCCGCATCCCGCTGGCCGCGGCCGCCGCCGGCGACATGTCCGTGCAGGTGATCAGCCGTCACGCGCCGGCCTCGCTGCCGGTCGCGGTGGCCGCCGGGGCGCTGCTGGCCGCGTCGGCCGCCGCCGCCGGGCGGGCGCTGTGGCGCCGCGCCGGCGCGCTGGCCGACGCGTTCGGGCAGGCCCGCCGGCTGCCCGGGGCCGGCCAGGTGGTGGTCACCGACGACGAGGCGGCCGACGCGTACACGCTGCCCGGCTGGCCGTGCCGCATCGTGGTCACCGCCGGGATGATGCGCGCGCTCAGCGCCGCCGAGCGGCAGGTGCTGCTGGCGCACGAGCGGACCCACGCCGCCTGGTTCCACTTCCTGTTCACCAGCGCGGCCCGGGTGGCGGCGGCCGCCAACCCGCTGCTGCGCCCGGTCGCCTCCGCCGTCGGCTACACCGTGGAGCGATGGGCCGACGAGCGCGCCGCCGCCGTCACCGGGAACCGGCCGCTGGCCGCCCGGGCGGTGGCCCGGGCGGCGATGGCGGTCACGGCGGATCCGGCTGGCCGGCACCCGGCCGCCGCGGTAGCCCTGGGCGTGGCCCGGCCGGGGCCGGTGCCGCGCCGGGTCGCCGCCCTGCTGCGCCCGCCGCCGCGGCCGCAGCTGCTCCTGCTCGGGCTGGCCGTCCTGCTGGTCGCGGTGTCCGGGGTCTCGGCCCTGGAAGCCTCCCGCGACCTGCACGGCCTGCTCGAGCTGGCCCAGGCCGCCGGGCGGTAACGGGGATTAACGGGATCGGACCGGGGCGACCGCGGTGTCGGCGATCTCGATGTCCTTGAAGAAGCGGCGGTCCATCGCGTGCCGCCCCGTTCCATCCCGGGGCGCCCCCGCGTCAGCCCGGCCGGCCAGATCAGCCGGGCCAGTAGGAGCAGCGCACGCCGGTGTGCACCGTCTGGCGCAGGTGCTCGCCGATGACGGCATCGGCGGCGAGAAGGCATTGCCCCGTCTGCCTCGCTCGTCATATGCCCCAATGTATTAGCGGCGGCTCCGCAGCGTCGAGATCCCGAGCGGATGCCCTGGCCGGCCAGCTGCCGCACGACGCCCGGTGGGCTGAGCGGATCGCCGCCTTGCTCGGCGACCAGGCCTGATCAGGGCCAGCGGCGCGCCGTAAGCTTGAGAGCACCGGCGCACACTAGGGGAGGCCCGCATGCCCTCGTCCGTTCCCGTGATCGACCTTGGTCCCTGGTTCGGCGGCGACCAGGCTGCCCGCGCGGCCGTCGCCGCCGAAGTCGACGCCGCGCTGCGCAGCGTGGGCTTCTTCCTGATCAGCGGGCATGGCGTGCCGGAGGACCTGCGGGCCCGGGTGCGGGCCGAGGCGCGGGCGTTCTTCGCGCTGCCTGCCGGGGCCAAGCGGCGCTACGCGGTCACCGTCGCCGGCCGGGGCTGGCTGCCGCCCGGCGTCGAGGCCAACGGCTACGCCGAGGGCACGCAGACGCCGCCGGACCTGAAGGAGTCGTTCGCGGTCGGCGCCGACCAGCCGACCGGCGACCCCGAGGTCGACGGGTACTGGTTCCAGCCGAACGTCTACCCGGCCGAGGTGCCGGGCCTCGAGCCCGCGGTCATCGCGTACCTGGCCCGGATGCGCGCGCTCGCGGACGAGCTGCTGGTGCTCTGCGCCGCCGCGCTCGGGCTGGACCGCGACTTCTTCACCCGGCACACCGGGCACGCCACGCACACCATGAACATCAACTGGTACCCGCCGATGGCGGTGGCGGGCCAGCCGGAACCCGGCCAGTTCCGCATCGGCCCGCACACCGACTTCGGCACCGTCACCATCCTGGACCGCGAGCCGGGCCGCGGCGGCCTGCAGGTGTGGACCACAGAAGGCGGCTGGGAGGACGCGCCGTACCGGCCCGGCGCCTTCACCATCAACACCGGCGACCTGCTCGCCCGGTGGAGCGGCGGCCGGTGGAAGTCCAACCGGCACCGCGTCCTGCCCCCGCAGGCGGAGGCGCCGGACGAGGATCTCGTCTCGCTCGTCTACTTCTACGAGGCCGACCACGACGCGGTGATCGAGTCACTGCAGCCGCCGGTCGGCCGGCCGAACGACTACCCGCCGGTCGTCTCGGCGCAGTTCCTCAAGGAGCGGCTGGACGCGATCACGATCGGCTGACCCGATGGGCCCAGGCTGATGAGCAGGGCTCAGTAGTAGTAGGGGAAGCGGGCCCAGTCCGGGTCGCGTTTCTCCAGGAACGCGTCCCGGCCCTCGACGGCCTCGTCGGTCATGTAGGCGAGCCGGGTCGCCTCGGCGGCGAACACCTGCTGGCCGACCAGCCCGTCGTCGATGAGGTTGAACGCGAACTTCAGCATCCGCTGCGAGGTCGGGCTCTTGGCGTTGACCTTGGCCGCCCACTCCAGCGCGGTCCGCTCCAGGTCCGCGTGCGGCACCACCGCGTTGACCATGCCCATTTGGTGCGCGGCCGCCGCGTCGTAGGTGTCGCCGAGGAAGAAGATCTCCCTGGCGAACTTCTGGCCCACCTGGCGGGCCAGGTAGGCGGAGCCGAAGCCGCCGTCGAAGCTCCCCACGTCGGCGTCGGTCTGCTTGAACCGGGCGTGCTCGCGGCTGGCCAGGGTCAGGTCGCAGACGACGTGCAGGCTGTGCCCGCCGCCCGCGGCCCAGCCGGGCACCACGCAGATGACCACCTTGGGCATGAACCGGATCAGCCGGTGCACCTCCATGATGTGCAGCCGCCCGGCCCGGGCCGGATCGATGGTCTCGGCCGTGTCGCCGTCGGCGTACTGGTAACCGCTGCGGCCGCGGATGCGCTGGTCGCCGCCGGAGCAGAAGGCCCAGCCGCCGTCCTTCGGCGACGGGCCGTTGCCGGTGAGCAGCACGCACCCCACGTCGCCCCACGCCCGGGCGTGATCGAGCGCGACGTACAGCTCGTCCACGGTGTGCGGGCGGAACGCGTTCCTGACCTCGGGCCGGTTGAAGGCGACGCGGACCGTGCCCGAGTCGACGGCCCGGTGATAGGTGATGTCGGTAAACGAGAACCCCTCGACGGGACGCCACCGCTCGGGTTCGAAGATCTCAGAGACCATGGCCCCATTGTGGCCGACCCCGGCCGGCCAGCCGCCGGCACCGTGGCTTCCAACGTGCTTTGCGGAGATTTATCCGGGTCCGGCCCTTGCAATCAGATGACCAGCGATGCCTTAATCGGTAGCACGCCCGACATCATCGGGAGTGAGGATGTGGCTTGTGAGGAGCAAGGAGCACCACCCCGATGACTGACACAGTGGAAACGCTGACCGTCGCCGACGTCGAACGGAAGAAGCTGCAGAAGCACTTCGGCCGCTTCGACATCCTGTTCTTCCTGGTCTGCACGATCGTCGGCGTGGACACCATCGCCACGGTCGCGCAGGGCGGCGGCGAGGCGTTCACCTGGATGATGATCTTCGCGGTCGTCTTCTTCGTCCCGCAGGCCCTGCTGTTCTCCGAGCTCGGCACGGCCTTCCCGCAGGAAGGCGGGCCCTACTACTGGACCCGGCTGGCCTTCGGGCACCTGGCCGGGGCGGTGAACAACTTCCTGTACTGGATCACCAACCCGGTGTGGATCGGCGGCACGCTCGCCATCTCCTGCATCGGCGCCGTCGAGGTGTTCTTCAACAACGGGAACACCGTGCCGACCCCGGTGTTCTACATCATCACGCTGGCCTTCGTCTGGGTGTCGATCGTGGCCGCGATCAC
Organism: uncultured Actinomycetes bacterium; assembly: GCA_963722275.1. Classification (GTDB taxonomy): domain Bacteria; phylum Actinomycetota; class Actinomycetes; order Streptosporangiales; family Streptosporangiaceae; genus Palsa-504. Next base: position 116,770 of record CAVRMX010000017.1, on the reverse strand, counting down.
CTCGTTCAGCGTGGGCAAGTGGGTGCCCACGGCCGGGGCCTTCGCCCGGTTCATCCTGCTTGCCATGTTCATGATCACCGTCATCGTCTACGCGGCCAAGCACGGCGCCCACGGGCTGGGCGCGGCGAGCTACTCGCCGTCGGCGGGCGGCTTCGTGCTCCTGGTCGGCGTGCTGCTGTTCAACTACGTCGGCTTCGAGCTGCCGAACAGCGCGGGCGAGGAGATGACCAACCCGCAGCGCGACGTGCCGTTCGGCATCGCCCGCTCCACCGTGGCCAGCGTCGTGCTCTACGCGCTGCCCGTGGTCGGCATCCTGGTCGTGCTGCCGGCCACCGCCGTCACCAACTTCAGCGGGTTCATCAGCGCCATCCAGTCGGTCTTCACCGTGTACGGCGGCCACGTCGCGGCCGACGGCACGGCCTCGCTGACCGGGGCCGGCCTGGTCCTCGGCGACTTCTGCGCCCTGCTGTTCATCGTGTGCCTGCTCACTTCGGGTGCGACCTGGATCATGGGCGCGGACCGGGCGCTCGCCGTGTCCTGCTACGACGGGGCGGGCCCCCGGGTGCTGGGCGTGATCAACGCCAGGTTCGGCACGCCGGTGCGGGTCAACGTGTTCAGCGGCGTCGTGGCCACGATCGTGGTCATCCTGGCCCAGCAGATCACCAGCGGCAACGCGGCCAAGTACTTCAACGCCGTGCTCGGCGTGACCATCTCCACCACGCTGATCAGCTACCTGTTCATCTTCCCGTCGCTGTGGAAGCTGCGCCGCAGCCACCCGGACACGCCCCGCCCGTTCAAGATGCCCTGGCACCGCCCGCTGACCGTCGTGCTGATGATCCTGGTGGCGGTGGCCACCGTGCAGCTCATCGCGCCCGGCCTGGGCAAGGACTGGTTCGGTCCGGACTTTATCCCATCGGACTGGAAGTACTCCGAGCGGTTCACTTACCTGTGGACCGAGCTCGTGCCGGTGCTGTGCTTCATCGTCGTCGGCGTGCTGTTCTGGTGGATGGGCCGGCGGGTCAGGGCCCAGGCGGCCCGGGCGGAGGCGGCGGCCGCTCTGGGGACGGCTCCGCCGGACTGAGCCGGGTGGCGAGCTGGACGCGCGAGGAGATGCCCAGCTTGCCGAAGATGTGCTCGAGGTGGCGTCCACGGTGCGCTTGGAGATGCCGAGCTGCCGGGCAGCTCAACACCGAGGGCGACAACCTTTACGACGTGGCTATCGCTGAGGGTTGCTGATCCCGGGTTCCGGTCAGCAGGCGGGCGGGCGGCCAGGCCGAGCGCGAGCAGCCGGGCCATCCGCTGTATCAGCAGGCGGCCGCGGGGACTCTGAATCAGCAGGACTGGCCCTTGAGGGGAGCCAGCCACCGCGTCCGCGGCGGCGGACGCACCGTCATGGGAGGGAAGACCAGAATGTCAGTACCGGAACCATCGGTCACGACGCGCAGGACGGCTCGCTACGGCTGGGCGCCGGACTTGCCGGACGCCAGGGACCATCTTTTCTCAGCACCGCAGATCGCGCTCGCGGCCCTTCCGCCGAGCGCCGACCTGCGCGGCACGTGCCCGCCCGTCTACGACCAGGGCCAGATAGGCAGCTGCACCGCGAACGCCATCGCCGCCGCCTTCGAGTTCGACCTCAAGAAGCAGAGCCTCGCCGACTTCATGCCGTCACGCCTGTTCATCTACTACAACGAGCGGGCCATGGAGGGCCATGCCGGGTCTGACTCCGGCGCCCAGATTCGCGACGGCATAAAGAGCATAGCCACGCTCGGCGTCTGCTCCGAGGACGAGTGGCCCTACGACGACACGCCCGCCACCAGCGACGGCGGCCCGTTCCCGCCGGGGGCCAGGGACGGCGAGAAGCCGACGGACCAGTGCTACAAGGACGCGCTCAGCAACCAGGCGACGACGTACAGCCGGGTCATCCGCGATCTGGACCAGATGCGCGGCTGCCTGGCGGCGGGCTACCCCTTCGTCTTCGGGTTCACGGTCTACGAGAGCTTCGAGAGCCAGGCCGTGGCCCGCAGCGGCGTGATGCCGATGCCGGCGCCCGGCGAGCAGGTGGTCGGCGGCCACGCGGTACTCGCGGTCGGATACGACGACTCCGCGCAGGTCTTCATCGTCCGTAACTCCTGGGGCACCGGCTGGGGTCAGGCCGGCTACTTCACCATGCCGTACGCCTACCTCACGACGCGCGGGCTGTCGTCCGACTTCTGGACCCTGCGTATCGTCACCTGACCTCTCCGGCCACGGCGAGCTGGGTTAATTCTGGGTGACGCCGGGACCATATCGCCTCCTCAGGCCCTAATGTTGGTCTATACCTCTGCCCGGAGCCGGTGCCGCCGGCCCGGGCTGAGGTAAGCCAGAGATGACCGGCTGGAAGGCGGGGCCTGATGAGCCGCCGGGCGAAAATCGTCTGCACGATCGGGCCGGCCACCGCGGGCCGGCCCGCGATTGACGAGCTGGTGGCGGCCGGCCTGGACGTGGCCCGGCTCAACATGAGCCACGGCACCAGGGCCGACCACACCGCGGCCTGCCGGGCCGTGCGGGCCGCCTCGGACGAGGCGGGCCGCGGCGTCGGCGTGCTGGTCGACCTGCAGGGCCCCAAGATCCGTCTCGGCACGTTCGCCTCCGGTCCCGTCCAGCTGACGGCGGGCGGCGAGTTCACCATCACCGGCGAGGACGTGCCCGGCGACGCCACCCTGGCCGCCACGACCTACCCGGGCCTGGCCGGCGACGTCAAGGCCGGAGACCAGATACTCGTGGACGACGGCCGCGTCGTCCTCGAGGTGCTGGCCGCCCGCGGCGAACGGGTGCGGACCCGGATCCTTGTCGGCGGCCTGGTTTCTGATCACAAGGGCCTCAACGTGCCCGGCGCCCGGCTCGGCGTCCCGGCGCTCAGCCGCAAGGACGAGGAAGACCTGCGCTGGGCCCTGGACCTGCGGGCGGACCTCGTCGCGCTGTCCTTCGTGCAGGGGCCGGACGATGCCGCGCCGGTCCGGGCCATCATGGCCCAAGCGGGCGTCCGGCTGCCGCTCATCGCCAAGATCGAGAAACCACAGGCCGTCGACACGCTGCCCGAGGTGCTTGAGGCCTTTGACGGGCTGATGGTGGCGCGCGGCGACCTCGGCGTCGAACTCCCGCTCGAGCAGGTTCCGATCGTCCAGAAACGCGCCATCATCCTGGCCAGGGACAAGGCCAAGCCCGTCATCGTGGCTACGCAGATGCTCGAGTCCATGATCGGCGCGCCCAGGCCGACCAGGGCCGAGGTGTCGGACGTGGCCAACGCCGTGCTCGACGGGGCCGATGCCCTGATGCTGTCCGCGGAGACCGGCGTCGGCAAGTACCCGGCGCAGACGGTGGCCACGATGGCCAGGATCATCGCCGCCGCCGAAGTCGAGAGCCTGCGCGCTGAGCCGTCGCTGGCCCGCGTGCCCACCACCACCGGGGGAGCCATCGCCCGCGCGGCCGCGGAGGTCGGCGCGATCGTCGGGGCTACCGCGCTGGTCGCCTTCACGACGTCGGGCGAGACCGTCAGGCGGCTGGCCAGGTACCGGTCGCCGATCCCCCTCCTGGCCTTCACCCCGGAGCCCGCCACGCGCAGCCAGCTGACGCTGACCTGGGGCGTCGAGACGTTCATCGTCCCGCCGGTGCGGCACACCGACGAGATGGTCAGGCAGGTGGAGATCGCGCTGATCGAGACCGTGCGCTGCCGCGTCGGCGACAAGATCGTCATCGTGGCCGGGAGCCCGCCGGGAACGCCCGGCAGGACCAACGCGCTCCGCGTGCACCGCATCGGCGACGCCATCGCGCACGACCAGCAACTATAAGAACAGGCCCGGGACCGGGCGCTGTAACCCGAGCCGGGGTGACGCCGCCTGACCTTAGGGGCGAGGGTCGTTGCGGGCCATCTGGGCGCCCCGCAGCCCGGCGTGCATCTCCCACGGCGCGCGCGGCAGGACGTGGCCGGTCTCCAGCAGGGACTTGAGATTGGCGCACACGGCCGGCCATCCGGCCGAGACCGCCTCCCTGGCAGCGTCGTCGGCCAGGTTCTCGTGCGTGACGGTGAGCCGGACGATCTCGTGGTAGGGCTCGATATCGAAGGTCACCCGGGAGGGACCCTCCGGCGGGGTGTCGCCGGGGGCGTCGAACGTCATCCTGAGCCGGCGGGGCGGTACGGATTCCAGCACGGTGCCGATGACATCGGCGATGCCCGAGCCGTCGACGCGCCGGTGCTCCCACCGCGAGCCCTCCCGCCAGTCGGAGACGTTGCTGTGCCCCCAGTACTGAGCGGTCAGGTCCGGATCGGTCAGCGCTGCCCACACCCGCTCGGGTGAGCTTTCGATGTAGGTGACGTACACATAGCTCGGCCGGCCGGCCATGGTGCCCTCCTCTGCTCGTTGCCTGACGGCGCTCAGCGCGCGCAGGCGGGGTCGTTCGAACTTCTCGATCCAGCGTTCCTGGATGGCCCACAGCGGGACGGGGTTGAGGTAGTGCAGCTTCTCCCGGCCGCTGCGAACGGTGGTGATGAGGTTCGCGGCCTCGAGCACGCCCAGATGCTGGGTGGCCGACTGCCGAGCCATCTCCAGCGGGCCGCACAGCTCCCCGAGGGTCTGGCCATTACGTTCGCGGAGCCTGTCCAGCAGGGCCCGCCGCGTCGGATCGGCCAGGGCCCGGAACACCCTGTCATCATCACCCACCCGGACATTATGCAGGTATTTACCTGCATAATGCAAAGCGGCAGGCTGGCATCCGGCGCCTGATCCGGACGCTATACGCGTACCAGAAAACTAGCAAGTATTTTCCGGAATCTGGTAACTTGTCACCATGGCGAGCTGGACTTTCCTGACGTATCACGCCCGGGTCCTGCTGTGCGTCGCCCATGACCCGGGAGTCCGCCTGCGCGACATCGCGGCCAGCCTGGGGATAACCGAGCGCAGCGCCTTCGGCATCATCGCGGACCTGGTCGAGGCCGGCTACGTGGTCAAGGAGAAGGACGGCCGTCGCAACCGCTACCACATCCAGACGCACCTGCCGCTGCCGGAACCGGACGGACGGGAGCGCACCATCGGCGAGATCCTGGCCGTCCTGATCGGCAGCGACACCACCGCCAGCTGAACTAGACGGTGCGATACGTCACAGCTTGGTCAGCTTGGTGTACGGCCACATGATCCGCACCTGACGCGAGCCGAAGGTGACCACCACGGCGGTGTCATCCTCGACCAGCAGGACCCGGCCAAGGCCGTAGCTGTCGTGGGTCACTTGATCCTGCGCGTCGAACTGCTCGACCGGCGGACGCGCAGGCATGTTGTTGAACGGGCTACCGGGCAAGAGGCGTCTAGTCGCGCCGCGGACAGTCTTCATCACCACCAGTATGCACCTCTTTCCATGCGGCCCGCTCGTTCCCTGCGGATCACGGGCCCGATTCGCGTCTCCAGCCCTCCTCCGGGTGCGGCTCAGCGAGTCGCGGCAGACGCGGCGGCGCCGGCCGGCCGGAAGACTCGGCTATCCTGACGGTGCGTTCCCTACGCGAGGCCGCGGAGGACGCTCAGCCACTGCTCGGGACGTCGGCGGGCACGCGAGGCCATTCGAGCCAGCCTCCGGTGCGTCATGAGAACCCCGTCGGGCCAGTCCGATCCGAAGCTCGACGAGCCGATGGCCGCCGGAGCCGCGGCATGAAATACCCGGATGCGCCCTTCCGGCACCTGCAGCGGCTCACCGATCAGGTCGGCCTGATCGAGCACGCCGAGGGCATCGTGCCCCGGCACGAGAACGGCTACTGCGCCGATGACGTGGCCCGCGGCCTGGTGGTGGTGTGCCGGGAGCCGTCTCCGTCCCAGGAACTCGTCACCCTGGGGCGCCGCTACCTCTACTTCCTGGCCCAGGCGCAGGCGCCGGACGGAAGGTTCAGGAACCGGCTCGGCTACGATCGCCGCTGGCGTGACCAGCCGGGAACGCAGGACTGCTGGGGCCGGTCCCTGTGGGCCCTGGGCACGGCCGCGGTCCGGGGTCCCACCGCGGGGATCTGCGCGGACGCCTTGGCCCGCTTCGAGCGCAGCGCGGCGCTGTCGTCTCCGCTGCCGCACGCCATGGCGTTCGCGGCGCTCGGCGCCGCCGAGATACTCGAGCGATGGCGCGATCATTCCGGCGCGCTCGCGCTGCTCGGCCGGGTGAACGACGTCATCGGCGAGCCGCCCGCCTCCGCGGCCTGGCCGTGGCCGGCATCCCGGCTCAGCTACGCGAACGCGGCCATCGCCGAGGCCGTCATCGTGGCCGGCGACAGGCTCGGTCACGACCGCGTGCTGCGGAACGGCCTGCGCATGCTCGAGTGGCTGCTGACCACCGAGACCAGGGACGGTCACCTGTCGGTGGTGCCGGCCGGCGGCTGGAGCCCGGGCGAGGTCCGCCCCGCCTTCGACCAGCGGCCGATCGAGGTGGCGGCGCTGGCGGACGCGTGCGTGCGCGCGGTGGCGGTCACCGGCGACAGCAGCTGGCTCGCGGGCGTGAAAATGAGCGTGGCGTGGTTCCTCGGCGACAACGATGCCCGGATCGCGCTGTTCGATGACCGGACGGGCGGCTGCGGCGACGGCCTCGGCCCCACCCAGCGCAGCCGCAACCAGGGCGCCGAGTCGACGCTGGCGATGATCTCCGTGCTGCAGCAAGGCCGCCGCCTGGCTGACGTGCCACTATGACGGACCCTGGCGGGGGTCAGGCACCACCCAGCCACGATGCCAGCGGCGGTTCGTCATCGGCCACGGCGGCCCAGGCGAGGTAGCCGTCGGGGCGGATCAGCATGGCGCGGACACCGGCCCAGTCGGGGTGATCGCCGGCTAGCTCCGCGGTCACGACGTCCAGGCGGCCCGCGAAGCCGGCCGGGGCGGCCGCCGCGGATCCCAGGTTGAGCAGGACGAACTTCGCGGGGTGCAGCAAGCCGAAGACGGTGGCCGCCGGGGCCCCGCGAAGGTCGAGGTCGGGGACCCGCTGGCCGGCCGCCGGCCCGGCCGCCGGGTACCGGATGGCCAGGCCGGACAGGCGGACGGCCAGCTCCCGGCCCAGCGATGGGTGCGCGCCGAGGATCGCGTTGAACCGGTCCCGCAGCGCGATGCCTTCCCGGCTCGGGTTGGCGATCAGCGCGCACTGCGCGAGCGAGTCGTCGATCACCTCCAGGCCCACCGGGTACCGTTCGGCGTGGTAGCTGTCGAGCAGGCCGGGCGGGGCCCAGCCGCGGATCTCGGCGGCCAGTTTCCAGGCCAGGTTGGTGGCGTCCTGCAGGCCGAGGTTCAGGCCCTGCCCGCCGGCCGGGTAGTGGATGTGCGCCGCGTCCCCGGCCAGCAGCACGCGCCCCGCCCGGTAGCAGGCCGCCTGCCGGGCCGCGTTACCCACCCGGCTCAGCCACATGTCCGGGGTCTCCCGCATGCCGAAGTCGGTCCCGGCCAGGCGCAGCGTGCTCGCCCGCAGCTCGCCGAACGTCACCGGCGCGTCGACCGGGTCGCCCAGCGTCGCGTGGTCGATGGGGGCCACCCGGTACCGGCCGCCGCCGATCGCGATCATGTACATCGACCCGCCCGGCTCGTTCAGGCTGAGCGCCGGGGCCTGCGGCGGGTCGGTCAGCTCGACATCGCCCAGGATCGTCCGCCAGGTGTCCGGGGTCCCGGCGAAGTCGATCCCGGCCGCGGCGCGGACCACGCTCGTGGCGCCGTCGCAGCCGACCGCGTAGGCGGCCCGGAGGGTCGTCGCCCCCGCGGGCGTCTCCACGTCGAGGTCGACGCCGTTCTCGTCCGGCCGCAGGCCCGTGACGGCGTGCCGCCTCAGGTACGGCACGCCCAGCTCGGCCAGGTGCTCCTCGAGCAGTTCCTCGGTGCGCCGCTGCGGCAGGAACAGCGTGAACGGGTAGCGGGTGGGCAGGAACGAGAAGTCCAGGCGGTTCTTGAGCAGCGCGAAGTGCGAGGACGGCACCGGAGTGCCTTCGGCCAGCCAGCGGTCCACCAGCCCGCGCATCGCGAACTGCTCCACCGTGCGCGGGTAGATCGTGAGCGCCTTGGAGTACGGCGGCCGCCGCGCGCGCCGTTCCAGCACGACCGGGCGCACTCCGCCGCGGTGCAGCTCGGCCGCGAGCCACATGCCCACCGGGCCGCCGCCCACGACGGCAACGTCATAGCCGTCCATCACAGGTACGAATAATCGACGGCGGCGGCGATCGGGTCCGGCGCCTCCGGCGGGATCAGGCCGCTCGACCGCAGCGCCCCGATCGCCGCGGCGAGCGCCCCGGGACCGGACCGCAGGTCCCGCGGGATGACGCCGCCGGCGGCCAGCTGCTGGCAGGCCCGCAGGGCGTAGCGCGGCTCGATCGAGGTGCGCGCCGCGGCGATGGCCGCCGACTCCTCGATGTGGCCGCGGAACCATTCCGCCGCCTCGGCGAGGGCCTGGAGGAAGGCCGTCACCACGGGCCGTTCGGCGGGAATCCGGGCGCAGACGGCGTTGAGGGCAAATTCCTCGGTCACCGGTCCGAGGTTGGTGAAGCCGGCGTCGCCGGCGATCTCGTCGTACGGGATCATCTGCAGCGCCGCGTCGATCGTCCCGGCCTGCAGCGCCTTCCACCGCTCGACGTGCGAGCCCTCGAGCGCGAAGTCGTAGTCGGCCGGGTAGCTCAGGCCGTGGGCGGCGAGCATCCGCTCCGCGACGTGCCGGGTGCCTTCGGTCAGGGATGACGTCCCGATCCGGCCGCCGCGCAGGTCGCCGAACGTCTTGTGCCGCGGGATCGCGATCATCGACAGCGGCGGGCGGTCGATGAGGCCCGCCACCACGCGGAGCGGGCCGCCGGCCACCGCGTCCGCGATGCTGCCCTCCGGGGCGGTCAGCGCGATGTCGACCGCAGCCGTCCCGCAGCGCGTTCGTCACCCCGTGGGTGGTGCCGAGGATCCGCTCGGCGGCACTGAGCCCGCGGCGCTCGAGGAACCCGCGCTGCTGCGCCACCCACAGCGGGACGTTGACATAGGCCGGGGCGACGACGCCCACCGTGATCTCCCTCATGAGGTGGATCCTTCCAGGCCCCCGCCCGCCTGGCGGCACAGGTAGGCGTATCCGGCGTTGTACTGGGATTCCGGCCAGACCTCGGCCTTCTTCAGCGCGATCTCGGCCGGATCGGACCAGGTGCGGATCTCACCCGAAGCCATCGCCTGCAGCTGGACCTGGCAGGCCCGGGCGAGCAGCACCGCGCGCATGACGGCCCGCGCGGGATCGGGCCCGACGGTCACCAGGCCGTGCCGGGGCAGCAGGCAGCCGGCCCCGTCGCCGATCGCCTCGGCCAGGGCCCGGCCCAGCTCGGCCGAGCTGATCAGGCTGCCGGTCCGGGTGAAGCGGCCGACCTGCGGCTCGGCGAACTCGACCCCGTCGTGGGAGAGGGCCAGCAGCGGCTGGTCCAGGGCGGCGAAGGCGCACGCGGCCGGGGCGTGCGTGTGCACCACGCAGCCGACGTCGGGCCTGGCGTTCATCACCTCGGTGTGGATGGGGTACTCGATGTGCCGCGGCCCGTGGCCGGCCAGCACCTCGCCGCCGGGCGAGACCAGCGCGACCCGGTCCGTGTTAATTTCCCCGAACGACCAGCCGGCTGCCTTCATCCACACCCCGCGGCCCCCGGGATCGCGGACCGACGCGTGCCCCCACACCATGTCCGACTGGCCGCTCGCGGCCAGGGCCTGGTTGGCCTGGGCGGCCGCCGCGATCAGGTGCTCCTCCGTGGGCATGCCTCGCTCCCTTCCGGCGGGGCGTCCTGGTAGAGCCACGCCACATGCTTGTGGTCGGCCACGTCCCGGTCGAGCAGCAGCTCGTCGCGGATCGCCTTGGCCACGCCGTCCACGTGCCAGATCTCGCCCCAGGTCCTGGCCGTCCGCTGCACGCGCATCGCGCGCGGCGCGCGCGATGCCGCGTAGCGGGCCAGCCCCTCGCTGGCCGGCCGGCCGGCCGCACCCGCCGCGGCCAGCGCGGCGGCCAGCGCGGCGGAGTCCTCCAGGGCCTGGCAGGCCCCCTGGGCCAGGTACTGCAGCATGGGATGGGCGGCGTCGCCGAGCAGGGCCACCCGGCCGCGGGCCCAGTCCGGCGTCGGCGGCCGGTCGAGCATCGGCCAGCGGTTGTCGATGCTGAGCGTGGACAGGGACTCCCGCACGTGCTCGCTGCAGCCGGCGAAGGCCGCCGCGAGCTCCGCCGGGCCGCCCCAGTCGGCCTCTCCGCGCAGGTAGGCCTGGCTCCGGAAGACCGCCACCTGGTTGTACATCCGGCCAGAACGCAGCGGGTACTGGACGAGATGCAGGCCAGGCCCGAGCCAGGCGACCACGTCGCGCAGATCGGCGTGCCGCTCGACCTGCTCCATCGGGACCGCGCCCCGGTAGGCCACGAATCCCGAGTTGACCGGCTCATCGTCGACGAAGTGCTGCCGGATCCGCGAGTGCAGCCCGTCCGCGCCGATGGCCACCTCACCGGTGAACTCGCGTCCGTCGGCGCAGCTAGCGACCACCTGAGTGCCCGTGTCCCTGAGCCCGGTCACGCTGGCGTCGGTGTGCAGCCTGACCCCGCTCCGCACGCACGCGTCGAGCAGGGCGCTGAGCAGGTCGTCGCGGTGCAGCACCAGGTAGGGCGCGCCGTACCTGGCCGGGAAGTCGGTGAGCTCGAGCGAGGTGAGCTCGCGCGAGTCGATGGCGTCGGCCAGCACCAGCCGGCGCGGCAGGACGGCCACCGGCATGATCTTCTCGAGCACCCCCAGCCGCTCCAGGATGCGGGTCGCGTTCGGCGCCAGCTGGATGCCCGCGCCCACCTCGGCGAAGCTCTTCGAGCGCTCGAGCACGGTCACGGTCCCGCCCCGGCGGGCGAGGCACAGCGCGGCCGAGAGCCCTCCGATACCGCCGCCGACGACCAGCGTCCCGGGGAGTACATCCGATGGCATGCGCGCTCTCCTCGGAGGAATCAGACCAGCTCAGGTAGTTCCGAACCGGATGTTGACGCTCTTGAGCTGGGTGTAGGACTCGATCTCCTCGAGGTCCTCCTCCCGCCCGACGCCGCTGTTCTTGACCCCGCCGAAGGGCGCCCCGAGGAAGTGCCTGGCCGTCTCGTTCACCCACACGTAGCCCGCCTCGACGTCGCGGGAGAACGCCATCGCCGTCCGCAGGTCGCGGGTGAAGACGCTCGCGGTGAGCCCGTACTCGACGCTGTTGGCGATGGCCACCGCCTCGTCGTAGCCGGCGAACGGGATCGCGGCCAGCACCGGGCCGAAGATCTCCTCGGTGGCCAGCCGGCCGCCGGATCGACGTCGGCGAACAGCGCCGGGCTGACGAAGTTGCCCGCGGCCAGGTCTCCCTCTGTTAGCCGCTCACCGCCCGTCACCAGCCGGGCCTGCTCGCTCTTGCCGATCTCGATGTAGGAGAGCACCTTGTCCAGCTGCTGCTTGCTGACGATCGCGCCGGTATCGCTCGCGGGGTCGAGCGGCAGCCCGGGGCGCATTCTGGCGATGCGCTCCCCCACCCGGGAGACGAAGTCGTCGTAGCAGTCCCGGTGCACGAGCAGCCGCGAGGTCGAGCCGCAGGACTGGCCCTGCCAGGTGAAGTTCATCCCGCGGATCGCGCCCTCGACGGCCAGGTCCAGGTCGGCGTCGGGGAAGACCACGATCGGGTTCTTGCCGCCCAGCTCGAGCGTCACGGTCTTCACGCTCGCCGCCGCGGCGCTGGCCTGGATCCGCCGCCCGGTGGCGGCGCTGCCGATGAAGGCGACCCGCGGGATGCCCGGGTGCCTGACCAGCGCGTCCCCGACCTCGGCGCCCAGCCCGGTCAGGATCTGCACCACGCCTGCCGGGAACAGCCGCTGCAGGTCCTCGGCCATCGCCAGCGCCGACAGGGAGGTGAGCTCGGACGGCTTGAGGATCACGCAGTTGCCGGCCAGCAGCGGAGCGGCGAGCTTGGTCGCGGCGAACATCAGCGGGTGGTTGAACGCGATGATCCGGGCGACCACGCCGAACGGCTCGCGCACGGTGTAGTGCAGCCGGCCGGGCGTCTCGGGCATGGTCCGGCCGCGCACCTCGAGCGCCAGGCCGGCCAGGTACCTGACCTGGCTGGTGGCGAGCCCGATGTCGTTGCGCATCTCATGCAGCGGGCTGCCGTTGTCCGCTGAGTCGAGCCTGGCGAGTTCCTCACCGCGTTCGGCCACGGAGTCGGCGAAGGCGAGCAGGGCGGCCGCGCGCAGCTGGGGCTCGGTGGACCGCCATCCGGGCGCCGCCCGTTTCGCGGCGGCCACGGCCGTCTCGACATCGCGCGCATCGCACCGGGGAATGCGCCCGATGACGCTGTTGGCCGCGGGATCGATCACGTCCAGGGTGGCTCCGGAGACCGCGCCGACGCGTCCGCCGTCCACCAGGGCGAGGCTAAGTGTGGGTTCCACCGGACGAGGTTACCGCCCGTTCGGCTCCGGAGGCCTGTGCCCGGGCCGGGCCGGGCCGGGTCCTGGGCTGGGATGCGTGCGCCCCTGACCCCGTCTATCGGGGCGCGGGCCACACGCACCCCAAGCCGCTGACCGCGCCGCAGCTGCAGAAGCGCCCGTTACGTCGCAAACCTGGGCATGTCCGGCATGATGTCATCCAGCCACGCGCCGGCGGCTAGCCGCCCATGGCGGCGTAGCCGTCCGGGCGGACCCGCACGTCCACCAGCACGCACTGCCCGGCGCGGGCCGCGGCCGCCGCCGCGGCGAGCGCGGCCGGCAGCGCAGAGCGGTCGCGCACCTGGCCGGCGGCGTGGAAGCCGAGCGAGCGGGCCAATGCCGGCAGATCCGGGTCGGGGTCGGCAATGGCCTGGCCGATCCAGGAGTTCCGGGCTGGCCGCCGGCGTTGCGCCGCGATGCGTTCGGCGTGGACCACGTCGTTGTAGAAGAAGGCGTTGTTGGCCACCACGATCAGCAGCGGCAGCCGGTAGTGCGCCGCGGTCCAGACCGCGGTCCCGCCCATCAGGAAGTCACCGTCACCCAGGACGGCCACCGGCAGCCGGCCGCCGCCCTCGAGCGCGAGCGCGGCGCCCACGGCCATCCCCGGCCCGGAACCGATGCCGGCGCCGCCGTCCATCCCCAGGAAGTCCAGCGGATGGCCGGCTTCGAGGTCGGCGCCGTCCCAGCCGAGCGGGACCCGGACCAGGCAGGCGGGTTCGATCACCGAGGGCATCTCGAAGCGCCTCGGCCAGGTCGTGCATGTCGATGTCGGAGCCGCCGTCGCCCGCAGCCGGCCCGGGGTGCCGCCCGGCCCGGGGTGCCGCCCGGGACCGGCCATTCGGCCGGCTTCGCCGGCTCGCCCGATTCGAGCAGCGCCTGCACCAGCCGGTCAGGATCGGCCGGCACGGACAGGTCGACGGGCTCCCGCCCGAAGGAATCCTTGGACCAGCCGTTGCGCAGCGCGGAATCCGTCGTGCACGAGATGATCCGCGCCGAGGCCGGATGACCGTGGCCGGCCGCCGCGGCGATGGTCCCGGCCAGGTCGACCCAGTCCAGGCTCAGGATGAGGTCCGCCGCCCCGATCAGCTCGGCCGACGCGGCCGGCAGGAAGATGCCAGGCGGATTCGGATGCAGCGAGTGCCCGGTCGGGAAGGCCGCGCCGTTCTTGAGGTCGGAGATCACCAGCGCCCCGTACCGTTCCGCCAGCGCGACCCGGCGGTCCCAGTCCCGCTCGTCGCGGCTGAGCCGGCCGAGCAGGAAGAGCGGACGGCGCGCCTGGCCGAGGAACTCCAGCGTGGCCTGGACCGCGACCGCATCGGGCCCGTGCGCCCGCGGCGACCGGTCCCGGCGCACGTCGGGGATGACCGGCGGCGCAGGCAGCGACTGCTCCTGCAGGCTCACGTCGAGGCAGACGTAGACCGGCGCGGACGGCGCCGCCCGGGTGATCGAGTACGCCAGGGCGAGCGATTCCAGCGCCGCCTCGACGGAGGCCGGCTGATCGTCCCACTTGGAGTACGGCCGGATCAGCGCGCCCTGGTCGGCGGAGGTGTGGATCCAGTCGATCCAGGGCCGCCGCCTGGCCGCGTCCACCGGCCCGGTCGCCCCGATGATCAGCATCGGTACGCGGTCGCAGTACGCGTTGTACACGGCCATGCTCGCGTGCATCAGGCCCACGTTGCTGTGTATCGCGACGGCCATCGGCCGCCCGGTCACCTTGGCGTAGCCGTGGGCGATCGCGACCGCGTGCTCCTCGTGCAGGCAGACGAGCAGCTGCGGATCTCGGTTGCCGTTGTAGTTCACCAGGCTGTCGTGGAGCCCGCGGTAGCTCGAACCGGGGACGAGCGCGATGTAAGGCAGGTCGAGACGGCTGAGGAGCTCCGCCAGCGCATCGCTGCCCCACTCGATCGCGGTATCGCCCCGATCGACGGCTTCGGGATCTTCCGCCCGCACGCCGCACCTCCCGCCTACGTCACCGAGGGAACCCGAGAATATGCGTCACTGGCCCGTCTCGTCGCGTCGCCGCCGGGTTACCTCGGCAGCGAGCTGCGCACGTGAGGAAATGTCCAGTTTGGCGAAGATGTGCGCGAGGTGTGTCTGCACGGTCCGGTGCGAGATGTACAGGCGCTCGCCGATCTGGGGGTTGGACAGCCCCTCGGTAACCAGGCCGGCGACGGAGCGCTCGGTCGGGGTGAGGCTGCGCCAGCCGAACTGCGGCCGGCCGCGGACGCCCCGGCGGCCGCGGCGGATGCCGGCCTCGCGCAAGGCGGCTTCGGCGCGGGCAAGATCGCGGGCGGCGCCGAGCCGCTCGTAGCCGCGAACCGCCTGATCGAGCAGCGGGCGGGCGCGCGCCGCGTGGCCTTGCCTGGCGAAGGCGCTGCCCGCGTCCTCGCAGGCCAGCGCGAGCTGGAGGGGACGTGACCCGCGGGCATGAGCATCGGCGGCAGCCTGCAGGATCTCGGGGTCATCCTCGGCCAGGCCCCGGCAGCGCAGCGCCTCTCCGGTCATCCAGGCCACGTCGCTGCCCGCGGCCACCGCGGCGACCTCAGCCAGTACGTCGCTGGCCCGCCCCAGATCGCCCGCCGCCAGCGCCAGCCGGACAAGATCGGGCCCGAGGGCCGGGTATTCCAGCGCCAGCCCGGAACTGGCGCACCAGTCCCAGAGGCCGGCCATCGCGGCCAGCGCCCGCCCTGGTTCGCCGTCTGCCTCCAGGATGAGAGCACGGGGCCACGCGACCCAGGTCAAGCTGTGGCCGGCGCCCCAGCCGGCCAGCGTCCGGTCAGCGGCGGCGGCGGCTTCCCTGGCCCGGCTGAGGTCGTTGCGATGCAGGCTGATCCGGGCCAGCAGGCCGTAGCCGTACACGAGGCTGTAGATCTCGCCGAGCTCCTCCGCGACCCTGAGGCTGGCCTCCAGCTCGGCGATGGCGTCATCCCACTCCCCGGCGATGAAGCGCCCGTAGGCGAGGTACACCTGGTGGGTGGCCACAGCCCACCGAACGCCCAGCTCCTCGCACATCCGCAGGCCGGCGCCCAGCGCGGACCTGGCCTCCTGGGGCTGGTCGAGCTCGATCAGGATCCGCCCGCGGGTTACGCATACCGGGAAGCGGTGCCCGAGCCGGCCGGGGCTCGCATCGGCCCGGCGCACGGCCTCCTCGGCGATCTCCAGTGCCTCCCGGAGCTGACCGCGGGACTCCAGGATCCTGGCCTCGGTGGACATGACGATGCTGGCGGTCAGGTCATCGCCAGCAGGCGCAACGGCCGTGCGAGCCTGCCTGGCCAGGGCCGCGGCACCGTCGAGGTCGCCCAGCGATATGCGCGCGAAGCCTGCCCACGCCTGCGCGGCCCCTCGTTCCGCGTCGGACAGCACGGGCGACTGGCCTGCTCGTTCCAGTTCCCGGAGCGCATCGCGCACCTGCCCCTGGGCGAGCAGGGCGTGCCCGAGGCAGATCCGGACCGGGCCGTCTGTACCCGGATCGTGGCGACCGTCGAGCAGCATGCGGCAGGCTGCCAGGGCGTCGGGAATCCGGCCGGCGAGCATCAGGCTTCCGGCCCGTTCGGTAAGCAGCTGGTCCCGGCCCGGATCACCCGGCGACATCAGCCCGGCTGCCCGCCCCATCAGGTCAGCGGCGACATCTGGCGACCGCGCCGCGGCCTGCCGGGCCGCCCGGGCCAGCCAGGAGATGGCCTCGGTGTCGCCCGGCCCGGCCCCGCGCGCCAGCTGCTCGGCCACCTGCAGAGACGGTGCCTCCGCTCGCGCCAGCCGCTGCCCGGCCTCATGGTGGAGCCCGCGGCGGACGCTGGCCGGCATGTCCTCGTAGAGGGCATCACGGATCAGGTCGTGGCGGAACCGGAGACGGGCACCGTCGTCTTCCAGCACCCGTGCCGTGACCGCCGCCGTCAGGGCCTGGAAAAGCTCCAGCGCGGACCGGGCCATCGTCACGGACAGGTCGGTAACCGTGAAGCTGGAACCCAGGATGGAGGCGGCCCGGAGCGCGTGCAGCGTGTTATC
Source organism: uncultured Actinomycetes bacterium (assembly GCA_963722275.1). Taxonomy (GTDB): domain Bacteria; phylum Actinomycetota; class Actinomycetes; order Streptosporangiales; family Streptosporangiaceae; genus Palsa-504. Next base: position 100,312 of record CAVRMX010000017.1, on the reverse strand, counting down.
GGGCAGGAAGCTCAGGCGGCGCAGGATCGTCAGCCGCAGGGTGGGCGGCAGGATGGCCTGCGTCACTTCGGCCTGGCCGCCGGCGGTCTCGATCAGCCCCTCCTGGGCCAGCGCCGCCAGCATCTCGGTGATGAACAGCGGATTGCCTGCGGCTCCTGAAATCCCGGCCAGCAGCCCGCGGCCTGGCATCGCCGCCACCGTGTCGGCCGCCAGGTCCGCCACCGCCTGCTCGGTAAGACCGCCCAGGCCCAGCTGCCGCGCCCCCGCCGACGTCAGCGAGGCGGCCAGCCGGTCCAGCTCCGGCGGGCGCGGCACCGGCCGGAAGCACGCGATGAGGCCAACCGGGAGATACTCGGCCCGGCGGCTCAGCGCGCTCAGCGTCAGCAGGCTGGACGGGTCGGCCCACTGCAGGTCGTCGACGCCGATCACCAGGGGGCCCGGCAACGCGAGTTCCTCCACCAGGTCGGCGAGCGCATCGACCACCCGGAAGCGCAGCCCCGGGTCGCTGGTCACCGTGATCGGGTCCTGCGTCCCGTCTCCCCCGATCGCCAGCAGCTCCCCGATCGCTGCCCGCCGCGGATCCGGCGATGACCTGGCACATCCGAACGCGCTGGCCATCACGCCGAAGGGCCGGGTCTGCTCCAGCTCCTCGGCCCGGCCCGCAGCGACCCGCATGCCCCGGCCGCGCGCGTCCTCCAGGGCCGCGTTGAGCAGGCGAGTCTTACCGATGCCTGGCTCGCCCTCGATGAGCACGACCGCCCGGTGACCCGACTCAACCTGGTCCAGGGTCTGGCGCAGGATCGCGGTCTCTGCCTCACGCCCGCGAAGGACCGGGACCGGCGCCATCGTCCCCATAGCCAGGATGCTATCTCCGGCCGCGGCGGCGGATAGCAGACATCCGCCAGGCAGCGGATCGGGGTTCCCGGCGAGCCGATGCTGACCCTGGTCTCCGCCGCAGAGCTAGCGGAACGGCGCGGCCGGCGCGCACCGCGACCGGCCTGAGCCTCGCGGGCCTTACTCACCCAGCCGCCAATACCGCAGGTGCCCAGGTGAGATCCCGGGGCACCTGCGGAGCGAGAGGCACTCACGAGCCCGCCGGTCTCCCCGCGCCGTCGAGGTCGGCACGCCGGACCCGGATCGCGGCGATGGTGATGATCAGGGCAAGCAGCATGATCCCCGCGGACACCTCGAAACCGCGGGAGAACCCGGCCGCGAGCGCGTGCCGGTAGACGGCGGCCGGCATCTGCCCGCCGACGGCCTGGCCGCGGATGCTGTTGGCGACGCTGGTCCAGGCCACGGTGCCGAGCAGCGCGAGCCCGATCGAGCCGCCGACCTGCTGGCCGGTGTTGAGCACGCTGGACGCCGCCCCGGCCGCGGAGGCCTGGACGCGGGACAGGGCGACCACGGACAGCGGCAGGAACAGCATGCCAAGCCCGGCGCCAGCGACGAGCGTGGGGCCGAGCAGCCCGGTGGCGTAATGGCTGTTCTCGCTGATCCTGGACAGCCAGAACATCCCGCCGGCCGCGGTCGCCGAGCCGGCCAGCAGCAGCGGCCGGGCACCGATCCGCGGTATCAGCTGGGCGCTCACGGCGGACATCACCAGGAGCGCGGCCATCATCGGCAGGTAGGCCACGCCGGTCCGCAGCGCGCTGTAGCCCCAGACGGTCTGGACGAAGATGGTCAGGAAGAAGAACATGCCGAACAGCGCGGTGCCGACGCACAGCATGATCACGTACGCGCCTGACCGGTCCCGGCTGCGGAGGAGGCTCAGCGGCAGCAGCGCATTGCCGCTGCGCATCTCGATGAGCACGAAGGCGGCGAGCAGCACGACGGCGGCGGCCAGGGCGGCCATGACCTTGGTGTCGCCCCAGTGCGAGACGCCGTTCTGGGCTGGTCGCCGCGCTGGAAAGGCCGTAGACGAGCGCGGCCAGCCCGGCGGTGCCGGTGATCGCGCCGGGCAGGTCGAACCGGCCACGGTGGCCTCGCGTCTCGCCGAGTACCCGCGGCGCGGCCAAGGCGACCGCGATCCCGATGGGCACGTTGACGAACAGCACCCAGCGCCATGTCGCGTACGTGGTGAGCAGGCCGCCGGCGATCAGGCCGACCACGCCGCCGGTGACGCTCATCGCGGCGTACACCCCCATGGCCCGGTTCCGCGGCGGCCCTTCCGGGAAGGTGGTGGTGACCAGCGCCAGCGCGGTCGGCGCGGTAATCGCGGCACCGGCCCCCTGCACCGCCCGCGCGGCCAGCAGCCAGGCCTGGGTGGTGGCGAACCCGCCGGCCAGCGAGGCCGCCGAGAACAAGAGGATGCCGGCGATGAACACCTTGCGCCGGCCGAGCAGGTCCCCGGCGCGGCCGCCGAGCAGCAGCAGCCCGCCGAAGGCGAGCGCGTAGGCGTTGATGACCCATTCCAGGCCGCTGCCGGAGAAGCCGAGCGCACGCTGGATGTGCGGCAGGGCGACATTGACGATGGTGGCGTCGAGCACCACCATCAGCTGCGCGGTGGCGATGACGAGCAAGGCGAGGCCGAGATGGCGGCGGCCGGGCGTACCGGTCCCGCTGGGAGCCTGACCTGGTGCTGTCGCTGGCACGGCGTTAGTTCTGGCGGACAATGCAATCTCCTTTTCTTGCTCTCTTAATGGGGAGGGAGCGGTCCCGGTTTCAGGGCACCTTGCTCGTTAGCGCAGGGGACGCCAGCCGGCGGCTTCGGCGAAACGGCGGTTACTGACCCGCTCGCCGTCGCGGCACACGTTGTACACGCCGCTGGGGGCATCGAGCGCCGCGAGCAGCGCGCGGCCGGCGTCCTCAGCGTGCAGCGTGGCTCCCAGGGCCGGGTTCGGATGGTCCTTGCCGGTGCCCGGGCCGTCGAGAAGCCCCAGGCGCAGCACGATGCCGCGCCGCCCGGCCGTGGCGAACCGGGCGGCCTGCCGTTCGGCGGCCAGCGCGGAGCGCAAGATGACCGGGACGTCCCCCACCGGTGTGTCCTCCGACACCGGCCGGTCCCCCGGGTAGACGAACGTGACCGTCGGCTGGACATATGTCTTGACCTCGGCGGCCAGCGCCGCGTCAACCAGGATGGCTGAGGCCTCGGCACGCAGCCGGTCGTTCTCGCGCCACGCCTCGGGCTGCTGCATCCGGTCCAGTGACTGGATGCGCGTGGCCAGGTGAAGCACCGCGTCAACGTCGCCCACGGCCGTGCCCACGGCAAGACGGTCGAACAGGTCGAGCCCGGCGCGCCCCGGGGCCCGCACGTCATGCCCGGCCGCCTCCGCGAGCGGCCGGAACGCGCGTCCCAGAACGCCGGTTCCCCCCGTTACAAGCACCCGCACGGTATCTCCTTCCCGGGCTGGAGACAGACCTCCAGCCGACCTCGCCGAGCGATGAACGCTCACCCCTGGATGAGGGCGGCGTATTCAGCGTGCGTTCGGGGTGGCCTGGCGGACATCCGCCGGATGGCCGATGTTGCCGCCGGGAAGCCCGGCGACGATGGCCAGGTGGAGATCCTCATTTCCCTCGACGCCATCGCCCCGCCCGCAGGCCGGCTCCGGGTGACTTCCGGTTCCGGGTCCGCGCCGGGACGCGAGGAAGACCAAGAGATCCGCTTTACCGGCTGGCTCGGCCTGCTGCGGGCCCTCTACGAGGTGACGGGGGCACCCGCCGGCGGCTCGTCAGCAGACCCGTGATGCGCGCGTCTGCTGCCCGAGAAAATGGAGGAATCATGGATTGCACGCGCAAGCACACTCTCGTCACCGGATGCTCTTCCGGCATCGGCCGCGCCACCGCGCTGCGTCTGGCCGCGGCCGGCCAGCACGTCTACGCCGGGGTCCGCAACCCTGCCGATGGCGAACAGCTGGCCCGCTCCGCCGCGGGCGGCGAGCTCACCCCGCTCATCCTCGACGTCACCGACGCCAGCCACATCGCTGCCGCGGTCGCCGCCGTCACCGGGCACACCGGCCGCGCCGGGCTGCACGGCCTGGTGAACAACGCCGGCTTCGGCCTGGCCTGCCCCACGGAACTGGTGCAGCTGGAGGCGTTCCGCCGTCAGCTGGAGGTGAACGTGACCGGCCAGCTCGCTGTCACCCAGGCGTTCCTGCCGTCGCTGCGGCGCGCACGCGGCCGCATCGTGATGGTCAGCACGATCGGGGTCCGCTTCACCCCGCCCTTCGCCGGCCCGCTGGATGCGACCAAGGCCGCGCTCGCCGCCCTGGGGGACACATTGCGCCAGGAACTGGCCCCATGGGGAATCCGGGTCGTGCTCATCGAGCCGGCCAGCATCAACAGCGGCGCCGCCGACAAGGTATCCCGCGATGCCGCCGCGGCCATGGCCGCGGCGGGGCCGCAGGGCCGCGCCCTGTATGAGGACACGTTCGCGAAGATGCTCGGCGTCATGCAACGGCGTGAGGCGAACGGCAGCCCGCCCGACGTCGCGGCCGTCACCATCACCCGGGCGCTGACTGCCGCCCGGCCCCGCAACGTGTACCTGACGGGCAAGAACTCCCGGCGGCTGGCCATGATCAGCAAGCTGCCCACGCCCATCCTTGACGCGGCGCGCCGTCGCATCTTCCAGTTGCCCGCCCCGGGTTCTCTCGCCGCCTAGCCGCGGGCTGTTCTTCCCGTGAGGTCAGCCGGAGTTTATGCCGCAGCCGGAAAACCGGGCTGTCAAACATGCCCGAACCGGCTCTCGGTGAACCTGCCACGTCAGCCGGCTTGATGCCCCGATGAGGGCTCACCACTGCCGCGAGCCGGGCACGGGCGGTGGTATCCAGCGTGGCGAACACATGTGCCGGTCAGCACGACCGCGTGCCGGTCAGACGCCGCGAGGTTCAGGGTGAAGCCGAACGTCCTCGTTCCGGCATCATCTGCGCTGGCCGCTCCGCTCTAGGACGCCGGCGGCGAGCCACTGCTCGAAGGTGGTCGGGGCGATCACGGCGTCCGGCCCCGGCAGCAGCACGTCGCCTGCCATCTCCGGGCCGAACGGCCCCCGCCACTCCATCCGCCGAATCGGCCGACTGGCGGATGTCCGCGGAGCTCACCCGGCTCACGCTGGAACGAGTTGCAAGCCCGCAAGGTGCCAGCACCAAGAGAGGAGAAGAGCGCATGCGATATACGGAAATGATCATCCTGGCCAACGGGCGGGGAGGCCGGCGGCGAAGCGCATCCGCGTCCAAAGACCACGGGGCCGGGCCGGGCGTCCCTGGCTCGAGGTACTTCCGGCCGACCCGCGAGACCCGGACATTGTCCGCGCCAAGGCACTCGTCCGTACCGCAAGCTCCAGGAAGGGTGACCAGTGATGATAGCCACCACAATCGGCAGGCGCGCTTGGCGGGCCGTGCGGGACGCGGCCGCGCGATACGGAAGGCCCACCACGAACAGGTGTACGCGTGGGAATGCCTCTGCCGCAGCGGCAGGGCGGTGCCGCCGGGCACAACCGGCCCGCTCGGCTGGGTTCCCTCCCTTGACGGCTACCGGCTCGCCGGAAGCTACCTGCCAGGTCAGGCTCGACGTGACGCGCGATGACACCCAGCGGGACAAGCAGATCTGCGCGCTAAACCGGGCCGTCGAGCGGGTTGCGTCAGGGCGGTACCCGGCCGGGGACCGCCGCATCGCCCTGATGACCGAGCGCCCGGCGGGTAGCGCGGGAGTTCCGGCGGGCCGGAAGCCGAGGTGCCGGTAGAGCGGGATGCTGGTCGTTCATCCGCGTGGCCGGGCCCGCTAGAGCGTGTCCCGTAGGTCATGGAACAGGGTGGCGGAGCACCAGGGCGCAGCCCTGCCGGCCGGTCCGGTCCGCCTGCCGGCGGCTCGGCGGCCCGTGCCGCCTAGGCCGGCTCGATGTGGCATCGTGCCGGCACGAGCCGGGGCCGGGGCGTGGCGGGCGGGACTCGCGGGGGCTGAGTGACGCGGGATCACCCGCCAGGAAACCTGCGGAACCACCCGCCAAGATCGACGGGACACGTCCTAGCCGGCTCCTTCCTGGCGCGTTGCGCACGCCGGGGAGCTGACCCGGGCGTCAGGCCGGGATGGCGCCGAGCTGCTGCATCAGGGCGACGCCGTTGAACTGCGTCCAGATGTCGGTCACGCGACCGTCCTTGAGGCGGTAGAAGTTCATGCCCTCGACCCTGATCGCCTGGCCGGAGGCGGGGATCCCCATGAGCTCCTGCTGCTGAGAACCGGTCACGACCCACCGGGTGGCGACGGTGTCGCCGCTGGCGATGATGTCCTGCAGGTCCTCCTCCAGGTCGGGGAAGCTCGTCTTGAAGCCCGCGACCTTCTGCTTGAAGCCGGCCAGCGTCGGCTCTTCATCGGGTGCTGGATTGTGGTCGACCAGGCCCGGATGGCAGAGCTCGTCGATCGTCGCCTGGTCGGCTGCGCGAAACGCGTGCTCGAAGCGCGTGATGATCTCGATGTTGGCGGACAAGGCCAGCCCCTCTCTCTTCGTCGGCATTGTGTAGCAACTGACTGGTTGCCATATTATGGCAACCAGTCAGTTGCGTCAAGGCCGCGTTTAGCGCGCCGGGCCAGCCCGCGGTGCGGCGCGGGTCATCGCCGGAGCGTGCCGGAGACGCCGCCGGGCACGAAGACCGGCACGACCTGGTGCACGGCCAGGCTGTAGTTATTCCCTGCGGATATCTGCGTGACCCCGGCGAGACTAGGGATTACCACGGGGACCAGGCTGAAGGTGGCGAGGCCGAACAGGCCGCCCCCCCAGGCCAGCACCGAACCACCGCGGAGCAGCGCCAGCGAGTGGGAGCCACGCTACACCTTGGTGCCGGTGCCGCCCCGGAAGATTCCACCCGGCATGTCCACTTTCGGGTGACGCCTGGCCCGCCGGATCTTCCTAGCGTGCAGAGGACGAAACGCACACCGGCAGGCGGAAACGCGATCGCTGGCGGATCTGAACGGCCCGGACTTCAGCACGACACACCGAGGAAGAGACATGGCAAGCAACGAACACGCATACGCGACGGACACCGCGATCCGCCGTGCGGATCGCGGCGAAGGCAGGCCGGCCCGCGCAGGCCGGGGCCCGTTCGCCGGGCTCGGGCGGGCCGTGGTCCGCCATCCGTGGCGGGTGATAGCGCTGTGGGTCATCGCCGCGGTGGCGGTGATCGCCACCGCCCCGAAGCTGCCGACCACGGCCAGCGAAAGCAGCTTCCTGCCCGGCAGTTACGAGTCGATCCGGGCCGCGAACCTGCAGGACCAGGCGTTCCCGCAGGCAGGCCACGTGACCAGCTCCGCTGCCATCGTCGTGTTCGCCCGGGCCGAGGGCGGCCGGCTGACCGGCGCCGACTCGGCGAGGATCGCCGCGATCGCCAGATCGCTAGGCAGCAGGCACATTCCCCACATCGTGAGCATCACGGCCGGCGCCCCGTCGCCGAACCGCCTGGTGCAGACGGCGCTGGTCGCCATGCCCGACAGCGTGGTCAACGGCTCGGGCACGGCGGGCGGCGACGCGGTCAAGGTGCTGCGCGCCGACATCAAGCCGCTGGTGGCCGGGACCGGGCTGACCGAGGGCGTCACCGGGGCGGCGGCCCAGCAGCTCGACAGCCAGCAGTCCAGCAACCGGGCCCAGCAGATCGTCCTGCTGGCCACGCTCGCCCTGATCCTGGTGCTGCTGCTGGTCATCTTCCGCAGCCCGGTCATCGCGCTGCTGCCGCTGGTCGTGATCGCGCTGGTCTCCCAGGTCGCAACCGGTCTGATCAGCGACGTCAACAAGGCGCTCAACCTGAATGCCGACAGCTCGATCTCCACCATCCTCATCGTCGTGCTGTTCGGCATCGGCACCGACTACATCCTGTTCCTGATGTTCCGCTACCGGGAGCGGCTCCGCAGCGGCGAGGACGCCAAGCAGGCGATGGTCAGCGCCGTCACCCGGGTCGGCGAGGTAATCGCCTCGGCCGCGGGCGTGGTTATCGCCGCGTTCCTGGCGCTGCTGGCCTCTACGCTGAGCGTGCTGCGGTCGATGGGCCCGGCGCTGGCGATCGCGGTCGCGGTCACGCTGATCGCCGGGCTGACGCTGATCCCGGCGGTGGCCTCGCTGCTCGGCCCGCGGGTGTTCTGGCCGTCCCGGTCGTGGCGGCGGGAGCCGAAGGCCGCGCGGTTCACGGCCATCGGCCGCGCCCTCGGGCGCCGGCCCGGCGTCTTCGCAGCCGTCTCCGGGCTGGTGCTCATCGCCCTGGCCGTTGGCGCGTTCGGGTACAAGCCGACATTCGACCTGTCCTCGGCGGGCATCCCGGCCAGCGCCGAATCGCAGACGGCGCTGAAGACCCTGGAGAAGGGGCTGCCGCCGGGTGCGACCGACCCGGCCGACGTGTTCCTGCACGCCACCTCGGGCCGGCCGCTGGCCGCTGCGGACCTGGCCGCCTACGACGCCAAGCTGAAGGCGCTGCCCGGCGTCGGCGCGGTGGCGGCACCCAGGCTGAGCGCGGACCGGGCGACCGCCGACTATACGGTGACGCTGTCGTATGACCCGCAGTCCACGGCCGCGGTGAACGCGATGAAGAACACGCTGGTGCCTGCGACCCACGCGGCCGCGCCTGCGGGCACGTACGCGCTGGTAGGCGGCACGACGTCGGTATTCGCCGACATCCAGCGCGCGGTCAATCACGACTACGCGGTGGTGTTCCCGACCGCGGCGGTCATCATCTTGCTCATCCTGGCGCTGCTGCTGCGCAGCGTGGTGGCGCCGTGGTACCTGATGGCCTCGGTCGGTCTCGGGTTCGGCGCCACCCTGGGTGCCAGCGTGCTGGTGTTCCAGCACCTGCGCGGCCAGGCCGGGCTGGTGTTCCTGCTGCCGGTGTACATGTACCTGTTCGTGGTCGCGCTGGGCACCGACTACAACATCTTGATGATCGCGCGGCTCCGCGAGGAGGCCGCCGCGGGCCTGCCGCCGCGGCAGGCCGCAGCCGCCGCGCTCCGGCACGCCGGGCCGGCTATCGGCGCGGCCGGGCTGATCCTGGCCGGCACGTTCGCCTCGCTGACCCTGGCCGGGAACACGATCCTGTCCCAGATCGGGTTCGCCGTGTCCTGCGGGATCGCGCTGGCCGCGTTCGTGATGGCCATGTTCTTCTCCCCCAGCCTGACCGCGCTCATCGGGCACCGCGCCTGGTGGCCAGGCCACGCGGGCAAGCCCCGGACGCCGGCGGCGGCCCGGACCCGCCAGGCCGCGCGGTGAACCCGTCTCGCCGGTGCCGGTGAGGCTGGGGCGGAGCACCACCGTCCGTTCGGAATAAGATCTTTGACCGAACGGACGGTGGTATCACCCGCCGCCGCACGGTTTGCAGGTCAACTTCATCTTCGGCGCGGTGATGCCCCGCACCGAGGGGATCATCCGCCACGTCAAGACGAGCCTGGAAACCGCGGTCCACCTGATGCTGCCGGTGTTACCATCACCACCCGGAAGGCAAGGTAGCTATGGTGGTCCAGGTGACGCCGGACCGCTGGACCGCGCGGTGCGCCGAGCACGGCGCGACCACGGTCTCGACCTGGGGCGGTGGCTGATATGCGAACGCGACACGTCCCGCTGCTGGACTTCGACCGTGATCATTTGTGGCATCCCTACTCGTCGATGACGCGGCCCGGCCCGGCGTACCTCGCCGAGTCGGCGTCGGGAACCCGGCTGCGGCTGCGGGTTGACGGCGAACCACGCGAGGTTGTCGACGCGATGGCGTCGTGGTGGTGCGCGATCCACGGGTACGCCGTGCCTGAGCTGGACGCCGCGGCCCGGGCGCAGCTGGACCTGATGAGCCACGTGATGTTCGGCGGCCTCACCCACTCGCCGGCGGTCGAGCTCGGCCGGCGGCTGGTAGACCTGGCGCCCCCGGCGCTGGCCAAGGTGTTCCTGGCCGACTCGGGGTCGGTGGCGGTCGAGGTCGCGATGAAGATGGCGTGGCTGGCGCGGCCAGGCCGCACCCAGATGTTCACGATCCGCGGCGGCTACCACGGCGACACGTTCTCGTGCATGAGCGTGTGCGACCCCGAGCGGGGGATGCACGCGATGTACGGCGGCCTGGTGCCCCGGCACCTGTTCGCGCCGCGGCCGCCGGCCGGCCTGGCCGCCGACCTCACCGGATGGCGGCGCGAGGTGACCGCGCTGTTCGAGCGGCACGCGGACAAGATCGCCGCGGTGATCCTCGAGCCGGTGCTGCAGGGGGCGGGCGGCATGTACGTCTACCCGCCGGCCGCGGTACGGTTCCTGGCCGGCCTGGCCCGCGCCCACGGAGCGCTGGTGATCTTCGACGAGATCGCGACGGGCTTCTGGCGCACCGGCACGGCGTGGGCGGCCGACCGGGCCGGCGTGGTGCCCGACATCTTGTGCGTCGGCAAGGCGCTCACCGGCGGCTACCTGACGCTGGCCGCGACGCTGACCACCGCCGAGGTCGCGGCCCGGGTGGATGCCGGCCCGGCTGGCGCGATGATGCACGGGCCGACGTTCATGGCCAACCCGCTCGCGTGCGCGGTTGCCTGCGCGAGCCTCGACCTGCTGGCGCGGCATGACAATGCCGCCCGCGTCGCCGGGATCGAGGCCGCCCTGCGCGACGGCCTGGCGCCCGCGGCCGGGCTCGCCTCGGTCCGCGAGGTCCGCGCCCTGGGCGCCGTCGGCGTGGTGGAGCTTGACCGGCCCGTCGACGTCCCCGCGGTCACCAGGACCGCGCTTGACGCGGGCGTGTGGGTACGGCCGTTCGGCAATCTGGTGTACACGATGCCGCCGTACGTCTGCACCGCCGGCGACCTGGCCACGATCACCGCCGGGATCGTGTCCGCGGTCAAGCAGGTGCACGGATGAGCCAGTCCGGCTTCCCGGCCTGGCTGGCCGGCCAGGCGGCCGAACGCGAAGAGCGCGGGCTCACCCGGCGGCTGGTCTCCTCCGACCGCGGCGAACCGCTGCTTGACCTGGCCGGGAACGACTACCTCGGCTTGGCCCGCGATCCCCGGGTGGTGGCCGGAGCGGTCGCGGCCGCGCAGGCCTACGGCGCCGGAGCGTGTGCCTCGCGGCTGGTGTCGGGGACGCTGTCGATCCACACCGAACTCGAGCAGGCGATGGCCGCGTTCGCCGGCTTCCCGAGCGCGCTCGTCTTCTCCACGGGCTATCACGCCAACCTCTCCGTCGTGCAGGCCCTGGCCGACCGGGACACGCTCGTCGTCTCCGACGCGCACATCCACGCCTCGATGATCGACGGCTGCCGGCTCGCGCGTGCCGCCGTGACCGTGACGCCGCACAACGACGTAGCCGCCGTCTCCCGCGTGCTGTCCGGGCGCACACAGCGCCGGGCGCTGGTGCTGGCCGAGACGATCTATTCCGTCCTCGGCGACGCGGCGCCGGTGGCCGAGCTCGCCGAACTGGCCGCGTCCCATGACGCGGTGCTGATCGCCGACGAGGCCCACGCGCTCGGCGTGGCAGGACCGGGCGGGCGGGGGCTGCTGGCCGCGCACGGCCTGACCGGCCGGCCCGACGTGCTGGCGACCGCGACGCTGTCGAAGTCGTTCGGCGCCCAGGGCGGTGTGGTGCTGAGCTCGCCCGCGGTGCGCGAGCACCTCATCAACCGGGCCCGGCCGTTCATCTACGACACCGGTCTCGCGCCGGCCGCCGCAGGCGGCGCGCTCGCGGCGCTGCGGGTCGTCCAGGCCGTCCCCGAACTGGTCGGGCGGGTCCGCGGTAACGCCACGATCCTGGCCGACGCCGCGGGGGTCGGCGCGCCCGCCGGGGCGGTGCTGTCCGTGCCCATGCCCGGGCCGCGCGAGGCGCTGGCCGGCGTGGCGGAAGCTGCCGGGCACGGCCTGCGGATCGGCTGCTTCCGCCCGCCGTCCACCCCGGATGGTATTTCCCGGCTCCGGCTGACCGCGCACGCCCACCACACCGACGAAGAGCTCGCCCTGGCGGCCAAGGTGCTGCGCCGTGTGGTGCCCAGGGCGCTGCCGCGCGCCTAGCTGGGGTGCCTTGGCAAGCTTGACGCCACCTCGAGCCGGGGCCAGCGGCGTCCGGCGCCGGGCATGGCCTGGCAGGCCGAGCTATCGGCCGGGACCGGCGGGCAGGATGATGATATGAGGAGATGAGTAATGCGAGTACTGATGATCGCGCCCCCGGGCGCGGGCAAGGGGACTCAGGGCGCGCTGATCGCCGCGCACTTCAACATCCCGCACATCGCGACCGGTGAGCTGCTGCGCGATCACGTGGCGCGGCGGACCGCGCTCGGCCAGGCCGTCCAGACGTATCTGGACCGCGGCGAACTCGTGCCCGACCAGGTCGTCCTCGATATGGTGCGGGAGGCGGTGGTCGCCGCGAAGGCGGCCGGAGGCGGGTTTGTCCTGGACGGGATCCCGCGAAACATGCACCAGGCCCGTGCGGTCTACCTGATCGGCCGTGAGCTCGAGATGACCGCGGATGTGGCGCTGCACCTGAAGGCCGGCGACGGGGAGCTCATGCGCCGGCTGCTCGCGCGAGCCGCGCTCGAACATCGCTCCGACGACACGCCAGACATCATTGCCCAGCGCCTGGCCCTCTACCATGACGTGACGTCCCCCATCATCTCGTGGTACCGCGACCGCGGAATCCTGGTCTCAGTGGATGCGATGCGTTCCGCCCAGCAGGTCGGCCGCGAGATCCTGGCCGCCCTGGAAGCGATGCGCCCGTTCCTGGACCATGGGCCCGGGCAGGCGCGGCTCTCCGTTGACCTCACCGGCCTGGGGGACGCGTTCGGCGCGACCGACCCCACCGTCGGCACATCCGGCTGAGCCCTCCGGCCGGCCACCAGGGCTGGCCTCGGCCCGGCAGGCCGCTGCCGATATCAGTCACGGCGGGACCTGCTCAGCGCCGCGGGAAACGGCCGGCGCGAAACAGGCGGCGGCCTCGCGACCCCGAACCGGTCGCGGCGGTCGCGCCGGGCGAGGCGGACGCGCACGGATCCAGTCATGATGTGTCTGCGTCGTAGTAGGTCAGTGTAGACATACGCGTGTTGACATATTGCCGGACTCGGCGTTGACTACTACTAGCGCCGTACTGCGGCCACGTCGGGACCCCGCGGGCTCACAGGGAGATTCTCCCAGGAGCACAGGGAGTCACGATCATGATCATCTTCACGGCAACGCTCTGCCTGATCATCACGATCGTCGTCGCACTTGCGGGCGTTGTAACCAGCAGCGGAAGCATCCACTCGCTGGGCGGCCACTTCGTCCTATCCGGTCACCAGCTGAGCAGTGTGTCCGCGCAGATGGCCGGTGGCCGGAATTCAGGTCGTTGCGGAACGGCGGATCGCTGGTGTCCTGCACCGGGTGTCATGGCCGGCGAGCTCGTCGATGACGAGAGGTTCACCAGCGCTCATATCTCCACCCTCGACTCGCTGCATTTCCTGGGAGCCCGCGCGACGCTCGGAGCCCTCATGGCGCAGCTGCCCGAGGAAAGCACCAGCGCAGCAGGAGCAGGCAGCTCCTCCCCAGCGAGCCAGCTCTAAGATCGGGAGAAGGCAGCCTCATGCTTACCAGCGAGCCGGTGACCACCAAGGTAGTGACGCTGAAGCGGTCGCTCGACCTGCGGTCCGTCGTCCTGTTCGGTCTCGCCTACCTGGCGCCGATGATCGTGCTCGGCACCTTCGGGGTACTCGCGATGAAGACCAACGGCACGGCGCCGACTGCGTATCTGCTCGCCCTTGTCGCCCTGCTCTTCACAGCTAGGAGCTACGGCAAGATGTCGGGGAGGTTCCCGGTCGCCGGTTCGGCTTACACCTACACCAGACGGGCGATCGACTCGCGTGCCGGCTTCCTCGTCGGCTGGGCTGTCCTGCTCGACTACTTGTTCCTGCCCATGGTCATCTGGCTCATCGGGACCGCCTTCCTCTCGGCCAAGTTCCCCGGGGTTCCGAAGTGGACGTGGATCGTGGGCTTCATCATCATCACCTCGATCCTCAACGTGATCGGAATCAAGGCGGCGGCCAACGTCACAATGCTCCTCATGATCTTCCAGGTCCTCGTGCTGGCCTTCTTCGTGGCGCTGTCCTTGACCCACGTGTTCCACACGGGCGGTGCCGGGGCGCTCGTCAGCAGCACGCCCTTCCTCAATCCGCGGACCACCATCTCGGCAGTATCGGCGGGCGCCGCCCTAGCCGCCTATTCGTTCCTGGGCTTCGATGCGATCACCACGCTGACCGAGGAGACCATTGCGCCGAAGCAGACGATCCCGCGGGCCATCATGCTGGTCCTGCTGATCGGTGGCGGCATCTTCCTCGTCGTCACCTACTCGACCCAGCTCGTGCACCCGGGCGGGATCTTCCCCGACGTGAACTCGGCTGCCTTCACGATCGCCAAGACCATCGGTGGAGACTTGTTCTCCTCGCTGTTCCTCGCCGGCCTCGTTGTCACCCAGTTTGCCTCTGGCCTGGCCGCCCAGACCGCCGTGGCGCGCCTGCTTTACGCCATGGGCCGCGACTCCGTTTTGCCCAAGCGGATCTTCGGCTACGTCCACCCCAGGTTCCACACGCCGGCGATCAACGTCCTGGTGTCCGGGGTGGTCGGGCTCATCGCCCTCAAGCTGGACGTAGCCACCTCGACGTCCTTCATCAATTTCGGTGCCTTCAGCGCGTTCACGGCCGTGAACCTTTGCGTGATCGCCATGTATATCCGCCAGCGGCGCGAGCACGGCCCATCGCAGCGGTTCGTGCCCAATGTCGTCTTTCCGGCGATCGGCGCCGTCGTCGACGTGTACCTCCTCCTGCATCTCGACGGCAAGGCCAAGCTGCTCGGGGTCATCTGGCTGACCTGTGGCGTGCTCTACCTCGCCTACCTGACCCGTGGGTTCCGGCGCCCGCCACCGGAGATGGAGGTTGTCGAGGACTGATCTGTGCCGCTGAGGTCCCGCCTCGACTCAGGGCGAAGTGAGCGTGTGCTCACTTCACGTACGCGACGGGCACGACGTCCGGAGGCTTCTCGACTGGCTCGCTGACGTACAGGGAACGGATGCCGTCGATGTAGCGCCGGCACCGCTCGGTAAGGCCGTCGGCGGTCTGCATGCGGCCCTTGGTGACGAGGATGCCCAGGTCTGCGCCCTTGAAGCGGTAGTCGCCGGGGGCGTACACGCGCATGAAGAAGCACTCATCCTCGCTGGTCACCTGATGCCAGTCGTGCGACATCCGGAGAAAGGTCAGCTCGCCGTCCTTGCTGAGCTGGTAGGTGCCGGTGCGCGGGGCGCTGATGATGCGCTCCACGGAGTCGTTCGGCTCCTTCATGATCAGTTGTGCCCAGACGTCCTCCGATGCCAGATCGCGCCACCTCTGGTTGATCTCCGCGACGTCGATGATGTAGTCGACGTCCATGTACTCGAGCAGGTGGAAGAGGAAGAGCGGGATGTCGGCGTAGGCGCCAGCAGTGACGTTGGTCATCGACGACACGCCGGAAATGCGGGGGTTCAGCTCACCGAGGTAGACCTCGTCGATGTCGAGGTCGACGAGCACGTCGACCTCGAAGAAGCCCTTGTAACCCTCCTGCCCGAGCCGGCCACCGAGCCGCCGGACGAGTTCGATCGCCTTGGCACGGTGCGCATCCGACAGCGCCTCGGGGAAGAGGTCGTTGCCGCACCACCCTCCCTTGTACGGGGTCAGCTCGGGATAGCCCGTAAGGTCGATCATGAACGGCCCGACGACCGTCCCGTGCCGGGTCAGCACGGCCTCCACCGCGACGGCCTTGTTGTTGATCCGCTTCATCACTTTTGCCTGCTGGCCGGCGATGGCCCCGGCGTGGGAGGCCCAGTCTGACTCCGAGGCGACGAAGAAGGTGGTCTTCCCCGAGTCGCCGTACGGGGTCTGCACGACGAGGTCGGTGCCGAGTCCCGCATCGACGGCGACGCGGACCAGAGTGCCCCACGACTCGACCTCCACGAGCACGTTCGGCACGCTCAGGGCACCGGCTTCGTTGCCGAGCACCGTCGTCACGATCTTGGAATCCAGGCGCCGCCGCAGCGCGTGGGACGGCAGGACGATCTCATATCCCAGCTCCGCGCAGATCCGCTCTGTCTCCTCATCGAAGAACAGCATGGCCACCTTCGGGCGGCCGCCGCGGGAGGCGAGAAAGGCCTGCACCTCCGGATCCCGGAGCAGGTAATTGTTGATCTCCTCGCCGCTCTCGAACTCCACGTACGGCTTGTTCTTCGGGCTGAACACTCGCGGGTGACCGCCGTCCCAGGAGTCGAAGTAGACAACGTAGGTGAAGTTGCGCACCCAGCGGTCGATGCCAAGCAGGTTGAACGCGGTCGGTCCGAAAAAGTAGACCGGCGTGGCGTTCGTGCGGAAGAAACCGCGGATCTCGGAGATCCCGCTTAGCCGGTGCCCGGCGGCCCGGATGCGGTGCGACGACTCGCTCATGAATTCCTCAGGCAAAAGGGTAGGACTGATAGCGGGGTAGCCACCTGGTGCGGTGGATGGCCTGGTCGATCTGGTCATCGGTAAGCGCGGGCGCGACAGCATCGGCTACTGCGGCCTTCGCGACGGCGCTCGCCACGACTGTTGCCATCCCGGAGAGCTGAGCACGGTCGGGCAGCAGTGTCCCGTGCGGATCGTGCCGGATCGTGGCAGCCTCACCTACGGCGGCGGCAGCTGCGGTCATCATGGCGTCGGTGACCCGGGTTGCGCGCACGGCGGTCACAGCTAGGCCGACTCCGGGGAAGATGTAGATGTTGTTGCACTGGGCGACGGGGATGCTGGCGTCGCCGACCCTCATAGGCGGGAACGGGGAGCCGGTGGCGACGAACGCACGGCCTTCGGTCCAGTCGGCGAGATCCTGTGGCCGGGCCTCGCTGCGGCTGGTCGGATTGGACAGCGGCATGATGATCGGCCGTTCGGCGTGCGCGGCGACGCGGCGCACGACCTGTTCGGTGAAGGCCCCGCTCGCGGTCGACAGGCCGATGAGCGCGGTCGGGTGCACAGCGTCGATCACCTCGGTGAGGCCGGCTGGCCGACCAGGTTCCGCGCTGGGCACGACGGCCGGCGGCTGGGCGAGACGGCGCTGCGCCGGGCTGAGGTCCGTGCGGTCTGTGGTGAGCAGGCCGTTGATATCGACCACGCAGATCCTGGCGCGGGCGCCCCGCTCGGACAGGCCGTCGGCCGCCATCGACCGCACGACCTGCTCGCAGACTCCGATGCCAGCCGACCCGGCACCGAGCATCACCACCATCTGGTCGCGCAGCCGCGACCCGGTGGCCGCTGCCCCCGCAGACAGCGCGGCCAGGACCACGGCAGCAGTGCCCTGAATGTCATCGTTGAAGCTGAGCACCTGTTCGCGGTAGCGCTCCAGGATCGGCAGGGCATGCGGGGTGGCGAAGTCCTCCCATTGCAGCAGCACACCGGGCAGTTCGGCGCGCACGGCCTGGACGAACTGGTCGACGAAGTCGTCGTAGCGGGCGCCGACGATCCGGCGGTGCCGCCAGCCGAGGTACATCGGGTCCTCCAGGAGCCCGGCGTTGTCGGTGCCGACGTCGAGGAGGACCGGCAGGGTGCGCGCAGGGTCGATGCCGCCCAGCGCCGCATACAGCGACAGCTTGCCGATCGGGATGCCCATGCCGCCGATGCCCTGGTCACCCAGGCCCAGAACCCGCTGCCCGTCGGTGACGACGATGACGTCGACCTCCCGCCGGGGCCGGTTACGCAGGATCTCCCGGATGCGGTCGCGGTCGGGATAGGCGATGAAAAGGCCGCGCGGACGGCGGTAGATCTCGCTGAAGCGCTGGCAGGCCAGCCCGACCGTCGGGGTGTAAAGGATCGGCAGCATCTCCTCGATGTGGTCGGACACCAGCCGGTAGAACAGCGTCTCGTTGGTGTCCTGCAGCGCGCGCAGGTTAATGTGCCTGGCGACGTCGGTGGGCTGCTCCTGGTAGGCCTGGTACCTGCGGTCCACCTGCTGCTCCAGCGTCTCCACCACGGCCGGCAGCAGGCCACGCAGGCCCTGCTCGGAGCGTTCCTCCTCGGAGAACGCGGTGCCCTTGTTCGTCAGCGGATCCTCCAACACCCACACCCCGGAACCCTGACCGGCGCCCATGACTTCTCCCGCTCCTGCTCCGATGATGCCCGGGGCCGCGACAGTGCAGCCGCGCTGTGTGCCAGGCCGTACCCTGGCCTCGCCGTCCGCTGACCAGCCGGAGGCCTTCCCGCCGGGCATGTCACCCTCTCCCTCCTTGCAGCAGACGATCCCCCAGCCCGGCATGCCGCGACCGGCCCCTTCGATCCTTCCGCGGGGTCGCACCGGCCAGGGCCTGTCCACTCGACATCCCTTCGGACCGCGCTGGCCCGCCCGCGCGGCCGATCGGGCCGTGGCCGGGCGGTATGTCAGGGGGTGATGGCCACCTTGAGGGCCTTGGTCTCCGCTGCCCGGCCGAAGGTGTCGTAGGCGTCGATGATGCTGTCGAACGTGAAGTGGTGGCTCACGAACCTCTCCGGTGTGAGCTTGCCCTGGGCGACCAGTCTGAGCAGCATCGGCGTCGTGGTGGCGCTCACCAGACCCATGGTGATCGCGATGTCCTTGATCCATAGATCCTGGAGCTTCAGCTCCACCGACGTGCCGTGCACGCCGACATTCGCCACTGTCCCGCCGGGGCGGACGAGCTCGGTGGCCATCTGGAAGGTCGCCGATATGCCCACGGCCTCGATCGCGACGTCTACGCCCAGGCCGTCGGTCATGGCCAGCACCTCGTCCTTCCAGTCCGCATCGCCGCTGTTGACGCTGTCGGTGGCGCCGAAACCCTTGGCTTGCAGGACCCGGTTGTCGTCGAGGTCTATGGCGATGATACGAGAGGCGCCGTAGAGCCCGGCGGTCATCATCGCCGCAAGGCCCACCGGTCCGGCACCGATGACGGCGACGACGTTGCCGGGCTTCACGCGGCCGTTGCGCACCCCGATCTCGAAGCCCGTGGGCAAGATGTCGGAGAGCATGACCGCAGCCTCGTCGCTCACGCCCTCCGGCATCTTGTGCAGGGAGTTCTCGGCGAAGGGTACGCGTACATACTCCGCTTGGGTGCCGTCGATAAGGTGGCCGAAGATCCAGCCGACGCCGGAGGTGCCCTCGTCGTCGAGGCAGTGCGAGGGCAGGTGCTGGTGGCAGTAGGAGCATGAGCCGCACGAGCTGATGCAGGAGATGATCACGCGGTCCCCCACGGCGAGCTTGCTCGCCGCTTGGCCGACCTCGGTGATCGTCCCGACACCTTCGTGCCCCAGAATCCGCCCGCTGGTCACCGCCGGGACGTCCCCCTTGAGGATGTGCAGGTCGGTGCCGCAGATCGTGGTGGTGTCCACCTGCACGATCGCGTCAGTGGGGTGGATAATTTCCGGGTCGGGTACGTGCTCCCATACCTTCCGACCCGGTCCGTGGTACACCAGAGCCTTCATCAGATGACTTCCTTGCCGTCGCGTGCCGGTACTCCCGCAGGAGAAGATTGATCAAATGCCCGCAACCAGACGACAACCCGTCCGCGGGACCGGCGACTGGGCGACTGACCGTGCCAACGCGACCTCCCGGTGAGCAAACGTCCGTGTCGGACGGAACGCCACCGGGGTCCGGAGCAACGCCTACGCACCAAAGCTGTGGTGGCAAGCGAAAGCCATCGCAACCTGTGCCCAGCATACGCTTAGACGGGCACTTTGCACCCGCCAGCCGCCCTGGGTTAGCCCCATGGTGGTGTCCACCGACACGGCGGCGCGTACCGCAGCCGCACTGCACCACGGGGGCTGGGAGCAATCCCGGAACCGCGCCCCGGGCCTACTCAGCGTGGTTGCGGCCGCCGCGGTAGCCCGCGGGGCGAGCCCGTGGCGCACCCGATACACGCCGGGATAGGCTCTCGGTCGGGCGGCGGGACTGGCCGAGGAGAAGCTGGCCCACCTCGGTGACGACCCGCTGTCGGCGGGGTGTATGCGCCCGGCCAGGCGGTGATCGTGCGCCATGCCCAGCGCTGCACCAGGATGGAGGTCATCGGCGATGTCACCTTCGCGGACCTGGCGGCGCACTTCGAGCCGGCGCAGATCATCGAGATCTGCTTGATGGCGGGCATGTCCAACGTGATCAACCGCTTCCACGCCGCCTTCCGCACCGAGGTGGACCCGCAGACCCGCGAGGCGCTGGCGTGCCCGCTTGCCTACCCCAACGTGCCGGAGGGCTGAGAAATGGATTACGCCAACGCCGTCGCGACGTTTTGCGGCCCGCGCCCCGCGGGCACCCCGCTGCCGGAGGTGGTCCGCGCCGGCGGCCCCGCCCGCAGGCTGCGGGATGCGTGCGAGCCGATCGCCATGCACGCGGTGTGGAACCGCCGCACCAACGAACGCCTGGCCGCCCTCGGCCTGGACTTTCTCACCGGCTATGTCGGCGGCCGCGCGGCGAGTCTGGGCGAGCCGTCGCCGCCGGTCGTCGCGGCGGCGTTCGCCTGGTTCGAGCCGAACTTGCTGGCCGGGTGGTACGAGGCCGCCCGGTCGACGGCGCCGCGGGAGCGGCTGCTGGCGGTCAGGGACACCGCCACCGCCGCCAGCCTGGCCGAGGTGCTCGCCGGGGACGATCCGACCGAGGTGGCCGACCTGCTCGCCGACGCCGCAGAGGGAGCCGACGGCACCGGGCGTCCGCTGTTCAGCGGGCTGCGCGGGCGAGGCCGACCCAGCGATCCCTTCCAGCGCCTGTGGTGGGCCTGCGACCTGGTGCGCGAGCACCGCGGCGATTCGCACGTCGCGGTGGCGAATGCGGCCGGGCTCGGGCCGGTCGAGATGAACGTGCTCACCGAGTGTTGGCTCGGCATGCCGCTGCTGTCCTACACCGCCACCCGCGGCTGGCCGGAGGCGGCGATGCGTGCCGCGGTGGACGGGCTGGAAGCCCGCGGCTGGCTGCTGGACGGCGCGCTGACCGACGCGGGCCGCGCCGCCAGGGCCGACATCGAGGACCGCACCGACGCCGCGGAGCAGGCGATCGTCGCCGCGCTGGGCGGCCGACTTGACGAGGTGTGCGCCCGGCTCGACGGCTGGAGCGAGCGGTGCATCGCGGCGGCCGCCTTCCCCGCCGACATCCTCAAACGCGCCGCCGGCTGAACGGAACGACGATGGTCTACCGGATCGGGGTGGGTAGGCCTCCAGGGCGGTCGCGGTCGGCCGCAGCCCGAACTCCAGATCGCGACCGAAGTACAGCGTGACCTTCGCCCCCGGCGGGAGCCGGCCGCTGCGCTGCCAGGCCAGGGTGGTCCGCAGGAACCCCGGGCGGGCCGGTCCCGCCCGCGTCCGGGCACCGGGGCGGGGGGCGCCGACCGTCCGTCCCGGGGACGTGGTCCGTGGCGACGCCAGCGGCCTCGTCGTCGTCCCGAAGGAACACCTCGCGCTGGTGCTCGCCATGACCCAGGCGGTCGCCGACCGGGAAACAGGCTGGCGGCAGGCCATCGCGCGCGGTACGAGCCTGCCCACCGCAACGGGCATCGACGACCTGATCAGCAAGCTCGCCGCGGAGCGGGCCACGGCCCGGCCATGACCGCCGAACGGCTGGGCATCCTGCCCGGCCGGGAGCGCGCGGTGTGCCCGGGCAGGGCGCGGCAGCGCGGAGTCCAGCAGCCGGTAGGCGGGTTCACCGTCGACGACATCGGGGCGTGGCGCCGGGGAGAACCCCACCTTCCTTGATCAACCGGGGATCTGGTGCTGCGGCCCGTCGCGGCATGCCTGTGGCCGGGCTGCTGTTAGGGCTCGTCCATCTCGGCCATATCGGCGTCAGCTACGGCGATGGCGAAGCCGAGGGCCTTGAGAATGTGCCCTCCGGCCGCCATCACCCGGGGACCGCCCACGACCGGGGCAACGGCGATCATGATCCCCTGGACGTCGTCGAGGGTCAGCCCGCTCTCCTCGACAGCGGCGGCGGTGGCGAACCAGGAGATGGGCGGCGCGTCCACCGCGATCAGGGCGGCCAGCCTCGCGACTAGGTAATCTCGCGGCGAAAGGGTATTGTGCTCGACCGACACGGCGGTCATCTCGGTGAGCGTCTCAAGGACGGGTGCGTTGTCGCTCATGAATCCTCCCAGTGATCAGTGCGGAATTCGCGAGCCGCTGGCCCGCCGTTGGTGACACTCTCAGTTCAGCGCCGCCGTTGCCCCGGGGTATCACCCTTGAGGGGTGAGCTGCGGAGTCGGGCGGCGCGGCGCCCGACAGCGCGCCGAAGGGGTGGGAAGAATTCTGAACGCAACCCAGAGCCGGGAATGACGGTAACCGCGCACGGAGTGTGGGCCGAAGCTCGTCACCGGGGACGTCGCAGGCTCACAGCTGCTGGGCGTGCAGTCACATGATGGCTCGGCCGAGGATCAAGTGGCCGGGCGCCCGGCACAGGCTCCGCACCGAATTCGGCACTCATGCATCCCGTGGCTAGGCTGGCGTTCCTGGACCATGGGCCCGGTCCGTCATCGACACGGCGGGCGCCGAACTCCTACCCCGGCTCCCCTCGGCAGCCAGGTAAGACGCAACACCCTTCATAGTGGAGAGGAAGCAGAGAGGCCCATGGGCATTTGGTGGGTGAACATCGGGTCGCCGGGCGGGCTCCGCTCGTTCGATCCATTCCGCATCGCCGATCTGGAATACCGGATGTGGGTGGGCTACTACCTGCGCCGCTGGACCCACGTGCTGGCGGCCGCGGTCAGGCTGCTTCGGCTGGGTTTCGGTACAGACGTGGTGCGGACCCTGCAGGGCGCCTGGCTGATGCTACGCGCCGTCCAGTCGTGGGCGCCGTTCCCCGACAACGACCCTGACGGCGCACGGGCCCGCATGCGCGAGCTTTACGCGCTGGTCAGGCTCCGCTTCGGCGAGCCGGCGGACCCGGCACAAGCCGCCGCCCTGGAGATCGACTGGTGGCGGGCGCACCGCGAGCGTCAGTATTCGCCTGATCCAGCGGAAAAGGGCGACGAGTTGCTCGAGTCGGTGACCCGCCTGTACTGCTATCTGTTCGGGGAGACCGAGGCCGCGATGAGGCCAGCCGCCGTGCAGCGGGTGCAGGCGATGGACCTGTCCGATCAGTGGGTACGGGAGGGCTGCCTGCCCGACAGCCCGCTGCTTTCGCACATGCGTGCCGCGCTGATCCGCGGTTACGCTGCGCTGCTTGCCGCCGTCCACCACTAGGAACGCTGATGAGTGCTGGCGGCCTGAAGTCGTACAAAGTGAACATTTCCGGGTTAGCGCTGTTGCGGGCGTCTACGGAAAGCCCGCCAAGCACGCCGGTAGTCCATGACCAGCCGTTCCCCGGGGTCGGTCACGCTGCCGGGTCCCTGCCGCAGGCGCTGTGGCTCATGCTCCTGGCTGGATCGCTGGCCGCCGCGCCCGGACGTGGCGGTGACCCAGGCGATTCACCCGCGCGGGGGGAGTCGCATAACCGGGGGACGCGAGATGCTCAGGTGAGTCCGCATCCTCTAATCCATGAACGCAGGGAACGTTAATCCCATGAACGCAGGAACGTGACATGACGACAAAGGCCGCCTTCTCACCCGAAGAATGGAAGGTCGTGCTGGAGGGCCCGTCGACGGCCGGCATGATCGTGATCACCGCGGCGCGCGGGGGCATGTTCCGCGAGACGGTCGCGATGGCGAAGACCTATACCGACGCGCGCGCCGAGCACGGCGACAGCGAACTCCTCGACGAGATCGTGGCCGCCAAACCGCACATGGAGCACACCAGGTACGGCTCTGCCGAAGAACTCCGTGAGAACGGGCTCGGGCACCTCCGCAACGCGGTAGCCCTGCTCGAGGGCAAGGCGACCGCCGAGGAACTCGATGACTACCGGCGGTTCGTCCTTACCCTGGCCAACAAGGTGGCTGCCGCCCACAGGGAAGGAGGGCAAAGCGTGAGTCCCGCGGAGGCAGAGGCAATCCAGCAGATTACAGCGGCGCTCAGCGCGGCCAGTTCGTAACGCAGACCGAGGGAATGAAGCTGGTCCGGGCTGCCCCGCGAGCCTGATATCGGGCGCGTTCGCCCGCGGCGCCTGCCGCAGGCTGCGCGTCGGCCCTTACCGGGTGCTGTACGAGGTCCAAGGGGACCTGATCATCATCGTGCGGGTAGACCGGGTATGAGCCGCCGCCCACCGATTCGAGCAGCTGACAGAGTACCCTCGACCCGCCAGCGTAGCCGCTGAGGATCGGTCCGGCCTGCGCGCAGCCGGGGCAGCCCTGCGCGCAGCCGGGGCAGCAGAGAACAGGTCCGCCGCGAGATCGGTGCGTTTCACGCGCACCAGCCTCAGAAGCGGTGCGACCGGAAACGTCCGGCGAGCGCTAGCGCCAGGCGAAGACGGGTTGTTCCAGGTGGGCTACCCGGGTTTCGCGGTTGTGCAGGGCAACCTCGCGGAACTGGTAGAGGACTGCCGCGGTGGGGGCGTGCACGAGGTGACCGGCCAGCGGGATCTGGATGACCGGGCGATCGGACTCGGGAATGGTGCGGAACATGGGCGGGACGTCCAGTTCGCTGAACGGGATCCGGTATAGCTCCGCGACCTCGGCGGGATTGGGTGTCATCCGCTGCCCGTCACTCAGCTTCACCACGACCGGCGTGATGACGTAGCCGGAGCGGGTCGGGTAGTCGTCCAGCAGGCCCAGGCACTGTTCCCGGCCGGCGGTCGCGCCTATCTCCTCACGCAGCTCACGCAGCGCGGCGGCCATCGCGTCCTCGCCCCGATCCAGGCGGCCTCCTGGCAGGGCGAACTGGCCGGCGTGCCCGCGCAGCCCGGACGCGCGCCGGGTCAGCCAGAAGGCCGGACCGTCCTCGCTGTCGCTGATAGCGACCGCAACCGCCGCCGCGCGCCGGCCGTCCAGCGGGACGGCGATGCGGTTGAACGCCCGCAGGGCCTGGGCGACCTCATCCACTCTGGCAGGTTAGCCTCTCGCGGGAAGCGGCTTCGCCTCCGTGAGCACGAGCACTTCCCCGTCCAGGCTGAGGTCATACGTGCCTGGCTTGGCATCATTGCCATAACGGCAGTTGACTCGGGCGGTCGTTGCGAGCGCTGGGGGCGCGCGGTTACATTGCTGAGCATTCGATCCGCGCCGGATGGGGCCGTGTGATGAGCGAGTTCAGCCAGATACGCTACGAGAGCGCCGACCGCGTCGCCGCGATCACGCTGCACCGGCCCGACCGGCTCAACGCGTTCACCACGACGATGGCCCGTGAGCTTGTCGCCGCCTTCGACGCTGCCGACGCCGACGACGACGTGCGCGTGGTGCTGATGACCGGCGCCGGCCGCGCCTTCTGTGCCGGGGCCGACCTCGGGCGAGGGGCGAGCACGTTCGACGCCACCGATCCGGTCCGGGCCGCCGAGCGCGCCGGTTTCGAGACGATCGGCGGGGTGCCGCGCGACGGGGGCGGCACGGTGTCGCTGCGGATCGCCGCCTCACGCAAACCCGTGATCGTCGCCGTCAACGGGCCCGCCGTCGGGGTCGGCGCGACGATGACGCTGCCTGCAGACGTGCGGATCGCCGGGCAGTCGGCGCGGTTCGGGTTCGTGTTCGCACGCCGCGGCCTGGTCCCGGAGGCCGCGTCGAGCTGGTTCCTGCCCAGGGTTGTCGGCATCTCGCAGGCGATGGAGTGGGTAGCCACGGGCCGGGTGTTCGACGCGGCAGAAGCGCTCGCCGGCCTCGTCTCCCGCGTACTGCCCGACGACGAGCTGCTACCCGCCGCCCGGGCGCTCGCCGCTGAGATCGCCGAGAACACCTCGGCAGTCTCGGTGGCGCTCGCCAGGCAGCTCATGTGGTCGATGCTCGGCACCGCCACCCCGTGGGAGGCGCACCGGCTCGACTCGCTCGCCATGTTCCGGCTCGGGCAGAGCCCGGATGTCGTGGAGGGCGTCACCTCGTTCCTGGAGAAACGCCCGCCGAAGTTCCCCGGCCGGGTCGCTGACTTCGCCGATGCCGTTCCGTTGTGGCCGCTCCGGCCGGAGACCATGGACTGAACGTCACTGGCTCTTGATCAGTCCGCTCAGCGCGAGCAGGACGGCGGAGAACAGAACCAGCCGGCCGGGATGTCCGGCGCATCAGTCAGACGAGCAGGAAGCCTGCACACGGCTAGACACCAGACACCAGGGTCCCGGCCGACGAACGGATCGAGCGGGGAAAGGCTACGCATCAGGGGCTAGCCTCGGCTGGGCCCAGGAAACTCCGGGAAGTCGGTGTCCGACTCCGCCGATCGCGTCAATGCTGTTACTAGATGACTCTAGGCTCCGCACCGCACCCTGAACCAGGCCGCGCCGCTGACGGCTGCCTGCTGGCGTTAGTGACCTGGACTAGTTCCAGGTCACGCGGCGCGACCGTGCCGGAGGCGAGATTCATGAGTATTGCCAGGTGGCATAGTTTTCGGCACCCACCGCTTCAGCAGCAGCACAGAAACCAGACATATCGCCTGAATGTCCCCATATACGCAGATGTCGCATTTGCCTGCCTTCCGGAACCAGGAGAACCGACGATGAGCCTGTTACTCATTAGCCGCGTTTCATACCGATGAGTTGACGCGAGCCAGAATTATGTTGTCCAATCGTTGCGGGACTAACTTGGGGAGGCCACGATGAACCGGAATTGTATGGCTATCGCATAGCCGCCTTCGAATTTAGCGCGTCTGCGCTGCTCTTCACGTCAACCGCCGAGATGTCTTCGCCGACTGGACCGACTCCAGTTGCTCTATTTGGCACGGCTATTAAACGTTGACCCTTGTCATTCTATTTCGTTTTGCCTTTCTTGCGAAAGAGACGGATAACTGGCGTGACCTGGCAGTCGAAGATGCACCATACCGGAAAAGGCGGCTGACAAATGGCGAGCGTCGATGAGGAGCGGACCGCGTTCGACCAAGTCGCCGGGCAACTGCGCGGCGCGGCGGCGGCCGCCGCGCGCGGCCTTCAGGCAGCTGGACCGGGCCGGCGACTAGCCTGCCCGGCCTGCTGGCACCGCCCGCGACGCTACCCGCGGCCACCGCGGCAGCCGCCGCGATCAGCGAGGCGGCACGGCTGGACCCGCAGTACGCCGCAGCCACCGGTGCCGCGGCCAAGACCGCGCAGCCGCCCAACGCGGTCGGCTGGAACAGGCAGACGGCGATGCCGGAATTCTCCGCGTCCCGCGTCGATCCGTTCCTGCCCATCTGGATGACCTGGGAACTGCGGCTGGACCCGCTGGCCCGCGACCCGAGCGGCAGCTACGCCGCCGGGACCCTGGCGCAGGAGTTCATCCTCGGCACCGACGAGATCGGCCTCAGCTATCCGGTGCCCGCCACCGTTACCACCGGGAGGCCGGTCAGCTACACCGGCACGGTGGTCCTGTCCAAGAAGCCGTTCGTCAGCCTGACCGAGCAGATCAGCCTCTACCTCTCCGAGTACGCCGGGGACCAGGCCGACACCGAGCTCAGCAACGCGCGCGACGACCTCGCCGGGCGCAAGGTCATGTCGCAGGTGCTGCACACGTTCAGCAGCGCCCAGACCCTGCGTACCACGATCCCGCAGATCCCGGTCGAGAACCTGGTCACCTCGCCCGACCCGATTACCAGGCAGATCGCGAGCGCCCCCGGCAGCCTGCTCGACGTCGACCTCGGCCCGGCGCCGGCGCCGCTGGTGAATGTCAACGTGGCCCGCCTGATGCGTTCGTCAGCGCGCAGCCGGCCGGCTTCATCAGCGACCTCATGGGCACCATCGAGACCTCCGACCAGTTCATCAACCCGGCTAGCTTCGGCCAGGATGCCGCGCTGTCGGTGCTGATCGGCCGGCCGCTGGCGATCGTCCGGACGGTGCAGTCGATCAGCACCTCCGGTGGGTGCTGCGCGTTCGACCCGGCCAAGGGGGTCCAGCTCGGCTCGGCCTGGAACATCAAGTCCGGCATCTCATCGGCCCAGCTGCCGTGGACCACCGCCGACCCTCAGCCCGGGGGCCAGGAGCACGACCCGCAGTGGACGCTGACGCCCTCGCCGAACAACACGACGCTGCTCGGCCCGGCCGGCACCGGCCAGGCCAACGTCACCTTCTCCTTCTCCGGCGTGGTCACGTTCGCGCCTACCGGGCACACCCAGATGCTCGTCCTGTTCACTGGCTTCGCCCATGATGCCACTACCGTCTACGACGACCACCTGTTCGTCCTCGACATCGCCAAGGTCGACGCGCCACCGACGAGAGGACTGCTTTCATTCTTCGGCACCGACCCGGTGATACCGGTCTCCAATCCGAACAGCCCGATCACGATCCCGCTGCGCTGGTCGATGTTCGACGTCGCCAGCGTTCACCTGCTCAGCTCCTCGCCCACGGTCGCAGCGCAGCGGATTACATCCTCGGCCCCACCCAAGCCCGTCGACTACGGCAGCACCACGGTGACTGTGCCGGCGCCGCCAGCTAGCGAGGCGATCTTCTTCACCCTCCAGGCGGTCGACGGGACCGGCGGCTACCTGAACAGCCAGCAGTTCACCGCGTACGCGCAGGTCTCCTACCTCGAGGACGTGGCCGGCCACGTCTATCCGATCGCCCTGCTCGGAAACACGTTCTGGATGCTCGCGAACTATCAGTTCAACGCCGTGGGCAGCTACGACTACGGTGGCAACCCGGCCAACGAGGCGGCGTTCGGAAAGCTCTACGATTCGCAGGTGCTTTCCCAGCCACCGGCCGGCTGGCAGGTGCCCACGGTCGCGGACTGGGACGCGCTGTTCGGCCTGTTCGGCGACCCCAAGCAAGCCTACGCGGCGCTCATCAGCGGCGGCCGATCCGGTTTCAACGCCGCGCTCGGCGGCCGCCGGTCGATCCAGCCTGGCGGCGCCGTTACGTTCGAGCAGCAGTTTGCCTACGGCTACTACTGGGCGGCTGGCGGCATGTCCGCGCAGTTCAGCAGCGTCGGCTTGCAGGCCTCGGCCGGTTCCCCGGTCTCCAACCCGGCGACTGCGCTGTCGGTGCGCTTCATCCGCCATGCCTAGCCCGCTCGCCGCCGGTCCTGACCGGCTGACGGTGGCGCAGGCAGACGCGTTCGACGCCCGCGCCCGGCGGCTCGGCCATGACCCGGGCCAGCTGATTGGCCATGCCGAGCTGCTCAGCTACCCGTCCCTGCCGACGGTCGCGGCCGTCCGCGCGCTGTCCGCGGCCACCGCAGAGCAGCGCCGCCAGCGCCAGGCGGTGTTCTTCGGTCCCTCCATCGCGCTCCGCCGCGCCATCGGGCAGGGTGTGCACGACAGGACCGAGGCCGCGGTCTTCGCCGACGGCCAGATCGACCCGGCGGACGAGGCCAGGGCGATGATGCACTTCCCGTTCCCGACGCGGATCCTGAGCGTGCGGCACCGGGACGTCGGTCCTGGCGAATGCTGGGACCTCAGCGTCCGCGACGAGTACTGGGACATCGACTACCGCGACGACATCCTGAACGTCGTCAACATCGGCAGCCTGCACCTGGCGCCGGGCGCGATCGTGGCCGTGCGGGGGAACCTGCTGATGCTGACCGTGCAGCGGGTTGACTGCGATGAGGCGGGCGCCCCGGCGCAGATCGCGATCTTGCCGATCCCTTACCCCGTCGACCGCCGCGTCGGCCCGCTCGACGGTCCCGGCGCACCGGCGGGCCGGGATGGAACCGGCGGTCCCGACGGGGTCGCCGCACCGACCACACCGACCTGGCTCGGCTGCGACTGGCTGGCCGGGCCGGTGGTCCCGGGAGCATGCCACGGAGGTGACGGTGCCGACGGAACTGCCGGAGGCGACGGCGCCAGGGGCCGCAACGGAGGCCCGAGCAAGATCGCCGAGATCACCATCGGCGAGCTCACCGGCCCGCTGACCCTGGTCGCCACGGCCGGCCGCGGCGGCGACGGCGGCGAAGGCGGAAACGGCGGCACGGCGGAAACGGCGGCCACGGAACGGACGGCCAGCGCACCATGCAGGGCATCCTGCCGCCAGGACACGGCGGTGCGGGCGGAAACGCCGGCAACGGCGGGCACGGCGGGCGCGGGGCCGACAGCGGCATCTCCTCCAACGTCTTCGTGTCGCTGCCGCCGGACCAAGAGGGACGGCTGCGCGTGCTCAGCCACCCCGCGCCCGGTGGCCGGGGCAGCCGTGGCGGCACCGGCGGCACCGGCGGCGGGGGTGGGCGCCCCGGAATCCCTGCCCTCGTATCAGGCACCCCCGCCCCCGGAGGACCTCGCCATCTCGATCCTTCGCCGTCCGGGCGCAACGGCACCGACGGACGTGACGGCATTGACGGACGGGCACGGCCGGCGCCGCCCACGTTCGTGAACGGGCGCCCCATCGAGCCGATGGCCGGTCCGTCCGCAACCCAGTGAACTAGTAACTCCACCAGCTACAGGAGGGCAAAGGCAGTGACGACGATTAGCAATCTAGAGGCGCACGGAATCCCGGTGACCGCGGGCGGCAAGGTCGTGAAGACCACGACGGTAGTGCAGAACGTCGACCAGCTCCGCTCGCTGCTCGACCATGGGCTCGACGAGGCGGGACGCGAGGCGCACTACCAGGCGCTGTTCGGCGGGGTCAGCACCCCCGACGGCACCGGCGCGAGCGCCGCGCAGCACCTCGCGGCGCACGTCATCGGGAACGCGGGCCTGTCCGCAGAGGCCAAGGCACAAGTCGCAGGCGCATTCCCGATGACCGTGAACGTCGTCGCCTCGCCCGCGGCGGCCGGCCCGCTGACGGTCAGCTCAGCGTATTCCCTGAGCTCGGCAAGCGGACCGACGATCGTCACCTTCGCCGACGTCATCTTGGAACAAGGGGGCTACTTCGTCTGCGACGGAACCATATTGAGCTTCAGCTGCAACACGCTGACAAGAAACGGCAACACCGGGAACCCCAGCATCGCCGATTTCAACATTCTCGGAATTACCCCGGCCACGCCCCCGACCCCGGCGGCTCCCGCCGCTGCGGGCCAGGCCGCGGCCGGGGCCAACGGCGACTGCTCGTCGGCCGGCATTGCGGGCCGCAGTGCCTCAAATGGCAACCCGGGCGGCCCGGGAACCCCGGGAACTACCGGCACCCCCGGCGGCACGGGTGTAGCGAGCCAGGCCGCGACGATCAAGATCCAGACGGCGCTGAACAACCCGATCAGCATCTACTCGCAGTCCGGAAACGGCGGCACCGGCGGCAACGGCGGCCCAGGCGGAACCGGTCAGCAGGGCGGCAACGGCGGCAACGGCGCCACCTGTGACTGCACCGGGAACGGCGCAGGCAACGGCGGCGACGGCGGAACCGGCGGAACCGGCGGCGCGGCCGGAAACGGCGGCAACGCCACCAACGCGCAGGGCAACATCGCCGTCTATGTGCCCACTCAGGCGGATGTGCAGAAGGTGAACTTCACGTCGGCGGCGGCCAATCCCGGCAACCCCGGTCATCCGGGGCCTGGCGGGGCCGGCGGCGCTGGCGGCAGCAGGGGCTCGGGTGGCAAGAACAACGGTGACGGCAGCGCGGGCGGGACGGGCGCCCCCGGCGGAACGGGAGCGCAGGGTCAGCCGGGCAGCCAGAGCGGACTGCCCGCGCAGATATCGGTCAACCCGCTATAAACGTCATCCGCTGATCGAGGGATCGTCCCGGGCGGGGCGGCTGCACGTCCCGCCCGGCCGTCGCCGGGTCAGGACGACGGTGGCATCAGCACGGTGTTGATGATGTAGACGCTGCGGCTGATCTACCTGCACATGATCGAGGAGTACGCGCGGCATATCGGCCACGCCGACTTTCTCCGCGAGCAGATCGACGGCGCGACCGGCGAATGACCTCCCGGTTACCAGGCGGCAAAGTCGACGTACTGGCCGGCCGGGACCGCGGGCAGCGGCGTGAACCGGCCCGGGTCGGGGCCGCCGACGTCAAGCCAGCCGAACTGGATGCCCTGGACCAGGGCGTACCGTCCCTGCGACCCCAGCGACAGCACACCGAGGCTGTCCTCCACGGTGATGACGTGGGCAAAGTCGTACCGTTCCGTCTGGGTGCGGAGCAGCCGGACCAGCCTGCCGGTGCTGGCCTGGAGCTCAGCGAACTGCACGACGACCGTGTGCGTCTTGGCCCGCGGAGTCAGATCACGCCAGGTGACCACGATGACATCGCGCCCGTCGGGCGTGATCAGCGCGCTCACGATGGAACCGGCGGCGACCATGCCGCTCGGGACGATCACCGTGCCCGCCACCAGGTTGTCACCTGGCTCGGCGGTGTCGAGCAGCCGGATTCCCCGCGGCGCGGCCATGAGGCCCGATTGGGTGGAGCGCAGCCAGGTGAACGCGATCACCCGGCTGCCGTCCGCCCAGGAGGGCGGCCCGGGAATATACACGCTGTGGGCCGGCGCGGTCCAGGTCCGGGTGGCCCCGGTCGCCAGGTCGAGGACCTGAATGGCGCCGACGGCGTCTGGCGAGGAGTCGTTCTGCAGCGAGACCGCGAGCAGCTTGCCGTCGGGAGACAGCGCGATGCCCTCCGTGGTCTCGTTGCGCATCGGAGCGGGTGCCAGCTCGGTCAGGTGCCCGGGCTTACCGGCAGCGGAGATAGCGAACCGGAACAGGCGGAGGTCCAAGCCGCCTTTGGTTGGTGCCTGGCCTCCTTGGACTCCGATGATGAAACTGCGGTCATCGGCGGCGGCGGTGACGAAGGTGCCGCCAGAGTCGGCCCACTCCACAGGGAGGGCCGACGGCACAGGGACGGTACCGGTGACCTGCCCGCTGGCGGACGCGCGGACCACCGCCTGTATCCCGCGGCCACCGGGGCTGGAGCTGGTCGTGACGTAGAAGCGCGGCAGGCCGGCCGGGATTGATCCGGAGACGGCGGGCTTGTGGGCGGCGGCCTTGTGGGCCGCGGTCAGGCCCGCGACAAGCGCGCCCGCCGTGATGACGGCGATCACCGCGGCCGCGGCCGCGAACGGAAGCAGGCGCGGACGGCAACTGGGCCGCCGGGTGGGGATCTGGAGCGGCCTGAGCAGTTCGGGTTGGACCTGCCCGGCCGCGCGCTTCAGCTCCTCGCGGATCAGGTTCTCGATGTCAGGCATGCCTCATGCCTCCTTCGAGGAACGGGACGGGAGGATCCGGGCTAGCGCATCGAGGCCGCGGGAGGCGGTCGAGCGGACGGCGCCTTCGCTGATGTGCAGCGTGGCCGCTGCGTCGGCCACGCTCATGTCCACGTAGTAGCGCAGGGCGAGTACCTCGCGCTGCCTGGCGGGCAGCCTGCGGAATGCCTCGATGAGCTCGCTGCGCTGCTCGAAACCGGCGGCGGCGTCGGCGGCCTGATGACTGGACGCGGAGATTCGGGCCTCGTGCCTGCGGGCGACTGACCGCCGGCGCAGCACAGACCGGCTGCCGTTCAGCACGGCGGACCGCGCGTAATCCAAAGCACTCGACTGCTTGCGCAGGGTCCGCCACCGCCGGTGCAACTGCTCGAAGGCGTCCTGCACTACGTCTTCGGCGGTGGCCAGATCACCCACGATCAGCACGGCCAGCCGGACCAGTTCCAGGTGGTGCGCCCGGAACAACTCGGTCACGTACTCAGCAGGGTTGACTGTCATCTGGGCCGCCGGGTCATAGCCGGCCCGCTCAGGCCAGGGCCCCGGGCTGCGGATGACATCCGACGGATCGGCTTCCATATCTGGGAGACGTTCAGATCACGCCTCACGCTGCGATGCTAGGTCACGAATCGGTAACAGACGGCCACGGTATCATGGGTCGATGATCGCAGGCGGGCCGGTGTAGACAGCGCGGGGACGTAGCGGACCGCCGCCTGCGTAGGCCTCGAGGGCGTGGGCGATCCAGTCGGCCGTGCGGGCGACCGCGAATACCGCCTCCCCGGCCCCGGGAACCATGTCCGCCACCCGGGCCAGGGTCGCGACGGCGAAGTCGATGTTCGGCTCGGGCAGCGACTTTCGCCTGACTTCGGCGAGTACGGCCTCGGCGACCGCGACGCGCCCACGAGCAGGAGCCACTAGGAATGGCGCCCAACTCGGCAGCCAATCGAGGCGGAACATGCCGCTGGCCCGGCCCGTCCGTGGAAAGCCGACGGTTACACCGACCGCGCAACCGGTCCGGACGCCGTCCGCTATACGTCCGTGGACACCGCAACGCATCGACCCGCGGAGCTTGTGCAGCGCTTTGACGCCTGGCCTGTCGGCGAGCGCCCTCGGCCGGTAGACCTGCCTGCTCGGCCGGGTCACCGGGCCGGGCGCGTCCCGCGGGCGGTCGGCTTCGGCGCGGCGGCCGGGGCGGGAGCAAAGGCGGGGGGCGGGCGGGCGACGAGCCACTTGGCAACCTGGCGGCGATCCTCCGGATCTGCAGAGCAGGCGTCAGGCGGCCGCTGCCTTGGCGGCTTGGATGCCGAGGCATCGCAGCAGAGCCGGAGCGGCGTGCCGGCCTCCGCCGAAGCTGCGACTCGGATCGGTGATTACTCGTGCTTGAGCGTGAGTGCCAGGTCGGGCTTGACCAGCGACGCGAGGTAGACGGGCCAGATCACAGCGCCGTTACAGCGGAAGTTGACGATCTCTCCGTCGCCCGTGTCAAAGGGGCGTCGTTCGCTGGTGAAGCGACCCGTCTTGACTTGTAGCGTGTGATGCCCCGGCTCGAGCGGCACCTCGATCGTCTGGTCCCGATCGATCGATCCGACATCCTTGTCGTCGAGCAGGACCTGGAACGTGCCACGTCGGAGCTCCATAAGACCGCTAGTTTCTCTGACCAGTTGCAGTGTTGCCGCCATGGTCTGGCCTTTCTCTGGATGGGCCGTTTCGGCTGTTGTCAGCTGTGATCTGAGCCCGGGTACCGGGTTAGGGATGAGAGTTCACTTCGCTTGAGGACCGGATCCCCCGCGATGTGCCCGGTGCGGTGCTGCGGCGACCGGGCCTGACGCCGGTGATGAGGCGCTCCCGGTCGAACAGCCGGGCCACCACCAGGCAGGCGGCGCAGTCGATGACCAGCAGGCCGCCGGCCAGGGCAGCCGCGAGGCCGAACGTCGGGCTGATCACCTGGAACGACATCAGGGCGGCCAGCGCGGCTGGGGGCAGGCTGCCCAGCACGGACAACTGCTGCGCGACGCGGGTGTCGCTGACCCTCGTCGAGATCGCCAGGCCGACCCAGATCGACCAGGCGGCCAGCAGCGGGATGAAGACCAGCGCGGCGGGCAGTTGCGGCGCGTGCCGTACGGCGGCGGCCACCGGCGAGGTGGCGGCGAGCTGCGTGATCGCCACGAAGACGCCGAAGATCAGGTAGCCGAGGGCGACCGCGGGCATGAAGATCGCCGCGGCCTTGCCCAGGAGCAGTTCGGTCCCGTTGACCGGCGTGGTCAGTACCGGCTCGAGGGTTCCCTGCTCGCGCTCCCCGACCACCGAGTACGCGCTCATGAGCGTGGGCACGAGCACCGGGACCAGCAGCGGGAGAAACAGTGCGTAATCGACCCGCTTGTCCAGCGTCGTGCTCAGCGCCGACGCCTTGATGGTCAGCATCGAGGCGGTGGGGCCGATCAGGAACAGCACGGGCAGCACGCATGCCGTGGTGACGATGAGCCGGTTGCGCCGGAACTCCGCGAGCTCCTTGCGGATGACGGCGCCGACGCGGGCGGTGCGCGCGCTCACCGGGACCGCTCCCCGGCGTCACCGACCAGCTCGAGGTAGACGTCCTCCAGCGTGTGCCGCGACTGAGCGATCGACAGCATGTCGGCCCCGGCCGCGACGAGCGCCCGGGTCACCGCGGGCGCCGCCTGCGCCACGTCGGACACGGTCAGCACGTAGCCGGCCGGGCCGCCGTCCGGCGGGCCGGCCGCTTGCCACCCCTGCACGGCCGGGAGTCCGCCGAAGACCTGGCCGGGCTCGGGCAGGGCGGCGGCGACGGTGACGTCCAGCGACGTGGAGAACAGCTCCTGCCGCAGGTCGTCGGGCCGGCCGATGGTCCGCAGGCTGGTGTTCATGATCGCCACCCGGTCGCACAGCCGCTCCGCCTCATCCAGCCGGTGGGTGGTGAGGAAAACCGTGACCCCGCGGTCCCGCAGCGCGTCGATCAGGCCGAGTACCTCGTGCGCCGCCATCGGGTCCAGCCCCGAGGTCGGCTCGTCCAGGAACATGACGGTCGGCTCGTTGAGCAGGGACCGGGCCAGCGCCGTCCGCTGCCGCAGGCCCTTGGACAGGCTCCCGGCCAGGTCGTGCGCGCGATCGCTGAGGCCGACGGCGGCCAGCGCTTCGTTGATGCGCGCCTCCCGCCGCGGCAGCCTGTACAGGCGCGCGAAGTACTCCAGGTTCTCGGTCACGGTCAGCCGCTGGTACAGCCCCGGGGACTCCGGCATGACCGAGATCCGCTGACGGATCTCCGCCGCGCTGGCCGGCCCCACCGGGATGCCCGCCACCGTGGCCGTGCCGGATGTCGGCGAGATCAGCGTGCCCAGGATCCGCACCGTCGTGGTCTTGCCCGCCCCGTTCGGCCCCAGGAACCCGAACACCTCCCCGCCCGCGACACTGAACGACACGTCGGACACAGCCGTGCGCCCGCCGAAAACCTTGGTCAGGTGGCTGACCTCGATGGCCGCGGACACCGCCGGGGCCGGCGGCGGCCTCCGGACAACCTGCCCGGTGCGGGCCGTTCCCGTCTCGTCCCGGCCTTGGCGCAGCGCAGAGTCACCGCTCACTTCCGCCCGCCTCCTGTGCCCACCCGGGGCCTCCTGCTCGCCTTGCTTGCCCGCACCATCGTACCTCCTGTTATATCTGTTCTATCTTATATAGAAATAATCCGCCGAACGGCCGCTGCCGCTCTCTGCACTAGCACGCCTGCGGGCCCTTGGCCACGAGGGTCGCCAGCGGGCAGACCGCAGCATGCGGATAGTAGGGGCCCATGACGGCCGCGGCCGCCGCTGGGTCGTCGGGCTGCGTGACGCCCGCGGTCGAGTGTGCGAATGAGGTGCTGACCAGCATGTTCCGCAGCATCAGGAGGTACAGGGGGGTCGGCTGGTCGGTGGCGAAGGGCAGGAAGGTGACGCCGGGGACGCGGCTGATGGCAGCTCGCTGCGATTCGCTGCCGATCACGTAGGTGTAATCCCCGGCCCGGTTCAGCCGGGTGGCCTCGTCGGCGCGGCATCCGTAGTCGGTGCCTCCCCCGGGCAGCCTGTTGGCGATGGTCGGAAGTTTGGCAGTACCCGCGAGGATGCACATCGACCAGTAGCGGACGTCATCCCCTGGGGCCGGCCAGGGCGACGGATGGCTGCCGGGCGCGAAGGTCGGCGCCCTGGCGGTCACGACGACCACGTCGGATGCGGGCGGGCGGATGAGGTAGGCCACGGCGTAGGCGGTGTCGGCGTTGCCCACGCCCTCCCTGCTCATCTTGCTCTCTGGAAGCGCGTAGAACTCCAGTTGGGGCGGCGCGGCTGTGGACCGCGGTGTGGTGGCTGGCGTGCCGGTCGCGCCAGCGGCCCCTTGCAGGACGGGAAGGTCGCTGTCGTGCTGCGGGCAGGCCGGAATCGTGCGCGCCGCGCCTCCTTGCTCCGCCGTCAGCGCCGGGATCGGCACAGCCGAGAAGCTTCCCCCGGCCGGCAGGTAGACACGGTAGACGAGGTAACCCGGGTACCGGCTCGTGGTGCCGGCCGGCAGCGGCAGCGTGTTGGCCTGTCCCGGTGCCGGATCCGGGCGGATGGTGAGCGTGAACCGGCCGCCGGGCGCGCCCTCCCGCTGCCAGGGATTCACGCTGCCGGGCTGCGGGGCGATCCGGTAGTCGGGCAGGGACGTGCCAGCCTGGCTGGTGGCGAAGCCGCCGCTGGGCGTGTAGACGCTGAACGAGGCGTAGCGGGCATCCGGGAAGCGGCCCGACACGACGATGCGGGTGCCCGCAGCCGCCACGATCGGCTGGAACCAGACTGCCTCGGCCGAATCAACCGACGCCGAGTGAGGCACTGCCGAGTTGTCCGACTGCACGTTGAGCTCCGTCGGCCACGCGCAGGACATCCCGGGCGGGGCAGCCGGCTGGCTGCCGCCCGCGGCAGCGGAGCCGGCTGGCTGCGCCGACGTACACGCCGACAGCGCCAGCGCGAGGGCAGCCGCGACCCCGAGCACACCAGCGACCAAGCTGGGCCGGCGCTGCCCCCGGCCGCCACGCTGCCATGACCTGGCTATTGCCTTTCCGGCTGACTCGATGCTGGCCACCATTGACGCCTCCCCGCCCGCCAGGATCAGCGGCGCAGTAGCTGTTTGCGTTGAGCATTAGTTATACAACTCATAGAACAGATGGACCAAACTGTCAAGGCGCGGCCTTGCCGCGGGCGGGCGGCCAGCAGTCCGGTACGAGCGCCCGGTGCGGCGACGGACGATTGACAGCACTGAGCGATTGTTCTATAACTACTGACATAAACGCCGTCGGGCCGGGCGCTGCCTGCCGGGAGCTCGAGCCGTCGGGCTCACGCGCAGCCCTGACTGGTCCTTCGAAGTCGCCGGCGGAAAGGTCACCTGCCTGCAGGTGCTGCGATCGCGTTTCATCACCCGATCTCTGGATCAGCTTGAGGCGGGAGCGAACCCGAGAGGCGCACGCGCCCGAGGGCGGGCGGCACGGGGCGGACATGCCGGACGCCAGGTGCCGGTCGCGGCCAGGCAGGCCGGCGTCCGTGAGATCCTGGAGGCGTCATGCTGCTCAGCATCGAACCAGATGGTCCCGTGCCCATCTACCAGCAGATCAGGGACCGG
The DNA here is from genome assembly GCA_963722275.1 of uncultured Actinomycetes bacterium. Lineage (GTDB taxonomy): Bacteria > Actinomycetota > Actinomycetes > Streptosporangiales > Streptosporangiaceae > Palsa-504. The sequence goes on along the minus strand of CAVRMX010000017.1, from coordinate 61,755 downwards.
ATCGTGGAGGCGATCGCCGACGGCCGGCTGCCGGCCGGCTCCGCACTGCCCTCCACCCGGCAGCTGGCGGTCGACCTAGGCGTCAACTTCCACACCGTGAACAAGGCATACGACCTGCTGAGACAGGAAGGTCTGCTGCGGCTCGGCCGGAAGTCCGGCGCGGTGGTCCGCCGCGACGCGGGCAGCGGCCCGCCGGATCCCGGCTGGGCCCAGGACTGGACGGGCCGGCTGCGGACGCTGCTGGCCGAGGCCGCCGCCCAGGGGCGGCCGGCCACGGACATCGTCCGGGAATGCCAGGCAGCCATGACGGATTTCGACTTCCCCGCCGCGATGGCGGAGGCGGGGAACCGAAGGGGAAGCCCGCCATGACCGCCGGGCCCCTGGCCGGGGACCTCTCCGTTCTAGTCGTCGGGGCGCTGGCGTGCGTGGCGCCCGCGGCGAGCCGGCCGACCTTGCAGTTCGGAGTCCGCGTTCCCCCCGAGCGGGCGGGGGCGCCGGTCATCCGGCGGGAACGGCGCGCCTACTACTGGCGGACCGCGGCCATCGGCGCCTGCTGCACCGTCGCCGCGCTGGCGCTTCAGGGCCACGGGTCATGGTGGCTTCCCCGGATCATCCTGCTGCTGGAGCTGGCCGCGGACTTCGGCTGCTTCTGGGTCGCGCGGCGCAAGATCGCCGCGGTCAAGCAGGCGGACGGATGGTTCGCGGGCCTGCGGCAGACGATCGCCACCGATACCAGCTGGCGCACCGACCCGCCCCGCTTCCCGGTGCGCTGGCTGATACCCGCCCTGGCCGTGATCGCGGCGACCGCCGCCGTCGGCGCGCTCCGCTACCCCGGCCTGCCTGCCCACCTCGTCACCGGGTCTGGTCACCGGGCGCCCAAAGCTGCCGTCAGCGTCTTGGTGGTGGCCTTCCAGCTGTACATCACGGTTCTGTGGACCGGGCTCATGCTGATCATCTACCGTTCCCGGCCGGACATCGAGGCGGCCGACCCCGCGGTGTCGACGCTGCGCTACCGCCGCTTCCTCGCCGCCATCACCCGGGCCCTGCTGGTGCTGCTCGCGCTGGTAGACGCCAGCCTGCTGCTGATCGCCTTGCGCTCCTGGCAGGTCTACCAGCTCCCGGGCATCGGCCGGGCCCTGCCCGCGCTGCCCTTCGTGGCCGGCCTGATTCTGCTGGCGACGGTCGCCCGGCGAGCGGGCCAGGGCGGGTGGCGGCTGAACGGCAACGTGCGCGGCCTGGCCCGGGTCACCGGGACCGACCGGGACGACGACCGGTTCTGGAAGGCCGGCCTGCTCTACGTCAACCGCGACGACCCCGCCCTCGTGGTCGGCAGCCACATCGGCGCCGGCTGGACGCTCAACCTCGGCAACCCGGCCGCGTGGCTGATCATCGCGGGCAACGTCGCCGCGCTGGCCGGCCTGGTGGCGATCGGGGCGGTGGCGGGAATATAGTGAGCTTCGATCCTCCGCCAGTCCCCTGGCCTCCGGCGACCTGAGATGCTCCGAATGCCGGGAGGCTGCGAGCTACCTGCCGCCGAATGAGGCATTCCTCGCACGACCTGCCCGGAGCGCGCGGCGCGGCTAACGGCTGCCGACCAGGCAGGCCGACAACCATACCGATGCCGTGGTCCTCAGATATACCTGCGATGTATCTGGCCCAGCAGTCACTGTCGGCGACCTGCGCCACAGCGGGTCGACGCCGACGCCCTCGCCCCATCTGAGGTACACGCCAGGTACACCTGCGGCCAGTCGCCGGGCGGAGACATCAGCAGGGGTGCGACAGTTCGAACCAGGTCACCATCCGCCGGCCGCGCCGCCGCCAGCCCCCCGGGCCGCGAGGCCCGCAACGAGCTGAAGCCCCCGGCCGCCTTCCGCATCACGGCCCGCAGGGCGCAGCTCCGGCGTCCCCGGCCCTGACCGCGACCGTGACCGTCTCCCCGGGAGCGCCCAGCCGGAGTGCCGGACAGAATCACCGAAGACCTCGCTGACCAGCAAGACGGCCACATCTCCGCACGGGTGCCCGGGGCCGAGTATCGCAGAGACGAACGCGCGGGCGGCACGCGCCCGCTCCGCCCGCCCGGCAAGCGTCACCCTCTCCCGAACCGGCCCAGCCGATCTTCCAATCTGTGGTCTTTCGTCGACAGCTGGCTGCAGCTATGTGGTAGCAGCCGGGAAGTTCTCGTCTCATGCGGGAGTTTCCGCCGGTCCCGCCCATGCCCACAGCCTCAACGGAGGATTAGTGTCAGCGTGTGACTGCGATCTGGAGTACTGCCACAGGTGGGCAATGGAGCGTGCTTGAGCCTGCCGCCTACCCGGCGGAGGCGGCGTTGCACGACTTGGTCCAGGAGGCGCCGCAGATGCTGCCGCTGGCCGGGTCTCCACGGCTGACGGTGCTGGGCGGCGAAGCGGGATCTTCTCCTGCTTTGGCCGCGCACCGTAGCACCACCGGCACGCACTCCACGTCGCGACGATCGAGAGCGTTGGCGGGAGGCCAAGTCCCCGGAAAGCTCAGGACCCACCCAGAATGGCACCTCAGGCCTCGTAGCACTACATCAATCAGACCCCGAAGGTCTCATTCACGAGGAGTCCACAGCAATGCGGCGCACTAGCCAGTACCAACCGTCGGAGATGCGAATATTTTGTCCGTCAAACTGGATGCGGAGGTCGTCGGGATCCTCATCCATTTCAAAGAATTGCACATGAACTGGCATACTGCCTTGGTGGGCTATTTCGCACCTTATCCACTTCCACATTAGCTGTTCAACCGTCAGAAACTGGCCTCGATGCTCGATTTCCCTTCCTACGCTGTACTGATCTGTAAAACACCTACGGAATGCTTCCCCATCACCTAGCTCGGGATACTTTCGGCGGCCGATGGCGTTAATAGCCACGAGGGTGCTGAACAACGCGCCTTCTCTGCGCCCTGCAGTCCATAGGACATCGGCATCAACCAGTCGATCGTGGATGCTCACCTTTATAGATTGGCACAGATTACTTCAGGAGACACCTATCGCTGGGTGCAGGTGCATGATCTCCTCCTGGGTCTGCGGCGCGGGCGGGGCTCACGTGGCCCGTCCGCGGTGATCAGTCTGGATCGAGCCGGCGCACTGAAATCAGCACGAGCCCGAGGTCGCGTATCTTGTTCAGCACCCCGTGCAGGGCGGCTTGATCGGCTACCCGGCCCGAGATGAGTGTCTGGCTGCCGTCGCTGCTGACGTGGAGCCCCTCGAACCAGGTGGTCCAGCGCCCGTCAAGGACGCCGTTGACGCGAATCTCGTAAAGCGCGTGCGACGCCATGCCACTCACGCCCGCGGGTCCGCCGGCGGCTAAGTCCTCGAAGCCGATGCCACGGTTGTGCGGGGAGGTCCGGGCGTGAATGCCGCCATCTGTGCCGTCCTTCGGTCGAGTATCTGCGTGATCTGCACGCTACGAAGACCTGGTGCCCCTGACGTCACCCAAATGTGCTCTCAGCGGTGGAATCTTCTGCAGCGCCGGATGCACAAAAGTGCGGCTTCACGCTGTGGCTCGTCCCTGGGACGGGCTGGCCAGCCGGCTATGGTGGTTTTTGGGTTCCAGCTGCCACGGGAGGTTCACTGGTGGCGCTGAGCGTGCCGGTTCTGGTGGATGATCCGCCGTTATGACCTCCTCTGAGGGCACGGCCCCGGATCTGGATGTCTTGCTGGCCACCAAGCTTCATGTGCCCCGCTCGAACCCGGGCCTCGTTCCCCGGCCGCGGCTGGCGGAACTGCTCGATGAGGGCCTGAGGCGAGGCCTGGTCCTCGCGTGCGCCCCGGCTGGTTATGGCAAGACGGCGCTTCTGGCGGACTGGGCTCGGCGTAGCACGCGTGCTGTCTCGTGGCTGTCGCTGGACACCGCGGACAATGACCCGGCTAGATTCTGGCGGTATCTGGTCGCCGCGCTGGACCGGGCGTGGCCGGGGATCGGCGAGCGTGTCGGACCGTTGCTCGGCCCGCCCGCGCCGCCGTCATTCGAACAACTGGTTGAGGCGCTGATTAACGAGGTCACCGGTCAGCGGAGTGACGGTGAGGCCCTGCTTGTTCTGGACGACTATCACGTGATCAGCTCCGAGGCGGTGCACGCGTCGCTTCGGTTCCTGCTGGACCAGCGGCCGCCCGGGCTGCCCGTGATACTAGCCAGCCGCAGTGATCCGCCCCTGTCGCTGGCGCGGCACCGGGCGCGCGGCCAGCTGGCAGAGCTGCGCGCCGCCGAGTTGCGGTTCACCACCGCGGAATCCGCGGCGTTGCTGCAGGAGGTGGCGGCCCCATCCGGCCAGGCCCTGTCGGAAGCGGCCGTGGCAGCACTGGCGGCGCGGACCGAGGGGTGGGCAGCGGGGCTTCAGCTGGCCGGTTTGTCGCTGCGCGGCCAGCATGATGTCGCTGGGTTCGTGGCAGCATTCACGGGGAGCCATCGCTACGTGCTGGATTACCTGACCGAGGAGGTGCTCGAGCGGCAGAGCGAGCCTGTGCGCGCATTCCTGCTGGAAACGTCGGTGCTGGAACGGCTCAGCGGCCCGTTGTGTGATGCCGTCACCGGCCGGGCGGGTAACCAGGCGATGCTGGAGCACGTGGAGCAGGCAGGCCTGTTCCTTGCGCCATTGGATGAGGTGCGCGGCTGGTGGCGCTACCACCATTTGTTCGCCGATCTGCTCAGCGCCCGCCTGCACGACGAACGGCCCGGCCGTGTTTCCGAGCTGCACCGCACGGCCGCCGGCTGGTTTGCGGAGCACGGCCTGCCTGACGATGCGATAAGGCACGCGGTCGCCGCTTCGGACACGACGCGGGCAGCCCGGCTCATCGAGCAGCACTTCGACGCGGTCTTCTACTTGCGTGGCGAGGCGGCAACGATCCAGCGGTGGATTTCTGCGCTTCCCGATGACCTGGTCCGGTCCCGGCCCCGGCTGCTCCTTGCGCAGGCGCAAATGGCAAATGCCGGTGGCCGCACAGTGGCGGCCGGGCCGCTGCTTGACGCCGCCGAGCTAGCGTCGGGAGGCGCGGCTGACGAGCCACTGACAGCTAGCTTGGACGGGGAGGCCAGCCTGCTGGCGGACGTCGCCGGCGGAATCGCGATCGAGCGCGCTTACCTCGCGGCGCTCCGCGGGGATGCCGAGGCCACTGCGGGGTTCGCTTCGCGTGCATTGGCCCAGTTTGGCGAAGGCGAGCAGATGCTTGGTTCTCGCGCCCGGATACTGCTGGCCGTGGCGCTGCGGCTCCGCGGTCAGCTGGCTGAGGCCGAACGCGTGCTGGTTTCCGGGGTCGCCCGGTGGCAGGCGGCTGGCCAGCACGCCGTAACCGCGTGGGGCTGCTATCACCTCGGCCAGGCTCAGCGCGGGCAGGGTCGCCTGGACGCGGCGGTGCAGACTTTCCAGCGCGCGCTAGATATCACGACCGTGCCCGGCCGGGCGGCGCAGCCCGCCGCTGGCCCCGCTTATGTAGGCCTGGCCCAGGTCGCCTACCAGCGGAACGAACTCGATGCCGCACTCGGCCACGTCAACGAGGGGATCGCGTTGTGCCGACGGTTTGTCCACACCGCGCCTCTGGCGGAGGGCCTGCTGACGCTGGCGTGGGTCCGGCAGGCCAGCGGTAGTGCGGCGGGGGCACTGGAGGCGATAGGCGAGGCCATGAAAGCTGCGCCAGGCCCGGCCGGCCTGCTCAACCCCGTCCCGGCGCAGCGGGCGTGGCTGCTGCTGGCCCAGGGCGACCTAGCCGAAGCCGCGCGATGGACGCAGGAAATCGGCCTCGGATCCGGCGACGACGCGGACTACCTGCGGGAGCTGGGGCACCTGGTGCTGGCCCAGCTGCTGCTTGCCCAGGGACAACCTGGCGAAGCGCTCGACTTGCTTGATCGCCTGCATACGGCCGCAGTCGATCAGAATAGGACCGGGAGTGTAATCGAAGTCGGGGCGCTGCGGGCGCTGGCGCTGTCGGCCACCGGTGACGAGGCCGCGGCGGTGAGGTCACTGTCGGAGACCCTGAGCCTTGCCTGCCCGCAGGGCTATGTCCGGGTTTTCGCCGACAAGGGGCCTCCGATGGCTGCGCTGCTGGCCCGGCTGGTCGCTGCGCAGCGGGCCGGCGACGCCGCCGGGGCCCGGGTGCCGCTGGGCTGCCTGGCCCGCCTCCAGCATGCCCTTGACGCTGACCACAGCAATGCCGATGGCGCGAAGCGGGTTGTAGCAGTGTCCGGCCTGGTCGAGCAGCTGACGAGCCGCGAACTGGAAGTGATGGAAATGCTGGCCGCGGGCAAGCCAAACCTGGCCATCGCCCGTGAGCTCGTGGTCACCGTCGACACAGTCAAAAAGCACGTCAGCCATGTGCTAGGCAAGCTCGGTGCGGCAAACCGCACCGAGGCGGTCGCGCGAGCGCGTGCCCTGGGCCTGATTCCTTAACGACACGGCATTGCGGACCCGCCGCAGTGGCCGGACCTGCTGCGCCGCCGATAACCGACGGCACCTTCGTGCCCCAGGGTCGGTTGCGCAAGATTCCACCCGCACGTGCACTTTCGTGTGATGCCGGCCGCCGCCATCGGGTCGTACGTTCATGGCAGAACCATCCGTAGCACCAACCGGAGGTGCGCAATGTGTCTGCACCGGCCCCAGTGCCCATCGGCAGACCGCCCGGACCGCGGTGCCGCCCGTATCGTGTCATTTCATCCTGAGCAGGGGTGGAGCCTGCTTTGCAATGGCGTGATCGCGTTCGACGACATGGGCGAGATCCTGCCCGACGGCCGGGCGGTTCCTCCACACCGCCAGGTCGACGTCCCACTGGCCTGCGCGGCGTGACAACTTCCGCTAGAGGCGACTGATGGCCAGCGAGGTGGCCGCGAAGAGTCAGCTGAAGGCAACACGCCCGCAACGCCGTCGCCGAGGGCTACCAGCAGCCCGTTCCGGCCCACTGGCTACGAAGGAGAAGCTCGATGACCGCTCAGATCGCGTCCACCCGGACGGCCCGTCCCGGCCGGCGGGGCACTGTCAGCCTTTCCGCACTGGCGGGTGTCGGCTACACAGCCGCCTGGATCATCAGCCTGTCGGTGGGGGCACCGAACCCTGCGGTAGCCGCGTCTGGCAGGCAGGTAGTGAGCGCGTTTGCCAGGCACAGTGGGCCGGCTCTGACCCAGTTCACCCTGAATGAGGGCGTCGCGGCAGTTGCCCTGGCTGCCGTGGTGATGTCTGTGGCCCGTGCCGCCAGCCGGGCCGGGCGTACCCGCGCCGGGCAGGCCGCGGCCGCCTTCGGGCTCGCGGCGGCAGGAATCTCGTGGGCGCAGCTGACCCTCGGTGCCTGGCTGTTCCACGGACTGGTGCCGGACCGGCGGGCCGCCTCTGCCGGGACGGTGTACCAGGCGATCACCGGGATGGACGGGGCGAAGATGCTCCTGCTGGCTGCGATGGCTCTGGCCATTGCCCAGTTGGCGCGGAGGCCGGGCATCCTGCCTACCTGGCTGGCGGCCCTTGGAGCCGTGCTGGCCGCCGCGCTGGTGACCTCGTGCCTGGGTTATCTCCTTCTCGTCGCCGGCCTTTCTTCAGCGGTGTACGTGTCCGGGATCCTTCTGCTGATATTCGTCTCTGCCACCGGAATCAGCCTTCACCGCCGCGGCGAACACGGCCTGCGCGCCCACGCCATCCGGAACAGGTCCGACGTCGGCATCATCGGCCCCGGCCAGCTCTCATAGTGCCAGTCACATGGCCCTGATAAGAGCCAGGTGACCATCGGCCAGCGCGACCCTCTCCAACCTAGATTACTTGGCGCCACTGACCATCAATACGGAGGTAGCAGTCCCATGTCCCACGCAACTATCAGCGAACACTCAGCAGTGCTCGTCCGCGCCGAGGACGCAGAGCGAATCGGGTTCCCTCCCCAGACGGTGCGGCTCCTGGTCGATAGCCCGTCTACTGGCGGGAAGCTCGGCGCCCAGCGCGTCACCCTTCGGGGCGGCGCCGATGGCGCCAATCCTCATCACCACGCCTCGTCGTCCGAGCTGTTCTATGTTCTCAGCGGCTCAGCGCAGCTACTGGCCGGTGACCGCCTCCTTCTCGCACGCGAAGGGGACCTGGCCGTCGTGCCGGCCGGGCTGCCGCACGCTTTCGCGGCCGCACAGGATTCTGATGCAGACCTGCTGATAGTGATCACCCCCGGCATCGAGCGGTTCGAGTACTTCCGTCACCTCGCCAGGATCGCCACCGGCCAGCAGCCGCCCGAGAGCCTGCTCGAGGTTCAAGCCCGCTACGACACCTTTTTCGACGACAGCCCAGTCTGGCGGCGAGCGCGTCGCACGACGCCGCCGCACTCCTGACGGCCTGACTGGGGCGGATGTCGCTAACGCTGCTATCTGGGAGGCTCCCATGCACGCATTCGGCACCATAGTCGCCATCATCGGGGTGATGGCCGCGGGCATCATCTACGGCACCGACGTCTTCTGCGCCATCGTCCAGCGGCCGGCCCTCACCAAAATCGACGATGCTACGGTGACCGCGGTCATGGGCCGGGTGCACCAGTACGGCGACCGGCGACTGCCGGTCCCCGGCGTCATCGGAATCCTTGCCGCAGCTGTCACCACGGCGGCCATGGCAATCAGCGGATCGCCGGCGAAGTGATCGCCGCTGGCATCGCTTTCATCGCGATGCTCGCGTGGCTCCGGCTCTACCTGCACGTCGCGGCCCCGGTTAACCGCGCGCTCACCGCTGCGGCCATCGCCGGGGTGACTCCTGCCAACTCCAGGAGCCTACAGGCGCGCTGGGACAGCGTCATCACCCCGCGTGCGCTGCTGATGGCGATTGCAGTAGCCGGGCTGGCAGCCAGCGCCGCAACCTCATGACGTTCCGCCTCCGTGCAGGCAGCACTCATGCTCGCTGGCGGAGCTAAAAGAATGGTGGAAATACGATGAGTCTCACGAACATCGGTTACGGGCTGTCCGGACTGCTCGGCCTGGGCATCATGTTTATAGGCGCGCGATTTCTGCTAGCGCCCCGAACTGCCGCGGTCGGCTTCGGAATCGCAACCGGTCAAGACAGCGGCAGGTCCGACCCCTACCTTTCGGTCAAGGGCGTGCGTGACATCGCCTCAGGACTGGTCGTCTTCATCCTCCTGGCTGCGGGGGAACCGCGCCTGCTGGGAGGGTTCATGCTGGCGGCAGCCATCATCCCCGTCGGCGACGCTATCATCGTGCTGCGGCGCAACGGCCCAAGGGCCACCGTGTACGGCGTCCACGGAGCGACGGCAGCGGTAATGCTGGCAGCCGCCGCGTTCCTCTTTATCTGATGCGACCCGACGTGCTTCCCTGCGGCCAGGGGAGCTCCGCCCGGCCAACGCTGCAGTCCACCCGTCAGGTACTTTCGGCCGCGGCGTCTGACCTCCGAGCCCGCACCCTCCGCGTAGCAGGCAACCTGCCCCGGCGCAGTGGCGCTCGTTGTGATACGAGTCCAGCAGGCCGGACGGCGCCCAGCCACCGATGACGGCGGCCAGCTTCCAGTCGAGGTTGACCGCGTTGAGCATGCCGAAATTGATGCCTATGCCTGTGGAGGGAAACCGAGAGTCACGTCTCCCAGGGGCAGATCCTCGCCGAGCAGGCGGCGGATGCTGTCCTGGAATCCGGTCAGGGTCATCGGCGCGTCGCCGTCGACCTCGGCGGGCTCGTCCTCGGTGGTCTGAAGCAGCGGAGCGCCCGAGGTGAACGGCCCGAACCCGAACACACCGCGCGGTCTGTCCGGGGTGAGACCCGCGTGGATCCTGCCCAGCCCGGGATGTCAAGATCTCTGTCGTCCAGCCGGGTCACTGAATCCGGCAAGCTGACCTTGGCCGGCCGATTATCTCTGGATAGGTGGTCCGGGGAACGGGATCCCGCCCGCGTCGCGGACCTGTTTATGCGCGCCGCCGCAGCCCAAGGTATCGGCCGTCACCTGGTAAAGGCCGTCCGGGCCGCACGTCCGCGGTCACCGTGGTGTCGTCCTGGCTCACTGCTGCCACCTCGTGTCCGCGGCGTATGCCGACGCCGAGTTAGCCAAGCACGCGCTCGAGGCGCGGTTGCCGGAGATGCACCGCCCATACCCATATGGAGGATCTGCCAGGTGCGAGAGGGTTAGATGCAGATCGTCAAATCGGGGCCGCAGGAGCCGAGGCGATGGGCCGGCCGCTGACCGATTCGAGCCGGTCCCGCAGGCCTCGGTAGCGCAGCAGTTCCACGACTGCGCGTTGAACCGTTGGACTTCGGGATCTCGGAGCCGCGGCTGCGCAACCTGTGGGTGCCGAAAACCTACGCCACCAGGCGATACTCATGAATCACGCCCCCGGCGCGGTCACACCGCTGAACCCGGAAATGGTCCAGGTCGGTGACGCCGTCGGGTAGCGCGCGTAGCGGCGCGGCTTGCTTGAGGATCCGGTGCGGCCGGTGGGTGTTGTAGAAGTCTTCGTACTCGCGCAGGACGATCATCAGGTGCCGCTGGTTCCAGATCAAGGTCCGGTCCAGGAGCTCGCGGCGCAGGGTGCCGACCAGGCGTTCGCAGGTCGCGTTCATCCGCGGCGCCTGAACGGCGGAGCGGACAATCCTGCCGCCAGCGGCCTGGAACACTGCGTCGAACGCGGCGGTGAAGCTGGCGTCCCGGTCATGCAGCACGAACTTCACCCGCGTCCCGGTGTCCTCCAGGTCCATCAGCAGGTTCCGTGCCTGCTGCACGACCCAGGCCTGGACGGGGTGCTCGGTGGCGCCAAGGACCCGGACGCGGCGGGAGCCGTGCTCGATGACGGCCAGGACATAGACCTTGGCGCCGTTGAGCAGGTCGGCGGTGAAGAAGTCCAGCGCCAGGATCCCCTGCGCCTGGGACCGCAGGAACTCGGCCCACCCCGGGCCGTCCCGGCGGGGCGCCGGATCGATCCCGGCGCTCTTGAGGATCTGCCAGACCGTGGACGGCGCGACCGTGATGCCCAGTCCGGCAAGCTCGCCGTGGATCCGCCGGTAGCCCCAGGACTCGTTCTCCCCCGCCAGCCGCAGCACCACAGACCGCACGTTGCGGTGCACCGGCGGACGGCCGGAGCGGCCACCGTGCGACACGCGCGCCCACCGGCGGCGCATGATGTCGCGGTGCCATCGCGTGATCGTGCCGGGAGTGACGATCAGCCGCATCGCGGCGAGGCGGCCGGCGGGCAGCGTCCCGGCCAGCAGCGCCAGCCACGCCCGGTCCGGCCACGTCAAACGCGAATGAGCGCGAGGCCGCTCGCGCTGGGCGACAGCGAGCTGATGGCGCAGCATCAAGATCTCCGCGCCCTTCCACCACGACTCCCGCCGCGACAAGCCCAGCACCGACACCGCACGGGACACGATCAGGAAAATCAGCTTCAAGCCCACAGGCCGAAGATCATCCCATCTCCGGACGGACCAAGACGTGGCCGCCCGGCACCCGAACGCGGGACCGAGCCAACCGCGATCTGCAGAGCATCTGCCCAGGTGGCGCAGGTTTTCGGCACCCACAAGAGGGCGAGGGCCTGATCCGGCCGGTTGCCTTGGTCTTGACAGATGCTCAGGGCCTGCTCCAGTGCCTGGGCCGCGCCCGGGTAATCACCGATCAGTCGGCGCGCGTCACCGAGGCAATGGAGGGCGCTGGCCTGGCCGGGCCGGTCGCCGAGGTCGCTGCAAATACTCAGGGCTTGCTCCAGTGCCTGGGCCGCCGCCGACCTGGACGGCCTGGTCCGCATCGTCAAGCGCAAGCTGAAGAAGATCCAGTACCGGCCGCACCTGATCGACGCTGCCTGGCCGCTACAGACCTGAAGATCGAACCCTGGTGACCCATGCACTACGAATTCAACCTGGTTAGACGCCCATTTGTTGCCGGGATGCGCAGTGCCCGGTCCCGCGCGGGCGGATGCGTCTCGCGCATACGCCTGCGGGATCGCCCATGGCAATTAGATGAGGTTTACCTCGCTTCGCTCCTGGCCAGGCCGACAGCGTCGATAACGCCCAAGGAGCGCCCTGATTCCTTCGCCAGATCCGTGTCAGCCGACAGGACATCCGGCTCACAACGGCCCCGAGAGGCCTCGCCCCCTCGGGGAACTCACCGGCCAGGATGGCTGGCAGCCCAGCCCCGGATAATAGGACAAAGCGGTCACGGGTCGGCGGAGGGAGCGGTTATACGCACCGCTCGTTCTGCCCGGACGTGGTCCGCTATATGTCCGTAACCATTGCTACGCATCGACCCATAGTGACACACCTTGATACACATCGTCACAAGAAGAAAATGGCCCGCCGGGCCGCGTTTCCGCAGCCAGCGGGCCGTTTTCCCAGGGTGTGGCAGGTGTTGGGTTCGAACCAACGTAGGCTGAGCCGACGGCTTTACAGACCGCTCTCCTTTGCCCGAGTCACATGCCCCTGACCAGCGCATACGTGGCTCGAGGCGCGATTCCGGGCCGCCGCTGTCCGCTGCGTCCCCGGAGTTCCGGGGGTCGCGGCCCACGGACGGGGCGCTCATGGCCACGGACGGCGAGGGTGGGAGCGGTTATTCCGACCGTTCCGCCCAGCTTCTCGCCCATGACTGGCATTTTCAGGCTGCCGGCTCGCCGTCTCCCTCGTCACCAGGGTCTTGCTAAGCGACAGTCCCGAGTACCGAGGGGCGCTGGTACCTCGCGGCCCGCTGTTACCCCCCTGTTATGACGCCGTTTGCTGCGTTCCCGCACTGGCATCGCCTGTCCTGGTACCGCCCGCGGTGATGCCCACGGCTAGCTGCCGGAGGGCGCGGGCGCTCGGGGAGTCCGGGTCGGCAGTAATGAAGACGACCTGCTGATCGTCTTCTGGGACGGTGAGCACGTCGCAGTGGACGCGCAGCGGGCCCGCCTGCGGGTGGAACATCGTCTTGGTCCGGTGGCTGGGGGCACGCACCGGATGCGTGTCCCAGATCGCGGTGAACTCCTCGCTGCCCGCGCGCAGTTCGGCCAGCAGCGCCGCGAGCGCCTGGTCGCGCGGATAGCAATCCGCCGCAGCGCGCAGCCGCGCGACGGCGATCTCCCCGAAGTCCTCGTGGCCGGTGGTCAGGATCTCCTCGCGACGCAGGAAGCGGCGCCGGGCGAGGTTGGGCCTGTCGCGAAGGCCGCCCATCAGTGCCTCCGCCAGGTGATTCCACGCGATCACGTCGTAGGTGGCCGCCGTTACGATCGCGGCGGTGTCCGGCATTCGCTCCAGCAGCTGCGCTACGTACGGGCGGACCCGGCGGGGCGGTCCGGCCGACGCTGGCAGAGCGACGCCGGCCAGCCGGAACAGGTGTGCCCGCTCTGCGGGCGTGAGCCGCAGGGCGTCCGCGATGCCGTCCAGGACCGGTGCCGACGGGCGCGGCCCGCGCGCCTGCTCAAGCCGCGCGTAGTACTCCACCGACATGTTCGCCAGCCCTGCGACCTCCTCACGGCGCAGGCCCGGCGTACGCCGTCGCGAACCTGGGGGCAGGCCCACGCCAGCCGGCCGGAGCGCTTGTCGCCGGTCCCGCAGGAAGCTGGCCAGTTCCTGTCGTGCCATATGCCGCCTCCCCTAGCCCCAGCCGCGCTAGCCGCGTACAGATGATGCCTGGATGCGCCGCCGGGCTACGGGCACCCTGGACCCATGGACAACGCGATCGCGCTCATCACCGGCGCTAACAAGGGTATCGGCCGGGAAATTGCCCGGCTGCTCGCTGCTGCGGGGCACACCGTCTACGTCGGCTCACGGGACGCCGGACGGGGCAAGGACGCCATCGCCGGCATCGGCGGCGATACCCGGCTGCTCGTACTCGACGTCACGGATGCCGGCAGCATCGCGGCTGCGGCGCGGCAGGTGCCCTCCCTGGACATCCTGGTTAACAACGCCGGGATCTCCTCCGACGAGCCGAAGCCCGTGACCGTCGAGGACCCGGACACGTTCCGCCGCATTTATGAGACCAACGTGTTCGGCGTGGTCGCCGTCACCAACGCGTTCCTGCCCGCGCTGCGGCGCTCCCCGCATCCCAGGATCGTGAACATCTCCAGCGGCACCGCCTCGCTCGCGGCATCCGCCGGCCAGGCCGAGGGCATCATCGCCTTCGCGAGCACGCCGACAGGCGCCTATGGCGCATACCGGTCGTCCAAGACGGCGCTGAACGAACTCACCGTCCTGTACGCCAACGCCCTAGCCGATGACGGGTTCAAGGTCAACGCGCTCGCGCCCGGCGCCCGGCGCACCGACCTGAACGGGCCAACTCGCTCCTCACCCCGTGCAGGTGACCCAGCCGAGGGCGCGGCGGGCGCCGTCCGCCTCGCCCTGCTGCCCGACGACGGACCGACCAGAGGATTCTTCTCCTGGGATGGCACTCCCGTCCCCTGGTAACGCCCGTGCCCGCCATTTACCGGCATCGGCACGTAACCGTTGTTACTCGCTTACAAGCCCGGACACGCCGCCAGCGCAGCCCGTCCGTGGCCGTCCGTGGAAGCCGACGGTTACACCGACCGCGCGACCGGCACGGACGCCGTCCGCTATGCGTCCGTGGACGGCGCAATATGACGGTCTACAGCGTCACAAGGTGACACGCCACGGGACAAAGAGAAACGACCCGCATAGCCGCAAATACGCAGCTAGCGGGCCGTTTTCGCAGGTGGTGGCAGGTGTTGGGTTCGAACCAACGTAGGCTGAGCCGACGGTTTTACAGACCTCCGTCCTCCACCGCGAGTTACATGCCGTCTGACCTGCGCATACGCTGTTCTAGGCGACGTTTCGATGCGATCGCTCCGCCATGTGTTTCTTGCGCTGCGGCTTAGAAGGCCCGACACGCACGGACGGGGCGGGCACGTCCACGGACAGCGACCGGGGGAGCGGTCCACTGACATGCTGCCGCGACGCCGACCCGGACGGTGCGGGGGTCGCGGTCATGCGTCGCGCGCGGCTCGCCGGGATGCGCGATGAGCTCAGGCGGTCCACGAGCAATCCGCAATGAGGCCGCGTTGACTGGAGAGGGCCTCGAACGTGGGCGTGGTCCCTTGCGTAGGTGCGGGGGGCAAGCCCGTTCAGCGGCAACGACGAGGCCGTTGCCACGCGCGGCTCATCCAGGTGGTCCATGCTCGTGGATGACACCGGATGTATTCTGCTCCCGGTGGGTCAGCCTGAATCACCATACATTGGTCCTGACGCCATCGGGACAAGTTCTACTGGCCGAAAGGCCACATCCCCCGAGGAGCACTATGGACTCAGGTGATACGGCGCAGCGCAGCCTCGAACACTGGAGCGAGTGGGGCCTTCGCGAGATGGAGGAGTTCTACGTGCTCGCCACGGAGGACTACCGCCAACTCGCGCTCGCTGCTGACTGGGCGGCGCTTCTCGGTGAGCGCGCCCACCAGGGATGGTCGCTTCTCGATGTCGCCTGCGGCAGCGGCAAGTTCCCGACGGCCCTCGTGAGGTTCACCGCGGTCGCATCGCTTCCTGACGTCGCGTACGACCTGCTGGACCCCTCAGCCTTCTCTGTAGCCACGGCTCGCGCTGCCCTCGCACCTCCGTTCATGCCACGCAACGACCTGGTGATGCCGTTGCAGGAACTTCCCAGCTCCTGCGGCCCCTATGACGTTGTTCGGGCGACCCATGCCCTCTACGCCCTCCCGCCCGACGAACTCGACGTCGCAATGGCGCGTTTTGCATCGGCCCTGGCCCCAGAAGGTCTGGGGGTCGTCGCTCAGGCGACGGGCCGCTCGCACTACCTGTCGTTCTATGACGCCTATCGGGCCGGGGTGCGTGACGCGACTCCTTACACCACGGCCGAGATGGTGGCGGCTTCCTTGCGCACCGCAGGCATGGACGTCCGTGAACAGGTGATCACCTATGAGACGGGAACCAGCGACCGAGACGTCGCCGAGGGTTTCCTCCAGCGCTGTGCCTTCGACGACACCGTGAGCCTCGAGGAGATGGAGGCCGCACCGGTCCTGGGCGAGTACCTGGCGTCATGCCGACGCCCCGATGGGTCCTACGTGTTCAGTCATGAGGTGGCGCTGCTGTGGATGTGAACGCGGAGAGTTCTCGTGCGCGCGTTCTCGAATCGCCGACCCTGGTCAGCGGCCGTTGGCGGGACTTTCTGCCCGGTGTCGAGCCAGGGGCTCTGGCCGTATCGACGCTCAATCCGATCGTTGCAGGTCGCGAGGGCGAGCGGATGGTCCAAAGCGTTTAGATGGGACTGTTCGGCCTGGAGTCGTCCCAGTCATCGATTCGCTTCGGCTGCACGCATTATCGCCGCAAGCGTCGCTGGCTTACCCGTCCGGGCCAGTTCGAGCACAGGCCGATCCGAATCTCAGCGCCGCCGCGCGGACACACGGGGATGCACGCTCGACTCAGCGGCGCATGTCAAGCCGGAACACGCGGCCGGCGCGGCCCGTCCGTGGCTGTCCGTGAAACAGCCGACGGTGCACACCGACCGTCCTGGCGGCCGGACGCCGTCCGCTATATGTCCGTGGACACCGCGACACGCCGGTCCACAGCGCCACACGGTGACACACGGCGGGACAGAAAAGAAACGGCCCGCTAGCGCGCGTATACGCAGCCAGCGGGCCGTTTCCCCAGGGTGTGGCAGGTGTTGGGTTCGAACCAACGTAGGCTGAGCCGACGGTTTTACAGTACTCTCCTGCCTGCACCTCCACATACCATCTGACCTGCGCGAACGCGACTGGGCGATGTCCGTTGTAACGACGCTGTCCGCCATATGTCCGTGCCCGCGGGCTCCTGACCGCCGGGCCGCACGGACAGCCACGGACAGCGTCCGCGCAACGTGCCTGACCTGCGCAGACGGGACCACCCCGCCTGACGCAGGCGGCATGACACGGAACCATCGTGACGACATGCCTGCCACCCGCCGTCACCGTGCCATGTACTCCTGCTGTACCTGGCATCGGCCTTCCATAGACCTCCAGGAGCGCCAGACGCCGCGGCTCTCCGGCTACCGCAACAGTGAACCCACGAGAAGCCGCGTTGATGACGTTCCGTCAGACCCGCGCAGTCGACGCACACAGTCCCCGCCGATATGAGCGGATATCAGCTCGATACCTGTCAGGACGCTGGTCGTCTAGATCAGGGTATTTTATGCCCCCTGCCTCGCGGCTCGGGCCGCGTTAAGGGGCATCACTCAAGATCCGAGCGCGCTCGGATAGCAGCTCGCGGGCGCGCGGAGGCAGTTCCGCGCCGACTTCCACAGCGAAGTCCAGGTATCCCTGATGACCGGGCAGTTCCTTCAGGCACTCGGTGACCAGCGTGGCGGCCTGTGCGACATCACCGCGGCGCTCCGCGATCCTCGCATGCAGGAAGGTGAGCTCTGGCCCGGCAAGCGCCGGGCTGACGGCGAGCCGGTCCAGCAGCTCATCCTCGGGGGTTCCCGCGAACCGGTCGAGGAGCATCTCGTGCCAGGTTGCGAGGTCCTTGGTGCGCTCGTGGCGTCGGTAGCGAGTCTCGTCGAAACTTCCGTACACGATGCGCGGTCGCCTCGGGTCCGCCCGTCCGGCCGCGTCCAGCGCGTCAAGGTAGGACTCGGCGAACGTTCGCCACATGTCCGGCGTGGTAAGCAGCCGGGCGAGCGGAACGCCCAGGGCTGTCTCCTTTTCCGGCACCTGACCGTAACCTCGTCGAGTCCAGCCGTAGTCCGCCTCCCAGCGGATGAGCTGCTCCGGCACGCGCCGGGCGAAGGCCGCGAAGCCGTCATAACGGAGCACCGACTCCCACAGCACGGCGATGGCATCCGAAACCACGAACTTGGCGGCCTCCACCGGGTCATCGGAGTGGAAGTAGTCATAACTCTTCATGTCGCAGGCAAGGTCAACCATCTCCGCGACGGCCTGCTGCGCTGGCGCGGGATCGTCGGCGTGGAGCGCCGCCAGCGCGTCGCCCGCTAGCCGGCGGAACGTGAGCCGCCACCTGGACCGCTCGGTGCGGTGCACCCGGCGGTCCCCGGCCATGTAGGCGCCGTCCTTCGCCAGCTTGACGAACGTCGTCACCTCGTCCAGCACCGTGTCCGGGTTCGGCAGTTCTTTCTTCGGCTTCACTTTCGGCTGTTCCGACGAGCGCAGCTCGTCCTCGATGCGCTCGCGAAGCTGGGCGTTCCCTCGCCAGTAGAGAGTCCACAAGATCTTGCGGAGGCGCGCGTCGTCATTCGGCGCCATCACGGCGTAGAACTGGTCACGGTTCATCCGGTTCGCCGACATGACAACCCATCGTAGGCGCGAGGCAGCCGCCGCTGCGGTACGTTGAGCCCGCCCAGTGCGCGCCGTGACCGGCGCGGATCCCGCATGAGGTCAGGCACTCCGATTCTGCGATCCGGCGATGCCGTCACATGTAGGCATTTCGTTCTTTCGTCACGTTCGGTAATCAGCCCCGGCTGGATACCGTCGTCCCGATTGCGGCTGTCCCAGGCATAGTCAGATATCAGAACTGTCCGAATGCCTGCTGCCGACACGCGCGAATCGGACGATCGGGACGTGTCATGCGTCGCTTAGGCCAGGCTGCCAGCCGTTCGCAGGTACTCAGGCGTCAAGGGTGCTCAGGTGTCGAGAAAGCGATCCTGGCTACGACCACGCCATGAGCACTGATGAACTCAGCTTCGACCAGAGAGGCCTGCCCGTCATGTCACTTGTTCGTGTTCACAACTTTTCCGTCTCGCTCGATGGCTTCAGCGCCGGTGCTGACCAGGGCCCGGAGGCACCCTTCGGGCATGCCGGCGACCGGCTGGTGCGATGGTTCACGGGCACCCGTTCATTTCACGTCATGCAGGGCCAGCAAGGCGGGAGCACCGGCATCGACGACGCCTTCGCGAGCAACTGGGGGCCGGGCATCGGCGCGGAGATTATGGGGCGCAACAAGTTCGGCCCGCAGCGCGGGCCGTGGACCGATGAGGAGTGGAAGGGCTGGTGGGGCGAGGAGCCGCCGTTCCATACCCCGGTCTTCGTGCTCACCCATCACGTCAGACCCTCGATCGAGATGAAGGGCGGTACCACCTTCCACTTCATCGACGGCAGCCCGGCGCAGGCGCTTGCGGCGGCCAAGGAGGCCGCGGGTGGCCTCGACGTCCGCATCGGCGGCGGCCCGGCCGCCATCCGCCAGTTCCTCGCCGCCGGCCTGATCGACCACATGCACGTCGCGCTCGTGCCGATCCTCCTCGGCCGCGGCGAGTCCCTCTGGGACGGCCTGGAGGGCCTGGAGGAGCGCTTCGCCGTCGAGTCGGTGAGCTCCCCCAGCGGCGTCACCCACGTCACGTTCACCCGTCGTTAGCCGCGCTTAGGCCTGCCTCCTCGAACAGGGGCGAGGTCTGGGGCGGGCTGCGCTGCGCGGCCGCGCAGCGCAGCCACCGTGGTCGCATCCAGCGCGATTATGCCGGTCCGCCGGTTATGCCGACGATGCCGTGACGGCCCTGGTCACGGGTGTGCCAGGGCCGTCACGGACGGCATAATTCGGGGTTCCGGTTCAGAGGTTCTCGAGGAATTCCAGGAGCGGGTCCGGGCGGCCGTGGCGGATCCGGGTCCGAAAATCCTGCTCGGCCAGTATCTGGGCGAGCTTGTCCTGGGACGCCCTCGTGACTGCGGCTACAATTGAGTCGGCTCGCCGCAGAACGCGATTTCCAGCGCCTTCTTTTCACCGCGCTGGAAGGCGGCCGTCCCAGTGCCCGCCGGGGGCGGCTCGCTCATCTTGAAGTCGTTAAAGACCATGACGGCCTGGCGCGAGCCGCCCCGGCTGGTATAGGCGATGGTCTTGAAGCCGCCGGGCCACCCGCCGTCATGCCCCCACGCGGTCCCGCAGGACAGCTGAACGCTGTAGATACCCAGCCCGTAGTGCTCGGCGAACAGCTCGCCGCTGTCATCAACGGGGATGGTGGCCAGCAGCTCGCGCTGCTGCGCGGGGGGCAGCAGCCGCTCGGTCAGCAGCGCCCGGTAGAACCTTGCGACGTCATCGACGGTAGAGATCATCGCCCCGGCGGTCCACGCGCTGGACGGGTTGACCACGTTGGTGACGTCCAGGCTGCCGTAGTACCCGTGCGCGTAAGGGCTGGGGATCTGGGTGCTGGTCAGCGGGAACGACGTGTCGCGCAGGCCGAGCGGTGCCAGGATCCGGTGGCTGATCTCGGTGACCGGGCTTTGCCCGGTCACCTTCTGGATGATCATCCCGAGCAAGATGTAGTTGGTGTTCGAGTACAGCCAGCCGTGCACCGGCGGCTCGAGCCGCAGCGCGATGTCGACGAGCTGCTGCGGCTGCCACGTCTCCCCCAGGCCCTGCACCGTCTGGAAGACCGGGTTGTCCAGGTAATCGCGGATCCCGCCGGTCTGCTGCAGCAGCTGGCGGACGGTAATCCGCGCGGGATCGTAGCCGTGGCCGGCGATGACCCCCGGCAGCAACTTCTGCACGCTGTCGTCCAGCCACAGCCGCCGCTCGGCGGCCAGCTGCAGCACGACAGTGGCGACGAAGGTCTTGGTGATGCTGCCGATGTGCACCCGGTCCTGCGGTTGCATGAGCTGGCCGGTGGCCTTGTCGGCGAGGCCGGCCAACACGTGCGAGACCCGCTGCCCGCGCCGGGTCATGATGATCACGCCGGGCACGCCGTCGGCGACAAGCTGGTCGGCGGCCCGTTGCAACCCGGCTGGCGGCTTGCCGGAAACCGCCTGCCCGGAAACCTTCTGCCCGGACTGGGGCCGCGCCGCGAACGTATACGCTGACGACGCGGCGGCCACCAGAAGCATCGCAATCAATATCCCCGTGACGCGCAGGGCGCTCCGGCGGGCCGGACTCCTCAGGAAACTCACGTCTTTCTTCCCCTCGTTGCACCTGCTTGTTGTGTAGCCCGAGTCTCGGACATGCCTGATCGGCCGGACCAGTGCCGGCGGTACCAGGTTGGCGTGCATTTACTCACAAGCCGGATGTGCATAATGCACGTCCCGCCGGCCTGGACGCAGTCGGGGACTTGCCTCCCTTGCCGCCGACGCTTAAGTTGCTTGTACCGCCCAACGTCTCGGCCAGTAGTCTCGTCGGGAGAAACGGCGGGGCGGCGTGACCTGGTAACGAGGCTCCGGTAGGACGTGGGAATCTGCCAAGATCCCTGTCTTCCAGGAGCCTCGTTGTCCGACCAGTCCGTCATGCCGCTTGACCTGCCCAGTGCCGTTGTCCGCGCCCGGGACGTCTCGGATGCGGGCGCAGGGCTGCGGGCCCTGCTGTTCCCGCAGCTGTCGGGGCTGCGAGTGCATCGCGTGAAGGACTCCGGGGACGCGGTGGCGATCTTTCGCACGGTTGGAGGGCTGATGATCCGGGTCCTTATCGCGGAGGACATGCGGATTCTGCGGGACACGCTGGTCTCCGTGCTGAACCTGGAGGATGACATCAAGGTGGTCGCCCAGGTGGCGGCCGGCACCGACATCGTGCCCGCGGCGCTGGCAGAGCGCCCCGATCTCGCGGTGCTCGACATCGACCTGCCAGGGCTTGACGGGATCACCGCCGCGTCGCGGTTGCGTGAGCGGCTGCCCGCGTGCCGGGTGGTGATCCTGACCGTGCTTGGCCGCCCCGGGCAGCTGCGCGCGGCCCTTGACGCGCACGTGGCGGGGTTCATGGTCAAGGACACCCCCTCGGACCAGCTGATCGACGTGCTGCGGAAGGTCGCGGCGGGGGAGCGGATCATCGACCCGAAGCTGGCCCTGGCAGCGTTGGAGATGAAGGAAAGCCCGCTGTCGGAGCGGGAGACCGATGTCCTGCGGCGGTTCGCGGCGGGCGCGGACCTGCCCGCGATCGCGGCGGAGCTGTTCCTGTCCTATGGGACCGTGCGGAACTACATGGCATCCGCGGTGACCAAGCTCGGCGGCCGCAACCGGGTGGACGCGGCGCGGATCGCCACCGACGCCGGCTGGCTCTAAACGAGCGGCTGGCTCTCAACCAGCGGCAGCTCGACGGACAGGCTGAACGTGCCGTCTTCCCGCGCGGCGGTCAGCTGCCCGCCCACGGCTTCAAGGCGGGCCGCGAGGTTACGCAGGCCGTTGCCGCTGCGGTTGGCCGTGGCCAGCGGCGCGCTGCCGCTGTCGTCGCTGCCGTCGTTGCTGATCAGCAGCTGCAATTGCCCGGTGCCGTCGGCGGTCAGCTGCAGCGTGCAGCACCTGGCGCTGGTGTGCTTGAGGATGTTCGTGACCGCTTCCCGGACCACGGGAACCAGCACGGCGGCCGTCTCGGGCGGTGGGTCCGCGCTCACGCGCATGCGGACATCGATGCCCGCCGACGCCAGGACGTCACCGGCGGCCGCGAGCTCGGCGTCAAGCGGCAGGTCCCGGGCCTCGCCCGCTACCAGGCGCACGTCGGCCCGGGCGGTGGCGCAGATCCGCGCGAGCTCGGCGGTCTCCTCGCCTGCCCTGGGATCGTCGCGGCCAATGAGCTTGCCGATCAAGTCGGCCTTCATCGCGATGGCCGACAGGCCGAGGCCGAGGAGGTCGTGGGTATCGCGCGCCATGCGCAGCCGTTCGCCGGCCACCGCCTTGCGAGCGAGTTCACCGCGCAGCCTCTCCAGCTGAACCGCGAGCTGCGCCAGCCGGGTCAGCCCGTACACCAGCAGACCGAGCGCTGCGCTCTCCACGGTCAGGAACAGCATCCCGCCCAGCGTCGCCTCCAGGGTTGTTACCGTTTGCGGGGGCTTCACCGCCCACAGCACGGGAATGCTGGCGATCACCGCAGCGAACGTGATCCGGCCGGGCGTGGCGGGGATCAGCAGCAGCGCCGACCCGGCGAGGAGCCCGCACATGATCATCGGGTGCCAGCCGGTCGCCGGGACCAGCGCGTACGTGAGGACGGCCTGCAGCAGGAGGGTCGCGGGCCAGCCCCGCGGCCGGACGAAGCCACGCGACGGCCAGGAGTGGCGCAGCTGCAGGATGACGAGTGCGACCGCGTCCGCGATGGTCAAAGCGACGACCAGGGTGCTGTAGCCGCCCGGCACGCCGAGGTCGTTCTTCGCGACGAAGAACGGGTACAGGCCAGCAAGACCGCACAGCGTCACCACGAGGACGGCCTGCGCGATCCGGGGAGCCGGCAGTTCCCCTGGTTCGGCAGGGACGGCGGCCTCCGGCCACGGCGCGTCCCGGTACCGGGTGGCCACTTCCCGCACCTCGTCGAGTGCCTCGCGCGCGGTCACCACCGTCGCCGCGATATGCTCGCGGGCCAGCGGCGGGTTCCCGGTGATCGCCTGCAGCGCCGCCGCCGACCGGACGGCCGTCTCGGCCAGCCGACCGCCGATCGCGGCCCGCAGGCTGTCGGCCGCCCTGACCCGCTCGGCGGTAACCGCGGCCTCGGCGAGCTCGTCCCTGGCCGCGTGCACCGCCGTGATCAGGTCGACGAGACGGGCCAGCCCGAACAGGACCAGCGCGTCAAAGACGAAGGCGATCATGGCCCACACCGCCGCCGGCGTCGTGGGCTGGTGAGACAGCTCGACAACCACGCCTGTCCACATGGCCGCCTCAAGCGCGGCCAGGATCGCCGCCACGAACCACGACGCCGGCCACGGAACCGTCAGCAAGACCAGCCCCGCCAGCCATCCCGACGGTGCCCAGTTCGCGCCCAACCAGGCGAACGGCAGGTAGGTCAGCGCCGCCTGAACGGCAAGCAGCAGGTACCTGTGTCGCAGCCACAGCGGCCTGGTCGCCGGAACCACGTACAGCAACGGCAGGACGACCAGCGCCGCGACCATCGGCACCTCGCCGAGCCCGCCGTTGGCGGCGCCGTAACCTGCTTCGGAGACCACGACCAGGCACATAACCACGGTGACCAGCGCCGTCGCCCGCCGTACCGCCGACTCGCCGGCAACGCCGACCGTCCTGGTGTAGGCCGTCCTGGCCAAAGTCGTCACCGCGCCTGCCTAGCCCCCTGCTGCCACGCCGTCAGGCTAATAGCGGGCGTCAGGGCCGGACAAGGCAAAACGCCCGCGACGTGCATTTTGCACATCCGGCGCGTGAGAGGCCCACGCCCAATTCCTGGGCGGCCCACGCCAGACGGGTACCCGCGGCACTGCCGGACCCGCCCGGCCCCGGCGGAAACTCGAACCCTGACCGGGGCGAATTGCTTCGGTGCAGGCAACGCACGCTTCCGCTATGGAGATCCGTCATGAGCCATCTGGACAGCGCGAGACGCTACGAGACCCCGCAAACTAACGTCACTGCGCGGCCGCGCCGGGCGCGTCCGCCGACCGTGGAGGCGATCGCCGGCTGGAGTGCCCGGCACCGCAAGACCGCGGTCTTCGGCTGGCTCGCGCTGGTCGCCGTGGCCTATCTCATCGGGCAGCTGCTCGGTTCCCCCAGCCTGCAGCAGAACGACCTCGGGCAGGCGGGGCAGGCCGAGCAGACACTGCAGCACCTCGGCGTGACAGCCCCGACGACCGAGGCCGTGCTGATCCAAGAACGCGCCCCGGATACCACGTTCGCGACCGATCCCGCGATGCGCCAGGCCGTCAGCCAGGTGACGGCCGCGCTGTCGCGGCTGCCGGGCGCGGCGGCCTACATTCACTCGCCGCTTGTCTCCGCCAACGGCCGCAGTGCGCTGGTCACCTTCGACGTCCCCGGGCCGGCTGTGGACGTGACCACCGCCGTTACGCCCGCCCTGGATGCGGTGGCCAAAGTGCAGGCCAGTCATCCGGACCTGCTGGTGGCCGAGAGCGGCGACGCCAGCCTCGGGCAGGCGGTGAACAACCAGATCAGCAGCGACTTCGGCAAGGCAACGGAGACGTCGCTGCCGGTCACTCTCATCCTACTGGCCTGCGTGTTCGGAACGCTGGCCGCCGCGGGCATTCCCGTGCTGCTCGCCCTCACCTCCGCGCTCACCGCGACCTGGCTGCTGGCCATCCCGGGGCACTGGCTGCCGGTCGGCTCGCAGACCTCCACGGTGGTGCTGCTCGTCGGCATGGCGGTCGGCGTTGACTACTCGCTGTTCTTCCTGCGCCGCCAGCGCGAAGAACGGGCGCGCGGTGCAGAACTCCACCAGGCGATCGCTGCCGCCGCCCGCACGTCCGGCCGGGCGATCGTGGTGTCCGGCCTGACCGTCATGACGGCGCTCGCCGGGCTGTTCCTGACCGGGTACGCGCTGTTCACCGGGATGGCGATCGGGGCCATCATCGTGGTCGGCATCGCCGCCGCCGGCTCGCTGACCGTGCTGCCCGCGCTGCTGTCCTGGCTCGGCGACCGGGTCGACAAGGGCCGCATCCCGCTCATCGGCCGCCGACGCACCAACCCGGGACCGTCAAAGGCGTGGGCCGCCCTAGTCCGCAAGGTGGTCCGCCGTCCGCTGCTGTGGGGCGCCGCGGCCACCGTCGTGATGCTGGCGATCGCCGCGCCCGCGCTGGGCATCCGCCTCGCCTACCCGGCGATCGACGCCCCGGCGGACCTGCCCGTGGTGTCCACCGTCGAGGCGATCCAGGCGGCCTTCCCGCAGAGCCCGGCGCCCGCCGAGGTGGTCGTCACCGGCCAGCACCTCACCGGCCCCGCTGTCACCGGCGCGATCACCGAACTGGGCAAGCTGGCCGCCGCGGGCGGCCCGATCCGCGAGCCGGTCACCGCCACCTCCGTGGCCGGCGGCCGGGCGCTGATCGTCAGCGTCCCGCTGGCGGGCAACGGCGGCGCCGGCACGTCGTACAACGCCCTCGACACGCTGCGCGACCGCATCCTGCCGGAGACCCTCGGCCAGGCAGGCGTCAGCTATGCGGTCGACGGCGACACCGCCGCCAGTCACGACGACGCCAGCCAGTTGAGCGCGCGCACCCCGCTGGTGCTCGCCATGGTCGCGGCGGTGGCCTTCTGCCTGCTGCTGCTCGCCTTCAGGTCGCTGATGCTGCCGCTGGTCTCGATCGCGCTCAACTTCCTGTCCGTCGCTGCCGCCTACGGGCTGATCACCTTCATCTTTCAGGCCGGCAGACTGCAGGGACCGCTGGGCTACGCCGGCTCCGGCGCGATCACCCCGTGGGTGCCGCTGTTCCTGTTCACGTTCCTGTTCGGCATCTCCATGGACTACCACGTCTTCATCCTGAGCCGGATCAGGGAACTGCGGCGGAGCGGCGCGACCACGGCCGACGCCATCACGTCCGGCATCGCCAGCAGCGCCGGCGTCGTCTCCAGCGCCGCGCTCATCATGGTCGCGGTCTTCTCCATCTTCATCGGCATGGGACAGGCCGAACTGAAGATGCTCGGCACCGGTCTGGCCGCCGCCATCCTGCTGGACGCCACCATCGTCCGCGGCGTCCTCCTCCCCGCGGCCATGACCCTGCTCGGCGACCGGTGCTGGTACCTGCCCGGCCGCACCCCCCAGCACACCAGGAAACGGACGTTCCGCCGGGACGCTCAAAGCAAAGGAGAAAAATGATGAACGCAGCGATCACGATGGACGCGGCGTCAGGCAATCAGCCCCGCACCGGGAACTGGGCGACCCGGGGCGCCGTCGCTGTCGGGCGGGGCGTGGTCCTGTTCGGGTTCACGCTGGCCGGCCTCGTGCTGTGGACGGTGCTCCTGACAGCGGTGGCCCTCATCCCGCTCGGCGTAGGGCTGCCGCTCACCGCCATCACCTTGCTGGCCATGCGCGGTCTTGAGGCCAAGGCCTGGCGGCACGTAGCCGGCTGGTGCGGGTTCGCCGCAGCGGCTCCCCGTCCCACGGGACCCGCCAGCCAAGAGGTACGGGAGCCGAGTTTCTGGGTACGGTTCGGTTCCCTGATGACCGACCCGGACACCTGGCGGAGCCTTCTGTGGAGCACCGTTGACATCCTGGCGGGCTGGCTGCTCACGCTCGCCCCGGCGGCCCTGATCGCCTGGGGCCTGTTCGGCGTGGCCATGCCCGCCGTGTGGCACCCGATCGTCACCGCACACGGCAACAACTGGTACGCCTTCATCCACGTGACCACCTCTAGCACCGCCTGGCTGTCGGTAGCCCTCGGCATCGCGTTCATCGCCCTGGGCCTGCTGACCGCCCCCTGGCTGCTGCGCCGCTACGCGGCGCTCGTCCGCTCCCTCCAGGCCCCTGCCTAATACCCAAACCGTCGGCTCCGCCGAATCCGAGCAGGCCGCCCTCGACAAGGCGGAGAACTTGGACCTGCCATGCATCGACCCGCGGTGACGCACCCTGATCCAGGCCGGGACAAGAAGAAAACGGCCCGCCGGGCCGCGTTTCCGCAGCCAGCGGGCCGTTTTCTCAGGGTGTGGCAGGTGTTGGGTTCGAACCAACGTAGGCTGAGCCGACGGTTTTGCAGTACGCTCCTACCTGCACCTCCATACTGCATCTGACCTGTGCAAATACCACTGGGTGAGGATTGCCGCAGCAACGCTGTCCGCTACCGCGCCCTCGGCCCCGACTGGCACGCCAGGCACACCGACCGCAGCCGCAAGGCCCGCAACGCCCAGCGCCAGCTCGAAGCCCTCGGCTACGACGTTCATCATCACCCCCCGGGAGGACGCCGCCTGACCATCCAGCCCAGCTAACCGCATACCGCTACCGCCAGGCCCCCGGCCACGACTCGCCACGAGGCCATCCCATCGTCTGCCAGAACAGCGGTCACGACAGACGGCTGAGGTGGTTATTTCTTGGTCAGACCGCTACTCCCCGTCCCATCACATAGCCTCTGACCTGCGCAAATGCTGCAGAATGACATTCGCCGCACCGACGCTGTCCGCCATATGTCCGTGGACGCTGGCACCCGGACGGCGGATCGCGCGGACAGCCACGGACACCGTCCGCAGAACCAGGCTGACCTGCCAAGACACGCAGGGACGCCCTCCCTGGAGAGGCGAAGAAGACGCCTTTTACAGACATCCACCCGCAAGCCAGCGACCTGCCACGGACGCACGCCCTGCCCCGACTTCGCCGGGTATCCGCCGCAGCGACAGCGGCTCATCGGGTATAGCCGGTGCGTCAGGAGCCCGAAGCAAGGCCGAATGCGTTCCCGGAAATCACGAACCGTGGGGTTCCGGCGCGCCCGCGCCGTCGAGACGGCCGGGTGGGCGGCGCGGCGAGTTAGCATCGTGGCATGAGCGCGCAGCCTTCAGAGCATGACAGTCACGACGTCATCCGCCTCGGCGGCGAAACCGCTGTCGTGGTTCCGGTGCACGAGTACCACACGCTGAAGGCCCTGCGGGACCGCGCATCCGCCGAGCAGGTCGAGGAAGCCGAGATCGACGCCGCTATCGCCGAGCACGAGGCGTGGAAGGCGGCCGGGCGGCCGGGCCTGAAGTCGCACGAGGAGTTCATGGCTGAGGTGTTCGGCGGCTCCCGGTGAGGATCATCTGGTCAGAGATCGCGCAGGCGACCTTCGTCCGCTTCATGGCCGACCAGGCCGGGATGATGGCCGTCAACCGCGCCGTGGAAGCCTTAGCTGACGATCCGGCGCCTCCGGGCGCGTTCGTCCGCGGCGCCTACCGCAGGCTGCGCGTCGGCCCTTACCGGGTGCTGTATGAGGTCGAAGGGGACCTGATCACCATCGTGCGGATAGACCGGGTATAAGCCGCCGCCCACCGATTCGAGCAGCTGACAGACGACCTCGACCCGGCCAGCGTAGCCGCGGAGGATCGGTCCGACCTGCGGGCGGTCGCCGAGGCAGCAGAGAACAGGTCCGCCGCGATGAGGCCCTCGTCACCCCCCGCGAACCGACTGTTTCCGCAGCTCATCGGTACCACACGGCCCCGCCTGCGGTGGCCGGGAGCAGCCGGATCCGGCCCACGCATAGCCCACGGATCACAGCCGACGGTCTGATGAACCGCTGCCCGGCTGACCGAGGTTGACCGGAGGAAGCTCTTCGGCCGCGAGATCCTGAACGAGCACGCGTTCCGGGACCGACGGGTGCGCAGGCGGTCAACGCCCCGACGCGGTGGCCAGCCATTCCAGGCTGGCCGCCGCGTCTTTGCGTGCCTTGGCCTCGCGCCGGAACAGTTCGTCTGTCTTGGTCAGCACCAGCGTGTGCGGGCTGCCGAACTTCCAGATCTCGTGCTTGACTGGCAGCTCGGCGGCGCTGATCTGGCCCTTGACGTGCTTGCGGCGGGCCTCGGCGAGCGGCCACTCCAGCGTGCGCTCGCTGCGGTCGGCGAGGAACCCGCCGAGTGTGCCGCACAGTTCGCAGCCGCAGCCGCCGGACCAGGGGACCGACCAGTCGTCATCGGCCCGGGCCGGGCGTTCGGTGATCGCGGTGAGCCGCCGCTCGCAGTCCCGTGCCAGCTCCTCGAGGGGCGCGCTTGGTCCTGGCCCGGCCGCCCGCAGCATCGGCAGCAGGCAGGCGAGCACGTCGTCGCCGTGCTCCCGCAGGACCGCCACGATCTCGCCGGCCAGCGCTGTCCCGTCGGCGGCTGCCAGCAGCCCGGCGAGCGGCTTGCCCAGCTCCGCAAGCTGCTTACGCCGCGTGGCCGGTGACGGGTACCTGAGCCAGAGCCGGATGTCGTCATCCAGCCAGCCCCACGACGCGGCGAGCAGCCACCCGGCGGCGGCCGCCGCGCCGGCGTCCCGCAGCGCCGCGGTGAGCCCGGGCAGCGCACCGGCCCAGCCCTTGCGGTCCACGTCCCCGGTGTACCGCCACGTGTTCCGCGACCCGAACCACGCCTCCAGGAGGTTCCGGTGCCAGGACTCGCCGTACCGCGCGGCGAGCGCCGCCAGCCCGCCCGCGTGCGCGGGCGTCACCCACTCGACCGCGAACGGCCGCAGCAGCATGAGCGCGATTCCTCGGATCCGCCAGCCCTGCGGCCGTGCGCAGTGCCGGTTCCAGCAGCTCAGGACCGGGCGCTTTCCAGAACGGCGCGACGGACTCCGCGGCGGCCCGCGCGTCGACCAGGTCCCCGGCGTCCAGCCGGGCGCTCAGCTCGGTCAGCGCCCACGAAGGCGACGCCTCCGCCCGGGCCGCGAAGGCATGCTGCCGAGGCCACACGACGATCGCGGCTCGCCGGTACCAGCGGTCCATCGTGTTGCCGTAGTTCCCCATGTACCCGGTGTACTCGGAGTCGTACGGCTTCAGGTCCGCCGACGGCGTCGATGCGCACACCTGCTCGTCCGGCACATAAAGCGAGATGGGCTCCCCGCCAGGCACCCCGGTCCACCAGCTCAGGGTCAGCTCGGAGGTGATGATGTAGGTGAGATCGACGCCGCGGCCCCGCCGTCCCGGCTCGGTGTCCCAGGTCTCCTTGATCTCGGTGAGCGCGAGTACCGCCTCGCACCCCGCATCGTCAGCGGCGGCACGCAAGAGCGCGGCCCGTTCGGCGTCGGCGCCCTTGAGCCGGTCCCAGCCCAGCCCGCGCTGGGTGTACTCGTGGTCCAGCAGGTAGACGAGCCGGTTCGGCGGCTCCTGGTCGTCGCCTTTCCACCGGGAGACCCTGGTGGTGAAGTGCTCGGTGAGGTACCGGGCGGCCTCGGCCGACGGCTCGGCCGGAACCTCACCGGCCGGATCGGGGTCCAGCAGCAGGTTGCAGGTAAACGTGACCCGGTACCCGGTCCTGACCGGTTTGACCTCGTGCCGGCAGTCGGCGTAGAAGGCGGCCACCGACACCTCGGTCGCGGACGCCTGGTACGCGACGGTCTTGTCGTTGTGCTCGATGACGAGTTCCCCGCCGGTGTGCGACGACGGCAGCGACACCACCAGCGTGCCGATCATCGTGTCGTCCTTCTCCGAGTCCTGGTGCGGCAGGAAGAACTGCCCCTTCCCGTACACCAGCAGCGCGTGCGGCTCGGCCCGCAGCCGCGCCCGGGCCGGCAGGCCCAGCTCGTCCCGCACCTCGGCCAGGATCGCGTCCCAGTCCAGCCCGGTCAGCGTCACCTGGTCCGGCGTGATCTCCCAGGTGTCCCGCACGCTCAGGTCCAGTCAGCGTCTGCTCGCCCCGCCCGAACCGGGCCGGCCGCGCGCAGGCGATCATCCGCTTAGCCTGCGGCGCCCTGACCGGGAAGCTGATCGGCCCCGCGCCCGCCACCGTGAGCCGGACGTCCCTCGCGGGCACGGACAGCTGCGCGCTGAACGCGCCAGGGGGCTGCGAGCCATCAAGCACCCTAGCCAGCCGCTCCCGTGGCGTGATCGGCATCCCGATCCCTCCTGCTTGCCATCTTCGGTCAGTCAGTCAGGTTAGCGTGGGAAAGGACGGCATTCATCCGAACGGCCCCGGGTGCTTCGCGCGCATAAAACTGCGAGTCGGCCAAGGCGCGCGGCCGGCTGGGGCACCATATTCCTCATGACATCGGAGCAGTTGCTTGACCGTGTTCGTGAGCTGCGGGCGGCCGGGCGCACGCCGAAGGAGATCGCCCGGGCGCTGAAGATGCCGCCGAGTGCGGTCGCGCCGCTCATCAGATCGGTCGCCGCCGCCCAAGGACGGACCCGGGAGGACGCGCTGATCGGATGCTGGATCAGTCCGGGCTGGTCATCCAGCGTCCAGGCACCGCAGCGGCCGGACTGGCCGGGGTCGGCCCCGTCAGAACGAACCGGGCACTCGGGGCTGGTGACCGTGCTGGTCGCCCGGGACCGGGGCGGGTCCACCGCCGGGGTGTGCTTCTACCTGGTGGACACCTGGTGCCTGGGGGTGAAGGACGCGGCCGGGCCACGGCCGGTGGACCGGCGGCGGCTGGGCGGGTTCATCCAGCAGATCTTCAGCTCCTGGGACGAGCCGGCCGTGCAGGTGCCGCTGGAGCTGGGGCGGCAGATCGTCTACGGCGCGATCGGGTACGCGCGGGAGCTGGGGTTCGAGCCGCACCCGGACTTCGGGCGGGCCGCCGGGTACCTAGGGGAATGGGACGGGAAGTGCGAACTGACCTTCGGCCGCGACGGCAAGCCGATGTACATCTCCGGGCCGCACGACGACGGGGAGAAGATCATCCGCAAGCTCCGCCGCCGCCTCGGCGACGGGAACTACGATTTCATGCACATGATCCCAGGCTGACCTACCTGGATGATGGGAGAGCCTCGGCGAGCTCGCTGCTCAGCGGCGTGACCGGAGGCAGCGGGTTGGCTTCGAAGCACCATGGCTTGTGCTTGCGCAGCAGGGCCTCGCCGTCTCGTTCCCATGAGAAGCCGGGTTTATCCAGCAGGTGCTGGAACAGCTGGCTGGCCCGGGCCGTATCCACCCCGGCCAGCCGCCGGAACGGCAGCGCTGAGATGCTGTCGGCTTCCAGGTACCCGAGCACCGCCTGCCGGTGTTCGGAGTCGGCCGCTAGCCCGGGATCCTCAAACGCTTCGCGCACCAGGGCGAAGTTGGCCAGGAACATCAGCCCTTCCGTTTCGTCATAGGCCAGTGCGACGGTGGGCGCGCTGGCAAGATCGCCCGGCACGCTGAACGCCGGTGTCCGGGCATCGACGTCGGCGCCGGGGCTGCTTGCCGCCGGGTCGGAGTCCTCGAGCACCCGGCGGGTGTACCAGGCAAGGAAGCCGTTCATCCGGGATTCCACCTCGGGCCCCGGCACGACGATGAGGTCGCTGCCGAAGAACTCGATGAACATCGCCCGCTGCTTACGCGTCAGCTCCCAGCCCTGGGTCACCTTGCCGGGGTTGCGGAACACCAGCCGGGGATGCTTGGCCGCCAGTTCCGCTGCCACCTGGAGCATCCCTGCTCGCTGGGACGCGCCGAACGTCTGCTGCGCCCCGCTGAGCATCCAGCCGGTGCCGATGGGCACGATCCTGGCGATCATGAAGCATCCCGGCTCCATCGACGTCAGGGCAGCCGGGCCGGCATTGGAGTAGACCCGGTAGGTCAGCTCGTCGATGAGATTGACAGCGATGATCGCCTCGCGATCCCGCTCGCGGATCTCGAAGACTCCCTCCACAATGTCACGCCAGCCGAGCAGCATCTGGCGATCGGCTTCCGCGAGCTCAGGATGCGCCGACACGAAGGTCTCCACGACGGTCCGCTCACCGGGAAGAGGACGCTGCAAGATGAAGTGGTCGATGATGTTGATGAACTCGGATTCATCAACGGCCTCACCGCGGGATCCTGCCCTGAGCGCCTGGTCAAACTGCCGCGAGAAGCGCCGGGAACGGGCGAACTCGACCAGCTGGCGCTTGAGTTCACTGCAATGCTCCAGCAGGTCTAGTGGCTCGGACGGCGCGGAAGCGTCAGCAGCGGGCGGCGTTCCCGTCACCTGGGACCTCGCGCGAGCCGCCGTCTCGTCCGGCCCCAGCGCCGGTGCGTAGGAAATGAGCCCTCGCCGGTAGGCCTCCGCCTGGATGCCGGGCGGAACGTGGCGGGCGTCCACGGCCAGGCCGTTCACCTCAATAATCCAAGCCAGCGGGTTCTGCGCGGCTACGTCGGCGCGCTGGAACTCCAGCGAGAAACGACTGATCCGCAGCAGGTCGCGGACCTGCCTGGCCTTGCTGGTCATGGTGCTCTTGGCCACTCCGAACGCCGCACTGAGCTGATCAGCGGTTATGCACGGCTCGCTCGCAGGATCGGCCAGGAAGTTGACATGGCCCAGCGCATGTACCACGCCGGCCGCCCACGTGGCACGGCGGCCGGCCAGCAGCGGCGAGGGCCGCTTGCGCGCCAGCTTCGCCACCGCCCGCCGGGCGAGATCGGCGCCCTCTGCGACTTTTCCACACGAAGACTTTTCCATACGAACCAGCCAGCCAGCAGGTCATCCGACGCATCGAGTTCCTCCTGCCGGATTTCCGTCAGGTCGCCTCAAGCAGGGCCATTGGGATTCGCCTGGGCGGCGTGCGCACGTGCGCGTTCCCCGGTGCAGCCACCACTATCTTGGCTATCTGCCCTTTCCCCGACGCACCGATATCGCCGGCACCGCAGACGCGCACCCTCGGATCGCCGGTGTGGCGGTGAGGAGCATGAGTTGCGGGTCAGCCTGGTCGGCGTAAGCTGCGTCGGCACCACGACGATCGGCCGGATCCTCGCGGATCGGCGCGGCTGCCCCTTCTTCGACCTCGACGAGGAAGTCGAACGGCACTTCGGGCTATCCATCGAGCGGCTCCAGGCCAGGTTCCTCACCGGTTACTCCTACCGGAAGGAATGCGCCGCGGTGCTGGAGCGCATCGCGACCGCCAACCCCGACTGCGTGATCGCGCTGCCGCCCAGCGGCCTGCGAGACGCCTTCCTCCGGGTCGTCCGGCACGTGCCCGGCGTGACCGTGGCCGTCCATGACACGCCGGAGAACATCCTGGAGCGGATCACCTTCTACGACATCGACTCGCAACGCACCGACAAGCACCTCGCCGGGGAGGAGCGGATCCTCTACCTGAAGGACATCAAGGCGGACATCTCCTATTTCAAGCGGTCCTATGAGCGGGCGGACCTGCACGTCACCATCACCGGCCTTGACCCGGAGGCCAGCGCCGCAGCCATCGACGCCCGGCTGGGCCGTACCTGAGCCGCGAATGCGCCAGCCCAAGGCCCGGTTCGCTACGGTAGTGCGTATGCCGTCCCGGTTCCGTCGCCGGATGACGAAGAAGGAACCCCGGCGCCCGCCGCAGACGAGACGTAGTGATGCGCCGCAGCTGCCGACGCAGGCCCGCGTCGCTGTGGCAGCCAGGCCAGGCTCGCGGCTCGCGGCTATACCGGCGATTTCCGGATCTATATCCAGGCTGGCATCGGGTACCGCGACATCGGCGACCACGCCCGGGCCCTGGAATGGCTGACCACCGGGCTGGAGCTGGCGTTGCGCACCGGTGACCCGGAGGCGGCCCTTGAGCAGCTCCGCCCGCTGCGCGCGTCCTGCTTGTCCGCGCCCGGATGCCCGTCCGACAAAAATTCAGGAGCGAGCGGCCCAGGGCGAACGGGGGAACATAGGTGAGCGATAACAGGTCAGCACTGGACGCCCTGTCCGCGGCCGAGAAGGCCGCCGTGCTAGACGAGTTGCTCGCTGCCCGGCCGGACCTGCGCCAGCCGGCCGAAGCCTACGCGGCCCGGGTCATGTCGGGCGCCGACCGGTCGGCTGCGGCCGGCGATGTCGAGGACTCCCTGCAGGGCCTGGGCATCGAGGAGCTGGACACCCGGGCCGGCTACCGGCCGGGCCAGGGTTACGTCCATCCGGCCGAGGCCGCCGGCAAGATCCTGGACGAGGCCCTGCAACCCTTCCTCGACGACCTTCAGCGCCGGGCTGGCTTCGGCATGCGATCCGCAGCCGTCGAACTTGCGGCGGGCATCCTGCTCGGCCTGTACAACTGCCGCCACGGCAACTCCGAGACGCTGCTGGAATACAGTCCGGACTACGCGGCCGAACGCGCGTCAGGTGTAGTGAGCGACTGCGCCAGGCTCGGCATCGAGCTACCCGCTGTCGAACTCCTCGACCTCATGCCCGAGTGGAGTGCCATGCTGCATTGAGCCCGCGAGCCAAGCTCGGCTCCGATCTCGGAGAGTAAGGAGAGTAACGGCGTCGTTAGGGGCAGGATCTTCTGCGGGGTAATCTCATGCTGCCAGCTCGCACCGAAGTCATACTCGTAGCCGACCTTGATCTTGTCGCGGAAAGCGTCACGGACCCGAACCTCACCTCTTCCTCCCTGGTCCCTTCCAGGCCGACGGACGGGTCGCTGTAGTTGCGGCCGCCAAAACCTGACCCAGAGCACGCTGGAGGCCATCAGGTCGCACGCCGACGACCTGTGGCGCAGCGATCACCCGGCCAAGCAGGCACCATCGGAGCGACCGCAGCCGCGTGACAGCCAGCAGCACAGCCACGGCGTAGCGGCTTTCCCTGCAGCAGGTAGATCCTGACCGCTACCAGGCGGTGCGTGGTGAACGCGTCGAAGACCCGTCGGCGACGCGTGTGGCTTCGGTGCTGTCAACCCGCGCCTGGCGAGGCAATCGGCCGAGGTGCAGCCCAAGCGGTGGCGGCGGTGATGAAATTGCCATATCCCCACCGGACTTAACCCGCAGGTTATAATCGAGGGGTGAGCTGGGAGATCATCCTGGTCCCCGAGGTCCACGACTGGTTTATGGCGCTGGATGACATCAGCGCCAGCCTGGTACGGGACTCGGTCGAGTTGCTCGCCGAGCGCGGTCCTGCGCTCGGCCGACCCGCAGTGGACCGGATCACCGGCTCCAGCTTGCACAATCTCAAGGAGCTACGGCCCGGGTCTGCGGGGAAGACCGAGATCCGGATCCTGTTCATCTTCGACCCGCAACGCCAGGCTGTCTTGCTGGTGGCAGGCGACAAGACCGGAAAATGGACCCGCTGGTACCGCGACGCCATCAAGCTGGCCGAGGACCGTTACGCCCGCTTCCTGGCCACCCCGCCCGAGGAGATCCGATGACCGAACATTACCGGTGGGAGACCGCCCTCGACCAGCGCCGCCGCGCCGACCCGGGTATCGACGACCCGGATCGCCGCGCTGCGGCCCGCGACATCCGCAACGCCCGCGACATCGGCTACCACCTGGCCCAGATGCGCAAGCAGCGCGGCATGACCCAGGCCGAGGTGGCCCGGGCGATGGGCGTCAGCCAGGCCCGCGTGTCCCGGATGGAACACGGCGACGTCGAGAAGATGCAAGTCGAATCGGTCGCCGCCTACGTCGCCGCCATCGGCGGGCACCTGCGCCTGGTCGCCGACTTCGATCAGGCCACCACCACGTTCATCGACTACACCGACGCGCTCACCGCCTGAGCATCCCCGCCCAGGCCTGGCGCGTCGGCTTAACTCCTCATTCCGCGCCGCCACCGGATCGCACTAGGACAGAAAGAGTTCTTGGCGAACAGAGCCCGCTGGTCCAGCAGAAGCCATCTGTGCGGTGAGATCCCTCCCCTGATCGGCTGGAATTGCAAGGTTGGCCAGTTCCAGGGGGAGGATTACCGTGAGTTCGTTCGATGTGCGGGTGTTCGCGTCCGGCGCAGGGCCGGCCGGAAGGCGTCCGAGGTCCGCTGGCGGGTCGCGGGCCGCGACAGGTCCCGGTCGTTCATGACGCGGGCGCTGGCCGATGGCTACCGCGCCGAGCTGGTCCGCGCGGCGCGCCGGGGGCAGGCTTTCGACCCGGCGACCGGTGAACCCGCAAAGTGGGCCACGCCGGAGCCGCCGATCGTGACCTGGTACCGGCACGCGGCGGCATACGCGGAGATGAAATGGCCACGGCTGGCCCCGCATTCCCGCGCCAGCCTGGCCGGCGCGCTGGCCACGATCACCCCGCTGCTGACCCGGGAAACCAGCCGCAGGCCGCCAGACCAGACGCTGCGCGCCGCGCTGTACGGATACGCTCGCCCGCAAGCGGGCGGTGTTCCACGGCGCTCTCGGCTACGCCGTCGAGCTCGGGCTGCTGCCCGCCAACCCCATCGGCCAGCTACAGTGGCGTCCACCCAGAGCCGCCGTGACCGTCAACCCGGCCACCGTCGCCAGCCCCAAGCAGGTCAAAGCGATCCTGACCCAGGTCACCAGCACCCGGCCGGAACTGGCCGCGTTCTTCGGCTGCCTGTACTATGCGGCCCTGCGCCCCGAGGAAGCGGTCGCGCTGCGTCGCGATGATCTCATTCTCCCGGCGCACGGCCGCGGGACGATCATCCTCACCGCCGCGTGCCCGCGCACCGGGACCGCCTGGACCAGCATCGGGACGCCGTACGAGCCTCGTAGTCTCAAGCACCGGGCCGACGGCGCCATCCGGGTCGTCCCCATCCCGCCCGTTCTGGCCCGCCTGCTCCGCCAGCACCTGCGCCAGTTCGGCACCGCGCCGGACAGGCGGCTGTTTCCCGGCACCCGCGGCGGGATGCTCAGCGAGTCGGTCTACGGGCGTGCCTGGCACGCCGCCCGCCGCGCCGCGCTCAGCCCGGAACTGGCCGCCACGCCGCTGGCCCGGCGCCCCTATGACCTGCGGCACGCCGCCCTGTCCCTGTAGCTCAATGCCACCGGCGAGCCCGCCGAAGTCGCCGCCCGGGCCGGGAACAGCGCCCGTGTCCTTTACAAGGTCTACCTGCACTGCACCGACGGCCAGGACGACACCGTCAGCCAGCGGATCGAAGACGCCCTCGACGCAGGCACCGGCAGCACGCATCCGCCACCACACGCGAAAGCGAGCGGTTACACGCACCGTCGGCACCACCCCGGACCCTGTCCACTTACCTGCATCGCTACGTGACCGCAAGTAGGTTCCGTGATGGGTCGTTTTCCGTTTTGGGGCATGCTTCACTGTGCTCCCTTGCCCTGATCGCTGCCTGTTCCTGCGAGCGGGCGGTCGGGTCAGGGGGCGCGGAGCGCCCGCGCAGCAAAGCCGCGAAGTTAAGGGTCGGGCGGGTTTGTCGAGGGGGTATCGGAGGGCGGCGTGTTGAGTTTGTAGGTGCCGAAGCCGGTGTGGGTGAAGAACCCCAGCCGTGCCCATTCGCCGAGCTGGGTGAGCATGTTCCGGGGTTTGACGCCGATCAGGACGGCCAGGTCGTGGCCGCTCCACTCGCGCGGGGGCTGGCTGGTGATGATCGCGGTGACCCGCTCCCGGCGGGTCGGCGGGCGAGGCGGGCGGGGCGTGCTGCGGTCGTAGTGGGTCCGGCCGGGCTTCAGGTCGACGGGCGGGGTGCAGATGGCGATGTCGATCGCAGTGATGGTGGCGGGATGGGCCGGGCGGCCGTCGTCGCGGTTGAGGTACCGGGAGGTGGCGCATTTGACCTTGCGGGCGCTGTAGCGGAGGCGGCGGGCGGGCAGCAGCGTGGCCAGCACGGCCCGGCCGATCGCGCCGGGCAGGTCGGCCGGGCCGTCCGGGCAGATCCCGGCGGCGGCGGTGAGCTGGTCTTTGGCGGCTTCCATCGCGGTGGTGAAGCTGGCCCGGTCCGGGTCGGTGCCCGGGCGGGTCTCGATCGCGTCCACCATGGCCATCCGCAGCAGCTGGTACAGCGTGAGCAAGGCCCAGGTCTCCTGCTCCAGGCCGGGCCGGTCACCCGAGCGCAGCACATGACCGTTCAGCAGGGTATGGCGCAGCGCGAAGTACGCCGACTCGATCTCCCAGCGCTCATGGTAGAGCTGGACCACCACGGGGCCGGGAACCGGCGGTGGTCCATCAGCGTGGTGATCAGCCGGTAGCCGTCCCGGACCCGGCTGCCGTCCGCGCCGGTCACCGTCATGCTGGCCTCGATGACCCGGACCGCCAGCCCGCCCAGGTCCGACAGGTAGGAGCCGTCCGGCAGGTGGCCCAGCACGGGCGGGTGGCGGGTGGACTTGGCCCGCGCCAGCAGCAGCGCGCCGGTGGCCGTGACCTGGCGCAGGAACGCGTTGGCGTCGAAGGCGCGGTCCAGCAAGATGAGCATGCCCGGGTGCAGCAGCGGCAGCAGGCGGCGGGCCACGGTGGCCTCGTCCCGGTCGGCGGCCGACCCGAGCGCGGCGCCGGGCAGGCCGCGGGTGCCGGTCTCGGCCAGGGTCATCAGCCGCAGCGTCGGATACCCGGCAAAGCCCATCCGGTACCGGATCCGGCCCAGCCAGCAGCGGTTACGGCCGGTGTCGGGGACCTTGAGCGAGTTGCAGCCGTCGAAGGCGACCGTGCGCAGCCCGCCGAACCGCACTCCCGGCGTGCCAGGCTGGGCCAGCGGCCCGGCGACCACCTCGAACAGAGCCTTCAGCGGCGCGGGCCCGAGCCGTCGGCGCAGATCCCGCAGCGCCTTCTCCGAGGGGCAGGGCACCGGCAGGCCGTGCAGCCCGGCGGTCAGCTTGGCCCAGACCCGCCCGTAGCCCAGCCGGGGATACATCCCCAGCGCCAGCAGGAAGTACACCCCGACCCGGGACGGCAGGTCCCGCAGCCGCCGCTGCACCGTCTTGGTCTGCGCCAGGAGGTCATCGGCCAGCTCGAACGGCAGGTACTGCGTTAATTCGCCCAGATGGCCCGGGGCGAAGACCCCTGTGGCGACGGTGACGGCGCGGGTGATCGTGATGGTGGCAGACTGGGAACGCAACGGGACCTCCGGTGGACGGGACGATCGTGATGGATTGACCCCGATCTACCAGAGGTCCCGTCCTCATACCACCCCTGCGTAGTCAGCCGATCGCCTTGACAAGATCACAGACCGTTTAACTTCGCGGCTTTGGATCACGAAGTGACGCCGCAGGCGCCCTTGACGCGGCCGCCCGGGAGCGGATCATGGGCTGGCGGGGGCGAGGGAGCGAACCGCGGGGGGTCGGAGATTCGGGGGCTGGGTATATGCCTTTCTTGCCGGGGGCGGAGGTGACCTGCTCCGTGGCGGGAGAGGGGGTGGCGAGGGGCAGCCAGGCTTACCTAGGCCCGCGGGCGCTTGCCGCGCCCGGTGACAAGATGATCGATTGGGTGTCCTCCCGCCGGCGGGGGGATGCGGCCGCTCAGTCTATTCAGGCCGTCCGCCTGGCCCTGCGCGGCAGGGCCGGTAGCGGCTGACAGCGGACTGGCGGGAGCTGGCCGCGGTTATGCCCCATCGGGTGAGTTCGGCTCGGCTCGCCGGCCCGCCCGGCCACGGTCAGATGGCCACCATGGGTGAGATGCCAGGCTCAGGCGGCGGTGAGCGCGTCGTCGCCGAGCTCGGCCAGGATGTGGCAGGCCTGGCGGAGGATCTTGCGGGCCTCGGACAGGGCGGCGCGCTTGCCGTCCTTGCGGTCCTTGACCGCGGCGTAGTAGCGGTGGTCGGGGGCCGACGCGCGGGCGTGGGTCTTGCCGGCCTCATACACCGCCCAGCGCAGCACCGGCGGGCCCTGCCGGGACAGCCGCCCGGGCGGGCCCTTGCGGTCCGAAGACCAGACGGTGACGTCCAGCCCGGCGAACCGGACCGCCTTGCGGGAGGAGGAGAACCGGCCGGCGCCGCCCAGCCAGCAGGTCATCGCCAGCCCGGTGACCGGGCCGACCCCGTACAGCCGCTCGGCGAGCACCTTCGCGCCGGCCAGGTGCCGGGCGGCAGCCAGCAGCCGGCGCCGCAGCACGTCCAGGCGCGCCTCCAGCCCGGCCAGCATGTCCAAGGCGGTAGCCACCTGCAGCTGCCCGGCCGGTGACAGGTGCGCGGCGGCGGCCGCGCGCAGCGCCTCGAGATCGCGGCTGGTGCGCAGCGCGCCCTCACCCAGCGCGGGCGCACCCTGGTGGAAGAACACCGCGTGGATGCGCTGTACCCAGGCGGTGTGCTCGGCGCGCAGGTCGTGGTAGGTCTCCAGCAGCGCCCGGCACTCCAGGATGTGCGACGGCGGGATCCAGCACTCCGGCAGCCGGCCCTCAGCCAGCAGCTCCCGCAGGTGCCGCGAGTCGGTCCTGTCGGTCTTGGCGTGCCGCTTGCGGCCGCGGGCGAACGCGGTATCAGCCGGCTCGGCGACGTGCGCCGCGACGCCGGCCGCGGCCAGCTCCTCGGCCACGTACCGCCAGCCGGTGCACCCCTCCAGCGCGAACGCAACGTCGTCCCGGCCGGCGAACCGGACCAGCCAGGCCCGCAGGTGCACACGGTCAGCCGGGGCGACCTGGCCCCGCTTCACCTCCCCCGTCACGGTGTCCAGGTAGTCGAACGTGAGCTGCTTCCGGTGGATATCCAACCCGCCTACGATGGGCATCGGGACCTCCTCAAGCTCCAGCGGGGCATCAGCACCCCGCACGAATGCCTACACGGTCAATCGTGACGCGTCTGAGCTGGGGAGG
The DNA here is from genome assembly GCA_963722275.1 of uncultured Actinomycetes bacterium. Classification (GTDB taxonomy): domain Bacteria; phylum Actinomycetota; class Actinomycetes; order Streptosporangiales; family Streptosporangiaceae; genus Palsa-504. The sequence continues at coordinate 20,322 of CAVRMX010000017.1, read as the reverse complement.
TCTCACGTGCAGAAGGCACCGGCCTCAGCTCAGCCGGGCCCGATGCATGTCATCTATATGTACGTGAACCGGTCCCCGGTCCCGCGCGCAGCCCACGGCCACCGGGCTCGCCCGGCCCGCAGCACCGCACGCAGGCACCCGCCGCCACTAGCGTTTCCACAGCTCCGACGGCATCTGATGCGATGTCGGTAGAGGCCGGGCGATGCCCGGAGCCGGCCCACGCATAGCCCACGGGACACAGCCGACGGTCAGCGTAACCGCTCCCTTTCACGCCAAAAGCCGGTGACACCATCCGGTGTCACCGGCTCTGAACTGGGCTTTTGTGTGGCAGGTGTTGGGTTCGAACCAACGTAGGCTAAGCCGACGGTTTTACAGACCGCTCTCCTCCTGACGAGGTACAGGCCGCTGACCAGCGCATACGCCGTTCGAGGCACGATTGCCGGCTGCTGCCGTCCACTGTGCGTCCGTGGGCACCGTTTCGGGCGCCCCACGGACGGGGGCGAAAAGGCCACGGACGGGCGCGGTAGGAGCGGTTACACCGACCGTCCCACCGGGAATTCCACCCTGACCCGCCCATTTCAGGATCCTGCTCGGTGTCGCCGTCATCCTCGTCACCCGGGTCCTGCCTGGCCTCTTGGATGCCGAGGGCGCCGGTGATCCGCTTGTTCGCGGCATCGGCTTGTTCCGGCCGCCGCATGAGCATGCCTGGCGGGCGTTCTCCGGCTTGGCTGGTGCGCCGCTAGCGCGGGCCGCCGGGTGGCCAGGCAGGGGTAGCCCCGGATTCGGCCCTGTGCAGGCAGTGGTGTTTCGACGATCTTGTCCGCGCGAGCATAGCCCGATCGATCCAATCGATCCGCGGCTTCGGGTTTTTGCGGCGCAGTACCGCGACCCCGTGCGCGACCAGTATCTCGACGTTCTTCGACGCATTTAGCCAGCAGCGCGAGCCAAGACAGCACGAGGACCGTGAAACGGTAGAGCAGACGAACCAGCACGGTCACGCATCATCCCAGGTTGCATGGCCGAGTTTCAGGAGTACTACAGGCACGCGGGCGCGCTGCCGGCACGAGGCTCATCGCTGACGGCGCCGGCGGCCTCAGCGGTCCGGATCTTCAGTGGGCTCTTCTTCGGCGGCGTCGTCCGGGAAGTCTTTGGGGTACACCTCGTCGGGCGCCCAGTCCGGCGCGGTGCCGGTGATGGCCCGCTCGCGGGCGACCCGGATGGCCTCGGTGAGGGTGGGCAAGTCGAATGCACCGTAGCGGCGCTGGCCATTGATGAAGAACGTCGGGGTGCCGGACACCCCGGACAGGTCGGCCGACTCGACGTCCTGGGCCACCCGGGTCTCGTACATGTGCCGTTCCAGTTCGGCGCCGAACCGGTCGGCGTCCAGTCCGAGCGACTCTGCGTACCCGCGCAGGTCCATCATGGTCAGCGCGTCCTGATGCTGCAGCAGCAGGTCGTGCATGGGCCAGAACGCGCCCTGGGCGGCAGCCGCCTCGGACGCTTCGGCGGCCAGCTGGGCGCGCGGGTGCACGTCGGTCAGCGGCAGGTGCCGCCACACGTAGCGGATGGTGGTGTCGGTGAGGATGTCCCGGACCATCGGCTCGGCCTGGCCGCAGTACGGGCACTCGAAGTCGCCGAACTCGATGACCGTGATCAGCGCCTGCTTCGGGCCGCGGATATGGTCCCGCTCCGGGTCAACCGCGGGGATCAGGTCCTGGATGAGCCGGGTGTCACCGAGCAGCAGCCGGGCCCGCCGCTCCGCGGGCAGCAGCTGCGTCACCCGGAGCACACCCCAGGTCAGCCCGGCCGCGACCAGCACTGCCGACAGCGCGCCGAGCTTGGCCTCGGCCAGGTTCTGCCCGGTGAACGCCCGGGTCGCGATGAGCAGCGCCGCCGTGAACCCGATGCCGGCGATCGTGCCGCTGCCCAGCACCGCGGCCCGCCCGATCGGCGGCCGCACCTTGCCGTGGCTCAGCCTGGTCACCAGCCACGAGCTGAACGTGACCGCGATCGGCTTGCCGGCCACGTAGCCGATCAGCACGCCGAGCGTGATCGGGGCGGTGTAGGCGCGGGCCAGGAAGCCGCCGTTCAGCACCACCCCCGCGTTGGCCAGCGCGAACAGCGGCACGATGAGAAAGCTGGTCCACGGGTGGTAAAAACTCTGCAGCCGGGCGTTGGGGGACAGCGCGGCGGTCAGGCCCTGCCGGGCCGTCCGGGCCAGTTCCGGAGTGGGCTGCTCCCGGAACCGCCGGACCAGCCCGGTCGCGTCCTCCAGGTCGGAGCGGGACGGCGTATAGGCCGGCACCGCCAGCCCGATCGCCAGCCCGGCCACCACCGGGTCCACGCCGCTGGCCCGCAGCGCGCCCCAGACCACGATCCCGAGCACCACGAACACCGAGCGCCGCTGCAGGCGGAACCGTACGGCCACGAACATCAGCGCGTACGCGGCCACGGCGATCACCAGCGGCATGAATACGAGCTTGTCGCTGTACACGAACGCGATCACCAGCAGCGCGCCCAGGTCGTCGACCACGAACACGATGAGCACGAACACCCGCATCCGGTCCGGCACCTCACGGCCGAACAGGGCCAGCAGGCCCAGCGCCAGCGCGGTGTCGGTGGACATGGCCACACCCCAGCCGTGCGCGCCGGGCCGCCCGGCGTTGAACGCCAGGTAGATCGCGACCGGGAAGGCCATTCCGAGCAGGCCGGTGATGATCGGCAGCACGAACCGGCGCCGTTCCCGCAGGTCACCCAGGTCCAGCTCGCGGCGCGTCTCCAGCCCCACGACGAGGAAGAACAGCGTCATCAGCCCGCTGTTCACCCAGGTCCGCAGGTCCTGGGTGATCCCGGCCGAACCCACCCCCAGGTAGAACCGGGTGTGCCAGAACGACTCGTAACTGGCGTCACTGACGTTGGCCCAGATGATCGCCACTACGATGCCCGCGACCAGCATCAGCGCGCTGGCCGCCTCGGTGCGCACGAACTCCCGCAGGGGGGCGGCCCGGTCCCGGGCCCACAGCGTCTTGCCCTGCCAGCGTGGCAGCGCGGCGGCTACGTCGGGCACTTCAGCGAGTCAAGGTTTCCGTGCGACGACCGCGTAGCCGGAGGACGGGGCCACGGGATCGCTGGCTTCCGGCCGCCACTGGTGCATCTGCACCAGCCCGGGTCCGGCGATTTCCAGGCCGTCCAGGAACCGGGCCAACTCGTCCCGGTACGCCGGCGCATCGGGGCCACTACGTGCTGGTTGTAGCGGCCGGCCGCCTTGGCGGACCGGTCGGCCTCCACGTCGCGGGCCGGGTGGGACAGCACCAGGTGGCTTGCCGGACGGGACCGCGTCCATGAACGAGGCGACGATGCGCCACGGGTCGTCCTCGTCCGGGATCAGGTGCAGCACCGCGATCAGCATGGCCGCGACCGCTGGCTGAAGTTCAGCGTCTCGCCCGCCCGGGACAAGATCGTGCCGACGTCCCGCAGGTCGGCGTCGATGAACATGGTCGGGCCGGCGACGCTGGTCAGCAGGGCCCGCGCATGCGCCAGCACGATCGGGTCGTTGTCCACGTAGGTAACCCGCGCTTCCGGCCGTACGGCCTGGGTCACCTCATGCGTATTGTTCGCGGCGGGGATGCCGGTCCCGATGTCCAGGAACTGCTGCACCCCAGCCTCGGCGGCCAAGAAGCGGACGGCCCGGGTCAGGAACCGGCGGTTGGCCCGCACGTTGTCGCGGATCCCGGGCTTGGCCTTGAGGACCCGTTTGGCCGCGGCCCGGTCGGCGGCGAAGTTGTCCTGGCCGCCTAGCCAGTAGTCGTACACCCGCGCCGGATGGGCCACGCTCACATCGATCTCGCACGGCGCCGGTGCCGCGTCCTCCGGCACTACGCTGTCGTACCAATTCCGGGCCATTCGTGTCCCTCCCGCCAGCGCTCAGCCTAACGTGCCAGGTTGAGCAGGAATGGGATGGTCGGCCGGCCGGTGGTGCAGGCGCTGCACGGCGACGATGACGGCGGAGGCTTGGCACTAGGACCAGAGCCGGCCGACGTCGTGGCCGGGAACCAGGCCGGAGAGCTTCTCGATGCGCTGGTCGACCTGGCCAGCTTCCCGCTGATCGAAGTGCTCGCTGCTGAGCGGGGCCAGGACCAAGTCCACGGCGTCGAAGTCCCGATCGCCCCGGCACGGGCGCGGGTCGATGGCCAGCAGGCGGCCCAGGTGCATCACCTCCGTCAATGACAGGGACACCAGCAACCCTGATACGTGCTGGCCACGCACAGGGTTCAAACGAGTTCGGCTGGTGTTCAGGTAGTCCGGGCGCAATTCAGGAAGCCGCCGTGCCGCGGCGCAGCGTTCTCAGCTTAAGGGTGTACCGGGCGGTGGTGCTGGTGCCAGCGCGTACTCTCTTACGACGATGACGGCTAAGATCTTCTGCTCCGGGCTCCGGTGCGGGGGTGTCAAGCCGAGCGCATCGACATCACGCCCGTTCAGCGCAGACCGCCTGCCGGCATCATCACATTGTGGCGCGCCACGCGGGCGTTACCCTCACCTGTTACGGGGTCGTCGGCAGGGGGCGGAGGTCGGGTTGCCCGAAGTCGGTGCCGCGCAGGTCGAGGCTGCGCTGGAGCAGCTCTTCCACGTACCGTTCGTGGTGATCGATGCCGAGGCCGGTCACCCATGCGCGGAATGCGGAGCCGACCGCAGGGCACGCCTGGTCGAGCCGTACGGCGACCTCGTGGGCCAGCAGGCAGGATACTGCGTCCAGGGCGTGCCCGCGCGCTGTCGAGTCGGGATGCGGGATGCCGCTGGCCTGCATGGCGCTCAGTGCGTCGCGCGCCCCGCTCCACCGTGCGCGGAAGCTGACGTGGGCGAACTCACCGAGCGCCCGTCCGAGGACCGCCAGCCGCTTCCATCCGGCTGCCTCCAGCCAGCGGGCCGGGCTGGCTGCAGCCCCCGTGTCCTCGACCCGGGCCGCCCGGGCAGGCTTGACGCGGTGAGCGCGGGCACGGCTGGTCTGCTCCAGGACGCCCCGCACGCACGGCATGGCGTCGTCGGTGTCTTCTAGCCACAGCCACCAGGCAGACTGCAGTGCCGCGGCAGCGGTGCGCAGCGCGTCTGCCTCCCGCCCGCCGGCCCATCCGGCCGTTAGGAAAGCGGCCTCGCTGATCGCGATGTACCGAAAGAGCCTTATCTCCAGTCTTTCCGGGGCGAACTCGTCGCCGAGCCTTTCCTGCTCGTCCTTGAAGGCCATCTGGGCTCGGTTGACGGCCCGGCCTCGCCGTTCCAGCATTGCGCTGGCTGCGAGAGGCGGCGATGTCCCGGAGGCAAGCATGTCGGCAGTAGCAGAGTCGCCGACGAACAGCCGGTAAATCTCGGCTTGGAGCTGCGCTTCCCTGCCCGTACCGCCGAAGACGGCCTGGAAGTCGAGGGCTTTGAGCAACGGGAGGAATCGCGCCAGCTCGTCGCCTGCAGCCGTGTCCGGGGAAGCGTCGCCTGCAAGGCAGAGGTGAACTTGTGCCCGTAGTGCCTTCCGGGCAGGAGCCGGATCAGCGCGGCGAGGACCGCGCGGCCGGCCCAGTCCAGCCGGGACCGCAGAGTAGCGCGGCGCAGCACGGCGACCTCGTGCCGCAGCACCAGCAGTTCCGCGTTTTCCGATGCCGGTGAGCGGCCGAGCAGGACCAGCCGCAGACCCGGATGAAGATCAGATAAAGCAGACGGAGGGACACGGGCGATCCTCATGGCCTACCGCTGACGCATGGCGCATCGCTGCAGCTCACAGGCCGGGCAGATTTCTGGCACCCCACAGGCTCCGTTTGGCGCGGGGACGGCGCCAAGGACGGCCGGGTGCGGCGAACAGGCATCAAGCCCGGCGTTCCCGGGGCCGGCACGCCATCATCGCGATCGCCGAGGTGCCACGACCCGGCACTGCGGCGCGCGTACAGCCGGAACATGCCGCCAGCGCGGCCTGTCCGTGGCCGTCCGTGAAACAGCCGACGGTGCGCACCGACCGTGACGGGGCACCAATCCCGTCCGCTATACGTCCGTGGACACCGCGACACGCCGCCCCGCAGCGCTACAAGATGACACACCACGGGACAAAAGAAGAAACGGCCCGCATAGCCGAGAATTCCTAGCTAGCGGGCCGTTTTCGCAGGTGGTGGCAGGTGTTGGGTTCGAACCAACGTAGGCTGAGCCGACGGTTTTACAGACCGCTCCCTTTGGCCACTCGGGCAACCTGCCGTGTGCCGCAGCGCTGGCGGCATCGCAAGGATAGCCCAAGACAGGACCGGGCGGTAAGCCGGATACGGCTAAGCGGCTGACCTCAGGGTCCTGGAGCGTTCGGCGTGACGGTCCCGCTTGTCGCGTCTAGCCTTGGAGCCGTGGCATCACAAGAGTCTTCCTTTGACATAGTGTCCAAGCTCGACCGCCAGGAAGTTGACAACGCAGTCAACCAGGCGGCCAAGGAGATCGGCACCCGATTCGACTTCCGCGGCGTCGGCGCGTCCATCGCCTGGTCAGGCGAGCAAGCCATCGACATCCGCGCCAACAGCGAGGAGCGCGCCAAGGCGGTCCTCGACGTCTTCAAGGACAAGCTGGTCAAGCGCGGCGTCTCGCTCAAGACCCTGGATCCGGGCGACCCGAAGCTGTCCGGCAAGGAGTACCGGATGAGCGTGGCCCTCAAGGAGGGCATCACCCAGGACAACGCCAAGAAGATCTCCAAGATCATCAGGGACGAGGGGCCGAAGGGCGTCCGGGCTCAGATCCAAGGCGAGGAGCTTCGCGTCTCGGCCAAGAAGAAAGACGATCTCCAGGCGGTCATCGCGCTGCTGAAGGGCCAGGAATTCGACTTCGCCCTGCAGTTCGTCAACTACAGGTGACGAATCCTGGCTCTGAACCTGGCGGGAGGTAAGTTCGGCGTCATGCGAGCAATCGCGTGCAGCGGACCAGTCGCTGCACCAGTGGCGGCATGCTACGGCTCGCCTGCTTCGTGAAACTGAAGGATTGCCGGATTCGGCAGCGAGGGACCCTCGCTGCTACCAGGCGCCGAGCGGCACTAGCGGGCTCAGCGGCGGTAGCCGGCCAGGGCTTCCAGCCGGCGGACTCGCTCGCCCGCGGGCGGGTGGGTCAGGAACAGCCGCGCGAAGCCCTCGGGGCGGAACGGGCTGGCGATCATCAGGTGGCCGACCGAGGTCCGCCGCCCGTCGGGCGCGAGCGCTAGCTCCGCCGTCCCGGCGTCGATCTTGCGCAGGGCGCTGGCCAGGGCCACCGGGTCGCCGGCCAGCAAGGCACCCGCCGCGTCGGCCCGGTACTCGCGCTCCTGGGTCACCGTCAGCCGGATGACGGTAGCGGCGATCGGCCCGAGCACCAGCATCAGCAGGTTCTCCAGCAGGCCCAGGCCCGAACCGGACGCGACGGAGCCGGAGGCCACGGAGCCGGGCCGGGCGAACCGGCCCAGGCCGGCCGGGAACGTGATGACGGTGGCCAGGCCCGCCGACACCGACGATGCCAGGACGTCCCGGCCGGATAGGTGCGCGAGCTCATGCCCGAGCACGCCGCGCAGCTCGTCCTCGTCGAGGACCCGGAGCAGGCCCTCGGTGCAGCAGATCGCGCCGGAGCGCGGGCCGCGGCCGACGGCGAAGGAGTTCGGCTGATCGGCCGGCGACAGGTAAAGCCGCGGCACCGGCAGCCGGCCGGCCTTGCTCAGCTCCCGCACCAGCCGGTAGAGCACGGGGTGCTCCACCTCGCTGACCGGCCGGGCCAGCATCGCGGACAGCGCCAGCCGGTCGCAGCAGGCGAAGACGGCCGCGACCACCAGCACCGCGATCACGATCGCGACGGCGGCCCCGCCGCCGCCGGCCGCCGCCACGCCGAGCAAGGCGCAGCCCGCGATCAGCAGGAGTACCGATGTCACCAGGCCGGCCGTCGCGCCAGCCAGTTCGGCTGCTCGCAGTGCGTAACCGCGCACAGCCATTCACCTCCCAGTGGCCACGCCCAGGGCCCCGGCAGTGGCATGATGACAGCGTTCCCGCAGGCGCGTGACCCACGTCCCTCGCCGGGCACCAGAGGCCAGGCACGTCACGCGGAACCGCGGAAACGTGCTGACGCCTGGCGTCGAAGTTCTTACCGGAATCTGTCACAAACTATATTGACGGCGCCAGACCGAACACGGCCTGGGAATATCACCGGACGAATGAACGTTCCAGGGCCTGTCTCGGCGTAATATTTGTACCGTCCTAACTGATGCCCCATGCCGTGGGGGTGGTGCCAGGTGAGCGGCCCGGCCGCGGCGTGCGGAGGAGGTCTTCCAGCTGTGACCAAGCAGGTCCAGAAGCTCGATCACGTCATCATCAGGTTCGCCGGCGACTCCGGCGACGGCATGCAGCTCGCGGGTGACAGGTTCACCCAGGAGACGGCGGTCTTCGGCAACGACCTGTCGACTATGCCGAACTTCCCAGCCGAGATCCGGGCTCCGGCGGGCACGCTCGCCGGCGTATCGAGCTTCCAGCTGCAGTTCGCCGACCACGACATCCTCACGCCGGGGGATGCGCCGGACGTCCTGATCGCGATGAACCCCGCCGCGCTGAAAGCCAACATCAGGGACCTGCCGCGGGGCGGCGACCTGATCGTCAACACCGACGAGTTCACCAAGCGGAACCTGACCAAGGTCGGCTACCAGGGCAGCCCGCTCGAGGACGACTCGCTCGAGCCGTACCACGTGCACGCGGTGCCGGTCACGTCGATGACCGTCAAGGCGCTGGAGGCCTTCGACATCACCAGGAAGGATGCCGAACGGGCCAAGAATATGTTCGCGCTCGGCATGCTGTCCTGGCTGTACGACCGGCCCGCGGACGGCACCCTGTCCTTCCTCAAGGCCAAGTTCGCCAGCAAGCCGGAGATCATGGCAGCGAACGTGGCCGCGTTCCAGGCAGGCTGGAACTACGGCGAGACCACCGAGGCCTTCTCGGTCCGGTACGAGGTCAAGCCCGCGCCGCTCAAGCCGGGCACCTACCGCAACATCAGCGGCAACACCGCCCTGGCGTACGGCCTGATCGCCGCGTCCCAGCTGGCCGGGCTGCCGCTGTTCCTCGGCTCCTACCCGATCACCCCGGCCTCGGACATCCTGCACGAGCTGGCCAAGCACAAGCGCTTCGGGGTGCGCACCTTCCAGGCGGAAGACGAGATTGCCGCCGTCGGCGCGGCGCTCGGTGCCTCGTTCGGTGGCTCGCTGGCCGTGACCAGCACCTCGGGCCCCGGCATGCTGCTGAAGGCCGAGACCGTCGGCCTGGCCGTGTCGGTCGAGCTGCCGCTGATCGTCTGCGACATCCAGCGGGCCGGGCCGTCCACCGGGATGCCGACGAAGACCGAGCAGGCCGACCTGCTGGCGGCGATGTTCGGCCGGAACGGGGAGTCGCCCGTACCTATCGTGGCCCCGGCCAGCCCCGGGGACTGCTTCACCGCCGCGATCGAGGCGGCCAGGATCGCGGTCAAGTACCGGACCCCGGTGATCCTGCTCTCCGACGGCTACCTCGCCAACGGCTCCGAGCCCTGGCGCATCCCGGACACCGCCAGCCTGCCCGACCTGAGCCAGGAGTTCGCCTTCGCGGAGGCTGGGGGCCCAGCTGGCGGCGGGAATGCGGGCGAGTTCGAGCCGTTCCGGCGGGACCCGGTGACCCTGGCCCGGCCGTGGGCCGTCCCGGGCACCCCGGGCCTGGAGCACCGGATCGGCGGCATCGAGAAGGCCGACATCACCGGGACGATCTCCTACGAGCCAGACAACCACGACCGCATGGTCCGGCTGCGCCAGGCCAAGATCGACGGGATCGCGGCCGACCTGCCGCCGCTCGAGGTCGACGACCCGGACGGCGCCGCCCGCGTGCTTGTGCTCGGCTGGGGCTCCACCTTCGGTTCCATCGGCGCGGCGACCAGGCGGGCCAGGAAGGCGGGTCACAGCGTCGCCCAGGCGCACCTGCGGCACCTCAACCCGTTCCCGCCGAACCTGGCGGACGTGCTCCGCCGCTACGACAAGGTGCTGGTGCCGGAGATCAACCTCGGCCAGCTCGCGCTGCTGCTGCGCGGCCGGTTCCTGGTCGACGTGATCTCCTACAACCAGGTCCGCGGCCTGCCCTTCCGGGCGGCCGAACTCGCCGGTGTCATTGAGGATGTGATCGGTCATGCCTGAGACCAACGGCCACGGCGCGCCAGCCGCTGAGAAACCAGCCGTAGAGAAGGCTGTGCCCGGCGAGGGCGACCAGGGGCACAGGCTGGCCTCACTGACGCTGGTGCCCCGGGCCACGGCCCGTTCGGCAGCTAAAGATTTTAAATCGGATCAGGAAGTGCGCTGGTGCCCTGGCTGCGGCGACTACGCCATCCTGGCTGCCTTCCAGGCGTTCCTGCCCGAGCTGGAGGTGCCGCGGGAGAACATCGTGGTCATCTCGGGAATCGGCTGCTCCTCGCGGCTGCCCTACTACGTCGACAGCTATGGGATGCACTCCATCCACGGCCGCGCGCCCGCGATCGCCACCGGGCTCGCGACGTCCCGGCCCGACCTGTCGGTCTGGGTCATCACCGGTGACGGCGACGCGCTGTCCATTGGCGGCAACCACCTGATCCACGCGCTGCGGCGCAACGTCAACATCAAGATCCTGCTGTTCAACAACAGGATCTACGGGCTGACCAAGGGCCAGTACTCGCCCACCTCCGAGCGGGGCAAGGTGACCAAGTCGACGCCGTTCGGCTCGCTTGACCACCCGTTCAACCCGGTGTCGCTGGCGCTCGGCGCCGACGCCAGCTTCGTGGCCAGGACGATCGACTCCGACCGCAGGCACCTGACCTCGGTGCTGCGCGCCGCCGCGGACCATCAGGGCGCCGCGTTCATCGAGATCTACCAGAACTGCCCCATCTTCAACGACGACGCGTTCGCGCCGCTCAAGGAGGCCGGCGCGACCGCCGAGCGGCTGATCAAGCTCGAGCACGGGCAGCCGGTCCGGTTCGCGAGCGACTCCCGCGGGCTGCGCTTCGGCCGGCACGGCCAGCTCGAGGCGGTCGAGGTCACCGCGGCCGAGGAGGACACGCTGATCAGCCACGACGCGCACCGCGCCGACCCGTCCTACGCGTTCGCGCTGTCCCGGCTGGACACGGCAGACTTCCGGCACACCCCCGTCGGGGTCTTCCGCCAGGTGGAGCAGCCGAGCTACGACCAGCTGATGGCGGACCAGATCGACGCCGCCCGCAGCCGGAGCGGTCCCGGCGACCTCGCCGCCCTGCTGGCGGGCAACGACACCTGGGAAGTCAACTAGGGCCCAGCCGCTGGTGCACGATCTGCCGGGCCAGGCCGAGCACGCCCGGGTCGTCGTGCAGGACGAAGTTGGTGTCGGCGGCCAGCATGATGCCGTTCAGCTCGAACGCCAGCCGGCCGGGGTCCTCGTCGGCCGGCAGCTCGCGCCTGGCCACGGCGGCCACGGCGAAGCCGCGGATCAGCTCGCCGAACTGCGCCTGATACGCGGTGATCAGGTCCTTGACCGGACCCGGGCGGGCGCTCATCTCCAGCGCCGCGCTGGCCATGAAGCAGCCGCCGGGAAAGGTGTGCCGCTCCAGGTGCGCGAAGAACGCCTCGCACACCGCGGTCAGCTGGCCGAGGCCGGCCGGAGCAGCCAGGGCCGGCTGGACGACCTCGGTGTCGAAGACCCGGGCCGCCTCGGCCACCATCGCCAGCTGGAGTTCCTGCTTGGACCCGAAATGCGCGGCCACGCCGCTCTTGCTCATGCCGAGCGCCGCCGCCAGGTTGCCGATGGACAAGCCCTCCAGCCCGTCCACGGTGGCCAGCGAGGCGGCGGCGCGCAGGATGGTGTCGCGGCTTCGCTCCCGGCCGTCCTGGCCGGCCCAGGGGCCATCCTGGCCGGCCCAGGGGTCCCGGCTGCCCCGCAGCCGGCGGCGGCTATAGGGCCATGCTTCGCTCATCGTCTTGGCAACCTAGCACGACCGCTCGTTCCCTGGCCGGCCCGGAGCAGCCGCGCATGATGGCACATGCTGCGCGAATGACCGACGCTACAGACATGGAACTGCTGGAGCGGGAGCCGCCGCTGGCCTTGCTGGCCGGCGTCCTCGGCGAAGCGCCGGTCTCGCCTGGCCGTATTCTGCGATGCACCGCAGGCGGCTCGGGAGATGACCGGCTGTGAGCAGCTGCCAGCACCGGCAGCTGCTGTGGCGGCGCGGGTCAGACGGCTCTCCTGGTCTGCATGAACTCTTCGGACAGGCCCTTAGCATCCGCGCCGGCCCCGGCCTCCAGCTTGAACGACACGCCGCGGACGGTGACGGTCACGGTCTTGCCGACCAGCAGGCGCTTCACCTCGATCGACTCGACGTCCCTCAGAGGCGCTGCGCTGACGAGCTCCTTCACGTCGCCACCTTTGCCCATCGCTATCGGCGGGCTGATCGAGAGTACGAGGAGCCGGCTGCCGGTCAGCGCCAGGGCCATCGGGTTGGCCAGCTGCAGCCCGGCCTGTCCGGCTGCGCGCTTTTGCCTGGCGATCTTCATGCCGCTAGGGGCGAGACCGCCTGCCATGGCCGCCGTCGCGCCGCGGGGCCGCGCCATGAAAGCAGCGAGCACATGCTCACCAGCCTCCAGGTACGGCCGGGCCTGCTCCTTGATCTTGTCCTCGTACGACACGGGCATCAGTCCCGCCCTCCTCACTGACCGGACGTCGAGAACACTGCCTTCCACGCCTCGACGTGACTGCTGGTTCCAGGTGAACGTATGGCAGCCCGTGCCCTCCCGTAATCGGGAACGACCCCTTATGTTTGCCGACGGGCTCCCTATTTTTCCTCGGTCGCGCCGTGCCGCGGCCGGTACAGACGATGCGCGTCAGGACAGGAATCATGGATGGCTAGGCTGTAGCCCAGGCCGACGGCGCCTGGATGGCGTTGGTCAGGCCGGAGACCCGGACCGGTCCCGAGAGGGCACCGACGGTGCCGTCACCAGGCTGGCCTCCGTCACTGGTGCCCCAGGCGACCACCCTGCCATCCGAGCGTGGGCCAGGACACACCCGGCCCTACAGCATCATCTGGCCGCCTGCACTGGCCGGGACCCGCTTCGCCCTGGGGCCGGCCCGCCACGGCCACCCCTGCGAGCTCATGGGGCCTGTGATGCCAGCCGGACTGGACTTAGCCCTAGTTACCCGACCTAACAAAGTACTACTATCCGAAGACGCTGTTCCGGCTCAGCCGGTGCGCTTCTCCACGAAGTCGCACAGCGCCAGGAAGGCGGCCCGGGCCGGCATGTCGGGAAGCGCGTTGATCGAGGCCCTGGCCTCGTGCACCCAGTTCAGCACGTCCGCGCGGGATTCCTTCATGGCGTGGTGGCCGCGCAGCAGGGTGAGCGCCTCCCGCAGCAGCGCCTCGTCGGTCAGGTCCGCCTCGTCGAGCAGCCAGTGCAGCCGCACATCCGTCGGAGACGGACCGGCAGGCAGAGCCGCCGGGGACTGCGCGCCGGCCTGGGCCGTAGCGCGCAGCGCGTAGAGCACCGGCAGCGTCCGGACGCCCTGGCGCAGGTCGGTGCCGGGGGTCTTGCCGGACTGCGACGAGTCGCTCGCGATGTCGATCACGTCATCGGAAAGCTGCCAGGCCACGCCGATCTGCTCGCAGGCCGCGGCGATCCGGTCGGCGACCGCCACCGGAGCGCCGGAGAACAGCGCGCCGAATTGCCCGGACGCGGCGATCAGCGAGCCGGTCTTCTCGGTGATCACGTGCATATAGAAGTCGAGCTGATCCTGGCCGGGGCGCGGGCCGATCGTCTCGGCCATCTGCCCGGTGACCAGCCGGCTGAACGTCTTAGCCTGGATCCTGACCGCTTCCGGGCCGAGATCGGCGAGGATCTGGGAGGCCTGGGCGAACAGGAAGTCCCCGGTGAGGATGGCCACCGAGTTGTCCCACCGGGAGTTGACCGACGGGTGACCGCGGCGGACCAGGGCCTCGTCCATGACGTCGTCGTGGAACAGCGTGGCCAGGTGAGTCAGCTCGATCGCGACCGCCGCCTGGATGACCCGCGGGTCCTTCGGGTCACCGAACTGAGCGGCCAGCAGCACGAGCATAGCCCGGAACCGCTTGCCGCCGGCCGCGATGAGGTGCCGGGACGCCTCGGTCAGCAGTTCGTCGTCGGGGTGCGCCGTCGCGGCCAGCGACTCCTCGACCCTGACCAGGTCGTCGAGCACCTCCGCGGCGAGGGTGGAGTCCGGGAAATCAACGGGAACTGCGGTGATCAATTGCTCTCCACGTCATCGGCACGCGCGAACGCCTCGGACTTCCGAGTATGCCCGTTCTGCGCGGCCACGACCAGCGCACGGGGTCCGACCTGCGTGTTAGCCAACGAACAACTGATTCGCCGCATGGCTGGCCAGGTTCAGGACGGATGCGGGCACGATGCCGAGCACGAGGGTCACCACCACGCCCAACCCCACCGCCGTGCCGGTGAACACGCTCGGCACCACGACCTCGGGCCCGTCGGGGATCGGATCGCTGAAGAACATCAGCACGATCACGCGGACGTAGAAGAACGCCGCGATCGCGCTGCTCAGCACGCCGACGATTACCAGCGCCGTCTCGCCGGAGGCGATCGCGGCCTGGAAGACGGCGAACTTCCCGGTGAAGCCGCTGGTCAGCGGTATGCCCGCGAAGGCGAGCAGGAACAGGGCGAAGATGCCGGCCACCAGCGGCGACCGGCGGCCCAGGCCCGCCCACCTGGACAGGTGCCCGGCCTCGCCGCCGGCGTCCCGGACCAGGGTGATGACCGCGAACGCGCCCACCGTGGTGAACCCGTAGGCGACCAGGTAGAACAGGCTGCTCGACAGCCCGGCGACGCTGGTCGCGATGACCGCGGTCAGGATGAACCCGGCGTGCGCGATCGAGGAGTAGGCGAGCAGCCGCTTGACGTCGGTCTGGGTGATGGCGATAACGGCGCCGGCCACCATGGTGAGGGCGGCGACCACCCACATCGCCGGGCGCCAGGCCCAGGCCAGGTTGCCGAACGCCACGTAGAAGACGCGCAGCAGGGCGCCGAAGGCCGACACTACCGTGCAGGAGGCCATCAGCGCGGTCACCGGCGTCGGGGCGCCCTGGTAGACGTCCGGCTTCCACCCCTGGAAGGGCACCGCGCCGATCTTGAACAGCAGCCCGACGCCGGTCAGCGCGATCCCGGCGAACAGCAGCGTCAGGTTAGCGGTGTTGCTGCCCGCCGCGGAGGCGATCGCGGACAGCCGCACCGAGCCGGAGAAGCCGTACAGCATGGCGATGCCGAACAGGAAGAACGCCGAGGAGAAGGCGCCGAGCAGGAAGTACTTCATGGCCGCCTCATGCGAGAGCAGCCGGCGCCGCCGGGCCAGCCCGCACATGAGGTAGAGCGGCAGGGACAGCACCTCGAGCGCGACGAACATGGTCAGCAGGTCGTTCGCGGCCGGGAAGAGCATCATCCCGCCGACCGCGAACAGCGTCAGCGGGAAGATCTCGGTGTGGAAGACCCCGGCGGCCAGGCCCTCGCGCTCCTCAATGCTGCCTGGCGTCGCGGCCGCCTGGGCGGCGAACGGGCTGTTGCTGGTGTCGCCGATGAGCAGCACGCTCACGAAGGCGAGCACCACGATGGTGCCCTGGATGAACAAGGTGGGCCGGTCCACCGCGACCGCGCCCACCGCGGCGACGTGCCCGGGGCTCCCGTCGGCGAAGATGTTCTTCATCCCGGCCACCACGATGGTGAGGATGAACGCGGCGGCCAGGGCGCCGAGGGTGAGCACCAGATGCACGACGCGGCGGGCCGGGCGCGGCGCGAACGCCTCGACCAGGACGCCGGCCACCGCCGCGGCGAAGACGACCAGCATCGGCGCCAGCTGGCCGTACTCGATGCTCGGCGCGCTGATGGTGCCTGGTGTCGAAGCAGCAAGGACCCCGGTCACGGTGTGATCCCCTTCTGCGCGAGCAGTCGTGGTAGATCCGGCCGGATGGGCGGGCACCGGATCAGTCACGTGCACCTGCGCCATCGTCACCCGGACCGCCGGGTTGATGATGTCGAGCACCGGCTTGGGATAGACCCCGGCCCCGATGAGCAGCACGACCAGCGGCGCGACCGCCAGCATTTCCCTGAGCCGCAGGTCCTTCATGCCGGCCACCCCCTCGCGGACCGGCCCGCCCGCCACGCGCTGGTACATCCACAGGATGTAGATCGCGGCCAGGATGATCCCCGCGGTGGCGATCACGGCGGGCACCTTGTACCGGGAGAACGTCCCGATCAGCACCAGGAACTCGCTGACGAAGGTGGACAGCCCGGGCAGCGAGAGCCCGGCCAGGCCGGAGATCAGGAACAGCCCGGCCAGCAGCGGGGCGACCTTCTGCACGCCGCCGAAGTCCGCGATCCGGTCCGTGCCCCGCCTGACGATCAGGAACCCGGCCAGGATGAACAGGGCGCCGGTGGCGAACCCGTGGTTGACCATGTAGAACGTCGCGCCCGACACGCCCTGGCTGGTCATCGCGAAGATGCCGAGCGCGATGAAGCCGAAGTGCGAGACCGAGGTGTAGGCGATCAGCCGCTTCATGTCGGCCTGGCCGATCGCCACGATGGCGCCGTACAGGATCCCGATCAC
Source organism: uncultured Actinomycetes bacterium (assembly GCA_963722275.1). Classification (GTDB taxonomy): domain Bacteria; phylum Actinomycetota; class Actinomycetes; order Streptosporangiales; family Streptosporangiaceae; genus Palsa-504. The sequence continues at coordinate 3,712 of CAVRMX010000017.1, read as the reverse complement.
GGCGAGCGTGATGACCAGCGGGGTGAAGTACTTCGCGCCGTTCGGGAACAGCTCGAAGCAGTACCGCAGCATCCCGAACGTGCCCACCTTGTCCAGCACGCCGACCAGCAGCACCGCGGCGCCGGGCGGCGCCGCCGCGGCGGCGTCGGGCAGCCAGGTGTGGAACGGCCACAGCGGCGCCTTGATGGCGAACGCGATGAAGAACCCGAGGAACAGCCACTTCTGCACGGCCGGGCTCAGCGGCACGTGGATCAGCTGGCTGAACAGGAACGTGCCGTGGTGCCCGGTCGCGGCGCTTTCCGTGGAGTACACGTACAGCGCGATGATCGCGACCAGCATGAGCAGCCCGCCGAGCAGGCTGTAGAGGAGGAACTTGACCGCCGCGTACTGCCGCTTCCCGCTGCCGTAGCTGCCGATCATGAAGTACATCGGCACCAGCATGGCCTCGAAGAACACGTAGAACAGGAAGACGTCGGTCGCCGCGAAGACGCCGATCATCATCGTCTCGAGCACCATCATCAGCGCGAAGTAGGTCTTCACGCTGTGCCGCCCAACCTCGGCGTCGTGCCACGAGGCCAGGATCACCACCGGCATCAGCACCGCGGTCATGGCGATGAGCACCAGCGCGATGCCGTCCACGCCGACCGCGTAGTGCACGCCGAACTGCGGGATCCACGAGTAGATCTCGGTGAACTGGTAGTTCGGGCCGCCGACCTGGAACTTGACCGCGATGATGATCACCAGGGCCAGCGCCAGCAGGGAGAACCCGAGCGCCAGCCACTTGGCCAGCGCGTTGCGCGCCTGCCGGTCCGCCTCCGCGCTGTCCTGCGCCGGGCCCGGGATCAGGGCGATGACGAGCGCGCCGGCCAGCGGTACCGCCCCCGCCACGGTCAGCCAGGGAAAGCCGTTCATCAGACCCTCACCACCAGCAGCAAGGCGACCAGCACAGCGGCGCCGAAGAACATGGACAGGGCGTACGAGCGGACGAAACCGGTCTGGATCCTGCGGGACCGGCCCGACGTCCCGCCCACCGCGGCGGCCAGCGTGTTGACCAGCCCGTCCACGCCGCGATTGTCGAAGTACACCGAGAGCCGGGTCAGCCACTGGCCCGGCCGCATCAGGACCGACTCGTTGAACGCGTCGCCGTAGAGATCCTTCCTGGCGGCGACGACGGGGAACCGCCCGCGCGGCGCGTCCGAGGGCACCGGGACCCGTCCGTATATCACCCAGGCCAGGCCGACACCCACCAGGGCGAACACCAGGGCCACGAGGCTCGACACGGTGATAATGCCGCTCGATGTCGGCGGCACCCCGACCACCGGGGCGAGCCACTTCTCCAGCCGGTCGTTGATGATGAGGAACGCGCCGGCGCCGACCGAGCCGATCGCGAGCACGATCATCGGCCAGGTCATCACCGGCGGCGACTCATGCGGATGCGCCTCGGACGACTCCCAGCGCCGCTTCCCGTACCAGGTCATGAGCATCATCCGGGTCATGTAGAACGCGGTGATGCCCGCGCCGATCAGCGCGCAGATGCCGAGTACCTTGCCTGCGGAGCCGTGCTCGCTGAAGTCCGCCCCGATGATGGGGTCCTTGGTGAAGAACCCGGAGAACGGCGGGATGCCGATGATGGCGAGATAAGCCAGGCCGAAGGTCACGTAGGTGACCGGCATGACGCGGGCCAGGCCGCCGTACCGCCGCATGTTCACCTCGTCGTCCATGCCGTGCATGACCGAGCCCGCGCCGAGGAAGAGCCCGGCCTTGAAGAACCCGTGCGCGAGCAGGAGCGCGATCGCGAACACGTAGCCGGCCGGCCCGAGGCCGGCCCCGAGCGTCATGTAGCCGATCTGGCTCATGGTGGACCCGGCCAGCGACTTCTTGATGTCGTCCTTGGCGCAGGCGATGATGCCGCCGAACAGCAGCGTGACCGTGCCCACCAGGACCACCGCCACTTGCGCGTCGGGCGTGACCGCGAGGATCGGGTTGGACCGGACGAGCAGGTACACCCCGGCGGTGACCATGGTCGCCGCATGGATCAGCGCCGACACGGGTGTGGGGCCCTCCATGGCGTCAAGCAGCCAGGACTGCAGCGGGACCTGCGCGGACTTCCCGCATGCGCCGAGCAGCAGCAGCAGCCCCAGCGCCGTGGCCACGCCGCTGCCGCCGGAGCGCACCGAGCCGAACACCCCGCTGAACGACACGGTGCCGAACTCGCTGAACATCAGCATGATGGCGATCGAGAGCCCGGCGTCGCCGACCCGGTTCACGATGAACGCCTTCTTCGCCGCGACCGCGGCCGAGGGCTTGTGCTGCCAGAACCCGATCAGGAGGTAGGAGGCCAGGCCGACGCCTTCCCAGCCGGCGTACAGCGCGAGGTAGTTGTCGGCGAGCACCAGCAGCAGCATGGCCGCGAGGAACAGGTTCATGTAGCCGAAGAAGCGCCGCCGGCCGGGGTCGTGGGCCATGTAGCCGACCGAGTAGATGATGATCAGCGACCCGACCCCCGTGATCAGCAGCACGAAGCAGATCGACAGCTGATCGACCAGCAGGTTCAGGTTCACCTGGAGCCGTGCCACCGGGATCCACGAGTACACATGCTGGTCCTGGCTGCGGTCGCTGTCCCCGAGAAGGGAGAAGAAGGCGATCACGCCGTAGACGAACGCCGCGACCGGCATCGCCACGCCGAGCAGGTGCCCCCACCGGTCCGTGCGCCGGCCGCCGACCAGCAGCACCGCCGCGCCGAACAGCGGGAAGGCGAGCAGCAGCCACGACAACTTCAGCGCCCCCGTCGCCGGCACCGTGGCCACGGTCGTGGCCAGGACGTGAGCCGAGCCTGTCAAGGTCGTCATCCCCTCAGTACTTCAGCAGGTTGGCGTCGTCCACGGACGCGGACCTGCGGGCCCGGAAGATCGCCATCAGGATCGCGAGGCCGACGACGACCTCGGCGGCGGCCACCACCATCACGAAGAACGCGATGACCTGCCCGTCCAGGTTTCCGTGCATGGAGGCGAACGCGACGAACGCCAGGTTGCACGCGTTCAGCATCAGCTCGATGCACATGAACACGACGATGGCGTTGCGCCGGACGAGCACGCCGACGCCGCCGATCACGAACAGGATCACGGACAGCGCCACGTAGTGAACGGGGCTCACGAGTCAGCCCTCCCGGACGGGGCAATCTCCCGCTCGCCGCCGTCCGCCGTGATCTCCACCGTCTCTTCCGGCCGAACGAACTGGGGCGCGTCGCTCACCTCACGCTGGGAGAGCACCGGGCTGACCGACCGATCCGACGTAGTGCCGTCCGGCAGCAGGGCCGGCCGGTCCGCGGCGTCGTGCAGCGCGTACACGCCGGGCGACGGATCCGGGGCCAGCTGGCCGCTCGCCAGCCGCCGGGCGGCCAGATCGCGCTGGCTGGGCTTGGGGGACGTGCGCTCGCGGTGCGCGAGCACCATCGCGCCGAGCGCCGCGGTGATCAGCAGCGCGCCGGTGACCTCGAACGGGAACACGTAGGTGGTGAAGATGAGGGTGGCGAGGCCGGTCAGGTTGCCCGGCCCGTTCGCCAGGCTGGCCGGCGCGGCCGGGCCGATGGCGGCGTGCCCGATGCCGAGGGCCAGGACCACGAGAAAGCCGATCGCGGCGACCCCGGCGGCCATCCGCTGGCCCTTGATCGTCTCCACGATCGAGTCCGCCGAGCTGATGCCGATGAGCATGA
>CAVRMX010000016.1:0-420580 GCA_963722275.1 uncultured Actinomycetes bacterium | reverse complement strand
CACCGGCGTGTTCCTGCTGATCTTCTACAAGCCGAGCATGACGGACGTGACCTATCACGGCTCGTACCGCCTGCTGGACGGCGTCCGGATGAGCGAGGCGTACCGGTCGACGCTGGGCCTCAGCTTCGATGTGCGCGGCGGGCTGCTGATGCGCCAGGTCCACCACTGGGCGGCGCTGCTGTTCATCGCGGCGGTGTGCGCGCACCTGTTGCGGCTCTACTTCACCGGCGCTTTCCGCAGGCGGCGCGGGCTGGACTGGGTGATCTGGGTGACCCTGCTGGTGCTCGGCATCGCTGCCGGGGTGTCCGGCACCATCCTCCCGGACGACCTGATGTCCGGCGGGAGCCTCAGCGTGCTCGAGGGGGTCACGCTGTCGATCCCGGTCCTCGGCACGCACCTGGTGCTCTGGATCTTCGGCGGGGACTTCCCCGGGCACGTGATCATCGCGCGGGCCTACTGGCTGCACGTGGCGGTGCTGCCGGTGCTGATGGTCGCGCTGTTCGCGCTGCTGCGCCGGCGCGGCCGACCGGTGGTCACGCCCGTTTCCGTGGTCATGTTCTGGTTCACCTGCGCAACCCTCGCGATCCTTGGCACGTTCGCGCAGGTCAACCCGGTCTGGCTGGTCGGCCCTAGCCAGCCGGGGAGCATCAGCGCCGGATCGGTGCCCGGCTGGTACATGGGCTTCCTTGACGGCGCGCTGCGGATCATGCCGGGCTGGGAGTTCAGCGTCGCGGGTCACCCGCTCACGCTCGCGGTGCTGGTGCCCGGGGTCCTCGTGCCCGGCGCCTTCTTCACCCTGCTGGCCGCGTACCCGCTGCTCGACCGCAGGCTCACCGGCGACCCGCCGGCCGGCCGCTTCCTGGACCGCCCGCGCGACGCCGCGACCCGCACCGGCATCGGCGCCGCCGGGATCACCTTCTACGGGCTGCTGTGGGCCGCGGCCGCCAACGACGAGATCGCCTACCACCTCAGCATTTCCCTCTACGCGGTCACCTGGTTCTTCCGGGTGGCGGTGCTGGCCGGCCCGGTCCTGGCCTACACGGTCACCGAGCGGATGTGTCTCGGCCTAGGCCGGCGCGACCGGGACGAAGCCGAACACGGACGCGAGACCGGGCGGATCGTAATGACCCCGGACGGCGGCTATCACGAGATCCGCGAGCCGGTACCGGCGCCGCGCGCGCCGGTGGCGATGGCCGGATCGCGCCGGGGGCTGGAAGAATCATCGCGTGGTTCGTGACGGCGAAGGCTCCTGGTCAGTCGTGCGCCACGTCGGGATTGGCGGCGTCGGGGCTCGCCAGACGGCTGAACAGGCGCCTGGCCTGATCGAGGCGGAGCTGGGCGAACCGCGCCTCGGCCTCGACCAGGGGGACGTCGGGCTCGGCGGCGGTGGTGATGCCGCCCACGGCCGAGACGCGCCGCCCTTCGGTCCCGGTCACGCGGCCCCAGATCCGGAGCGGAACATCCAGCGGCACGGGCCGCCGGTACCGGACGGACAGTTCCGTGGTCACGCCGGGGTGGCCGGACGCCGCGGCGGCATGGCCGAGAAGCTGGTCGATCAGCATGGCGCTTACGCCGCCGTGGCCGTACATGGGCGGGCCCTCATAGGCGTGGCCGAGCGTGCACCACCCCTCGGCGCCATCCTCGCTGATCTCGATCCGCATCGGCGGCGCGATCGGGTTACCCGCCCCGATCACCGGATTGAACATCCGGACACCGCCCATCAGGTCATCCACCGAAGCCGGCTCGGCAATGCCCCTGATGCGCTCGCGCAGGGCGGGGGCCGCTTCGCGCAGCCGCCGCGCGCTGTCGCGAAGCACGCCGGCGCCGGCCTTGGTGCGGGTGACGAGATCAGCCAGCGCCCGCAGCTCGGCTCCCAGTTCTGCCACGGCGGCGCGGCGGTCCAGCAGTTCGTCCGTCACCTCGACGGCCGGAAGGGCGGCATCCCCGGCTCCCGGCGCCTGGGCCCCGGTGCCTCGGCGACCGGACAACGGCCCGTCACCCATCGGCCCACCTCCCACGGCACACGAACACGGCAGTACCTATAATCCCTGACGGGCGCGATGATGGGAGCCATCAACGGCCGGCATCGAGCTTCCTGCACAGGTCGACCCGGTCGTCATCATCTGATCGGCTCCGCCGTCTGCGGCGGGCCGTGGACCGAGACCTCGGGCGGCGTGGCGGCGTAGGGTTCGATCTCGACCATGGCGAGCTGGCCGGTGGTGCCCTGGGAGAGCGCGGAGCTTGGCCTGTCGGCGGTGAGCACGTTCGGGTTGCCGTGGCGGCAGAAGGACGGGTCGCCGGGGTCGGGGTCGTACCAGGCGCCGGTGGAAAGCTGCACGACACCGGGCCGGATGTCTTCGGTGAGCGTGACCCCGGCCAGGCAGCTGCCGCGGTCGTTGAAGATGCGGACGCAGGAGCGGTCGGTGATGCCGCGTGCTTCTGCGTCGCGGGGGTGCATCGCGGCCGGCTCGCGTCCGCCGATCTTGCCTTCCTGGCTGTAGGCGCCGACATCGAGCTGGCTGTGCAGCCGGCGGCGGGGCTGGTTGGCCACCAATTGGAGCCGGTACCGGCGGGGGTGGCCGCCGAGCCATTCGGCCGGCTCGAGCCAGACCGGGTGCCCGGGGCAGTCGGGATAGCCGAAGCTGTCGATGGCCGCCGAGAAGATCTCGATCTTCCCGCTGGGGGTGCTCAGCGCGAACTGCGCGGGGTCGCGCCGGAAGGCGGACAGCAGCACCTGGCGGGGGTCGGGCACCGGGATCTGCAGCGACTCGCTCGCCCAGAACTCCTCGAACGGCGGCATCTCGTGGCCCGCGGCCTTCAGGTCCGAGCGCCACTGCCCGTACAGGTGATGCAGCCACTGATACGCCGTTCGGCCCGCTGCGAAACCCTCTCCTACCTGCAGCCGGCCGGCCAGGGCAGCGAAGGTGGAATAGTCATCACGCGCTTGCGCGTAGGGTTCGGCCAGCTGCGGCATGGCGAACAGGGTGGAATCGGCGCTGCCCGCGCCGATGTCGTCGCGCTCGACCGACATCGTTGAGGGCAGGACGATGTCCGCGTGCCGCGCGGTGGCGGTCCAGAACGGGTCATGCACCACCACGGTCTGCGGCCTGGCGAACGCCTCACGTAGCCGGGCGAGGTCCTGGTGGTGGTGGAACGGGTTCCCGCCGCACCAGTAGACGAGCTTGACATCCGGGTAGCGGCGGTGCTGCCCGTCGTAGTCGTAGCGGGCGCCGGGATGCAGCAGCATGTCCGCGATCCTGGCCACCGGGATGTAGGAGTCGATGCCGTTGGCGCCCTGCGGCAGCCGCGGCGCGGACATCCGGCGGGGGTTCCCGACGTCGCCGCTCGACCCGTACCCGTGCCCGAACCCGCCGCCCGGCAAGCCGATCTGGCCGAGCATCGCGGCCAGCACCAGGCCCAGCCAGACCGGCTGTTCCCCGTGCTGGGCCCGCTGCAGCGACCAGCTGACCGTGACCAGCGTGCGCCCGGCCGCCATCTGGCGGGCCAGCGCGCGGATCCGGTCAGCCGCGATGCCGGTCAGGGCGGCCGCCCACGCCGGGGTCTTCGGCACGCCGTCGGCGTCACCGCGCACATACGCCGCGAACCGCGGGTAACCCACCGTGTACCGGTCCAGGAAGCCGCGATCGGCGAGCCCTTCGGAGTCCAGGACGTGGCAGAGCGCGAGCATCAGCGCGGCGTCGGTGCCGGGCACCGGAGCGATCCATTCGGCGCCCAGGCTGGCGTCGGTGTCACCGCGCAGCGGGCTGACCGAGACCAGCCGGCATCCGCGCGCCACGGCGGACGCCAGCGCCGGGGCCATGGTGTGCCGGCCGATGCCGCCCGAGGCCACGGCGGAGTTCTTCGGGGACAACCCGCCGAACGCCACGAGCAGGTCGGTGTGCTCCGCTATGACAGGCCATGCCGTGGCGCCCGCCATGACCAGGCCCATGTCCCCGACCACATGCGGCAGCAGCACCGAAGAGGCCCCGAAGCTGTAGTTATTCACCGACCGGACGTAACCGCCTAGGCAGTTCAGGAACCGGTGCAGCTGGCTCTGGGCATGGTGGAACCGGCCCGCGCTGGCCCAGCCGTAAGACCCCCCGAACACGCCATCCGGGCCATCGGTGGCGTACACCCGGCGCAGCTCTCCGGCCAGCAGGTCAAGCGCCGTCGGCCAGGACACGGGGACGAACACGTCGCTTCCGCGGGCCGCCGCGCCCGGGCCGTGCTCCAGCCACCCCTGGCGGATATGAGGCTGGGCGATCCGCGCCGGGTGGCGATGCGCCGCGGCCAGGTTCTCCAGGATCCGGCTGGGCGCCGGGTCCTCCCGCCAGGGACGCACCGACGTCAGCTGCCGCCCGTCGCTCTCAATCTCCGCCGCACCCCAATGCGTGAGGTGGACATGCCTACGCTGCTGCCCGGCCACGATTACCATTCAAGCGGAAAAGACCAGGCACCCATAGCACCGCGATCAACACCGCAGGTCACGTGATCGATCAGGGCTCGGGCTCGGGGACGTAGTGGCGGCTGTGGTCCGCGGGATCGACCCATACCCGCATGACGGCGCGCGTGGTGGGGTCGCGGAACCGCTCGTCGGTGGGGATCCACCCGGCCGCGGGACGGTCGGCGTGGGCGTGGCCGCGCCGTCTCCTGGCGGGACGCGGCGCGGCCGTGCCGGACGCGGGAACCCCCGGCAGGTCGGCGACGGCCGCGGCCGCCTCGTCCAGGTACCGGGCGGCCAGCACCATGCCCACCCGGCGGTCCAGCTCGTCCAGGTCGAACAGGCCCACCGCGTAGTGCTCGCGCAGCAGCGCGACCAGCCGCTCGCGGTCGGCCTCGGCGGCCAGCGGACGCGGGCTCCCCGAGGCCGGACCGGGCACGGCTACTCCGCGGGCCGGACGACGACCGCGGTCCCGTAGGCCACGATCTCGGTCAGCTGCTGGCTGATCTCGGAGGAGTCGAACCGCATCGCGACGATCGCGTTCGCGCCCAGCAGCCGCGCGTTGTCGATCAGGCGGTCGATGGCGTGGCGGCGGCTGTCCTCGAGCAGCTGGGTGTACTGGGGCACCTCACCCTGGCGCAGCGCGGTGAGCCCGGCGCCGAACGACTTCGCGATGCCCATGCTGCGCACCACGAGGCCGAAGGTAAGTCCCAGGTCCCGCTCGATGATCATGCCGGGCAGGCCGAGGGCGGTGGTAACCGGCAGCGTCGCCGGCGAGGTCTCTGACATGACGGCATCATACGGAAGAACGCCGGCCCTTAACCGGCGGCGGAACCGGCGCGCGGGGCGGCGGTCGTGCCGCGGACGATCAGGTGCGGCGCGACGACGTTTTCCCGGCCGCGGGCGGGCGTCCCGTCCAGCCGGGCGATCAGGCGCCGCACGGCCAGGCTCGCCAGTTCCGGCACGTCCTGGCCGACCGTGGTCAGGTTGACGTGGGCCAGGCGGGAGAGCCGGTCGTCGTCGTAGCCCACCACGGACAGGTCGCCGGGGACCCGCACCCCGGCCCGCAGGACGGTGTCCAGCAGGCCGACCGCGCACCGGTCGTTGAACGCGATCACCGCGGTGGGCAGGCCCTCGGCCAGCAGCTGGCGGGCGGCGGCGCCGCCGGCCTGCTCGGTGAGCCCGCCGGGCCGCAGCCGGGCCGGCCAGCCGTGCTCGCGCATCGCCGTGCGGTACCCGCGCCGCCGGTCGGCCGCGCCGGCCGCCTGGCCGCCGTCGAGGTGGACGATGTTGCGGTGCCCGAGCGAGGCGAGATGCCCGACCGCGAGCCGGATGCCCTCGTCGTCGGCGGTGCGCACCACCTGGACGGACGCGGCGCGGACGCGGCGCGCCACCACCAGGACGGGGAGCTGGCGGGCGAGTTCGGCCAGCCGGGCGGCCGGGGCCTCGGAGCCGAGCAGCAGCAGCGCCTCGCAGCGGTAGTCCAGCAGGGCGTCGATGGCGCGGTCCTCGCCGCGGCTCGGCGTCAGGGCGCTGAGCGCGACGTCGTAGCCGGCCGGCTCGGCGGCCAGGTAGATGCCCTCGAGCAGGTCGGCGTGGAAGGGGTGCTCGGCCCCGAACGTCACGCCGAGCAGCCGGCTCCGGCTCCGGCTGCGCGCCAGCAGCCGGGCGCGCGGATCGGGCCGGTACCCGATCTCGGCGGCGACCTGCAGCACCCGGGCGGTGGTGGCCTCGCTGGCCCCGGGCGCGCCCCGGATGACGATCGACACCAGCGCCCGGGAGACGCCCGCCCGGGCGGCCACGTCCTCGAGCGTAGGCCGGTTTCCCATCGATCCTCCGAGATTATATAGAGCGCTCTAACTCTAGCCATTGACCCGGGCAGGCCGGTAGCCCATAGTGGAATTACTAGAGCGCTCTAGAAGAGAGGCGCAGCCGTGCGACTGGCCGTGTGCGCCGAGATGATGTTCCTCGACCTGCCCATCACCGAACGGGTCCGGCGGATCACCGAGGCCGGCTTCGACGCCGAGATCTGGGACTGGACCCGCCACGACATCGACGCCCTGGCCGCCACCGGGGCGACGTTCTCGTCCATGACCGGGTATGTCCGGGGCGACTTCGGCGACGGCGCCGGCGAGCTGGTCCGCACGGCCGGGCAGTCGATCGCGGCCGCCGCCCGGCTCGGCTGCCCCCGGCTGAACCTGCACGGCACCGGGCTGGACGACAAGGGCCTGCCGGTGGTGCCCGGGGCCGAGATGCCGGGCCCGCTGTGGATATCGGCCGCGCGCACCCTGACCCGCCTCGGGGAGCTGGCCGAACGGGCCGGGGTCACGTTCTGCCTGGAGAACCTCAACACCGCCGTCGACCACCCGGGCGTCCCGTTCGCGCGGGCCGCCGACACGCTCGCCCTGGTCGAGGCGGTCGGCCACCCCCGGATCCGGCTGATGCTCGACCTGTACCACGCCCAGATCGGCGAGGGGAACCTCATCGAGCTGATCCGGCGGGCCGGGCCGCTGATCGGCGAGATCCAGGTCGCGGACGTGCCCGGCCGGTGCGAGCCCGGCACCGGCGAGATCAGCTACCCGGCCGTCGCCGCCGCCCTGGCGGACATGGGCTACGCCGGCACCGTCGGGCTCGAAGCCTGGGCCGCCGACGGCGACAGCGAGCGCGCGCTGGCCCGGTTCCGGGCCGCCTTCACGTCAGGAGCCCCCTAAATGAGCACAGCAATGACTACCACCCTCGGCGTCGGCCTCATCGGGGCCGGCTGGATCGGCGCGTTCCACGGCGAGAGCCTGGCCCGGCGGGTGCCGGGCGCCCGGCTGGTCATGATCGCCGACCCGGCCCCTGGCGCCGCCGCCCGGCTGGCGGGCGAGACCGGCGGCCGGGCCACCACCGACCCGCAGGAACTGATCGACGACCCCGAGGTGGAAGCGGTCGTCATCGCCGCGCCTGCCCGGTTCCACGCCGGCCTCGTGGTCGCCGCCGCGGCCGCGGGCAAGGCGGTCTTCTGCGAGAAGCCGGTGGCCCTCACCCTGGCCGACGCCGACCGGGCCATCGCCGCGGCCGCGCAGGCCGGCGTGCCGCTGCAGGCCGGCTTCAACCGCCGCTTCGACGCCAGCTTCGCCGCCGCGCACGACGCCGTCACCGGCGGCCGGGTCGGCACCCCGCAGCTGCTGCGCTCGCTCACCCGCGATCCCGAGGTTCCCGGCGGCTTCGACCCGGCCCGGGTGCCGCCGTGGACGATTTACCTAGAGACGCTCATCCACGACTTCGACACCTTGCGCTACCTCAACCCGGGCGCCGAGGCCGTCTCCGTGTACGCCGTGGCCGACGCGCTGGCCCGGCCCGACTGGAAGGACCGCGGGCTGCTGGACACCTCCATCGTGACGATCCGGTTCGACAACGGCGCGATGGCCACCGCCGAGGCGAGCTTCCAGGCCAGCTACGGGTACGACATCCGCGGCGAGGTGTTCGGCTCGGCCGGGATGGTCACCGCGGGCGACGCCGCCCGCGGCACCATGACGTGCTACGGCGCGGACGGCGTGGCCCGCGGCACCTGGCGGCGCAACATCGACCTGTTCCACGACGCCTACGTGGCCGAACTCGCCGAGTTCACCGCCTGCGTCCGGGACAAGACCACGCCGCGGGTCACCGGCCAGGACGCCCGGGCCGCCCTGGCCATCGCGCTCGCTGCCATCCGTTCGGTCCAGGACGGCGCCCCGGTCCGCGTCGCCGCGTAACCGAGGCCGGCGGCGACCCGCGTTACCATCGGCTGATGCTGCCGTTCTCCGCCCAGACCCGCATCGCCAGCCTGACCCGGATGGCCGAGGACCGGTTCGACGTGCTGGTGATCGGGGGCGGGATCACCGGCGCCGGCATCGCCCTGGACGCCGCCTCGCGCGGCCTGTCGGTGGCCCTGGTGGAGAAGGACGATTTCGCCGCCGGGACCTCGGGACGCTCCTCCCGGCTGGTCCACGGCGGCCTGCGCTACCTGGAGCAGCGTGAGTTCGGCCTGGTCCGGGAGTCGCTGCGGGAGCGGGGCATCCTGTTCCGGCTGGCGCCGCACCTGGTCAGGCCGGTGCCGATGTACATGCTGGCCGCCGGCCTGCGCCGCCGGGTCACGTACCGGGCCGGGCTGACCGCGTACGAGCTGCTGGCGGCGGGCAGGAACATCGGCTACCACCGGCCGGTGAGCGCCGGACAGGTCCGGGCGGCCATCCCCGGCTTGGGCGGGCTCGGCCAGTCCGGCGGGCGGGCGCGCGGCTTCCGGTACTTCGAGTGCCAGGTGGACGACGCCCGGCTGACCATCGAGGTGGCCCGGGCCGCCCACGCGGCGGGCGCGGTGCTGGCCAACCACGCCCGGGCCGAAGCCCTCCTCGGCGACGGACGGGTGACCGGCGCGGTGGTGGCGGACGAGATGACCGGGCAGCGGTTCGAGGTCAGGGCCCGGGCCGTGGTCAACGCGGCCGGAGTCTGGGCCGAGCAGGTCACGCGGCTGGCCGGGCCTGGCCTGGCCGAGGCGGGCGGCGGCGTCCGGCTGCTGCCGAGCAAGGGCGTCCACCTGGTGTTCGCCCCGGGCGCGGTCCGGACCACGGCGGCGCTGGTCGCCCCGTCGGGGGCGGGCGACGGCCGGTTCATCTTCATCGTCCCGTGGGAGGACCGGGTGTACGCCGGGACGACCGACACCCCCTATGCCGGCGACCTGGACCGCCCGGCGGTCGGGGCCGCCGACCGGGACTACATCCTGGCCGCGGTGGCCGGCAACTTCCCTGGCGTCACGGGGCGGGATGTGGTGGCGTCCTGGGCGGGGCTGCGCCCGCTGCTGAGCCAGGACGACCCTGGCGACGCCCGGACCAGCGACCTGTCCAGGAAGCACGCGATCTTCACCGGTCCGTTCGGCCTGTTCACCATCACCGGCGGGAAGCTGACCACGTACCGGGCCATGGCCGAGGACCTCGTGGACCGGGTCGCCGCCGCGCTCAGTACCGACGGGCGGGGCGGGGCCGGGCCGTGCCGGACGCGGGACATCCCGCTCGGGCTGCACGGGTCGCCGGCCGCGGCCGTGCGGCTGGCCAGGGACGAGGTGACCCGGCTGGGCCTGCCGCCGCGGACGGCCGCCCGGCTGGTGCAGCGCTACGGCGACGACTGGCGGGAGGCCGTCCGCCTGATCAGCCAGGACCGGTCGCTCGGCGAGCCCGCGGCGGGCACCCTGCCGGTCCTGGGCGTCGAGGTGGCCCTGGCCCGCAGCCGTGAGATGGCCCTCACCGACGAGGACATATTCGTCCGCCGGACCCGGCTGACCACCCGCGACGCGTCCCTCGGGCTCACACCTTCAGGCGGAGGACTCCGGGAATGATCCCGAACGAGGCGGGCGTCGTGCCCAGCAGTTCCCCGTCTGCCTCGACCGGGAAGGGCCGGCCCGCGTCGACGTGCAGCCGGGAGGCCCGGAGCTCGGCGATGTTGCGGTGCGGCAGGTGGGTGCCCCGGTACACCTTCGGCAGCGTGGTGAAGGAGTCGGATTTCGGCCCGGTCATGACGAGCACGTCGAGCAGGCCGTCGCCGGGGTCGGATTTCGGCGAGATCTGCATGCCGCCGCCGTAGAACCGGCAGTTCGCCACGACCACGTTGAACGCCCGCCAGGCGAACGGCTGGCCGTCGGCGTCGAGCCGCACCGCCGCCGGGCGGAAGCCCGGCAGGGTGAGCCAGAAACCGCAGGCGTACCGGGCGGCGCCGAGGAACCGGCCGATGCCGTCGAGCCCGGCCGCCCGGGCCACCACCGCGCCGCCCAGGCCCGCCTCGGCGACGTTGACGAAGTGCCTGGTCGTTTCGGCGTCGCCGTCCCGGCAGGTGACGGTGCCCACGTCGATGGCCAGGACGCGGTCCCCGGCCAGGTGCGAGGCGGCCTGCACCGCGTCGCCTGGCAGGCCGAACGACCGGACGAAATCGCACCCGGAACCGGCCGCCACCACCCCGAGCACGGCGTCAGGCGCCAGCGGCCGGCCGCCGGAGATCATCCCGTTGACCACCTCGTGGACGGTGCCGTCGCCGCCCGCCGCGACCAGGTAGCGCTCGCCGTTCCGCAGTGCGTCCCTGGCGGCCTCGGTGGCGTGGCCGGGATGGGTGGTCCGCACGATGCGGTAGTCCAGCCCCTGGCTGCGCAGGACGTTCTCGACCTGCGGCAGCGCCGCCTCCACCTGGCCGCGTCCGGCCCGCGGGTTGGCGATGAGGACGAGCGGGCCGAAGGGGCTGGTCATGGCCGCAGGCCGTTCGGGTTCATGATCCCGGCGGGGTCGAGGGCGGCCCTGATCCTGGTCAGGACGTCTACTCCCGTTTCGCCGAGTTCCGCGGCGAGGAACCTCGCCTTCAGCCGCCCGACGCCGTGATGGTGGGTGACGGTCCCGCCCGCGGCGGCGCAGCTATCCGCGGCCTGATCCCAGGCGGCGCGGTACCTGGCCTCGGCGTCCCGGTCGTCGGCGCCGCTGATCAGGAACGTGAAGTACAGCGACGAGCCGGACGGGTACAGGTGGGACAGGTGGCAGCCGGCCGCCTGCGCGTGCGCGGCCAGGGCCGCCTTGATGTCGTGGTACAGCCGCGGGACGGCGGACCACAGCCCGGCCACCTCCATGGTGTCCACGATCACCCCCGGGCCGAACGCGCGCTCGGGCCCCATGATCTGGGCGTACGTGTTCACGGCGTCGTTGCGGTGCTGCCACCAGTGCTCCCCGTACCCGGCGCCGAGCTCGGCCGAGGCCCCGGCTTGCCTGAACGTCTCGGCGGCCGCGCGCTTCCTGGCGTCCAGGCCCGGCAGGCCGGCCGGGAACCCGGCCAGCCCGACGCACCCGCCGGGGTGGCCGAGCGCCCCGAAGCCAAGCTGGGCGTCGGTCTCGTCGTACCCGCGCAGGACGGCGGCGCCGGTCTCGGCCCGCCGGGTGTCCCTGAGCGCGGTGGCGAGGTCCTCGAATGCGGGGAAGCCGAAGGCCAGCCAGTCCCAGCCGGCCGGCCGGGCCCGGCAGGCCAGCGTCGCCTCGGTGACCACCGCGAGGGTCCCCTCGGACCCGACCAGGAGCCGCCGCAGGTCCGGCCCGGCGGCCGAGCGCGGCACCGGCCGGCAGCGCAGGATCTCGCCTTGCGGCAGGACCGCGGTCAGCCCGAGCAGCACGTCCTCGATGGCGCCGAACCCGGTGGAGGCCTGCCCGGCCGACGACGCGGCGATCCAGCCGCCCACCGTGGAGATCGCCAGCGACTGCGGGTAGTGCCCCGCCGTCAGCCCGTGCCCGGCCAGGGCGTCTTCCAGCTGGTCGCCGCGCACCCCGGCCTGGACGTGCGCGACCTGTGACACCTGGTCGATGCCGGTGATCTTGTTCATCCGGGTCAGGTCAAGGACGACCGAGCCGGCGTCGGCCTGCGCCCCGCCGCATACCCCGGAGCCGCCGCCGCGGGTGATCACCGCCGTGGCCGTCTGCGACGCCCAGGCCAGGACCGTGGCCACCTCCTCGGTGCTCGCCGGGAAGACCACCGCGGCCGGGACCGGGAGCTCGTCGCCCCGCGCCCGCCGCAGCAGCGCCAGCGTCCACGAGTCGATGGCCCGCTCGCGCAGCGTCTCGGAGTCGGTCCGCACCGCGCCGTCCGGCAGGCGGTTCACCAGCATGTCCAGAGGGCTCACCAGGCGGATAGTAGCCCCCGGCGGCCGTCAGTGGTACGGGCGGTGCGGGATGGGGGCGTCGTTGAGCTGCTGGTCGATGTCGACGAGAATCGCGTCGCCCTCGACCTTGCAGGCGTAGACCGGCAGCGTGGGCACTTCGGGAATGCCGACCGACTCGCCGGTGCTCAGGTCGAACCGCGAGTTGTGCGACGCGCAGACCAGGGTGTCGTCGTCCTGCACGGTGCCCTCGTGCAGGGGCTGCTGCTGGTGAGTGCAGGTGTTGTGCACCGCCCGGACGTCCTCGTCGTCCAGCCGCACCAGGCAGATCGGCTCGCGCAGCCCCTCGACGAACAGGGTTTCGCCCGGCTCCAGGTCGTCGAGGTTGGCGACGATGACATAGGCCATGACTATTTCCTTCCGTTGCCGGGGCGCCGGGGGGCGGGCTGATTGCCGCGCACCTCGACCCAGCCGTTGCGGACCCGGGTGCGCAGCACGGGTTGCGGCTGATGGGACGGGCCGCGGCGGACGGAGCCGTCGGCCAGGCAGTACTGCGATCCGTGCAGCGGGCAGGTCACGGTCAGGCCCTCGACCGTGCCGCGGCTGAGCAGGCCGGCGGCGTGGCTGCACAGGTTGTCGAGCGCGTAGAGGGTTCCGTCGTGCCGGTACAGCAGGATCTGCCGTCCGTCGGCCTGCACGCCGGTCGGCACGTCGTCCGGCATCTCGGCTTCCTCGATCACCCGGACCCAGCGCCGCGGCCCGTCGGCCCCGGCCACCCGGCTGACCATCACCGCCTTGGCGAACACCAGGTGGCCGCCGAGGTAGGCGGCGCCGCCGGTAACGGCCAGGCTGGCCGCGCCCAGCCCGCGGGCCGTGTGCCGGTGGCCGGCCAGCCGGGCCGCCAGCGACATGCCCTGCAGCCCGAGGGCCGCCGTGTTGAGCACCCCGTGGAACAAGCCGAGCCGGCGATCCTCGTCGTCGCTGACGGTCCAGTCGACCACCCCGGTCGCGGCGGTCGCCACGGCGGCCGCGATGCCGGCCGCGCTGAACAGGCCCGCCGGGCCGAGGCTGCGCCCGGGGGGCGGGTCGCGGTCGGTGACGTCCAGGATCAGGGCGCCGGCCCACAGCCCGATCGGCAGGTCGGACAGGGCCGGATGCAGCGGGTGGCCGAGCCACCGGCCGCCGTGCATCAGCTCGAGGACCGGGTTGTCCTGGTGCCTTTCGCGCCACGGCCCGAGCACCGCGGTCAGCTGGTCGTTCAGCGTGCGGATCCAGCCCCAGCCGTCGATGCGCGCGACCACGTCATGATGCCAGTTCTCCAGCTGAGCTGGAGCTGAGTCGTCGGCCTGGCCGGCGCCTGCTGACATGAAGTCCTCCGGTGACGGACGGCATCGTTGCGCGGAGCGTACCGCGTCCAGCCCCTTACCCCTGTTCCACGCTGAGACACTCAGCTGGGGCCGGGGCGTGGCGGCCGGGACTCGCGGGGGCTGAGTGACGCGGGGTCACCCGCCAGGAAACCTGCGCAACCACCCGCCAAGATCGACGGGACACGTCTTAGGCGCGCCGGGCGGGAATGCGCGTCAGAAGGTCACCACGTGACCGGTCCGGGGCTCGCTGCGGCCGGCCAGGACGTCGAGCCAGACCTCCCGCAGCGCGTCGTGGCCGCGGTGGCGGACCACGTTGACCCAGCCTTCTGCGGCGGCCGCGAAACCTCGCCACGCCTGCGCGAAACGCGCGTCCAGGCCTTCGCGGCCCCAGTCGGCGGAGCGCTTACGCATCTGGTCGGGGGCGAAGAAGACGGTGGTGCGCGGGCCGTCGAGCGCCTGCACGCCGGACTGTTCCTGGTGGGTGAGGCCGACGACCGCGTCGTGCACCAGCCGCGCGCCCAGGTGGTCGCGGATCCTGGACCGGACATCGGCGCGGCCGGCGAAGTCCAGGTAGGCCGCGGCGACGTCCGGGCTGAGCTGATCCGCCGCCTCGTAGGGCAGCACCCGGTCATAACAGCCCAGGCTCTCGGTGAAGGCCACGTGGCGGGCCGAGGTGAGACCGACCAGCCGCGGGGCCTTCCCGCGCAGCAGGAACGCGGTGCCGTAGGCCGTCTTGCTCGACGCCGACGAGAGCACGAGCGCCTCGGCGCCGAACCAGTCGTTGTCCTCCAGCCGGTCGGCCAGCATGAACGAGGTGAAGAAGAGCGGCCGGTACAAGATGAGCAGGTCCTCGTGATCGGCCTGGTACGCCGCGTCGCCGGTGGTCAGCGTGTAGGCGTTGTACGGCGACGGCAGCGGGGCGCGGTGCGGGCTGGCGTCATAACGGAAGGACTCGCCCAGCACCGCGTACGTCACGTTGTTCGCGGTCAGGCCCACCCGGTCGACGCGCAGCAGGGCCTCGCCGTCGCCGATCGCGGGCACGGGACCTTCGACCAGCGCGGTCCGGGAAAGCTCATCGCGAGCGACCGCCAGGGCCCAGAATGACGTCATGGCACCCAGCATCTCAGAGCAGCGGGATGTCAGCTCCCGGCGCGAGTTCCACCAGGCCCTGCGACGTCGCCGGCGGCACCTGGACGCACCCGCCTAGTCCGCGTTGGCGGCCGCGCGCATCGGCCCCTGCGCCAGCTCGGGATGGTCGTATTCGTCGTGCCAGTTCCACCAGTCGTACGGTGCGGTCTGGGGATAGCCGTCGGGCGAGTCCTCCCACGTCTCCTGCCGCCCGAGCGCGCTCAGGTCGAGGTAGCTCCAGGTGCTCCCGAGCGCCTCGTCGCCGCGGTTGTTGACGAAGTAGGTGCGGAACACCCGGTCGCCATCGCGGAAGAACGCGTTCGTGCCGTGCCATTGGTCCACGCCGTGGTCGACGTCCCACTCGCTGGTGATGGTGTACCAGGGCATCGTCCAGCCCATCCGCTCCTTCAGGCGGGCGATGTCCGGCTGCGGGGCGCGCGAGGCGTAGGCGAACGTGGTGTCGCGGGCGTTCAGGTGGCGGACGTCAGCGACCTGATCGGCCATCATGGAGCAGCCGTGGCACGCGTGGTCGGGCCAGCCGATCACGCCGGGCTCGAAGAAGGCGCGGTAGACGATCAGCTGACGGCGGCCCTCGAACACCTCAAGCAGGCTCGCCTTACCCGCAGGTCCGTCGAACTCGTAGTCCTTCTCGACCGCCAGCCACGGCATCCGCCGGCGCTCCGCGGCCAGCGCATCCCTGGCGCGGGTCAGCTCCTTCTCCTTCACGAGCAGCTGCTGGCGCGCTGCCTCCCACTCCTGCGCGGTGACGATCGGGGGGGTCTTCATGGTGGTGTCCGCCTTTCATCGGGTTTCGTGATGCGGGTCGCGGGGGGCTCGCGCGCGGACCGGTCGAGGTGGTCCCGCAGCGCGCCGAGCGGGCCGTCCCAGTCGCGGGCCAGCGCGGCCAGGAACTGCTGCGCCACCTGCATCGGGGCGGAGCGGAGCCGGTACCGTACCCGGCGCCGC
The DNA here is from genome assembly GCA_963722275.1 of uncultured Actinomycetes bacterium. Classification (GTDB taxonomy): domain Bacteria; phylum Actinomycetota; class Actinomycetes; order Streptosporangiales; family Streptosporangiaceae; genus Palsa-504. The sequence continues at coordinate 405,042 of CAVRMX010000016.1, read as the reverse complement.
TCGCCGTGCTCGGCTGTGACCAGGCCGGCCTCGGCCAGCAGCGCCAGGTGCTTGGCGATCGCCTGCCGGGTGATCGGCAGCCGGGCGGCCAGGTCCGTGGCCGTGGCCGGCCCCTCCGAGGCCAGCGCGGCCAAGATGGCGCGTCGGCTCGGGTCGGCCAGGGCAGTGAAGACCTGCTCGGCGACCGCCTCAAGGTCGGTGCTTGCCTCAAGGTCAGCGCTCGCCTTGATTTCAGGCGGCATCGAGGTGGCTGGCCAGCTCGCCAAGCTCGCTCGCCCAGCCCTGGGTGTGGGCGTCGTACGCCTTGCGGTAGGCCTCCTCCGGCAGCTGGGCGAACCCGGTCTCGGTCACCGTCAGCCGGGTGCCCGGGCCGGCCGGCTCGAGGGTGAACTCGACGTAGGTACGGCGCGGATCGTCCTCGGGCAGCTCGTAGATCTGCCAGGTGAAGCCGAACACCGCCGGCTCCTCCACCCGCTCCACCCGCATGTCGACCGCGGGCCCGTCGGTCCACCTCATCCGGGCCGCCCCGCCCGGACGCAGGTCGATCGTCGCCTCGTGGCCGAACCAGGCAGCCAGGCCCTCGGCCGTGGTGAGCGCCGCCCACACCGCGTCCGGCGGGTGAGCGAGCTCCACGGTCCGCTGAATGCGATCAGGAAAACCCATGGCAGCCTCCAGCTAGTAGCAACCGAACAGTTGCCATCTTATAGCAACCATCTGATTGCGTCAACACGGGACGGCCCGGGCCGGAGACCAGGGCACCGGCCAGGGTACTCACGGGCGCGACCGGGCGCCCCGGAGCGAGACCGTGGTGCCAGCCCTTGACGCCGACTGAAGCGAGGGAGCCGGTCCCGATGATCAAGTCAGTCAACCATCAGGTGCGGCTCGCCGCCCGGCCGTTCGGCCTGCCGGTCCCCTCCGACTGGGAGCTGACCACGGAGCCGGTCCCGGTGCCCGGTCCCGGGGAATTCGTGGTCGCGGTCTCGTACCTGTCGGTCGATCCCGCGATGCGCCGCTGGATCGACGCCTCCTACCGGGAGCCGGTCGCGATCGGCGCGGTGATGGAAGCCGGCGCGGCCGGGCGGGTGGCGGCCTCGCGGCATCCGGGGTTCGCGGTCGGGGAGCATGTGTACGGCGCGTTCGGCGTGCAGGAGTTCGCGTGCTCCGACGGGACGGGCGTGACCAAGCTCGACCCGCTGCTCGTGCCGCTGCCCACCTACCTCGGGGCGCTCGGCACCACCGGCCTGACCGCGTACTTCGGGCTGCTCGACGTGGGCCGCCTGACCGAGGCCGACACGGTTGTCGTCTCGGGAGCGGCCGGTGCCGTCGGGAGCATCGCCGGGCAGATCGCCAAGATCAAGGGGTGCCGGGTGATCGGGATCGCGGGCGGCCCGGAGAAATGCCGCTGGATCACCGCCCTCGGCTTCGACGTGGCCATCGACTACCGGGCCCAGGACGTCGGCCGCGCACTGCGGGAGCACGCGCCCTGCGGCGTCGGCGTGTTCTTCGACAACGTCGGCGGGGACATCCTCGACGCGGTGCTCACGCACCTGGCGCGGGGTGCGCGGATCGTGCTCAGCGGCGGCGTCTCGCAGTACAACGCGCAGCAGGCCAGCGGGCCGGCCAACTACCTGGAGCTGATCTCCGCCCGCGGCTCGATGACCGGGTTTCTCACCCCCGACTACGCCGGCCGCTACGCCGAGGCCCGGGCCGAGCTGGCCGGCTGGCTGCGCGACGGGCAGCTCATCTCGCCAGAAGACATCCGCCAGGGCGGTGTGCGCGCCTTCCCCGACGCCCTGCCCAGGTTGTTCGCCGGCGAGAACACCGGCAAGCTGATCCTCACCGTGCCGTGAGTCACGCGGGCGGGACCAGGGTAACGACATCAACAGGAATGGAACCGCAGCTCATGAGCTGCGGCTCGGGGACCCGGCCCAGGCCGGTTAAGGAGGCACCGTGAGCACCGAGTACGACGTAATCGTCGTGGGCGCCGGCTCGCCGGGCGAGCACTGCGCCGGCGCCCTGGCCGACGGCGGCCTGCGGGTGGCCGTGGTCGAGCGGGAGCTGGCCGGGGGCGAATGCTCCTACTATGCCTGCATCCCGTCCAAGACGCTGCTGCGCCCCGGCGAGGCGGTGCAGGCCGCGCGCGAGGTGGGGGCCACCGCGCAGGTCGACGTCGAGGCGGCGCTGGCCTGGCGTGACTTCATGGTGTCCGGCTATTCCGACGCCGGGCAGGAACGCTGGCTGGCCAGCCAGGGCATCGACCTGCTGCGCGGCACCGGCCGGCTGGCCGGACCCGGCGCGGTGGAGGTCGACGGCGTGCGCCACACCGCGCGGCACGTGGTCGTGGCGACCGGCGCTGATCCGGTCGTGCCGCCGGTCCCTGGCCTGCGCGAGCTGGCAGGCGTCTGGAGCAACCGCGAGGTGACCGGGATGAAGGCCGTCCCGCGGCGGCTGCTGATACTCGGCGGCGGGGCGGTCGGGGCCGAGATGGCCCAGGCCGTGCGCCGCCTCGGCGGGGAGGTGGCCCTCGTCGAGGGCGCCGGGCACGTCCTCGCCCGCGAGCCCGCGCCGCTGGGCGAGGCCCTCGGCGAGGTGCTGCGGCGCGACGGCATCGAGCTCGCCCTCGGCGTGCACGCGATCGCCGCGCGGCGCGAGGACGATGACTACGTCCTATCCCTCGACGACGGCCGCGAGCTGCGCGGCGACCGGCTGCTCGTGGCCACGGGCCGGCGCCCCCGGATGCCCGCCGGCCTGGAGACGGTCGGCGTCGAGGGGGGCCCGCACGGCATTCCGGTCGACGCGCGCCTGCGCGCCGGGGAGAACCTGTGGGCCGTCGGCGACGTCACCGGCGTGCGGCTGCTGACCCACGTCGGCAAGTACCAGGGCGAGGTCGTCGCCTCGAACATCCTCGGCGAACCCCGCGAGGCCCACTATGAGTCCATCCCGGACGTCGTCTACACCGACCCGCAGGCCGCCTCCGTGGGCGCCACCGAGGCCAGGTTCAGCGCCACCGCCCGGCTGTCCGAGGTGGCCAAGACGGCCACCTACACCCACGCCTACGCCGAGTCGAACGGCTTCCTGACCCTGCTGTCCGACGGCGAGCGGCTGACCGGCGCCCACGCGCTCGGCCCCGAGGCCGGGGAGTGGCTGCAGCAGGCCACGCTGGCCATCCGCGCCCGGGTGCCGCTCGACGTCCTGCGCGACGTCATCCAGCCCTTCCCCACCTTCTCGGAGATCTACGCCGACGCGCTGAAGGCGCTCCGCGGCCAGATCGCGGCCACCCGCGAGCCGACCGGAGCCGGGACACCGTGATGCACGGGCGTGATCGGGCCGGCCGACATCGCCGCCCTCGCCGTGCACATCATGACCAACACCGCGCTGACCGGCGCCACCTACGACATCGACGGCGGCCAGCAACTAGTCATCAGCGGGTGATCGCAGTGGAATATCTCGTCAGCATGACCACCCGCGTTCCGGACGGAACGCCGGAACAGGCCGTGACCGACATCCGCGCCCGGGAGGCCGCGCACTCGCGCGAGCTGGCGGCCCAGGGGCACCTGCTGCGGCTGTGGCGCCCTCCGCTGCAGCCGGGCGAGTGGCGCACGCTCGGGCTGTTCGCCGCCGGCGACGGCGGCCAGCTCGAGGACGTCCTGGTCTCGATGCCGCTGCGGGTGTGGCGCACCGACGAGGTCACCCCGCTCGCCCCGCACCCGAACGACCCGGCCCCGGACCTGCCGCCGCCGCCGGCCGGCTTCGCCGCGGAGTTCCTGACCACCTTCACCCTCACCGTCCCGCCGGGCACCGCCGCCCAGGCGGAAGCGGACGCCAAGGCCCGCGAGGCCGAGCGCACGCATGAGCTGGCCGGCCAGGGACACCTGCTCCGGCTCTGGGCGCTGCCGGGCCGCGGGCAGGCGCTGGGCCTGTGGCAGGCCCGCGACGCGGCCGAGATGGAGGCGATCCTGCGGGCGCTGCCGCTGGCCTCCTGGCTGACCGTGGACACCACGCCGCTGTCACCGCACCCCAGCGACCCGGGGAACTCCCGGGCGCCCGCGGCCAGCACGCCGTGAACCGGGCCGGCCGCAAGGTCGCGGTCATCACCGGCGGCTCCCAGGGCATCGGCGCGGCCCTGGTCGCGGCCTACCGCCGGCAGGGCTGGGGGGTGGTGGCCAACGCGCGCACGATCAAGCCGGCCCAGGACCCGGAGGTGCTGACCGTAGACGGCGACGTCGCCAAGCCCGAAACGGCCGAACGGATCATCGGCGGGGCCCTGGAACGCTTCGGCCGCGTCGACACGCTGATCAACAACGCCGGGGTGTTCGTGGCCAAGCCGTTCACCGACTACACCGCCGCGGACTACGCCCTGGTGACCGGCGTCAACCTCACCGGGTTCTTCCAGCTGACCCAGCGCGCCATCGCCGAGATGCTCACCGGAGGCGGCGGCCACGTCGTCAACATCACGACCACCCTCGCCGACTACGCCGACTCCGGCGTGCCCTCGGTCCTGACCTCCCTCACCAAGGGCGGCCTGGCCTCGGCCACCAAGTCGCTAGCCGTCGAGTACGCCTCCCGCGGCATCCGGGTCAACGCCGTCTCGCCTGGCATTATCCAGACGCCGATGCATCCGCCGGAAAGCTACGACCCGCACGCGCTCGGCGGCCGGCTCCCCCCGCTCGGGCGGGCGGGCCAGATCAGCGACATCGTCGGCGGCATCCTGTTCCTGGAGGCATCGCCCTACATCACCGGGGAGATCCTGCACATCGACGGCGGCCAGATCGCCGGTCACTGACCGAGGTCCGCCTGCCCGAGACCGGACAGCGCACCGGGCAGCTCCCGGCGCGAGCTGATCCCGAGCTTGGCGAACACCTTGCGCAGGTGCCACTCCACCGTGCGGGCGGACAGGAACAGCTGCGCGCCGATCTCCGGGTTGGTCCGGCCGTCGCGCGCCAGCCGGGCAATCGACGCCTCCTGCGCGGTGAGCGCGTTAACCGTCTCGACCGCCCGCTTGCGCACCGTCTCCCCGGTAGCCAGCAGCTCGCGCCTGGCCCGTTCGGCGAATGCCTCGGCCCCCATCCCGGCCAGCATCTCGTGCGCGGCCCGCAGCTGGACGCGGGCGTCGGCGCGGCGGCCCGCGCGGCGCAGCCATTCGCCGTAGAGCAGGTGCGCGCGGGCCAGCTCCGGGCGGAGCCGGGTACGGCCCAGCCGCTCGATCGCCTCGCGGTAGCAGTCCTCGGCGGCTTTGCCCTCGCTCAGCAGCGCCCGCGAGCGCGCCTCGAGGCCCAGCCCGAGGTCGGTCCCGCCGGCCTGCGTCGTTTCCGCCAGCCGCACGAGCGCACCACCGGCCAGGTGCGTGTTCCCGGTGTGCACGGCGGCCTCGATCAGCTCGGGCAGCGCCCACACGGACATGTAGAGTCCGGGCGTGTCCTGGCTGGCCTGCTGGGCCGCCGCCAGTGCGTCGGCGTAACGGCCGAGGCCGTTGGCCAGCACCGCGGCCGCCCAGTGCGCGTAGGTCACCGCGATCCCCTGCCCCCCGGCCGCGGCCTCGGCGATGGTGGCCTCGAACAGCGAGGCGGCCTCGGCCCGGCTGCCGCGCAGCGAAGCGAGCAGCATGGCGGCGAAGGGCGCGCTGCGGCTCCCGGTTGCCGCGCAGACCGCGTCGGTCTCCGCGATCAGGGCCTCGGCCGCGGTGAAATCACCGCTCCACGCCGCGTCCGTGCCCAGGGCGCCCAGGTCGATCGGCAGCTGGTCGAGTGCGCCGACGTCACGGGCGAGCTGGACCTGCCGCAGCAGCATCACGCGCCAGCGGTCATCGTCCCACACCGCGCTGGCGGCCGCCTGAGCGCACCAGCCCCACCTGATCTCTTCTTCCACGGTGATGCCAGCACCGGAGATACCAGCGCCGGAGATACCTGCGCCGGCAAAGGCGCTCGCGGCCTGCCGCAACGCCGCTGCCGCGACGGCCGGCCCGTCGGTGACCAGGGACGTCAGGCCGTCAAGCACCAGGTCCACCGGCCGCGGAGGGTGCGCAGGCCGCAGGCCCCGGGCGGCGCGGGAGACCTCCATAAGGTCGCCGGCCCCGGCGAAACGCCCGGCGAACAGCGCCGCCATCCATGCGCTCAGATAGGTCTCGCGCGCCAGGCCGAGATCGAGCGGCTCGAGCCGCTTGGCCGCCTTGAGCAGCAGCGGAGGAGCGTCGCTGCCCAGGCCAGAGGCAAACGCGATCTGCCCGCGGAGCAGGTCAACCCGGGCGCTCTGCAGCTCGTCAAGCGGCCCGGCCTCGGCCGTGACCAGCAAGTCGGCGGCCTTGCCGAACGCGCCGGCCCGCAGGGTGGCCTGCGCCGCCGCCAGCGTGCGTTCGGCCCGGCGCGCTGGATCGACCGTCAGCAGCACCGAGCGCTCCAGGAACGCTCCGGCCGCGGCCAGGCCGCCGCGGGCCTGCGCCCGGCCCGCCGAATGCTCGAGCTCCGCCGCGACCTCCTCGTCCGGCCCGGGTGCGGCCTGGGCCCGGTGCCAGGCCCGCCGATCCGGATCGGCCACCGGGTCGGTGACCTCGGCCAGTGCGCCGTGCATGGCCCGCCGGTCCGCAGCGGGCGCCGACCGGTAGGCCGCCGAGCGCAGCAGCGGATGCCGGAACCTGACTAGCACGCCGAACTCCGCCAGGCCCGCGTCGGCGGCCGCGGCCCCCGCCTGCAGCGGGATCCCCAGCCGCCCGGCCGCCCGCCGCACCAGCACCGGGTCGCCGGACGGATCGGCCGCCGCCAGCTGGAGCAGCCGCCGGGAATCAGGCGGCAGGCCGTCGAGCTGCCGCCGGAAGCTGGCCTCGATCCGGCCCGGCAGCGGCGCCACGCCGGGCAGCGCGAACCCGCCCGCCAGCTCGGCCGGGGTCAGCCCGCGCGGCAGCTCGAGCAGCGCCAGCGGATTCCCCTGCGTCTCGGCGACGATCCGGTCCCTGACCCGCGCGTCCAGCGGTGCGGCCAGCGCCGCGTCAAGCAGCGCCCGCGCGTCATCGTCCGGCAGGCCCTCCAGCACGAGCTCCGGCAGCCCGGCCAGTTCGTTACCCGGAACCCGGGCCGCCACGACCAGGCCCACCGGGTCGGCGGCGAGCCGCCGCGCCACGAACCCCAGCGCCTGCGCCGAGGCCTGGTCCAGCCACTGCTCGTCATCGACCAGGCAGATCAGCGGCTGTTCCCCGGCCACCTCCGACAGCAGGCTCAGCACGGCCAGGCCGACCAGGAACCGGTCAGGCGGCGGGCCGGCGCTGAGGCCGAACGCGGTCCGCAGCGCCTCCCGCTGCGGCACCGGGATCACGTCCAGGTGGGGCAGCATCGGCGCGCACAGCTGATGCAGCCCGGCGAAGGCCAGCTCCATCTCCGACTGAACCCCCGCCGCGCGCACCAGCCGGCACTCCGGCACCCGCCCGGCCAGGTAATCCAGCAGCGCGGTCTTGCCCACTCCCGGGTCACCGCGCATCACCAGCGCCCGGCTGTCACCGGCCCGGACAGCGTCGGCAAGCCGGTCGAGCAGGCCGCATTCGCGACGACGGCCCGTCAGCCCTGTCGCGAGCGCGCGCCGCCCTGAGTTGGTGGCCATCTTGCCCAGCGCTACATCGCGTCCGTGACGTTGCTGTCTCCCCGGCTGTCGGGCCGGCTGTCGGGCCGGCCGTCGGGCTGGGCATGAGCGCGCACGCGGCCTCCCGGGTGGACCTGGTCAGTAATCCGATGAGACCGCGCCCAGCCCCGCGGCCAGCAGCCCGGCTACCCAGCCGGAGCCGCACAACTGCCTTGCTCAAGAGCCTAACCTGGCCAGCCGGACCCGGGCAATCCCCCCGCGACCACTAGGAATTGGGCAGCCGGTGCCCTGGCATGCCCGGCCGGGTGCGCGGTCAGAAGCTGGGCTGTTCGAACCAGGGCTGGTCCGACGAAAGCAGGTACCGGTCGGCGAGGTGGTTGAGCACGCGCCGGGCCTGCTGGAACCGGCCCGCCACGTCGCCGACCACCACGATCCGCGCGGTGGCGGCCGGGGCCAGCTCGCGGGCGGCGCGGTACCAGCGGGCCCCGAGGTACTCCCACAGCTCCATGGCCGGCGAACCGGCCAGGCGCTCCTGCTGCGCCGACGGGAGGCGGGCGGCGCGGAGCAGCCGGCCGGCGTCGACCGGGCCGAGGGCGCGCGTGATCGCGTAGTCGGGGAACACCCCGGTCAGGAACAGCGTCGCGTCGCCGAGCCGGCGGTAGATGCCGGGCCGTTCGGCCTCGGGAACCGCGTCGAGCAGCCCGGCCAGCCGCACCGGGTCGAGCTCGCTGAACCGCCGGGTCCGCATCCGGCCGGCCGACCCGGACCCGGTACCGGCCGCTGGCCACCCGGGTGAAGGAGGCCAGCAGCTCGGCCAGGAACAGCCTCCTGGCCGGCTCGCCCAGGAAGTCCCGCAGCGCGGGCGCGTCGAACAACGGCACTCGCTGGCGCAGCCCGGTGCGTTCCGGCACGTGGTCCATCGAGGCCAGTTCGGCGGCGGCTTGCTGGACGAGCACGGCGAACACCAGGAACGGGGACGCCGCGACCGCCCATCCGCGGGACGCATCCGGCCCGATCACCGCGCGGAACACGCCGGGATGCTCAAGCAACCTCAGCAGCGCGTCCGGATCGCCGCGCAGCCGCGAGGCATCCACCGGGTCGCCGCCCGCCTGAGCGGCCGGCGCAGGCGCCCCGTCCACCCCGGCGAGCAGGCTGAGGTCAGCATCGGTGAGATGGCTCGCGTACTCGCGGCCGGCCAGCAGACGGTCCATAACACCACGTTAGGCCGTCATCGTGGCGTCGTCACCGCCCAGCTGGCCGGCCGAGACGAGCTCGGGCGCCGCCTGCTCGGGCGACGGCGGGAGCGCGGGCTGCGGGCGCAGCAGGGTGGCGGCGACGGCGATGGCCGCGATCACCAGGCCGAACGCGATCCAGAAGGCCAGGTGGTAGCCGTCGGTCAGGGCCACCGCGGCCGGGCGGCCCTGCGCGGTCAGCGCGCTGGTCCTGGAGGCGGACACGGTGGCCAGCACGGCGAGCCCCAGGGCGCCGCCGACCTGAGCGGTCGTGTTCACCAGGCCCGAGGCCAGGCCCGCGTCCTGCGGCGTGGCGCTGGACATGGCCAGCGTCATCAGCGCCGGGAAGCACAAGCCCGCGCCGGTGCCGATCAGCACGGTGACCGGGAAGACGTGGCTCCAGTACGTCCCGCCGCCGGCGGCGGCCGGGGCCAGGGCGAACAGGGCCAGCCCGGCGGCGATCAGGCCGAGACCGGGGAACATCAGCGTGCGGGCGCCGAACCGCATCACCAGCCGGTCGGTGTACCGCACAGAAAGCGCCCCCATCACCACCGCGACCGGCAGGAACGCCAGGCCGATGCGCAGCGGGTCATACCCCAGGACCTGGCGCAGGTACAGCGAGCCGAGGAAGAACATTCCGAACATCCCCGCGGTGCCCAGCACCTGGACCAGGTTCGCGCCCGTCACGTTGCGGGAGGAGAAGATGCGCAGCGGCATCAGCGGGTTGCGCGCCGTGCGCTGCCGGACGATGAACGCGCCGAGCAGGACCAGCGAGCCTGCGCCCAGGCCGAGCGTCTCCGGCGCCAGCCAGCCCCGCTGGGCGGCCGGATCCACGATCGTGAAGACGCCGAGCATCATCGCCGCGGTGATCAGCAGCGCGCCGGGCACGTCGGCGCCCGCCCGGTATCCGGCGCCGCGGTCGCGCTCGATCACCCGCAGGGCCGCGACGGCGGTGGCCGCGCCGACCGGCAGGTTAACGAAGAAGATCCAGTGCCAGTTGAGGAGCTGGGTGAGGATCCCGCCGGCCAGCAGCCCGACCGCCGCGCCCGCCGACGCGACGAACGCGAACACCCCGATCGCCTTGGCCTGCTCACGGGGCCCGGGGAACATGGTCACGATCATGCCGAGGATGACCGCGGAGGTGAGCGCCCCGCCCAGGCCCTGCAGGAACCGCGCCGCGACCAGCATCTCCCGGTTCGCCGCCAGCCCGCACAGCAACGACGCGACGGTGAAGGTGGCCAGGCCGGCCAGGAACACGTCCCTTCGTCCGGCCAGGTCGCCCAGCCGCCCGGCCAGCAGCAGCAGCCCGGCGAACGCGATCAGGTACGCGTTCACCACCCAGGCCAGCCCCGCCTGGGAGAACCCGAGGTCAGCCTGAATCGACGGCAGCGCCACGTTGACGATCGTCATGTCCAGCACGATCATCAGCATCCCCGTGCACAACACCACCAGGGCGATCCAGCGAGAACGGTCATTCATCGGTCTTCCTCTCACGAGTGCGCCGGCCTTGCGGCCCGCTCATCTGTTTGGACGTAGGTCGGAGCGGAAACTCAGCGCTCGACACCGGGCCCGGCTGTGCCCGCGGTCCCCGGCCGGATCAGGTCGTAGCGCAGGCAGAGCGCCCCGCTGCTGGTGGGCGTCGCCTCGGCCAGGGACCAGGACGAGCCCGGCCCGTCGCCGAAGAAGCAGGCGCCCGCGCCGACCAGCTCCGGGCACAAGGTGATGCTGAGGCGGTCAAGCTCCCCGGCCTCCAGCAAGGCGCGGATGAGGATGCTGCTGGCCAGCACGACGATGTTGCCGCCCTCCTGCTTGCGCAGCTGCCGCACGATCTCGGCCGGCTCGTCCGCGACGACGCGGGAGTTGCGCCACCCGGCCGAGGTGAGCGTGCGCGAGACGACGACCTTCTCCACCTCGTTGAGCCACCGGGCGAAGGCGCGGTCCCGCGGGTCGGAAGGACGGGAGTCGGACAAGCTGTTCTAGCGGAAGTAGCCGGAATTCGTGACGGCCGGACGGTGGTCCGGCGGCACCTGCCTATCGGACCTCCCGGCGCGACCCCGGTGGCCACGGCGCAGCCGGCCAGGAGGAGCCCGCCGGGGCCCGCCGGGGAGCCCCATGTGCCCCGGCGGATGATCAGCCCTTAAATAGTTGACATTGACTATTCAGTTGTGGATAGTCAGTTATGAACATAGGAGTCCCCAGGAAGGAACCAACGTCATGAACACGCAGATCCGCCCGGCGCGGATTCACGTCGACCACAGCTCGGAGAAGCGGCTGGGCCACTGGACCACGGCCCGCGACTTCGAGGTCCGATCACGGTACGGCCGGACCGTGATCGACCTGCGGTCACCGCGCATCCCGGGCGGCGACATCCAGATCGACCTGGACCTGGACCGCGCGGCCGTCACGCTGCTGGTCAGCGAAGACACCGTCATCGACCAGCGGGATCTGGCCTGGACGGGCCGGGGCACGGTCAAGCAGACCTTCCACCACCCCGCCGCTGTACCCGGCCGGACGATCCGCCTGACCGGGCACATCCGCCACGGCGAGGTCCGGGTGCACAGCGGCGGGATCGCGCAGCTGTCAGCGATCTGCTCGCGGGAGTTTTTCGCCGATGCCCGTCGCGCTCACGCCGCGGGCCGCACGCCCACCTTCGATGACCCGGCACGCGGTGCCTGACCACCCGGCCGGATCGGCAGTCCCGGAGGAGGAGCACAAGCCCGCCAAGCGGAAGGTCGGCAACCTGCTGGGGCTGGCCGTGCTGTCCCTGCTGAGCCAGCAGCCCATGCACCCCTATGAGCTGGGGCGCAACCTGCGCGAGCACGGCGACGATCGCAGCATCAAGTTCAACCATGGGTCGCTGTACATGGTCGTCGGGCAGCTGGCCAGGGCCGGGTTCATCACTGAGCAGGAAACCAGCCGCGGCGGGCAGCGGCCCGAGCGGACCGTGTACGCCCTCACCGACGCCGGGCGGGATGAGCTCCAGGACTGGCTGCGCGAGCTAGTCGAGCAGCCGCGGCACGAATACCCCGCGTTCGTCAGCGCGCTGTCGCTGATCGCCGCCCTTCCCCCGAAGGAGGTCCTCCGCCTGCTGCGGACGCGGCTCGGCTACCTCGCGCAGCAGCAGGCAGGGATCCGCGCGCTGATCCAGAAGTCACTGGCCGACGGGGTGCCGGGGCTCTTCCTGATCGAGGAAGAGTACCGGCTGGCCACCCTGGAAACCGAAGCGGCGTTCGTCGACCAGCTCATCCAGCGCATCAATGACCCCGCCACCGAATGGGTCGGCCAGTGGGCCGCATTCCACAGCAAGAACACCCGAGGAGAATGAGATGAACACCAGCAAGACCACCGACATGACCGCCGAGATGACCACCGGCTCGGTCACCTCCGCGGACGGGACCGTGATCGGATATCTGCGGACCGGCCAGGGTCCGGCGGTGGTGCTGCTGCACGGCAGCAATGAATCGGCTCGCAGCCACACCCGGCTCGCCCGGGCGCTAGCCGACGCGTTCACCGTCTACCTGCCCGACCGGCGCGGCCGCGGCCTGTCCGGACGTCACAAACCTGACCACAGCATGCGCACCGAGATCGAGGACCTGGCGGCTGTCCTGGCCGAATCCGGCGCGGGCAAGGTATTCGGGGTCAGCGTCAGCGCGCTGATCGCCCTGCAGGCCGCCCGTGTCCTCCCGGCTATCCGCCAGGTCGCCGCCTACGAGCCGGCCCTGCTCATGGACCAGTCAGGCAAGTACACAGCGTGGGTGACCCGCTTCGATCAGGAGATGGCCCGCGGCCAGGTGGCAGACGCTCTGATCACCAGCCTCCGCGGGCTCGACCTGGCCCCGCCAGCCCTCGCGCTCCTGCCGCGACGCCTGCTGGTCGCCGTCACCAACATGGCCATGAAGAAAGAAGACACGCAGGCGGCCAGCGAAGATGTCACCATGCGCAAGCTTGCCCCGACTCTGCATTATGAGGGACTACTGCTCGCCGAGATGGCCGGCACCACCGCCACCTTCGCCGACGTCCCTGCCGACGTCCTGCTGCTCGGCGGGGACATGAAACTGGCAGGCGTTCATCAAGCCCGCGTTCGACGCCCTGGTTCGCACCCTGCCGCACAGCCGGCCTGCTGTGTTCCCCGGCCTAGACCACGGCGGCTCCGGCGATCCGGGGCCGGCCAACCGGGGCGGGAAGCCGGAAACCGTCGCCCCGGAAATCTGCTCCTTCTTCGCCGGATAAGTCGCCTTTCACCTACCCCGGAGAACACGATGGAACTTCCGTCCAACGAAATGGTCGCCACGGCGGTAGCGGTGCTGGGCGCAACCCTCGCGGCATTCCCGGTCGCGAGCGCCTCCCCCGCCCGGCCACCGGAGCGTACTGGTCTGACGCGTCCACGGCCGTCCGGTCATCATCTCGGCGGCGCCATTCTGTGCGGCGCGGGCTGGACGTATCCCGTAGGTCTTGGCGGGTGGTTCCGCGGGTTTCCTGGCGGGTGATCCCGCGTCACTCAGCCCCCGCGAGTCCCGGCCGCCACGCCCCGGCCCCGGCCCGTGCCGGCAGGCCGGGACCGGACCAGCCGGCAGGCCTGGCTGCGCCCTGGTGCTCCGCCACCCTGTTCCATGATCTACGGGACGCGCTCTAGTGGTGGGCAGCGCCGCTGATAGCGGTGGCGGCGGTGCAATCCTTGGGCGCTTGCCTCCTGCTGCCGGGCGTCCAGAGCCAGCCTGCGGGCATCCGCTGCGGGGCGAACCTAAGCGCGGGGGCCAGGGGCATTGCCCCTGGCCCGCCCGCGGGGCCTTCAGGTCCAGGTGTCACGCATCGCGTTCCCCTCTCGGTCCAGATGCTTCCCCAGCGCTCCGGTTCACCGAGTTCGATACATTATGTAATCATATAACGACAGATAGTGATTATCGGTTCAGTGCCCTGTCGGGGGCCGGCCGGGAGATCTCAGGGCCGTGGCGGGCAGGGCCAGTCCGGGTGATCCGGGCCGCCGCGATGCGTTCCCGCTGCCGTCCGGTAGCCCGACGGCAGCCGCAGGCCCGGGCAGGTCAGGTAGTGCGTGCCGACCGCGCCGCACCGTATGCACTGCCTCCCGGGCAGCTTGCCCGGCTGGCCCGGCGCGACCTCAGGTCCTTTCCCCGGGGGACGCGGGATCAGGAACCTCGGACCGGGCGGGGCGGGCCGGGTACCCCACGGCGGCCGGCCGGACGGCCGCGGTCACCGGCGGCGGGGCGATCCTGGGGCGGCTGCCGGTCATCGCGCCCTCCGCCTCACGCCGCTCCGGAACAGCGCCTCCACATCGGCGCGCCGGTACCGGGGCTTCCCGGCCTCATCGCGAACCTCCGGCAGCCGCCCTCGCCGCGCCCACGACGCCACCGCCGCTGAGGTCATCTGGAACAAGGACGCCACCTGCCTGCGGGTCATCAGGTCCTCATCCGCGGGGTCGCCGGCCGTGGCCGCGGCGGCGAATCCGGGACGGCCGGACACGGCACTAGTGCAGCCCGGCCGGACGAGTGTCAGCGCCATCATGTTCATCGGGTCCCCTGGTAAGCCGGAATGAGCTGGATCCGGGGCAGCGCTGGGTCACCCTGCATGCCTGATCCCCGGGCAAGGCGCCGGGGCACGATACCGAACTGCCCGGTGCCGGTTGCAGTAAAAATGCTGCTGCAAATTGCAGCGCGAAACATCGGTCAGCTGACGGATATTGAACCATCGCCCGGGCTGCTCCCGCGGATCGCGGCAGGCTTGCCGGGCGGCGTTGCGGAAGCGCGGCGGGGTCAGCTCGGGCCGAGGATGTGGTCGGCGAACATGGTGACGGCGTCGTCGATGAGGCGTATGTACCGGTCGCCGCCGGGGTCGTTGGCGAGCTGCTGGCCGGCTAGGCCGACGACTACCGCGGTCCAGAGGTCGAAGTCGGCTTCATTGCGGAGCCCGGCGCGGGCGAGGGTGGTGCGGACGCTCGCGAGAACCTCCACGGCCAGCGCATAAGAGTCAGGGGATGGCTGGAATCCGGGGATGGTGCGCAGGAACAGGAGCTGATAACGAGCCTGGTCCTGGGCGGCGAACTCGAGGAAGATGCCGGCGACGGTCCGCAGTGCGCTGCGGGCATCGTCCGGGATCTCAGCGTCAGCGAACCGTCTTGCCAGCTCCAGGTTGCCGTCGGCGAACATGCGGTCGTAGAGAGCGTTCTTGGAGGCGAAGTAGGTATAGAACGACTGAGGCTCCATATCGACGGCATGCGCGAGCGCTCGCAAGGACAGGGCGGCCAGGCCGTCAGCGCGCACCATGGACCAGGCAGTGTCGAGGATCTCCTGCTTGGTCGCCTCGTGCCGGTCACGGCGGCGGTCGCGGCGGCGGGGCCGGGCAGGCGTCGTCGAGGACATGAGTTGACTCTAACCGATAATGCTGCGATTATCCTGACAGTGTTCGGAATTCCGAAGGGTAGATGGGAGTTCGCCATGGCGGGAACAACGGCCGTCGGCGCAGGTGTCGCGGTGCCTCTGGGGCACCAGGAGGCGATGATCCTCGCGGCGACGGAGTTCGACCGGATGGCGGCGCAGTTGCAGGCGCTGGCCCCGCGCGACTGGGCGCAGCCGACGGTGTGCGAGCTGTGGGACGTGCGGGCGATGGCCGCGCACGTGCTCGGCATGGCCGAGGCGCAGGCCTCGTTCCGCCAGTTCGCCCACGACTTCCGCGCGGCCGGCCAACGGTCAAGCGGAAAGATGATCGACGAGATGTCGGCCACGCAGGTGCGCGAGCGAGCAGCCATGACGCCCGGCGCGATCGTCAGCCGGCTGGCGGCAGTGGCCCCCAAGGCCGTGCGGGCCAGGCGCCGGACACCGGCGCCCGTCCGATGGGCCGTGCGGCTCAAGAACGACCCGCCGTTCGATGCCGAGCGATGGCGCTACGGCTTCCTGGTGGATACCATCTTCACCCGCGACACCTGGATGCACAGACTCGACATCAGCCGGGCGACCGGGCGCCCCATGGAGCTCACCGCAGGGCACGACGGCCGCCTCGTCGCCAACGTCGTCACTGAGTGGGCGCGCCGCCACGGTCAGCCGTTCACCCTCACCCTGACCGGCACGGCCGGCGGCCAGTGGCGCTCAGGGGACGCTGGGGAGCACCTCCGGCTCGATACGCTCGACTTCTGCTGGATCGTCGCCGCCCGGCAGCCCGGTACCGGGCTCATGGCCACCATGGTCCCGTTCTGATTTCCATCACCCCTTCCGCCCCCCACCGCATCAACCGCAGCGACTGGCCGGGCAGCTAGGCCAAGCCAGCGCCGCTAACCAGCAGGAGGAGCCATGGCAATCGCCACCTACTTCCATCCCCAGTCACTCACCGCACTGCAGTACGACGAAGCTATCCGGGAACTCGAAGCCGCCGGAGCCGCGAACCCCGCAGGCCGGGTTCACCACTCCTGCTTCGGGCCCGACAACGCCCTGATGGTCTACGAGGTATGGGAGTCACAGCAGGCCTTCGAGGAATACGGACCGGTGCTCATGCCGATCCTGCACAAGGCCGGGATTGACCCCGGAACGCCAGACATCATGCCGGTTCACAATCTCGCCGGCTGACCAAGGGGCCGGCCCCGCAGAGGTCGTGGGGACCGGCCCGATAGCGGGTAAAAGGGATCGCGGACGGCGCCAGGCGCTGGCACGATTCATCACATGCCCGCTGTCCGCCGCTTTGCGGCCGGGGATGCTCCTGCCGCCGCAGCCATCGTCCACGGCCTTCCGGACTACTTCACCGACGATGTGCCCGCCAAGGCCGAACGCGACGCCGCTGGCCACGAGGCCTGGGTCCGCACCGATTCCGGAGCGGTCGCGGGTTCGCCGTAGCCGCCAGGAAATCACCCGGCGGCGCGGCACCGATACTCTCGGGCCATGAAACTCCACGTCGGATGCGCGATGTGGACGTACGCACCCTGGCAAGGCCGTTACCTGCCTGGATCGCTGTCGCCGCGAGACCGCCTCCGCGCCTACGCGACCTGGTGCAACGCCGTGGAGGGCAATACGACCTTCTATGCGACACCCACCCTCGACACGGTGAAATCGTGGGCCGGGCAGACCACCCCTGACTTCCGGTTCATCCTCAAACTGCCGAGACCGATCACCCACGAGCGCCGCCTCGCCGACGTCGATGACCCGCTCCGCGCCTTCCTGGCCGCGATCGAACCCCTCGGGGGGCGTGCCCACGCCTTGTGGATTCAGCTGCCACCGTCCTTCAGCCCCGCCGGCCTCGGCGCCCTCACCGGTTTCCTGCGCCGCCTCCCGCACGAGTACCGGTACTGCGTCGAGGTACGGCACCGTGCGTTCTTCGAGGACCCGCGATCGGAACAGCAGCTCGAGAGGGCTCTCGGCGACGTCGGCGCCGAATGGGTGACCTTCGACACCACCGTCCTGTTCGGGAGCCCTCCGGTGAGCGACGCCGAACGGGAGGCGCAGTCGAAGAAGCCGCGCCTGCCCCGCCGGTCACGGGCCCTGACCTCCTATCCCGTCGTCCGCTACATCGGCCGGGACGACGCGGCTCGTACGGTCGCGGGATGGCAGCACTGGCTCGACGCAGTGGCCGGCTGGCTGCGTGAGGGGCGGTCCCCGACCGTATTCATCCATACGCCCGACAACGTCGACGCGCTCGAGCTGGCACGCCGGTTCCACGACGAGGTGCGGGCCCGGGTGCCCGAGGTCGAGCCGCTCCCGGAGCCGATCCCCTCCGGACCTCCGACCCTCTTCTGAGCCTGGACCCGGTACCTAGCGGGGGTACGCTGTCGCAGGTATCGGGTGTCCCGGGCGCTCGCCGCTGTGCAGCGGCAGTCAGGCACGCCCGTTCGGGATCATCCGGAGACTGATGCCGCCGCCGGCTTTATTGGGTGGCGCACACCCCGTTCTCCCTAGATATGGTGAAAGCATGACGCGGCAGCAGGACGCCCAGCTCGGCGAGGGACAGACACCCCGCGCGCGGTGAGCCCGCGCGTCCTTTCCTCATGACCGCCGGCCCGGTGCGCGACCGCACCTAGGGGCCGACGTGGTGCTGCGGTCGGGACGCAGTCCTTATTCCTGCGATCCCCTCGGAGATAAGTCCGTGTTCGTACGCTCGCTGCTATCCGCGCGCGCCCGCACGCGCCGCGCGCATTACCTGTTCGCCGCCAGCTTGTTCGGCATCCTCGGCTTTCATGTCGGCGTCTGGGCCGTCCAGCTCGCGCCGCTGTCCGCCGGCCTCGGCCTGGACCCGGCGATGCTTGGCACCGCGGTCACCGTCGCCGCCTCGGCCGGCGTGGTCACCCTGCTCGCCGGCGGGGTGCTGGCCGACCGGGCCGGACGCCGGCTGGTCCTGGTGATCGGCTTCGCCGGTACCGGGACCGCGTTCGCGCTGTTCGCCTTCGTCGGCAGCTTCGCTGCGCTCATTCCCGCCGTCGCGCTCTACGGGCTGGCCATCAGCTTCGTGGACCTGGGCGCCAATACCGTCGGCTCGGCCTACGAGCAGGCCCACGCCACCACGGCCATGACCGGCCTGCACGCCTGGTTCAGCGCCGGCGCGGTCACCGGCGCGATCGGCAGCGCCGCCGCCCTCCGCGCCGGGATAAGCTACCGCGGCGTCTATCTCGCCCTCGCCGCTGTCATGGCGGCCGGGCTGCTCGTCTCGCTGTCCGCCGCCATCCCCGCACCGCCTGTTCCCGCTGGCGCCTCATCCGGCCGCCGGCCGCCGCGGATGCGGGTCTGGCGGATCCCCGCGGTGCTGTTCGCCATCGCGCTGATCAGCGTGACGTTCTTCGGCGACGGCGCGCTGGAAAGCTTCCTGTCCAGCTACCTCCAGAGCACCCTCGCCGGAGGCGTGCTGCTCAGCGGCATCGGCATCGGCAGCTACCACTTCGCCTCACTGCTCGGGCGGCTCACCGCCACCGCGGCGCTACGCCGCTTCGGCGAGCGGCGCGTCGTGCTCGCCGCGGGGCTGCTCGCCGCCGCCGGGCTGCTCATCACCGTTACCGCAGCCGCCGCGGCCGGCGCCATCGGCGGCCTGCTCCTCGTCGGGTTCGCCATTGCCCCCGTCGTCCCCACCACGCTGTCGCTGGCCGGCCGCTCGGCGCCCGGCCGTTCCGGCCAGGCGGTCGCCGCCACCACCGCCGCCGGCTACAGCGCCTTCATCGTCAGCCCGCTCACCATCGGCCTGCTCGCCCAGGCCACCAGCCTGCGGCTCGCCCTCGCGCTGCTCATCCTGACCAGCCTCGCCATCGCCGGCCTCGCAACCCGCTGGCCCGCTTCATCGACACCGCTTACCGAGCCGGGCTACTCCCGTGAAGCCCCCGTTCGCAGCCGGCAGTCAGCCGGAGATGGACCAGCCCCGTAATTGCCGGTCCTGGTCAATCAGGCCAGCTCGCTGTGACCACGCCGGAGGAGGAGTGCAGGCACTTTACTAGTCTCGCTGTTCGCGCCGCGGCAAAGACGGCCCAGCCCTCAGCCCGGAAGCTTCGCGAGGGTGAGGAAGAAGTCATCAACCTGGCGAATCGCCTCGGTGAACAGGTCAAGGCTCACCGGCTTGGTGATGTAGGCGTTGGCGTGCAGCTGGTAGCTTGCCACGATGTCCCTCTCCGCCTGGGAGGTGCTGAATATCACCACGGGGATCGTCAGCAGGTCAGGGTCGGCTTTCAGTTCGGCCAGCACCTCCAGGCCGTTGCGGCGCGGCAGGTTGAGATCAAGCAGGATCAGGCCGGGCCTGGGCGCGCCGGTGAACTCACCGGTCCGGCGGAGGAAATGCATCGCCTGCTCGCCATCGCCCACTACGTGCAGCGTGCTGTGTACCGGGGACAGCTCGAACGCTTCCGTGGTCATCAGCACGTCGCCTGGGTCGTCCTCGACCAGCAGCACGTCGATGACCCGGAGCCCTGCTAGATCGAGAGAGCAGCTCACCTCAGACATCTGCCAACCTCCAGGCCGGGGAAAAGGACGCCGGACGACCGGGTTGTCTGCGAGAGAGCATGAAGGCAGGCGGCCAGCCCGGGACGACCGGACCGGCTGGTTCTTAACCGGTGCGGCGATGTTACTCCATGTCAAGGTGACGGGCTATCCACTCACCAGCGCAGCTGGCCGCGTACGATATGAACTGGATTGTGACTGCGCCTGGACAGGAGACGCCGTGGCTACCGGGACCGAGGTCCTCGATGTCGGGCGCCGCGACCATGTCGTCCTGTTTTACCAGGAGGAGCAGGAACTCACCGAGCGGGTGAGCGAGTACCTTCTCCCCGCGATCCAGGACGGTGGCGTGGCGATCGTGGTCGCCACGCCCGATCACCGCAGGTCCTTCGAGGGGTACCTGGCCGGCGCTGGCGTCGATGTGGCTGCAGCCTGCGCCCGCGGCGCCTATCTTGCGCCCGACGCCAGCGAGACGATGCGCGACTTCATGGTCGCCGGCTGGCCCGATCCCGCTAGTTTCTGGCAGGTGATCAGCCCCTTGCTTCGGCAGGCAGTCAAGGCTGGGCAGCCGGTTCGCGTCTTCGGTGAGATGGTCTCGCTGCTGTGGGATGCCAGCCTGATCGATGCCGCCATCGAGGTCGAGGCGATGTGGAATGAGCTGGGCGCCCAGTACCCGTTCTCGCTGCTATGCGCCTACCCGGCCCAGCCGGCAGCCGGAGCCCGCGAGCTTGACGCCCTGACCGAGGTGTGCCGCGCCCACACGCAGGTCACCGGCAAATCGCCCGAGGCAGCGTAAGCCGCACGCGGTCCGTGACCCAAAGCGCCGATGGGAGCGCGATGCCTGCCCGATTCCAGCTCGTCATCGACTGCAAGGACCCCGAGCTGCTTGCCCGCTTCTGGGCGGCTGCCCTGGGATACGTGCTTGAGCCGCCGCCGGAAGGGTTCGCTACCTGGGACGACTGGCGGCGCGACATCGGGCTTCCCGACAGTGAGCTGGGAATCGGCGCGGACAGCATCATCGATCCCCGCGGTGACGGCCCCCGCATCTGGTTCCATGTGATGCCGGACGCCAAGGTGGTCAAGAACCGCCTCCACCTCGACATCTATGTCAGCGGCAGCCGTTCGGACCCGCTCGCCACCCGCATGCAGAGAGTCGACGCCGAGGCCAGGCGGCTGACGGATCTCGGGGCCACGCTCACCGGAGCCCTGAGCGAGGACGGCCTCGATCACTACGCGGTGGGGATGAAGGACCCCGAGGGCAACGAGTTCGACATCAACTGACCCGTGCTTGCCGAGGTTAGATGGCGCGAGCGTCGGCGGCGGGGAAGTAGTGATGCACGGTCCTGATCGACACCCCCGCAGCCCGGGCGGCCGCGGCCGGGGACAGCGTCGCCCGTTACGGCCAGACCGCCACCGTGCAGGCCGCCGCGATCGCCTGCCTGTGGTCCACGGTCCTCGGATCCGGGCGCCATCCGCCTGGCCTGGGAAGACGCAGCGGCATAACCACGAAAGCCGAGTGATCGTGAACACCACTAAAATCGCCGTTGCAGCACTGAGATCGTCGCAGCGTGGATTCTGGCCCAGCTCGCTCGTAGCTTCGTAGAAGCGCCAATGGGCGGCTGCGCAAGAGGAGCGCTGACAGTCCTCGCCGGTTCGGCTATGACGGCGACTCCGGCTGGCCGCCGGATCATCATCGGACATCCCGCGCCGGGGTGAAGGGTAAGGAGAACCGCTGTGATACGAGAAGAATTGTCAAGGCTCTTCACGTTCGGGGAACGGCATCGGAGACTGTTCGCGCGCCTGCTGCTAGCGTTCGGGCTATCAATGGTGGTCTTCGCCGTTGGGACCGTGCTCATATGGGTATCTGAAAGCGGACAGAAGGGCGGGAGCATCCGCGGATTGGGTGATGCAGCTTTTTTCTGTTCGGTACAATTGCTGACTATCTCATCGAGTATGACGAACCCGCTGACTGCGGTTGGCAAGGTTGTCGATGTCGGCCTTGAAGTGTGGGGCATCTTCGTCGTCACCGTAGTGGCAGGAAGCTTCTCCAGTTTCTTTACTTCCGGGGACTCGAGTTAGTCGATTGTGATCACCTTGTCCGGGTCTGCCTGGGTCACTGCTTCGGCGACTTCAGGATGGGCCGATGTGAGCACAGCCGGTCGGATACCGCTCGAGGCTGACGACCGGAAACCGATCACCGGGCCGCTTCTCGAGGGGAGCACGGATGACCCTCGAGTCCTGGCCAGGCGCCCGGAGGCGATGCGCCGCACGCCGGACGCGGAGACGGCTACGGCCTGATCAGATGGTCAGGCCAGCGAGCGCGGGTTCCGGCGCAGGTATTCTTCACCCAGGTCCCGGACATGGGCTCTGACTGGTCTTTGGCGTCGTAATCCAGGCGGCAGTGGTGACGGCGGGGACCATTGACGCGGACCTCGATCCTACTGACAAGCGCTGTCCCACAGCTCGTAGAAGGTGTCACGGTCGACTGCCCGCAGGCGCCAGCCATCGGGGTCGAGCGGCTGGTCGGTAAGGAACCCCAGCGTGTCTTCGAGATGACGCCACCAGTAACAGCGGGCCATGCCATCAGGGGCCACTTCGATCTGCTTCACGGCGATGACCTCGCCGGCGATGATGGCTGTCTCCCATAGCCACCGGGTGCCCTCAACGTCCGGCTCTTCGCCGGCCCCCTCGTTAGCCCGGCTGGCCGAGGCGCGCGGTGATCGCGGGGGCCGCCTGGCGCAGCCACGCCTCGGCGCGCGGCAGCGCGTCCTTGGCGCCGTCCTCCCATAGCTTGCGGAACACCGGGTCAAGCTCGGCCGAGACGCGGGAATCCTCGTGATAGCGGCGCGCCATGTCGACGGCGAACGGCGCCAGCTCCGCGCGATGCCGCGCCGTCATGCCGTAGGCGTCCGCGAACACCGCGACCCGGTGCGGGATGTCGGCGTCCGCGAACGCGGGCGCCCGGTCCCGCGGATCGCGCAGCGGCGCCCAGTACCACAGCGCGTTCGCGAGGTCGTAGAGCCGGGTGGTCGGCATGGCCAGGTCGAAGTCGATCAGCGCGACGGGCAGCCCGCCGCGGAAGACCACGTTGCCTGGGTAGTAGTCGCGGTGACTGACCAGTTCGGCCTGTACGGTGACCTGTCCCGTGGTGGCCGGCGTCCCGCCCCACACCGCGCCGGGCGGCGGCACCCACCCGGCCGACGCCTCGTGCAGGGCCCGGATCAGCCGGGCCAGGGCGACGAGCACCTCGTCGCCCGCCGTCCCGGGCGGCAGCGGGTTGCGCGGCACGTCACCGGGGACGAACGACAGCACCTCACGCCCCTGCTCGTCGACCCCGAACGGAAGCGGCGCGCCGGTGAACCCGGCGTCGCGCAGGTGGGCCAGGTACGCCTGCACGGTCAGGCTGAACGGACGCAGCGGACGCCGCACCGTGTCCCCGATCCGCACGATCCCCTGGGTGACGCCATCCCCGGTCAGCAGCTCGCCTTCGCTCACACCGCAGCAGCCTAGCCTCCGCCCCGCACCGGCTCACGACGCTGGCGGGCCACCCGCGCACACCAGCGGTCAGCCGCCCGGCACGGGCCGGGGCCGGGAAGTGGCGGCCGGGACTCGCGGGGGCTGAGTGACGCGGGATCACCCACCGGGAAACCGGCGGAACCACCCGCCAAGGCCTACGGGACACGTCCTAGCGCACCACGCGGTAGCGGAGGTAGAGGACTCCCGAGCTGAAGGTGCGGGCCTCGACGAGTTCGAGATCCACCCGGCGCTCGCGCTGGGGGAAGAACGGAATGCCGCCGCCAACCAGCACCGGGTAGACCCTGGCCCGGTACTCGTCGATCAGGCCCAGCGCGGCCGCCTCGGCGGCGAGAGCCGCGCCGCCGATCGCGATGCCGCCCTCCGCCGGCTCGGCTCGCAACCGCTCGATCTCCTCCGCCAGGCCGCCGGAGGCCAGGCGGGCATTGCCCTGCACCGCCGGCAGCGTGGTGGAGAACACCACCTTGGGGAGCGGCTTCCAGATCGCGGCCCACTCGAGCATTGAGTCGTCGAGCGATGGATCTTGGTCGGCGGTCTCCCAGTACAGCATCGTCTCGTACAGCCCTCGTCCCAGCAGGTGGACGCCGACCTCTCGTATCTCGTCGGTGACGAAGCGAAAGACCTCCTCGTCGGGCGCCGTCCAGTCGAAGCCGCCGTCCGGCCCGACGATGTAGCCGTCAAGTGAGACGCCCATCGAATAGGTCACGCTGCGCATCAGAAGTCCTCCTTGGTAACGGCCCGACAGTACGACGCCGCAGAACTCATCGCGGCTCGCGGGACAGGGCAAACGTTGCCGGTTACGGCACACTAGGCGGCTTAGCCTCAGCTCACATGTCCCGTTATAAGGGCGCCGAACTCGATCGAGAGGACGAACACCCCCACTGCGAGCCCGATGACGGCACCGATCCGGAAGGTGCGCCGGAGCCGGTTTTCGTCGGCATAGCGGGCACGAGACGACGCGGTCCACAAGAACATCCGCTGATACCACGGGCGCTGGTACGTCAGCCAGCATCTGTGCGTGTAGCTCGTCAGGGTGCCCCGGCAGTCCGTCACCAGCAGCGCTGTTACAACCGACCAGATGATCCCGCTGAGCGTGAGGACAGCGAACTGGAAAAGCGTCTGATCCTGCATGACCGTTCCATCATCGTTCAACGGCAGCCACCGGTACAGGCGGGCGTGGCTGACCACCGCATCCCGCGCCATCACCTGCTGGTCCGCCGTCACGTCAGGACCGGCGAACCGGCCAGCCACCCAGACCACTGGTCCGGCTGGACCCGCCCTCACCAGGCCCGCTCACGCCATTGCCACCACTGCGCCAGGCTCGCAAGGAACTTCGCGATTATCCCTGGTCAGCCAGCGAATGGCGGCTGCCGTGCCAGGTGCTGACGCCGGCCGGGAATGCTCGTTCAGGCAGGCTCTGGCGCTGATGAAGTGGCTGTGGACGGCTCCGCAGACGCAGACGGCTACGTCGCCGGACTCTGCTCGCGTCGTCGAATTCATTCATCTTGGCGCGCCGGCCGTGCGATGCCAGGAATCCGGCGGCGTTGTTGGCGCCGAACTTCCGGTAGACGCCCCAGCCCCACGGCAGGCTCGAAGAACGGCACCACCGCCATTGCGCTTCGCTGCCCTTGAGGACCGTAGCCGACTTGGCTCGCCAGCGCGGTAGCAGCGGCTCGTGATGAGGCAGCAGTCATCGCGTTCCGGTTGGCGAGCGCGGACGCGTGGTCTAGCCTGCTGTGATTATGGCCGGTGTAGCTGGTTCCGGTAACCCGGCGTGCGGGCACCCCGCGCAGCCGGGATCTCGGTTCTGCCCAGTTTGCGGGCAGCCGGCCACCGGCAGCGCTGCGCCGTCTCAGCCGTCGACGGCGCCGTTGCCAGTGGTCGCCGCCTCGCCGCAGTCCACGTTGCCGCCGTCGGCGTCACCCACGGCTGCTCCGCTGCCGCAACCAGAGTCTTCGCCCTGGGACTCCTGGTATGCGCCTCGCCGTCCGCCGTCCGGCCCTCAGCCGTGGCCGGCGCCACCGGGCAACGCACCTCGGCCGTCACCCGCGGCCCCGGCGGCGTTTGCGTCCCCGCCGGCACCAGGAGGTGGGCAACCGCCGCCCGCCGACCCGGATGCGACGCGGGTGGATGGCCTGATGCCGGTGCCGCCTGGTGGCCTGCCCACGGCAATGCTCGACGACCTGCTACTGACGCCTGCCTCCGGCGGCCCGCGGCGTTCGGACCGCCTGCTGGTCCTGGTGATCGTGGCCGCCGCGCTCGTGGCGGTCGTGGCCGGGGTCGTCATCTTCCGGGCCCACTCGGGTAGCACCGCCGCAAGCGGCGCCACAGGCACCACGCCGTCTGCCTCGTCGCAGGACGCGCGGCGGCAGGCGGCGGTGCGGCTGTCCGGGCTGCTGGCGCTGAGCGTCACCGACCGCGCCGCCGTCACCGGCGCGGCCGAGGATGTGCGCGGCTGCGGCCCGTCCCTGCACCAGGACGCCCGGACCTTCGCCCGCGCGGCCAGCTCCCGGCAGCATCTGCTGTCCCTGCTCGCGAGCCTGCCTGGCCGGCCCCTGCTGCCTGCCGCGATGCTGCAGGACCTGACCAGCGCCTGGCAGGCGTCAGCTCAGGTGGACACCGATCTCGCCCGGTGGACGCAGGACAAGACCGCCCGCGGCTGCCACAACAACACCCGATCCGACGCCAGCCTGCGGGCCTCCTACGTCCCAGAGGGCAAGGCGACCGCCGGCAAGCAGGCGTTCGCCAGCTTCTGGAACCCGGTCGCCAGACAATACGGCCTCACCACCTACCGGTGGAACCAGCTCTAAACGGCCCGGTACGTTTCCGCGGTGCTATCCGCCGTACGAAGCTCTTCTGGGAGGTCAGCAAGCTGCAAGATTTGCCGGTACCTTATGAGTTTGAGCAGATATTCCGCGGATGGGCTGCGCTTGAAGTCACGGTCACGGGGGAGCAAGCTGAGCCACAGCCACTGCGTAACTGGACTGTAATTTCAACAGTTTATTCCCCCGAGATGGGGAACCTGTAAGGAACGCGTTCCTCCGGTCACCGCCGCGCCGTGAACGCGAAACCTGCCACCTTGGCCGCTTCGGCGAAGCTCACGGCATAGGTATATTCTGACCTGGTCCTGGCACCCCAGGCCATCCAGCCGAAGCCTGGCTTATAGACCATAAAATGAGCGCCCGAATTGTGTTCCAGGAAACCGGCGAGGCCAGCGAATCTGGGTAGCTTGATGGCCTGAGGACCTGCCATGGCTGCGCCAGGCCACAGCCACCATGATCCCAGGATGCAAATCACCAGGAAAAGCGCAAAGATCGTCCAGCGGCGGCACAGGCGTGCGAGAGCATTTTCCGGCATGGTCCCCCCAGGCCGCTGTCCTTCATGAGCGGAAAAGCTGTTAGCACGACGCTCACATAGGCCGTTTGGAATACTCGGCTAGGAATTCTCGGATGCCTGCAGCGGCGAGAAGCTCGGGACCTCGCGTTCCCGGTATTTGCGATACGTGCGCAAGGGCCATTCAGGCATGGCAGCAGGATTGCCCCCGGAAGCTGGCGCGCTCAACCCGCCAGCGCCGGGGAGCAGCTGGCCTGGGATCAGAGGTCGGGTCCGTACTTGAAGGAGAGCTGCAGCTTGGTGCGATAGGTGATCGCCCCGCCCTCGTCCAGGTGAATGTCCTGCTTGACGACCTCGGCTACCCGCAGATCGCGGAGCGTCCCGGCGGCTGTCCTGATCGCCTCCGCCGCCGCGTCCTCCCATGAAGTGCTGCTTGTCCCGATGATCTCGGTCACCCTGTACACGCTCATGATGCTCTCCTTTGACCACCCGCGGCCCCGCTCCGGGGCTGCTGTCGCCAGCTTGTCACAGAGTCACCCTGCCCGGTCGTCGATGCAGGCAGGAGCCTGGTCATCGGTTTGATGAGGCACCGTCTGACGAAAGCCTGGCTGGCTCGGGTAGTTCAGGTTCATACTGGAGCGAAAGGCGACTTTTGCGAACTGCCTGGGGGGGCTGATGACTGACATGATTGCGTTCATGGTCATGCCGTTCGGTAAGAAGGCGACCGGCAAGCCGGATGAGTCCGCGCCGGAGACCGTGGATTTCGACGAGCTGTGGCACCAGGTGCACAAACCCGTCTTAATAAGTCTTGGCTACCAGGCTGTCCGCGCTGACTGTGATGTCGGGGCGTTCATCGTCGCGGAGATGATCCAGCGACTGGCCGTGGCCGACCTGGTCATCGCGGACATCTCCCTGGGCAACGCGAACGTCTACTACGAGGTGGGTGTTCGCCACGCCGCGCAGGAACGCGGCTGCGTGCTGATCGCCGCCGACTGGGCCGAGCCGGTATTCGATCTCAGGCAGATGCGGCGCCTCCGGTATCCGCTCGCCGACGGAGCGGTCGCCCAGGACGCGGCCGCTAAGGCCCGGCAGGTCCTGCTGGCGGCCCTGAGACCGCTGGCTGAGGGCCAATCCCCGGTCTTCGCGGCCGTGCCCGGGTATCCGGGCGCCATCGATCCTTCCAAGCTGCCCGTCTTCCAGGACATGGCGGATACCCTGTGGAGCTTCGACGCCGAGGTTGAGGCCATCCGGGCAAGTTCGGGCGAGGAGCGCGCGCGGCGGACGCGCCAGCTGCTGGCCTCGTACGGCGACAAGCCCGTCATCCGGGAATCGGCCGTGCTCGAGCTGCTGCGCCTGGTGCGGGACAATCTGGGCTGGTCCGACATGGTGGCCTATATCGACAAGCTTTCCGATCGGTTGCGGCGGCATCCGCTGGTGATCGAGCAGCGGCTGCTGGCGCAGGCCAAGCAGGGAGATTCCGCGCGTGCCGTGGGTGCGCTCAAGGAACTGATCAGGCGGCTCGGGCCCACGTCGGAACGCCAAGGGCTGCTCGGCGGGCGGTACAAGGAACTGATGGAACAAAGCCAGGATCCAGCCGATCGGGCACGCTATCTGGATCTGGCGATCGAGGCGTATGAGAACGGGATGGTCCTGGATCTCAACGATTATTACCCGGCGGGCAATCTGCCCCGGCTTTATCGCCTGCGCCGCGGGGAAGGCGATGAACGCAAGGCGGTCGCGGCGGCCACGATCACGGTGACCGCCAGCCAGCGGAGCCTCACCCTGGGCATGGACGACCCGTGGGCCCGGCAGACACTGCTCGGAGCGGCGTTCGATACCGGTGACGTCGCCGAGGCATCCAAGCTGCTCCCGGCCATCCGCAAAGACGGCGCGGCGAGATGGCAGCTCGAGACCACCCTCAAGGACCTCGCGGTGAGCCTGGGGCTGCAGCAGGACCCCGAGGTCAGGACGGGGCTGAGCGAAGTGCTGACTTCGCTGCGGGATCTCACCAGCGGAGAGAAATGATGGCGCGTCCTACGGTGGTGCTGGCGAGCGGTCACGTGGTCGACACGCCAGGCCGGACCCCGCCGCGCTTCCCGCCGGAGCAAGTACCCCGGGTGACTGCCCAGGTCCAGCAGGCGCTCGATGGGTGGGACGTCGGACCGGGCACCACGGTGGTTACCGGCGGCGCTCGCGGAGCCGACCTCATCGTCGCCGAGCAGGGCCTGGCCCGCGGGGCCAAGGTCGTGGTCTGCCTCGCGCTTCCGCAGGAGGAGTTCGAACGGCAGTCGGTCGAGCTGCCGGACAGCGACTGGGTTGACCGGTTCCGCCGGGTGCTCAAGGCGGCCGACGTCCGCCACCTGTCCGAGCACGCCGGCGCGGTCCCGGGCGATGACGTGTTCGTGCAGGCCAACTACTGGATGGTCGAGGTGGCTACCGCCCTCGACGCTGAACCGCACGCGGTCATCGTCTGGGATGGCAAGATAGGCGACGGCCCGGGCGGCACCCGCGACCTGGTCCACAAGCTCGGGGTGAGCCAGCCCGATCCGCGCATCTGCGTGATCGACCCGACCCCCCGGGCCTACGAGGCGCGGCAGGGCATCGACCGGCCGAAGCGGCTGCTCGCCGTCGACGGTGGAGGACTACGAGGCGCGCTGTCACTGGAGATCCTCGCCGCTATCGAAACGGGACTCAGAGACCGGTACGGCCGACCGGATCTGGTCCTGGCGGACTACTTCGACTATGTGGCAGGCACCAGTACCGGCGCCATCATCGCGGCCGCGCTGGCGCTGGGCCAGCCGGTGAACGAGGTGCGCCGGCGTTATGAGTCGCTGGGCCACAAGGTATTCGCCAAACGCATCCTGCCCATGCGGCTGCGGTCGCGTTACAAGGACAAGCCGCTGCGCATGGAGCTCGATGACTTCTTCGGAGCCCACCGGACGCTCGGCGACCCTGAGCTGCGCACGCTGTTGCTTGTGGTGATGCACAACACAGAGACGGACTCGCCCTGGCCGCTCAGTAACTGCACCCTGGCCAAGTACAACCGCGCCGAACGGAACCTCATCTCACCGCCGGACCGCAACCTCGACATCCCCCTGGCGCCGCTGGTGCGGGCGAGCACCGCGGCCCCGATATATTTCGAGCCCCAGACGCTTCAGGTCGGCCGCAACCCGTTCCTGTTCCAGGACGGCGGAGTGACGCCGTTCAACAACCCGGCCCTGCTGTTGTTCCTCATGGCGACACTGCCGGAGTACGGCTTGCGGTGGCCGGTAGGCGAGGACCGCCTGCTGCTCGTCTCGGTCGGCACCGGCGGGGCGGCCGCGGTGCACCCGAAGCTGCGCCCGGGCAAGGTCACGCTGGCATTCAACGCTCGCAATCTGCCGTCAGTCTTCATGAACGGCGCCTCGGTCAGCCAGGACCTGCTGTGCCGGTCACTGGGGCGCTGCCGTGCCGGGCAGCCGATCGACCGCGAGTTCGGGGACCGGCTGGACGCCACTGGGATTTCCGGTGAAAGCCTGTTCACCTACGTCCGCTACAACGCCGACCTGTCCGACGAGGCACTCGAGGATTTCGGGGTTGAAGATCCGAAGCGGCGCAAGAAAGTCCGCCAGCTGGATGCCGTCAACGAGGTCCCGCTGCTCCAGGAACTCGGGCGCCGCGCCGCTGCCGATGTGGACTTGGACTGCCACTTCGCGGGATTCCTTTAACTGTCCGCCTGCCAGGACACCCCATCGGGCACTGGCGCTGGCCGGGGCTGGCGGGTACCCGGCTGGGCGGGTCAGACCAGGCCGGTCTGCAAGGCCAGGCGGGTGAGGTCGGCGCGGCGCCGGCAACTGGTCTTGTCCCTGATCCGGTCCAGGTGGGAGCGGACCGTGCTGACGCTGATGTACAGCTGCACGGCGATCTGGGCGTCGGTGCTGCCCCGGGCGACCAGGGTGACGAGTTCCTGTTCCCGGGCGCTGAGGCGGGCTAGCTCCGGCGGTGCCTGCGCCGCTTCCTGGTGCGGGGTGGTGAACGGGCCGGAGAAGATGGCCAGCCGGCGGAACACCTGCTTTTCCAGGTCGCTGAGCAGCTGATAGCTCCAGTCCACGGTGGCCGCCAGTGATCGCTGGCGGGCGGGCGCCGTGCGGGCACTGCTGGTCAGCAGCGTGAACCGGTCATCGAGGCGGTCCAGCAGCTGGCCCAGGCCGAGCGCCTCGACCCGCGCGGCAGCCAGTTCGATCGCCAGCGGCATCCCGTCGAGCCGGGCCACCACCTGGTCCCCGTACCACACGCTTCGCCGCACCAGCCTGGCCGCGCTATGACAAGACGCCCGCGACCGCGCCGTCAGACCAGGAGGCGGCGCGCAATCGTCAGGGGAACGTCACGCGGGCCGCTTCCTGCTTGCCTTGGGCGAAACCGGCACGGGCGGCGGGGATACGGGTCGCCGGGTCCATCTGGTTTGTGCCCATTGCGGCTCGGGAACCGGCGTCCGGTGTGATCACCTCGACGTGGCTGCCCTGCTTGCGCAGGGCCTCGACCTGGCTTGCCAGGTCTGCGCCCGGAAATTTGCGCAGGCCCTCGAACTGGCCTGCCGGGTCCGCGCCCCGTTCCGGTGGTGTCCGGTTCCGTCCGCCGAACGGCGAGAGCACCACGACGTTCGCATAGCCCGAGGCAAGGTCGGCGTTTTCGCCGGAGCGCACGCCACCGTTGATATAGCGAGTGCCGTTGATGCTGTGCGTGGGGGTCAGACCGGGCAGCGCGGTGCTCGCGGTGACCGCGTCCACCAGGTCGACGCCGGAATCGCGGTCGAACGCCGCCAACTCGCCGGTATGCGCGTCGACGGCCACCACGATCATCGGCCTGTCCGGCCATTCAGCGCGAGGCAACCGGGCGGCGACCATTGCCCGCCGCTGTCCCGCCCCGGGTCCGAGTATGGAGTCGCTCTCCAACCCGAACGCGCCCATCGCACGTCGTAGATCGGCAGCCGAGGTGGCGGCGGCGCCGATAGCCCGCATCCGCTCGAACACCGTGGCCATCGGCAGGGACGGCGGCTGTTCCCGGTTCTGCCCGGCCGGCTGAACCGGCGGGGACAGCACCGAGGCCAGCAGTTCGGCCGCTGGTATACCGCTGCGCACCTGCGCTGCCGTGGTGGAACCGGACGAGGTGCCGACCACCAGATCGGCGGCCTCTGTCAGATCGAGACCAGCCTCGGCCAGACCTGCGATGACACCGATCTGCCACGCTTGTCCGGCAGCCCCGCCACCACCGAGAACCAGAGCAACATCGTGAACCATAGGTTTCGCCTTCCAGGAGTGCCTTGTTGTCGAGGCGCTCCCCGGCGATACCTACGTCAATCGCCCGACCGTGACGGGAAGGCAGAGCACCCACATCGATACAGCGTTCATGGGTCTCACCTCCTTCGGACGGTGTCACGGTCGACTGCAAGCTACCAGCCCGACGCGATACTGGCCAACCCTTTATCCGCCACGTGATCACGACTCCAGACAAGCCATAGCTGGGTGTGCTAGCTGCGCTCTGGCCGGTGGCCTGCGGAACGTCGGGTCGGCCAATGTGATGAAATGGTGCGCGACGAGCACCCCGCGCGGCGACACGTTACCCGGGGCCACATGCGCGGTGCGGGGACGGCGGTGGTGACAGCCAGGGAGGCAGTGTCATGTCCAGCGCGCAGTTGTATGACACCATCGGAGCCACCTACACCGTGACGCGGCGCACCGAGCCGCGGATCGCCGCGCGGGTCTGGGCTGCGCTCGGCGACGCGCGGACCGTACTGAATGTCGGGGCGGGCGCCGGCTCCTACGAGCCCTCCGACCGTGACGTCACCGCGGTGGAGCCGTCGGCGGTCATGCGTGCGCAGCGTCCCGCAGGCGCGGCGCAGTGCGTGGCTGCCACCGCGGAGAGCCTTCCGTTCGAGGACCGGTCCTTCGACGCCGCGATGGCTTTTTCCACCGTTCATCACTGGCAGGACCCGATCGCCGGGCTGCGCGAGATGCGGCGCGTGGCTCGCCGCGTGGTGGTGTTCACGTTCGACACCAGTGACCCTGGTCTGTTCTGGTTGACTCGCGACTACCTGCCCGAGTTCGCTGCCTTGAGAGCCTGCAGAGTCTTGGCATCGCTGACCGAGCTGGCCCGCGCGATCGGAGCCCGGACGGAGCCGGTGCTCATCCCGTGGGACTGCGCTGACGGCTTCTTCGAGGCCTACTGGCGCCGGCCCGAGGCATACCTGGACGAGCATGTCCGCCGCGGAATATCGGTGTGGGCCAGAGTCGGGCCGGACACCGAGCAGAGGGCGGTGCGCAGCCTCCGCGATGACCTCGCCTCCGGCCGGTGGGCCGAACGCAACCGCGACCTCGTCGATCTCGAGGCGGCAGAGCTTGGCGCCCGCCTGCTTGTCGCCTGAACCCGCCACGGCCGGGACTCGAACGCGGGACATGCTTGGACAGCTGGTTCAGCGTCTCGGTCAGGGCGTCTGGCTCGCCGTGTTCATCTCCTGGGCCAGAGCCGCCTCGCCTCTCCGCGTGTCGTTGCTATCCTCTGCGGTCGGCCCGCTCGTTTCCCCTCTTGTAGTTCCCTGTCAGCCGGGCCATTCGCTGCTGTAGCTCTTCGGAGTCTTCGTCGAGCCGCTCCGCGAACGCGAGGAAGGCCGCAGCACTCTTGCCTCGAAGTGTGCCAGCCGGGCGACCGTGGTGCGTGAATGTCACTGCTCCGGCTTTGGACACCGAATACCTAAAGCCCTCAGGAACACCCAAGGAAGCTCCCCCCTTGCGGAGAGTCGACGTGGCAGCGGGCTCCGCGTGGACTACAAATATTACAAACAGGCAGGTCCTAGCCACGAACTGACCCGGTGTCCTTGGCCTCCCCGGCCGGCTCGCTGATCACCGGGGAGACCGTTCTCGTCGATGGCGGCTGGACCGCCCGGTAGGGCGCGCTGGTCTAGATGACGGTGTTCGAGGACCAGGCGACAATGTCGCCCGGGGCGTTGACCACGATGTTCCCGTCGTCGTTCAGGGCCAGGACGCTATTGCGGTAGGAGGTCCCGGTGGCCCACACCGCGATGTGGCCGGGGGCGTAGATGACGAAGTTGCCGTCGTCTTGCGCCTCGAGATCACTGCCGGGCACGCTGGTATGCGAAGACCAGACAGGCACGCCGGAGGCGTCATATTCCACCAGGTTCCCGTCGGCTTGCATGATCAGGGTGTACTGGCCGTTATCCGAGGCCAGCTCGTCGCCCGGGTTGAGCCGGCTCTCGGGGTACAGGGCGGGCCCGGGCTCGGCCGACGCGACGGTGGCCCAGATCGCGTCCGGGACCATGCTGTCGATCCAGCTCTGGTAGGCGTCCACCTCCGCGCCGAAACCGGCCCAGTTGCCATCGCAGGAGTCCCCGCCGTCGCTGGCCGAGACGGTAGCCAGCTGCAGCCAGATCCCGGCGGATGGATGCAGCAGGATCGGGCCGCCGCTGTCGCCCTCCTGCCAGCACTGCAGGTTTCCCCCAGGGTCCTGGTACGGGGAGACGGCCAGCTCGTCCCAGGGTCCGACCGTGCTATCGACGGCCGCGGTCTGAGCCGAACCGCCCGCCTGGACCTGCGCCTCCCGCACCTGGCCGTCCAGACCCGGCCCGATGTCGCCGCCCGTGCCGACGATGGTCAGCGGCTTCCCGTCCGGCAATCCGTCCGTGCCCAGCCCCAGCGTGACCGGCGGGATGTCCGTCACCGGCTGGGAGAGCTCGACCAGCGCGATGTCGCCCTGGGGTAGCGCGGCGGCGTCGTAGGTCGTCCCGCCCTGCGGGACGAACCACGTGCCGGTCCTGGTTTCACCGCCGTTGACCTGGTACCGGTATGTCGGGCCGAACAGGCTCGTCTTGGTCTGGGTCACCACTGAAGCGTTGTTCAGCGCGACCGTCACGGTCGCCTGCGACGAGGTGAACAGCGGCCCGGCCGCAGTGGCTTTGCCCGCGTTCTGATGGAAGCAATGGGCCGCGGTCAGCACCCAGTCCGGCGCGATCAGCGTCCCGCCGCAAGCGGTATTACTCCCGTTCCCCGTGTGGTGCACGATCAAGGTCGCGAACCAGGGCGCGTCGGTCGTCACCGCCCCGCCATTCGCCGGCGACACGGCCAGCGCCTGTCCCGCCTGGCCCAGCACCGCCACCCCGGCCAGCAGCCCGGCCGCGCTGGCCAGGCGCACCCTGGAAATCACCTTAGTCCTGCTCATGTCCCCTCCCGGGTCATCCTCATCGCCGCTCCGGGTATCCGGCCGGCGTCGCATGACCCAACTACGGCAGGTGCGGCCGCTTCGGTTCACCCCAATGGAGCTCATCCGGCCTCGGTACGGAAAAGGTCGTCAGATAGGGGCGTTGGTCAAGCGACCAGGTGCCGCATGTGGCCACAGCCCGTCAGGTCCGAGGTTGTCTGTGACGACGACTCGATCAAGTCGGAGCCTGTCGAACTGTTTGACATCAGGCGACTTAGGGTCCAAAGGACAACCCTTGCTGAGGCGAGCAGTCTGCCAGCTGATTTCCCGACGGCTACTGCGTTTGGCCGATGAGCAGGACCGGTCCGTGCAAGGCACCGTTACCCGGCGACTCAGCGGTGATCTCCATGATGCGGAAGTCCCTGGGGTCCACTCCGCTCGTCATCGTGACGGCGGCCGATCCCGAGTCACCCACGACGAACGAGCCGCCGGTGGCCAAAAGCGGATGCAGTGGGGTGCTGCCGGACTTGGCATACCAGCACTCATAGATCCCGTCGCCGGGAAGCGGTTTGAGCCCACTCACGGTGAGATCGAACGTCCAGCTTTCGCCGACCTGCCGGGCTGTTGCTCGTGCAGTGGCGGTGCCGACGCCGAATCGCTTGGCCGCCGTGGTGGCATGAAGCGTGATCACCGCGGTGGCTTGGGCTGGAGCGACCCGGCCCCCGCCAAGGCTGAGCGGGACAACGATGGCGGCAGTGATGATGGCAGCGGCAGCGGCCACGACAGCAGTGAGGCGACGAGGGTAACGCCGCCGCACGGGCAGGCGAGTGACCACCGGCCGGGCTTGCGGCTCGGCCGTCGCCGGTTGGCTAGCGGGTGAGGGGCGGAGCCCGCTTTCGGGCTCAGCCGGAGGCTGGAACTGCGGTCTCGGCTGGACCCGGGTCTCAGGCTCAGCTGGATGGACCTCGGGAATCGGGTGGACCCGGGTGGCGGCTTGGTCTTCGGCATCCGGGCGGCGGTCGGTCTTGGCCCTCTGCCCGGCGAGCGCTGCGACCATCGCGGCGACCGTTCGGTCTTCAAGGTCGGCCGGCGGCTCGACGTGCGGCGGAAGGTTCTTGATGATCTGGCCGATTTCGCTGTACTCGTCGATGACACCTTGGCAGTAGCGGCAACCGGCGCGATGGCGGCTGAACTCGGCACGCTCGTCCCGGGAAAGGTTGCCGAACACGAAGTCGAAGGCCTCGGGATGGGCCAGCTCGATGTCCCTCTCAGAGAGCATCGTCGCCCCCTCGCAGGCTGGCTAGCTCGGCCCGCAGCGTGTCGGCTGCCTTGGACATCCGGGATTTGACGGTGCCGATCGGGATGCCCAGACGCCTGGCGATCTCGGATTGAGTGAAGCCGTCACGGACTAGGCGCATCACATCAGCGTAGATCGACGGGAGCTTGTCCAGAGCCTGGTCGACGGTGAGCACCGTGAGCGCTTGATCAACAGTGTCGTACTGGGGCGGCAGCTGGAAGTCCTCGACGGGCAGGAACGGCCGGGAGGAGGGGCGCCGGGCGATGTCGTAGGCCGCGGAGCGGGCCATGGTGAACAGCCACGCCCGCACCGGTCCCCGGCCTGCGTCGTAGTTCGGTGCCTGCCGGCAGAACTTGATGAAGGTCTCTTGCACCATATCTTCAACTAGCCCCTGGTCGTGGAGCACGTGGAAGCCGAACCTGAACAGCTCCATGCGGTACTTGCGGTAGAGCCTTCGTGCCGCGTCGTCGTCGTTCTTGGCCGCGATGTTGGCGATAAGGCTTATCTCGTGCGGGCCAGTGCGTGCACCGCTGTCGCTCCATGACACAGCCAATCCCCACCCATGTTGTACGAGATCCCCAGCCGGTCGGTTCACTCCTCCTAGACCGGCTTGCCCAGATTCTCAGTATGAGGGACCTGCCCAGAAAAAGATTGCTAACCGGGCGAACCGATCCGCTCCCTGGCCCCGTAAGTGAAGCGCCAACGACACAAGACGACGACAGGGAGGGGGCCCGTGATGGCGAGCGCAAGCGACGGATGGCCGCAGTTCATAAAGACCTTCGACGAATGCAGAGAGCGCCGCCCCGAAGCCCTGCAGGGCCTGGGTGCCGATCAAGAGCTCGGCGGATCCCGCCACGCCCGCGAGCAGCGAGGCGGACGAGAACAGTGTCAGTCCCGTCAGTAGCATGCGGCGGCGCCCCTCTTCCCGATGCCGAGATCCTGCTGGATCGAGGGCAGGGCGACGTTCACGACCGCAACATCGAGCACGACCATGAACTGCGCCGCGCACGCCAGTACGAGCACCATTCCCTTATTTGTGTGTGCCTTGATTCCCACTGTGGATTCCTATTACGTCTCGATGGGTGCGCGTTGCACTCCGGTTCCTAAATGGGCCGTACCTCGATGGTTCCGGTCCGCGTGCCGGGTATCTGAGAAGCGAACTTCGATCGCTTCGTCGGGGTTTTTTCGGTCGATCAGCCGCTAGTCATCCGGGCCGCCCATGGTCAAACTGCCCGAACCTTGCCGGCAGCAGGCGGCGACGCCCCGATCGCTAGGCGTCTCGGACGATCTCGTAGGTGAGGAAGGCGAGGCCGTCACCGACAGTCCGGCTGTCGACCAGACGGAT
The DNA here is from genome assembly GCA_963722275.1 of uncultured Actinomycetes bacterium. Lineage (GTDB taxonomy): Bacteria > Actinomycetota > Actinomycetes > Streptosporangiales > Streptosporangiaceae > Palsa-504. Next base: position 367,647 of record CAVRMX010000016.1, on the reverse strand, counting down.
GGGCTTCTTGTCGCTGGTCTCGCCGAAGAGGCGCTCGCCGGCCCCGAGCACGACCGGGAAGACGAACAGCCGCAGCTCATCCACGAGGTCGTGCTCGATCAGCGTGCGCCCGAGCTGATAGCTGGCGTAGACGACGATGTCTCCGTCCAGCTCCTGCTTCAGCCTCGTAACCTCGTCGACCACGTTGCCCTTCAGGACCGTCACGTTGGTCCAGCTGGGGTCTTCGAGGGTCGAGGACACGACGTACTTGGGCAGGCTGTTCAACCGGTCCGCCCACTCGCCAGGCCGGGATGCCCACCGCGTCCCGAACCACTGGTCGCTGCGCCGGCCCAGCAGCAGGGCCGCAGTGCGCAGCGCCTCGCCGTACTCGACCTTGCCCCACTCTTCGAGGTCGTTGCCCCCAGACTCGCCGAACCAGCCGCCCAGCCTGAAGCCCTCCTCACCGTCGGGGTCCTGGACCACTCCATCGAGCGAGACGTTCGTGCTGATCACGATCTTTCCCATGGCGGTTCTCCCTTTGCTGTGTTGTCAGCTACCACCCGATGCAGGCGCCGCGGCGCCGGGAAAGTGGCCGCCCGCCGCCCGCCCAATTCGCCCCTCGGCCGGCGCCTATACAAGATGGAAGTGCGGCAAGGTGAGGGAAGAAGGTGACCCGAGGATGGGGGAAGTGGCAGCCGACTTGATCTCCAGGGCGCGGGCCGGGGACGGCGACGCGTTCCGGGAGCTGACCGAGCCGCACCGCCGGGAGCTGCAGGTGCACTGCTACCGGATGCTCGGATCCTTCCAGGACGCCGAGGACGCCCTCCAGAACACGCTGCTGACCGCCTGGCAAAGCCTCGGCGGGTTCGAGGGGCGCGCCTCGCTGCGCACCTGGCTGTACCGGATCGCCACCAACCGGTGCCTCGACGCGCGCCGCGCGGCCAGCCGGCGCCCGGCCAAGGAGTGGGACGTGACCGGGGTTGAATGGCCCGAGCCGACCCGGCTCGGCGAGGTCGTCTGGCTGCAGCCGTTTCCCGAGGCCCTCCTGGAGGGTGCGATCTGGGTGCCGCCCGGCCCCGAAGCCCGCTACGAGCAGACCGAGGCCATCTCCCTGGCCTTCGTGACCGCCCTGCAGGTCCTGCCGCCCCGCCAGCTCGCCGTGCTCATCTTGCGTGACGTCCTCGGATTCCACGCCAGCGAGGTGGCCGACATGCTGGACACGACCGTCGAATCGGTCAACAGCACCCTCAAACGGGCCCGCGCCAGCCTGCAGCGCCAGCAGCCGCCGGCCGGCGACCGCCAGCCGCCCCCCGCCCCTGGCTCACCCGCCGAGGAGGCGCTCGTGGCAAAGTTCGTCCGCGCCTGGGAGTCCGCCGATGTGGGCGCGCTGGTGACCCTTCTGACCAACGACGTCTTCATGTCGATGCCGCCGATGCCCTTCGAATATGAGGGCCGGGACGTCGTGGCCCGCTTCTGCGCCGGCATCTTCGGCGCGGGCCGGAGGTTCGACCTCGTGCCGACGCGGGCCAACGGCCAGCCGGCGTTCGGCGCCTACCTGCGCGCCCCTGACGGCGTCAGCCACGGGACCGGCCTCTACGTCCTGACCCTCACCGGCGACCGGATCTGCACCATGACCCGCTTCGAGAACAGCGTGCTCCCATGGTTCGGGCTGCCGCGATCGCTCCCAAGCCCATAGCCAGCATCCAAACGATGAATCTGCGCGCCAGCGAAAAACACGCCGGCGGATGTGCCGGTGCAGCTATCAACGTCCAGCGTGCTGTCTCGGTGTGACAACCTGCGGCGACCTATCCGGAACGTCGGCTCGAGGCGTCGAGATCCAGCCGGCACGCGTGGCTCAGCGATTCATCTAAATGGAGCTGAGCCGCCACCACCGCCGTCCGCCACGCTTGCTCAGAAACGTACAGGTGGTGCCATCTCGTGCTAGCTGCCCACACGCTCGCCCGCTCTGCGTGAGGCACCAGGATCGAGGCGCGCTGCGCCTCGATCACGAGGATGATCAGGCATTATGCCAGCTGGGCGAGTGCCTGTGCTTCGTGTGGAGGGTGCGGCACCTGCAGCGGCGCGTATGTCAGGATCAGGTATGGCCCGTGATCGTGATGTCACGGCGTTCGGCGAGCGCGCGCAAGGCTATGACGAGGGCTGGCGTGGCCGGATGCATCACCAGATCGCCGACGGCGCGGCGGACCTGGCCCTGAGCTGCGTGCCAGCCCCCAGGCGGATACTCGACGTCGGGTGCGGGACCGGCTACCTGCTTGGCCGGCTTGCCGCCTGCGCCCCGCACGCGGAGGTCCTGGCCGGCATCGACGCGGCGCCCGCCATGATCGAGGTGGCCAGGGCCGCCGTTGCTGATGGCCGGCTGCGTTTCGTGGCGGGCAGGGCCGAGCGGCTGCCCTGGCCCGCGGCGACCTTCGACCTGGTGGTCAGCACGACCTCGTTCGATCACTGGACGGACCAGCGGGCAGGGCTGGCCGAATGCGCCCGGGTGCTGGCGCCTGGCGGCTGCCTTGTCCTGGCCGACCTGTTCTCGGTGCTACTGCTGCCGACCCTGCTGGCCGGACGGCGGGGCAAGGCACGCACCAGACGGCGGGCAGCTCATCTGCTGACGGCAGCGGGACTGCAATCACCGCGTTGGCACCGCCTGTACGCAGGCATCATCCAGGCAGTGACGGCGACGAAATAGCAGTCGCCATCCAAGAATGCCGATGGGCGAGCCGCGGCGTGCTCGCGAGCTACCAGCGCACCAGCGCACCAGCGCGCTCGACGGTGGCCTCGCCCAGATCATCGATCACCAGCATCTAGACGTCCTCCGCTAACGAGCCGGTAATCATCAGTGTGGCACCTTCACGAATGCCGAGCCGCGTACCTTGGTAACCGTTCGGTGATGGGCAGGTCGACCTGCATGAATATACGTGCCTTCCCGACACCGGCACTGTCCGCACCCGCCGCCGACCGGGCGGCCGTCACACGCGCGTTTCTGCGGAACCATCCGCACATGAGAGCCGACGTTCAGAACCCGAGTCTGGCGTGGAGCACGAGGTCCCGGCTGCGGGAACCACCGGATGTCCTCAGCCGCTGATCGTCTTGGCTGCCTCGGCCGCCGCGGCCAGGGCGGCCAGGTGGTCATCGACGGTCTTCAGGCCGGCGCCCATGGTGTTGACCGACAGGTGCGTGGCGTCCGCGTCTTGCCATTGCCGCATCGCCGCCGCCAGCTTGTCCGGGTCCTCCTGCCAGCGCAGGCGCCCTTCCATGCCGAGGCTGGCCGGGTCGCGGCCGGCCTCCGCGGCCGCCTCCGCCACGATCCGGCGGGCCTCGTCGAGCTGCGGGCCCGGAGCCATCTGCGGGAACCAGCCGTCGGCAAGCCGCCCGGCGCGGCGGTAGGCGCGCGGCGACTGAGCGCCGACCCATACCGGGATCGGCCGCTGCACCGGCATCGGCGCCAGGCCCGCCCCGGTGATCCGGTCGAAGGTCCCGCTGAACGTCACGGTCTGCTCGGTCCACAGCCGGCGAAGCAGCGTGATCTGCTCCTCCAGGCGCTTGCCGCGCGTGCTGAAGTCCTGGCCGAGGGCCTCGTACTCGACGCGGTTCCAGCCGATGCCCACGCCCAGCCGGAACTTCCCTCTGGTGAGCAGATCCACCTCGGCCGCCTGCTTAGCGGCCAGCACGGTCTGCCGCTGCGGCAGGATGATGATCCCGGTGACCAGTTCCATGGAGGTCACCGCGGCCAGGTAGCCGTACAGGACCATCGGCTCGTGAAACGTGGTGTGCACGTCATAGGGGCCGTCCCAGCCGGTATGCACCGCCGGGTCCGCGCCCGCCACGTGGTCGTAGGCCAGCACGTGGGTAAACCCGAGTTCCTGGGCCCGCTGGGCGTAGGCGCGCACCGCGCCGGCGTCGCCGCCTAGTTCCGTCTGCGGGAAGACCACACCGATCCGCATGCCACCTCCCGGTCCTGAAGATTATCCGAGCGGGCGGGGCTAGCCAAGGCAGGCCGGGTCAATCGCGTTCGTCATGACCGCGGGGTCGTAAGGTCTGCCCGCCACTCCGGCGAAGCCGGTCACGCCGGACGAGCCGGGCACGGCACCGTGCGGCGCTGCTGAATCCAGGTCCAGGCGCCGGACGGCGCGCCGCCCCCTGGGAGGACGATGGCGGCATGGAGCGTTTTACCAACGCGGCGTTCAGCTTTGAGGTCACCGACACCGCCGCGGCCGGCAGGGATGAGCCGGAAGGCGTCGCCATCCTCCTGCACGGCTTTCCGCAGGACCGCCGCTGCTGGGATCGGGTGACGTCCGCGCTCGCCAGGGGCGGCTATCGGGTCCTGGCGCCCGACCTGCGCGGCTACTCCCCCGGGGCCCGGCCGGCCGCCCGGTCCGCATACCGGAATTCCCAGCTGGCGGCGGACGTGCTCGCCTTGGCCGACGCGGCCGGAGCGGAACGGTGCCACTTGGCCGGGCACGACTGGGGCGCCGCCCTGGCCTGGTACGTGGCCGGCCGACATCCGGGGCGGGTGACCTCGCTGGCCGCGTTGTCCGTTCCGCACCCGCAGGCGTTCGCCCGGGCCCTGATCACCGGGAACCAGGCGGCCCGCTCGTGGTACATGGCCGCCTGGCAGCTGCCCTGGCTGCCCGAGCGCGCGCTCGGCCGCCGTGGTGGCCAGGCCTTCCGCGACACCCTGGTGCGCACCGGGCTCGATCCGGCCAGCGCGGACCGCTACGCCGCCCGGGCCCAGGACCCGGCCGTGCTGCGCGGTCCGCTCAACTGGTACCGTGCCATGCCGTTCAGCCTGGACGAGCCGGCCGGGCCGATCCGGGTGCCGACGATGTTCGCCTGGGGTAACCGCGACCGGTTCGTCTCGCGGGCCGCGGCCGAGCTGTGCGGGCGCTACGTCACAGGGCCCTATCGCTTCACCGAACTCGACGGCGCCTCGCACTGGCTGCCCGAACAGGCCGCCGACCAGGTGGCAGCGCTGCTCGCGGAGCATTTCGCCGCGACGCCCTGACTGTCCTTCAACGGCACTGCCGTGACCGTGAGTATCAACCTGTGGATGGTACGACTGCGCGGGTCCTGGAGACTTCGACGAGTGCGGCCGGTCCCGCTGCAGCGATCCTACGTCGGTGGGCAGCCATCGGCGTCGGCCACGTCCTGCTGCTGCCAGCCGGCCTTGTCCAGCGCGTATTCCACGCCGCCGAACTGGTCGCCGTCGATCGGGTAAGGCCAGGGCTGATGGAAGGTCCGCACCAGTTGCAGGCCCGCCTTCTCCATCACCCGCCGCGAGGCCTGATTGACCGCCATCGCCTCCGCGACCACGCGCTGCACGCCGGACTCGGTGAAGCCCTTGCGGATCAGCGCGCGCGACCCCTCGGTGGCATACCCCTTGCCCCACGCCGACTTGCGCAGCCGGTAACCGAGCTCGACCTCGCCGGGAGCGGCATCTGGACCTGGCCGGAAATGGAACCATCCCAGGAACTCCCCGGTGGCCTTCTCGATGGCCGCCCAGAACCCGTAGCCCTCGTACCGCTGGTAATAGCCCAGGAACGCGGGCAGGAACTCATTCTCGATCTCCTCGCGGGACGTGGGTATCCCGCCGGTGACGAAGCGCATGACATCGGGATCAGCATCCAGGCCCGCCAGGTTGTCCGCATCGGCCATGGTGAACCGCCGGAGCACCAATCGCTCCGTCTCAAGGAAAACCTGCATCACCCTGTCCTTCCGATACGGCCACGCTACCCGCGTCCGCTTATGCCGCCGAGAGGGCACCCGGCATGGTTCAGGTTGTGTCTGCGGCAACGTGTGCGCCTGCAAAGCTGGTGAGGGCCACGTGCCTGCCGCGCCCCGGCCTGCCGCGCCCCGGCCTGCCGGGCACGCCGGGGGCCGGCTACTGCTCAACAATGCGCCGCAGTTCGAGCGCCGATCGGTATCCCCCGATCCGGCGCGAGTGCCACAGCTTGTTTCTGGCAAGGGTGTCCTCTGGCATGTCCCGTTGCCCGCTAGGCCTGGTAATGCGACCGGCGGTTAACCGGGGGCGGGCGCGGAACCACTCCTGTCTGTCAAGGGGGTCGGGGCCGATTCTCGTGCGGGCAGGGGGCTGGCCCGCGACCGGCGTGTAGCGGGTCACCTCCGAGGTGAAGACTCCTTCGCCGCTGGTCTGCTCGGGGAGCTGTGCCAGCAGGGGCTGGACGCTTCTGGTGGGGAGCGTGCCGGTGAGCGCCAGGGCTCCGGCGACGGGGATGGTGCCGGTGACGAGACCGGACAGGCGGGCGATCGTCACCGTCACGGCGGGGAGCGTCCCGGCGGGGATCTCTAGGTGGAACGTCTCGACCGGCTCGCAGACGACGGTTCCTGCCTGCCTGAGGGCCTCGTGGATCAGCACCGGCGCCAGGTTGCGGAAGTCCGCGCCGACGGAGGAGATGTTCTTGTTGAACTTCTGGTGCATCGCGCTCTGCCTGGGGTAGTAGCCCGTGTGCGTGAGCACCACGCGGGCATCGGGGATCGCCCAGCCGGACAGGCCCTGGGCCAGGCCGGCCCGCACCCCTTCCCACGTCGCGGCGAAGAAGGCGGGCGGCATGGAGCCACGCTCGACTTCCAAGTCGCAGGCCAGGCCGGAGCCGGCGGGCGCCGCCTCGACCCGGAACCCGAGTGTCGCCAGGTAGGGCGTGGCCTTGCCCGATATGAGGGCGGACGACGCGCCCGTTCCCGCGATCCGCTCGATGTGCACAGTCACCGTAGGGCGGAAGGTGACGGCCACGCCGAACTGCCCGGCGAGCAGGTCGGCGATCACTTCCTTTTGCACCTCGCCGTAGAGGCTGACCGCGATCTCGCCGCGCTCCTCGTTGACGCGCAGGTTGATCAGCGGGTCGGCCTCGGCCAGCTCCCGCAGCGCCGAAAACAGCCGGCCGCGATCGGCCCGGTTGACCGGCTCGACCACGGATTCAAGCGCGGGGGCCGGAAACTGGCGGGTAACCCGGCCGGGGATGGCCTCGCCTACCCAGCCGCCAGTGCGCGCCGAGCCGATCCCGCGTATCCGCACGACCTCGCCGGCCCGCGCGGCCCTCACCCGGGCCCAGCCGCCCGGCGTCGACCGCTCCAGGGACGTGATCACCTCGGGCCTGGCGCCCGCCGCGGTGGCCCGGTCCCTGACGCGCAGCTCGCCGCCGAACATGCGGCAGTACGCCAGCGTGCCGTGATCACCATTCTCGATCTTGTAGATGACTCCGGACAGCGAGCGCGTCGCAGGGCGAGCCCATGGCATGAGGCGCGGCAGCGTCGTCAGCAGGTCGGGCACGCCCGCCCCGGTCAGCGCCGATCCCGCCATCAGCGGCACCACGGCGCCGCGCCCCACCTGGGTGCGCGCAGAGCGCAGCGCCATCGCCTCGGTAACGCCCGGCCCGTCCAGGGCGGCGCCAAGCAGCCGGTCGTCCCCTGACACCAGGACGTCGATCACCGACGGGTTCGTCAGCGGGACCGGCCTGGCGGCCGCCCCAGGCAACCCGGCTGCCAGCACGTCCGTCAGGGGAAGCAAGCGCACGCCGGAACCCGCCGCAAGGCGGCGGCCGATTCCGGCACGCACCCGGGCGGGGTCCGCTCCCTGGCGGTCGATCTTGTTGATGAAGATCGCGGCTGGCACGGCAAGGCGTCGCAGCACCCGCCACAACACGACGGTCTGCGGCTGAACTCCCTCGACCGCGCAGACCACCAGGAGGGCCGCGTCGAGGACGGCGAGGCTGCGCTCGACCTCGGCGATGAAGTCGGAGTGACCCGGGGTGTCGATGAGATTGACCTGAACATCGCCCGCGGCGAAAGACGCTACGTTCGCGCGCACGGTGATGCCACGGCGGCGCTCGACGTCCATCGAGTCGGTACGGGTGGTGCCGGCATCGACGCTGCCAAGTTCGGGGATGGCGCCAGCCTCGAACAGCAGCCGCTCGGTCAGGCTGGTCTTGCCCGCGTCAACATGCGCCAGGATTCCGAGGTTGAGTGTGCGCAAGGGACAACTGCTCCAGGAGTCGGGTCGGGACTGTTGGCAGGACAAGTTGCCGCACGCATCACGAGTACCTCCTGGAAAAGCCGTCCGCGGACAAACCATTACCGCCCGGCCCCGCACCCCTCCGCAACCCATTTTCCGCATGCCCGCGATACCGGGAAACACGGGTCGTCAGCTAGCCGCTTCGTAGCCTGGCGCTCGCTACGCCACTCGCCCAGGTCGTGACGTCCGTGCGGTGACCTTCACGTCATGAGCTCCGTCGCGACTCGCCGTGCCTCGCGCAGGCCGCTTTCGATTGCGCCGTCGACGAAGCCGCCCCACAGGCTCGCGTTGTCGCTGGAGGCGAAGTGCACCACGCCCGCAGGCTGCTGCAGCCCGGCTAGGTCGCGGGTCAGCTGCCCGGGCCGGTGTGTCATCCAGGTGGTCCGTGACAGCGGGTCCTTCATCCAGTCGTGCGCGGCCACCTCGATGACTTCCAGCCCGGGACGCAGCGTGTCGACCGCGGCCTGCACGCCGGCGACGCTGGTCACGTCGAGCTGCGTGTGGTCGGGGCCGAACCCGACCAGGACCGTCGCGTCGTCGTCGGTGAACTCGGTCTTCAGCACCGAGATCGGATGCCGCTGGCTCGCGTACGCGAAGAACCGCGGTACCCGGCCGCGCGCCTTCACCCAGACCTTCACGCCCTGCGACGCGACGGTCTCGGCGTTCGCCCGCTGCCAGGCGCCCGGCAGCCCCGGCTCCCACTCGATGCCCGCGATGGCGTTGACCGGCAGCGTCGAGATCACCCGCCGGGCGCGCGCCTCGATGCCGCCGGCGCAGGTCACGACCGCGCCGTCCGCCGCCTGAGCGACCCGCCTCACGGTGGCGCCCAGCCGGATCTCGCCCGCGACGTCCGCCGCGATCGCCTGCGCGAACCCGCTCATGCCGCCGACGACCCGGTAGGTGGCCGATGCCTCGTGCATGAGCTGCCAGTGCCCGCCCGCCGCAGCCGCCCAGCGCAGTGCGCTCGACAGGCCGACCTGGTCCAGCCGGGCGTTCACATGCCCGGCCCACACCGCCTCATTCGCGCTGCGCGCCTCGTCGTCCAGCCCGAGCGCGTCGAACCGGTCCTGGATGCTGAGCGCGTCCAGCTCGCCGATCTGGCCGGCCGTCGGGTCGATGCCACGCGGGATAGCGGCGCGGACGTCGTTCACGATGGCCTGCTGCCCGTCTGCGATGAGCGCCATGAACTCATCCAGCGTGCCCGCGCGCGGGGCGCCGCCTGCACCGAGCCAGTACGCCTCCCCGGCCGCGGGACTGCGCGTCACCTGACGCCCGTACCGGGTCATCTCAGCCCACGTGTGCGGCTGCACCCAGTGCACCCAGGTACCGCCGAGCTCCAGGTCGTGGCCGAGCCTGCGGTCGGTCCAGGCACGCCCGCCGACACGGTCGCGGGCCTCAAGCACGAGCACGCCGAGCCCCGCGCGGCCCAGCTCGCGCGCGGCGACCAGCCCCGCGAACCCGGCGCCGATGACGACAACGTCGGCGCCGGCCCGCGCCTGGCCCCTGCGCGGGCGGCTGGCCTGGGTCGTGAGTGCGGGCATCGGGCTAACCTCCGTAATCACCGCTGCGTCCACTCATGCTGCACGCCGCGCGGACCAGCGTCCATGACGAGCCGGCTGTCGTGCCGTTGGACGCGCCGGCTGTCGTGCCGTTGGACGCGCCGGCTGTCGTGCCGTTGGACGCGCCGGTGCAGCGCCGGAAGGTACTCCGCAAGGCGATCAGCGAGTACCGCTGAGCCGCGTAGCGACTCAGTGAACCCGCAGGTCAGGACGGTTACGGTATTTTGAAGCGGTACTGGGCGGGAGACGCGCGCTGGTGCGGGGGAATGCCAGTCCCAGCGCGTGCCGTCAACACTGTGAACGCAGCGTGCGCATATCAGACACACCCGGCGCAGTGCCGCAGACCGGCCGCGCATACCGCTCATGATCATCCGGGCCCGCAGGCCCGGTCCCGGCCTGGGGATGGGGTCTTGGGCTGGGTACCTTGCTCCCGTAGCGTTGACACACTGGACGCTTTTTCCGCAGTGACACCGGGAGCAGGCATGACGCAGACCCCGCCTTATCAGGTAACCGACCCGGCGACCGGCGAGGTGACCGAGACTTTCCCCTTCGCCACGGACGCGGAGGTAGCGGAGGCGCTCGCCGCCGCGACCGAGGCGTTCGCGGCATGGAGGCTTCGCCCGGTCGCCGAGCGCGCCGCGGTCGTGAAGCGGATCGCCGAGCTATTCACCGAGCGCGCCGCCGACCTGGCCGCGCTGATTGCCAAGGAGATGGGCAAGCGACCCGCGCAGGGCGTCGGCGAGGCCGAGTTCTGCACCGACATCTTCAACTACTACGCCGACAACGGCCCCGGGCTCGTCGCCGACAAGCCGCTGCCCGGCCATGACACCGCGCGCGTCGAATACCGGCCCGTGGGCCCGGTACTCGGCGTGATGCCGTGGAACTACCCGTATTACCAGGTGGCCAGGTTCGCCGCGCCCAACCTGATCGTCGGCAACACCGTCATCCTCAAGCACGCAGAAAACTGTCCTACCTCGGCCCTGGCGATCGCGCAGATCATGAGGGACGCGGGCGTGCCGGACGGCGTGTACGTCAACCTCTTCGCGACCCACGAGCAGGTCGCCGCGATGATCGCCGACCCGCGGCTGCACGGCGTGTCGCTGACCGGCTCCGAGCGGGCCGGCACCGTCGTCGCAGAGACGGCCGGCCGCAACCTGAAGAAGGTCGTCCTTGAGCTTGGCGGGTCCGACCCGTACATCATCCTCGACACCGACGACGTTGAGGACGCAGCTAAGACCGCCTGGGTCACCCGGATGGAGAACGTCGGCCAGGCCTGCAACTCCAACAAGCGGATGATCGTCATGGACGACATCTACGATGACTTCGTGGCCGCCCTGGTCAAGCGGGCCACCGCGATGTCGCCGCGCCAGCCGGGCGATGACTCCCCGCGCTCCTACAGTCCGATGGCGTCCCGTAAGGCAGCGGAGAACCTCCTCGCCCAGGTGCAGGACGCGGTATCGAAGGGCGCCACGCTGCACGTCGGCGGCACGCTCGACGACGGTAAGGGCGCGTACTTCGCCCCGGCCGTGCTCACCGGCGTGACCCCGGTAATGCGGGCCTACCGCGAGGAGCTGTTCGGCCCGGTCGCCGTCGTCTACAAGGTCAGCACCGACGAGGAGGCGGTCCAGCTCGCCAACGTGGTGGACTTCGGCCTTGGCGGCGCGGTCTGGTCGACCGACGAGGAGCGGGCAATCATGGTGGCCGAGCAGTTGGAGGTCGGCATGGCCAACGTAAACACCCCGGCAGGTGAGGGCGCGGACCTGCCGTTCGGCGGCACCAAGCGCTCCGGTTTTGGCCGCGAGCTAGGCCCCCTCGGCATCGACGAATTCGTCAACAAGCGCCTCTTTTACGTCGAGAAGTAGCGCCTGACGAGTAACGCCCCGGTGTCGCCCCGCAGGCCACTCCCGGTGGCCCCGGTGCGGCACCCGCTCGGCTCGCGTCCACGGCGCGCGCACACTGCGGCCGCGCTTCGTAACTGGTTGTGCGGCGACTCCCGGACCCGGCCCTCCCCTTATGCCGTGCCAGAACTCGCTCATGGGCGCTGACCTGGGGATCTGTATTCGCCGGGTCGACGTCTCCCCGCGGCGCATATCTGGATCGCAGTTCTGCCTGGTGAGCGCGTACCCGCCTGCGCAGGACGTCAATAGAACGATCTTAGTTTCGAATATCGATATCTAACTGCATCATTTGCGCCCCGACCGCGACTCGAACGCGGGACCTACTGCTTAGGAGGCACCTTCGAGGTGTGACCGGGTATAGCAGGCATAAAGTTAAGGCATCCCTTGAATTAAGCCAAGCTTTAAAGAGAGAGGCGGCCGTGTGGCGTGGAGCGTCAAGGTCACCGAGGAGCACGCCGCGTGGTTCACCGCCCTGATCAAGGGCGACCTGGCCTCCGCCACCCAGGTCGCCCAGGCGGTCGCGGCTCTGCGGGAGGAAGGACCCACGCTCGGCCGACCGCTGGTGGACCGGATCCAGGGCAGCAGGATCCATCACCTCAAGGAGCTGCGGCCCGGCTCCGGAGGCCGGTCCGACATCAGGGTGCTCTTCGCGTTCGATCCGCCCGGTCGGCGCTGCTGCTGCTCGGCGGCGACAAGGCCGGGAACTGGCAGCGCTGGTACCGGGAGAACATCCCGATCGCCGAGCGGCTGTACCTGGAATACACGGCAGAGAACAGGAGTAGCCCGCCATGCCTGAGCGCACCCCCCTGGACTGGGAAGACCTGGAGCGCAAGCTGCACGCCGCAGGGGTCTCCCCCGCGGAGATCGAGGCCGGCGCTCGCCAGCTGCTCGCCCAGGCGCGCGGGCACCAGCTCGCCGAGACCCGCAAGCAGCTAGGCCTAGGCCAGAAGCAGATCGCCGCCACGATGGGCGTCAGCGTCGCCCGGGTATCCCAGATCGAGCACGGCGAGGTCACCTCCTTCGAGGTCATCGCCCGCTACGTCGAGGCCCTTGGCGGCCGACTGGACCTCGTGGCCGACTTCGGCGACAGGACCGTCCAGCTGCCCGTCAGCGACACCGCGACCGCCGCGTGACAGGAACCAGGCAGCAGCCTCACCGGCCGGGCGCCTGACCTGACGGTCGTAGCGACGCGCGCAGGCCCGCTAATAGCCTGTATGCCTTCGCCTAGGATTATCCGGACCGCAGTGATGTCCCAGATCAGGATGTTTGGCATGCCCGGTTCGGGGCCTGCGGACGGCTCAGCCGACTGGCATGATGATGACCTGCGGCAGGACATAGCGGTCCGGTTTGAGGTCGTGGGATTTGAGCGTGTCCTGAATCTGCGCGAGGTGGTCCGCCGTGAGCTGGAGGGGTGGTTCGTCCGGCTGGTAACTCCAGCCGGCCGGGTAATCAACTCCCCCGGGGACGCCGGCCTGGGTGATCGGCGCGCCACAGACGGCTCCGAGGTCGCCTCCAGACGGCGCGAATACTCGGCGATCCATCGGCCCGTCTGCGCCTGATGCGGATCACGCCGCGTAATTCGACCCTCGGCGGACACGTGTGTGTCGACCTGATGCGGTCTTATCGGCATCGGTGGGCTGTGCCGCGGGCCGTCAAGGCTCCAGGGGTAGTTCCTGATCGTGCCGGTGCTGGTCGCGGTAGAAGACCGAGGCGAGCTGGTCCGTGGTCCGGCCGGCCAGCGCCGCTGTCCGGGGGTCGGTCCAGTCCCGGTGCCAGGCGCCGTCGTGCCCGGCCGCGATGAGCAGCGCGGCGAGGGCGGCGCCGGCCAGTTCCGGGTCGCTGCCCAGGATCACCAGTGCGGTCAAGCGGCTCGGCATCCTCGTACTCTGAGGCAGGAGGTTGCGTCGCGCGGCAACGAGAGGAACTGGTCTTCCATGACCGAGTACATAATCGGCCCGGACGTCACCATGCAGCTGGTTGACGACGAGGCCGTGATCCGACCGGACATCAGATCCTGGCTCCGGCGCTCTTCCGCCCGTAGCTTGCTGTCGCTCCTCTGCCAGGCAGTACACCGCGGTGAGATGACCAACTCTGCGGCCCGAGTCAGGCCGTTGGGACCTATGGGAAGAAAGACATTCACGAACGCTATTGAGCATTGCGTGAACCGCCGGAAAGGCTGCTGTTCATGAGCTGCGGCTTATTTCCCGATCCGTACCACCTTGGCACATCCTCTGTGGGTTATCCTCTCTGACCTGCGGTGAGAATGGGGAGGGCTCTGCACGATGGCGGTACAAGCAGCGACGGACGGCCACAACAGCATCCCTCCCGACGGCGACGAGGGTCTCGGTTCTGTGATCGACACGGCCACGGCGGTGCTAGACGGGCAAGGCGGTGTCCTGCTCTGGAGCGCAGGTGCCCGACGGTTGCTCGGATATGCCGCAGGAGATATGACGGGGCGTCCGGCGACCGCGTTGCTGGCATCAGGCCTGCCGGCATCAGCCCGTCGGTGCGTGGCCGAGCAGAGAGACTGGAACGGCAGGCTCTCACTGCGTCATATGGACGGCGGCCGGCTGGACCTGGAGCTCCTGGCACATCCGAGCCGCGGCAGCGACGGCAGCCTCCGCTGGATCCTGGTGGCTTTGACCGAATGCCAGCCCCTTGCCGGGGCGCATCGTGCGCAGCCCGATGCGCTCTTCATGGACTGGGCATTCGCCCAGTCGCCTTTCGCCCTGGCGATCCATGACAGGGACATGCTGTGCCTGCGTGTCAACGACCGCATGTGCCAGATGTTCGGGCTCACGGAAGACGAGCTGCGCGGGCGCCGCCTCACGGACGTCCTGCCCGGTCCGCAATACGACGCAATAGAGCGCTACATGCGCCAGGTACTCGACACGGGCGAGCCGGCGCACCGGGAGACATACCGCCGGGTACCGGGTGAGACCCGCGAACGCGCCTGGTCAGTCTCCGTGTCCCCGCTGAAGGATCAGGTCGGCCGGACGCAGGCAGTGTGGATCGGAGCGCTCGACATCACCGAGCAGTACAGGGCCCGGCAACGGCTAACCCTGCTGAACGAGGCCGGCACTCACGTCGGCACCACACTGGATGTCACCAGGACCGCCCAGGAACTAGCCGATATGGTGGTGCCGCGGCTCGCCGACCTGGCTGTTGTCGACCTGCTCGATGCCGTGCTCAGCGGCGATGAGCCGAGGCCGGGGCCGCTCACCGGTACCATCGCGCTGCGCCGCGTCGCCCATCAGTCCATCTTCGACGGTGTCCCCGAGGCCGTGGTCGAGCCCGGGGACGTCGACATTCATCCGGAATCCTTCCCGTCAGCCCGTTGCCTGGCGACCGGCAAAGCGGTATTGACCGGGGTCGACGACCCGACGTTCATGTCGTCGACCGGCCACAACCCGGCCCGGGCGGCCACGATCCGCAGATTCGGGATCCACTCGGTCCTGTCGGTGCCGATCCGCGCCCGCGGAGTCACCCTCGGCGTCGCGGTTTTCCTGCGTGGTCGGCGCCCGGAGCCTTTCGAGCAGGACGACGTGCTGCTCGCTGAGGAGCTCACCGCCAGAGCCGGCCTCTCTCTTGACAACGCCCGCCGCTACACCCGCGAGCGGACCACCGCTCTGGCGCTGCAGCGCAGCCTGCTGCCGCAACGACTCCCCAGGCAATCGGCGGTGGAGGTCGCCAGTCGCTACCTGCCCGCCAGTGCCCATGCCGGCGTGGGCGGGGACTGGTTCGATGTGATCCCGCTCTCCGGAGCCCGTGTCGCCCTGGTTGTCGGTGATGTCGTGGGCCACGGACTCCACGCGTCTGCCACCATGGGCCGGCTGCGCACTGCCGTACGAACGCTCGCCGACGTCGACCTGCCTCCCGATGAGCTCCTCACCCGCCTTGATGACCTGGTCAGCCGACTCTCCGCTGACGCGGGTGCCGATGACGGCGATGATGCGGAGAACGACGTCGGTGCCACGTGCCTGTACGCGGTCTACGATCCAGTTTCCCGCCGGTGCAGCCTGGCCCGGGCCGGTCATCCGCTGCCCGCGCTCGTCACCCCGGACGGAACCGCCAGCTTCCTCGACCTGCCTGCCGGTCCGCCGCTCGGCCTCGGCGGCCTGCCCTTCGAGAGCAGTGAGATCGAATTGCCGGCCGGGAGCATCCTCGCCCTCTACACCGACGGCCTCATCGAGTCCCGCTACCACGACATCGACCTCGGGTTTGACCGCCTGCGCCGCGCATTGACCCATCAGGAACGGTCGCTGGAGACCACCTGCGACAACATCCTGAAAGCCGTTCTCCCCGACCGTCCCGCGGACGACGTCGCCCTGCTCATCGCCCGCACTTACGCCCTGGACAGCGACCAGGTCGCCACGTGGGACCTGCCTGCCGACCCAGCCATCGTCGCCGACGCCCGCAGGAAGGTAGCCGAAAGGCTCGCCGGCTGGGGCCTTCACGATAAGGCGTTCACCACGGAGCTTGTAGTCAGCGAACTTGTAACCAACGCGATCCGGCACGCTGAGAGCCCGATCCAGCTCCGTCTCATCCGGGACCGGACGCTCATCTGCGAGGTCTCTGACGGCAGCAGCACCGCCCCGCACCTGCGCCGGGCCCGCGCCTTCGACGAGGGGGGACGCGGCCTGCTCCTTGTCTCCCGGCTCACCCAGCGCTGGGGGACCCGCCAGACCCCGCACGGCAAGACTATCTGGGCCGAGCAAGCCCTTCCCCGGTCGCGACGTCGGTGACGTTCCTCACCTGGGGAGCGCCGCTTACGGGGATCGCCGCCGGCCGGGGCGGTGATGTTGGCTTGCTGATCGGATCGAACCCCGCTGCGCGCAGCAAGGGTCTACGCTCCTTCCGGACTTCGCCCGGAAGGAGTGGCCCCTTCGGGGCAGTCCGGCTGACCTGAGGCGTGACGCGGTCCTACGGTCGGCGAGTGGCCGATGACCTGACGGGACAGTACGGGGACCTGCTCGCGGGCAGCTAAGACTGCGTGGACCGGGTGGTGCTGAACGCGTATTACCCGCTGGGCATAATCCAGGCGGGTTCCAGATGTGGTGGCGGCGGTGGCATGACGACTCAGATGACGGGCTGGATGACGCGTACCTGATGCGGCTGGCGGGCCGTTTCGGCTCAGATAGCCGCGTCGCCGGGCCCCGCACGCGCAAGCGAGTCCGACCCGGCCGAGGATCCCCGATACGCCGAACTGGACGTTCTGTGCGCGCCTGCGCCACTGTGGATATTGTCTACAAAGCGCGCCCGGTCGGCGATCTGTCAGCGTACAGGCCCTCAGGCCAGATCACGCTGCGTGATCAACGCTTGTTCTCGGCGGGCGCGCACCGTGCCGCCGATTCGCATGCTTGTGGTTACTGAGCGGCTTGTTTGTAATGAGACGCAGGTCGGGGCGTTATGTGCCGCTGCGCGGCGCCGCGGGCCTGCGGGCCAAGTCAGGCCCGTGGCCGAGATATGGCGGCTGAGACCGTATGAGACTGAAATGGTCCGGCCGTGCGTGAGCCCGGCCGGACGGTGCCGACCTGCCGCGAGGGCTGTCAGCATGCCCGGCTGGCCGCGGCGAACCTGGTAGCCGGCCGGACGTCCTATCCGCCGAGGAATCGCGTCACGTCGGCGGCGTCGGTGGTCAGGGCTGCCCGGGTCTCGGCGTCCAGCGGGGCAAACGGTGCGAGCACGACCTGGCCGCGCGCGATGTTCCAGGTCGCCGCAGCCCTGCCGCCGACCAGCGCGAACGGCCGGAACAGCCCGCCGGCCGTGACGATCCGCCGGTGCGGGCCGACGATAGGGTCCCGGGAAGCCCAGCCGAGCAGCAATGGATCGAACGCGCCCAGCAGCAGTGGCGGTGGCAGCGCGGCCGCCGCGCGCTGCGGGCTCGCCGGCAGCTCGGCCAGGCCGTCCGCTCGCTGCACCGCGCCGCACCGGCCCAGGCCGAGCCGGGCATCCCGAAGCCCGATGCCCACCCACTGGGCGAGGTCGCGGTCCGCCGCCGGGGCATGCCCGGCAAGGTAACGCCGGGCCAGTTCACCGAGCGCCGCCTCGCGGCTCATCGCCGGCGGCGGTGCGCCTAGCCAGTCCCGGGCCAGCACGAACGCCTGGTCCCGTCCGGCTGGCGGCCCTCGCACGATCAGGCCCCGGATGCTGGCCAGCGCCAAGACGTGCACCATCGCCTGACCTTCGGTCCGCACCCCGGCAGCGGCGACCCGCTCGCGGAGCTGAGATCGGGTCAGCGGGCCGCTGGCGGCCAGCGCCGCCCGCACGACGGCCACCGCCCGCTCCGCGTCTTGCGGTGCCACGCCCTCCTGCGCCAGCCGGCGGGAGTTCCCGGTGCGCAGCTGCGGGGTGGTCAGCGGATGCAGCCACCAGTAGTCCTCGGTGCGGACCATGTGCAGGGTGCCACGGTTCAGCCAGGTGACGATCAGCGAGCGCCGCGTGAGGGCGGAGTCGACGTCCGAGGCGGACAGTCCCGCTGAACGCGCCCGGATCGCAAGCCGCGCGCCACGCGGGTCCTGCGCCTGGATGGCCAGCAGCCGCCCGGCGACCTCCTCGGCGCTGCCCGCCGGGTCGCCGCAGAGCAGTTGTGCCGCGCATCGCTCCGCGGTCACCGCCTGATCCTTGGGGCTCGCGGCCGCCCGTGACCCTGAATTGCTCACCGGCGGCGACTCTACCGCCGAAGGCTGGCAGCCGGCATCCGTTACCTGTCCGCAGCAGCGCCGGGGCCATACCTGGACCCGGCGAAGATCGCCGGAATCCGGTTGTTCCGGCCACCCGGCCGAGGAAGATCACGCTTCGCGAGGAGCATCTCACTGTTCTTGACGCGCGATCCGCCGATCTGACGCCATTATCGCCCGGCTGAGAAAGTGGTCTCCCCAGTAAAAGATCAGGGTGGTCGGCGCGGCTGCTATGCCTGGCGCCGTGCGACCTGCGCGGCGCATGGCCCCACCGATCCCGGCGGATTGCATGCGGTCTCTGCCTTACGAGCTCACCGCGCTCGCGGATCAGGACCGCGCTCGCGGAAACCCGCTGTACAAGCTTCTGTGCCTGCGCAAGACTCGCCCCATGACCGGAGCCGATGAGAAGCAGACGCTGCACCGGTATCTGCGGAACGCACGCGGAGTGCTGCTGTGGAAGCTGGAGGGACTGTCCGACTACGACATCCGGCGGCCGGTGACGCCGACCGGCACGAACCTGCTCGGCCTGGTCAAGCACTGCGCGGGGGTGGAGTGCGGATACTTCGGCGCAGTGATGGGCCGGCCGTTTCCCGGCGAAGACGACCTGGACTGGCATGACGGTGACGACGATGAGCTGAGCGGTGACATGTACGCGACAGCGGCCGAGTCACGCGAGCAGGTCACGGATTTCTACCGGCGGGTGCAGGCGCACACCGATGCCACGATCGGGGAACTCCCGCTGGACGCATACGGCACCGTGCCCTGGTGGCCCGAGGAGCGCAGGCATCCCACCCTGCACACGCTGCTCGTGCACACGATCCAGGAAACCGCCCGGCACGCCGGGCACGCGGACATCATCAGGGAATCGATCGACGGCGCCGCCGGCCTGCGCGAGGGTGTCAGCAATATGCCCGCCGAGGTCGGCGCCGCCGCCTGGAAGCAGCACTACGACAAGCTGAACCAGATCGCGCGGTCCGTACGCTAGGCCTCCGTCCAGCGACGCTGCCACTGCCGCCGCAGCGCTCCGCGACGCTATGGTCATCGTCAGCGGCACATGGTCGACTACCGGTGTGAATGCTCTGGCCTCCGCCGCATCCGCCGGGGTGAAAACCTTCACCGTCAGTCCGGAGTTCTTCAGCCGCCGCACCTGGCCCGTACGCGTATTGCTATTACGAGCACAGTGATCATGACCGGACCGCGGCTTCTTTCCGCTGGCAGCGCCAGCCGTCACGCCGGCCCGGCAGGCATCGCCGGCCCTGACGCCGCCCTCAGGTGAGCGCGTGGCGGGCATCATCCGGCCGGTGCCGTGAATTAATGCCTGGCCAGCGGCGAAGCGGTGGCTCTAGGCTCGGCTTGTGGATCTATCCCGCAGTGGCGTGCTGCTGTCGGTCAACCTCGCAGCCCAGACCTTGCCAACACCACATGACACCGGCAGGACCGGAATCGGCAAGCACCCGGTCACCTGGCCGGTACCGGTCTCCGATCCGGGGCCCAAGCGGCGCGGTCACCCGCGGCCGAACGGCCTCGCCGGCGACATCGTCTGTACCACCGAGCATCACGGCGGCACGGACCAGGCCGTGTACGCGTACGCGCGCGAGGACCTGGACTGGTGGGAGCGGGAACTGGGATACGAACTGCCCGCAGGCCGGTTCG
Source organism: uncultured Actinomycetes bacterium (assembly GCA_963722275.1). Lineage (GTDB taxonomy): Bacteria > Actinomycetota > Actinomycetes > Streptosporangiales > Streptosporangiaceae > Palsa-504. The sequence goes on along the minus strand of CAVRMX010000016.1, from coordinate 347,837 downwards.
GCGAGAACCTGACGACCCAGGGCCTGGACCTGACGAACACGCTGGTGGGGGAACGCTGGCGGATCGGCGGCACCGTGGTGCTGCAGGCCACCTCGCCGCGCATCCCGTGCGCGACGTTCGCGCACCGGATGGGGGAGCCGAAGTGGGTGAAGAGGTTCACTGCCTGCGGCGCGACCGGAACCTACCTGCGAGTTGTCGTCCCGGGCGAGATCAAGGCCGGGGACCGCATCGAGGTCATCAGGCGTCCGCGTCACGCGGTGACCATCGGCCGGTCATTTCGTGCCCTCACCACCCAAGCCGAGCTGCTGCCCGGCCTGCTGGAAGCCGGTGATGACCTCCCCCTGGAGGAACGCGCGGCCGTCCTGCGCCGCACTGGCTGACTCCGGCCGCGCGCCGAGTCCGGCCAGGATGTGGCAGGCCTGCCGGAGGATCTTGCGGGCCTCGGACAGCGCCGCCCGCTTGCCGTTGCAGCGGTCCTTAACCTGGGCGTAGCAGCTGTGGTCAGGGGGGCCGAGGACCGGGCGTGGGTCTTACCGAACCGGGTCCGTACCATCCATGGGGCTTGCCCTGGTCAGGTGCCGGCCCGGAGTTCACCCATGCGGTTGGCGTGGACACATCGGCCTCGCCGGGCCTGGAGGAGGTCATGCCGGTACGGCGCCACCACCAGCAGGCGGTGCGTGAGACGCTCGGGAACCTCACGGATGCCGGGCTCGCCGAGGTCCGCGCGGCCCCCGGCTCTCCCGGCCACCCCGCTGGCGAGCACTGTGCTCTCCAGTGCCTCCACGTCCTCCTGAACGAGGAGTGGGAGCACCATCGCTACACCGTGCGCGACCTCGGCGTCCTCGACCCGGCCGGGGCCCCGGGTTCCTGACGGCCCTCACCGCTGCACGCCGGGACGACCGGGGTGCCGTTGATTTCCGGCCCTTGACGTTCCGGGCGAGCGCGGATCCGGCGATCGCGGTCGCGGGCCAGACCTGATTCAAATCACGCTCAGTCGTTTGGGTGGCCATGCGCTGCGAGCGAAAAGCCGCCGTTAGGTGCGGCCGAACCTTTGCGGCCTCACGGCGCGCGGCGGTCGCCGATTCGGGGCGATCTGCGCGCTTGGCTCGCGCGCTCATTGCCGATGACGGAGTGCTTAGCGTCCGGCCGTCCGAGGCCGCACAGCGGCACCTACCGATCGCTGCGCCGTCGCGGTCGAGCTCGCCGCAGGGACAGGCCTGTTCACTCGAGTCCTGCAAGGCTGCGCCGGGTTGGTTGCTGCCTTTGAACCCGACGAACGGAGGCCGCGAAGAGTGCGCTGAGATCGTAATCGGCGCCAGTCGATCCAGTTGCATACGGCCGGCACTGATCCGGCACCGGACGAATGGCCAGTCGTCAGAACGCGGTGCTTGCCAGCCAGCCATCCACCACAGCGCTGTCCCCGTAAACGGTCACTGCCGGATCGGAAACCGGCCTTCGCCGCATCAGCACGAGCAGCAAGCTGGCGGCCGGGCCGGTAAGGGCGGCATCGCCCTTACCATGACCCGGCTCAACTGTCAGACCGCCCGCGTCGTGCCGGATCATCCACTCGCCGCGGCCGCCAAGTCCGTCATCGGTTGCGTGTATGTGCAGGCCAGCACCGGCGGTTAGCGCCTTAGCCCGCTCGTCGGAGTTGCCGAGCCCGCCGGTCAGAAGCATCAGCCATTCGTCGATGGCATCGGCAGCTATCTCCGCTTCAATGACTGGCTCGGGCTCGGCACCCGCAGCGAGCTGGGCGTCGGCTCGGTGCACCAGCGTCTCGTGCGCCATCCGGCGTATCCAGAAACCGGCAGGCACCGGCCCGGTGAACGACCAGACGAGATCACTGCCCGCTTCCCGCACAGCGTCGACGATCCGCGCCACGCCGGCCTGCAGCCACGCGCGCTGCTCGGCGCGATCATCCGGCAGCTTGCCGTCCGGTACCTCCCTGAACGGAATGAACGCGTCAGACCTCGTACGCGTGATCTCGGCGGCCCACCGGTGCGCCCTGCCAACGTGCGTGACAAGCTGACGCAGTGTCCATTCCGGGCAGGTGGGGATCGGCAGGCTCTGATCATGCTCAGCCAAGATCTTCGCCAGCCCCGCTGTGCTGGCCTCGATCTCGGCGACGTACCGGTCGGCATTGAGCTGCGGCATGGCGCTCCTTCCTGGTGATCTGCGGCGGCTAGCCTAGCCACGTCCTGACTGTAAGCCCGTCCAGGCTCCACAGGGTCCGCGCGCTGGCTGATGAGCAGGGCGCGGGTCCGCGCTTGCTCGCGCTCGCCAGGCGGTAGCCAGCCTGACCCATTGCCCGCACTACCAGCGCAGCGGCAACTGCCTGAATGCTGTTAAGGGTATTGCGGCCGATTCGCCTGCCGACCCTGACCACGCGGACTTCCGGCCAACGCGGTCAGGCCATATGCGACCCGGACAACCAGGGCGTCTACTACCCTTGGTCAGCGGCCCGGCGGTGCTGAGCGGTACGGCAGCGCCTTTGCCTCCGCCGGACCGGGGGCGCGGCAGGTACTTACCGGTCGGGGTGGGATGGGCGTGGCTGGCTCAGGTGGTTCCGGTGACGGCGCCAGGTGGCGGGTGTTCCTCTCGCACACCTCCGAGCTGCGGGACTTCCCGCGGGGGACGTCGTACGTGGCGGCGGCGGAGCGGGCGGTCTCGGCGGCCGGGCACGTGGTGGTGGATATGGCCGGTTTTCCTGCGGCCGGCCAGGCTCCCGCGCGGGTGTGTGCTGAGCGGGTGCGCGGGTGCGACGTGTACATCGGGGTCCTGGGCACGCGATATGGCTCTGCGGTGCGGGACCGGCCGGAGGTGTCCTATACGGAGCTGGAGTTCGATACCGCCGCTGAGGCGGGCCTGGACCGGCTGGTGTTCCTGCTGGACACCGCCGCTGAGGACGTGGGTATCCCGCCGTCGGCGCTGATCGATCGCGAGTTCGGGGACCGCCAGGACGCGTTCCGCCGCCGGGTGCAAGACAGCGGCCTGACCACGCAGTCCTTCGCGAGCCCGGACGCGCTCGGGCAGCTGGTGGAACGCTCGCTGCGAGAGCTGGCAGGCACGCGCCGGGGCGCTGGCGGCGGGAGCGGGCGTGAGCAGGTCCGGGGGTGGCCGCTGGGTGAGGTGAGGGACCCGTTCGCGTTGGAGGTGCACCGGCCGGTCCAGCCCGACGACCCGGAGCCCGGGCTGCCGGCGCTGCCGGCGTACGTGCCGCGCGGCCACGAAGGACGTGGCCCGGCTGCTGGACGGGCTGCGGGAGGCGGGCGCGGAACAGCAGGCCGCCGCGCTACTTGATCGGCTGCCTGGGGGAGGCATGTTCGACCTCTTCCGCGAGCAAGAGGATCGCCAGGATCGGTTCCGTTTTGGCCGGAAGGCTGACGGCAGCCGAGCCGAGTCATGGGGCTGGGAAGATCTGGACTAACACGACCGGATTCAGTCATACGTGACCTCGGCCCCCCAGCTTTTGGGCTACCGCCAGGGACGCTCGCGCCTTTGGATCAGGCTGTCCGCTAAAGTTGGTTCGACGCACGAGTTGGCGCTGTTCGGATTGGGTAGAGGTTTAAACAGCGATGCCGGGGTCGGACCTACATCTGGTTCAGCCGCCTCCCGCCGGAGGCAGGTGATCCTTGGCGTCGGCACCGATTTGGCCGAGTATGGCGATCTTGTTGGACCGAGCACGTGCTGACATTTCCTTGAGTACGGGGTCGGCATTCTCGCCGTAGCGGGCCACGACGGTGTCCATCGCTGTTGCGGCTTCGTCCCACCGGTCACACTGTCCAAGCGCCTTGCCCTTGTCGAGCAGCGCCTGTGCAACCTCCTGTCGAAGTATCGGATCCGGGTCGCCCCCGAATCGTCGATCAATTTCCTCGCACACGGACGGAACCTCGGCCCCTCGACCGAGGGTCCAGAGCGACTGGGCCTTCAGGCGAAGGACCTGCGCCACCCGTTGCCGGGACCTTACGTCCGGGTCTGACCCGATGAGATCGACAGCCTCGTCGCAGGCCTTCAATGCTTTCTTGTGCTGACCGAGCCCTCGATACCCCTCGACTTCGAAGATGGTGGTTGTGACCTGCACGGCTCGATCATTGCGGAATCCCTGTCGGATGTCGTCACACGCGTGCACCGCGTCCTCGAATCGCCCCAGTTGCAGGAGAAGTCGGACCTTGTTGTACCCGGCGTCCAACCCTATGTCGCGGAGGGACCGATCCTTTGAGTACGTTGCCAAGATTTCGTTGTACGCATCGATCTCCTCCTGCCATCGCTCGAAGTGGTGAAGCACTGCAGCTCTGGCCAGAAGGGACCGTGCCACCCCGCTCCGGACCTCGAGGTGCTGATCTGCCTCGAAGCGCTCGACGACCTCGTCGGACGCCGCGAGCGCCTCGTCGAACTTTTCCTGCCGGAGCAAGATCAATGACTTCATGCCCAGGGCACTCACGTGGTCCTGTCGTATTCGAACCTCGAGACCCTGAGCACCGCCACTGTCGAATCCGTCACAGATCGAGACGATCTCGCCGAAACATGAAATCGCTTCGTCGGTCCGCTGCAGTTCGCCGAGTGCCTCCATCCTGTTCAACCGCGCACTTAGCACGTCCACGACCACAGCCGGATCGGGGTCGGTGCCGTAACGCTCCACGATCTCACCGCACCGCGTGAGTGTCTCCTCGAATCTCTGCAGCTTGTTCAGCACTCCCGTGGTGTTGATCCGTGCCCACCGGACCAAGCGGGCCACCGAGGCGTCGGTGTCTGCCCCGAAGCGACGCACTAGGTCGTCGTAGAAGGACAGCGCCTCGGCATGGCGCCCACTCTCTACAAGGGTGAATGCGAGCCGGGTGATGTCGGCGGGGTCGCGGATATAGCTGAGGGCGGCGTCCCAGGTTCTGGCGGGCACGAGGGCATAGCGGCGTTCCTGGCTGGCACGCTGGATCAGGTAGTCCGCGGCGGTGTAGCCCGCGACCTGGCCCATGCCGGCTCCAGCCGGGGTGAGGGCGGCCACGTCGCCGTGCAGCTTGCGGGTGGCATAGGCCAGGGCCTGCTCGAACCAGTTCTCCGGCGCCTCGGCCTGCTGCTGGCTGGTGCAGTAGTCCGGTGCGGCGGCGCGGAGAAAGTCGGTGCTCAGCGGGGCGCGGGCGCCGAGCCGGGTCACATCCAGCGCCGCGGTGAGCACCGCCCACGCGTACGGGCTGGCGGTCTTGGCGTCTTCCCAGCGGGCGACCAGCTGCGGCGCGGCCGCCAGGGTCTGGGTCAGCCCGTACCCGGCCGTGCCCAGTGCCATCTGCAGCCGCGGGTCACGGGCCGCGGCGGCGTGGGCCCGGTCCTGCTCCGCCGCGCTGAACGCCGCATCGATCCGGACGACCGTGGCCAGGTCCAGCACTTGGCGTTCCCTCGCGTATGGATCGGCGCCAAGTGCCGGCAGGTCGTCGTAGGCGGCATACAGGTCCGGCCACAGCGTGCCGATGATCACCACGGGGTGCGGCGCGTTCAGCAACGCCTGCACCACCCCGCCGGTCAGCCCCTGCTCCCCTTCGAGGTAGCGCTGCAGCTCATCCAGCCACACCACCGTCCGCGGCGGCGGCCCCTGGGCCAGTGCGGCGACCTGGTCTGGCACGGCCAGATGCACCAGCCACCAGTCGGGCAGCAACGCCTTCACCGCCTCCACCGCGCACCGGGTCTTGCCCACCGAGGACCCGCCGACCAGCAGCACGAACCCGCCCCGCTCCGCCGCGGCCGCCACCCTGGCACGGACACCGAACTCGTCCGCATCCACATCCCGCGGCACGTACTCCGGCGGGACCTCATCCGGCACCCCCGGCACGCTGATCGCCGCATGCACACCCAGCCGCCGCGGGTCCACCTCGCCCGCGCGCACCGCCCCCGCCGGACGCCCCGCCCCGGCGTCCTGGGCAAGGTCTCCCGTATCGGCCGCCGACCCCGGCGCGGTGATGGCTAGGGCGGCCAGCTTGTCGGCGATCATGGCGGCGAACTGCTGCGGGGGCCGGGTTCGCAGGTCGACCGTGACCATGTCCGACAGCAGCCCGGGCAGGGGCGTGTCATCGAACCGGGCCGGCAGCACATACTCCCGCCGCTCCCGCACCGCCCTGGCCAGCGCGGCCCGTCGCTCATGCCGGGTCCAGTCCCGGGCGGCGTACTCGGCGGACACGAAAATCACGACCGCCGCCGCCTGCTCGCCATAGATGACCGGCAGCTCCTCGGCCAGGTACTTCCCCCACAGCTCGATCTGCTCATCGGCGTCGTAAAAGCAGCGCAGCCCACGCGCTTTCAGCGCCTGGGCGACCTGCTCGACATAGTCCCGCTGCGCACCGGCGAACGACAGCGCCACATCCCACTGCCACCCCGGCCGGGCCCCCGGGCCCGCGCCGCCGCTCGCTCCCGCCATGACCCGAGTCTGCCACCGGCCAGGCACCGCGAACACCGGCCCGCCCCCAGGCCAGGACTCTCATCCAAGGTCTTCCGACAAACAGCAGTGCCGCCTGCAGGTGCGCTGGCCGGGCAGTGCCGCGCCGTGCAGCCGTGTCGGGGCAACGCTCGATTCTCGACACGCGGAGCACACCCGGGAGGGTCCGGGTGACCGTGCTTCTGGTGTCTCGCTGAAGGATCGGCAAGCGGACATGCGAGCTCACCGTCCTCAGGAGGTACGGCCTGCCAGAACACTGTCCCGCATGACTGGTCCGTAGTGCAGTGCGTTCACGGGGAGCTGGCCGGCCAGGTTCGCGCTCCCGGGAAGGGGATGGAGCCGGATCAGGGGCGTGCGCGCGGCTACTGCCTATACAGCTTCGCCCCCGTAGGTGAGGATCCGGCAGCCGGGCAGGCCAGAAGCCTGATAAAGGACTGGCGCCCCAGGTTAGCCACCGGGCGGCCAGGCCAGGACAAGCGAACGAGGTGCGCCTTGCGACGCACCTCGTTCGCTCATGCCGCGCAAGTCAGCGGCTGCGGCGTTGCCGCCAGGTCCGGGCCCGCCGGAAGAGGAGGGTGACCAGGCCGCTGGCCAGGGCCGTGTACCGGGTGGGGCCACCCGCGGTGAGCATCACGGCGGCCACGATGATCCCGGTGGCTAGCAGGCAGGCCGAGAGATTCCGCAGCAGGAGATTAGCCCGGCGGGTCCGGTCGTCGTCGTCGACGACGTAGGCCAGCAGCCGAGTCAGCCGCTTGCCCTGGCCCGGCGGGGATGTAAGAGACATGGTAAAGCCCTCCATCCGGCGCGCGGATCCCACGCGGACGGGGGGCTTTACCGCACCGGGTCCTTCAGGTCAGCGTTCCCGCTGAGCCCCTGAACCCCGCACTCGCCGTCATCCGGCGAGCTGCGCCCGAGCCGTGGGATCGGTCAAGGTTGCGAAGGTGGCGCGCTCGCGCTGCTGTAGCTCGAAAAGGAACAGGCAGCCGGGCGCCGGCAATCTTGGCGTAGTAGGTAATGCCAGATCCCCAACGGCGGAAAAGGCGGATCATGGCGACCTCCCGCGGCCTCGTGACGGCTTGTCCTGCTTGCTATTACGACGCTAGGCCGCCGTACGGTTCACCTCACCAGGACGCACTTTTCTGCTCAGTTCTTGCCTGGGCGATGACGCGCTCTCGCGTCACAGCGAGGCGGGCAGGTAGCTGATCCACCGCTCGGGCCAACGTGGTGAACTTTCCGCCGGTTCGGCGAGCCAGGTGGTGAGGGTGCAGGCGGCGCCATCCGGCTCAAGCTCGGCGCGGACTGGCTCGACGTGCCCGAGCCCGTTGCCGCCCTGCTGCGGCAGCACCTGCGCAACCGAAGCAACATGGCCACGGCAGCCAACCCGGCCTCGCCGTGGCTGTTTCCCGGACAGCTGGCCGGCGAACACCGCAGCTACCGCCGGCTCGTCCGGGTGCTCCACCAACTCGGCATCCCCGCCCGGGCGAGCCGGCTGGCCGCATGGCGCGAGCTCGTCCGGCAAGCACCACCCGCGGTCCTCGCCGACGCGCTGGGCGTCTCGCCGGGCACAGCGATGCGCCACGCGTTCCTCGGCGGCGCCGGCTGGTCCGCCTACGCCGCCCGCCGGCGTGCTCCCACCTCGAACGAGACGTGACGGCGGGCGTTGCCGACAAGCGGAATCTGCCCACGGAGCGGCCACCGGGAACCGCCCAGAGACGGCTCCCTGCGCATGATCTCGCGGAGCGGCGGGCAGCGGATGCCGCGGCAGTTGCTGCCAGCCATACTTGGGGCGTGAGCGGCGACGTCGATGGGCAGGCGGTCAACGCCGTGCTGGCGCCCCCGCAGGCGGAGCGGTTCGCGTCGCTTGCCGCCGTGGATCCCGGCCAGCTGGTGCTGAACGTAACCGGGTGGAACAAGCTGGTCCTGCTCGGCTCCGACCGGGTGTTCTTGTTCCCGCGTTCGGCTGCCGGGGTGGAGTGGTTCGAGCGAGAGCTCGCCGCCTACCGGGCCCTAGCCCGCACGCCGCTGAGCGTCGTGCCGCGCCTGCTGGGCCGCTGGGAGGACCCGGAGATCTACCCCTTTCCGTTCGCGGCCGTCACCCGCCTGCCCGGTCAGGCGCCAGCCGAGGCGGAGGCCCTCCTCGAGCAGCTGGGGCAGGCCATCGCCTGCTGGCATGAACTCGAGCCGCCAGCGCTGGCCGGGGCGCGCCCACCCCGTCACCACGACGCCGCTCATCATCGCTGGCTGCGCCGCGCGCTCGACCCCGCCACCAGCGCCGACGCGGCTGCCGAGGCCGCCGGACGGCTGGGCCTGCCCAGCCGCGCCGCGGCGTGGGCGGCCCTGCTGGCCCGCGCGGCCCAGCTTGGGCCGGTCCTCGTCCACGGCGACATCCACGAAGACCAGCTGCTCGCCGACGACGGCCAGCTGACCGGGATCATCGACTGGGAGACCGCCCGGATCGACCACCCGTACTGGGACTTCGACCTTGGCGAGCGACGCCGGCGCGACTTCAGCACCCTGTGGGCGCGTGGCTGGTATGCCTACGCCCAGACCCGGGGACTGGACACCGACTCCCGCCCGGTGCAGACCGCCTTTCGCCTCCGGCACGCGCTTCGTCTCCTCGACGATCCCGGCGATCCCGCTCTCGTTGGCACCATCGACGAGCACCTCGCGCATTTGTAACAGCCGCACCGACGCCGAGCTGGCGTTGCCCGCCCGCCGCGGGCTGGCCGTATGACGTGAGCTCGCCCGCGAAGCGCCCACAACATGACCAGCGAACTCGTCACACCCAAATACGACGGGTTACCAGTTTCCCTCGTGAGTTCAGCCTGACTGAGGGGTCTGCTCCGGGAACCCGCGGCTGTCTGGGAGCTGGCTGCCGTTGTCAGCGCCGGTTCATGGCGGGGTACGTGGTAGTGGTGGCGGCGTCAGCTGCGTTGGGGGCGTGGCGCTGCCTGCCGGGGCTGCCCGCGAGATGAGGCGGTCAGGCGGCGCGCCGGTGCAGCAGCCAGATCGTGGCGCCGAGCGCGGCCGCGGTGAGGGCCACGAAGATGCCGGCCTCGATGAACTGGAAGGGCCAGAACCGGTCGGCGGGCTGATAGGTGACGACGTTGCCGTTGATGCTCAGCACCAGGTCGCCGATGCGGCCGGTGGCCTGCGGCACGAAGCCGATGCCTTCGCCGCATCCGGGCGGCCTTAGACAGGCGTTCCGCGAGACCGTCAGCGGGGCCAGGAAGTGCGGGCGGAACAGGAACTCGACCACGAGCCGGATGGCTAGCCACGGGATGAACGCGGCGATCATGGCCGGGATGCTGCGACGCAGCAGCAGCCCGGCCAGCACGGCGAACCCGAACGCGCACAGGATGTAGGCGGTCAGGACCAGGCCCTCGAAGTCGTAGATGTTATCCAGGAGATGACCGGTGAGCCGGTCCATCGGCGCTCGGTACCAGGTGATCACGGCGGTCATCGCCGTGCCGAGGACCACGAGTCCGCCGGTGACCAGGGCCAGCTTGACGGTCAGCCACCGGGCCCGGGGAACCGTCTGGCTCCAGGCCAGCCGCCAGGTGCCGTATTCGAGTTCCCGGGCGATCAGCGGTGCGCCGACCAGGACCCCGATCAGCCCGGGGACGATCAGGGCTACGGACCAGAACGCGATGTTGACCTCGGAGCCGAACTTGCCGGTGAAGGCGTCGACCGCGGCCGGGCAGGCGGTCCCCGGGCTGCGGGCCAGGCACGCGGCCAGGCTGTCGTGGCTGAACGCGGTGCGCATCGAGGTGCCGAGCAGGATCGCGTAGACCGCGAGGGCGGCGAGGACCCCCAGGCAGGCTATGGCCTGGCTGCGGTGCTGCCGCCAGCTGACCCAGATCATCGTGTTACCGCCTTGCTGGTCGGCCCGGGCCACTCCGCGGCCTGGGCGGGATTGCCTGCGGCCGCCGCTGCGGGGGTCCGTTGCAGGTAGGCCATGATGAGCTGTTCGAAGCCCACCGGGTCGGCCTGCCATCCGGGGTGCTCCTGCGCCGATGGCCGGGCCGGGTCGGTGCGGACTACCACGGTGGAGTGCCGGTCGCTGTCGGTGCGGTGGATGGGGAGCCCGGGAAGCTCCGCGTCCGGGGTCGCGCGGGGGACGGTGAGCAGCCGGTGCGCGGAGATCAGGTCGTCGGCCGGCCCCGCGAGCTGCACGTGCCCGCCGGTGAGCACGACCAGCCAGTCGCAGAGCCGCTCCAGCTCAGAGACCACGTGCGACGCGATAATGGTGGTCAGGCCGGTGCCGGCGGCCGCGGCCATTACCTCCCGCATGAACTCCAGCCGGGCGACTGGGTCCAGGCTGGAGACCGGCTCGTCGAGCACGAGCAGCGGCGCGCGCTTGGCCAGCGCCATGGTCAGCGAGACCTGCGCCCGCTGCCCGCCGGACAGGTGCTTGACCTTGCGCTTGAGCGGGATGCCCAGCGCGTCCGTCCGGGCCTGCGCCAGCCCTTGATCCCAGCTGGGGTTCATCGCCCGGCCCAGGTGGAACATGTCCGCGACGCTGAAGTCGCGGTACAGCGGATGGTCCTGGGCGACGTAGCCGACCCGGGCCAGCGTCGCCGCGCTCTGGGCGCGCGAGATCTGGCCGAAGACCGACACCTGCCCCTCGGTGGGCTCGAGCAGCCCGATGATCATCTCCAGCAGGGTGGTCTTGCCTGCGCCGTTCGGGCCCACCAGGCCAACTATCGCGCCGGCTGGCACCTCCACGGTGCAGTCGCGAAGCCCCCACACCCGGCCGTAGCGCCTGCCCAGCCGGTCAGCTCGCAGGGCCGGGGCGACGCCGACCATGTCATCGGTCATCAGACCCTCTCCTTCTTCATGTCCTGGCGGGCCACGGCGATCAGCGCCGTGACCGCCTCATCATCGAGCCCGGCCTCTTCGGCGGCGCGGAGCCATTCCTCCAGCGATGCGCGCAGCGCCTGCTGCGCCTCCGGCAGGACCGGGGATGAGGTGGCCGTGATGAACGTGCCCTGGCCCGGCCGACCGCCGGCCAGTCCTTCATGCTCGAGCTGCCGGTAGGCCTTGACGACCGTGTTCGGGTTGATCACCAGGTCGGCGGCGACGTCCTTGACCGTCGGCAGACGGTCACCCTCCCGCAGGTAGCCCAGCAGCAGCGACTGACGCACCTGGTGGACCAGCTGCAGGTAGGGCGGGACGCCGGAGGACCCGTCGAGCCGGAACCGGAACATTAGCCTTCTTCCATCATCACATTATTCTATGATGTTGGTATAATGGTAGAATCCTCATGCTTACGCTGTCAAGCAGGCACCGCAGGTCTCACCCGATCCGGGGACGTCCCGGCGGAGCGGCAGCAGGCAATGTTCCTCAGGACCCTGACGAGTGCGGCAGCTTTATCCCGCCCGGCTTGAGCAGGCTGATTCCTGGCGCCGGGTAACAGTGCCCGTTCGGCCGGGCCGCTGAGAAGGCTGCGGGCGGCGTCGGCATAGGCCATCGCGTTGGTGTGGTCGATCTTGAAGACCAACGTCAGGTGCAAAGGGGCCGGCACCTGCGGCCAGGGCTTCGGCCAGGATGCGGTCGCGCCGGATGTGCTCCAGGGAGATGCCGCGCAGCTGGTGCTTGCCGAGGTAATCCGGGGAGACCGGTCCGGTGCCCAGTGCGCTGACCCGCGAGATCAGGACGTGCCGGTTGCCGGTGTCCGGCCAGGTGGCGCGCTGGTATCCAAGCCAGGCCACCAGCGCATGGCGGGTGAACTCGCCAAGGGGCTGGCGATGACCGGTGATAGTGATCCGCCGGTTCGGCAGGTCGATGTCGTCCAGGGTGAGTTCGCGGATGGCCCTGGGGCGGGCGGCGTGCACGGCCGCCAGGGCGACGGCCAGCCGCTGGGCGGCAGTGACGGCCGCCTGCTGGACGGCCCGGATCTGTCCGGCGGTCATCGGCAGCACGGTGCGCCCGGCGCCCCGGCCGCCGCGCAGGTGCCGGGTGGGGTCGGCGAACGTCAGGCCGCGTCGTCTGGCGAACCGGAACAGCGAGCGCAGCGCGGTGATGGCGTTGTAACGCCGGTGACCGCGCAGCGGCTCCAGGACCGCGTCGACGTCGCCAGAGGTAATCTCCCGCAGGTGGCCGCGTGTTGCCGCCCAGCACTCGATGAAGGGCCGCACTAGCCCTGGTCGGCGTTCATGATGAACAGACCCCAGGGCCCTGTATCGAACGATGGCGTTGTTGGCCACCATCATGAACTACGCGATGCTCTTGTGGCCTCGGCCTTTCGCCTGCTGGCGGGCAGCCGGTAGATACGCAGCCATTCCTTATTCTCCGCGGCAAAGGACGCCAGCTCCGGGGCCAGGTGGATGTTGAGGTTATCCCAGATCCAGACCACGGGGGCCGACAGCTGGCGGTGGGCGGCAATGATCAGGTCCCGGTAATCGGCCCAGGTGAACCCCTTGGCCTCGCCTTGCGGCGCCGGTACACCCGCAGGTGGTAGAACAGGTGCGGCCGGTCGCCGGGCCGGTAGCACGCCACCCCGGCGATGCTGACCCGGCCGCCGCCCGCGCCGCGGACCCGGACCACGGGGCGGGCGCCGCGCGGCGCCCAGGTGCGGCCCTTCGGCGGCCTCAGCCCCTGCCCTGCCTCGTCCTCGAAGCAGACGTAGGCGCCCAGGTCGCGCGCCGCGCTTTTATATCGGGCCACACCTGCTCCTTCCACATCGCGACCGCCTCGTCGTCGCGTTCCATCGCCTGGCGCACCGGGACCTGGGCCGACCAGCCGTGCCGGCGCATCAGCTTCGAGGTGCCCTCGACGGTGTACCCGACGTGGAACAGCTTCCCGATCAGGGTCCTGATCCGGCCCAGGGTCCAGCGCTGGTCCCCGGCGAACCCGTGCGCCAGCGGGCCTTTCCGCAGTTCCAGCTCCAGCCGGGACTGCTGCTGCGGGCTCAGCCGCTCCCGCGACACCGGCCCCCTGGACCGCAGCGCCTCGTCCCCGCCGTCCCGCCAGGCCCGATGCCACCGCCGCACCGACCCTTCGGTGACCCGCAGGTGGTGTGCGATCTCGCTGACCTTGTCGCCACGGGCGAACCGCCCGGCTGCCTCCAGCCGCAGCCCTTCACGCCGCTGCTGCCCGGCGGGCGTGTACCCGCCCCGTTGCGCATACCGCATACCTCGGTCATATGCCCGCAAGCAACCGACGTCACGACCCGGTTACGCTGCCACCTGGGACCTTTGCGTGTCGGTGGGTTTCCAGCCTGGCCCAGGCAAGCGCCCCGCCAGCGTCGTCAGCCGGGGCGCGCGCCCAGGTACTGAAGTCAGCCGTGCTGGAGCTGGCGGATCATTTGCTTGATCTTGGACAGCTCGGCCATGATCGCATCGAACTGGGCGTCGGGCATCAGGCCATTTTCATGGCCCTCGGTCCAGTACAGCGTCGCCTCGGCCAGCTTCAGCGTCCAGAATCGCTTCTGCGGCCCGGCACCTTCCGGTACATCGAACAGCAGCTGCCTGGCCATCGCTGGGAACCAGCTGTAGCTGCTGGTCTCATTGATGACCAGCGCGACCAGGCCCACCGGCCTGCCGTGTTCTACCTCGAAGGTCGCGATGTGAAAGAGGGCGTGAGACAGGCCCTTGTAACTGCCGCCGTCGTTCCACCCCAGGCTGCCGTCCGGGTCCAGTTCCTCGGCCAGGGCCTTGTCGTTGACGGTCTGGCCCCCAGTACGCATCCGGCTGATGAGCCAGGGGCGCAGAAGGTCGCTCTCAGCAGGTCGGAGCTTGAGCATTGATCTTCCTCCCTTGGGAGAAGCCCCGTGGGGCTGCTGGCTGTGTGCCAGATGACAGCAAGTCTATGTGCCGGCTCGCCCGGCAGACGACCAAGCAGAAACGAGTACGGCAACGGGGGCGCACAACCGCTCGCATGCACGACCATAGACAACGCTGGCTGCCCGATCTCTACGAGTTCATTCTGGTTATTTCAGCTAAAAATCTTGTCCATTACCTCGGCGCCCTGGGTGAGGGCGGGGCGGATCTCGTGGCGGTAGACCGACTCGGTGGTAGCCGTACGCTCGTGTCCGGCGAGCAGGGCGATGCTTTCCACGGGGACGCCGTTCGCGGACAGGACCGACACGAAGGTATGCCGCATCTCCCGCGGCACCCAGTCCTCCCCGAGGCCTGCTTTCTTGGTGATGAGGCGGAACGCGCGGATCACGTTGTTCGCGGACAGCGGCGTGCCGACCCGGGAGGCGAAGACCAAGCCGTGCTCCTGCCACAGCTCGCCAGCCGACAGCCGGTCCCTCTCCTGCTGCTCCATGTGCTGACGGAGCGCTTCCACGCACCGATGCGGCAGCGCCAGGGTCCTCCGGGACTTCTCGGTCTTGGTATCGCCGCTATGCCGCTCAGAGCGCCACACGTAGATCGCGTACCGGTCCTCCCCCGCGCTAGCCGAATCGAAGCCGACCGTACCTACAGGCTGCCATCCCGCTGAGTCGTCCACCCAGGTCACGACGTGGTCCCACCGGAGCGCACGCGCCTCCTCGGTGCGGATGCCGACCAGCAGGCTCAGCACGACATAGGCATGCAGCCGGGTATCCTCCGCCGCGGCCAGCAGGGCCTTCGCCTCTTCCAGCGTGAGGCTCTTCGACGGCCTCCCGCTGCGGCCTTGCGGCGCTTTCACCAGAGCCGCGACATTGCACCCGACCAGGTCGTCAGCCTCAGCGTGCCGGATCGCCCGCTCCAGCGAGAGGCGGGTGATCTGCAAGGACCGGGTGGAATAGCGATCCGCCAGCTTGCCGAGCCCGGACCGGACATCACCCGCGCTCAGGTCGCGCAGCGGCCGGGCGCCTATCGCGTCAAGCAGTGGCCCCAGCAGGCCCTCGTAGAGCGTGCGCGTCCGCTCGGACGTGCCGTCCAGGCCCTTGTGGAGCCAGTCCTCCACGGCCTCGCGCACCGTGTAGGTCTTCGAGGACTTGACGCCGGCGTCCATTTCCTTGTGCAGCACCTTGAGCCGCTCGCGGACTTCCTGCTTGGTCTTGCCGAAGACCTTGCGCCGAATCCGCTTCCCGTCGGCCGCGTAGCCGAGCGAGACCGATCCCACGTACCGGTTCTTGTCCGCGACGAAGTAGATCGCGTCCTCCCCGCGAGGACGGCGACGCCGGACTGTGGTCTCAGCCACACCGAGAGCGCAACACTTAGGCTCCCCGCTAGGCTCCCCGCCGCACCGTCCGGGGACCTCACAACCCTCTGACCTGCGCCCCGACCGCGACTCGAACGCGGGACCTACTGCTTAGGAGGCAGTCGCTCTATCCGCTGAGCTATCGGGGCCTGCCAACGCCATAGCCTACCTGGACACACTGGCGGCTGCCGCCGGGAGGTTCACGACGGCAGCCGCCATGACGGCAGGCAGGCTCAGCCGTGCCCCTGCTGCGCGGTGACCAGCACCTGCACGCCGCTGGCGAACTTGGCCAGTTCCGCGCCGTCCCAGCCCAGCGACACCGGCGCCTGGATGACCACCCACTGGCCGCCGGCGATCTGGAAGGTGAGGATCTGGGTGTCACCCTGCACATCGAACATGCCGGGCCGCCCGTTCACCGGCTGCGGCGTGCCCTGGGCGGGCGGGCCGGAGGCGTCCCGGGACTGCAGCATGACCACGAGCTTGCCGATGAAGGCGTCGGGGTTGGTGGACGCCTCGCCGCACCTTCGGCCAGGCCACGTAGAGCCGGGAAAGGGCCGCCTGGACCAGGTCTTCGGCGAGATGAGTGTCCCCGGCCGTCAGCAGGCAGGCCGAACGCACCAGCCCGCTGCGCCGACTCCGGACGAACGCGGAGAACTCTTCGTCGCGCGATGATCGTGGCATGCACACCTCCTCACCCTCAATACGGGTCAGGACTCCCGCCAGGTTGCCTGCGGGACAGGCCGGGGGCTAGCGCGGTGTGCTCCGGTCCGGGCGGAAGGCGGTGCCGTGGCCGGGCACGATCACCGAGGCGAAGGACAGCAGGAGTTCCCGGCTGGCGTGCAGGGCAGTGGCGTCGGAGCCGAGCGGATCATCGGCGGGCCCGTCCGCGCCCCACCACGCGTGCGTGCACACGAACACGTCGCCCGCCGTGGACGCGACCGTCGAGATGTCCTCGGCGGTATGACCCGGAGAGCGCAGCAGCCGGACCGACGGCCCGAGTTCCGCCCCGTCGGCGTCGCGGTCGACCCAGCGGTCCCCCACATACATGGCCCAGTGGTCGTGAATCCGCGCCGCCGGGAACAGCGCGGCGTTGACCGTGTGATCGGGATGGTGATGGCTGAACACCACGTCGGTCACGTCCCCGGCCTGCGGGCCGTGCGCGGCCAGCGCGGCGAGCAGGGCCTCGCGGGACGCCACCATGCCGGGATCGACGACGATCACCGCGTCGCCGTCCAGGATCAGGGTGACCGTCCCGGCCACCCGCTCGTCGTCGCCGTCCCGGCCGACGTACCCCTCGTGCAGCACGTACACCGAGGCGGACCCGCCCGGCGCGATCTTCACATCAGTCACGTGGGCGACATTACCGGCTCTGGCTCTGCCGTCACCAATTCCATGAATGTGACAGCGTAATGAATCTATTCATTACGCTGTCACAACCATGGAATGGCCTCATGCGCCAAGGTCCGGCAAAGGGGGGCATTTCGGGCGCCTGGCAGAGGAGGCGGGCGCCTGGCGGGGGAAGGCAGGCGCCTGGCGGGGGAAGGCGGGCGCCTGGGGGCGACGGGAGCGCTACGGGGGGACGAGAGGGACCGGGGGGCGAGAGGGACCGAGGGGGCGAGAGCGTTAGGGCAGCTCGAAGGGGAGGGTGATGCCGTCCAGGGCGTGGGCGCACAGGTCGTCGTCGCGGTCGGCGGGGAGGGCGGCGATAATCGTCCCGACCAGGTCGCGCAGGCGGGCGATGTTGGCCGCGAAGACCTCGAAGACTTCGGCCTGGGTGACGCCCTCGCCTTCCTCGAGGCCGGCGTCCAGGTCGGTGACCAGCGCCAGCGGGGTATAGCAGAGGGCCAGCTCACGAGCCAGGACCGCCTCGGGGTAGCCGGTCATGCCGACCAGCGTCCAGCCCTGGGCGGCGAACCACTGCGACTCGGCACGGCTGGAGAAGCGGGGTCCCTCGATGACGACCAGGGTGCCCGAGCTCGCGGGGACCCAGCCCTGCTCCCGCGCTGCCGCGATGGCGACCGAACGTACCGTCGGGCAGTACGGGTCGGCGAACGGCACGTGGCAGGCGCCCTCGTCGTAGTAGGTCTGCTCGCGCGTGGTGGTCCGGTCCACCAGCTGGTCGGGGATGACCAGCGTGCCCGGGCCGTAGGAGACGGTCAGCGAGCCGACCGCGGTCGGGGCGAGCACCCGCCGGACGCCGAGCGAGCGCAGCGCCCACATGTTGGCGCGATACGGGATCTTGTGCGGCGGGAACCGGTGGTCACGGCCGTGCCGGGGCAGGAACGCCACCCGGCGGCCGGCCACCTCGCCGATCGTCACCGGGTCGCTCGGCGCCCCGAACGGCGTGTCGATCTTGACTTCTTCGGCGTCCTCGAGGAACTCGTAAAAGCCCGAACCGCCGACCACGGCGATGCTCGCCAGGTCCGCCATGGCCGGTCAGGCGACCTTCTCGCTCGAGGATGACGTGACCGGGGTGCTGGCAGGCTCGGGCTTCTTGGCCCCGTTCTTGTCGGCCGAGCCGTTGCCGCCGCTGGCGGCCGCGTCCTTCGAGGCGGCGGAGGACGACTCGCTCGGCTGCTTGTCCTTGGCCGCCGGGTCGGTGGCGCTCGCGCCCTTGCGGCTGTCCGTGCGGTAGAAGCCCGAACCCTTGAAGACGATCCCCACCGGGGAGAACACCTTCCTGAGCCTGCCGCCGCAAGCCGCGCACACGGTCAGCGGCTCGTCGGTGAACTTCTGCAGTGCCTCGACCGGCTCGCCGCAGTCGGTACAGGTGTACTGGTATGTGGGCACGGACCCTCCTTGACGCGGGCCTCAGGTTAGCACTCGGGACCTTCGACTGCTAAGCATAACCGTTGCGGCGCCCCCGGGATTCCGCCTCAGGGGTACCGAACGGCTGGTTATCCCGCCCCCACCACGGTGATCCCGGCCCGCGGGCTGACCGCGGCCCGGACCGGCACGTCATGGGCTTCGGCGGGCACGTGCTCGACGAGCTCGTCGTCGTAGACCAGCGCGATCAGCGGTATCAGCGGGCCGACCCTGGCCAGCACCCGGTCGTAGCTGCCGCCGCCGCGGCCGAGCCTGCGCCCGGCCCTGTCGACCGCCAGCGCGGGCACCAGCACCGCGTCGGCCCTGGCCACCGCCTCGACGCCGCGCGGCGGCTCGCCCGGCTCGAGCAGCCCGCGCGGTCCGGGCACCAGCGAGTCCGGACCCTCGTAGGAGGCCCAGTCCAGGTCCCCGCCGGGCCGCAGCACCGGCAGCAGCACGTAGCTGCCGCGCTTCCACAGCGCGTACACCAGGCCGCGGGTGTCGGGCTCGGCGCCCACCGAGTAGTAGGCCGCGATCGTCCCGGCCATCTGCACCTCGGGCCGCTCGAGCAGCGCGTCCCTGATCGCCCGGGCGGCCTCGGCGCGCTGCCCGGCGGACAGCCGGGCCCGGCCCGCGAGCAGCCGCGCCCGCAAGGCGGCCTTCTCCTCTTTTATCCCGGGCATGTCCCTCACCGTACTGCCCGGGCCAGGATCACCCCCGGAAGTTCGCTAGTGTTCAGGCATGGCTGATACCGCCGCCACGGTGCCCCTGCCCGGCAAGAACGTGACCAAGGCCGTCATTCCCGCCGCCGGCCTGGGGACCAGGTTCCTGCCCGCGACGAAGGCGACGCCTAAGGAGATGCTGCCGGTAGTCGACAAGCCGGCCATCCAGTACGTCGTGGAGGAGGCCGTCGCGGCCGGCCTGGACGACGTGCTGATGATCACCGGGCGGAGCAAGCGCTCCATCGAGGACCACTTCGACCGGGCGTACGAGCTCGAAGAGGCACTGGCCGCCAAGGAGGACACCGAACGGCTGGCCCAGGTGCGCGAGTCCAGCGACCTCGCCACCGTGCACTACGTGCGCCAGGGCGACCCGAAGGGGCTCGGCCATGCCGTGCTCTGCGCCGCCCATCACGTCGGCGACGTGCCCTTCGCGGTGCTGCTCGGCGACGACCTCATCGACAGCCGCGACCGGCTGCTGACCCGGATGATCGAGGTCCGGCAGCGCTTCGGCGGCAGCGTCGTCGCGCTGATGGAAGTCGACCCCGAGCAGGTCTCGCAGTACGGCTCCGCCGCGATCTCGCCGACCGCCGAGGAAGACGTGGTCACGGTCACCGACCTGGTGGAGAAGCCGGTGCCCGGCTCGGCGCCGAGCAACTGGATCCTGATCGGCCGCTACGTCTGCGACCCGGCCGTCTTCGACGTGCTGCGCGACACCCCGCCCGGGCGCGGCGGCGAGATCCAGCTCACCGACGCGCTCCTGACGCTGGCCAGGCGCGACCCGGCCGAGGGCGGCGGCGTGCACGGCGTGCTGTTCCACGGCCGCCGCTACGACACCGGCAACAAGCTGGACTACCTGCGCACCCTGGTCCAGTTCGCCTGCGAGCGCTCCGACCTGGCCGAGGAGATCGTGCCCTGGCTGCGCAAGTACCTGGACAGCCTCCCGTGAGCGGTGGCCATGGCCACCCCGCCGACGGCGAGCCGCTGACCTCGGTCGAGGAGCACCTGGCCGAGATCCTGCGCACGATCCGCCCGCTGGCGCCCACCGAGCTCAGCCTGGGCGACGTGAACGGCCTGGTGCTGGCCGAGGACGTGGCGGCCGGCACGCCGCTGCCGTCGTTCGACAACTCGGCCATGGACGGGTACGCGGTCCGGGTCGAGGACGTCGCCGCCGCCACCGAGCAGGACCCGGTCACGCTCCCGGTGACGGCCGAGGTCGCGGCGGGCGACACCGGGGCGTACGCGCTCCAGCCCGGCACCAGCATCAAGATCATGACCGGCGCGATGCTGCCGCACGGCACCGAGGCCGTCATCCCGGTGGAGTGGACCGACGGCGGCAGCGTCCGGGTCACCATCCGCGCCACGGCCGGATACGGCGACGCGATCCGGCTGGCCGGCGGCGACGCGAAGGCCGGCGAGGTGCTGGTCACCGCGGGCACCCGGCTCCGCCCGATGCACGTCGCGGTGATCGCGGCGGCCGGGCGCGGGTCCGTCCTGGTCCGGCCCAGGCCCCGGGTGGTGGTGCTGTCCACCGGCAGCGAGCTGGCCGAGCCGGGCACGCCGCTCGTCCCCGGCCGGATCTGGGACTCCAACAGCTTCATGATCGCCGCGGCGGCCCGGGAGGCGGGCTGCCTCGCCTACCGGCAGGCCATCGTCCGCGACCACCCGGACGAGGTGCTGCCTGCCATCGAGGACCAGCTGGCCCGGGCCGACCTGATGATCACCACCGGCGGGGTCAGCATGGGCGGCGAGCACGACGTGGTCAAGGCGGCGCTGCAGCGGCTCGGCACCATCGCGTTCCGCAAGGTCGCGATGCAGCCGGGCATGCCGCAGGGGTTCGGCACCATCGCGCTGCCCCCCGCCGTGGCCCAGGAGGAACCGCGCCGGCGCGACCCCTACGACACGGCCGAACCGCTCACGGCGGGCGACGACGCCCGGGTGCCGATCTTCACGCTGCCCGGCAACCCGGTCAGCGCCTACGTGTCGTTCCAGGTCTTCGCCCGGCCGGCCATCGGCGCGCTGCAGGGCGACGGCGGGCTCGGCCTGGAGCCGGTGCGGGCCGAGCTGACCGGTCCGCTGCGCTCGCCGGCCGGCCGGCGGTCCTTCCTGCGCGGCGTCCTGGACCGGCCACGCGGCCTGATCACGCCGCTGACCGGCCAGGGCTCGCACCAGGTGGCCACGCTCGGCAAGGCCAACGCGCTGGTCGTGGTGCCGGAGCGGGTGGTGCAGATGGCCGAGGGCGACACCGCCGAGGTGCTGGCCCTGCCGTGAGCGCGCGGAAGAACCCGGTCCGTTCGGAAGTAATGTAACCAGCATGGGTGACAAGCTCACGCACGTGGACGGCGCCGGCCACGCACGGATGGTGGACGTGTCGGGCAAGGCGGTGACGGCCCGGTCGGCCTGCGCCTCCGGGCGGGTGCTGCTGTCCGGCCAGGCCGTCGCGGCGCTGCGCGCCGGGGAGGTGCCGAAGGGCGACGCGCTCGCGGTCGCCCGCATCGCCGGGATCGCCGGGGCCAAGCGGACGCCCGACCTGATCCCGCTGTGCCACCCGATCGGGCTGCACGGGGTCACCGTGGACCTGGCCGTGACCGACGAGGGCGTGGACATCACCGCCGTCACCCGCACCGCGGACAGGACCGGGGTGGAGATGGAGGCGCTCACCTCGGTGTCGGTGGCCGCGCTGGCGCTGATCGACATGGTCAAGGCCATCGACCCGGCCGCGGTGATCACCGACGTGCGGGTCGAGTGGAAAGAAGGCGGGAAGACCGGGCCATGGCGCCGATGACCGGAGGCACCGCCGTGATCAGGGCGCTCGCGGTCACCGTGTCGAACCGGGCGGCGGCCGGCGTGTACCCGGACAAGTCGGGGCCCGTGCTGGCCGGGCTGCTGGCCTCGGCCGGGTGCGCGGTGGACGGCCCGCTGGTCGTCCCGGACGGCGAGCCGGTCGAGGCGGCGCTGCGCGACGCGCTGGCCGCGGGCTACGACGTCGTGGTCACCACCGGCGGCACCGGGCTCACCCCGGGCGACCTCACGCCGGAGATGACCAGGCGCGTGCTCGAGCGGGAGATCCCGGGGATCGCCGAGGCGCTGCGCTCGGCCGGGGCCGCGGCCGGGGTGCCGTCCGCGATTCTTTCGCGTGGCGCGGCCGGGGTCGCGGGTCGTACCCTGATCGTGAACCTGCCCGGCTCCACCGGCGGCGTCCGCGACGGGATGGCCGTGCTGGCGCCCGTGCTCGGGCACGCGGTCTCGCAGATCAACGGAGGCGACCACCCCAGGCCGGACTCTGGTGCGAAACGCTAACCTGAGATCGCGTAGCGTCAGCAGCGATACAGGAGAATGATGGGATCGTGGCACGCATGCGCGGCTGGCCGGTTACCCTCACCGAGCCTCACCTGCTCGGGCAGCCGGTGAGCCTGCGTCCGGTGCGGGTCGGCGACGCCCGCATGTGGCGCGAGATCCGGGTCAGGAACGCGACCTGGCTCCGCCCGTGGGAGCCGACCAACCCGGAGACCCCGCTCTACCGGTCCAGCCTCGGGCCGTACATCGCGATGGTCCGGGCGATGCGCCGCGAGGCCAGGCAGGGGCAGGCCATTCCGTGGGTGGTGACGTACGGCGGGGTGTTCGTGGGCCAGCTGACGGTCGGGTCGATCACGTGGGGTTCGGCCCGGTCGGGGCAGGTCGGATACTGGATCGACGAGGCCTACGCCGGGCATGGCATCATCCCCACCACGCTGGCCATGGCCGTGGACCACTGTTTCGGCGTCATCGGGCTGCACCGGCTGGAGGCGTCGATCCGGCCGGAGAACCAGGCGTCCCGGCGGGTGGTGGAGAAGCTCGGCTTCCGCGAGGAAGGCATCCGGGTGCGGCAGCTGCACATCAACGGGGCCTGGCGGGACCACGTGTGCTACGCGCTGACCGCCGAGGAGGTGCCGCAGGGCCTGATGGCCAGGTGGCGGAGCACTCAGCTGTCGTCCGGGTCGAACGCGGGCTGACCTGCTTTATCGTGACCAATGTTGCGACACACCGCCCGGGGTGCTCGTTTAAGCCGCCGGCAGCTATTACTTTGCGTCACGTGGGGACGCGTCGCTGCGTGCCCGCACCCGAGGCCCGTGGAATCCGCCGCCGGGCCTCCCGGCGCCGGACGCGCCGGGGGGAGGACCCTCGAGGGGAGGAGCACTGAGCAGCGCGATACTTTATGTCGCCATCGTCGCCATCTGGGCGGGCGTGCTCATCCCCCGGTGGCTTCGGCGGGACTCCTCCTCCGGCTCCTCCGGCTCTGAAGGCGAGCGAGCCGACGACCTCACCACGGCGGAACCGGAACCGGCGGTCGCCGAGGAGCCCGCTCCCCGGCCGCGGCGCCGGGAAGAGGCTGTCCGGCCGAAGGAGCGTCCCAGGGCCCGCCCGGCGGAGCGTCCGGCGGCTCCGGCGGCTGCGCCTGAACTCCCCCGCACCACGCGCGACCAGGAGCACCAGAGGGTGCTGTCGGCGCGGCGGCGGCTGCTCGGCATGCTGCTGGTCCTGGCCACCGGGTCCGGCGCGCTCGCGTTCACCGGGCTGGCCGCCTGGTGGGTGGTCGTGCCGCCAACGATCATGCTGCTGGGCTACCTGGCCCTGCTCCGCGAGGCCGCCCAGGCCGACGCCGAACGGCGCGAGCTAGATCGCACCCGCGCCGCCGATGCCGCCCCGGCCGCCACCGCCCCGGCGGCCGCCGCTCCCCCGGCGCCCCCGGCACCGGCGCCCGAGGCGGAGGTCATCGACATCTCGGCCTCCCTCATCCCGGCCGGCCAGGAGTTCTACGACCAGTACGCGGACGCCAAGCTGCGCGCGGTGGGCGACTTAGCCCGCGCACTGGCGAGCTGAACGACCTCGGTCGAGGCTGCGCGTTCGAGGCTGCGCGTTCGAGTAACAAAAGTAACTTCAGCATCACAGCTGTCATTCGGCCACGCGATAGGCATCCGGGTCGGAGGATGCCTCCGTTTAGTGGGGAGGATCCGGCCCCCGGGGAGGATCCGGTACCCCAGGGGGTACCAAATACTCCCGGCAAGCCGGATCCTCCCCGTTAATTGGCGCAGATGTGCGACAAAAGGGGCGAAACGGCCACGCGGCATTGCGGCGAGCACGGACAGCAGGACCGGCCGGCACATCAGGGCGCGTCTGCACCGTCAGGAGCGGCCGGCACATCAGGGGCGCGTCTGCACAATCAGGGGCGCGTCTGCACAATCAGGGGCGCGTCTGCATCGTCAGGACCTGCGTCTGCACCGTCAGGACCTGCGGGCCGCGGAAGGAGATGTTGGGGTGGAAGGTGAAGTGCTGATCCGGCGCGAGCCGCAGGCGCGGGTAGCGGCGGGCGAGTTCGGCCACCGCGATCTGCGCCTCTAGCTTGCCCAGGTTCGCGCCCAGGCAGTAGTGCAGGCCCTTGCCGAAAGCCAGGTGGTGATCGGCATCCGTTCGGTGCAGGTCGAACTCACCGGGCCGGTCGAATGCGGCCTCGTCCCGGCCCGCGGCGGCCAGCCACAGGAACAGCCTGGCCCCCGCGGGCAGGTCGACGCCGGCCAGGGTGACCGGCCGGGTGGTGACCCGGCGCCAGACCGCCACCGAGGGGTCGTAGCGCAGGCTCTCCTCCACCGCGGCCGGGATCAGGCCGGGGTGCGCGGTGATCTCCGCCCAGCGGCCGGGGTCCTCGAGCAGGCGGCGGACGGTGTTCCCGATGAGCCCGGTGGTGGTCTCGTGCCCGGCGAACGACAGCGAGAACAAGATCGACGCGATCTCGTCCAGGGTGAGCCGCTCCGGCGCCTCGCGGTGGATGGCGATCAGGTCGCTGGCCAGGTCATCGCCCGGCTCGCGGGTCTTGGCTTCCACCAGGTCGCGCATGTAGCCGCGGTAGGCGCTCATCGTGGTCGCGATCTCGACCTGGTCATGCGCCGCGAGCCGCCCGAAACTCAGCGCCGCCCGGTACCCGCACCACTGCTTGACCTGGGCGTAGTCCTTCTCCGGCACCCCCATCAGGGAGAATACGATATTGGCAGGCAGCGGGAAGGCCAGCGCGGCGACCAGGTTGAACTCCACCGCGTCGCCGACCGCGTCCAGCAGCCGGGCGGCGGTGGCCTCGATGGCGGGGATCATGGCGGTGACCCGCTTCATGCTGAACGCCCGGGCGGCGGGCTTGCGGAGGCGGGCGTGTTCGGGCTCGTCCAGGCTGACCATGCTCGGCTGGGGCTTGTTGCCGCCCGCCAGCAGGATCTGCTGCGCCTCGGGGACGATCGGCGTCAGCGGCGCCTGGGCCACCGCCGCGGAGTAGGCGGCCGGGTCACGGAACACCGCCTCGACGGCGTTGTAGCTGGTGACCACGTAGTAGCCGATGGACGGGGCGAAGAAGACGGGTCGTGCCGTCTCGGGCAGTCCGGCCATGACGGCGTACGGATCGGCGAGGAATTCGGGGGCCAGCGGGTCGAACGACTCGTCGACCGGGCATCCGGACGCGGTTACGGCCGTGGTCATCGCGTTCTGGCGCATGATGCCCATGATGTCCCCGGCAGGCGCCGCTGTCACCAGGCGATCCGTGGCGCGGACAGGCCCCGGTGTTTGCTAGGCTGGCTCAGGTTCTCGGGGCTGTAGCGCAGTCCGGTAGCGCACCTCGTTCGCATCGAGGGGGTCAGGGGTTCAAATCCCCTCAGCTCCACCGAGTTCTTGCAGGTCAGATGGATTGTATGAGTCACATACCTGCGGCGGGATTTTCGCCAGGTGACCGCGGCGGGCGGGCTCGCTGGCAGGGCGTGCCGGTGGAGGATCGCGCGGCTGGCCGCCCCGGCCCTTCCAGGAGGTTTCCGAGATGCCACTGCTGCCCCCGCTGGTCAGCCCCGAGGAACTCCGCGACGCGCTCGGCGATGAGCGAGTGCGCGTGTTCGACACCACCGTCTTCCTCCGCCGCCCGGTAGGCGGCGGCCCTTATACCGTGGAGAGCGGACGCGAGAGCTACGCGCGAGCCCATATTCCCGGGGCCGGGTTCGCCGATATCCCCGGCGCGCTGTCCGACCCGGCGTCGCCCTTCGCGTTCACCCTTCCCGCACCGGAGAACTTCGCCAGCGCGGCCGGCCGCCTCGGCATCGGCGGCGGCACGCACGTCGTCGCGTACGCGCAGGACACCCCGATGTGGGCGACGCGGCTGTGGTGGCTGCTGCGCTACTTCGGGCACGATGACACCAGCGTGCTCGACGGCGGGCTTGCCGCCTGGGCGGCAGCAGACGGCCCGGTCGAGCCGGGCGAGAGCACGTACCCGCCCGCGTCGTTCACCGCCCGCCCCAGGCCAGAGCTCCTCGCCAGCCTGGACGACGTCCGCGAGATCACCGGGAACGGATCCGCCTGCCTCGTCAACGCCCTGTCCCCGGAGGCTTTCCGCGGCCACGGCCCCAGTGCCTACAGCCGCCCGGGCCGCATCCCGGGCAGCGTCAACGTGCCGTGGAACGGTCTGGTCGACCCGGCGACGAACCGCTTCCGCCCGCCCGCCGAGCTCGCCGCCGCGCTCAACGGCGGCGGTGTCCACGCGGACCAGCCGGTCATCGCCTACTGCGGCGGTGGCATCTCCGCGACGGTCGACCTCTTCGCGCTCTGGCTGACCGGCCGCGACGACGCCCGGCTGTACGACGGCTCGCTGACCGAGTGGAGCGCCCACAAGGACCTGCCCCTCGTCACCGGCTGACGTGCCCGCTGTGGCGGGAGGTGTGGCCGAGGCGGAGTCGCTGGCTCGTTCGGCACTGATCTTGTCGTACCGGGGCAGTTCGGTGCCGGTGATCACGGCCAGGCCGGTGTGCACAGTACTGCCTTGCGCCGCGTGGTCGGTGACTCGTTACCCCAGCTCGGCATCGCGGTAGTCCGGATACACGAAGGAGCGGTCCGTCCACCGCCGCAGCCCGCTGCACGGGTCGGCGTCCGGGGGCGCGGCGCACGAGCAAGCCGTCGCGCCCGATGTCGTCGATGTGGAGCCGCAGGCTGGCGTGCTGTCCCCAGCGGTTGCGGGATCGTCAGCCCTCGGCTCCGCGAAGGCCGATTCTCACCCTGGCGGGGCGAGGCCGGCGGCCGCGTGGCGTGCTTGCCTGGTACCAGCACCAGCGGAGGTTCCGGTAGTGCGTACGGCAAGCGGATTCACCCGGCTGTGACCCAAAGGGAGTGGCCATGGCAGCGACGCCTGAAAGCACGGCTGGAAGGTCTGGTTCCCGGACGCAGGCGATGGCTCAAACGGCAGCCCGGCGCATTCGCCGGAACAATTGAACTGACAGTACCCGTCCGCAGAAGGGGACGCCCATGACCGACGGACCGGCAGGCCAGAGCCCGCTGGCTGCTAGCAGCGCCCTGAAGACGCCCCAGGCAGCCGCAGTCGCCGGCATCGCCTTTTCGGCGCTCCTGATCTCATCGCTCGCCCTGCTCAGGCTTTCTGTCCCGGCTGAGCAGGGCGTCCCCGGCGCGTGGCTCACCGATTCGGGGAAAAGAACCGCCGTGGCGATCGGGCTGAACCTCATCCCGTTCGCCGGAATCGCCTTCCTGTGGTTCATCGGGGTGATCCGGGACCGGATCGGAGCGCACGAGGATCGCTTCTTCGCGACCGTGTTCCTGGGCAGCGGCCTGTTGTTCGTCGGCATGATGTTCGTGGCCGCGGCGGTCGCCGGCGGGCTCATCGCGGGCATGTCCTCATCCGCTCCTCCAGGTGCGGACACCCTGGCGCTTGGCCGCAACGTCACCTCGCTCCTGCTGAACGTCTACTCCATGCGGATGGCGGCGGTGTTCACGCTCACCACCGTGACCATTGCGCGCCGCACCAAGATCTTGTCCCGCTGGCTCACCTATGCCGGGCTCGTGACCGCACTGGTGCTGCTGGTCGGCATCGGCATCTCACCCTGGGCGGAACTGCTGTTCCCGGCCTGGATCCTGGCCATAAGCATCGATATCCTCACAGCCGGCCCGAGGGCCCCCATCGGCACCATAGAAACGGCCGTCTAGTGCTGACCGGCATCATCTTCTCGCTGCTGTTCCTGGTCGGGCAATGGGCCTTCTCCAGCCTCTCGCCCAGGCTGAAACTGTTCCGCGACGACGCGATCATATGGCGGACGTTCGGGCTGGCCAGCGGCGTCGTCATGTATGGCGCACCGGGTTTTCGGCACGATCCGGGTGGTGCTGCATAATCGCAGGCGGAGACCGGACCCGTGCCGCTCGTCACGCTGACCTTGCCGACCGGGCACCTGAGCTACGTCGTCCTTGACACGGCGGCTACGTGCGTTTCCGCGGAAGCGGCTTGTGAATTTTCGCACAAGGCGTCTCCGCGGAAACGTCGCGGACCGGCCGGGAGGGCCAGACGATCAGACGACGCTTCTGTCAGTGACATGTTCGGACGGTCTCGCGTACGGCTCTATGCATAGGCGCGCGAGCTGGTCAACCGCTCGTCGGAGGACGGGGTAGCGAGATGCCGGCAAGGAAGGCCTCCTCTTGCTCTCCGCGCTGATACCCGCCTGCATGCCGGCCACAGAATCAGGTGAGACGACAGCGATTTTCGCATGGCCTGCTAATCGAACACAGTAGACGGCAAGTCTGGTCGTGCGGCCACAGGTTCGAACGTTTATAGCTATACCGTGTTCATGTCCTCTGTCAAGCTAAAGGCATGGACGATTTCTACAGTGACCTAGCGCATGACTATGAGTGGCTCTTCCCGGATGAGACTGTCGGCAGACTAGGCGCTACTTCGCCGGGGAGCCAAGCCCTCCTTGAGGCAGCGGTCAAGACCCTCGGCCCGGGAAATCCGGTGCTCGATTGCGCCTGCGGCATCGGCGCAGACGCAATCGCGCTTGCCCGTAGGGGCTTGGTCGTGACTGCCTGCGATGGAAGCCAAGCCATGGTCGCCGAAACCCGCCAGCGATCGGAGCGGTACGGCATTGCCGTGACAGTATCTCAGTCGAAGTGGCAAGACCTGCCGAATCGGGTCCCCGGACCTTTCGAACTAGTACTCTGTCTTGGCAATTCCATCGTGCACGCGGAGACTAGAACTAACAGGGTCGCAGCTCTTGCGGGCATGAGGAAGGTGCTTTCGCCGACAGGTACGCTAATCGTAGACTCCAGGAATTGGGAGTTGTTGTATAATTCCCGGCCACGGATCGTTCCTGCACGGCAGGTGATTGAGCGAGAAGGAATTCGCTGCACCTCCCTTTACATTTGGACAATTCCTGATGATTTCGAATCATCATGCACCGCGGAGATCGTGCTCCTCTTCGAGGGCGCCGAGGGGCAGACTAGTTATCGTCGGCACGCAATCGACTTTGTTCCTTTCCACCATGACGATCTGACCAATGATATTCGCGCAGCGGGTTTCACGATTCGAGGCGACTCCTACCGGGCTGATGGCAATTTCTACGCAATTGTCGCAGCTATCACCTAGGTTCGATCCGCTGCCACAACACGAACGGTGCAGCAAGCAACCTCTCAGATTCGGCGGGAGCTCCTTTCGGATCCACAGCAAGGCTGAGCGGCAATGGCTGCGAAGATACGGTGCGTTGGCTGAACCATGAGTAAGAATGGTAGCCGCGGGTTCCTTGACGACGCGTTCGTGATCCCGGTCAGGACCGCGCAGATGATCTCGTCCTCGCAGCGGGAGACGGTCCGCGCGTGGCCGACCGGCCGCGGAGGCTGCGCTCGCACGGGACCGAGCCGGTGACGCGGCGTCATCGGCGGTGCGGCCCGCCACCTGCCCCAGCAGCCCCTGATCCCCGCACAGGTCAAAGAAGTGAGGTATTCCGCCGGCCGGCAAGCAGCTCATGCTCCACGGTCCGCGCATCGCGGCGCCCCGCCGATGTCGCGCCGGAGGCCGCCGCCCGGGCGGCCGGGATCCTGGCGGCACTCACCCCTGGTGATCGCCTCATGAGGTGAAGAACTCCACCAGGACCGAGGCGAGCACCCCGGGGTTCACCTCATGCGTCTGACCCTCCAGCGTCCGCAGCTGGCCCTGCGGGATCGCCCGGCTCAGCACCCGTGCCGCGTCGGGCATGAACGGAAGGCTCGCGTCGCCCGCCATCACGAGGGCGGGCACCGAGACACGCGCGGCCAGCTCGGCCGGCACCGACCAGGGCTCGCCCAGGATGGCGGCGTGATCGTAGGCCAGCGTCGGGGCGACGGCTTCCATGCCCGGCCAGAACGGCGCGCGGCGCAGACGCGCGACCTGCTCGGCGGGCGTGCCGGCAAACCGCATGAACAGGGCCACCGCGTCGCCCCGGCGGCCTTCGGCCAGGGCCAGCAGCGACGTCGCCGGCCCCGAGCGCAGGCTCAAGCGGTTCCGCCACCCCAGCGCCGGGCCGCTGACCCTCCACAGCACGTCCCTGCTCATGGCGGACGACCCGATGATCCGCATCGTGATCCTCTACCCGGCCGCCGCGTCGGATGCCGCCAAGCTGGAACGCCTCGCCCGGTAACCAGCCCCGCACCAGCCACGGCGCCACCCGGCCACGGCGCCACCCGGCCGTGGCGCCACCCGGCCGTGGCGAAAGGCCGACCAAGATCAGAAACGGTGTCAGGTCTCGGCTGACGTGGCCATTTCTAATGGCGCGGGCCAAGCCGTGGCCAGGTCCGATGCCGGCGTCCCCTTACCTGGATGCGCCGGAGCCGGCTTCGGCGATGATCGTCTTGAGTTGCGTCAGGGCTGCCATGCCGGACGGCCAGCCGGCGTAGAAGGCCAGGTGGGTGAGGGCTAGCCGCTCGCGCGACCACCTGCCGGCGGTCCCGCGCGGTAACGTCAGGCTTCGGGGATGGGCCGGCCGTAGGCCTCGAGCGTGATGTCGTCCGGCTCAGGTCCGCCGCGCACGCCGGTGTCGAGTGCGTCCAGGGCCTTGAGCTCGGCGGTGGTGAGCTCGAAGTCGAACACGTCGAAGTTCTCGGCGATCCGTTCGGGCCGTACCGACTTCGGGATCGCGGAGCGCCCTTCCTGCAGGTGCCAGCGGATCATCACCTGCGCCGGGGTCTTGCCGTGGGCGGCGGCGATCGAGGCGATGGCCGGGTCGTCGAAGGTGCTGGTCCCGGTACCGCGGTAGCTGGTGATGCCGCCGATCGGCGACCAGGCCTGGGTGAGGATGCCGTGGGCGGCGTCCTCGGCCTGCACGGCCGGCTGGGTGAAGTACGGGTGCACCTCGACCTGGTTCACCGCCGGGACCACCGTGGCCTGCTTCAGCAGGGCGTCCAGGTGCCCTGGCATGAAGTTGCTGACGCCGATCGCCCGCACCCGCCCGTCGGCGAGCAGGGTCTCCAGCGCGCGATACGCCTCCTGGGTGAGGTCGAACCGCGCGGGGAGCGCCTGGTGCAGGATCAGCAGGTCGATCCGGTCGACGCCGAGCTTGCCGGCGCTCTTGTCGAAGGCGTGCAGCGTCTGGTCGTAGCCGTAGTCACTGATCCAGATCTTCGTCTCGACGAACACGTCGTCGCGGGCCAGGCCCGAGTGCCGGATGGCCTGGCCGGCTTCGCGTTCGTTGCCGTACGCGGCGGCGGTGTCGATGAGCCGGTAGCCGGTCGCGAGCGCCGTGCGCACGGCCTGCGCGGTGACGTCCGGCGATGTCTGGAACACCCCGAAGCCGAGCGCGGGCATCTGGACGCCGTTGTTCAGGGTCAAGTTCACGGTCATGTGTGCCTCCCAGCACGGTCGACGGGCTCAGCTGCGCCCGGCCCAGCAGGCGCAATCATGGGGCGATGAGGACTTTGAGTGCCTGGCGGCCGGCCATGGCCCGGTAGCCGTCGGGCACGCCGCCCAGCCCGACGGTGCGGTCGAAGACCCGGCCGGGTTCGATGCGGCCCTCCAGCACGTCGGGGAGGATGCCGTCGATGTAGTGGCGGGCCGGATCCACGCCGCCGGTCAGCGTGATGTTCCGCATGATCATGTCCATGCCGATCGGCCCGTCGGTGTAGGAAGGGACGCCGACCCGGCTGATCACGCCGCCGTCGCGGACTGCGCCGAACGACGTGGTCAGGGTCCGCATGCTGCCGACGCATTCCAGCACCGCGTCGACGCCGTGGCCGCCGGTCAGTTTCCTCACCTCCTCGACGCCTTCCTCGCCCGAGGCCAGGACGATGCCGGTGGCACCGAACCCGGCGCCCAGGTCGGTGCGGTCGGTGTGCCGGCCCATCAGGACGATCTGCTCGGCGCCCAGGCGTCTGGCTGCCAGCACGGCGCACAGCCCCACCGCGCCGTCGCCGACGACCGCGACGCTCACGCCGGGCCCGACCCGCGCAGTCACGGCGGCGTGGTGGCCGGTGCAGAACACATCGGTGAGCGTCATCAGCGACGGCAGCAGCGCCGAGTCCGCCGCGACCGGCAGCTTCACCAGCGTCCCGGAGGCCTGCGGGACCCGCACGGCCTCGCCCTGGCCGCCGTCCACGCCGTCGAAGCCGTAGCGGCCGCCGTGCGGGCAGGAGGTCTGCAAGCCGCGGCGGCACCAGAAGCAGGCGTTGTCGGCGTAGGTGAACGGTGAGAGCACCAGGTCGCCGCGCTTGAGCCCGGTGACCTCGGCGCCGGTGTCCTCGACGATGCCGAGGAACTCATGTCCCATCTGCCGGCCCTGGTCAGCGGGCGGCATGGACCGGTAGGGGTGCAGGTCGCTGCCGCAGATCGCGGCGCGTACCACTCCTACGATCGCGTCGGTCGGGGCGTGGATCGCCGGGTCGGGTACGTCTTCGATGCGGACGTCACCGGCTCCGTACATCAGCGTCGCCTTCATGCCATCAAGCCAAGCACCGGCGGCACCGGCGTTCGACGGTGAAGGGGACCCTGACAGGGTCCCCCGGCCGCTGCTGCAGTGCGATGCCCGGTCGTAGTCTCAGGGTATGGACCGACGGACCGAGATCCGCGACTTCCTCATCTCCCGGCGGGCCCGGATCACGCCGGAGCAGGCCGGGCTGAAGGTCTCCCCGCTAGCCGGGGCCCGCCGGGTCGCGGGCCTGCGCCGCGAGGAGGTCGCGCTGCTGGCCGGGGTCAGCGTCCCGTACTACACCCGGCTGGAGCGCGGCGACGCCCGCGGCGCCACCGACGCGGTCCTGGACGCCATCTCCCGCGCCCTGCTGCTCGACGACGCCGAACGCGCCCACCTGTTCGACCTGGTCCGCGCAGCCAACGCCACCGCGGCGGCACAGGCCCCGCGCCGCCCGGCCCGGCAGCCGGTGCGCCCGGAGCTGCGGTACATGCTGGAGGCGATGAGCAGCGTCCCGGCCTACATCCGCAACGGCCGCCTGGACATCCTCGCCGGCAACGCCCTGGCCCAGGCCCTGTTCGCGCCGGTCTTCACCAGCCCGGCCCGGCCGGTCAACGCCGCCCGTTTCACCTTCCTGGACCCCGCCGCCGCCGAGTTCTACCCCGACTGGGACGCCGTCGCCGACCAGAACGTCGCCACCCTGCGCGCCGAGGTCGGCCGCAACCCCTACGACAAGGCCCTGTCGGACCTGATCGGCGAGTTGTCCACCCGCGGCGACACCTTCCGGCAGCGCTGGGCCCGGCACGAAGTCCGGCGGCACCGCGCCGGCGCCAAGCGCCTGAACCACCCGCTCGTCGGGCAGCTGACGTTCACCTACGAGACCATGGAGCTCGCCGCCGACGAGGGCCTGTTTCTCATCGCGTGCGGTACCGCACCCGGCAGCCCGGACGCGGACGCGCTCAACCTGCTGGCCAGCTGGAACGCCACCGACAACGCAGAAAACACAGCGCTCAAGCAGACCTGAGCTCGCGCTCAGGCCGCCTCGCCACGGCTCTGGTTGGAGGCGATCTGGAGGTAATCGGTGAAGACGACGGGCCCGGCGGCGAGTTCGGGCTGATACCGCTCCTCGAACCTCCGCACCGCGGCGGAGGCGCCGTGCGCCTTGTGTGCCTCCTCGTCGGCAAACTCAAAAAGGTGGACGAACTTCGTCGGGTCGCTCTCCTGCTGCCACGCTGTGTAGACCCGGGTGCCGGGCTCATGCTTGGTCACGTACTCGACGAACTCCATGATGGCCGCCTTGACCTTGTCCACCGCACCTGGGTTCACCTGGTAATGGGCGGTCTGATAGATGGGCACGAGCATCCTCCTTCGCTTGCCTCTGCAGCCTGGTGGCTAGCTGAGCTGGGACCCGGCAGGCCACAACTCCGTGATCTGGCCGTCGGCCACGCGTTAGATGTGGTTCTCCACCCACGTCAGCGGCGTCCCGGTGCCGACGCGGACGCCGGCTGCCTCGATCCGGCCGGCGACCAGATCGCCTTCGGTGAGAAGGAGCGGGATATCGATGTGGATATCGTGGATCGCGCCAGTGACGAGCTCGGCCACGGCCCCCATCCCGGCTCGCCCTGGCGGCAGTCCCTGGTAGGGCAGGTGGTGGACGACGATCCCGTGGTTCGCGTTGTTCTTGAGCGCGTGCTCGAACCGGCTGGCACCTGCGCGCTGTCCATCCACCCTCCAGGGTCATCGCTCAACAAGTTTATTGAATATCATGGCCGTGCGGTAAGGTCAACAAGGTGGTTGAAGATCTGATGCTGGACCGCACCTATGCCGCGCTCGCCGACCCGACCCGGCGGGCGCTGCTCGTCGCGCTGCGCAATGGCGAGGCGCGCATCACTGACCTCGCGGCTCCGCTGCCCATGACCTTCGCCGGCGTGTCGCGCCACGTCGGGGTGCTCGAGACGGCAGGGCTGGTGAAACGGGAGGTCCGGGGCCGCGAGCACTGGCTGTCGCTTCAGCCGGATGCGCTCAGCCTGGCGGAGCGGTGGATCAGCGAGCAAACTTCGTTCTGGGCCCGTCGTGCGGAGGCGCTGGCACAGCGGCTGGAACGGAGGAAGACCTCCCGGTGACCGATCCCGCGGCACAGGCAGCGGTAGTGCGCCGGCGCCTGCCAGCACCGGCAGATGTCGTCTTCGACGAGTGGACCGATGCGGCCAGGCTGGCCGAGTGGATGTGCCCCCGCCCTGCCCGGTGCCTGAACATGGAGGCAGATCCCCGTATCGGCGGTACGGTTGCGTTCGACGTCGAGGAAGCGGGCAGGACCTTCCGGGTCAGCGGGAACTACGTGACACTGGAACGACCGCACCGGGTGGCGTTCACCTGGAGCTGCTCGACATGGCCGGATCCGGCCATCCAATCCGTTGTCACCGTGACGATCGAGCCTGACGGCGCTGAGGCGTCGATCATGACCATCGAGCATCAACTGCTCCCTCCGGCCCTGGTACAGCAGCACGCACAGGGCTGGGCCGTTATCACGACGCAACTCGAATCGCGCCTCCGCTCTACCGCAGGAGCTGCGGGCGCGGAACACCATGACCCCGCAAGCCAGCCGTGAAAGCGGACCTAGGGCCGCGCTACAAGTCCAAGGTGTTTCGCTTCTTCAGGAGTAGCCGGAGTCATTCATTACGGGACCCGAGAACTCGTGCGTCCCGGAGCCGACCTGGAAGACCGCTTCGCGGGCATCGGGGGACCCCGGGAAGCTGGCGAGCGACGCGGGCGGGTTGCCCGCGGCGTCGCGAACCTCGTCGGCCCGGGCGCTGGGGATGCGGACGCTGGCGGTGACGTTCGGCGGCAACTCCACCTGGAACGCGAGCCGGCCGCGGTCCCGTTTCCAGCCGGTGCGAACCGGGCCTCGGACAGACCGGTAGGAACCGCGGGCCCAGCTCAGTGACCCGCCAGGGTGCGGCCGGAGCAGCAGCCGGCCGAAGCCGGCGGTGCCTGGCTCCTGGTCGATGCCGAGGAGGAACCGGTAGAGCCATTCGCCGACCGAGCCGAGCGAGTAGTGGTTGAACGAGTTCATCCAGGGCGACTGGAAGCCGCGTTCGGCGGTCCAGCCGTCCCAGCGTTCCCAGATCGTGGTGGCACCATGGTCGACCATGTACCGCCACGACGGCATGGTGTCCTGCTCGAGCAGCCGGTAGGCCGCCGCGGTGTGACCGGTGGTGCTCAGTACCGGCAGCAGGTACCCGACGCCGGCGAACCCGGTGGTCAGGTGCCAGTCCGCGGCCCGGATCGCGGCCACGAGGCGATCCGCCGCGGCGGCCCGCAGGTCGTCGGGGACCAGGTTCATGTGCAGGCCCAGGACGTAAGCGGTCTGAGTCCCGGAGGTAACCTGGCCGTCCGCGGCCACGAACGCGTCGGCGAACGCAGAGCGGATCTTGGACCACAGGGCCCGGTAGCCAGCGGCGTCGTCGGGCCGCCCGGTGGCGTCGGCGATCTCGGCCATCAGCGCCGCGTCATGCGCCCAGTAGGCGGTGGCGAGCAGTTCGTGCGGGGTGTCGTCGTCGCACGGGGCGAGCCAGTCGTTGTAGCTGTTGCCGAGCTCGCGGGCCCGCAGGTAGTCGGGGTTGGCCCGCTCGAGGAAGTCCATCCACCTGGTCATGGCGCCGAAGTGCCGGTCCAGGACCGCGGTGTCGCCGTACATCTTCCACACCGTCCACGGGACGATCACCCCGGCGTCACCCCAGGCCGGCGCCCCGGCCCCGGCGAGGGTGAGCCGCGGGGCGACGTCGGTGAAGGCGCCGGACGGCAGCTGGGCGTCGGCCACGTCGTCCAGCCACTTGGCGAAGAACGCCGCGACGTCGCGGTTGTAGCAGGCGGTCCTGGCAAAGACCTGGGCGTCGCCGAGCCAGCCGAGCCGCTCGTCGCGCTGCGGGCAATCTGTGGGGACGCTGATGAAGTTGCCCCGCTGCCCCCAGTCGATGGTGCGGAACAGCTGGTCCAGCCACGGCAGCGAGGACTCGAAATTCCCGGCCGCGAGCGTATCGGAGTGGACGACCCGGGCCGTGATGTCGGCCTGGTCGATGTCGCCGGGGTAGCCGGAGATCTCCGCGTACCGGAACCCGTGCAGGGTGAACCGCGGCTCGAGCACCTCGATGCCGCCGCTGGTGGTGAACTCGTCAGTCTGCCGGGCGGTGCGCAGGTTGTCGGTGTACAGGCTGCCGTCGGCCGCGAGTACCTCGCCGTGCCGGATCCGGACGCGTGCCCCCGATGGTCCGTCGACGTTGATCCGCAGCCAGCCGGTCAGGTTCTGGCCGAGGTCGACGATGTGCCGCCCGTGGTCGTCGGTGGCGATGCTGCGCGGCGCGATCTCCTCCGTTACCCGGATGGGCGGGCCCGGGTCGGCGACCAGCGGCGTGCTGTCGCGGTTCCTCGCTCGCACCGGCCGCCACTGGATTGCGTCGAAGCCTGGCACGTCCCAGCCGGCTGGCTCGAGCGCGAGATCGTGCCGCTCCCCCATCAGCAGGTCCGCGTGCCGGATGGCGCCGGTCGAGGACTCCCACTGCCCGTCCGTGACGATCCGCTGCTCGCTGCCATCGGCTAGCCGCAGCACCAGCTGGGCCAGCAGTTCCGCGGCGGTGCCGTAGTGAGCGCCGGCCCGCTTAGGGTCGAAGCCGTAGAAGCCGGCGTACCACCCGTGGGCAACAATTGCGCCCAGGACGTTATCGCCCTGGTTTAGCAGCCCTGTCACGTCGTAGGTCTGGTAGGCGATGCGCCGGGTGTAGTCGGTCCAGCCAGGAGCGAGAAACCCGTCGCCGACCCGGCGGCCGTTCAGCCGCGCCTCATACAGGCCGAGCGCGGTCACATACAGCCGGGCTGATGTCACCGGCTGACTCACGGTAAAGACCCGGCGCAGGTAGGGAGCCGGAGTCAGGGCACGGGCCACCGGATCGACCGGGCCCTCGCCGGAGGGCGGGGTAACGCTCTCCCGGACCCGGCTCGGGCCGATCCAGGAGGCGTGCCATCCGGTCGTTCGGTCCAGTTCGACCTCGAACCGGGCCGGCTTGCTCCAGCCGGACGCCGTCCCGGTCTCATCCCAGACCCGCACCTTCCAGCTGTACCGGCCGGCCGCGGTCAGCGGGGTGGCTCTGCTGGCTCCGGGGGGGACGACCCCCCGGGGCCCCCCCGAGGCTTCGCCGGGATAGGCGATGTCCGCCGAACAGGCTGACTCCACTCGGCCGCTGTCCCATGGTGCGGAGGCATCCGGCGTGACCAGCATCTGGTAGGCGCGCTGGGCCCGGCCGGTACCCGCGCCTTCCAGCCGCCAGCTCATCCGGACCCGGTCCGGTGCGACGCCGAGCGGGTCGACCTGATGCGCACAACGCAGCTCGGCGGGGGTCAGTGGTGGGACGGTCACAGCTTGGTTGCTCCTTCGGTGAGGCCGGAGACGAAATAGCGCATGGTGAAGCCGACCAGGACGAACATCGGCACCGTGGCGATCACCAGCGCGGCGAACACGGACCCGCCGCTGCTGACGTTCAGCCCGAAGCTGCTGACGAACTGCTGCACGCCGGCCGAGATCGTGGTCTTATGCGGATCCTGGATGACGATCGTCACCCACAGGTAGTCACCCCAGACGTTGATCGCGACCAGGATCGCGCCGGTGAGCAGGATCGGCCTGGTCAGCGGGGCCACGATCCGCATCAGCACCTGGGCTTCGGTGCAGCCGTCGGTGCGCGCGCTCTCCAGCAGTTCCCGCGGGATCTGGTCGAAGAACCCGCGGAAGATCAGCACCAGCAGCGGCTGGGCGGTGGCGGCGTACGGCAGGATCAGCGCCCACCAGGTGTTGAACAGGTGCAGTTTCTGGATGGTCAGGAACAGCGGGATCAAGGTGAGCGTCGACGGGATCAGCAGCAGGCCGATATACGCCAGGAACAGCAGCTCCTTACCGCGGAACCGCAGCTGGGAGAACGCGTAGGCGGCGGCCGCGGCGGCGGTGACGCCGAGAGCGATCGATGCCGCCGCCACGATGATCGTGTTGACAAGCGGCCGGGACACCCCGGACCACGCCGTGCTGTAGTTCTGGTAGTCGAACTGGGTGAATAGCGAGAACACCCCGCTGCTGAAGATGCTCCTCCCGGTCTTCAGCGAGTTGGAGACGACGAAGATGATCGGGAAGTAGGTCATCACCACGATCAGCAAGCCGCCGAGCAGGCTGATCCAGCGGTAACGTCGCCGCTGCCGCCCCGCCCAGGCGGGCCGCCGCCCGGCCGGTGCCGGAGGGCGGCCAGCCTGGGGATCGATCTGGACGACCGAACGCATCGGGGTTCCCTGCTCAGTACTTGCTCAGGTCGACATGGTTCTGGGTCGCCCACTGCTGCGCCGCGCTGGTCAGCAACGACTGCCACTGGCTGGCGAACGCGGAGTAGGACAGCGACCCGTTGACGTACTCCTGGAAGAGCCGGGATCCCGAGTTCGTCGCCACGGTCGACAGCACGTTGTCGAGGACCACGTTGATCACCTTCGGCACCGTGCTCGTGGGGACCAGGTTGTTCAGCCCGGGCAGGTTGACCGTCGGCGCGCCGGTCTCGGTGGGGATGTAAGCCCCGTTCCCACTGATCTTCAGCCAGTAGCCGAGGTGCTCCGGGGTGAACAGCCACGCCATGAAGTTCATCACCGTCGCGGTCTTGGCCGGGGTCATCGTGCTGTCCGCGCGCTGGGAGGTGATGCTCCACTGGCCGTTGCCGTTCGGGCCGCCGATGACCCCGACCGTGGAGGTCCCGAGCGCGAGTGGCGAGCTGGCGGTGGTGATGGGCGGCTCGGGGAACACGCCGAACTTGCCGGTGAAGCCCGCCGAGTCGAGCTGCGGGATCCACCAGCTTCCGCCCCATAGCACGCCGAGCTTGCCCTGGATGAGCAGGGACTGCGGGCTCAGCGGCGGCGAGGCGGCGTTCGGGTCGGCGCACCCGTCGTAGCTGCTCTCCCCGCTGGCCGAATAGCTGACGAGCTGGCCGAGTAGCTTCCATGCCTCCGCATAGCGGGGGTTGCTCATGCCGATGATGCCTTTTTTGATGCCGACCGCGTCGTCGAGGCCGTTGGTCACCTGGGAGTGGTTGACGTCGAACTGGCTGACCTGGCTCGCGAGCAGCGAGGAGGTCGCGAGCCGCTCCCACCACGACGGGGTGCAGTTGGCGTTGCCGTCGGTGAACATGAACGGCGTGACGCCGGCCGCCTTGAGCTTGCCGAGGTCGGCGATGAACTCGGCCCACGTCGTCGGCGTGGCGGCGATCCCGGCCTTGGCGAACGCCGCCTTGCTGTAGAACATGCCGGTCTCGACGCTCGACCCGAGGATGATGTCGATGTCGCCGTTCGGTGAGGTCATGTACGGGATGGTCGAAGAGGTGAACAGCGACAGCCAGCTTGAGTTGCCCGGCACGTAGGGGTTGGGCTTTCCCAGGTAGGGCTTGATGTTCTGCAGCAGCCCCGCCGGCAGCGCGCCGGACGTCACCGGCCCGTACTGTTCCCAGACGATGTTCTGGTGCGGCGCCGCCGGAGGCCTGGCTTTCCACGGCCGCGTTCGCCGCGCTGATGCTGCCGGTGTTGTTCGGCAGCCACTGGATGGTCACGTTCTTGTGGGCCTTTTCGTACTGCTGCGTGAGCCGCAGCAGGCCGGCGTTGTCTGCCGCCGTGATCGGGCCGGTGTTCGGCGGCAGCACCACCTTGATCGTGACCGGGGCGTTGCTGCCCGAGTTGCCCGGGCTGGCCGAGTTGCTCGAGCATCCCGCGGCCAGGACGCCCGCGGCCAGCAGCGCCATCCCGGCCGACAGCCCGTGAGTTCTTCGGAACATGGAAACCCGCCTCCTGGTGAGAATTCGGTCAGTTGGTCCGGGGACGCAGCGCCCGCATCACGACGAGCGTGAAGATGAGCATGGCGGCGAACAGCAGGGTGCCGATGGCCATGCCGTAGCCGTACTGGTCGCTGGCGAACGCCGACTGGTACATGTCCAGGCCAGGCACCATGGTCGCGGTGCCCGGCCCGCCGTTGGTGAGCAGCAGGATCGGCACGAAGTTCTGCACCGCGAAGATGCCGGACAAGATCACCACGATCCGGAACTGCGGCATCAGCAGCGGGATATCGATCGCGAACACCCGCCGGAACACGCTCAGGCCGTCCATCCTGCCCGCGTCCAGCACGTCCCTCGGCAGGTTCTGCAGCCCGCCGAGAAAGATCAGGAACCCCAGGTTGGAGATCCACGGGAACCCGACAAGCAGGATCCCGACCAGCGCCAGGTGCGGGTCGCCGAACCAGGTCGGCTGCGGCAGCCCGACCCCGCCGAGGATCCGGTCGACCAGCCCTGACCCCGGCTGCAGCAGATAGGCCCAGACCTCGATCAGGATCAGCGGGGGCAGCACGATCGGCAGGACGAGCACGTATTTCGCGACGGCGGCGGCCCGCCGCGGCATGTGGATGACGATCTCCGCCGCGGTGAACTGGGACACCAGGCTGATCAGGATGCTGCCGCCGACCAGGATGCCGAGGTTCCTCGCCTCGGTCCCGAAGGTCGGCGCCTGGATGTACTGCCGGAACTGGGATATCCCGGCGTAGGTCGGCGCGGAGAAGCCGTTCCACTGGTAGAAGCCGCCGATCAGGCTGCGCGCGGCCGGGTAATAACTGAACACGCCGATCAGCAGCAGGCTCGGCAGCAGCAGCACCGCCAGCACCGGCTGATAGCGGTAGCGCCACCGCGGCACGCGCCCGGGCAGCTTGTTCTCGGCGTCCATGAACGTTACGTCCATGACGTCGATCCTGGGCGTACCCGCTGGTCGCCGCTATGCGGAGATGAACCGTTACTTGTCAGAAATTCACTTCGGCCGACTGCGGCAATACGGTGTTAACGTGGACGAAGCCCCTCCGGTAGGCACCAGCCAGGGCCTCTTCCATCTCACCGAGCCCATGCCGGCCTACGCGGGCTGCTATCGGCACGAGTGGGACAGCCCGGTGCACACCCACAGCTTCGTGGAGATCGCCTTCGCCATCAGTGGCACGGCTTCCCACCATTCCCAGGCCGGACGGCGCGAGATGCAGCCGGGCGACGTCCTCCTGCTCCGGCCCGGCGTCTGGCACGGGTACGAGAACTGCCACCGGTTCGAGGTGTACAACTGCTGTTTCAGCAGCGAGCTGCTGCGCCGCGAGCTGTCCTGGACCCGTGAGGACCCGCTACTCGGGTTCCTGCTGTGGGACGGCCCGTACGCTCCTCCCGGGCGTGGCGTGCTGACGATCAGCCTGCCGCCGTCCGTCCTCGGCGACTGCCTGGTTCATCTCGACGCGCTGGCCGCGCTGCGGCACCGCCCGCCCGCCCTGCACCGGCCCGACATCGTCGGGCGCCTATCCCTGCTGTTCGGCCAGCTCGGCCAGGCCGTCACGCAGACCCGCGGCGCGCTGTCCGGGGAATCCGGATCGGTGCATCCCGCCGTTATGCAGGCGATGCGCCTGCTCGAAGCCGACCTCCCCCGCGACTGGACGCTGAAGAGCCTGGCGGCCGAGCTGCACCTCGCCCCGGGCTACCTGGTCCGGCTATTCAAGGCCGCTACCGGGCTGCCGCCCATGGCCTACCTGGGCCAGCTCCGCGCCGAGCACGCCGCCGTCCTGCTCCTGCACTCCGACGAGCCGGTCACCAGCATCGGGCGGGCGGTCGGCTGGCCCGATCAGAGCGGCTTCGCCCGGCGTTTCAAGGCCCACTACGGGCTCAGCGCCACCACCTACCGCAAGCGCTTCGCCACCCGGGCCGCCCATCTGCACCATCCCGCCGCGGCCGTCTCCTGATCGTGCGTTTCTTTGGACCGGGCGGCCAACCCGCCCGGCGTCTTCTATTCGGGCCGTGGATCCCAGCGAAAGCGGCGAACCGCCACGACCGCGCCGGCCACGCCCCAGGCCGCGAGCACCGCCAGGTCCCGCCAGTCAGCGCCCGCATGCCGGGCAAACGGCCCCGTCAGGGCCTCGTTGAACGGCCGTACCGGAAGCCAGCCGGAGACCCGGTT
This sequence comes from uncultured Actinomycetes bacterium, assembly GCA_963722275.1. Taxonomy (GTDB): domain Bacteria; phylum Actinomycetota; class Actinomycetes; order Streptosporangiales; family Streptosporangiaceae; genus Palsa-504. The sequence continues at coordinate 305,025 of CAVRMX010000016.1, read as the reverse complement.
GAGCAGCGCGGATTGGATCGGCAGGTAGGTGCCGGAGATGAACATCAGCGGGAACAGCACGAGCTGGGCCACCGCCGGGGCAGCCTCGGCGTTCGAGATCACCGACGCGACCGCCACGCCCAGGGCGCAGAAGCTCGCGGCACCGAGCACCAGGGTCAGCATGATCGCGAGCCAGTGCGACGGGAACGGCACCCCGTACAGCCGGCCCACCACGACGATGAGCGCGATGTCGATCACGCTCACGAGCACGCAGTGGGCGAGCAGCCCGGCGAAGTATGCCCACGCGGGCAGCGGCGTCGCCCGGATCCGCTTGAGTATCCCGGCCTGCCGCCTGGCCGCGAGTGCGACCGCGAGCTGGCCGTAGCACGAGCCGAGCACCGACAGCGCGGCGATCGTCGGCACGTAATACTGCAACGCGGACAGCCCGCCGAAGTACGAGCTCTTCCCGATCCCGCCGAAGAGCGCGCCCATGATAACCACGAACACGACCGGGAAGATGAAGGTGAACACCGCGCTCTGCGGGTTCCGCCAGAACGACAGCTGCTCGTACCCCACCTGATGGGCCAGCAGGCGCAGGCTGCTGCGCTTGCCCGCTGGCGGGCCGGCTGGGCGGCCGGCCCGCCTGCGGGCGGTAACGACGGTGGTCATCGCATGATCCTCTCCGGCGCACGCGCGGGCGCGCCTTGGCGGGTTAGCTCTAGATAGACGTCTTCCAGGCTGGGCCGCTCCACCGTGAGCCCGGCTAGCACGTGGCCGCGCCTGATCGCCCAGTCCGTCAGCCGGTGCAGCGCCTGTGTCGGCGCGTCGGTCTCCACCACGACCATGCCGTTCGCCGGGTGCGACGGGACCGGCAGGTCCGCGGCCGTGCAGCCGGCTGGCAGCCGGAACGAGATGCGGGCGCGCTCGGCGTCCCGCCCGCCGAGCGCGGCCGGCGCGCCGACGGCTACGACTACGCCGCCGGACAGCAGCACCACCCGGTCGGCCAGCGCCTGCGCCTCGTCCATGTCATGGGTGGTCAGCAGGATCGTCATGCCGGCCGCGCGCAACCCGCGCACGAGCTGCCAGGCGTCCCGGCGGGCGGCCGGATCGAACCCGGTCGTCGGCTCGTCCAGGTACAGCAGCGCCGGATTGCCGATCAGGCCGAGGGCAAGGTCGAGCCGGCGCTTCTGCCCGCCGGACAGCGACCTGACCTTGCGGCGCTCCAGGCCGGTCAGGCCGACCAGCCCGATGACCTCGGCCACGCCACGCGGCGCCCGGTAGTAGCCGGCCGCGCGTGCGATCGTCTCGCGGACGGTCAGGTACGGCTCGACCGCGATGTCCTGCAGGACCAGGCCGGTCCGCTCGCGCAGCTCGCGGGCGCTGGACCGCTCGCCGGGGTCGTAGCTGAGGACCTCGGCTGTCCCGCCGTCGCGGGTGCGGAAGCCCTCCAGGATCTCCAGCGTCGTGGTCTTGCCGGCCCCGTTCGGCCCGAGTAGCGCGACGATCTCGCCATAGCCGACGGTAAAGCCGACGTCTCGCACGGCGTGCACCCGGCCGTAGCTCTTGCGCAGGCCGGACACTTCGACGGCGTTAGGCATGAGCCGTCCCTCCTAGGTAGTGGGCAGCCGCGATCGTGGCCAGCCTGCGGCGCGCGGCCGGGTCGGGTTCCAGCCCGCCGTCCGGGTAGTTACCTGCGTGCGCACCGGACCTCCACCGTCAGGTCGAGATACCGCCCGGCCAGCCCTGGCATTGCCGTCACGCCGAACTCGGTCCGGTCGACGCGGACGGTGGCGCTGGCGGTGAACGACTGCCCGGCCATGGTCACCTGGCCGATCGACAGGCTGACCGGCCTGGAGACCTCGCGCACGGTGAGCGTCCCGCGGACCGTCCGGCCGTCTGCGGAGACAAGCCCGTTGCGGAAGGAAATGACAGGGAACCGGGCAGCGTCCAGGAATCGGGCCGACAGCACGCTCCGGTTACGCTGCGGGTTCCTGGTTCTGAAGCTCGCCGTGTCGATCTCGGCGTGAATGGCCGAGTCGGCAAGCGGCTCGGCGATGTCCGCCGAGCCGGACCGGATCGCGAACGTGCCGCGGACGGGACCGAGCCCGAACATGTGCCGGGTGCGGAATTTCACCGTCGACCGGCTGACATCGATCTCATAGTGGCCTAGCTGGGGTGCTTGCGTGATCTCTGGTGCTGTGTGCATGTCCCCATTGCATGCCGCCGCGGGTGCCGCCCGGCAGGGCAGCCGGTAGGGTCCTGCCCCTACGAAGGGATGGCCCCGGGGGGCGGCATGCAACTTTCGTATGGTCCTGCCGGTCCGATGGTCGTGCCAGCGGGGTGGCCGGGGCGCGGTGACATAGCCTGAACGACATGGGGCTTCGATCGTGTGCGCGGCCGAACCGCCTGGCGCTGGACGTGCTCCTCGCTGTCTTTTTCGTCCTGCTCGACACGGCCAGCACGCTCGCCGGGACGTCCTGGTGGCCTGCCCACCCCAGCACGCTGGCCTGGACCATGCTGGCCGTTCAAGGGCTGGCCGTCGCCTCGCTCGTTTTCCGCCGGCGGGCCCCCATGCTCGTCATCGCGATCCTTGGCGGGTTCACCCTGGTCATCTCCCTGCTCATCTCGCCCGCCGGCCTGATCACACCGGAAAATGCCGGGAACGTGTGGGCGCCCTACGGAACCGTTCTCGCTGCGTACGGGCCGTTCCACTACCGCAGGGACCGGCGCGCGGCGTTCGCGGCCGTCGGCACGCTGACGCTCATCGTGGCCAGGGTCTGGGAGCCGTCCGCGTCCGTCATCGCGATCGGCGTGCTGAGGACCGCGGTCGGGCCGCTGCTCGCGCTCTACTTCACCGCGCGGCACGAGGTCCTGCAGGGCCTGCGGGACCGGGCCGAACGCGCCGAGCAGGAGCGCTACCTGCTCGCCGAGCAGGCCCGGGCCGAGGAGCGGGCCCGGCTCGCGGGCGAAATGCACGACGTCGTGACGCACCGGGTCAGCCTGATGGTGCTGCAGGCAGGCGCGCTCGGCATCACCGCAAAGGACGAACCGACCAGGCAGGCCGCGGAAGAACTGCGGGCCGCGGGCTGCCAGGCGCTGGATGAGTTGCGGGATCTGGTCGGCATCCTGCGGACCGGGCCCGATGGCGATCAGAACGCCGTCAACCCAGGGGCTGCCCGCGCTGATCGCCGAGTCCACGGCCGCCGGCACCCCGGCCGAGCTCGCCGAGGACGGCGACCCCGCGCTGGCCTCGCCGGTCGTGGGGCGGACGGCGTACCGGATAGTGCGCGAGGCGCTCACCAACGCCCGCAAGCACGCGCCGGGCGCGCACGTGCTCGTCCAGATCGGCTACCGCGAGTCGCAGGTCAGGGTCGTCGTCGGCAACGGGCCGGCCACGTCAAGCGCGGGCAGCGAGCTGAGCGCCACCGGATCCCGCCTCGGCCTCGCCGGCCTGCGCCAGCGCATCGAGCTGCTGCACGGCACGTTGCGGGCCGGGCCAACGCCGGACGGCGGGTTCCGGCTCGAGGCCGTGCTGCCCGCGTACGTCCCGACAGCCGAGCCGGCCGAGCACACCGAACGGGCGGCGGAGCAGCCCGAGCCCGCTGCGAGATCGGCATGATCCGGGTCGTGGTCGTCGACGACGAGCCGATGGTCTGCGCGCACCTGCGCACGATTCTCGGCTCGTCTGGTGACATCGAGGTCGTGGACGAGGCTCACGACGGAGCGGCCGGGGTCGAGGCCGTCGTCCGCAGCCGGCCCGATCTGGTGCTCATGGACCTGCGCATGCCCGGCGTGGACGGCCTGACCGCGATCGGGCAGATCGGCAAGCTTGCCGACCCGCCCGTCGTGGTCGTGCTGACCACCTTCGACGCCGACCAGTACGTGCTCCGCGCGCTGCGCGCCGGAGCGGCCGGGTTCCTCGTCAAGTCGACGCCGCCGACAGACCTGATCGGGCTGGTAAGGGTAGCGGCGGACGGGCATACCGTGCTGTCCCCGGCTGCTGCCCGGCGCCTGATCGCTGCGTCCACCGACAGCCAGCCGGCCCGCGAGCACGCCCGCAAGCTCGTCGGCACGCTGACCGAGCGGGAGGCCGAGGTGCTCGGCTGCCTCGGTGAGGGACTGTCGAATGCCCAGATAGCGAGCCGGCTGTACCTGTCGGAGGCGACGGTCAAGGGATACGTGTCGCGCATGCTCGTCAAGCTCGGCTGCGCCAACCGGACCCAGGCCGGGCTGCTCGCGCACGACGCCGGGATCGTAAGGCAGTGACGGCGGACTCCGGCCGACATGCCCCGCGCAGATCTACCTGATCTGGTCGTGACCAGGCGATCGCCGCCGTGCGCCGCGCCGCATCGCGTCTGAGCTGGCGAGGGCTAAGAAGCTTTCCTTTCGGCACTTTGGTGCCCCCGGTGCCTGCCGGAAGATTCCACCTGGCATGTCCACTTTCGAGTGACGTCGGGGGCTGGCTGGCCTCCTAGCGTGACCAGGACGAAAGGCACACCACTCATCGGGAGGAAAGCAATGGCCGCTCTCAGGCCCGACCAGGCTAAGACCGGCGCCGCCAGCGCCGTAACCGGCGCCGCCGAGACGCAGGTGACCCCCCGGCCAGGCCGGTACGAGATCGACACCAGTTGTTCGGCCGTCACGTTCAGGACCCGGCACCTGTTCGGGCTCGCGCCGGTTCGCGGCAGCTTCAGGATCCGGGCCGGGACGATCGAGGTCGCTGAGCCGCTCGCCGGCTCAAGCGTCTACGTGCAGATCGACCCCGCGAGCTTCCGCACCGGGAACGGGCAGCGGGACAGCAACGTCCGTTCGGAGGGCCTCCTCGACGCCGACCGGTACCCGGTCATCACGTTCAGGTCCGAAGACATGGATGGCCTCACCCTCACGGGCGCATTGACCGTGCGCAATGTCACCATGCCGGTCAGCCTGTCGATCGTGCAGTCCGCCGTGACGCCACGATCGTTCAACGTTCACGCGACCACGCGTATCGACCGGAATGAGTTCGGCGTGACCGCGTACCGAGGGCTGGCGGCGCGGCACCTCGACATGACCGTGGAGGTGCGGTGCGTACGCACATGACCGCGGCCGCGGGCAGGACCGCGTACGCCGCCGGCCCGGCCGGATCGCCCAGGTCCAGCGCGGTGATGGTGGCGGGGCTGCGCAAGAGCTACGGCGCGGTGCAGGCGGTGCGCGGAACGAGCTTCTCCGTCGAGCACGGGGAGATCTTCGCGCTGCTCGGGCCGAACGGCGCGGGCAAGACCACCACCCTGGAGATCCTGGAGGGGTTCCGCGCCCGCGACGCCGGACGGGTCGAAGTGCTCGGCCTCGATCCCGGCGACCGGTCGCACGGGCGGGCGCTGCGCGAGCGGATCGGGCTGGTGCTGCAGGACATCGCGGTCGAGCCCTACCTGACGGTCCGCGAGACGATCGCCCGCAACGCCGGCTACTACCCGGCACCCCGCGACGTCGACGAGGTGATCGCGCTGGCCGGCCTGGCCGGCCAGGCGCGGCAGAAGGTCCGGGCCCTTTCCGGTGGCCAGAAGCGGCGCCTGGACCTGGCGCTGGGCCTGATCGGCGGCCCGGAACTGCTGTTCCTCGACGAGCCGACCACCGGGTTCGACCCGAACGCGCGCCGGGACGCGTGGCAGATCGTCCGCAACCTGCGCGGCCAGGGAACCACCATCCTGCTCACCACGCACTACATGGAGGAGGCCCAGGCGCTGGCCGACCGGGTGGCGGTGATCTCCGGCGGCCAGATCGTCGCCGAGGGGACGCCGGCCACCATTGGCGGCCGTGACACCGCCCGGGCCCGGATCCGCTTCGCCCTGCCCGCGGGGTACACGGCAGCCGACCTGCCAGCTGAATCAGTGCCAGCCGAATCAGTGCCAGCCGATGGCCTGGTCACCGTGGAGACCGCCGAACCGACCCGGACCCTGCACGAGCTGACCGGCTGGGCGCTCCGGCATGGCACGGTGCTGGACCGGCTCACCGTGGACCGGCCCAGCCTGGAGGACATCTACCTGCGGCTGACCGATCACGACGGACACGGGCGCACGACGGAAGGAAAACCATGGTGAGCCTCGCCCGCCACCGGGCCCCGCGCCGGGACTTCGCCCTGCTGTGGCATCAGGTCCGCTACGAGCAGCTGTCGTTCTGGCGCAACCCGCAGAGCGCGTTCTTCACCTTCCTGTTCCCGGTGGTGATCATCGCGATCTTCGGCGCGCTGTTCCGCGGCGCCAGCGGAAGCTCGTATTTCTACGGGCTGTCCGCCCTCCAGTACTACGTGCCGACGATTGCCGCCATCTCCGTGCTGGGCTCCTGCTACAGCCAGCTGGCGATCGTGCTCTCGACGCGGCGGCAGGACGGCATCCTCAAGCGGGTGCGGGCGACGCCGCTGCCGGCCTGGACGTATTTCCTGGGGCTGCTCGCGCACTGCATCATGGTCAGCGCCGTCGATGTCGCGCTCATCACCGGCATCGGCGCCGCCTTCGGCACGCCGTTGCCTACCCACTGGCCCGCGATCGCGGTAGCCCTCGTGCTCGGGGCGGCCAGCTTCTGCGCGCTGGGCGTCGCGGTGGCCTCCCTCATCCGCAATTCCGAGGCCGCGCCGGCGGTCGTGCAGCTGGTCCTGTTCCCGCTGGTATTCATCTCCGGCAGCTACATGCCGATTCACTCCGACATGCTGAACCGCATCTCCGGCGCGTTGCCGGTGCGGCCGTTCAACCTGGCCCTGATGGGCCCGTTCGCCCAGCACACCGGGTTCGACTGGAAAGACCTCGGCGTGCTGCTGGCCTGGGGCGCGGCAGGAACCCTCATCGCCGTCCGCCGCTTCCGCTGGGACCCCCGACCCGAATAATCGCCGCTCCATACGGAGGTAGGCCAATGTGTCCCCATCTACCCGCGTGCCCGCCGGCTGACCGCCCGGACCGGGACGCCGCCCGCACCGTGGCCTTTCACCCCGAGCAGGGGTGGAGCCTGCTGTGCAACGGCGTGATCGTGTTCGACGACATGGGCGAGATCCTGCCCGGCGGCCGGGTCGCTCCTCCTCCGGGCCGCATGGCGCGCTCCCGGCTTCCCGCGGCGGCGTGACAGACCCGGCCGGATCTGGCCGCGGTCAAGGGATCAGCCCCAGTTCCCGCGCCCGGGTGACGGCCTCGGTGCGGTTGGCCGCGCCGAGCTTGCCCAGGACGTGGCTGACGTGCTTCTTGACGGTGTCGAGGGTGACCACGAGCTGGCCCGCGATGGCCTGGTTCGACCGGCCGGCCGCCAGCATCTCCAGCACTTCCAGCTCACGGCCGGTCAGCTGGTCGACCAGGCCCGGCACCGCCGCGGGGGCCGTGCCGGACCGGAGGCCCGGCCCGGTGGGCCCGATGTCAAGGGCGCGCTGGAGCCGGGCCAGGCAGCCGAGCGGGATCCCGGCGGCGGGGCCCGCCCGCTGGGCCGCGATCAGCCGGGCCAGCAGCGCGGCCATCGGCGGTCCCTCGTCGGCGAAGACCCGGACATAGCCCTGCGGGCAGGCCAGCGTGAGCACGCCGGCGAGGGCGTTCACCGCGTCGGCGTCCTGGCCGCGGGCCGCCAGCGCCAGCGCCCGCAGCGCCCCGGCCTCGATCACGCTGCCGACCCGGTGCTGGGCGACCGCCGCGGCGTGCAGCCTGTCCAGCAGCGCGAGCGCCTCGGCGGGCCGCTGCTGGGCCAGCAGCACCCGGGCCAGTACCAGGTATCCCGGCTCGCGCGGGTAGCGCGGCTCGTCTTCGGCGTGCAGGCCGGTCTCCTGCGTCCACCGCGCGGCCGCGGCCACGTCACCTTGGGCCAGCAGCAGCCGCGCTCGTTGCGCCGGGGCCGGGTTGAGCACCCCAGCCGTGGTCGGCGAGCCATGCTCGACTTCGCCGATCGCTTCCAGCGCTCCCGCAGGATCGCCGGCGGCCTGCCGTATCCACGCCAGCTGCACCAGGCCTGCGACCGGCGATGTCCCGGGGAGGAACTGGCGTTCTAGCGCGATGCCCTCGGTGACATACCGGAGAGCGCTGTCGAGCTCGTTCCGCTGGTAGGCCACTTCGGCCAGGCCCACATACACGAGGCCGACGGTCGGCGCTGGTGGCCGGCCGGGCACGGCCGCGGCGCTCAGGGCCTGCTCGTAGGTCTGGATGGCCGCGTCCAGGCAGCCCAGGGCACGCTGGACCTGGCCGAGCTGGTAACGGTGCCATACCGTCAAAGTGGGCTGGCCGGCCGCCTGCCACCCGGCAATGCTGGCCGCGAAGACGCGCTCGGCTTCCGTGAGCCGGCCACGGAGCCACTCGGCCACGGCCAGGGATCTCCGGGCGGTGGAGCTCAGCAGCCACTCGCCTTCCTTGCTCTCGGCCAGGGCCCGCGAGGCAAACGCCGCCGTGTCTTCGGCGTCACCGCGGAGCTGGGCGAGCAAGCCACGACGTATCGCGATCAGCGCGGGGACATTCACGAGCATGCTGCCGGCCCGGCCGACGGTAGGCTCGAACGGCTCCCCGGCCGGACTCGCGTACGCCTGCTCGGCCGCGTCGAGCAGCGGCTCCTCCGTCTCCGTGCGGCCGCTGTAGAAGGCCAGAAGAGCCTGCGCCAGCAGCAACCGGGGACGGGACCGGACCAGGTCACCTGGCAACGCCGAAAGCCACCGCTGAACCGTGACCCCTTCGCCGCGCAGGTAGAACCGTTCGTCGAAGTGCTGCTCGATCAGCCGCGCGGCCCAGGCCATCTCCCCGGCGGCCACCGCGTGCCTGATCGCGTCATCGGCCATTTCGTGGTCGTCATACCAGGCCGCCGCGTTCCGGTGCAGCAGCGCCGCCCGGCCGGGCTGCTCCTGCTGCAGGCGGGCGCGGAGCAGGTCGGCGAACAGGTGATGGTAGCGCCACCAGCCGCGCACCTCATCCAGCGGGATCACGAACAGCCCGGCCCGTTCGGCCTGTTCCAGCAGCGCCTGACTGCCAGGCCGGCCGGTGACCGCATCGCAGAGCTCTCCCGACAGCCGCTCCAGCACCGAAGTCTCCAGCAGGAACGTGCGCACCTGCTCACTCTGGTGCTCGAGCACCTCTTCGGCCAGGAAGTCCAGGACGTAGCGGTGGCTGCCGGTGAACGCGGCCGTGAACCCGGCGGCATCGGGCCGCCCGCGCAGCGACAAGGCCGCCAGCTGCAGCCCGGCGGCCCACCCCTCGGTGCGGGCGGCCAGCGCGGTCACCGCCGTTTCCGGCAGGGCCACGCCGGAGACGGCCGTCCCCTGCCGCAGCAGCGCCGCCGCCTCGTCCGCGGTGAACCGCAGCTCCGCGGCGCGCAGCTCGGCCAGCTGCCCGCGGCCCCGCAGCCGGGCCAGCGCCAGCGGCGGGTCGCTGCGGCTGGCCAGCACCAGGTGCAGTCCCGGCGGCCGGTGCTCGAGCAAGAACCCGAGCGAGGAGTGCACGGTCTCGGAGTCGATCAGGTGGTAGTCGTCGAGCACCAGCAGCGCCTGGTCCGCATCCGGCCCGGCGGCCAGTTCGTTGATCAGCGCGGTCACCAGTCCCTCGTACGACGCAGGTGCGGGCGGGCCGAGCAGCGGGCCCACCCGTTCGGCGAGCCCCGGCCTGACCTGGTCCAGCGCGGCCACGCCATGGCGCCAGAACCGCGCCGGGTCGTTATCGCCGACGTCGAGCGACAGCCACGCCACCGGCAGCCGGCCGCGCCGCGCCCAGTCGGCCAGCAGGACCGTCTTGCCGTACCCCGCCGGGGCGCAGACCAGCATCAGCCCGCGTGCCAGGCCCTCGTCGAGGCGTTCCGCCAGCCGTGCGCGCGGTACCAGGTCCGGGCGTGGCCTGGGCACATGCAACTTGGTGGCGAGCAGGGCATCTCGCTCGGAGGCCACCTCCATATCCCCACCCTGCCCGGGATTCCCGCCAGCAACCGCGCCCGATGAGCGCCGGACGGAACGGAGTTAGTCAGCCGGGCGGGGCAGGTCACGCGTCGCGGCCGGGGATGGCCAGCGCATGGCTCGCCAGGGCCGCGTGATGCCACGGAACAGCGATGACGCAGCGGATGCCAGCCGGCCCGATTGCTCGTCGACGCGGCGGAGCTCCGCGTGGCTCTTCGCACGCTCGCTCTCGTAGAGCCGGTAGACGTCGTAAGGCATCATGATCCTGCCTCCCTGCAGGGCATCGTCCGTTGACGGTGGTCACCGGTTCGCGGATCGGGCCGCCGGCCGCCGCGCGCCCCTGCAGCGCGGCGGCCGAGGCCGTCACTCGCGGCCCGACATCCGGGGCAAGTCATGCGATGACGGTATGCGGGCCGCCCGCGGCGGTCGTCACCCGAAAGTGGACATGCCGGTGGAATCTCCGCAGGCGGCGGTGGCACGAAGGTGCCGACGTGCGCGAGAGGCTCACGAGGCGCCCAGGGGCGGGGACCGTAGCACCCAGCCGTTCGGGATTAAAGGATCTTTTCCCGAACGACGCTGGCGCGTGCATCCTGTCCCGCTGCGAGCGCCCGAGCGGTGTCGCTCACTGTCAGTGGATAAGGCTGAGCTCGCGGGCGCGGGTGACGGCCTCGGTGCGGTTGGCCGCGCCGAGCTTGCCCAGGACGTGGCTGACGTGCTTCTTGACGGTGTCGAGGGTGACCACGAGCTGGCCCGCGATGGCCTGGTTCGACCGGCCGGCCGCCAGCAACTCCAGCACCTCAAGCTCACGGCCGGTCAGCGGGTCGACCAGGCCCGGCACCGCCGTGACCCCGCCCCGCCCGGCACCCGGGGCGGCGTCCTGCGCGCCAAGCGCGCGCCGCAGCCTGGCCAGGCAGCCGAGCGGGATCCCGGCGGCGGGACCCGCCCGCTGGGCCGCGATCAGCCGGGCCAGCAGCGCGGCCATCGGCGGTCCCTCGTCGGCGAAGACCCGGACATGACCCTGCGGGCAGGCCAGGGTGAGCGCCGCAGCCAGCGCGGTGACCGCCGCGGCCTCCTCGCCGATGGCGGCCAGCGCCAGCGCCCGCAGCGCGCCGATCTCGATGAGGCTGCCGGCCCGGTCCTGGGCGGCCGCCGCCGCGCGCAGCCGGTCCAGCAGCGCCAGGGCCCGCCCGGGCCGGTCCTGGGCCAGCAGGACACGGGCCAGCACCAGATGCCCAGGTTCCCTGGCGTAGTCCGGCTCGTCGTCCTCGTCGAGGCCGCGCTCCACCGTCCAGCGCACGGCTTCGTCCAGGTCGCCCTGGGCCAGCAGCAGCCTGGCCCGCTGCGCCGGGACCGGATTGAGCGGGCCCGCTGGGCCCGGTGAGGCCTGCATGGCCTCGGCGATAGCCGCCAGGGCCCCGCCCGGATCGCCGCTGGCCTGCCGGATCCAGGCCAGCGTGACCAGGCCGAGTGGCCAGCGGCGGGATGTAGGAAAACTGGCGGCACAGCTCGACGCCCTCGGTGATACGCCGCAGCGCCGTATCGAGCTCGTCCCGCTGGTAGGCCACCTCCCCCAGGCCCACGTACGCCGGGCCCGCGGCGGCCGGAGGCGCCCGGCCGGGCACTGCGGTCATCTCCAGCACCTGCCGGCAGGTCCGGGCGGACGCGTCCAGGGCGCCCTGGGCGCGCTGAACCTGGCCGAGTAGATAGAGAACCCATGCCGTCAACGTGGGCAGGCCTATCGCCCGCCACTCGGCGATGCTCGACATGAAGGTGTGCTCAGCCTGGGCCAGCCGGCCACGAAGCCACTCACCGACGGCCAGGTACCGCCCGGCGACGACGTGCAGCAGCCGCTCGCCCTCCTCGGCCTCAGCCATCGCCCGTGAGGCGAATGCCACCGTGGCGTCCGCGTCACCGCGGAGCTGGGCGAGGAGGCTGCGCTGGAGCATGATCAGCGCGGGGGCATTCACCAGCAGGCTGCGGGCCCGGCCGACGGTCGGCTCGAACGGCTCCTGCGCTGCGCTTGCGGACGCGCGCTGAGCCGCGCCGAGCAGCGGTTCCACCGCCTCCAGGCGGCCGCTGATGAGGGCCAGGAAAGCCTGCGTCAGCAGCAGCCGCGGCCGGGACCGGACCAGGTCCCCGGGCAGCGCCGACAGCCACCGGTGAACCGTCGCCCCTTCGCCGTGCACGAAGAAGACCGCGTCGTAATGCTGCTCGATCAGCCGGGCGGCCCAGGCCACCTCCCCGGCGGCCACCGCATGCCGGATCGCGTCATCGGCCAGCCCGCGCTCCGCGTACCAGGCCGCCGCGTTACGGTGCAGTCCGGGAACCCCGCCGGGCTGTTCGGCCTGCAGGCGGGCGCGGAGCAGGTCGGCGAACAGGTGGTGGTAACGCCACCAGCCGCGCACCTCATCCAGCGGCACCACGAACAGCCCGGCCCGCTCGGCCTGCTCCAGCAGCGCCTGGCTGCCAGGACGGCCGGTGACCACGTCACACAGCGCGCCGCAGCCGGTCCAGCACCGAGGTCTCCAGCAAGAACGCGCGCACCTGAGCCGCGCCAGGCCCAGCGGCGGGTCGCTGCGGCTTGCCAGCGCCAGGTGCAGCCCCGGCGGCCGGTGCTCGAGCAGGAACCCGAGCGAGGAGTGCACCGGCTGCGAGCCGATCACGTGATAGTCATCCAGGACCAGCAGCAGCGCCTCGTCCGCGTCAGGCCGGCCGGCCACCTCGTTGATCAGCGCCGTCACCAGCGGCTCGAACGACGGCGGCGCCGGAGGCCCGAGCAGCGCGCCCACCCGCTCGCTGATCCCCGGCCGCACCCGGTCCAGCGCGGCCACCGTATGCCGCCAGAACCTGGCCGGGTCGTTGTCGCCGGCATCCAGCGACAGCCACGCCGCCGGCAGCCCGCCGCGCCGGACCCACTCGGCCAGCAGGACCGTCTTGCCGTACCCGGCCGGCCCGCAGACCAGGACCAGCCCGCGTCCCCGGCCCTCGTCGAGCCGTTCCGCCAGCCGCGGGCGCGGCACCAGACCGGGCCGCAACCCGGGCACGTTCAGCTTGGTGGCCAGCAGGACATCGCGCTCCGACGTAGCGGTCGCGGCTGCGGCCGGCTCACCCATCGGTAACCTGCACGACCGGCGCCTCCAGCGATCTGGTGTCGCTGCCCGGAACCCCATCGTAGCCGTGAGCCGCCCGCCCTGAACCCCGGGCCCTGATCCGGGCGGCACCATCGTGCCGGCACCGCCGCGGGAAAGATTCCACCCCCATCGGCCACCTTCGGGTGACGCCGATCCCGTCCCGCGTTCGTAGCGTGCAGATCCACGGACCTAAACCGAAGGACGGTACATGGGCTTGAACTCGCGCTACGAGATCCGGGTCAAGGGCATCCTCGACGGGCGGTGGACCGCCTGGTTCGAGGACCTCCAAGTCAGCAGCGACGGGGAGGAAACCGTCATCTGCGGCCCGGTCACCGATCAGGCCGCCCTGCACGGGCTGCTGACCAAGGTACGCGACCTCGGGCTGTTCCTGATCTCGGTACGCCACCTCGACCCGGATTGACCATCGCGCGCCGCCCGGCCGCCCGCGCAGGAAACACCAGGAGGAGATCATGCACACGGCCATCATGCGACAGCTCGCCGCCGACCACATCAGGGAGCTACACGCGAAGGCAGAGGATGAACGCCTGGCCTGCCAGGCGCGCCGGGCCCGGCGTCGCGCGACGTCCACGCGACTAAGGCTTCCGGCCAGCGGGACGCTCAGTTACGACGATCCCCGCCTGGACGAAGGCCAGCGGCCGGCCAGGCACGAGCAGCCCAGCGCCGCGCCGCTGCCGGTCATGGCCGGCTCGCCGCCAGATAGCGGCGAGGACGGAGAACCTCTCGTTACGCGGCTGCACCCGTAGGCCCATGGGAGATCCTCCTGGGCCGGCGGGTACCACCTCGCCCCGGCCGGGAGTTAGCTCCCGGCCGGGAGTTATGATGACGGTGCGCGTTGAGGGCGCGCCCGGGTCCGCGGGAAGGACTGAGTCCGCCTCGGCAGCACATCTTTCGTTACGCCAGTGTCGTCTTCTCGGCGCCCCAGATGCGGACCATGAGGCGCTGGCGAGGAGATGACATGCCTTCCGACGCGCTTCCGCCGCGGCCCAGCCTGGACCAGCTCCGCCGCCGGGCCAAGGAGTTGCGCGATGCATGGTCGAGCCGGTCGATACGCACGGTAGCCAGGGTAGCGCCGGCCGGCCGCCGTCGCGGCAGGCCACCTGGTACGCCCCGGCCAGCTCGGCGGACGTATTGCGGTTGCCGGACCCGGCGGGGATCGGCCAGGATGAGCCAGTGCCCGTTGTTCCGCCGAAACTGCGCCCGGGCTCGTCGGTGCGGGTGATCGCGCCGTCGCGGTCGCTGGCGATCATCGGACCCGGGGTGCGGGCTGAGGCGGACCGCAAGCTGGCGGCACTCGGCCTGACGGTCTCCTTCGGAGAGCGGGTCAGCGAATGCGATGACTTCTCCTCCTCCCCGGCAGCGGCGCGCCTGGCGGACCTGCACGCGGCATTCGCCGATCCGGGAGTGGATGCGATCCTGACGGCGATCGGCGGTTTCAGCGCCAACCAGCTGCTGACCGGAATCGACTACTCGCTGGTCGCGGCGCATCCGAAGGTGCTGTGCGGGTTCTCCGACATCACCGCCTTGTCCAACGCTCTGTATGCCAGGGCCGGGCTGGTCAGCTATTCCGGCCCGCACTACTCCAGCTTCGGGATGAAGCGCCATTTCGGGTATACCGAGGCCGGGTTCCGCGGCTGCGTGATGGAAGACGGACCGATCACGCTGGTCCCGTCGCCGGACTGGAGTGACGACGCCTGGTTCCTCGACCAGGAGGACCGGCACCTGGAGCGGGGTGCGGGCTGGTGGGTACTCCAGGAGGGCGAGGCGGACGGGACCATCGTGGGCGGCAACCTGTGCACCCTGAACCTGCTGCAGGGCACTCCGTTCATGCCGCCGCTGGCGGGCTCGGTGGTCTTCGCCGAGGATGACGAGCAGGTGAGGCCGTGGGACTTCGACCGGGACCTGGTTTCCCTGCTGCAGCAGCCGGCTTTTCGCGGGAGTCCGCGGCCTGGTGATCGGCCGGTTCCAGAAGGCGACCGGGATGACCCGCGATCTGCTGGCCCAGGTTGTGGCGTCCAAGCCCGAGCTGGCCGGCCTGCCGGTTATCGCCAACGTCGACTTCGGGCACACCACCCCGATCGTCACGTTTCCTGTCGGCGGCACGGTCGAGGTCCGCGCCGGGCACGGCGCCCCGCGGCTGACCATCACGAGCCACTGATGGGCCGGCGAGCCGCGGTGCTGCCGCCCGCCCGGCCCCGGGCCGCGCGGCGGACGGCCCGATGAGCGGGACGGGGCCGCCCGCACAGCCTCCCGCTGATTTTGCCTGGCTGTTCGGCGCGGAGCGGGCCCGGTTGAGTGAGCTGCTCGGCGGCCTGGAGCCGGGCGACTGGCAGCGGCCCTCACCGTGCCCGGGATGGACGGTCCTCGGGCTGTGCTGCCACCTGCTCGGCGACGACCTCGGCCTGCTGTCCCGGCAGCGTGACGGCCATAACGGCACGCCGCCCCCGGAGCGGCCCGGCGAGGCGGAGTTCGTGGCCTGGCTGGATGACCTGCAGGACGAATGGGTCCGGGCCGCCCGCAGGATCAGCCCGCGCCTGGTGACCGAGCTTCTCGACTGGACCGGTCCCCGGGTGGCCGGGATGCTCCGCCGCCAGGATCCGCGGGCCCGCACCGCCCAGGTGTCGTGGGCGGGCACCAGCCCGGTCCCGGTCTGGCTCGACCAGGCCCGCGAGCTTTCGGAACAGTGGATACACCGCCAGCAACTGCTGCAGGCGCTCGGCCGCCGCAGTGACCTGCGCCCCGACCTGGCCGGGCCGGTACTCGACGGGCTGCGCTGGGCCTACCCCTTCCGCCTTGAGCAGTGCCCCGCCGGGCCCGGTGACACCGTGACGATCGCCATCTCGGGCCCGGTCACCCGGACCTGGCAGCTTGTCGCCACCGCGGCCGGATGGGAGTACCACGACGAGCCGGGCGCACGGGTGGTGGCCCGGCTGAGCCTGACGACCGAGCAGGCGTGGCGGCTGCTGACCAGCAACCTGCCAGCAGCCGGCCGGTCGCGCCTCACGGCGTCGGGCGACAACGCGATCACCGGCGTTCTCCTCCGGGCCCGGGCGATCATCGGCACGCCCAAGTGGGCGTGACCCAACGGGCGGTCAGGACGTGTCCCGTAGGTCTTGGCGGGTGGTTCCGCAGGTTTCCTGGCGGGTGATCCCGCGTCACTCAGCCCCCGCGAGTCCCGGCCGCCACGCCCCGGCCCCGGCCCGAGCCGACAGGCGGCGGCTCTCAGAGGGAGGCGAGAGCCGACAGCCCAGCCTGGGCTACCTCCATGTCCTGGCTGTAATGGCCGCCGCTAACGCCGATCCCGCCGGCCACCGCGTCCCCGACCTTGATCGGATACCCGCCGCCGAACACGATCAGGCGGTCAATGCCGGGGGCCGCGCCCATGGCAAGCGGCGGATCGTCCTTGACGAAGTCATGCCACGCGTCGGTGGCCATGCCGAAGCCCACCGCCGAGTAGGCCTTATCCTGGGCCACCTGGACGGACAGCAAGGGCGCGCCATCCATGCGGCTGAATGCCTTCAGCACCCCGCCGTCGTCCACGATGGCGATCACGAAGGGCTGGCCCATCTCCGCCGCCTTCCGCTCCGCCGCCTCGATCATGGCCCTGGCCAGCTCGGCACTCACGCTGGGCCGCTCAAATGTCGCTGCCATCCGCACCTCCAGTTCCTGGCCCCGGCGCCACAGCCCCGGCCGCGTACCGCTGCCCGGCCTGGTGCCCCTGGGGCAGCCCGATGAAATCCGCGAACTCCTGGATCGCCGCGGCCGGCGTGCCCGCCCGGGTGATCTCCTGCAGTATCCGCCGCATGGCCCCGGTCGCCGCCCGCAACGTGCTGACGGGGAGGATAACGATCCGGTATCCCAGATCGGCCTGGGCGTCACGTTACCGGCGGCAGGCCGGCGAGCAGCAGCCTCGTCAGCCTGCGAATCGCGGTGCCCGCCTCCTCAGCGTCCGGTAGCCGAACGACCCTAGGTACAGATCGCAGCGGATCTAAGGACCGCCGGGGCCCAGATCTTAGGCGATTGCCCGACGCGCACCGCCCTGTCTTACGGCAATCCTCGAATTACGAGGCTGAATGGCTCAGCCCGTCACTGCGAGGGAGTGTCGTCGTGTTCCAGGAGATCTCCGCCGTGCTCGGTCCGATGGCGACGAACGGTGTCGCCACCTCGGCCTTGCCCTGCGCACCTGTGCGTCCCGTACCGGAGCGGCGGCCGCACCCGTTCACCCGGCGCCTGCTGAGCGTGCTGTCCGGCCGCGGCCGGTAACGCGTCCGGCGGCCCGGCCGATTTGAGGAGGGCAGCAATGCACCCGATGTTCGTGAAGCTGTTCCTGCAGACCAGCGAGGATGATCTGCTGGCCGAGGAGGAGGACCGGCGGCGGGCCGTGAACCGGGCCCGGCGCGCTCGATCACGCGTGGCCACCCGGGTCCCCGCCCGCGACCGGGATCGCCAGGTCCGGCGGCTAACGGGATGAGGCCAAGTTCCCTGGCCCGGCCCACGGCCTCGGTACGGTTGGCCGCCCCGAGCTTGCCCAGGACGTGACTGACATGCTTCTTGACGGTATCGAGGGTGACCACCAGCTCCCCGGCGATGGCCTGGTTCGGCTTGCCCGCGGCCAGCATCGTCAGCACCTGCGTCTCGCGGGCGGTCAGTGGCTCGACGATGCCGGGCAGCATCGCCGCGGCGCCCGGGCCGGGATCCGGTGGGCGGGGATCGCCCGAGAACGCGTCCTGGAGCCTGGCCAGGCAGGAGAGCGGGACTGCGGCGGCGGCCGCGTGACCGGCCCGCTGAGCGGTGATCAGCCGGCTGAGCAGCGCTGCCATCGGCGCTCCCTCGTCGGCGAAGACCCGGACGTATCCCTGCCCGCAGGCCAGCCGCAGCACCCCGGCGAGGGCGCCTATGGCCTGCGCTTCATCGCCGGCCGCGGCCAGGGCCAGTGCCCGCAGCGCACCCGTTTCGATCAGGCTGCCGGTCCGGTTCTGCGCGGCCGCCGTGGCCTGCAGCCGGTCCAGCAGGGCAAGCGCCTGATCGGGCCGGCCTTGCGCGAGCAAGACCCTGGCCAGCATCAGATGCCCGGGTTCCCGGGGGTATGACGGCTCATCGTCTGGGCTCAGGCTCGCCTCCCGCGTCCACCGGGCGGCCGCGGCCAGATCGCCCTGGGCCAGCAGCAGCCGCGCCCGCTGGGCCGGGACCGGGTTGAGCACGCCCGGTGAGCCCAGCGAGACCTGGGCCGCTTCGTCCATCGCGGCCATCGCCGCGACCGGATCACCCGTGGCCTGATGAAGCCAGGCCAGGTAGTCCAGCACGTACCGGTGGCTGCCGGTGAACGCGGCGACGAACCCCTCGACATCGGACTGCCCCCGCAGCGACAACGCCGCCAGCTGCAGTCCCGCCGCCCACCCCTCGGTCCGCGCGACCAGCGCCGCCGTCACCGCGTCGGGCAGCGGCTGCCCGGGGACGGCCAGCACCCGCCGCAAGAGCGCCGCCGCCTCGTCCGCGGTAAACCGGAGCTCGGCGGCGCGGAGCTCGGCCAGCTGACCGCGGACGCGCAACCTGGCCAGCGCCAGCGGCGGATCGGTCCGGCTAGCCAGCACCAGCCGCAGTCCGGCCGGCCGGTGCTCGAGCAGGAAGCCGAGCGATTCGTGCACCAGCGGCGAGCCGACCAGGTGGTAGTCGTCCAGCACGAGCAGCGAGGCCGCCTCGGGCTCGGCGGCAAGCGCGTTGATCAGGGCCGTCACGGGCGGCTCGAAGGAGGCCGGTGACGGCGGTCCAAGCAGCGGGTTGACCCGTTCGGCGAGTCCCGGGCGAACCTGGTCCAGGGCGGCCACCACATGGCGCCAGAACCGGGCCGGGTCGTTGTCGCCCTCATCCAGCGACAGCCACGCCGCCGGCTGCGCCTCCCGCCGCGCCCATTCGGCCAGCACACTGGTCTTGCCATACCCAGCGGGCGCGCAGACCAGCAGGAGCCCCCGGCGCAGGTCCTGGTCAAGCTGCTCGGCCAGCCGGGGCCGCGGGACCAGGCCGGGCTGCGCCCTGGGGACGTGAAACTTGGTCGCCAGCAGCACATCATGCTGAGCAGCGGCGGCGTGCGGTGCAGCCCCCTCCGGCCGCTCAGCCATCAGTTACCTGCACTCTCGGCGCCTCCGGCGATCTTCGAATCGCCGTCGGGCACTCATCGTAGTAGTCGGCTCCGGTCGAAGCCAGCCGCGAAGATCCGGCCGGCCAAGGCCTGACCCTCACGACAGCGAGTCGTCCAGGTCGCCGAGCGCCTCGATGAGCTCGAGGTTCGCGGCGTAATCGACGGGGCAGGCGATCACCGACACCGTGTCGGCCGCCAGGGCGGTGCGCAGCGTCGGCAGCAGCTCGTCCGCCGACCCGATCCGGTAACCGGTCGCGCCGAAGCTCTCGGCGTAGGCGACGAAGTCCGGGTTGCTGAAGGTGGTGTCCACGTTATGCCCGATTTCCAGGTCCATCTTCCAGCTGATCAGCCCGTAGGCGTCGTCGACCCAGATCAGGATGACGAACGCCAGCCGCAGCCGCAGCGCGGTCTCGATCTCCTGGGAGTTCATCAGGAACGCGCCGTCGCCGGTGGCGACGAGTACCCGGCACTGCGGCCGGGCTATCTTCGCGCCGATCGCGCCGGGGACCGTCCAGGACATCGTGGACAGGCCGTTGGAGATCAGGCAGGTGTTCGGCTCATACGTCGGGTACAGCCGCGCCATCCACATCTTCAGCGCCCCGGTGTCGACCAGCACGATGTCCTCGCGGCGCAGCGCCGCCCGGGTGTCGGCCACGATCCGGGCCGGCGCCAGCGGGAACCGGTCGTCGCGCCGGCCGCGGGCCAGCTCGCCGGCCAGCAGGGCCCGGATGCGATCGCGGCCCGAAATGACGCCGTCGCGCGGCCCGGCCGCAGCGGCGAGCGCATCCAGGCTGCGCCCGATGTCGGAATGCAGTCCCACCGCCACGTCGTAGTGCGCGTCCACCTCGGCGGGAAACCGGTGCAGGTGAATGATCTTGGTATCACCGCGCGGGTTGATCCGCGCCGGGTCGAACTCCTGCAGCTCGTAGCCCACGGAGATGATCAGGTCGGCGCGGTCGAAGCCGAAGTTGACGTAGTCGTGGCGCATGAACCCCACCGCGCCCAGCGCCAGCGGGTGGTCGTCGGGGAACACGCCCTTGCCGTGAAACGTGGTGGCCACCGGGATGCTCAGCGTCTCGGCGAAGCGGCGCAGGGCCGGGCCCGCGTCCGCCCGCGCGGCCCCGTGCCCGGCCAGCACAACCGGTGTGCGCGCCGCGCGCAACAGCGCCGCCGCCCGCTCGATCTGCCCGGGAGACGGCTCATCGGGCCGCGGCACGTTCACCGTGAGCGGTTCCCCCTGCGCCGGGGCCTCTTCAACATCTTCCGGGATGGCCAGGTAGACAGCTCCGGGCCGCTCGGTCTGGGCGAGCTTGAACGCTTTGCGGATCATCTCCGGTACCGCCCCGGGCGTCGCCACAAGCGCTGACCACTTGACGGCCGGCGCGAACATCGGCACCAGGTCCACGCGCTGGTGGGACTCCTTGAAACTGCGGTTCATGCCAACCTGCGCCGACAGCGCGATCAGCGGGGTGGAATTGGTGGTCGCGTCCGCGGTACCCAGCAGCAGGTTGATCGCTCCCGGGCCCAGCGTCGCCGAGCACACCCCGGCGCGGCCCGTCAGCCGGCCGTAGACCTCGGCCATGAACGACGCACCCTGCTCGTGGCGGACCAGCACGTACTGGATGGAGGAGCGGGAGATGGCGTCCACCAGCCTGATGTTCTCCTCGCCCGGGATGCCGAAGACATGCGTGACACCCTCGTTCTCCAGGCATTCGACGATCAGGGCGGCGGTGCCGCGGGAAGATTCCGTCACGCCCTGAGACTAAGCCGGTGGCCGCCCGCTCCCGACCCGTTTCGGCCATGTCCTGACGGGTAGCCAGCCGGTCCCGGGACCAGGAGGTGGGCTGCGATGGAAAGCACGGGGTCCCGGGATGTGCGGGACGAATCCGAGGCGGAGCGGGACGACCGCAATCTAGGCGAGTTGCTGCAGGAACTGCGGGTGACCGGGCTCGGCGTGCAGGTCCTGTTCGGGTTCCTGCTCTCGCTGCCGTTTACGAACAGGTTCACCCGGCTCAGCCACGGCCAGCGTGACCTGTACCTGGCCACGCTGGTGCTCGCCGCGATCGCGACGGCGCTGCTGCTAGGCCCGGTCGCCTATCACCGGCTGGTGTTCCGCCGCGGCCAGAAGGAGGGCCTGGTGCGGGCGGCCAACGCGATGGCGATCGCCGGCCTGGCCACGGTCGGCCTGGCCGTCTCCGCCGCGGTCCTGCTGGTGACCGGCTATGTCGCCAGCGCCCTTCCCGCGGCGCTGATCAGCGCGTTCGTCACCTGCATGTTCGGCCTGCTGTGGTTCGCGTTCCCGCTCGCGCGGCGACGCTGATGGGGCAGATCCGGGTGGGCACGGCCGGCTGGACCGACCGGTCGCTGATCGCCTCCGGCTGGTACCCGGCCGAGGCGAGCACGCCGGAGAAGCGGCTGCGGTACTACGCCAGCCGGTTCCCGCTGGTGGAGGTGGACGCCACCTACTACGCGCTGCCCGCCGAGCAGAACGCCCGGGCCTGGGCCGAACGGACCCCAGCCGGCTTCACCTTCAACATCAAGGCGTTCAGCCTGTTCACCCAGCACCCCACCCCGGTCAAGGCGCTGCCCGCCGACCTGCGCGAGGCCGCGGCCAAGTCCGGGAAGGACCGGGTGTACCTCAGGGACGTCGATCCGGCGGTGGCCGGCCAGGCGTGGGACCGGTTCCTGTCCGCGCTCGAGCCGCTGCGCGGCGCGGGCAAGCTCGGCGCGATCCTGCTGCAGTACCCGCCCTGGTTCCCGATCTCCCGGGCGAACAAGGAGTACATCCTGGCCTGCGCGCAGCGGGCCGCGCCGCGCCGGGTGTGCGTGGAGTTCCGCAACCACACCTGGATGTCCGGGGACAACCAGCACGAGACCCTGGAGTTCCTGGCCGCCCACCGGCTGCCCTACGTGGGCGTGGACATGCCGCAGGGCTACCCCAGCTCGATCCCCCCGGTCCTGGCCGCCACCAGCGACCTGGCCGTGGTCCGCATGCACGGCCACTCGGACCAGTGGACGAGCAAGGACATCGCCGAGAAGTTCCGCTACCGCTACTCCGACGGCGAGCTGGACCAATGGGCCGCCAGGATCCGCGGCCTGGCGGCCGGGACCGAGGTCACCCACGTGGTGTTCAACAACTGCTACCGCGACTGGGCCCACGTCAACGCCGGGCAGCTCACCGCCCGGCTCGCGGAGTGAGTCAGGCGGAAAACCTGAGGGCGCAGGCGACGGCATGCGCCATGAGGCTGTGACCGGGCAGTACCCGGGGTCCGCAGGCGCCGCTGCCGATGCCGTGGTGGGCGGCGTCGAGATGCACGTAGGTCCGGCCGTCCGGGACCAGGTCCGGCGTGTGCCTGGCCGCGGTGAGCGATTGCGGAGACCAGTGGCGGACGGCGAAATCGAAATGGGGGTAGCCGGTCACGTGCAGAATTCCTCCGGCCAGGGACAGGCGGCGGGCGTGCATGCGGTTGCCGTTCTCCTGGGGACGGACGTACGGGACGGCGAGTGAGCCCACGGGCGCGCTGAACCAGCCGACGCGGGTGGCGCGGCGGGTGTCCCGGTAGGCCTCCCCCGGGCCGAGGCCGAACCAGCTCACGTCCTCGATGACGCTATCGAGCACGAGCTGCAGCCCGACCTTCGGCAGCGGGCAGGGCCAGGCGCCGTCGGGCGCGACGTTCATCCGGAGCAGGGTGTCAGCGTGGTGCCCGGTCCAGGTGAGGGTGGCCAGGAAGCCGAAGTCGGCGCCCGCGGGCGCGATGCGCAGCCTGGTGCGGAGTCCGCCCTGGCCGGCCTCGACGGCGATGATCCGCTGCTGCAGGCGGTCCAGGCCCGCCCGGCGCCACGCGGCGGCCACGGGGCCTCCGACGGTCCTGGCGTCGTTGTCGGTCGGGGCCCGCCAGAAGTCCGGGAAGGCCGAGCGGACGGCCAGCGGGCCAAGACGCCGCAGCTCACCGGTTTCGCGGTCGAGGACGGCGCACCCGATCGTGAGCTGACCTGGCCGCGGGCCGGCCGTCGCCGCCGGCTCGCCCCGGGCGGGCTCGTCCGCGGCGGGCTGGCCCAGCTGGGCCTGCGCGAACGCGATCTCGTGGCCCGTGCCGGCCCAGGCCGCATCCTCGGCCAGGGACACGGTGACGGTCAGCCATCTCTCGTCCCGGGGTTCGGACGCCATGGCGCCGGCCAGCGCCGGGGGGAAGCCGACGCTGGCGGTGCCGCCGGCGGGCACGTCGGGCACCGCCAGGGCGGCCTCCGCGACCACAGCGCCGCCGTCCTCGACCTGCCAGCTGAAGCAGTAGGTCCCGGTGCCGGCGGTGTGGTGCCGGTTTTCCACCTGGACGCGCCGCGCTTCGGCATCGATGGTGATCCTGACCGGCGCGAACACCGCCTTGACCTCCAGCAGCCCCGGGGACGGGGTGCGGTCGGGGAAGATCAGGCCGTCGATGACGAAGTTGCCGTCGTGCACGGGCTCGCCGAAGTCGCCGCCGTAGGCGAAGTAGCGCTCTCCGGCCGGGGTGAGCTGGGTGATCCCGTGGTCGATCCATTCCCAGATGAACCCGCCGTGCAGGCGCGGATGCCGGTCGAACAGCGCCTGGTACTCGCTGAGGCCGCCCGGCCCGTTGCCCATGGCGTGCCCGAACTCGCACAACATCATCGGCAGGCCGCGGCGGTGCGCGTCGTGCCCGGGATCGGCGGTGACGGGTTCCTGGCGCCGGCCGATCGCGTCGAGTTCGTCGTACCCGGTGTACATCCGGCTGTAGACGTCGACGTAGAACGAGTCTGGTTCGCCCTCGTAGTGGATCAGGCGGCTGGTGTCGCGGCCGCTGATCCACTCGGCCATCTTCGCCAGGTTGCGGCCGGTGCCCGCCTCGTTGCCCAGCGACCACATGATCACGCAGGGATGATTCTTGTCCCGCTCGACGGTGCGCTGAATACGGTCCAGGCAGGCCGCCTGCCACCGCGGGTCGTCGCTGGGGTTGTTCCGCCAGTTCACCAGCGCGAAGCCGTGGGTCTCGAGATCACACTCGCCGATCACCAGCAGCCCGTACTCGTCGCACAGGGCCAGGAACCGCGGGTCCGGCGGATAGTGGCTGTTCCGCACCGCGTTGATGTTGTGCCGCTTCATCAGGACGATGTCCGCCCGCATCGTGGCCTCGTCGAGGCTGCGCCCGGTCTCGGGATGCCACTCGTGCCGGTTCACGCCGCGGAACTGGACCGTGCGGCCGTTGAGCCTGATCTGCCCGTCCCGGATCTCGACGCGGCGGAAGCCGACCCGGAAGCTGACGTCCCCGCCCGGGCCGGACAGGACCGCGGAGTACAGCCGGGGATGCTCGTCCGACCAGGGCTCGACGGCGACCCGGTGCCCGGCGCCGGCCTCGGCGCCGGCGATCCCGAGCTCGGGCACCGACAGCACCGCCGGACCGTCGGCATCGACGCTGAGGGTGCCGGTTCCGGTTCCGGCGTCGTAGTCGGCGTGGACGAAGAAGTCCCTGATCGCGCCGGGCCGCTCGTTGATGACCGTCACGCCGCGGAAGATGCCGGACAGCCACCACATGTCCTGGTCCTCGAGGTAGGACCCGGCCGACCACTGGTGCACGCGCACCGCGACGAGGTTGTCCCCGGCATGGACGAGGCCGGTGACGTCGAACTCGCGCATGAGCCTGCTGCCCTTGCTGTGACCGGCGAGGGCCCCGTTGACGAACACGGCGTAACACGAGTCCACCCCGTCGAAGCGCAGCACGCTCGACCCGCCGAAGTCCCATTCCGGCGGCAGCGCGAAGCGCCGGCGGTACTCGCCGGCCGGGTTGGCGTCGGGGACGTGCGGCGGGTCGACCGGGAAGGGGAAGACCACGTTGGTGTACGCGGGCGGGCTGTACCGGGGCGGGCCGGGGAGGCCGGCCAGCTGCCACGACGAAGGCACCTCGATGTCATCGAAGCCGGTGTCGTCGAAGCCGGGCGCCTCGAACCCCGCGGTCAGGTCGCCCGGGCCCGCGCAGAAGTGAAACTTCCACTTCCCGTCCAGGCTGAGCCTGGCCCTCCCGCCGACCTGCGATGCGCGCGCGGGCAGGTAGCCGTGCCCGGGACTGAACGACTCGATGTAGCCCAGGTCCGGAGGCATGCGTCAGCCGCGCTGGTCGCGGACCTGGCGCTTGATCCGGGCCAGCATCGCGGCCATGCCGCGCAGCCGCAGCGGGCTCACCAGGTCCTGCAACCCGAGCTGGCTGGAGAACTCGGCCGGCGTGGCCAGCACCTCGTCCGCGTCGAGCCCGTCCAGCCCGGCGTGCAGGATGGCCGCGAAGCCACGGGTGGTCGGCGCTTCCAGCGGCGCCTCGAAGAACAGGTGCACGACCGCATCCGGCCCGGTCTCGACGGCCAGGAACAGCGGCGTCTGGCACTCGGGCACCTGCTCCAGCAGGTCGCGGTGCGCGGCGTAGCGCTCGGGCAGGGCCGGCAGCTCCTGGGAGAACTCCAGCAGCAGCTGCAGCCGGTCCTTGTCCGGCACCGATCCGAAGTCGTCGACGATCTCCTGCAGCCGGGGATGGACCGAGGTCACGGGCTGTCCCCGCGGGTGATGGGCACCCGGACGCTGTTCCCCCACTCGGTCCACGACCCGTCGTAGTTGCGCACGTGCGGGTAGCCGAGCAGGTGCTGGAGGACGAACCAGGTGTGGCTGGACCGCTCCCCGATGCGGCAGTAGACGACCACGTCGTCGTCCGGCGACAGCCCGGCCTCGCCCTGGTAGATGGCCTCGAGCTCGGCCCGGCTGCGGAAGGTGGCGTCCTCGGCGGCGGCCCGGGCCCAGGGGACGCTCCGCGCGCCGGGGATGTGGCCACCGCGCAGCGCGCCCTCCTGCGGGTAGTCGGGCATGTGCAGCAGCTGGCCGCTGTACTCGCCGGGCGACCGCACGTCGATCATCGGCTGGCCGAGATGCGCCAGCACCTGGTCCTTGAACGCGCGGATGCGCTGGTCCTCCCGGTCGGTGACCGGGTAGTCGGCCGGCGTGGGCTTCGGGGTGCTGGTGCTGACCGGGCGGCCCTCGGCGATCCACTTGGCCCGGCCGCCGTCCATCAGGCGCACGTCCGGATGGCCGAACAGGGAGCACACCCACAGCGCGTACGCCGCCCACCAGTTGTTCTTGTCGCCGTAGAGGACCAGCGTGGTATCCCGGCTGATGCCCTTCTCCGACATCAGCGCGGCGAAGGCGGCCCCGTCCACGTAGTCGCGGGTGACCGGGTCGTTGAGTTCGGTGTGCCAGTCGAGCTTGACCGCACCGGGAACGTGGCCGGTCTCGTAGAGCAGCACGTCCTCGTCGGATTCGGCCACGACCAGGCCGGGGTCGTCGAGGTGCGCGGCGACCCACTCGGTCGACACGATCTTCTCCGGGTGGGCGTACTCACCGAACTTAGGCGCGGAATCGTACGGCAGCGCCATGGTCACCTCCGCTCGTCATTAAGCGTCATCGGGCATCCCAACAGGCGGCATCCCAACAGGCACTGTAACGCGGCAGCCGGGCGCCGGCTTCCCCGGCTTAAGGTGAACCCCTGGAGCCTGCCACGGTGGCGGCGCGCTCCTGGCCGGCGCTAGCGTGTTACCGACAATGACGGCCCGCGGGCTGGCCGGTATGTCCTGAAGGAGAAGCCGGAGTGGAGCTGACCGATCCCCGCGCCCGGTTCGGCGTGGGCATCACGGCGCTGCTGGCCACCTCCAGTGCCGTGCGCCACGACCGTGTGGGCCGCTGGGAGGCGAGGGCGTTCCAGGCCGCAAACGGCCTGCCTGATGCGCTGTACCCGCCCGCCTGGGTCATCATGCAGGCAGGCGCCTTTGGCGCCGTGCCCGCGGCCGCGGCTACCGCCTGGCTGGCCGGAGACGGCGAGCTGGCCGCCCGGCTCCTCGTCGGCGGCACTGGCGCCTGGGCGTCGTCGAAGCTGGTCAAGCAGATAGTGCGCCGGCCCCGCCCGACAGCGCTGCTGGCGGGGACCCACGGCCGCGGCCGGGACGCCGCGGGTCTCGGATACCTGTCCGGGCACACTGCCGTCGCAGTCGCCCTCGGCGCCGCAGCCCTGCCCCGGCTCGGCCCGGCGGGCCGCGCCCTCACCCTGACCACCATTCCCCTGGTCGGGCTGACCCGTGTCTACGTCGGCGCGCATTTCCCGCTCGACATCGCGGGCGGCGCGGCGCTGGGACTCGCTCTTGACGCGGCGGCAGCCCTGGTCATACACGGCAGCTTGAACGCCCGGGCGCCCACTCCCGGTTACCGCGACCGGCGGCGGAGCTTGACCCGGTAGGAGTAGTGCCCGGGGTCGAAGTAGCTGATCGCGAGCTCGACCGGGGTGTCCTCGCCGTCGAAGTACAGGCGGTCGATGCGCAGCAGCGGCTCGCCGGCGTCGCAGCCCAGGTGGCGGGCGGCGAACGCGGGGGCGCCCGCCGCGCTGACGCTCTGCTCGGCGGCGGCGACGGCCCCGGTCAGCCGCACGTCGATCAGCCCGATGACCGTCACCCGGCTGCGCCGGCCCGCCGCGGACAGCTCGCCGGCCCCGGTCAGCAGCTGGCCGATCCGCGGCGGCAGGTAGACCGAGGTGAAGCAGAACGGGACGTCGGCGTGCCGCCGGACCAGCGTCACGGTGAAGATCTCGTCCGAGGGCAGCCGGAGCCGGCTGGCGGTCTCCACGTCGACCCGGCGCTGCAGCGGGCTGACCACCTGGCACTCGGTGTCCAGCGACAGCGCCATCAGCTCCTCCACGGAGCCGAAGTGGTTGACGTACCTGTCCTGCTCGGCGACCGGGTAGGTGCCCCGGCCCGCGACCCGGTAGATGATCCCCTCCGACACCAGGTCCTGCATGGCCCGCCGGACGGTCTGCCTGCTGACCGAGTAGCTGGCCGCGAGCTGTTCCTCGGTGGGCAGCTGGCGGCCGTCGGCGTAGTCGCCGTCGCGGATCGCGTTCCGGATCTGGGCGGCCAGGGTCCGGTAGGCGACGGGTCGGAGCTCCATGCCGTGAGTATGCCCCGGATTGACGTGGGCCGCACCTTTGTGAGGAAATGGCCGTACATATCTTCGTGAAGGAGAGCTGATGACGTCGGTGGCGGTGACGCTGGCCGAGTGGGCCGCCGGGCTCGACCCGGATGCGGATGACGAGGAGCTGGCGCACCGGTCCCTGCTGGACACGGTGGCGGTCACGCTCGCCGCCCGCGATCACCGGGTCACCCGGCTGGCCGCGGGCCTGCCCGACGGCGCGCGGTGGGCCGTCGCCGGGCACGTCCTGGACTTCGACGACCTGCACATGCCGTCGACCACGCACGTCAGCGCGGTCTGCGTGCCGACGGCTCTCGCCACGGGCGGCGGGTCGCGCGCCTACCTGGCCGCGGCGGGGGTGATGGCGCGGCTGGGCACGGCGCTGGGCTGGCGGCACTACTCGGCCGGCTGGCACGCCACCTGCACGGCCGGGGCGCCGGCCGCGGCGGCCGGGGCCGCCGTCGCGCTGGGCCTGCCCGCGGAGGCCATCGCCAACGCCATGGCGCTGGCCGTGCCCGCGGCCGGCGGGGTGCAGCGCGCCTTCGGCACCGACGCCAAGTCGCTGCAGGTCGGCTTCGCCGTCGAGGCGGGGATCCGGGCGGCCCGGCTCGCGGCGGCGGGGGCGCAGGCCGATCCCGCCGCCGTCGACACCTGGCTGGGGCTGGTGGGCGGCGATGCGGCAGAGGTGGACACGTTCGGCCCTATTATCCCGAACGGGCTGGCGATCAAGCTCTACCCATGCTGCTATGCCCTGCAACGGCCGATCAGCCTGCTAGCCGAACTCGCCGGCCCGCAGCTGGATCCGGCCGCGGTGCGCCGGATCGTGCTGCGCACCCCGGAGGCCACGGTGGTGCCGCTGATCCATCACCGGCCGGAGTCCGGGTTGCAGGGCAAGTTCAGCCTGGAGTACGCGGCCGCGGCGGCGCTGCTTGACGGGTATCCCGGGTTCGGCAGCTTCACCGACGCCGCGGTCCGCCGGGACGCCGCCCGGCGGCTGGCCGGCCTGGTCGAGACCAAGCTCGACCCCGGCGGCAGCTGGCTGCTCGACGGCGAGCTTGAGGCCGAGATCCACCTGGGCGACGGCACCGTCCTGCGGGCCAGCCAGCAGTTCCCGCCTGGCTCGCCGGAGCGGCCGCCCACGGCCGCCCAGCTGCAGGCCAAGCTGGCCGGCTGCGTGCGCGACCTGGCCCTGCCGACCCGGGATGGCGACCCAGCGTCATGGACCTGGGAGAACGCGGCGACGACGCTGAGGCGGTACCTGCCGTGACGCAGCTGGCTGAGTCTGACGAACTCAACGAGGACGAGCGGGCCATGGTCGAGCTCGTCAGGGACTTCGTCAACCGCGAGGTCAGGCCGGTGGTGCGCGAGCTCGAGCACGCCAACACCTACCCGGGCAAGCTCATCGAGCAGATGAAGCAGCTGGGCATCTACGGCCTGGCCATTCCCGAGCCGTGGGGCGACGCCCAGGTCAGCACGCCCTGCTACGCGCGGATCACCGAGGAGCTGTCCCGCGGCTGGATGAGCCTGGCCGGGGCGATGGGCGGCCACACGGTGGTGGCCAAGCTGCTGCTCGCGTACGGCACCGACGAGCAGAAGGACGCCTACCTGCCGCGGCTGGCCACCGGCGAGCTGCGCGCCACGATGGCGCTGACCGAGCCGGGCGGCGGGTCGGACCTGCAGGCGATGCGGACCTCCGCCCGCCGGGACGGCACGGACTACGTGATCAGCGGGTCCAAGATGTGGATCACCAACGCGCGCCGGTCCGGGCTGACCGCGCTGCTGTGCAAGACCGACCCGGCGGCCAGGCCCGCGCACGCCGGCATCAGCATCATCCTGGCCGAACCTGGCCCCGGCTTCACCGTCTCCCGCGACCTGCCCAAGCTGGGCTACAAGGGCGTGGAGAGCTGCGAGCTTGCCTTCGAGGACTACCGGGTCCCGGCCAGCGCGCTGCTGGGCGGGCGTGAGGGCGAGGGGTTCGGGCAGATGATGCGCGGCCTGGAGATCGGCCGGATCCAGGTCGCCGCCCGCGCGCTGGGCGTAGGCCAGGCCGCGCTGGACGACTCGCTGCGCTACGCGCAGCAGCGGGAGGCGTTCGGCGTCCCGATCTGGAAGCACCAGTCGATCGGCAACTACCTGGCCGACATGGTGACCAAGCTCAGCGCGGCCCGCCAGCTGGTCCTGTACGCGGCGCGGTGCTACGACTCCGGGCGCCGCGCGGACATGGAGGTCGGCATGGCCAAGCTGTTCGCCTCGGAGACCGCGATGGAGATCGCGCTGAACGCGGTCCGCATCCACGGCGGCTACGGGTACTCCACCGAGTTCGACGTGGAACGCTACTTCCGCGACGCGCCGCTGATGATCGTGGGCGAGGGCACCAACGAGATCCAGCGCAACGTCATCGCCCGCCAGCTGATCCAGCGCCACCCGGCCAGCTCATGACGGGCCCGCTCGCCGGGATCACGGTCGTGGCGCTTGAGCAGGCCGTCGCGGTCCCGTTCGCCACCCGGCAGCTCGCCGACCTCGGCGCCCGGGTCATCAAGATCGAGCGGCCCGGCGCCGGCGACTTCGCCCGCGGCTACGACCGGACGGTGCTCGGCCAGGCCAGCTACTTCGTCTGGCTGAACCGGGGCAAGGAATCGGTGGAGCTCGACGTCAAGGCGCCCGAAGGCGCGGGCGCGCTGGCCGCGCTGCTGGCCGGGGCCGACGTCTTCGTGCAGAACCTCGCGCCCGGCGCGGCCGGACGGCTGGGCCTGGACGCCGCCGATCTGCTGGCCCGGCATCCGCGGCTGATCTGCTGCTCGGTCTCCGGCTACGGTCCGGACGGCCCCTACGCCGGCAAGAAGGCCTACGACCTGCTGGTGCAGTGCGAGGCAGGGCTGCTGTCGGTCACCGGCACCCCGGCGGAGCCGTGCAAGGCGGGGATCTCGGTGGCCGACATCGCGGCCGGCATGTACGCCTACACCGGGGTGCTGACCGCGCTGTACGAACGGGAGCGCACCGGCCGCGGCTCCCGCTTCGAGGTATCCCTGCTGGGCGCGCTTGGCGAGTGGATGAGCCAGCCGTACCTCTACACCGTGTACGGCGGGCAGGAGCCGCGGCGGACCGGCGCGCGGCACGCGTCCATCTCCCCGTACGGCCCCTACCTGGGCGGGCGGGTGTTCCTCGGCCTGCAGAACGAGCGCGAGTGGGCTGTGCTGTGCGAGCGGGTGCTCGGCCGGCCGGACCTGGTCGCCGACCGGCGGTTCGCCACCAACCCAGACCGGGTGGCGCACGACGACGAGCTGACGGCGATCATCGAGGATGTGCTCGCGCCGATGACGCCGGACGAGGTGGTGGCCCGGCTGGACGCGGCCGGCATCGCCAGCGCCCGGCTGCGCACCCCGGCGGAGTTCGCCGCGCACCCGCAGCTCGCGTCCCGGTGGCGCGAGGTGGGCACCCCGGCCGGCCCGGTGCGGGCGCTGCTCCCGCCGGTGACCGTGCCCGGCCGGGAGGCGGCCATGGGCGCCGTCCCGGCGCTGGGCGAGCACACCGATTCCGTCCTGGCCGAATTCCTACCTGGGAGGACATCTTGACCACGGTCGATATACCTCGCTACCAGCTCGTCATCGACGGGCGCCGGGTCGAGGCGGCGTCCGGGCAGCGGTACGACAGCGTCGACCCCTACCTGGGCGCGCCGTGGGCTTCTGCCGCGGACGGCGGCGCCGCCGACGTGGATCTCGCGGTGGCGGCCGCCCGGCGCGCGCTGGCCGGGCCGTGGGGCCAGCTCACCGGGTTCGGCCGGGCCCGGCTGATGCGCCGGCTCGGGGACCTGATCGCGCGGGACGCGGACCGGCTGGCCGAGACCGAGACCCGGGACACCGGCAAGCTGCTGCGCGAGATGCGCGGGCAGCTGGGCAGCATCCCGGAGTGGTTCTACTACTTCTCCGGGCTGGCCGACAAGATCGAGGGCACGACCATCCCGGGCGACAAGCCGAACTTCCTCGTCTACACCCGCCGCGAGCCGGCCGGCGTGGTCGCCGCGATCGTGCCGTGGAACTCCCCGCTGCTGCTGCTGTGCTGGAAGCTGGCCCCGGCCCTGGCCGCGGGCTGCACCATGGTGGCCAAGCCGAGCGACTACTCCCCCGCCTCCGCGGTCGAGCTGGCCGCGCTGATGGACGAGGCCGGGTTCCCGCCGGGCGTGTTCAACGTGGTGACCGGGTTCGGGCCCGCGGTCGGCAAGGCGCTGGCCGCGCACCCGGACGTGGACAAGATCGCGTTCACCGGCTCCACCGCGGTCGGCGCGCAGGTGGCCGCGGCCGCCGCGGCGAACATCACCGGGGTGCTGCTCGAGCTGGGCGGCAAGTCGGCGCACGTGGTCTTCGACGACGCCGACCTGGACGCGGCCTGCAACGGGGTGCTGGCCGGGGTGTTCGCCGCCACCGGGCAGACCTGCATGGCCGGGTCGCGGCTGCTGGTCAGCCGGACCGTGCACGACGCGCTGGTGGCCAAGATTACCGAACGGGCCCGGTCGATCCGCCTCGGCGACCCGCGCGCGGCCGAGACCGAGATGGGCCCGGTGGCGACCGAGCCGCAGTACCGCAAGGTGCTGTCGTTCCTGGAGTCGGCGGCCGGCGAGGGCGCGACCGTCGCGGCCGGCGGTCACGCCGACGACGCGCTGGGCGGCTTCTTCGTCCAGCCGACAGTGCTCACGGGGGTCAAGCCGACCATGACGGTGGCGTGCGAGGAGGTGTTCGGCCCGGTGCTGTCTGTGATCCCGTTCGAGGGCGAGGACGAGGCCATCGCGCTGGCCAACGACAGCCGGTACGGCCTGGCCGGGGCGGTGTGGACCAAGGACATCCACCGCGGGCACCGGGTGGCGCACGCGCTGCGCACCGGCACCGTGTGGATCAACGCCTACCGGGTGGTCGGCCCGGACGTGCCGTTCGGCGGGTTCGGCCTGAGCGGGCTCGGCCGCGAGAACGGCATCGAGGCGGTGCACGAGTACACCGTGACGAAGGCCATCTGGGTCGAGCTCACCGGCGGCACCCGCGACCCCTTCACGCTCGGGTGACCGCGCCCGAGGTCCGCGAGGTCACCGAGCTGATCACGCCGGGACCGGCCGAAGCGCTGTACGAGGACCAGGGGCTGATCGTGTCGGCTTCTTCGGACGGCGACGCGGTCCGGGTATCGTGCCGCGACGCCGCGGACCGCGTCACCGCCACCGGAGTGATCAGCTAGTTCCCGGCGTTGAGCCACTCGGCGAAGGTCGGCCCGGCCAGCGTGACAGTTAGCCGTGCCCTCGAGTGCGGTCTGCTCGAGTTCGTCGACGACGAGGCCCTCGTCGCGCTCGGCGGCCAGGATCGCGGCCATCCGCCGGGCCGCCGTCAGGAACCGCGGCTCCTCCAGGACCCGGCCGAGCGCATTGCGCAGGTCCGCGACGCTCGCCTTCCGGCTGACGCGCAGGCCTGCCCCGGCGTACACCACCCGGGCGGCGTTGTCGGGCTGATCGCGGCCGAGCGGCGCGACGACCAGCGGCACCCCGGCGGCCAGCGCCTTGATCACCGTGCCGTGCCCGCCGTGGGTGAGCACGGCCGAGCAGGCGGGCAGCACGTCGGCGTGACGGACCCAGCGGCGGACCGACACGCTGGCCGGAGCGCGGATCGCCGCCGGGTCCACTGCCGGGCCGGTGGTCACCAGCCCGCGGACCGGAAGCTGGCCGAGCGCGTCGGCCGCCCGCTGCAGCAGCTCCACCTCGTGGCTCATCACGGTGCTGCTCAGGCCGACCAGGACGAGCGGGCGGCCGCCCGGATCTTCCCACGTCCCGCCGCCGGCGTGGCCGGCCCGTCGGCTTCGTCGTCGAGCTGGGGGCCGACGTAGCGGACGTTGCCCGGCACGTCACCGGCGGCGAAGTCGAAACTCGGGCTGGTGCACACCAGGACCCGGTCGACCGCGTCGAGCGCCTCCCCCAGGCCGCGCAGCGGCGCCAGCCCGTAATCGGCCCGGGCCTGGTTGAGGGCGGGCATCCCGGTCCGGAACACCCGCATCAGCAGCGCCGCGGCGGCCCGGTCGCGCCAGCGGCCCAGGCGCCCGCGCGCGGGCATGAACCCCGACCCCGGCGCCGGGGCCCCGGGCCGCGGCATCAGGTAGGGCCCGTGCATCAGCACGACCGAACGGCACCCGGCCGCTTCCACCCCGGACAGCGCGGAGGGGATCAGCGTGTCGACGACCACCAGGTCGGCCGGCTCCCGGTCCAGCTCCTCCATGACGTCCCGGCAGAACTCGCGGGCGGGCCCGAACATCACCCGGTCCCGGACCCGGATGAACTGTCCGATCGGGGTGCGGGCCTCCCAGTCCTTGACCAGGTCCGTCTCGGCCGAGCGGCAGTCGTTGTCCGGGGCGTACCGGTAGACGCGGAAGCTCGCGCCCGCCGAGGTGAACCGGTCCCGCAGCCCCTCGGTGCCGAGCACCCGGACCTGGTGGCCGCGGGCGGCCGCCCGCCGCACCACCGTCTGGACGACTTCCACGCCCCCGCCGCTGTCCCAGCCCGCGACCAGGATCTTCATCTCAGCGCTCTCCTCCCCCTTGTCTCGGCCCCGCCGTCCATACCGACAGGTGCGCGGGCTGGACGGCGCTGTCCACCACGCCGAGCAGTTCGGCGCGCACGGTGTCGAGGTCAACCGCGTCCCTGAGCCCGGTGGCGAACGCGGCCACGGTCAGCTCCGCGTCGTAGCGGACCCGGTTGAACCGCTTGTCCACCGCCCGCTGGACCCGTCGCCGCAGCGGGCTGAACAGCGCCGCCGCGGCCAGCGTCGAGACGGCTACCGCGGGCGGCGTGGAGACCTTGAGCACCTGCGTGGTCACGATGACCACCGCCGCGTACACCCCGACCAGCAGCCCGGTCACGATCGCGTAGGCCAGGCTGCGGCTGATCAGCCGGTCGATGTCGTACAGCCGGTACTTGAAGATCGCGATGCCGACCGCGGCCGGGATCAGCGGGAGGACGATCTCGACCTCGGGCAGCGGGTTTTTGGTGCCGAACGAGGCGACGACGACGACCAGGGCCGAGACGGCGGCGGCGTACACGAACCACTTGAGCTGCTGACGCTGTTCCTGGCCGGACCGCCGGAAGCGGACGATCATGGAGACCGCCCCGGCCAGAAACACCAGCGGTCCGACGGTGGTGGCCTGGTTGTAGACCGTCCCGAGCGGCGCGACGAGGACGACCGGGTTGCGGAGATGCGGGAAGTCGGCGTGGAAGTTGACGTCGGAGATCGCCGAGGACACCGCCGCGGCGACCCCGGCGAGGATGGCGATCCACATCACCGGCCGCCACCGCGGTGACGGCGGGCGGCCGTCCGGGAACAGCAGCGGCGTCAGGAAGAAGAAGGGCGCCGTGACCCCGAGGGACACGGTCAGGATCCAGCCCGCCCACGCCGCTCCGGGCAGTTCGGCGCCCGGGGTGCGCGACGCGTACGCCTTGGCGGCCACGCTGAGCGCCGTCACCGTCGCCCCGGCCAGGAAGTACCAGCCCAGGCGGTTGCCTGCCCGGACCGCGATGAGCGCGCCGACCAGCGCGAACGAGAGCGTGACCGGGACGAAGCCGAATGCTGCGGTCCAGGCCTCGCCGCCGGTCAGGCCGAGCACCACGGCCGCGGTCTGCAGCACGACGGTCAGGCCGAGCAGCGTCCAGGCCAGCCCGTTCAGCAGCCGCTGCGACATGTCATCCTCCCGCGCGTCGTGGTCACGCGCACTGTCAACCTACGACGCCAGCGATACGGCAGCGTTACGGCGGCCACCCCGGGCGGCCATGATGAAAGTCGATGCCGCAGGCCGCACCACCGCCACCGGCTCGGTTGGTGACCCTGACATGTGCATGCTAATGTATGTGTATGCTGACTCACCGACTGCAGCTGCTGCTGGACGACGAGCGTTACCAACGCGTGCAGACCCTGGCCCGCCAGCGCGGGACGTCCGTCGCCGCGGTGATCCGGGAGGCTCTCGACCGAGGCCTGCCCGCGACGCAGCGCAGGCGTTCGGCGGCCGCCCGGCGGATTCTCGCGGCGGAGCCCATGCCGGTCGGGAACCTCCTCGCCGAGCTGGATGACCTGCGCGGGCGCCACGCGTGATCGTCCTGGATACCACCGTCCTCGCCTATGCCGTCGGGGCGGACCACCCGCTGCGGACGCCATGCCGCCGGCTGGTGAGCGCCATCGCCAACGGCGAGGTCACCGCGACCACCACCATCGAGGTCATTCAGGAGTTCGCCCACGTCCGCGCCCGCCGCCGGGATCGCAAAGACGCGGCTGGACTCACCCGCCACTACATCGAGCTGCTATCGCCGCTGCTCGTCGTGGAAGAGCCCGACCTGCGTGAAGGCATGCGCCTGTTCGAGGAAAGCGCCGGTATCGGGGCGTTCGACGCGGTCCTGGCCGCGGCGGCCCACGCAGCCGGGGCTGATGCTCTTGTTTCCGCCGACTCCGGATTCTCCGCTGTCGCGAACATACGCCACGTCACCCCCGACGCCGACGGCATCCGCTATCTACTCGGTCATGACGAGGGCGATTAGGAGTAGCGGCGTGGGCTGGCCCGCCCCTCCTGGGTCTGTGATGCCAGGCGGCCCGGGCGTGCCTCCCGGGCCCCGCCCGGCGTCCCGGTCAGAGCGTGGCGTCCAGCCATTCCGCGAAGGTCGGGCCGGCCAGCGTGGCGTGCGGGCTGGGCAGTAGGCCGCCGTTGGCGCCGAGCACGTCGTCCGGGTCGTCCGGGTTGCTGACCGCCTCGATCTTCACCGGGTCGCCGCGCCTGCTTGCGACCAGCTGGGCCAGGTCCGGGAGGTATTCCTCCCGCGGGCCGGCGATCTCGGCAGGCTGCGCCCCCTCCGGCTCTGCCGAGGTGGCCAGGTCAGCCAGCACCTCGGCCACGGTCTTGGCCGCGACGATCTGGGTGCGCAGCTTGGGCAGGTAGATCACGTCGCCCTGCCGGCCCCAGCCCATCAGCATCTCCACGAGCTCGTGGAACTGGGCCGCGCGCAGGATCCGCGCCGGTATGGGCCCGGCCAGCGCGCCCCGCTCGTGCGCCAGCTTGGCCGCGCCGTAGCCGCCGACGGCCTTGTCCGTGCCGATGATGGACACCACCACCAGCCTGCGCACCCCCGCCCGCGCGCCGGCTTCCTCCAGGTTCCTGGTCGCCGTGGTGAAGAACTCCGTCGCCGGGGCCTGCTCGGGCGACGGCCCGGTGGTCGCGTCGACGATGGTGTCCACGCCCTTCAGCGCCTCCGCCAGGCCGTCCCCGGTGATCACGTCCACGTGGCTGGAGCGGGATATCGCCACCACCTCGTGCCCGTTCTCGTGCAGCACGTCGACGACGTGCCGCCCGACCCGTCCGGTTGCCCCCGCAACCGCGATTCTTGCCATGTCACTTCTCCCTCGTAGGTTGTCTGTTCACTGTCTTGACGGATCACGGCGGGCAGAATGTGACACGTGGCCGTCCGCCAGCCGGCCGGTTCTTATATCAGCAGTGATATCCTTTATGCATACCTGGATATCTTGGAGGCTGCCGGTGAGCCGGACCGTGATCGACCTCGACGATGACCTGCTCGCCGACGTGGCCAGGGCGCTCGGCACCCGCACGAAGAAGGACACGGTCAACACGGCGCTGCGGGAGGTACTGGACAGCCGGCGCCGGGCGCTGGCCCTGACCCGGCTGCGCGAGGCGACCGCGGATGGCGCCTTCGACCTGACGCTGCTGGCGGACAAGGCGAACTACCGCCGGTGACCGCGGCGCAGTTCCTGATCGACACGAGTGCGCTGGCCCGGCTGCTGCGCCCGGGCGCGGAGTCCTTCGGCTGGGACCAGGCCGCCGCTGCGGGCCTGATCGCCGTCTGCCCGGTCACCGAGCTGGAGTTCTTCTACAGCGCGCGTTCGCCGGCCGATCGCGAGCAGGGCATCCAGGACGTGCGGTCCGTGTTCGGCTGGGTCCCTGTCCACGACCGCGCCTTCGCCCGCGCGTGGGAGGTGCAAGGCGAGCTGACCAGCCGGGGCAGCACCGGAGCGCGAGCCCGGTGGACCTGGTGGCCGGCGCTGCGGACTGCCGGCCTGACGCTGCTGCACCATGACCGTGACTTTGACCTCATCGCGAAGGTCACCGGGCAACCCCTCCGCTGGTACGGATCAGACTGAGGCATCCCGCCGGACGTTACCCTTCGAAGGTCAGGCGAGAGAGGACCCGATGGGTATGGAGAAGGTGACCAGATGACGGAGCAGCCCGGCCGGAAGGTGACCCACGCCGCGGCGGCCCGCATCCTGGCCGAACGGGATCCGGTCATCGCCCGGCTGCTCGCCGAGACCGGCCCGCCCAAGCTCGCCCGCCCGGCCGAGACGCACTTCGCCACGCTGGTCCGGGCCATCGTCTACCAGCAGCTGGCGGGCCGGGCGGCGGCCGCCATCCACGGCCGGCTGATCGCCGCGCTCGGCGGCGAGGCGCGGCCCGAGGCGCTGATCGCGCTGTCCGACGAGGCGCTGCGCGCGGCCGGGCTGTCCAGGAACAAGATGGCGTCCCTGCGCGACCTGGCGGCCAAGGTGCTCGACGGGACGGTCGCGCTGGCACCGCGCGCGCTCGCCGGGAGAGCGACGACGAGATCGTCGCCCGGCTGTCGGCGGTGCGCGGCATCGGGCCCTGGACGGCCGAGATGTTCCTGTTCTTCCAGCTGCGCCGCCTGGACATCTGGCCGGTCGGCGACCTCGGCGTCCGCCACGGCTACGGGCTGGCCTGGCAGGTCCCCACGCCGACCGCGCGCGAGCTGCGGCCGCTCGGCGACCCGTTCCGGCCCTACCGGTCGGTGGCCGCCTGGTACTGCTGGCGGGCCGCGGAACTCTACGCGGGCACGGGCGGGAGCGCGCTGACCGCCGCCCGCCTGCCTCCGTCGGTTACGGCGACGCCCACGGCGGGCCCCGCGCTGACCAGGTAGCCTGACCGTGCCCTGGCATCCCGGCGGCGAGGCGGAGGCAGGCATGGTCCACATCGACGAGGAGGCGCTGCGGTCGAGCCTGCAGCGGCTGCGTCAGGCGGCCTTCGACGCGGACGTGGTCGCGGTACTGAAGCGCACGGTCAACGCGGTCCATGACGTGTTCGTCTACAGCGGCGCCGGGGTCATGTTCATCACCGAATCCGGGCACCTGGCCTACGTGGCCGCGTCGGACGAGGGCGGCAGGCAGCTTGAGGAGGCTCAGGCGGCGGCCGGGCAGGGCCCGTGCTACGACTCCTACGTCTACGCCCGCGAGGTCGTCAGCCCCGACCTGCGCGCGGACGACCGCTGGCCGGACCTGACGGCCCAGCTGCCCGCCCAGGTGCGGGCGGTGGCGGGCATTCCGCTCCTGCTCGGCGGCGGCCCGGTCGGCACCCTGAACGTCTACCGTGACCAGCCCGTCGAGTGGGACGACTCGGACATCCAGGCGCTGCGCGGCTTCAGCGGCCTGATCGCGGAGATCCTGGCCGCCGCGCTGGCCGCGGCCGACAGCGGCGCCGTGGCCGAGCAGCTGCAGTACGCCCTGGACTACCGCGTGGTCATCGAGCGCGCGGTCGGTTACCTGATGGGCGCCCACGGGCTGACCGCGACGACCGCGTTCAACCTGCTGCGCAAGCGGGCGCGCGATTCGCGCCGGCGAGTGGCCGACGTGGCCGCCGAAGTCCTCGGCGGGAGCACCGGCCCGGGCGCGGATCAGATCCGTGACCGGCATGCGCCGGGCCGCGCCCTAACCGAAGCAACCTGAGCCCGGGGCGGCCCCGGGCGAATATGTGCTACTTTTCTGGGATTCCGCCGTGTGTCCGCGGATCGCACCCCACGAGGTGACGATCTGCTGGCATGCACACGTTGCGGCAGCTCGGCCCTCGCCAGCGAAAGCGGCTGAGATGATTCTTCCCCCCTTCTTTATCGTCACCGAGCACCACGGCCAGCGGTCGCTGCTGCGGCTCGAGGGCGAGCTCGACGTCTCCGGCACCGACCACCTGCGGCAGGCCATCAGCCACGCCCTGGATCGCGCCCCGAAGACCCTGGTGGCCGACCTGTCCGCGCTCGGCTTCACCGACTGCGCCGGCCTTTCCGTCCTGGTCTGGGCCCATGACACCCTGGCCGGGCACGGCGACGAGCTGGTCATCACCGGCTGCCAGCCCATCGTCAGGCGGCTGCTCAGCCTCACCGGGCTCAACATGTACCTGCACGTCAGCAACGAGCCGGCCGATTCCCTGGTTACGGCGGACACGCCCTGACCAGGTCGATGCCCCGGCCGAGGTTGTCCAGCCGGGCGGCCAGGGTGTCGCCGGCCGGGTACAGGCGCACCGTGTCCACGCCGGCCTCGCGCCAGGTCCGCAGCCGGGCGCGCACCATGTCCTCGGTGCCGATCAGCGTGGTCGCCAGCACCATCTCGTCGGTGACCAGGCCGGCCGCGCCGTCCCGGTCGCCCGCCTGCCAGCGCTCGCGCACCCGGGCGGCGACCTCCGCCCAGCCCTGCCGGCTGTAGGCGTCGTTGTAGAAGTTGCTCGTCGCCGAGCCCATGCCGCCCAGGGAGAAGGCCAGCTCCTTCTTGCGGCCGGCCACCGTGGCGGCCAGGTCGGCCTCGTCCACCAGGCTGATCTCGGCGCCCTGGCAGACGTCCAGGTCGGCCCGGGTCCGGCCCGCCCGGGCCAGGCCCGCGTCGAGGTGGCTGAAGTAGGCGCCGGCGCCCTCGGGGACGAAGCTGGTGCCGAGCCAGCCGTCGGCGATCTCGCCGGTCAGCGCCAGCATCTTCGGCGCCAGCGACGCCAGGTATACCGGCACGGCCACCGGCGGCAGGCTGACCCGCATCGGCCGCGCCCCCGGCAGCGGGATCTGGTAGTGGCTCCCGGCGTACGAGACCTTCTGGCCGGCGCACACGGCCCGGACGATCTCGACCGTCTCCCGCATCCGGGTCAGGGGACGGCCGAACGGGATGCCGTGCAGCCCCTCCATCACCTGGGGCCCGGAGACCCCCAGGCCGAGCAGGAACCGGCCGCCGGACAGGTGCGCCAGCGTCATCGCGGTCTGCGCGATCGTGACCGGCGAGCGGGTGCCGACCTGGATCACGCCCGAGCCGAGCAGCATCGTCCCGGTGCGGGCGGCGAGGTACCCGAGCGGCGAGGGCGCGTCCGCGCCCCAGGCCTCGGCGACCCAGCAGACGTCCAGGCCGAGGCGCTCGGCTTCGACGGCGAACTCGACCGCCTCCCGGCCTGCCGAGGCTTCGATGGTGGTGGCGGTGCGCATCTACCCGGCCCGTTCGGCCCTGTCTTTAATGACGGCCAGGTTGTGCTCCAGGCCGGCCTCCCACTCCCGCAGCCGGACGAAGACGATCTGCTGTTCCTTGTCCGGCATAGCGTCGATGGCAACGCTCAGCCCCGAGCGGCCCGGGCCCATCCGCGCCCACTGCTCGAGCACGGTGCCCGTCCCGTCTGGCCGCAGGGTGAACCGCCAGGTCGCCATCGGGTGGCCGGGATCGCCGACGGCCCAGGAGAAGCAGCGCGGCGGGTCGCACTCGACGACCGTGCTGACCGTTTCCCAGGTCCCGCGGTACTGGTTGGCGTTGCGGCCGAGGAAATGGCAGCCGACGGCCGGGCCGGCGGCATCGTCCAGCCAGGCCACCTCCTGCAGCTCGGAGCTCAGCCCCGGCATCAGGTAGATGTCGCTCACCAGGTCCCAGACCCGCTCGGGCGGCGCATCGATGTAGACCTGGGCCGCCACCGCCGGGGTGTCGGCGTAGACCTGTCCCGTCCACTCCATGATGACCAGGGTAAGGCGCGGGAAAACCAGGGGGCGCCGGCTGGCGTGATCTCCTATCCTCTGGGTGTGGCGCACGATGAACGCGGAGTGACCCCGCAGAGCGAGGACTTCTCCGCCTGGTACAACGAGATCGTCTTCAAGGCCGAGCTGGTGGACCGCGGCCCGGTCCGGGGCACGATGGTGATCCGCCCGTACGGATACCGGATATGGGAGCTGCTGCAGGCCGACATCGACCGGCGGATCAAGGAGACCGGTCACGTCAACGCCTACTTCCCGCTGCTGATCCCGGAGAGCTACCTGCAGCGCGAGGCCGAGCACGTCGAGGGTTTCGCGCCGGAGCTGGCGGTCGTCACCCACGCCGGCGGCAAGGAGCTGGAGGAGCCGCTGATCATCCGGCCGACCTCGGAGACGATCATCGGCGAGATGATGGCCAAGTGGATCAGCTCGCACCGGGACCTGCCGATGCTGCTCAACCAGTGGGCCAACGTGGTCCGCTGGGAGCTGCGGCCGCGGATGTTCCTGCGCACCACCGAGTTCCTGTGGCAGGAGGGCCACACCGCGCACGCCGATGAGGCGGACGCCATGCGGGAGACCCTGCTCGCGCTCGACCTCTACGAGCAGGTGTCCAGGGACGTGGCCGCCATGCCGGTGATCGCGGGCGAGAAGACGGCGGGCGAGCGGTTCCCCGGCGCCCGGCGCACCTACACGGTCGAGGCGATGATGCGCGACGGGCGAGCGCTGCAGTCCGGCACGTCGCACTACATGGGCACGAACTTCGCCCAGGCCTTCGGCATCCAGTACGCCGCGGAGAGCGGCGAGCTTGGGCTGTGCCACACCACCTCGTGGGGCATGAGCG
This sequence comes from uncultured Actinomycetes bacterium, assembly GCA_963722275.1. Lineage (GTDB taxonomy): Bacteria > Actinomycetota > Actinomycetes > Streptosporangiales > Streptosporangiaceae > Palsa-504. The sequence continues at coordinate 262,271 of CAVRMX010000016.1, read as the reverse complement.
CCCGCATGATCGGCGGAGTGATCATGACCCACGGGGACGACAAGGGCCTCATCCTGCCGCCGCTGCTCGCCCCCTACCAGGTGGTGATCGTCCCGATCGGCCGCGGCGAGCAGGCCGGCCAGGTGCTGCCGCCCGCCCGGGAGCTGGCGGCCCGGCTGCGTGACGCCGGCATCCGCGCGCACGTGGACGACCGGCCGCAGCTCTCGCCGGGGTTCAAGTTCAACGACTGGGAGCTGCGCGGCGTCCCGATCCGGCTGGAGCTCGGCCCGCGGGACCTGGCGGCGGGCACGGCGCTGATGGCCACCCGGCTCGGCCGCGAGAAGATGCCGGTCGCGCTGGACTCCGCCCCGGCCCGGCTCGGCCTCGAGCTGACCGCCTTCCAGGACCTGCTGCTGCGGCGGGCGACCGAGTTCCGCGATCAGCGGACCGTCACGGTGGACACCTGGGACGAGTTCGTGGCGGCGGTCGCGGCCGGCTGGGCCCTGGCCTTCGGATGCGGCCAGCCCGAGTGCGAGGAGGACATCAAGGCCGCCACTTCCGCCACGCCGCGCGTCATCCCCGCCGACGGCGAGCCGGAGCAGGGGACCTGCATCCGGTGCGGTCAGCCGTCCGCCTACGGCAAGCGCCTCATCTTCGGCCGCGCCTACTAGGGCCTGATGCCAGCCGGCCCGCGGCTAGCGCTCACCGGCCTGCGGCCACGGCCTTGAGCTCGAGAAGCGATTCCCGGATAACCTGCGGCAGGTCTGGCTGGCCGGGTTCGCTGATCCAGCGTTCGAACGCGATCCTGAAGACGGCGATCCCCGCCTCGGCGGCCAGGCTCGCGGCCGGGTCGGCCACGCCGCGCCGGCGCAGCACGCCGGCCATCGCCGCGGCGAGTGACGCGAGCTTGATCAGCTCGCGTTCCCGGAGCTCCGCGTGCGCGGCGATGACGGCCTGGCGCTGCCGGGCGTATTCACGGCGCTCCTGAAGCAGGGCGCCGGCCGCCTCGAGGGCCGCGGCGACCGCGTTGATCGGCGCCGCGGAATCGGGCGCGCTGGCCAGGGCGCCCACGAGGAAGTCCTGCAGCACGCCCGCGCCCGCGAACAGCACCTCGCGCTTGTCGGCGAAGTAGCGGAAGAACGTCCGCTCGGTGAGCCCGGCCCGCCTGGCGATCTCCGCCACCGTGGTCTGCTCGAACCCGCGCTCGAGGTAGAGCTCCAGGGCCGCCCGCTCGAGCCGGCCCCGCGCGTCCGGCTCCCATCGGCTCATGCCCCGATCGTACTTGATGGCAGCGGCTGACATCAGTGCTATAGTGATGACAGTAGCTGACATCGACTGTCCCGGCACCGGCCCCTGGGCCGGGATCCCCGCCACCTGGAGGTTTTCTCATGCGCGTTTTCGTCACCGGCGCGTCCGGCTGGATCGGCTCCGCCGTCGTTCCCGAGCTCATCGGCGCGGGCCATCAGGTCACCGGGCTCGCCCGCTCGGATGCCTCGGCCGCCGCCCTGACCGCGGCCGGGGCCCAGGTGCACCGCGGCACCCTGGATGACCTCGACAGCCTGCGCGGTGCCGCGGCCGCGGCCGACGGCGTGATCCACCTCGCGTTCAAGCACGACATCGCCTTCTCGGGCGGCTTCAAGGACGCGGCCGACGCGGACCGCCGCGCCGTCGAGACCTTCGGCGAGGCGCTGGCCGGGTCCGGCCGGCCGTTCCTCATCGCTTCGGGGACGCTCGGGCTGGCACCGGGGCGGGTGGCGACCGAACGGGACGGGCTTAGTGCCGACCCGGCCGCGGCCGCCTGGGGACCCGGTCCGGAAACCCGGCGGGCTACCGCCGAGCTGACGCTCTCCCTCGCGTCCCGCAATGTCCGCTCGTCCGTGGTGCGGCTCCCCCCGACCGTGCACGGCGAGGGAGACAACGGCTTCATGGCGGCCCTGGTCGGCATCGCCCGGGCCAAGGGGGTCTCCGGCTACATCGGCGACGGGTCCAACCGCTGGCCCGCCGTGCACCGGCTCGATGCCGCGCACCTGTTCCGGCTGGCGCTTGAGCAGGCCCCGGCGGGATCGGCGCTGCACGCGGTCGCCGACGAGGGCGTGCCGATCCGCGCCGTCGCCGAGGTGATCGGGCGCCATCTCGGCCTGCCCGCGGCCGCCGTCTCGCCCGCCGACGCAGGCGAGCACTTCGGCTGGCTGGCCGGCTTCATCGGGGCCGACAGCCCGGCCTCGAGCACGCTCACCCGTGAGCTGCTGGGATGGCACCCGGAGCACCCCGGGCTCATCGAGGACCTCGACAAGGGCCACTACTTTCACGACCCATCCGCCATGTGACCCTGCTATAGGGCCAGGTGGCGCATGTTGCGCAGGGCCACGGCCATGATCGTGTTCGTCGGGTTGTGCGCGCCGGAGGTGACGAAGACGGACCCGTCGGCCACGTAGACGTTGTCCAGGCCGTGCACCTGGCCGTGGGCGTCGGTCACGCTGGCGGCCGGGTCGGTGCCCATCATCATGCCGCCCATCACGTGGTTGCCGGTGGGCAGGCCGCCGCTGTTGTCGGTGGCGGGCACGGCCAGGGCCACGCCGGCGCCCGCCTGCTTCATCATGGTCTTCAGCCTCGGGATCCAGAACTGCTGGGCCACCTGCTCGTGCTGGCCGGCGCTCCAGGTGACCCGGGCCACCGGCAGCCCGAAGACGTCCCTGACCTTGGGGTCGAGGGTCACCGTGTGGCTCAGGTAGGGCAGGTCGTGGCCGATGAGCGAGCAGCCGGCCAGCCGGTCGCGCAGCACGGAGGACCGCATGAGCTGCTTGAACTCGGTGCCGAACGGCCGGGCTGAACGCACGAAGCCGAGCAGGGTCTGGTAGGACTGCGCCTCGCTGATCGGATCCTGGCTGCCGCCGAGCTCCATCAGGCCGCCGCGGAGGTACGGCAGGCCGTGCGCCCTGGCGAACGCCCGGGCGCCGGGGAAGTCCGGGTCGGCGGCGTCCTCCGCGCACTGCGTCACCGACCGGCCGCGGTAGGCGTGCATCCGCTCGTCGAGGAAGATCGCGGTGCCGTCGATGAACGCGTGCAGCATCAGCCTGCGGCCGAGCTTGCCGCTGCGGTCCGGGAACTCGGAAAGCAGCGCCAGGCGTACCGTTTCGATGGCCGACGCCGCCATCACCACGATGTCCGCGGTCTCGGTGCCCGTCACCACGCCCCGTTCGGTCATCCTGGTCCAGCTGACCCCGGTTGCCCTTTGCGCGGCGGCCGGCCCGGTGAGGTCCACCTTGGTCACCATGGTCTCCGGGACCAGCCGGACCCGGCCGGTCCGCAGCGCCCGCCGCAGCGGGATGAGCGCCGACGGCCTGGCCACCACCGGGCAGCCGAAGCTGCTGCAGAACCCGCAGTTGTTGCAGGCGTGCTGGTCGTTGAAGGGCTGCGAGTTGGCCGCCATCGGGAACGGGTACGGGTGCAGGCCGGCCGCGGTGGCGCCGGCGGCCACGGCCATCGACGCGCGCATCTGCGGGCCCGGCGGCATCGGGTACTGGGTTTCCCTCGGCGCGTGCTTCCGCACCAGGTCCGGGATCGCGCCGATGTCGCCCTGCACGCCGATGAGCTGCTCCACCTCGGTGTAGAAGGGCGCGATCTCGGCGTAGCCGAACGGCCAGTCGGCCACGTCGGCGCCCTTGACCGGCCCGAGGGCGGAGAGCTGCTGGAAGTCGATGTCCCAGAACCTGGGCACCTTCGCGTCCCAGTGCACGGTGCCGCCGCCGACGACCTGGGGCAGCTCGTCGACGCTGCCGGTGTACTGGGCGGGGGCGGAGGCGTCCGGCCGCCAGGTGCGCGGGAAGACCTCGGGGTCGGGCTCGGCGAAGTAGCGCTGCAGCATGGCCAGGCTGTCGTTGCCGAACACCGTGCCGATCGGCCCCTGGCCGGCCAGGTTGGTGAAGTGGTTGGGCCCCTTCTCGAACACGACGACCTGCCAGCCGGCCTGGGCGAGCTCCATCGCGGCGAACGACCCGCCGGCGCCGCTGCCGATCACTATCGCCTTGCGCATCGCCGCGGGCTCAGATCGCGCCGAGGAGCTTGAGCACGTCGGCGACGACCCCGGTGCTGGCGACGGGATCGTGGCCGTCGGACCGCTCCACCTCGTCGCTGGTGTAGCCGCGCGGCTGGATGTCGCCGGGGAACCCGATGTCCTTCCAGCCGGCCAGGCCGCGGTTGCCGCCGTACTCGGGACTGGCGTACAGGCCCTCGATGGTGTGCTCGAACAGCAGCTGGGTGAACGCGCTCGCGGATTGCGTGGCCAGGATCTTGTCCTGTTTCTCGGGCGTTGCCTTGGTGAAGTCGCCGGCGGCGAGGTGGTCGAGGGTCTTGATGCCCGTTCGGTACTGGTCGTGCCAGGCGGTGAGGCGCCTGCGCCAGGCGATCTCGGCGACCGGGTCGAGCGGGAGGAAGCGGGCCATGAGGTCGGGGCCGGACGTGTGCCGGTTGCTCCACGGCCCGCCCGCGAAGATCATCGGCGGGCTGCTGTTCAGCGCGGCCAGCATCGCGTCGATGTAGGCGGTCACGCCCGCCTCGCGGGCGCCCGGGTGGCCCGCCTCGGCCGGGTCGTCCCGGGGGCCGGGGGCGATCCGCGCGGTCGCGTCCTCGACCACGGCGGCCTGGTGGGCGGTGAAGAAGCGGAGCGTCTGCCTGGGCGGTTGTCCTTGCGGTGACGTGCAGGCGGCGGGCGCGAGGACCGCGGCCGCGGCGGCGGCCGCGAGGACGGCCCGGCGGCCCAGGGGCCCTGGCTGACTGGCTGGCACCGTTGCCCCCGATCCGAGACGTCTGGGGAGAATCATCACGTGTGGGTCAGGCTGGCGCAAGGGGGCGAGAAGCGCATTTCGTCGTGGTCCCTCCTGGACAGGGCTCGCTCCTGGTCTGAAACTGGGCTCATGGTGACCACGACGGAGTTCGATCAGCTGATCGAGGTGCTGCGGGACTTCATCCGGAGCGAGGTGATGCCCGCCGAGGCCGGCATCGACGAGTCCGACGAGATCCCGCCCCGGCTGATCGCGCAGGCCAAGGAGATGGGGCTTTACGGGTACGCCCTGCCTGCGGAGTTCGGCGGCCTGGGGCTGTCGGTCGGGCAGCAGGTGCTGGTCACCATCGAGCTCGGCTACACCAGCCCGGCGTTCCGGTCGCTGTTCGGCACCAACAACGGCATCGCCGGGCAGGTCCTGGTCCTGGCCGGCACCGACGAGCAGCGCAAGTACTGGCTGCCGCGGCTGGCCTCGGGCGAGGTGGTCGCGTCGTTCGCGCTGACCGAGCCGGACGCCGGGTCCGACCCGAGCCGCCTGACGACCGCGGCGACGCCCTTGCCGGACGGCGACGGCTGGGTCATCGACGGCCTCAAGCGCTACATCACCAACGCCCCGGCGGCGGACGTCTTCATGGTGTTCGCGCGCACCGACCCGCAGGCGCCGCCCGGCAAGGGCATCGGGGTGTTCATCGTGCCGGCCCGGCTTGACGGGGTTTCCGTGGCGGCGCGGGACCACAAGATGGGCCAGGCCGGCGCGTGGACCGCCGACGTCGCCTTCACCGGCGTCCGGGTCCCCGGCGCCGCGCTGGTCGGCGAGGCGGCGGCGGCCGGCTGACAGCACCGCCATGCGGAGCCTGGCGCACGGGCGGCTGGTCATCGCGGCCATGTGCGTGGGCGTCGCGGCGCGGCTGATCGACGAGAGCGTCGGCTACGCCAGGGAACGCACCCAGGGCGGCCACCCGATCGGTGAATACCAGCTGGTCCAGGCCATGCTCGCGGACTCGCAGACCGAGTACATGGCGGCCCGCGCGCTGGTCCTGGACGCCGCGGCCCGGTACGACGCCGGCACCGACCGGCGGCTCGCGCCCTCGGCGGCGAAGTACTTCGCCAGCGAGGCGGTCGGCCGGATCGCCGACCGCGCCGTCCAGATCCACGGCGGCTCCGGGTACATCCGCGGCATCCCGGTGGAGCGGCTGTACCGCGACGTCCGGCTGTTCCGGATCTACGAGGGCACCAGCCAGATCCAGCAGCTTGTCATCGCCAGGGAGATGCTCCGGCCTGTGTTTTTATCCAGCCAGGAGCACGCCGAGGAACAGCGCGGCCAGCGCGCTGAGCCCGGTGAGCGCCCCCAGGATCGCGCGGCCCCGGGCCGTCCGGGACCGGATGTGCAGCGCGGCGGTGACCCCGGAGATCGCCACGGCCACGAGCTTCACGATCAGCGTGGCCCGGTAGCCGGCGGCGTGGCTGACCTGGGCGGGGGTGGCGGCGATGTTCCAGATCCCGGTGACGATGAGCACCGCGAAGGCGGCCCAGGCGACCTGGTTGAACCGGCGGGCGGCCTCGGTGACGACGCCCGCCCGGCGCAGGACGGGGACGAGCGCCGCCAGGACCAGCTGGCCGCCGACCCAGATGGTGGCGGCCAGCACGTGCAGGAACAGCCGGATCGTGTCCCAGCTGACGGCGAGCATCCTGCTATCTTGCCGCCGGCTCGCTTGCGCCGCCCGGATCTTACGAGTCTGGAAACAAGCTCGACGATCGTGCCGACGGGTAGCTTGCGGTCCATAGCATCAACTTATTGCGATGGATAGAACACATTGCGTGCTAGCCGGGTCGGGGATGCCTAATGGCACTTGACCGGCCTGACGACGACCCTGGTCCGGGTGATATCCGGCCTGAACAGAATTCTCGGCTCGACAGGACAAGCGGAGACGCGTCTGCAGCCCGCGCCGAGCCGGTGGAGCCGCGGACACGCGAGGAGTACTACGAGGCGCTGCGCGCGGCTGATAGCCGCCCGGCTGGCAGCCGTCACGAGGCTGCCGACTCACAAACGGATCATTCCGGCTGGGACTCGGTGGATGCCGCGGACCGTCCGCCGGCAGAGGCCATCAGAGTCAGCCCCGAACGCACTGTGCACATACTCGACGGTGACGGGACCGAGGGCGGAGGCGGCCACCGTCACGGAGTCGGCAAGCCCGGCAAGACCGAGTTTCCCGCTAGCTGGGACGATGAAAAGATCATCGCCAACGTCCTCGATGTCGTCCGCAGACCCGATAAGCCACCTATTCATCAGGATTGGAATGACACCTGGCTCTGCTCCGGCACCCGTGACAACGTGGACGTTTCAGCCGTGGTCGAACGCAGCGGAAATATCTTGACTGGCTGGCCTGAAGAGGGCGGCCCGGGCGTGGTACGCAATCCCAGGAGAGGGAACTCATGACCGAAGATGAGATCATCGATCAGGCCGAAGCGCTGCCCGAACGCTTCGCCGATCGCTTGACCGAGAGCGCCCTGTGGAGCGTCAAGCGCATGCGCGGGGGCGGCGAATACGGCTTGCTGACCATCGAAATTGCCGCATCGCTCGCTGCGCACAACATGCCTGTCACTCCTGAGGAAAGAGATGAATTGCGGGAGTTGCTGGAGGCGATGAGTATGCCTACCGACCCCATCGAGCAGCTGAACGTCCAGGGTTAGGGGCTACGGCCCAGGCGGCGGGGCTCGATGAGCCTCCGTACGTTATCGTCGGCTTCCGGGGCCAGGAGGACACGGCGGCAGGGAGGGACTGTGGACATCACCCAGCTGATCCTTGATGACCATCACGAGCAGCGGCGGCTGTTCGCGATCCTGGAGCAGATCGACCGCGCGGAGACTGGGGTGTTGTCCGCCGTATGGGACCGGCTGGCCGTGTTCCTCGAGCTGCACGCGGCGGCCGAGGAGGAGATCTTCTATCCCGCACTGCTGCAGGTGGGTTCGGCGGCACACCGGACGGCGGGGGTGGAGGGAGAGACCCTCGATGCCATCCACGACCACAACGAGATCAGGGATGCGGTCACCGAAGTGGCGCGCCATCAGGTCGGCACCGACGAGTGGTTCGCCGCGGTCACCGCGGCCAACCTGGCCAACAGCGACCACATGGCCGAGGAGGAACGCGAGGGCCTGACCGACTTCCGCCGTCTGGCCGCGTTGCCACAACGCCATCAGCTCGCCGTCGCCTTCGCCGCCTTCGAGGCGCGGAACTATGCCGGAGTCCCCGCCGTGGACAAAGATCCGGAAGCGTATGTACGCGAGGTGGAGGAGGGGCAGCCCTCCCGGAGTGGATCTCTCAGCATCGGCAGCCTCAAACGAGGCTGACCGGACCGTCCGGCGCGGGGGTGTTACCCCGCGCCGCTCGGGGGGCTATGGCTGTGGAGAACCTTGCTCTTGTCCTTGTTCCAAGCGGTGGTGGTGCCGTCGGGGTTGAGCACGACGGTCCAGCCCCACAGGTGGATGACCACCTGGTGGTGGAAGGTGCAGAACAGGGCGCAATCCGTCACGCTGGTCTTGCCGCCGTCGGCCTTGTGGGTCAGGTGGTGGACTTCACAGGCCGCCGCGGGCTGGTCGCAACCGCCGGGGAACCGGCAGTGCTGGTCCCGCAGGATCACCGCCCGGCGGATCGCGGCCGGGATGTCGGAGGATACTCCCACGTCTAGGGGGAGGCTGGGCCCGGCGAGGCGGGCGCCGAGCTGGCGGCGGCGCAGGAACCCGGCCAGGCCGCCGGGGCCGGACAGAAGGTCCACGGCCTGGCCGATGATGGCCTGCTCGAGGGCCTCCCGGACGCGGATGGTACCCGGGTCCGGCGCGGCCGGGCCGCTGCCGTCACCGGAGGGGCCACACCCGCGGACAGTACTGCCATCGTCGGCACCGCCGCCGCAGCCGCAGCCGCTCTCACGGCTGCAGCCGCAGTCGCCGCCATGGTGGTGGCTGAGGTTGCCGAGCTGGACGCACAGCCGGACCAGCTCATCCAGCGCGGCCGGGTTGACCTCGCCGGTCACCACCGGGGTCATGGACGCATCGCAGGTGAACGCCCGGGCGGCGTCCCCGTCCAGCCACGCCCCGCCGTCGCTCCCGCCGCCCGCCGAGGCCGCGGCCCGGTGCGCCGCCCACCGGGCCCGCGCCGACGCGGCCCACTCGCCCATCAGCGCGGAGCTGCCCTCCAGCAGCATCAAGTCGGCCAGCGACACGTGCACCAGCGCCCTGACCGGCTGCCCGGCCCGCTCCGGCAGCAGGCCCGCCGCGATCAGCCGCCGCATCGCCTCCTGCAAGGCGTCGTGGTACCGCTGCTCATGCGTGCGGTCATCCTCCGCGCCCGCCGGGCGCGGCCAGGGCGTCCAGGACCGCGGTGACGACCGCGGCGCATTCGGGGGTCAGGTCGCCGTGCAGCACGCCCGCGTCCTGGAAGGTGGTGACCAGCCGGACCGCCCGGTCCTCCAGCGCCCGGCCAGGGTCCTCGCCGGGCTCGTCCGGGCGGGACCGCTCGAACATCTCCCTGGCCAGCATGGCCAGGTCCGCCAGGTCCATTCCCTTCCGCGCCGCGGCCAGCAGGATCTCATCGGCGGTGGCCCGGCTATCGTCCGGGAGCTTGTCGGTCCAGGTGCAGATCGTCTTCCCGTACGACTCTGACAGCTTCCGGGCGGCGAGCGCGGCGACCACGGCCGGGTGCGTCACGGTCCGCCGGGCCCAGGCGGTGTGCCCGACCGCGGCGCCGGGGGTGATCCGGGTCTGGTGGATCAGCCACGCCCGCGGGCTGTAGGCCCCGTCCGCGCAGTACCCCTGCCCGGAGGTGAACGCGGCCAGGATCGACGCCCGTGCCGCGGTACCCACGGAATTCGCCTGCTCCAGCCCCTGCAGGCACCGGGCCTGGGTCTCGGCCGCCAGCGCCGTCGGATCGGCGGTGGCCAGGTAGGCCAGCCCCGCGTGCACCATCTCCAGCGCCTCACGCGCCGAGGCCGGGACGGTCGTGCCCATGTGGGTCACCTCCTTCCGGGGCGGATGGCGTGCCGGGGTGCTTTGGCTTTCCTGGGATTCTCCTTCGCCCGCGGACAGGGACACTGGCCGGGCAGTTCTCTAGGTTTCTAGTTCGATTCTAATGCCTACCAAGGACATTTATCGCGAAAATCGGTCCGCTGGACCGATCCAGCCGAAATAGAAAGCAATGAGCTGGGAGATGCCCGCGAGCCGCCTGTTACGCGGGAGGCAGAGCACTGGCGGGGCGCAGAGCACTGGCGGGGGCAGGCAGAGCACTGGCGGGGGCAGAGCACTGGCGGGGGGCAGGCGGGCCGTCAGGCGTGCTGGCAGGTGCAGGTGCGGCGCAGGCTGTCCCGGGTCAGGTCGGCGCGGGCGGGATAGCCGTCCACGGCCATGATCAGGTCCGCCTCGGCGAGGAGGCTGCGCAGGACGTGGACGATGCCGTCGGCGCCGCCGATCGCGAGGCCGTAGGCGTAGGGCCGGCCGACGGCGACCGCGGTTGCGCCGAGGGCCAGGGCCTTGATCACGTCGGCGCCGGAGCGGATGCCGGAATCGAACAGCACGGGCATGCCGTCGGCGGCATCGACCACGGCGGGCAGGCAGTCGAGGGCGGCCAGCCCGCCGTCGGCCTGGCGGCCCCCGTGGGTCGAGCAGTAGATCCCGTCGACCCCGCCGTCCTTCGCGCGGCGGACATCGTCGGGGTGGCAGATGCCCTTGACGATCAGGGGCAGCGTGGTGAGCGAGCGCAGCCAGGGAAGGTCGGCCCAGGTGAGCGGGTTGCCGAAGAGACGGGCAAACAGTCCCACGGCCGCCGCCGGGTCGGTGTCCTGGCCGAGCAGGGACTGGAAGACCGGGTCGGTGAAGTAGTTGGCCAGGCAGTGGCCGCGCAGCTGCGGGAAGTTACTGGCGGCCAGGTCGCGCGGGCGCCAGCCGGTGAGCCAGGTGTCCAGGGTGACCACGATGCCACGGAACCCGGCCGCCTCGGCGCGGGATACCAGGCTCGCGGCCAGGTCCCGGTCGGTGGGCGTGTAGAGCTGGAAGAAGCCTGGGGTGCCGCCGAACCGCGCGGCGACATCCTCCAGCGGGTCGACGGAGAGCGTGGACGCGATCATCGGGACGCCGGTGCGCGCGGCCGCGGCGGCGGTGGCCAGGTCGCCGTGCCCGTCCTGGGCGCAGATGCCGATCACCCCGATGGGCGCCATCAGCAGCGGGGACGGCAGCCTCATCCCGAACAGCTCCACCGACAGGTCGCGCCGGGCCGCGCCGACGAACATCCGCGGGAGCAGGCCCCACCCCTGGAACGCGCTGACGTTGGCCCGCTGGGTGTGCTCGCTGCCCGCGCCGCCGGCCACGTAGGACAGCACCGAAGGAGGCAGGGCTTGCTCCGCCCTCGCCTCGAGTTCCGCGAACGCCATCGGGAACGCGGGCAGGACGCCGCGCAGCCCGGCACCGTAAATCTCCAGCTGATAGTCGCCGAAAGCGGTCTGCGGGATGGTCATCAGGACTCCTCCTGGCCATAGGGGACGACGGCGTCAGAGAACAATCTTGGCCACAACCCTTCTGCACCTGCGCGGGGACCCATGCGGCTACCGCGCCGGGAGACCTTGAACGAGTAGATGAGAACACGCTCCGGCCTCCGACCAGGCCTAAGGGCCGCCTACCACGCCGTCCCGGACGGAGGCGGGACCACTGGGGGAACGATCGCCTCGATCAGGTGCGGCCCGGGTTCGGCGTAGGCCAGGCGCAGCGCCCGGTCCAGTTCGGCGGCCGTGGTGACGCGGCTCGCGGGCACGCCGAGCCCGGTGCTGAGCTGGGTGAAATCCGGGGTGGGACCGGACAGGTCAAGCATCCGCGCGGCCCGCTCGCCCGCCTGGCCGGCGGCGGTGCGGGCCAGTTCCATCCGCAGGATCGCGTATGACGCGTTGTTGATCAGCACCGTCGTGACGTTGAGCTGCTCGCGCGCCTGGGTCCACAGCGCCTGGATGGTGTAGAGCGCGCTGCCGTCGGCTTCCAGCGACAGGACCGGCCGGTCCGGGGCGGCGACGGCCGCGCCGGTCGCGGCGGGCATCCCCTGGCCGATCGAGCCGCCGGTGAGGGTCAGCAGGCTGTGCCGCGGCGCGGCGCGCAGGGCCGCGGGCAGCGCGAAGCCCGAGGTGTTGGCCTCGTCGGCGATGATGGCGTGCTCGGGCAGCGAGGCGGCGATCGTGTTGGCCAGGCTGATCGCGTTGAGCGGCCCGGGATCCGCCGGCGGGGGCGGGGCCGCCTCGGTCAGCACCGGGGAGGTCCCGGGCGCAACCCGGTCCGCCAGCAGGTCGAGCGCGGCCTCGACGTCCTGGTCGCTGTCCGCCAGGACGGTGACCGGGCCGGGGGCCAGGTCGCTGGCCTGGCCCGGATAGGCGAAGAACGACACCGGCGAGCGGGCGCCGGCCAGGATGAGGTGCGCGACCCCGGCCAGCTGGGCTTCGGCCTGCTCGGCCAGGTAGGCCAGCCGGTCGACGGCCGGGACCCCGGCACCGCGCTCCATCCGGGCCGGGAATGTCTCGGCGAGCAGCCGCGCCCCGGTCGCGGCGCTGACCCGGCTGGCCGCCCGCAGGCCGCGCTCGGTGAGGGCCTTCCCGCCGAGGAAGAGCACCGCCTGAGCGGACAGCAGAGGGACGATCGCGGATACCTGACTATTGTCGACCACAGCAGCGCGCGCCGGCGGCCGGGGCAGGGCGGGCGATGCCCCCTCGCTCCAGGACACGTCGGCGGGCAGCACCAGGGTGGCGATCTGCCCGGCCCGGGCCGCCGCCACCGCGCGCATCGCGTCCTGGGCCAGGTCGCGGGTGGTACCGCAGGTGCGGACCCAGCCCGACACGGTGCGCGCCAGGGCCTCGATGTCGGATTGCAGCGGCGCGTCGTAGCGGACGTGGCCGGTGGCGTGCGCGCCGACGATGACCACCACCGGAGTACGGGCCCGGCGCGCGTTGTGCAGGTTGGCCAGCCCGTTGGCCAGGCCGGGCCCGAGGTGCAGCAGCACCGCGGCGGGCCGTCCGGCCATCCGCGCGTACCCGTCGGCGGCGCCGGTCGCGACGCCCTCGAACAGCGCGAGCACCCCGCGCATGGCGGGCACCGCGTCCAGGGCGCTGACGAAGTGCATCTCCGACGTGCCCGGGTTCATGAAGCACACGTCCACGTCCGCGCCGGTCAGGCTGCCGATCAGCGCCTGGGCCCCGATCACCGCGATCCTCCAGAGTTCACGGGCTCGATCGTAAGCCCCCGTAGGCTGGCGCCATGACACACGGGGACAAGATCGGAGAAAGCAGGATCGGCGAGATCGTCGAGGCGGCCGTGGCGCAGGGGCAGGCGCCCGGGGTGGTCGCGGCCGTGGCCAGGGGCGATGTGACGTACGTGAAGGCCGCGGGCGTGCTGGCGGCCGGCGGCCCGCCGATGCGGACCGACACCCTGTTCCGGATCTCCTCGACCACCAAGCCGATCACCGCGGCCACGGTGCTGAGCCTGGTCGACGACGGCCTGCTCGATCTCGGCCAGCCGGTCGACACCTTGCTGCCGGAGCTGGCCGGCCGCCGGGTACTGCGCCGCCCCGACGGACCGCTGGCCGACACGGTGCCGGCCGAACAGCCGGTGACCGTCCGCGACCTGCTCACCTTCACCTGGGGCTTCGGCATGCAGGGAGCCATGTTCACGGGCGAGCCGTGGCCGATCGCCGCCGCGGTGGCCGAACGTGAACTGGCCTCGTTCGGCCCGCCGCAGCCTGCCGCCACCCCTGACCCGGACACCTGGATGGCGCGCCTGGGCGAGCTGCCGCTGCTGGCCCAGCCGGGTGAGCGCTGGCTCTACTCGGCGGGCTCGCAGGTGCTCGGCGTGCTGGCCGCCCGCGCGGGCGGCGCCCCGTTCGAGGACGTCATGCGCGAACGGGTGCTCGCCCCCCTGGGCATGCACGACACGGCCTTTCACGCCAGGGACACCAGCAGGCTCGCCACCGCGTACGAGCACCAGGACGGGCGGCTGACCGTCAGCGACCCGCCGGACGGGCAGTGGTCGCGCCCGCCACGGTTCCCCGACGGCGGCGGCGGGCTGGTCTCCACGGCCGGCGACCTGGTCGCGTTCGGCCGGATGCTGCTCCGCGGCGGCGATCCGGTGCTGAAGACAGAGACGGCCGCCGAGATGACCCGTGACCAGCTGACCGCGGCGCAGCGGGCCAACGTCTGGCCCGGTTTCAGCTTCCTCGACGACCGCGGCTGGGGCTACGGCGTGTCCGTGCTCGACGACGGCCGCTACACCTGGGAGGGCGGGCTCGGCACGACCTGGTCCAACGTCCCGGAGCAGGACCTGACCGTGGTCGTGCTCACCCAGCGGGCCGCCGACGAGACCGGGATGCCCGCGGTCTGCGAGGAGGTCCTCAGGACGGCCGCCTCCAGCTGCTGATCCCTGGCCCGGCGGCTCAGCGCAACTTGCGCAGGAACGGGTCCTCGGGCTCGTACGGTGTCACCTTGACCCGCGCGTTCACCACGGCCAGGGCCGGCCCGGCGACGACGGGGGCGAGCTCGAGCTCGGTGACTTCTGGCAGGTCGTCGGCGAGCCGCGAGACCCGCAGGAGCAGGTCCCGCAGCGCGCCGCGATCGGTCCCGGGCAGGGGCGACCGGATCAGCCTGTCCGCGTCCAGGTCCGTCAGGGGCGTGAGCCGGGCCGTTCGGGGTCCATCGGCGGCACCGAACGTGACCAGCGGGCCGAACACACGGTCATCCGTCACCCGGACGGTCACCTCGGTCCCCGCGCAGGGGAAGTCGGCCAGCGGGATCCGGTAGCAGCGCAGCAGCTCAGCGGCTTGCTCGGGCGGGAGCCAGCTGGGGCGGGCGAACCCGCGGACCAACGTGCGGGCGTCCTCGGTCCTGATGCCGGCGAAGGCGGGCAGGTGGCCGCGGGGTTCGGCCCGCCAGGCGCCGTAGCCGGCCGCGCGGGCCAGCGCCCGCACCGCGGCCTCCGGTGAGCCGTAGGCCGGGACCTGGCTCCCGGGGAGCAGCCGGACGGATTCCGGCTGGGTCAGCACGACGGCGACCATGGGAACACCGACGTTCGCGGCCTGGATCGCGGCCTCCAGGTCGCCGGTGGCCCCGGTGGGCAGCACGATCGCCACGATGGCGTGCACGTCCTCGTCCGCGGCGAGCAGTTCCAGGCACTGGCGGAAGGCCTCGGCGGAGACCGGGGCGGTGGTATCGACCGTGCGATGCACCGACAGGCCCAGGTCGGCGCAGGCGTCCGCGGCCAGCGCCCCCGCGCTGCCCACGTTGGACACGATCGCGACGGTGCGCCCGGCCGGGACGGGCTGGGTGGCCAGCAGCGCGGTGGCCTGGATCAGCTCACCGAAACCGCGCGTGACGATGACCCCGGCCTGCTCGAACAGCGCCTCCCGTAGGTTCGAACGGTCGGCCAGCACGGTGAGCACGGGCATGGTGCCGCTGACCCGGCGGGCCGTCCTGGCGAACTTGCGCGGGTTACCGAACGACTCGATGTACAGCACGGCGAGCCTGGTCAGGCCGTCGCGTTCCCACCACATCAGCATGTCGTTGCCGGACACGTCGAGCTTGTCGCCGACCGACGCGAACGAGGAGATCCCGATGCCGAGCCTGGACAGGTGATCGACCATGGCGAAGCCCAGGCCGCCGGACTGCATGACCAGGCCCGTCACGCCCGCCTTGGCCGGGCGGGCGGCGAACGTGGCGTCCAGGCCGATGCCGGGCACGGCCACCCCGAAGCAGTCCGGGCCGACCAGCCGCATGCCGTGCCTGCGGCACACCGCGAGCAGGTCGGCGCGGGCCTGGGCCAGCCCGGCGGTGATCACCACCAGGGACCGCACGCCGCGCTGGCCGCACTGCTCCGCCACGTCGAGCACGGTCGCGGCGGGCACCGCGATCACCGCCAGGTCGACTGCTTCGGGCAGGTCGAGCGCCGAGGACAGGCACCGCTCGCCGCCGATCTGCCGGGCCCGCGGGTTCACCGAGTAGAGCCGGCCGGCGTACCCGCTGGCCCGGATGTTGTCCAGGATCGCCCGGCCCACCGTGCCCCGGCGCCGGCTCGCGCCGATCACCGCGACCGACTCGGGCGCGAAGACGTGCCGGAGGCTGGCCGCCTCGGCGTGACGCTCCCTTTCGGCCACGGCGTTCAGGTAGTCGTCGAGCGTGGCGCCGGCGTCCTCGCGGGGCAGCGGGAACGTCAGCTGGAAGACCCCGTCCTGGTAGCGGCGCTCGACCGGCAGGCCGGCGTCGGCGAACACGTTCAGCATCGCCTTGTTCTCGGTCAGGGTCTCCGCGGTGAGGGTGGTGATCCGGTGGCTCCCGGCGTAGGAGACCAGGTGCTCGAGCAGCAGGGTGGCGATGCCCTTGTGGTGCATGTGGTCGGCCACCGCGAACGCGACCTCGGCCGTTCCTGGCTGCTCCCGCGACGGGACGTAGCTGGCCACGCCGGCCACCTCGCCGCCGGCCAGCGCCAGCAGCGCCACCTGGCCGGGCACCGCGCCCCGGCAGATCCGCCGCGCCTCGGTCTCGGCCGCGAGCCTGCTTATGTTGAAGAACCGCATATAGGTGTTGTCCCGGGACATCGCCTCGTGCATGGCCTTGACCGCGGCGAAGTCACCCGGCTCGGCCGGGCGGATCTCGACCGTAGTCCCGTCGGCCAGCAAGGCGTACACCAGGTCTCGCGCCATGCCCATAGTGTCTCCTGTCCCGGCCGGAGGCCGGCGCGGACGGCCGCGGCCAGCTCTAGACAGGCCCGTGGTCTTCAGAGTCGGCGAGCGTGCTCGCGCGGATCTGGCTGATGGTGCCGTCGAGGATGCGCAGGGCTTCCTCGATGTGCGGCCTGGCCGTGTCGCGGGGCAAGTCGGCGGCGGCCCGCAAGGTCGTGCCGACCTGATCAAGGCGGGTAACGACCTGGCCGAGGAGTTCCTGGCTGCGATGCACCCGCCCGGTGGCGTCGACGTCGGCCAGGCTGCGGACCTCGGCCATGTCCCGCACCACGGCCAGGGAGAAACGGCCGGCCGCGGTCGGCACCGGGCTGAGGCTGAGCTCGACCGGGAAGGTGGTCCCGTCCTGGTGCAGCCCGGTCAGCAGGACCCCGGTGCCGGTCGGCCGGGCCCGGGCGGCCTGCAGGTGGGCGGGAATCAGCCGCTCGACCGGCTGCCCGGCCAGTTCGGCGGGCTGGTAGCCGAACATCTCTTCCAGCCGCCGGCTGGCCAGCACGAGCGTGCCTTCGCGGTCGGCCAGCGCCACCCCGTCGGTGAAGGCTTCGATCACGTTCCACAGCACGGCCGGGGTCATGACCGCCGCGGTGCCCTTCCGGCTCGGCTCCTCGGCCAGCGTCAATCCGGGGCCGGCTGCCTTCAGCCTGGCTTGTGATCTGACGAGCGACAGCGTGACCGTCGCCCCCCGGCACCGGCCCTGGTCATCCAGGCGAGACGAGATCAGCACGTCGAACCAGCGTTCGGTGGCGGGGCTGTGACAGGGCACCTCGACCGTCAGCGGGCCGGGCAGGTCTCCCGCCAGCGCGGCACGGATGGCGCCGGCCACCTCCCGCGCCACCGGGTCGTCCCCGGCGGCGGCGCAGGCCTGCAGGTACGACACGCCGCGGCCGGTGCGGGCCGGGTCACCCCCGTTGGCCGCGGCGAAGGACTGCCAGGCCTGGTTGACCCAGGCAATCACCCCGTCGCGGTCAAGCAGCGCGACCTCGACGCCGACGTCGGGCCGGGGGCGGACGCTGCGGCCAGGCGAGGCACCGGCTATCCGCCTGCGCCGGCTGCCCCGGGCCTGGCGCGCATCCTCCGTGCGCGCGGCGCTCCCGGCGGGCGACCGCGCGGCCGCGGCGGCCTCCACGGAAGGGTAGACAGGCACCAGGCGACCGACGCCGGTCATGCCCAGCATCCGCAGGATGACGCCGCTGGTGACGGCCAGCCGCAGTTCCGTGCGGCTGGCTACGGCGCGCTGGTAGGCCCGCGCCATCGCGTCGGCGCCCGCGTGATCGCAGGAGACCGTGGCGGTCATGTCCACGATCAGCACCTCGGCGCCGCGGTTGATGACCGCCAGCAGTTCCTCGCGGATCGGCCCGGCATTGGACACGTCGATATGCTCCGGCAGCCCTATCAGGGCCTGCCGGCCGGTCCACTGCACCGGGTAGATGTCCTCAGGCACCATGACCATCCGGGCATTCCCGGGTATTCGCCGACGACCTGGCCATCGTGCACGTCAAGGACAGGTGGGATGTGTGCGAAACGGCGCTGTCCGATCTGGCCAGGCTGGTCCGTGTCACCGGGGTCTGGAGCGGTCCCCGCGTCCTTTCTCTGGCCTGCGCAAGTGCTTGCGGATACCTACCGGGTTTGACCCTACGCCGCCGTCCGCCGGCCTGGATAGCCGGCCGGGGCCCGGGAAGGCGACGCTGCGGACCGCGGGGGGCTGGTTCCTGCGAGAATGAACCCATGCGGAACACTGCCGGGTCTGCCGGGTCCATCCTGAGCATCGGGTCGAGCGGGTCGATCCTGTCGATCGGCTCGGCCGGGTCGATCCTGTCGATCGGCTCCGCGGGGTCGATCCTGTCGATCGGCTCCGTCGGGTCGGCCGGGTCGGTGCTCTCGGTCGGCTCGGCCGCCAGCGTCGGGTCGATCCTGTCGGCGCTTTCCTGCTGGTCGGTGCTGGCCTGGCGCAGGGCCGGGCGGCCGGCGGGGTAAGGGTCAGACCGCTTCGGCGCCGCCGGGCACCACGGCCAGCGGCGAGCCTGCCGCCAGCGCCTGGATGGCCTCGGTCAGGGTGCCGGCCAGCGGTATCACATGATCCAGCCCGGTGATGCCGAATAGCCGCCGGATCTGGCGCACGGCGCACACCACGTGCAGGGTCGTCCCGTGCGCGGCGGCCTGCTTGGCCGCGCCGGCCAGCGCGCCGAGCCCGGCCGCGTCAACGTAGCTGACCTGATCCAGGTCTGCCACCAGCGGGCGGCCGGCCGCCGCCAGCTCCAAGAGCCGCGCGCGCAGCTGGGAGACGGTGGCGATATCGATCTCCCCGGCCACGATGACGAGCACGTAGCCCGGTTCGCGGCGGACCCGGATGGTCAGGGTCTCATCCGGCCCCTGCCCGCGATCCTCGTCCGGGTTCAGACACGACGCTTCGGAACGCACTACGCGCAGCCCGAAGGCACGGTCAGTCACGGTCCCCACCCTCCCCGCGGTTCCATGGCAACATCCAGGTCCCGCCGATGGCGAAGGTACTCCCCCGCGGCCGGCCCGGCATCGCCCGGATTATGTACGCCGTTATGTAATTTGCCGGCTGTCGCCCCTGGCGGGCGTGCAGGACAATACGTCCATGAGCTTCAGCGTCCAGTCCGAGGTAGGTCAGCTCAGGCAGGTCATCGTGCACCGGCCCGGGCTCGAGCTCTCCCGGCTCACCCCGGGTAACGTCGGCGAGCTGCTCTTCGACGACGTGCTCTGGGCCGGCCGGGCCAAGGAGGAGCACGACGCCTTCGCCGAGGCGCTCCGCGGCAAGGGCGTGCAGGTCCACTACTTCGGGCAGCTGCTTGGCGAGACGCTGGAGGTGCCGGCCGGCCGGGCCTTCGTGCTCGACCGGATCTGCGTGCCCGAGATGCTCGGCCCGAACCTGGCCGGGCCCGTGCGGCGGCTCTTCGACGACCTCGGCGGCCCGGCGCTGGCCGAGTTCCTGGTCGGCGGCGTGCTCAAGGCGGACCTGAACCCGGCCCGGCCGCAGAGCCTGACCTGGGACGTGCTGCACGCGGACGACTTCGTGCTGCCGCCGCTGCCGAACCACCTGTTCCAGCGGGACAACTCCTGCTGGCTGTACCAGGGCGTCTCGGTGAACCCGATGGCCAAGCCCGCCCGCCAGCGCGAGTCGCTGCACAGCCGGGCCATCTACCGCTACCACCCGATGTTCGCCCAGGCGGATTTCACCTGGCATTACGGCGACACCGACGCTCATCACATGCCCGCCACCGTCGAGGGCGGCGACGTGCACGTGCTGGGCCACGGCGCCGTGATGATCGGGATGGGCGAGCGGACGACGCCGATGGCGGTCGAGCTGCTCGCCCAGACCCTGTTCCGCAGCGGGCAGGTCAGCGTGGTGATCGCGGTCGAGCTGCCGTTCTCCCGCGCCATGATGCACCTCGACACCGTGATGACCATGGTCGACCTCGGGACGTTCGTGCTGTACCCGTACCTCGACCCGCGGCTGCGGTCGTGGACCGTCACCCCGGGTGAAGACGACACCGGCCTGCAGGTGAGGCTCAACGACAACCTGTGGGCCACGGTGGCGGAAGTGCTCGGCGTGGACAAGGTGACGGTGCTGACCACCAACGAGGACGCCCGCGCCGCCGAACGGGAACAGTGGGACGACGGCAACAACTACCTGGCCGTCGCGCCCGGCGTCATCGTCGGCTACGAGCGGAACGTCGCCTCCAACACCATGCTGCGCCAGCACGGCATCGAGGTGATCGCGATCGCGGGCAGCGAGCTGGGCCGCGGCCGCGGCGGTCCCCGCTGCATGACCTGCCCGATCGAGCGGGAGGCCGGCTGAGGACGAGGCCGGCCAGGACAAGGCCCGGCGGATCTGTTGCCAGAGGGCCCTGTGAGCCTAAGATCAGCGGCAGAGACGCGGCGACTGCGACAGCTTAAGGAGATGACATGCCTGGAATCATCGTCGGCATGGACGGTTCTACTCATTCCCAGCAGGCCCTGAGACGGGCCATCAAGGAAGCGGCCATCCATAACGAGCCGCTCACCGTGATCGCCGTCCACCAGGCCGTGATCGGCTACGCCGGCGCTCCCATGACCTACCCGCAGGACCCGGCCGAGACCGAGCGGGCGCGTGCGGCGGCCGAGGCGGAAACCGACAAGGCGCTAGCCGAAGCCGGCGCGCCCCGGCCGCCCTCGGTCACCGTCACCGCGGTGCACGGCATCCCGGCCGATGTGCTCATCAACGCGTCCAAGGACGCCGACATGGTCGTGCTCGGCGGGCACGGCACCGGCGGCCTGGGCCACGTCCTGATGGGGTCGGTGGTCGGCAAGGTCACCCATCAGGCGGCCTGCCCGGTCCTCATCGTCATGGCGGAGCACCATGACCACGGCTGACCCGGGTCAGCCAGCCCCGGGTCAGCCAGCCCCGGTTCAGCCAGCAGAGTGGGCTCCGGTCATCATGGCCGCGAGGTCCTCGGGCTGCAGGAAGGAGGGAGGCGGCGGCGGCCCCCAGGCGAACAGGCCCCGCGCCCCCTCCAGGTCCTCGGGCGTCCACAGCTGGTCATCGATGATGCAGTCCATGTCGCTGTAGTACTCGGAGAAGTTGCCCGCCGGGTCCTTCAGGTACCAGAAGAAGTTCGAGCCCGCGTAGTGCCGCCCGAGGCCCCAGACGTGCCGTTCCGGCCTGCCCTCGAGCATCGCGCAGGCGCCGCGGCCGACGTCGTTGACGTCGTTGACCTGCCAGGACGTGTGGTGCAGGAAGCTCACCGGCGCGGCCAGGACCAGCACGTTGTGGTGGTCGGTGGAGCAGCGCATGAACGCGCCCACGCCCTTGACCCGGTCGCTGACCTTGAAGCCGAGCCCGTCGGTGAAGAAGGCGGTCGTGGCGAGGTAGTCGGTGCTGCCGAGCACGGCGTGACCGAGCTTGCGGGGCCGCACCCGGTCCGGCCGGGTGAAACCGGGCGCCCGGCAGTCCGGCCGGTCGAGCCGGCCCGGGCCGTTGTAGGCGGTACCCGGGACGGGCCGCTGCTCGAGGCGCGGGGCGACGTCCAGGCTGACCCGCACGCCGGTGACCGGTTCGGCCGCCGCCAGGACAGTCCCCCGCAGCTCGTGCGGCACGCCGAGCCGGGCCAGGCTGGCCGCGGCGCGGGCCAGGTCGTCGGCGTCGTCGGCGCCGACCCGCATGTCCAGCAGCCGGCGGGTGGGCGCGGGCAGGATCCGCAGCTGCTGCCCGGCGTCGGCGGTGCTGAGCCAGCCGCCGGCGCCCGGGGTCAGGCCGAACTCGGCGTAGTAGGCGGCGGTCTCCGCCACGTTCGGCACGCCGATGGTGACCGATAGCAGCCCGTGCAGGCTCATGGGGTGATTCCTTCCAGACGAACCGGGGTGCCGCCGCACCAGACACGGCGGATGGCCTGGGTGGCCTTGATGTCCCGCAGCGGGTCTCCGTCGATCAGCAGGAGGTCGGCCCGGCGCCCGACTTCGACCACGCCGCGGTCGCCCAGCCCGAAGTAGCGGGCGGGCCGCGAGGTGGCGGCGCGCAGCGCGTCCACGGTGGTCAGCCCGGCGTCCACCAGCAGCTCCAGCTCGTGGTGCAGGCTGCTGCCGTGGCTGATCATGGCCGGGCCGCCGGCTTCGGCGTTGGCGTCGGTCCCGGCCAGGATCGGCACCCCCGCCTGGTACAGGACGGTGACGCTGGCCCGGGCCGCGGCGTAGTCACGGCCCGGCGGGGCGGATTGCCGCACGATGCCCTCCATCATGGCCAGCGTGGGGATCACGACCGTGCCGTCGGCGGCCGCGCGGGCCGCGGCGGCCTGGTCCAGCGCCTTGTCTAGCGGGACATGGGTCAGGACGCTGACCCGCGCCCGCTGGGCCATCGCCACGGCTGCGCAAGACGAGGCGTGCGCCACGCTGAGCTTGCCGTGCTCGCGCGCGGCCTCGGCCAGCGCGTCCAGCGTGGCCTGGTCGTGGCTGGGGGCCGGGGTGCCGACGATGATCTTGATGTAGTCCGAGCCCTCGGCCACCCGTTCGGCCACGAACGGCCGGGCCTGGGCGGCGCCGCTGATCAGGCCGCGCTGGCCGACGACCGGGAGGTGCGAGTGCGGGCTGCCGGGCGCGATGGCGGGCGTGCCCGCGCTGCGGATGTCGGTCAGCCCGTGCGCTCTGCGCAGCGAGTTCACCAGCTCCGGCGGCGCGCACGCCATGTCCAGCGCGGTAGTCACGCCGAACCTGGCCAGCTGCTCCAGCGTGTGCCGCCCGTGCAGGTGGACGTGGGCGTCGATGAGCCCGGGCAGCAGCACGCCGCCCTCGCCGTCGACGACCCGGGCCCCGGCGGGATCCGAGCCGATCCGGCCGCCCTCGATCACCACGGTGGCCGGGGGCAGCAGCTGCCGGCCGTCGAACACGCGGACGTTGGTCACCGCGGTCCTGGGGTCGGTACTGGTCATGGGAGACGTCTCCTCGCTCGCTTCCTTTATATGCCC
Organism: uncultured Actinomycetes bacterium; assembly: GCA_963722275.1. Taxonomy (GTDB): domain Bacteria; phylum Actinomycetota; class Actinomycetes; order Streptosporangiales; family Streptosporangiaceae; genus Palsa-504. Next base: position 239,311 of record CAVRMX010000016.1, on the reverse strand, counting down.
GCGCGGCCCGCCCAGATACCGATACCCGGTGGGGTATAAAATAACGCGCGTGAACGTGGACAGCGAGGAGCTCGCGGACGTGGTCCGGCGGCTGCGCCGGGCGCAGGGCCAGATCGGCGGCGTCATCCGGATGATCGAGGATGGCCAGGACTGTTCGGCCGTGGTGACGCAGCTGGCCGCGGCGGCGCGGGCCCTCGACCGGGCCGGGTTCAAGATCATCGCCAGCGGGCTCTGCCAGTGCGTGCTCGACGAGCAGGCCGGCCCGAGGCGGCCGCCGAACGCGCGCGGCTGGAGAAGCTGTTCCTCGCCCTGGCCTGAAGGGATGAATGACCCCGAACGGGCCGGGCTCACCGCCCCATCGCAGCGTCAGCGCGGTGACGGGGGCACGCGCCGCGGACCGTTCGGGGCTATTGGTTTGCTCCGGAATGTTTCGGCACGCGCGGTTGTCAATACCCCTGCGGGTATCCAAACGCGAGGAGGCAGGCAATGGCGACGGTCGAGCTGACGGCCGAGAACTTCAACTCGACGGTGACCGGCGGCGGCCTCGTCCTGGTCGACTTCTGGGCGGCGTGGTGCGGTCCGTGCCGGATGTTCGGGCCGGTGTTCGAGCAGGCCTCGGAACGGCACCCGGACGCGGTGTTCGGCAAGGTCGACACCGAGGCGCAGCCCGAGGTGGCGGCGACCTTCAACATCAGCTCCATCCCGACCCTGATGATCATCAGGGACAACATCCTGCTGTACTCCCAGCCGGGCGCGCTGCCGGAGACGGCCCTCGAGCAGCTGATCACCAAGGCGGCCGAGCTCGACATGGACGAGGTCCGGGCTAGCATGGCCGCGCCGTCAGGTAAGGGCAGCGCCGCCGCGGATGCGTGAATTCTGCTGAGCAGATACAGGCCGGTCACTATGAGCCAGGCCGTCTGCGGATAGGCGACGACTCGTTCCATCCCGCCTTCTCCCAGCCCGAGATAGTGACCGCTGGCGTAGCTCACCAGGGCCAGGAGCGCCAGCGTCCCCATTGAAGGTTCCGCAGGCCGTATTACCGAGATCGCTTATGGTGTCGCGGGACAGGCTATAGGGCGGGTTCCACCGCAGCGCCACAATTATCTGGACCGCGAAAAACTGGATGCTCGATACATAAAGGGCCGGACCCAGCCGGCGTGATTTCATCAGGCCGGGCGGGCGGCGGCCAGGGCTGAGCGGATCTTGGCGGCGGTGGCGGGCGTCCCGGTCTCGTCAGAGAACGGGCCGTAGGGGGTGCCGTAGGCGGGGGTGCCCGGCTCCTGGCGCCAGCTGTCCGCGACCGGGCCGGCGTCGACGGCGTCGTAGCCGATCGAGTCCAGGTACGCGGTCACCGCCGCCTTCGCGCCCGCGTCATCGCCCGCGATCGGCAGGGCGGTGCGGTCCGCGGCGCCGGACGGGCGGGCCAGCGAGCGCAGGTGCTTGAAGAAGATGTTGTTGAAGACCTTCACGACCTTGGCCTGCGGCAGGTCCCGCTGCAGCAGGCCGCTGCTGGTCAGGGAGCCGTCGTCCAGTTCCGCGAGCTGGCCGTCGCGCTGCGGGTAGTAGTTCCCGGTGTCCAGCACGGCCCGGCCCGCCAGCGCCCCGGCGGGCAGGCCGCCGTAGGCCTTCACCGGGATCGCGACCACCACCAGGTCACCCGCCACGGCGGCCTCCTCGGCGGTCCCGGCGGTGGCGAGCGGTCCCAGTTCCGCGGCGAGATCCTTCAGCGTGTCCGGGCCGCGGGAGTTGCTCAGCACCACCCGGTACCCGGCCGCCACGCTGAGCCTGGCCACCGTGCCGCCGATCATCCCGCTGCCGATGAAGCCCACGGTTGTGATGTCCGTTGTCATGTCGGCGCCAACCCCCGGCCTCGCCCGATCATTCCGCGCAGGGCCGGGCTGGTGCTCGAGCACGAGAAGCGGAACGAGGCCGCGCGGCGCTTTGTAGGGTGAAGCCATGACGGAGGACCGCCCATGAGGGCCACGATGATGCTCGCCGACCACGCCCAGATCGCGGACGGCAAGCTGTTCATTTCCGGCGGCGGCTGGTCGACCTGCGGGCCGGGGCCGTCGCCCTGCGCGGTCGTGGCCATCTTCCACGTGCCGTGGCAGGAAACCAACGAGAAGGTCTCCTTCGCGCTCCGGCTCATCGACGAAGACGGCCGGGCCGTGATGCAGCCGGGGGCGACGGACGGGCTCCCGGTTCAGGTCAACGGCCATTTCGAGGCCCGCCGCCAGCCCGGCATGACCCCGGGCACCGAGATCAACGTGCCGATGAGCTTCAACATCGTCCTGCACCTGCCGCCGGGCAGCCGCTTCACCTGGGTGCTCGACGTGGACGGGCAGGCCGACGATTCCTGGCGGCTGTCGTTCGAGACCCGGCAGGCCCCGGCCGGCGGCCGGAGCTAGCCCGGCTTCAGTTTCACCGCGCGCAGGTGCAGGAACAGCGGGATCCGCTGCCAGCGCCGCTTGTCCGGGCTGGCCGCGACCATCGCCTCGGGCGCCCCGGTCTCCCTGATCGCCTCGATCAGCAGGCCCGCGGTTTCCAGCGCGCGGCTGTAGGCCTCGATCGGACGGTGCTCGCTGTGAAAGGTCAGCTGGATGCCGCCCCGTTCGGCGACCCAGTCGGCCGGAGCGGCATCCAGGTAGGAGCCTTCGATCAGGAACGGCGCGTCCCCGTCGCGGCCCTGGAAGGCGCCGGCCGAGCTGACCGGATGCGGAACCGACGCGCACAGCCGGCCGCCGCGCTCGAGGACCCGCGCGGCCTCGGCCACCGCCTGCGGCATCCGGTCCATGTCGTGCAGGCACATGTACGCCACGACCAGGTTGAACGCCTCGTCGCGGAAGGGCAGCGCGGCCGCGTCGGCGAGCACGGCCGGCGCGGCGTCCGGGTGGCCGGCCGCCAGCCGCACCATGGTCGGCGCGGCGTCCGCCCCGGCCACCCGGTGGCCGAGCGACCGCAGGTACCGGCCGATGCGCCCCTCGCCGCAGCCCAGGTCCAGCGTCCGGTGTCCCGGCCCGGGCAGCAGCTCGCGCAGGGCCGGCAGGTTGATGTCCTCGTGTGAGCGGTCGTGCCCCGGCGTCCGGGCGAACGCCGCCCATTTCCCGGCTTCGGCCTCCCAGCCGTCCCGCATCCTCACCCCGGTAGCGTGTTCTGCGTGACCGACGTGTACAGGGAACCGCATGCCGTGACGCCCAGGACGGCGGCGAACAGGAACGGCGTCACGGCTATCCGGGACATCTTCATCGCGGCCTCCGGGATGCTAACGCGGTCGTGGTGCCTGTCCGGTAGGCCCGGCCCCTGAGCTCTCCCTGGGCATCGGGGCATCGGGCACGTCGGGACCGAGAATCCAGCTGCGGCGAGGCGAGTGGAGCGCATCACGCGCCGCCGGGCCGCGCGGCCGCGGCGGCGCTTGGTGCGTTCCTTGGCGCGTTCCCTGTGCTTCTTGTGCTTCTTGTGCTTCTTGTGCTTCTTGGGTGGTCGGCGCGGCGGGGGCGTCGGGCGGCCAGCTGCGCGGGTCATCGGTGAGGCCGAGCAGATAGGTGACGGTGCAGCCGAGCGCTTCGGCCAGGTCGGGCAGGCGGCCCACGGCCAGGCGGCGGCCGTTCTCTATCGCGCTGAGGGCCTGGTTGGACAGCCGCGACCCGTACCGCGAGACGCGGTCCACCACCTCGGCCTGGGTCAGCCCGAGTTCCCTGCGGCGCTCCCTGATCCGAACGGCGCAGGTCAGGTTCCGTTGTGCCACGGTCTGATAGCCCGCCACGGTCACCTCCGGCCGCTGGCCTTTCCGCTTCTGACGCGCCTTTGGGGCGCGCCTTCGGGGCGCGTTCGGGGACGCGCCCTTCGAGTATTCGCCGAATCCCGGATTCTCACAATCCGTGATTTTGAACCCGGGACCGGGCTCGGCCTTCTGCTCTTTACCTCGCAGATCCGGGGAATTCACATGCTCGCCGGAGGCTAGGGGGGCGGGTCGTTAAGGGTGGCGCCCGTCTCGTCCCAGCCGGGCATGTCGGCCAGCGGGTAGACGGTGTAGTGCGCGAAGTTGTAGATGGGCATCAGCGCGATCAGCCGCTCGAGTTCCTCGTTCGAGCCGACGTCGTACAGCCACGCGCCGCCGTGCGCGCCCACGATGTGATACCTGGCCATGACCTGGCCCGACTTCTCCAGCGGCGCGGCGTAGGCGGGCATCCGGGCGACCGCGGCCGCCACGTGCGGGGACAGCAGCGACAGTTCCAGCTTCCAGATGACCAGGAACTTCACGCGGATTCCTGCTACCCGGCGGACTCGGCCTGGCCGAGGTCCACCTCGAACTCCACCCCGACCTCGTCGCGGAGCTTGAGCGCGCCGAAGAAGCCCGTGTACGGCTTGATCCCGAACGCGGTCTGGGTCAGCGTGGCGCTCCCCCGGTACCGGCCCGGACCGGGCGCGGTCACCTGGAGCCGGGCCGGCTGCGTCTTGCCGTTGAGGGTGACCGTGCCCTCGATGGCGCCGCCGCTGGACCCGGTGGCGATGATCCGCGACGAGGCGAAGCTCGCGGTGGCCCCGCCCAGGATCCCCTCCATCTGCTTCTTGATCTGGGTGCGGTCCCCGTCGGTGAGTGGCTTGGCGCCGCCCTTTCCCTCGCGGACCTCTAGCGAGCCGAGATCGAGATCGGCGCTGACCGTGGCGGCGGCCGGGCCGCCGTCTTCCTCGGCCGGCACCTCGACCAGGGCTGACCACCGGGTGACCTCGATGGTCAGGTCGTGACCGGCCTTCGCGGCCAGCCCGGCCCGGCCGGTCTTGATGACGACGCGTCCCGCGCCCGGCCCGAGCTTGAAATTGCCTGTGTATGCAGCCACGGGCCCCACCGTAGGCGGTCAGGAGGGCAAAGGTCTACTGCAGCGCAGGATCAGGGCAGCGGGAAGTCGCCGAACAGTTCGCGGATCCTGCGCAGGTCGCGCAGCCGCGGCTCGGTGGTCCCGCCGACCCAGCGGCTGACCGTCTTAACCGAGACCCCGAGCTGGCGGGCGGCCGCCTCCATGGTCATGCCCTCGCGGCGCAGTGCGGCGGCCATCCAGTGGGCGAATGCCGCCTCGTCGGACTCGTCGTGCCCGAAGCCGGGCCCGTCCCGTCCGATCGCGGCGGCTCCCATGTCCGAGGCCTGGGACTTGAGCAGCGAGGCCAGCGCGTCGAGGCCCGCGGCCGTCTGGACCTGCGCGCCCGAGCGCAGCACGTCGACCTCGACATGATCGGGAAAGATGCGGAACGAGACGTTGATCGCGCCGGTCGGGCCCGCCGCCTCGAGCAGCGCGTGGGCCACGGTCTCCCCCACGTTGCGGTTGTCCTCCTCGGACAGCGGGGACTGGGCCAGGCAGCGCTTGACGAAATCCCGGACGTCCGGGATGGAAGACGGGCGCGCGGGGAACGTCTGCGACAGGACCACTACGGGTACTACCTCGATGTTCTCGCTGACGACGTTGGCTGCCTTTTCCATCGCCGCCCTCCGGTTCGCGCGGATCACGGTAAATCGCCCGGCGCGCGCAGTCACCGGGTATGACAATGAGAGTACGTGGAAAACGTCTCCGGCGACGAGCCGGAAGGGACAGACATATGTGTCCAGCTACCCGACGGTTATGTCTTGAGATCTCAACTGGGCAGGAATACTCTGGCGGTACCGGTGATGGCTCCGTTGCCATCCGCCGGCCTATTGTGAACATGTGATGAGCGGTGCGCGGGCCGGCACATCTCGCCGGGGAGGCGCTGAGGCACGTCGAGAATGGTCTCGCGTGGCCCAGCGAACCCGCGTAGCCCGTTCCGGCGGCGCCGGCGCGCCGCTGGCCCGGGACCGCACCATGTACCGGCGTGATCCTGGCGCGGACAGCAGATCAGCCGGCCTCGTCCCGGCTCTGTGTGCCCCGTGGCCTGTTCACGTGTGACCTAACCAAGGCGCCCGCGCACGCGGGCCGCCTAACGAAGGGGTGGCGCTATGACCCAGGCCGCGGAGGAGCCAGTCGTACATATCCTCTGGATGAACGGGGGCCTCGGCTGCGACGGGGACTCGGTGGCACTGACCGCCGCGACCCAGCCCAGCATCGAGGAGATCGCGCTCGGCGCCTTGCCGGGTCTGCCCAAGGTGGCCGTGCACTGGCCGCTGATCGACTTCGAATGCGGCCCCGAGCAGGGCGCCGACAACTTCATCGAGTGGTGGCACAAGGCTGACCGGGGTGAGCTCGACCCGTTCGTCCTGGTGGTCGAGGGGTCCATCCCGAACGAGGCGATCAAGTCCGAAGGCTACTGGTGCGGTTTCGGCAACAACCCGGCGACGGGCCAGCCGATGACTACCAACGAATGGCTCGACCGGCTGGCCCCCAAGGCCACGGCGATCCTCGCGGTGGGCACCTGCGCCACCTACGGCGGCATCCACGCGATGGCGGGCAACCCGACCGGGGCCATGGGCGTACCCGACTACCTGGGCTGGGACTACAAGTCCAAGGCGGGGCTGCCGATCGTCTGCGTGCCCGGCTGCCCGATCCAGCCGGACAACCTGTCCGAGACCATCCTGTACCTGCTCTACCAGGTGGCCGGGCAGGCGCCGATGATCCCGCTCGACGAGGCGCTGCGGCCGAAGTGGCTGTTCGAGGCGACCGTGCACCAGGGCTGCGACCGGGCCGGATACTACGAGGAAGGCGACTTCGCCAACGAGTACGGCTCGGCCAAGTGCCTGGTCAAGCTGGGCTGCTGGGGTCCGGTCGTGAAGTGCAACGTGCCCAAGCGGGGCTGGATCAACGGCGTGGGCGGCTGCCCGAACGTCGGCGGCATCTGCATCGCCTGCACCATGCCGGGCTTCCCCGACAAGTTCATGCCGTTCATGGACAAGCCACCGGGCGCGACCGTGTCGACGACCGCCAGCGGCATGTACGGCACGGTGATCCGCAGCCTGCGCGGTTTCACCGCCAGGACGGCGGACAAGGAACCGAAGTGGCGCGTGAAGGGATCCGAACTCCGCACCGGCTACCAGAAGACGTGGTGACTCGATGACAACCCTAGACAACGACGTCCCGGCGGCCGAGCAGGCCCAGCTCACCGAGATGACCTGGGATCCCATCACCAGGATCGTCGGCAGCCTCGGCATCTACACGAAGATCGACTTCAAGGCCAAGCGGGTCGCGGAGTGCCACAGCACCTCGTCGATCTTCCGCGGCTACAGCATCTTCATGAAGGGCAAGGACCCGCGCGACGCGCACTTCATCACCAGCCGGATCTGCGGGATCTGCGGCGACAACCACGCGACCTGCTCCGTCTACGCCCAGAACATGGCCTACGGCGTCCGCCCGCCGCACCTCGGTGAGTGGATCCTGAACCTGGGCGAGGCCGCCGAGTACATGTTCGACCACAACATCTTCCAGGAGAACCTGGTCGGGGTCGACTACTGCGAGAAGATGGTGGCCGAGACCAACCCGGGCGTCCTGGAGCTGGCCAACGCCACCCAGGCGCCGCACGCGGGCGAGCACGGCTACCGCACCATCGGCGACATCATGCGCTCGCTCAACCCGCTGGAAGGCGAGTTCTACCGCGAGGCGCTCCAGGTCAGCCGCTCCACCCGGGAGATGTTCTGCCTGATGGAGGGCCGCCACGTCCACCCGTCCACGCTGTACCCGGGCGGGGTGGGCACGGTCGCGACGGTGCAGCTGTTCACCGACTACCTGACCCGCCTGATGCGCTACGTGGAGTTCATGAAGCGGGTCGTGCCGATGCATGACGACCTGTTCGACTTCTTCTACGAGGCACTGCCCGGTTACGAGGAAGTCGGCAGGCGTCGGGTGCTGCTCGGCTGCTGGGGCAGCCTCAACGACCCCGAGCACTGCGACTTCACCTACCGGAACATGGCCGACTGGGGCCGCAAGATGTTCGTCACGCCCGGCGTGGTGGTCGACGGGCAGCTGCTCACCACCAGCCTGGTCGACATCAACCTGGGCATCCGGATCCTGCTCGGCCACTCGTTCTACGAGGACTGGGAAGACAAGGAAATGTTCGTCACCCACGACGAGCTCGGCAACCCGGTCGACCGGCGTCACCCGTGGAACCAGCACACGATCCCGCGGCCGGCCAAGCGCGACTTCGACGACAAGTACAGCTGGACCATGTCCCCGCGCTGGTTCGACGGGCAGAACTTCCTGCCGCTGGACACCGGCGGCGGCCCGATCGCCCGGCTGTGGGCGACCGCGCTGGCCGGCCTGGTCGACTGCGGCTACGTGCAGTCCACCGGCCACAGCGTGAAGATCAACCTGCCGAAGACGATGTCCAGGCCGGAAGCCACCTTCGAGTGGAAGATCCCCGTGGACAAGCAGGGCCAGCCGCTGTCCAACGCGATCGAGCGGAACCGGGCCAGGACCTACTTCCAGGCCTACTCCGCCGGGGTCGCGCTGTACTTCGTCGAGCAGGCCCTGGCCGAGATCCGGGCCGGGCGGACCAAGACGTGGGAGTCCTTCAACGTGCCGCAGGACGCGAACAGCTGCGGTTTCACCGAGGCGGTCCGCGGCGTGCTCTCGCACCACATGGTGATCAGGGACGGGAAGATCGCGAACTACCACCCGTACCCGCCCACGCCGTGGAACGGCAGCGTTCGGGACAGCTACGGGACGCCCGGGCCGTACGAGGACGCGGTGCAGAACACGCCGATCTTCGAGGAGAACTCGCCGGACAACTTCAAGGGCATCGACATCATGCGCGCGGTGCGCAGCTTCGACCCGTGCCTGCCATGCGGGGTGCACATGTACCTGGGCGGCGGCAAGGTGCTCAAGACGGCGCACTCGCCGACGGGCGTGACCCTCGCGATGTGATCCTGGCTGCGGTCCGGCATGAACGATCAGGGAAGCAGCGCCAGCGCCACCAACTGAGGGAGGGCCAATGGCCTCGGGCCATGATGCGCAGGCAGCGGGCGAGCAGGTCGAGGCACTGCTAGCCGAGCTGCGATCACATGCCGGGCCGCAGGTCGCGGCCACAGCGGAAGAACTGGTGAGCTGCCTGGTCGAGCTGTACGGCGCCGGGCTGGCGCGGATCGTCGCCATCCTCGACGCGGACGAAGCAGGGTCCGGGCCGAGGCTGCTGGACGAACTGGTGGCGGATCCGCTGGTGGAGAGCCTGCTGCTGGTGCACGACCTGCACCCGCTCGACACCAGCGCCCGGATCAGGCGCGCGGTGGAGGAGGTCCTGCCCCAGCTCGGCGCGCGGGCCGGCGAGGTCGAGTACCACGGCCTCGACGACCAGGGCGTCGTCCACCTGCGGCTGGAGCGGACCGCCGGGGGCTGCCAGTCCACGGCGGGCACCATCCAGACGGTGCTCGAGCAGGCCGTGGCGACGGCGGCGCCCGAGGCGGCCGCGGTCGCCATCGAGGTGGTCGAGGCACCGGCGGAACCGCCGCTGCTGCAGATCACCAGGCGTCCGGCCGGTCTCCAGGGGGCCCGGTGACCGCCGGGGATCCCGGGGCCGCGGACGCTTTTGGGACAGGAGGGGGCGGACCGGGAAGGGCCGGGGTTACCGGGCTGCGCCGTTTCGTCAGGCGGCCGCCCGGCGCCCCGCCGCCCGGTGCGCAGGCACCCGGTGCGCAGGCACCCGGTGCGCAGGCGGCCATGCCGGACGGTCTCGATCCAGGCGCTCACCGGGGCCCGGACGGCGGCGAGGCGGCGGCGGCCGAGAAATGCGAGATGTGCAACGAGATCCTCACCGGACGGCACGGGCACCTGGTCGACGCCGACAAGCGCTCGATAGCCTGCGCCTGCCGCGCGTGCTACCTGCTATTCACCCACGAAGGGGCGGCCGGGGGCCGGTACCGGGCGGTGCCCGAGCGGATCTGCCACGACCCGGAACGCCCGCTGACCGACGCCGACTGGAACGAGCTGCAGATCCCGGTGGCCATGGCGTTCTTCTTCTTCAACTCGGCGCTGGGCCAGGTGGTGGCGGGTTACCCGAGCCCGGGCGGTACGACCGAATGCGAGCTCGACCTCGAGGCCTGGGACCGGCTCGCCGCCGAGCACCCGCTGCTCGCGGAGATGGCGCCCGACGTGGAGGCCATCTTCGTGAACCGGACCGCGGACGAGGTCTTCCTGATCCCGATCGACATGTGCTACTCGCTGGTCGGCGAGCTCAGGATGTTCTGGACCGGGTTCGACGGCGGGGCGGAGGTCCGCGCCGCGCTGGCCGCGTTCCTGGAAGGCCTGCGCAAGCGGGCGGTCGTGCTGGAACGGGAGCACTGACATGGCCGACCTGATCTTCGGCTGTACCGGCGCGAACGCCGACCAGTTCGCCGTGACGCCCACCCTGGCGTTCCAGCTGGCCATCACCGAACGGTCCGGCGTGCGCGTGCACGCGATCGCGCTGCGCTGCCAGATCCGCATCGAGCCGCATCGCCGCCGGTACTCCGCCGCCGAGGCCGAACGGCTGCACGACCTGTTCGGCGACACGTCCCGCTGGGCGGACACGGTCAAGCCGATCCAGCTCGCCACGGTGACCGCGATGGTGCCCTCGTTCAGCGAGGTGACCGAGATCGACCTTCCGGTGCCGTGCACCTACGACCTGGAGGTGGCCTCGGCCCGCTACCTGCAGGGCCTGGACGACGGCACGATCCCGCTGCTGATGCTGTTCAGCGGCACCGTCTTCGTCGCCACCGAGACGGGCTACTCAGTCGAGCTCGTGCCGTGGAGCGCCGAGGCCTCCTACCGGATGCCGGTGACCGTCTGGCGCGACCTGGTCAACGCGCACTTCCCCGGCAGCGCGTGGCTGCGCTGCAGCCGGGAGACGCTGGACGCGCTGTCCGGGTACAAGGCGCAGCACGCCCTGCCCACCTGGGACGCCACCCTGAACGCGCTGCTGGCCGCGGCGGGTCCCGTCGCGCCGCCGCCCATCGCGCCGGACCCTGACGGCCCGGCGGAGACGCAGGCGAGGCGGTCGTGAACGGGGACCAGGCCACCATGAACCTCACCGCCGTCCGGAGCATCGCCGACGCGGTCCTGTACGAGGGATACATCCTGTACCCGTACCGGGCATCCTCGCGGAAGAACCAGAGCCGCTGGCAGTGGGGCGTGGTGATGGCGCCCGGCTACGCCGCCGCCGACCCCTCGGAGAGCAGCTCCACCCAGGCCGAGTGCGTCCTTGAGCACACCGGGCAGCCCGTCGTCCGGGTCATCCTGCGGTTCCTCCAGGTCCAGCGGCGGACCACCGAGGGATCCGGCCAGAGCTGGGACGAGGCGGTGGAGCGCGAGATCGAGGTCACCGCGGAGGGCGCCGCGCTCCTCGGCGAGGGCGTGACCGAGGAGTTCGCCATCGGCGGCGGCGAGGAGCGCGAGCCGCTCGACGAGCCGGGCGGCCCGGACGGCGCCGGCCCCCGGTACGAGGTCCGCCGCCGGGAGCCGCTGGCCGGCCTGGTCTCGGTGCGGGCGATCCCCGTTCACGGTCCGTGGCGCGCGGTCCGGCTGCAGGTCCGGGTGGAGAACCGGACCGTGGTCAGCCCCGTGCCGCCGTGCCGGGACGACGCCCTCCCGTCGGCGCTGATCGCGGCGCACACCATCATCAGCGTTTCCGGCGGGGAGTTCATCTCGATGACCGACCCGCCGATCTGGGCGCGGCCGGCCGTGGGCGAGTGCCAGAACCAGGGCGGCTGGCCGGTGCTGGCCGACCCAGGCGGCGGCCGGCAGGTCGTGCTGTCCTCGCCGATCATCCTGTACGACCACCCGGAGCTCGCCCCCGAGAGCCCGGGCGAGCTCTACGACGGCACCGAGATCGACGAGATCCTCACGCTGCGCACCCTCGCGCTCTCCGACGCCGAGAAGGCCGAGGCCCGGGCCACCGACCCGCGGGCGGCCGCGCTGCTGGACCGGGTCGAGTCGATGGACGCGGAGTCCATGGCGCGGCTGCACGGCACCATCCGCTCGCCGCGCCCGGCCCCGGCAGGCCCGCCGGGGCCGGGCGACGCCGGCCAGCTAGGCGGCGAGCCGTCGGCCCCCTGGTGGGACCCGGACGCGGATGGCTCGGTGTCCCCGGACACCGACACCGTCACCATCGGCGGCCAGCAGATCGGGCGCGGCAGCCGGGTGCGGCTGCAGCCGGGGGCGCGCCGCGCCGACGCCCAGGACATGTTCCTGGTCGGGCGGCCGGCCGAGGTCCAGGCCGTGCTGTACGACGTGGACGACAAGCCGTACCTGGCCGTGTCGCTGGCCGACCAGCCGGACGAGGACATCCGGATCGCGCACGGGCGCTTCCTGTACTTCAGCACCGACGAGGTGGCGCCCTGCGAGCCGGGAGCGGGCGGCCCCGGATGACCGGGCGGACGCTGGTGGCGGGCGTGGGCAACGTGTTCCTGCGCGACGACGCCTTCGGCTGCGAGGTGGTCAGGCTGCTGACCGCCGATCCGGTGCCGGACGGCGTGCAGGTCCGCGACTTCGGCATCCGCGGCGTCCACCTGGCCTATGACCTGCTCGACGGCTGTGACCTGTTCGTCCTGGTGGACGCGGCGCCGCACGGCGAACAGCCGGGCACGGTCACCGTCATGGAGGTCGAGGTGCCGGATCCCGCCTCGCTGACCGGCCCGGTCATGGACGCGCACGACCTGACCCCGGACGCCATCTTCGCGCTGCTCGCCTCGCTCGGCGGCAAGCCCGGGCGCAGCCTGGTGGTGGCCTGCGAGCCCGCCGACGTCAGCGCCGGGATGGGGCTGTCCGAGCCGGTCAAGGAAGCCTTGCCGCACGCGGTGCGGACCGTGCAGGAAATCCTCGCCGGCGCGGCCGGGAGCGCGCAGGAAGAAACCGGGGAGGAACAGCCCCGAGACAACGACGCCTGATCCGGGAAGGAGGTGCTAGGGATGCTGAGCAGGCTGATCAAGGCGGCCGTCATCGCCGCCGTGCTGGCGCTGGTGATCGACACGCTGCCGGACATCAAGCGTTACCTGGAAATACGCGAAATGTAAGCCCCACGCACGCCGGAGAGGATGTGACAGGCGTGGAAACTGTGATCGGCTTCGTGGTCGGCTACCTGGTAGGCACCCGGCAGGGACGCCAGGGCATGCAGAATGCGCTGGAGTCGGCCCAGGCGATATGGGCGTCCCCCGAGACCAAGCGGCTGCTGAGCGAGGGCCTGACGGCGTTCGAGACGGCGGCCGCCCCGGCCATGGACCGGATGGGCGCGAAGTCCAGCCGCCGGTCGGCCCTTATCAGCACCGTAGTCGACGAGCTCATCGAGCGGCGCCAGGGTCGCCGCGCGGCATAGACGGTAGCCCGTAGACAACAGCGCACAGCCACAGTCACTACAGGAGCGGAATGCACGAGTACGGTTTGGCCGAAGGCGTGCTGGCCACGGTGCGCCAGCGCGCCGCAGGCCGCAAGGTGGCCGGGATCCAGGTCCGGTTCGGCGTCCGTCATGCGGTGGACGAGGAATCCCTGGCCCAGGCGTTCATCTTCGTGGCCGAGGGGACGGAGGCGGCCGGCGCCACGGTCAAGCTCATCACGGTGCCGGCCACCATCGCCTGCCAGGACTGCGGCCTGACCGCCGAGACCACCGACGTGCTGGCCGTCTGCCCGGGCTGCGGCGGGGAGAACGTCGATATCACCGGCGGCGACGAGATGACGCTCGAATCGGTAACGTACGAGCCGGTGCCGGCCCACGGCGCCGGCTGAGAGGGGATAGGTATGTGCCTGGGGATCCCGGCTCAGCTGGTGGCGGGTGATACCGGCCATCCCGACCTGATGATGGTCGACATGGGCGGCGTGTCCCGCGCCGTCAACATCGGCCTGCTCGACGAGCGGCCCGAGCCCGGCGACTTCATCCTGGTGCACATGGGCTTCGCGCTGTCGGCCATGACGGCGCAGGAGGCGAAGGACGCGCTGGAAGCGCTGGGGGCCGAACGCGCCGCCGAGGACCGGGAGGCGGCCATGGACGCCGCGGCCCAGGCGGAAGAGGAAGCCCTGGCGGCGAGGTGGATGTCATGACCGGGCCGACGGGACCGGCCCAGGACGGCCCGCTGATGTTCGTCAGGTACGCATACCCGCCGAACGCCCTCGGTTACTGCGGCCCCGACGACTTCACCGCCTTCCGCGAGTACGCGGTGGCCGGCGTGGTCGACCAGGGGCTGGTCCAGCTGGCCCGGGCGTTCTCCGGCGCGTGGCCGTACCTGGAGCTGATCTCGGCCGGCTGCGGCATCGAGAACCCGCTGGACCACCGGGTGGTGGAGGCCTACTGGGTCGGCAACGACCTGCTCGACCGGGTGCCCGTGGCCGAGATCGGCGACTCGATGGCGGAGCGGTTCCGGCAGCGGGTGGGCAACAAGTTCCAGTTCCTGGCCGAGGGCGTGCTGGCCGGCGGCGTGCCGCACCACAGCTTCCACGTCTTCGGCGTGTACCCGTGGGTGGGCCTGCTCGGCGACGACCGCAAGGCCAAGCACGCGCTGATGGTCCTGGACCGGTGCCGGATCAGGTGGGGCAAGGTCATCGCCGTCCAGGGCGACCAGGCGGCCGTGGAATACCGGCCGCTGTGCTGGGACGGGCGGCTGCTGACCCTGGGCGAGCCCGCCCAGGAGATGGCCAGGCTGGCCCTGGACGGCACGGTCCTGGCCCGCGACATCGGCCCGGGCGACTGGGTGGCGCTGCACTGGGACTGGGTCTGCGACAAGCTCACCGGCCGCCAGCTCCGCGCGCTGCGCGGCTACACCATGCGCCACCTGGACATGGTCAACCACCGGGTGGAGCACCCCGGCCCGGTCGCCATCCTCGGCTAGGCCACCCGCCAGACGCGCCACATGGCGGTGGGGTCGGTCAGCGGGTCGCCGTGGACCAGGGAGAAGTCCGCCGGGCCGCCTTCGCGCAGCACCCCGGCGTCCGGCTCGCCGAGGAGCTCGCCGCCGCGCCAGGTGACGCTGGCCAGCGCCTGCCAGGGCTCCAGGCCCGCCTGGACCAGGCACTCGATCTCCCAGGGCAGCTGGTTGGCCCGGGCCGAACCGCCGCCGAAGTCGGTGCCGCCGACGATGGCCACCCCGGCCGCCTGGGCCAGCCGGACGCTGGCCATCGCGGTCGCCAGCGTCTCGCTGATCTGGGCCGCGCCCTGGGTGAACCGGGGCATCGCCGTGGTGGTGCCGAACGTCAGCCACGATTTCAGCACGGTCATCGTCGTCACCAGCGCGCAGCCGCGGCCGGCCATCTCGGCGGCGATGTCCGCGTCCAGCTCGAAGCCGTGCTCGATGGAGTCGACGCCCGCGGCGGCGCACACCCGGGTGCCGGGCAGCCGGGTCGCGTGCGCGGTGACCTTGCGGCCGCGCGCGTGTACCGCCTGCACCACCCGGGTCACCTCGGCCGCGGTGAACGGGGGCGTGGCGGCGTCGGGGCCGTCCAGGTAGAGCTTGACGAAGTTGGCGCCGTCGTCGAGCTGGCCGAGCGCGCCGGCGAGCAGCTCGTCGCCGTCCCGCGCCTCCACCGTCAGGCCGGCCGGCAGCAGGCCGGCCGCGGTGATCCAGGTCCCGGCGGCGCGCACGTACGGCCGGTCCCGGCGGCCCTGCCAGCGGTCGCGGATGCCGAGGCTGAGCGCCCGGGGGGTGGCGCCGGGAGAATCGGCGCGCCGCGGGGCGCCCACGTCGCGGGCCCAGCGCACCCCGGAGCGGTGCTGCAGCTCGCCGTTGGCTTCGGCCACGGCCAGCAGGCGACCGGCCGGGTCGCTGCCCCGGTCGATCCAGTGCGAGCCGCCGGGCAGCGTGAGGTGGCTGTGCCCGTCGACCATGCCGGGCACGATCGTGCTCCCGCCGGCGTCGACGACCTCGGTGTCCGGCGGGAGCGGGCCCTCGTCGCCCGCGTCCCTGATCCAGGCGATCCGGCCCTCGTCGACGAGCACGCTGACGCCGAGCCGCAGCCGCGCTGACCGGCCGTCGGCGAGCGCCGCGTCCCGGTAGAGGGTCATGCGGGCGTGACCACGAACTGGCGCAGGTACAGGTCGCGGAACGTCACCGGGCCGCGGGGGCCGGGCACCGCGTCGATGTTGATCCCGGTCTCCGGCACCGAGAACAGCTTGAACCCGTCCAGCAGGCGGGTGCTGGAGTTCCAGAACGCGCCGGTGCCGGCGTACGCGCCGAGGAACTCCTCCGCCGCGGCCCGGTCCCCGGTGACGATCGCCGCGGCCAGCCCCGAGGTCTCCTCGTTGGCCAGCACGGCCGCGGCGCGCGGCCCGGCGGCCGGGGCCACCGTCACGGTCGCCTCGCGGCCCGCGTCCAGCGCCCACTCGTGGCCGAGCGGATGGGCGTGCGGCGGCAGCGACGCCGCGATCCCCAGCCGGTCAAGCACGGCGCCAGCCCGCGGCAGGACCTCGTCCCACAAAGCCGGGTGGACGAGCAGCAGGTTGAGCCGGTTGCACACGCCCAGCCGGTCCAGGCTGGCCTCGATCAGCTCGTCGGCCATGGCCAGGTCGGCGCCGGCGTCGACGTACAGGACCGCGCCGCCGTCGGCGTGCGCCATCGTGCGCACCCCGTGCCGCGCCGCCTCGGCGGCCAGCGAGCGGGTGCTGTCCCCGCTGCCGCGCAGGATCACCAGCGGGATCAGGCCGGGCTGGCTGACCAGCGCCCGGGCGGAGGACTGCCCGGGCACCCGGACCAGCTGGATCATGGCCGGGTCGAGCCCGGCCGCGGCCAGCGCGGGCGCGAGCACCTCGTCCGCCAGCGCGACGGCCGAGCGGATCGCCGCCGAGCCGGTCCGCAGCACGCCCGCGTTGCGCGACTTGACGAACTGCGAGGCGATGTCGACCACGACGTTCGGCCGGGCCTCGAAGTTGGCCCCGATCACGCCCACCGGCCGGCGGCGCTCGACCAGGCGCAGCCCGCCGGGCAGGTCCCTGACGGCCCGTTCTGACGGTTCGGCCGGGACGTCGGCCAGCGCCCTGAGCTGGCCGGCCATGGCCTCAAGCCGCGCCTCGTCCAGCCGCAGCCGGTCAAGCAGCGCGCCGGCGATCCCGTCGGCCCTGGCCGCCGCCATGTCCGCCTCGTTGGCCGCGAGCACAGGATCCGACCGGCGGCCGAGGGTGTCGGCGATCGCGCGCAGCGCCTGGTCGAGCCGCTCGCCGGGGACGCCGGCCAGGTCGGCGACCGTGCCGCGGGCGGCGCGCGCGGCCTCCTCGACCACCTTCAGCGTGTCGGCGCCGTCTGTCGTCATCGGCCATCCTCCGTCGGTACCGTCTGCGTCGATGTCGCGGGCTCCAGGTTACGCAGTTCCTGGCCGCGCAGGGGCGGCGCCTCGAGGCCGCAGTACGATCCCTGCGGGGTCACCTCGGCGCACCGGGCCTTGGTCGGGTTGCGGATGGTGAGCCCGGCCAGCACTCCCCCGGCGGCGCAGAACGCCGCCGCCATTACCGCCGCCATCTTGAAGCCGTGGGCGAGCTGCTCCGGGTGCAGGTAGCTGTCCCCGGTGATGCCGGCCAGCGCGGGCAGCACCGCCACGGCGATCAGCCCGGCCGCCCGGGCCACGTCGTTGTTGACCGCGGAGGCGATGCCCGCGTGGTCCGCCGGGGCGGCCGCCAGCGCGGTGGCGGTCAGCGGCGCCACGTTGATCGCCACCCCGAACCCGAACACCACCACCGCGGGCAGCACCGCGGTCAGGTAGTCGCCGGAGCCCCCGATCCGGGTGAACAGCAGCAGCGACGCGGCGATCACCAGCGGCCCGACGGTCATCTGCAGCCGCGGCCCGATCCTGGCCGCCAGGGCGCCCGAGCGGGAGGACAGCGCGAGCATGATGACGGTCACCGGGAGCAGCGACGCGCCCGCCGCCACGGGTGAGTAGCCGTGCGCCACCTGCAGCACGGTGGGCACCAGGAACAGCAGCCCGCCCAGCGCCGCGTAGACCACGAACGTCACCGCGTTGGCCGCGGAGAACTGCCGGGACGCGAATATCCCGAGCGGCAGCATGGGCTCCGATTCCCTGGCCTCGACCAGCACGAACAGGCCGAGCAGGACCACGCCAACGGCCAGCGGCACCAGCACGGAGACCGATCCCCAGCCGTCCGCGGACGCCGCGATCAGCCCGTAGGTGATCCCGGCCAGCGCGCCGCTGATGCAGACGGCCCCCTTGACGTCCAGCCGCGGCACCGGGCCCGGCGACTTGGTCTCGGGCACGTGCCGGGCGGCGATGACCACCACCGCCACCGCCAGCGGCAGGTTGATGAAGAACACCAGCCGCCAGGACACCGCGCTGATCAGCCACCCGCCCAGGAACGGGCCGATCGCGGTGGCCAGGCCGCCCAGGCCCGACCACGCGCCGATGGCGGCTCCGCGGTCCTCCTCGGCGAAGGACGCCTGCAGGATGGCCAGGCTGCCCGGGGTGAGCAGCGCCCCGCCCACGCCCTGCAGGGCCCGCGCCGCGATCAGCACCCCGACGGTCGGCGCCAGCCCGCACAGCAGCGAGGCGATGGCGAACCACACCGTGCCGATGACGAAGACCTTCCGCCGCCCGTAGCTGTCCCCGAGCGTCCCGCCGAGCAGCAGCAGGCCGGCCAGCGTCAGCGTGTAGGCGTCCACCACCCACTGCAGGCTGGCCACGCCGGCGTGGAAGTCCCGGCCGATGGCCGGCAGCGCGATGCCCACCACGGTCGCGTCGAGGGCGGCCATGCCCGAGCCGAGCACGGTGGCGGTCACCACCCACCGGCCCGCCGGGCTCGACAGGCGCAGGGCGAGGGTCTCGCTCATCTGGCCTTCCCGCGGGGACCCGCAGATCGGGGCGGAGGTGGCAGGCACCGCGGTCCGTTCGGGATCATGATTTAAAACTAGTCCGAACGGACCGGGGTGGCACCTTCCTCCGCCACCACCGGGGCCAATCGGCCGGCGTGACGCACGCGTATCCGCCGGTTAGGCTGCCAGGGTGATCTCCGCCCAGGCCGTCCCCGCCTCCGGCGCGCGGCTGGGCCGGGCCGGAAACGCCGCCGGCTTCCGCACGCGCTGGGCGCTGCTCATCTCGGTCGCGGGCGGGCTGGCGCTGTTCGCCTCCTTCCCCCCGGTGGGCGCCTGGCCGCTGGCGGTGCTCGGCCCGGGGCTGCTCGTGCTGGCGCTGGCCGGGCGGAGCCTGCGGGGATCGTTCGGCTGCGGGCTGGCGTTCGGTCTTTCACTGTTCGTGCCCCTGCTGTCCTGGCTGGTCAACGAGGCCTGGTATGCGTGGTTCGGGCTGGCCGGGGCCCTGACGCTCATCTTCGCGCTGCTCGCCATCGGGCAGCGGCTGCTGCTCGGCCTGCCGTACTGGCCGGCTGCGGTGGCGGGCTGGTGGGTCCTGGTCGAGGGCGTCAGGGACCGGTGGCCGTACGCCTTCCCCTGGGGACGGCTGGCGATGAGCCAGTCCGTCGCGCCGGACGTCCGCTGGGTCGCGATCGGCGGCGCGCCGCTGCTGAGCTTCCTCATCGCGCTGGCCGGCGCCATGATGGCCCGGGCGGTGTTGTCTTTCTGGGGGAGCGATCCCCCCCGGCCGCGGCAGGCCGCGGGGGCGGTGCTGGCCGCAGTGGTAACCGCGGGGCTGGTGCTGGCCGGCGGGCTGCTGCCGGCCGACCCGACCGGGGGCGCGCCGACGGTGCAGGTGGCCGCGATCCAGGGCAACGTGCCGCGGGCCAGGAACCTGCCGCAGCAGCTGAACGACACCGAGGTCACGCAGAACCACGCCGAGGCCACGCTGCGGATGGCCGCGCAGGTCAAGGCGGGCCGGCTGCCCGCGCCGGACATCGTGGTCTGGCCGGAGAACTCCACCGACCTGGACCCGCGGCAGGACCCCTATATCTACGGCCAGATCGCCGGCGCGGTGGCGGCCGTCGGCCGGCCGATCCTGGTCGGGGAGGTGCTGAACGGCCCGAGGCGCAACGCCGGCCAGCTCTGGGTGCCCGGCCGCGGCCCGACCACGACCTACGTCAAGCGCCAGCTCGTGCCGTTCGGCGAGTACATCCCGTTCCGCGGCCTCATCTCTAGCTTCAGCTCCCTCCCGTCGCTGCAGCCGGTCGACTTCACCCCCGGCCGCCGGGCCGTCGTGTTCGGCGTCGGGAAGATCAGGCTGGGCGACGTGATCTGCTACGAGGTGGGCTTCGACGCCCTGGTGCGGTCGGAGGTCACGGCCGGGGCGAACCTGCTCGCGGTGCAGTCCAACGACGCCGACTTCGAGATCGACGGCCAGCTGGGCGAGACCGAGCAGCAGACGGCGATGGCCAGGATCCGGGCGGTGGAAACCGACCGCGCCGTGGTGTACGCCTCGACCACCGGGGAGAGCACGATCATCGCCCCGGACGGCGGGCTGATCGCGCACAGCGGCGTCTGGCGGCAGGCCGTCCTCGACGCCCGGGTGCCGCTGGTGAGCTACCGCACGCTGGCCGACCGGGTGGGGGCGTGGCCGGAGTACGTGATCATCATGCTGACCGTGCTCGCGCTCGCCTGGGCGCTGCTGCGGGCCCTGGCGTCCCGCCGGGCCAGGGACCGCGTGATTCCCGTAACCCACGGGGCTCCTCGGGCGTCTTTACAGGCGTGAGGGGCATCGTGAGCCGCTCACCCGCGCCGTGAGCACCACGTAATATGCGTGGAGGCGCGCAAGGCGGGGCATTGCCGCCGCGAGCTCCGAGGAGGATCACCGTGCGTGGCACAGACCGCAGGTCGGCACGGCGAGTGCGACGGTACGCCGGCATCGCCGCGGCGGCGGCCATCAGCCTGCTGGCCACCGCGTGCAGCAGCGGCAGCCACACCTCCGGCCCCTCCCCCGCGCAGCTCAGGGCCCAGGCCTCCGCGTCGGCCAAGGCGCACGCGGCCGCGCTGGCCAAGGACCTGAAGATCACCCCGGCGGACGGCAGCCACGGCGCCGACCCCTCGGCCGGCATCAGCGTCACCGCGGTCAAGGGCACGCTGACCAAGGTCACGGTGCGCACCTCGGGCGACGCCGTGTCCGGCAGCATGAGCGGCGGCGGCAAGACCTGGCACAGCGCGCGGAACCTGGACGTGTCGCAGAGCTACACGGTGACCGCCACCGGCACCGCAGGCGGCGAGAAGATCACCACCACGAGCACGTTCCGCACGCTGGCGCCCGCGCAGACCTTCAGCACCCAGATCTTCGAGGGGTACCAGCAGAGCTACGGCGTCGGCATGCCGATCATCTTGACGTTCAGCGCGCCCATCACCGACAAGGCGGCGGTCGAGCGGTCGCTCGAGCTGACCACCTCCAAGCCGGTGATCGGCGCCTGGTACTGGGACGGCGACCAGCGCCTGTACTTCCGGCCGCGGGACTACTGGCCGGCCTACACCACGGTCAGCCTGACCGGGCGCCTGAACGGGGTGGAGGGCGCCAAGGGCGTGTACGGTGCGCGCAACCTGACCCAGACCTTCGACATCGGCCGGGCGCTGGTCGCCGTGGCCAGCACGACCAGCCACCGGACCCAGATCTACCTGAACGGCAAGCTCGCCTACCAGTGGCCGATCAGCACCGGCCGGGCCAGCCTGCCGACCCCGGACGGCACCTACCTGAGCGTGGAGAAGGCCAATCCGGTCCGGATGGTCGGCGGCGGTGCGCCCGGCAGCGCCGGCTACTACAACGAGCTGGTCAACTTCGCGGTCCGGTTCACCTTCAGCGGCGACTACTACCACTCGGCCCCCTGGTCGGTGGTGAACCAGGGCACCTCGAACGTGAGCCACGGGTGCGTGAACCTGCCGCCCGCCGCCGCGCAGACCTACTACAACATGTCCATCCCCGGCGACCCGATCACCGTCACCGCCAGCACGGCCGCGGGCAAGTGGGACGACGGCTGGACCGAGTGGTTCCTGCCCTGGTCGCAGTACCTGAAGGGGAGCGCGCTCGGCCTGGCCGTGCAGGCCGGCCCGCAGGGCAGCACGTTCGTCTCGCCGTCGTCGCTGCCCGCCGACGCCGCCAGTGCCCCGCTCGGCACCTCCGCGGCCGGCAACTACTACGCCGGCTCGGCGAACCTCGGGTAGCCGCGGGCGGCCCCGCGGCGCCGGCCCGGCGTTACTGATCTTCTGCATCGCGATGCTCCCGGGAAGACCATGAGGTCCGACGCCACGGTGACCCCGGGAGGCTCCCGGGGTCACCGTGGCGCGCAGTGCCCGCTGGCCAGGCCGACCGGAACTAAGACCGTGCTGGCCAGATCCGGTCCCCCTACATTCCTGACGGGTCCATCAGCTGGTGGTGGTCACGGCCCTTGCGGTGGCCCTGGCCTGCCCACTGCTGCCAGATCTGCTGCCAGGCCGCCTGCGTGCCGCCGCCCGTGCCGGCGCCGCCGCCACCGCCGCCGCCGCCGCCGGCACCGCCGCCCGCTCCGGCCGTGTTGCTCGCCTGCTGCGGGGTGGTGTTGAAGGTAGCCGACATGGCCGCGCCGGCCCCGTCGAGGACGACAGTGACGGGGTTGGTGAGGCCGAAGTTCTGGCAGCCCAGGTTGGCGAAGGACATGAGCAGCCGGTTGGCCAGGAAGGTGAACAGGTTCTCGCCCACGGCGGGCACCGGTGACGCGGTGCCGGCGAGGGCGGCCTGGTTAGCCGCCAGGAACGGGGTCTGGATGTTGACCATGTTCTGGCAGTAGTTGGCCGGGCTGTCGTTCCTGTTGTTCCGCGCGTTGATGGCCGGCTGGCCGACTTCGGCCCGGTAGAGGTTGGTCTTGGCCGGGTCGAGGGCGCCGTTGGCGTCCAGCACCATCTCGTCGTTCTCCGGCACCAGCGCGGCGACCCTCGGCTCGTTCCTGGCGGCCAGGAGCTCGTCGAGCGCCTGCGAGGTGGTCGGGGTGTTGTTGTTCGCCAGGTCGGGCGCCATGAACGGGGTGCAGCCGAGCGCCGGGTCCATGAACTTGTCGATCAGGGCGTTATCGCTGCCGTTGGACAGTGCCTGCGTACCCGTCAGGTTGGCCGCGTTGGCCGCGTTGTCCTGGGCGGTCTGGCCGGTGGTCGGGTTGAGCAGGTAAACGCTGGTCACGTTGTCGCTCTGGTCCTGGTCGATCATGTCGAAGTTACGGACGGTCGGGCAGGTGTTGCCGGTGCCGATGGCCCCTGCCGTCGGCACGATCTTCGCCGAGGTCCCGGCGGCGGGTACCCGCAGCCGCCCTTCGCGCATCATCAGGAGCGCCGTGTTGAAGAAGTTGATGCCGTTGCAGAACGACTGCTGGCCGAAGACCGATCCCAGGCCGTTGACGCAGTTGCCCTGGCGCAGCGCGTTGGGCGTCGCGCCCACCTGGGTCAGGTTCGTGCCGTTGAACCCGAAGTCGATGGTGACGATCGCGTTCCTGGGCAGCTTCGGCACCACCGGCGCGGCGGACGGCGTGGTGCCCTGGGTGATGACCAGGGGGTTGTAGACCGACAGCGCGCCGGTGCGCGGGTTCAGGATGGTGGCCTGGACGAACGCCCCGAGGTTGGCCGCGTTGGCCATGGTGCAGCCGGAGTCCGCCGCCGACGTCCCGGCCGGGCCGGTGAGCTGGTACGGCGTAGCCAGGCCCTTCGCGCTGAGCGGGCGGGCCGGGACGATGATGTCGCAGTTGGGATTGTTCGACGACACGGCCGCCACGGCCGGGGCGGTCGAGGCCCCCGACGGGGAGGCACTGGCGGACGGGCTGGCCGAGTCTCCCACTGCCGTCTGGGCTATGTGCGTGGTGTTACCGCTCGAGACGGCAAGGATGATCCCGAGCGTCAGGCCCAACGCCATCGGAATCGCGAGAGGGACCGCAAGACGTGCCGCGCGGCTCTTGCCGCGACGGCCCGATGCGGACCGATGCCCGCTGAGCATTCAATACACCTCCATGGATGTCCCCTGTGACGCTCCCGGTGCATCACGCTAGACCTGGGCCGATGACAAGATCGGCGAATTCAGAAGATTCGGGCCATGTAAGGCTTTTTTAAGGTTTCGGCCGAGGCGGCACTGAAACTTCTGAAATTCCTTGCCAAGTCCTTACGCCGCAGGTCAGGCGGCATTTTGGTGGATCGAGATAGCTTCGTGATACGTCGGTGCACGTGCATCCTGGCGCCGCAACCGATTGCTGGACGGGCACCCGGAGATGGTCCTGGTATTACGCCGACATGGCGAAGGCGGCCCCGAGTTTCCTCGGGGCCGCCTTCGCCATGGAGCTGATGGACCGGGCCGGGCTAGCTGGTCATCTGCGAGTACCGGCCCTCCTCGTTACATGCGGGACGGGTTCTGGAACCGGTGTCCCACCCGGTGCTGCCTGGTGGGCGGGCCCGCGGTACCGCCACCGGGACCGCCGGTGCCGGCGCTGGCGCTGGCGGTCGGGGTCACCGCGGCCGGCGCCTTCGCCGCCTGCTGAGCGGTATTGAAGGTGACCGCGGTGGCCACCATGTTGCCGTCGAGGGTGACGGTGACCGGGTTGGCCAGGCCGAAGTTGGCGCAGCCGAGGTTGACGAACGACATGGCGAGCCGGTTGCCCATGAACGTGGCCAGGCTGTTGCCGACGGCCGCGACCGGGGTGCCGAAGGCCAGCTCCCTGGTCATGTCCAGCTGGTTACGGGCCGGCTGGATGTTCACCAGGTTCTGGCAGTAGTCCATCGCGACCTGCGTCGCGTTGACGTTGCCGGCCAGCTGGGGCTGGTCCACCAGCGAACGGTAGACGTTCGTCTTGGCGACGCTGAACGCGCCGGCGACCAGGGTCATCTCGTCGTTGGTCGGAACCACGGCGACGGTCCCCTTCTGGTTGACGCGGGCGCTCAGCTCGTTCAGCGCCTGCGAGCCAGACATGCCGGTCGGGTCGGTGGTGTCGGTCGCGTGGAAATCCGTGCACCCGTTCGCCGCGTCCAGGAAGGCGGCGAGCAGCTTGTTGTCGCTGCCGTTGGCCAGGGTGGTGGCGCCGGCGAGCGCACCCGCGTTGGCCGCGGAGTTCTGTGCGGTCTGGCCGTTGCCGTTGATCAGGTACGTGGTGATCACGTTGTCGCTCTGGTCCTGGTCGACCATGCCGAAGTCACGCGTGGTCATGCACGGCTGGCCGTCGGTCGAGGTGCCCGCCGGCGGGACCGTCAGCGTGCCCCGCGCGATCTCGCGGTTGGCCAGGTTGTAGAAGGCGACGGCGTTGCACGCCGAGACCTGGCCGATCACGGACTGGCCGAGCGCGTCCACGCAGCGGCCCTGCCGGGTGCCCTGGCCGGTCAGGGCCAGGTTGGTGCCGTTGAAGCCGACGTTGATGATCACCTGCGAGCCGCGCGCGATCGTCGGTGCGGCCGGCGCGGCGGCCGGGGTGGTGCCCGCCGTGATGACCAGCGGGTTGTACACCTCGACCTGGCCGTTCGGGGCGAGGATGGTGGCCTCGACGAACGCGCCCTGGGTACCGGCGTTGGCCATCGAGCAGCCGTCGCCGAGCTGCCAGGGCGTGGCCAGCCCTGCCGCGCTCAGCGGGTTGGCCGGCACGGCCAGGCTGCAGTTGCCCGACGCGGCCGCCTGCGCCGCCGACTGGTTCAGGCTGATCGCGTTGCCCGCGCCGTCGACCGGGGTCGTCGCCACGTCACCGAGCTGCCGGAAGGCCGTCTGCCCGTTGGCGAAGGTGGCGGCCGGCGGCACTGCCGCCGCCGCGGCCGCCGTGGCCGCGGGCGTCGCCGCCGCCGCGGCTGGCGCGGCGGCCGCGGAAGCACTGCCGGACGGGCTGGCCGAGGCCCCCAGGGCCGACTGGGCTATGTGCGTGGTGTTACCACTCGAGACCGCAAGGATGATCCCGAGCGTCAGGCCCAACGCCATCGGAATGGCGAGAGGGACCGCAATACGCGCCGCGCGACTTCTACTACTGCGGCGGCGCCATGCGGACCGATGCCCGCTGAGCATTCAATCCACCTCCATGGGTGTCCGCTGTGCCGCTCCCGATTCATCACCATAGACCCGGGGGTAGCCGGGATTAGAGAATTCTCCAGATTCGCGTTTTGTCCGGTTTTAATGCTCAAGCGGCGCCGAAACCTTGGTAATTCATTGCTAAGTCCTTACGCCGCAGGTGACGGGGCGCCGGCCGAAACCGGAATTCCCCCGGTGATAGGCGGCCGCACGCCGCGGGCCCGCCGCACGGCCGGCCGCGGAGGCGGACGGTAGTTATTACGGCTCTCTCCGTTACCAGCGATATTGCGGGGAGGTTACGGACGCACCGCGTCCGGAGCCCTGCCGGGCAGGTCACAGCGCCGTCAGGGTTTCGTCCAGGGATTACGGCGGGCCGTCCTCCCTGGACGCAGGGCGGCCCATGGGTCATGGCAGTCATGGCCGCCGCCGCCGCACCCGCGTATCTCCGAAGCGTTGATCACAATGCTCGGGACGGAATGCGGTGACCTGCGGACCAGGACAATGTGCCGAATGCCCGGGCTCGCGGCCGGGGCATTCGCAATGGCCCGGCCGGGGACCGGCGCAGCGTGCCGCGCATTAGCGGTGGCGCATTATCCAGCGGTTTATGAATTACCTGGCTCAATAACCGCCAAGGCCGCCCGGCCCGGCCTGGGCGAATGGGCGGATCGAGTGCGCGGGGGCGGCTCTGCCGCGGCCGTTCGGCATCCTGCCCTGACGGGACCCTGGCCCGGGCGCGCCGGGCGGCACCCGCGCCGCCGGGGTGTCCCGGGGCGCGGCGGCTGGGTAAGCTGATCTTTGTGCTGGCCAACCCCCGGCCGGTGCGGGTTCATCCGATTACTGACAGCAACGCTCCGGAGAGCAGGCCCGGCATGCCGCCGGCGGCGGGCGGGATCGGCTGATGTCGGCAACCTTTTCCGGCGCGTGCGCGTCTGTCTGTAGGAGGAGTCGCCATCTTGTTGTGCTTACTTCCAGGGTTGAGGCCTGAAATTGTTGTCCAGTTGTGAAAACACGTGGAGGGGACGGCGCCGTGTCGGGATCCGGATGGTTCCGGAGGAAGCAAACCTTGCTGACGAGTAGTGAGAGTTCCGCAGCTAAGCGAATCTGGCAGTCTTTCAGTTTTTCCAGGCCGACCAGGAGAAGGGGGGTGGCCCTCACCGCCAGCAGCGCCGCGCTTGTCCTCGCGGCCGGGGTGATGATCGTGGCGTTCGCGTCACCGGGCAGCCACGCCTCCCTGGTGTCGTCGGCGGGCTCGGTGAGCGCGTACAAGCCGCTGCAGCCGGCCGGCGGCCTTTCGCTGGTCTCGGTGACCCCGGCCGCGGGCGCGAAGGGCGTCAACGGCACCAGCGCCATCCGGGTGCAGTTCTCCGCGCCGCTGGCCCCCAACTCGCCGATGCCGGCGCTGTCGCCGTCGATCGCGGGCCACTGGGCGGTCTCCGGCGACGCCGCGGTCTTCACCCCCACGGTGGGATACCTCGAGAACACCAAGGTCACGGTCAAGATCCCGGGCGGCCTGGCCGGCGTGGTCTCGGCCGCGGGAGCGAACGCGGGTAACGGAGGGACGCTCGGCTCCAACGTGAGCCAGAGCTTCACCACCGGGTCGTTCGGCACCATGCGGCTGCAGCAGTTGCTGACCCAGCTCGGGTACCTGCCGCTGACCTGGACGTCCAAGTCCCATCAGGTGATCAGCACGGCCAACGCCAAGGCGCAGCTCGCCGCCGCCTACAGCGCCCCCGCCGGGACCTTCAGCTGGCAGGGCGGCTACCCGTGGAGCCTGCGGTCGCAGTGGAAGGCCGGCTCGGGCAACATCCTGGACGTCGGCGCCGTCAGGGCCTTCGAGTCGGTGCACGGCCTGACCATGGACGGGAGCGCGGGCAAGGCCGTCTGGTCCCGCCTGCTCACCGCGGTGGCCAAGGGCCAGAAGAACCCGAACGGCTACACCTACGCGCTGGCCAATCAGCACTACCTGGAGACGCTGACCATCTGGCACAACGGCCGCGTGGTGCTCAAGAGCGCGGCCAACACCGGCATCCCGGCCTCCCCCACCGCGGACGGCACCTTCCCCGTCTACCTGAAGTACTACTTCAGCTACATGAAGGGGACCAACCCGGACGGCACGAAGTACAACGACCCGGTGTACTACGCGTCCTACTTCAACGGCGGCGACGCGGTCCACCAGTTCAGCCGGTACAGCTACGGGTCGTACCAGAGCCTGGGCTGCGTCGAGCTGCCCTGGGACGCGGCCAAGAAGGCGTACCCGTACCTGACCTACGGCAGCCTCGTCACGGTCACCGGCCCGGTGGCCTGACGGCTCTGGGGTAAACACTGCGGGGCGGTCCCGGAAGGGACCGCCCCGCAGCTGGTTTCGTGTCGTGTTACAGCGGGTGAACCTCTTCCGCCTGCGGGCCCTTCGGGCCGCGCCCAGCGGTGTACTCAACCCGCTGGTTCTCCTGGAGGGTGCGGAAGCCGTCGATCTTGATGGTGGAGTGGTGGACGAAGACGTCGGCCGAGCCGTCGTCGGGCGCGATGAAACCGTAGCCCTTGTCCGAGTTGAACCACTTCACGGTGCCCTGAGGCATGTACTTCTCCTACTGTGACGATTTCGGGAACCACGGTCGTGCGTCCCGGGTTGCTGCGACCACTGCCCTGGCGGACTGCCCTGGCGGGCCGGGCGTTCAGAAATGCAAGACACCCGCGGTCAGAATTTCGCAGGCGCTGTGACACGTACACGAACTTCGTGCAACCAGAACCATTTAACCACTCTCGGCTATCGGCGTGTTCCCAGCTGGCCGAAATGACCTAACCGGCGGCCGCGACCGTCTGCTGGGCGCCGTCCCGCAGCCTGGCCATGCAGGCCGCGAAGCGGGATCCCGGCGTCACGGCGGCGACGCGTTCGGCTTCGCTGACCGTGTCCACGTCGGTGAGCTCGGGCAGCATCCGGATCCGCAGGCCCGCCTGCTCGAGCCGGGCCAGCTGGCGGGGACCGGTGTCCGGCTGGGACATCGGCACGCCGAGGATGAGGGCGGGATCGACCTCCCGCAGGCCGAGCAGCCAGAAGCCGCCGTCCTCGGCCATGCCGAAGGTGGCGTCCGCGGTCTTGGACACCAGCGGCTCGGCCGCCGCGGCCAGCAGGCCCGGCGTCACCTGCGGGGTGTCCATCCCGATCAGCACCACGGGCAGCGGCAGCGTCACCCGCGCGTCGGCGAGCGCCCAGGCGATCCGCTCGTCCAGGCCCGCGCCGCGCTGCCCGATCACGTCGAATCCGGGCGGCAGCCAGCGCCCGGGCGCGCCGGCCAGGGCGAGCACCCGTCTGGCGACGGTGGTTTCCGCCACCGCGGCCAGCGTGTCGGCCAGCGACGCCTCGGCCAGGGCGGCCGCCTCCACGGGCGTGAACGGCGGCGTGAGCCTGGTCTTCACCCGCCCGGGAACGGGCTCCTTGGCGATCACCACGACCTGCGCCGCCAGCAGCAGGCCGGCCAGGCTCCAGGCGGGAGCGTCCGGCTTGGCCGCGCCGAGGGCACCGTCCCGGCGGTGCCTGCCGGTGTAGATGTCGCCGGTCACGACGAGGCCCGCGCTGCGATCGTCTGTGCTGGGATCGTCTGTGCCGGGATCGTCTGTGCCGCGATCGGGGCCGGGGCCGCGATGGAGGCGAGCACCCGCCGCATGTCCCGCACGGTCCGGAGGGTGCCGCCCAGCGTGCCGGTGACCTTCGACTTGCCGGTCCGCGGGTGATACGGGATGGGTGTCTCCGCGATCCGCCAGCCGGCCTCGGCGGCGCGCACCACCATTTCCAGCGGGTAGCCGAACCGCCGGTCTTTCAGCGCCAGGTCGAGCAGGGCCTCCCGCCGGGCGGCCCGCATCGGGCCGAGATCCCGCACCGGGACGCCGACGCGGCGGCGGAGTTCGGCGGCCAGGACCCGGTTGCCGATCCGGGCGTGCAGCGGCCAGGCGCCCTTGCCCTGCGTGCTTCGCCGGCCCAGCATCAGGTCGGCGGCGTTGGTTTTCACCGGGCCCGCCACCAGGGGCAGGTCGCCTGGGTCGAAGGAGGCGTCGGCATCCATGACGCAGACGATGTCGCTGCTCGCCGCGAGCAGCCCGGCGTGGCAGGCGGCGCCGAAACCGCGCTGGGGGACGTGCACCACCTGCGCTCCGTAGGCCGCGGCGATGGCGGCCGAGTCGTCGGTGGAGCCGTTGTCCGCGACGATAGGCCGGTAGCCGGACGGCATACGGGAAAGCACCCAGGGCAGTGCGCCTGCCTCGTTGAGGCACGGCAGGACGACATCGATTTCCATGGCGCCTGACAGTACTTTCTGGCTGGCCCGGTTAGGCCGGAAAAATGGCTGATCGGGCCTTACGAAGGTGTGACGGTCTGTTTCCTGCGGCCGGGCCCGCGCGGGCCCGGTGGTTAGCTGCAGTCATGCGCGTACTAGTGACGGGGGCGGCCGGCTTCATCGGGTCGCACATTGCCGAGACCATGCGGGCGGCGGGCCATGAGGTCCGCGGCCTGGACTCACTCACGCCGGCCGTGCACAACGGCAGGCCGGACCATGTTTCCGGGGAGCTTGTCGTCGGCGACGTCCGCGACCCGGCCGCGGTGGACGCGGCGCTGGCCGGGGTGGACGCGGTATGCCACCAGGCCGCCATGGTCGGGCTCGGCGTGGACCTGTCCGACCTGCCTCTTTATTCAGATGTCAACGTCACAGGCACCGCGGTGCTGCTCGAGGCCATGGGCCGGCACGGCATCGGCAGGCTGGTCTTCGCGTCGTCGATGGTCGTGTACGGCGAAGGAGCGTACGACTGCGCGGCGCACGGCCGGGTGCGGCCGTCGCCCAGGGACCCGGCCGACCTGGCCGCGGGCCGGTTCGAGCCGCGCTGCCCCCAGTGCGGGTCGCCGCTGGATACGACGACGGTGGGCGAGGAGGCGGCGCTGGACCCGCGGAACGCCTACGCCGCCAGCAAGGTGGGGCAGGAGCACCTGTCGGCGAGCTGGGCGCGGCTGACCGGCGGTGTCGCGGTCGGGCTGCGGTACCACAACGTGTACGGCCCGCGGATGCCGCGCGACACCCCGTACTCGGGCGTGGCCGCGATCTTCCGCTCCTGCCTGGAGAACGGCGTGCCGCCGCGGGTGTTCGAGGACGGCGGCCAGCGCCGCGACTTCGTGCACGTCCGCGACGTGGCCCAGGCCAACCTGCTGGCCCTGGAGGCGGTCGACCGGGCTATGGCCGACGGCGCTCCGGGTGAGGGCCTGCGCTGCTACAACGTGGCCAGCGGCGAGCCGCACACGGTGGGCGAGATGGCCGGGGCGCTGGCGGGCGCGTTCGGCGGCATCGAGCCCGTGGTGACCGGGCAGTACCGCCTCGGCGACGTCAGGCACATCGTGGCCTCCCCGGAGGGCGCCGCCCGGGACCTCGGCTTCCGGGCCCAGACGAGCTTCGCCGAGGGCATCGCCGAATTCGCCCGGGCCCCCCTCCGCGAACCCGCCCTAGCCCAGACCTAGAACCTTTTTTCGTTATTGTGGATTGTTACACCCCCTATGAGGGGTTTAACAATCCACAATAATTTCGTACCAGGAAAGGCATCAGCGCAGCGGTAACTTGTGTCACAGGCGACGCTTGCGCGGCGGCGGGGTCTGTTACTGATGGCGAGAGCCTGCGGGTCGAGCTGGGCAGGGGGATCAGCTCGATCTCGGCGCCTGCGGGGCCGGGCAGTTCACGCAGCAACCATGCAGGTAGTCAGCGAGTAGGGATGGCCCGGGGCTGGTCGGGGCCGGGGCCTGCCGGGGCCGGGCCTGCCGTCGCGGGAGCGCCGTCCCGCCGGCGCGGGATGGTGCGGTTGATGGCGGGCACGCCGGGGCGGCCCAGCGGCAGCCTGATGAGGAACTGGCAGCCAGGGCCGGCGTTGCGGACGGCGATCTGACCGGAGTGCGCCTCGACGATGCCGCGCGCGATGGACAGGCCGAGCCCGCCGCCCGACTGCGGCCCCGGGGTGCGGGCCGACTCGCCGCGGAACGCCACGTCGAACACCCGCGGCAGGTCATCGGGCGAGATCCCGCCGCAGGCATCGGAGACGCTCACGCAGGCCATCCCGCTCTGCACCTCGGCCAGCACGTCCACGCCGCCGTCGGCCGGGGTGTGCCTGATCGCGTTGGTCACCAGGTTGCGCAGGGCCCGGCCCATCTCGGCGGAGTCGACGAAGACGGGCATGCCCCGTACCGCGGCCCCGGTGAGCCGGACGCCCTTGTGCCGCGCGACCGGCTCGGCGCTGGCCACGACCTCGGCGACCAGGTCCTCGAGCCCGACCATCCGCTTGGACAGCCGCAGCGCGCCCGCGTGGATGCGGGACAGCTCGAACAGGTCGTCGATCATCACGGTGAGCCGGTCCACCTCGCGGCGGATCTGCGAGTGGTACTGCGACACCTCGCGCGGATCGATCACGACCTGGTCTTCCAGCGCCTCGGCCATGGCCCGCAGGCCGGCCAGCGGAGTGCGCAGGTCGTGGCTGACCCAGGCGACGAGCTCACGCCGGCTGGCCTCCAGCGCCCGCTCCCTGGACCGGGCCTGGGCCAGTCGTTCGTGGGTAGCGGTGAGCTCGGCGGACAGCTCGGACAGCTCAGCCGGCAGAGGCCGGGACGGGGGCACGTAGACCCCGTTGTCACCGACCCCCTGCACCGCTGAGGACAGCGCCCGGCTGGCCTTGGTCAGCCGGCGCGCAACCACCAGCGCCACCGCGAACCCGGCCAGGGCGCCGATCGGGATCAGGGTCAGCATCACGTTGCGGTCGCTGGCCGTGCCTATCATCCGGCGGACGATGACGCCCACCCCGGTCATCGAGGCCAGCATCGAGGCCGCCACCACGACGGTGATCATCAGGCCGAGCGAGCGGCCGGCGAACAGGCGCAGGAAACCGATCCCGATCGCGCTGATGACCACCGCCGCCACCAGCGTCCACAGCGCGATGTACGCGAGGTCGGAAACCTGAATGCCAAACGGCAGCAGCTGCGAGGCGAGGACGTGTTCGCCGGTCACGCCGCCTCCGGCTCGTATCGGTAGCCGACGCCCCACACGGTCACGATGCGCCTGGGCATGGTCGGGTCGGGCTCGAGTTTCTCACGCAGCCGCCGCACGTGCACGGTGACGGTCGAGGTGTCGCCGAACGTCCAGCTCCACACCTCGGTCAGCAGCTGCTCCCTGGTGAACGCCTTGCGCGGGTTCCGCATCAGGAAGACCAGCAGGTCATACTCGCGCGAGGTCAGCTGGATCAGCTTGCCTTCGGCCCTGACTTCGTGCGCGGAAAGGTCCACGACCAGGTCGCCGTCGGTGATGGCGCCGAGGTCAAGCTTGTCGGGAAGACCGGCGCCACGAGACCTGCGCAGCACCGAACGCACGCGGAGGGCCAGCTCACGCGGGCTGAAGGGCTTGGTGACGTAGTCGTCCGCCCCGGTTTCGAAGCCGACGAGGCGATCGGTCTCGTCGCCGAGGGCGGTCAGCATGACCACCGGAATCGGCCACCGGGCCCGCAGCCTGCGGCACACCTCGAGGCCGTCCATGCCGGGCAGCATGAGGTCGAGGACGACGAGATCGGGCGGCTCCTCAGCCACCCGGCGCAGCGCCTCGTATCCGTCGTGCACGCACTCGACCGTGTGGCCGTCGCGCACGAGGTAACGCCCGACGACATCCGCCACGGTCGGGTCGTCGTCGACAACGACGATCCGGCCTGGTGGATCGGGGTTGCTTACCAAAGGATTCCCGATTCTGTTACAGGGCAGTGATTACGCCTCCACGTTAAGACGTAAACAGCCAGTGAAGCCAGCAAACAAGGCAAAAGCGTCACGACTCCGTAAGCACAGTGACGATTCTGTTAGATCAGGCCTGTTCGGCGCCGAACTGGCCCCGCGAAATTCTGCCTGGGTTAACACTGAGGGATGCTTTGCGCCGCCGGGAGCGGCGGGGCAATCGAGCGATCGCGGGCCGCATGCCGTACCTGCCCGTGATCATCCAGGGATCTAGCGTTAGGAGTCCGCGTGATCGGGGAACTTTACGAGCACGCGCTGGCCGGCTGGGCCAGGCCGGAGATCGAGCACGCCGACGGGAGCCGCAAGCCTCTCCCGGTGGATGGCTGGCTGCGCGAGAGTCCCGGCGACAAATCGATCCTGGACCGGTGCGAGGGCCCCACGCTCGATATCGGCTCGGGACCGGGCCGGCTGACCGTCGCCCTGTCTGAGCGCGGCATCCCCGCCATGGGCATCGACATCACGCCGTACGCCGTCGACCTGGCCCGGTCCTCGGGCGCGCTGGTCATGCTGCGCGACGTGTTCGACCGCGTGCCGGGCACCGGCCGCTGGACCACGGTGCTGCTCGCGGACGGGAACATCGGGATCGGCGGCGACCCGGCCGCCCTGCTCCGCCGGGTGGCCGAACTGCTCGCGCCGCAGGGCCGCGCCATCGTCGAGCTCGAGCCGCCCGGCTCGCCGCTGCGCCGCGAGCAGGTCCGGCTGTGCCACGGCGAATCGGCCAGCGCCTGGTTCCCCTGGGCCTACGTCGGCGCCGACCACATCACCGACGTGGCCTACGACGCCGGGCTCGGCGAGGTGGAGATCTGGACGGTCGACGGGCGCTGGTTCGCCTCCATCGGCGGCTGCCAGGTTTGTTCCGAACGACCCGTCGTCACGCTGTTACAGAATGCTTACCGCCCAGACCGCGGATGATCATTCCGCCCAGACAGATGGAACTCTTCGCAGCATGAACGGAAAAATCCGGGTGGCCGCCATCGGCCTGGCCCTGGCGGTGCTGGCCGGCCTGGTGCTGCTGCTCGTCCGCCCGGGCATCAACCCGGCGCGGATACGCCCGCTGCCGCTGCTGATGGGCGCGTGGCTCGCGTTCATCGCCGCCGCCTGGCTGCTGCGGAAGGTGCCGCGACGGGCCGCCGTGGCGCTCATCCTGCTCGGCGGGATCGCCGTCCAGGTGGCCGCGGTGGCCGCGCCGCCGCAGAACAGCAACGACCTCTACCGCTACGTCTGGGACGGCAAGGTGCAGGCCGCGGGCATCGACCCGTACCAGTACGTTCCCACCGCGACGCAGCTCACCGGGCTGCGGAACGAGTTCCTGTTCTACCCGCGCGGCGAGTACTGCGTCAGGGCGTCTTACGTCGCCCTCCACCCGGCCGCCGAACTCACCCCGGGCTGCACCAGGATCAACCGGCCGACCGTGCCCACCATCTACCCTCCGGTCGCCGAGGCGTACTTCCTCGGGGTGCACTACCTGCCGGACGGCAGCGACTCGAGCACGCCCATCCAGGCCACCACGGCGCTGGCTGCCGTGCTCGTCACGGTCCTGCTGCTGTTCGGCCTGAAACGGCTGGGCCGGGACGTGCGGATGGCCGCGCTGTGGTCGTGGTGCCCGACGGTGGCCCTCGAGGCCGGCAACAGCGCGCACGTGGACGTGATCGCCGTGGGCATCGCCGCCGCCGCCGTGCTGGTGCTGGCCACGGCCCGTACCACCCGCCGGACGATCGTCGGCGGGATCCTGCTCGGCCTGGCCGTGGCGACCAAGCTGACACCCGCGCTGGCCGTGCCCGCGCTGCTGCGGCGCCGCTGGCTGACGGTGGCCCTCTCCGCGGGCGGCGCGTTCATCGCGGTCTACCTCCCGCACGTGCTCCGCGTCGGCGGCAAGGTGATCGGATTCCTGCCTGGCTACCTGCAGCAGGAGAACTACACCACCGGGACCAGGTACGGGATCATCGGCCTGTTCATCACCGGGCCGCTGGCCAGCGTGGTGGCGGTGCTCATCCTGGCGGCGCTCGCCTTCGCCGTGCTGCAGTTCTCCGATCCCGACCGGCCCTGGCAGGGCGCCCTCATGATGACCGCGGGCGCGCTGGCCGTCACCACCCCGCACTACCAGTGGTACTCGCTGCTGCTGGTCATGCTGGTCGCCCTCGACGGCCGGCCGGAATGGCTGGCGTTCGCCGCGGGCGGGTACTACGCGGCCGAGCCGAGCCTGGGCCGGTTCAACATCCCGTGGCGGCTGCACGACGCGATCGCCTACGGCATGCCGTTGCTGATCGTGGCGGCCGGCTGGCTGATCAGGAACGAGCTGGCCAGGCGCGCGGTTGCCGCCGAGCCGGTGGCCGCGGTCGCCGACGCCGCGATCGCCGCCGCCGAGCTCACGGGGCCCGGCGCCCGGCCCGGCCTGGTCCGCGAGCCGGAGCCGGATCCGGCGTTCGCCGCGGACGTGGGGCGCGAAGTCCCGGTCTGACCCACGCGGTCAGGATCTCCGCTTTCTTACCGGTTGGTTACCCACAGGGCAAACATCAAACGGCACCAGCCATCAGGACCGTGAATAGAGATATGAGCTACGACCCGTCGCATCGGATGCCGCCTCGCCAGGAGCGCTGGCCGCACGCGACCCCGGCCGAGGGCTGGCCGTCCTACCGGGACGCCGAAGCTGAGCAGGCGGACCGCCGTTCAGGCACGGATCGCATGGACGCCTACCCGGCGGCCGCGGGTTACCGCGGCCAGGACGGCTACCAGCATGCCTTCGGCGAATCGGGCGAGCGCGGCCATCAGGCGGCCGTCGCCACGGCGGCCTTCCCTGCGGCCGGGAACGACTACGGCTCGGCTGGCTACGGCTCGGCTGGCTACGGTGACACATGGGACGGTTACGACGGGACCGCGGACGGGTACGGCGGCAACGGGTACGGCCAGAACGGGTACGGGCCGGGCGGAGATGGCCACGGCGGGGCGAGCCACGGTTACGCCGGGACCGCGAACGGTTACGCCGGGACCGTTGACGGATATTCAGGCGTTACGGACGGCTTCGACGGCGCCGTGGACGGCTACGCCCGGTCCGGCGGCGGCTATACAAGCACCGACGGCGGCTACACCGGTGCGGATGGCGGCTACGGCCAGGGGGCCGGCGAGTACGCCGGCGACGTGAACGGCTACGACTGGAACGCGACCAGCTACGCCGGCGACGTGAACGACTTCGCCAGGGCGCAGGACGGCTTCGCGGGCGGCGCCTACCTCGGCCCGGGCAGCTACATCGAGCCCGGGCTCGCCGATACGAGGTCCAGGGCCGACACGAGGTTCAGGGCCGATCTGATGCTCACGGCGCCCGACGCGGGCGTCTACCCGGAGAACTGGCAGGCCGACCAGCAACGCCGGCGGGAAGCCAGCCGGCGCGGGCTGATGGTCGGCGCGGCGACGGAGATCCTCGCTGTCGCCGTCGTGATCGGCGTCTCCACCCTGGCCGCGGCGCTGCTCCGGTCGGCCACCTCGCCGGTCAGCGCGCTGGCCGCCGTGTTCATCGACCGGACGCCGGCCGCGCTGCGGAACGTCGCGCTCCAGCACTTCGGGGCGGAAGGCCGGACCGTGCTCTTGCTCGGCATGTATGCCACCTTCGCCGTCGTCGCGATGGTGATCGGAGGGCTGGCCCGGCGCGCCCCCGCGCTCGGCGTGGCCGGCATCGGGGCGTTCACCCTGTTCGCCGCCTTCGCCGTGATCACCAGGCCGGCCAGTCACGTCGGCGACGTCATGCCCGCGGTCGTCGGCGGCGTGGCCGGCGTCGCGGCGCTGCTATGGCTTTTCCGCGCGTCAGCGCCGATCGCGCCGCTCGGGCATGCGCGCAACGGCGCCCGGAGGAGGACACGATGACGACAACCTATGACCGCCGTAAGTTCCTGACCGTCGGCGGCGTCACCGCCGCGACGGCGGTGACGGCCGGGGTCGGCGGAAAGGTCCTGGCCAAGCGCGCACCGGCGAACACGGCGGCGGCGAAGATGACGACCGGTCCCAGCGCCACGCCGACGTCGGCACCGACGGCGCTGCCCGCGCCCGCGTACAAACCGCCGCCCGTGACCGAATCGCTGAACATCCCGGGCATCTCCCCCTTCTACACGCCGAACGCGGATTTCTACCGCGTGGACACGTCGCTGGTCATCCCGCAGGTCTCGGCGTCGACTTGGCAGCTGAAGATCCACGGCATGGTCGACCACCCGATGACGATCACGTTCGACGAGCTGATGAAGATGCCCATGATCGAACATGACGTCACCCTGACCTGCGTCTCGGAAGCGGTGGGCGGCAACTATGTCGGCAACGCCCGCTGGCAGGGCACACTCCTGGCCGACGTGCTGCGCAAGGTCGGCATCCAGTCGGGCGCGGACCAGATCGTCATGCGCGACGTCAAGGGGATGACCATCGGCGTGGCCACCGAGCCGGTCATGGACGGCCGGAAGTCGCTGCTCGCGGTGGGCATGAACGGCAAGCCGCTGCCGCAGGCCCACGGCTACCCGGTGCGGGCGGTGATACCCGGGCTTTACGGCTACGTCTCCGCGACCAAGTGGGTGGTGGACATGGAGTTCACCACGTTCGGCGCGTTCAGCGCGTACTGGGTCAAGCAGACGCCGGCGTGGTCTCAGCAGGCCCCGATCAAGACCGAATCCCGCATCGACGTGCCGAAGCGCCGCAGCACCGTGACCGCGGGCCAGGTGACGGTCGCCGGGGTCGCCTGGGCGCAGCACACCGGGATCGAGGCCGTCGAGGTGGGTATCGACGGCGTCTTCTACCAGGCGAAGCTCCCGGCCCAGGACACCATCGACACCTGGCGCCAGTGGTATTACGTCTGGGACGCCACCCCCGGCCAGCACATGCTCGAGGTGCGGGCCACCGACAAGAGCGGCTACACCCAGACCGCGGTGAAGCACAGGACCGATCCGAACGGCGCGACCGGGTACCACACCATCCTGGTCACCGTTACCTGAGCCAGCCGCCGGCGCGCACCCGCTTTGCGCACCGGCGGCTTGTCCCGCGCCCCGCTGACCGCCGCCCCTCCCCCCCAGGCGGCGGTCAGCGGGCCCGCAGGGCTCAGCAGGCCAGCAGCGCTCAGCGGGCTCGAAGGGCAGCGAGCAGGTCGTCGAGCGCGTCCAGGTTGTGCGCGCTGACCACGGCGTCGCAGTACGGCCACGCGGCGGCCATGCCGCCGACCTCCGGGCTGTACCGGGGGGACTGGGTCCGCGGATTCGCCCACACGATCCGGTGCGCCATCCGGGACAGCCGCGCCATCTGGGCGCCGAGCAGCGCCGGGTCGCCGGTTTCCCAGCCGTCGGAGATGATCAGGACGACCGCTCCGCGGGCCATGCCCCGGCTGCCGTAGCGGTCGTTGAACTCCTTGACCGCGGCGCCGATCCTGGTCCCGCCTGACCAGTCGGGAGCTGCCTCGGCCGCCTTGGCCAGCATGGTGTCCGGGCTGGCGGCGGCGAGGGCGGGCGTCAGCCGGGTCAGCCGGGTGGCGAAGCTGAACACCTCGCGCCGGTTCTGGCCTCCCCCCTGGCCGCCGCCCCGTACCTGGCCGGCCCATCCTTGGCCAGCACCTAGCACGTAGAGGAGCATCAGCAGCGCGCGGGCGTAGGGCTCCATGGAGCCCGAGATGTCGCACAGCACCACCAGCCGGCGCGGCCGGACTCGCGGCGCCCGGCGCGCGAACCGGATGGCCTCCCCGCCGCTGCGCCGCGCCAGCCGCAGCGTCCGGCGCAGGTCAGGCCGCTTCCCGTCCCGGGCGGGCCGGTAGCGGCGGGTCCGGCGGGGCGGGACGGCCAGCGTCATCTCGCGCATGAGCGACACCAGCTGCCGCAGTTCGGCCGGGGACAGCTCGGTGAAGTCACGGCCGCGCAGCTGCTCGGCGGCCGAGGCCACCCGGCGCAGGGCCGGGCCCTCGGCCAGCGGCTCGTCCGCGTCGGCGGCGGCCGGGACGGCGTCCGAGACGCGGAGGCCGGACGGACTGCCGTCCAGCTCGCCCTCAGACTGAGCCGAAGGCTGGGGGCTGCCGGACTGTTCGGCCGGCTGGAACGAGGGCATGACCGGCGGCACCTGGTTCCTGAACGGCGACGGGCCGCCGAACAGGGCCGCGAACACCCGGTCGAAGGTGGCCATCTGGCCGGGATCGGACACCATCGTGGCCAGCGCGCAGGCGCGGAGCTCGGCCAGCGAGGTGGCGCGCATGACGGTCACCGCGCGGGCCAGCCGCTCGCAGCGGTCAGGCCCGACCGGGAGCCCCGCGGTGTGCAGGGCGATCCCGAATCCGGTCGCCAGCGCGGCCACGTCCGGCCCAGCCACGTCCGGCCCAGCTGCGTCTGGCGGGGAAGACGCCTCAGTCAAGGGAGCTGACCACGGCCGCCAGCCCGGCCTGGCGCACCGATTCCTCGTCTTCCGGGTACTTGAGCACCGTGCTCAGGGTCTGGCCGGCCACCGCCGCGTCAAGCTCCCGTGAGCCGAACACGCTCAGCGCGAAGGCCCAGCTGATGGCCTCCGAGATGCCCGGCGGCTTGGTCAGATCGAGGCTGCGCAGCCGGCCGACCGCGGTGGCGATCTGGCCGGCCAGCCGCTCCCCCGACTCGGGCACCCGGCGCCTGACGATCTCGGTGACGCGGGCGGTGTCCGGGTAGGCGATCCAGTGGTACAGGCACCGGCGCTTGAGCGCGTCGTGCAGGTCCCTGGTCCGGTTGGAGGTCAGCACGGTGACCGGGGGCAGGGCGGCCTTCTGGGTGCCGAGCTCGGGGATGGTGACGGCCGCCTCGGCCAGCAGCTCGAACAGGAAGGCCTCGAACTCGTCGTCGGCCCGGTCCACCTCGTCGATGAGCAGCACGGCGGGCCGGGGACCGGGGTGCAGCAGGGCGGTGAGCAGCGGCCGCGGCAGCAGGTACTCGCTGGTGAACAGGTCCTTGTCCTCGATGCGCTCGCCGGCCGCCTCGGCCAGCCGGATGGCCAGCAGCTGGCGCGGGTAGTTCCACTCGTACAGCGCCTCGGAGGCGGTGATGCCCTCGTAGCACTGCAGCCGGACCAGCGGGGTGTCGATCGCGGCGGCCAGGGCCTTGGCGGCCTCGGTCTTGCCCACGCCCGGCTCGCCCTCGAGCAGGATCGGCTGCCCCATCCGGACCGCCAGGAAGAGCGCCGCCCCGAGCTGATCGCCCGCCAGGTAGCCGACCGTCTCCAGGGCGGCGGCCAGGCTGCCGACATGCGGGAACCGGTCATGGAGATCATGGGTCACAGCGCTGTTCACAAGGAGCGAGTTTATCTTTACCGGACGATTCAGGTGATCGCCAGGTCGGTGCGGAACGGCCGGCCCTGGATGGCCCGCCACACCTGGGCCGGGGTGAGCGGCATGTCCGCGTGCCGCACGCCGTACGGCCGCAGCGCGTCGATGACCGCGTTGACCACGGCCGGCGGCGACCCGACGGTGGCGGACTCGCCCACCCCCTTGGCCCCGATCGGGTGGTGCGGCGACGGGGTGACGGTGGCGCCGAGCTCCCAGGACGGGCACTCCAGCGAGGTGGGCAGCAGGTAGTCCATGAACGAGCCGCCCAGGCAGTTGCCGTCGGCGTCGAAGACGATGTTCTCCATCAGCGCCATCCCGATGCCGTCGGCGAGCCCGCCGTGCACCTGGCCCTCGACGATCATCGGGTTGATCCGCACCCCGCAGTCGTCCACCGCGATGAACCGCCGGACGTCGACCTTGCCGGTGCCAGGGTCCACGTCGACCACGCAGATGTAGGCGCCGAACGGGTAGGTGAGGTTGGGCGGGTTGTACACGCAGGTCGCGTCCAGCTGCCCCTCGACGCCCTCCGGCAGCTCCAGGCTGGAGTGCGCGGCCAGCGCGATCTCCGCGATCGTGCGGCCGGAGTCCGGGTCGCCCCGGACGAACCAGCGGCCAGCTTCCCAGTCCAGGTCGGCCGGGTCGACCTCGAGCATGGCCGAGGCGACGATGCGGGCCCGCTCGCGCACCTTCCTGGCCACGATCGCGGTGGCCGCCCCGGACACCGGCGTGGACCGGGACCCGTAGGTACCGAGGCCGAACGGCGTCTGGTCGGTGTCCCCGTGCACCACCTCGACGTCATCGGCGGACATGCCGAGCTCCTGGGCGACGATCTGGGCGAAGGTGGTCTCGTGCCCCTGACCCTGGGTCTGCACCGCGATCCTGAGCACCGCGGTCCCGGTCGGGTGGACGCGCAGTTCCACCCCGTCCGCCATGCCGAACCCCAGGATGTCCATGTGCTTGCGCGGGCCCGCCCCGACGGCCTCGGTGAAGAAGCTGATACCGATGCCAGTGAGGTGACCCCGGGCCCGTTCGGCTTCCTGTTCTTTTCTTAGATCTTCGTAGCCCGCCATCTCCATGGCCAGCCGCAGCGTGCGGGGGTAGTCGCCGGAGTCGTAGACCCAGCCGGTCTGGCAGGTGTAGGGGAACTGCTCGGGGCGCAGCAGGTTGCGCATCCGCAGTTCGGCCGGGTCCAGGCCGAGATCGAAGGCCAGCACGTCGACCATCCGCTCGACCAGGTAGACCGCCTCGGTGATGCGGAACGAGCAGGAGTAGGCCACGCCGCCCGGCGCCTTGTTCGTGTACACGCCGGTGACCTGGCAGTGCGCCGCCTCCAGGTCGTAGGAGCCGGTGAACACGCCGAAGAACCCGGCCGGGTACTTGGTCGGCTGCGCGGCGCCGTTGAACGCGCCGTGGTCGGCGAGCACCTTCACCCGCACCGCCCTGATCGTGCCGTCCCGGCTGGCCGCCAGCTCGCCGCGCATGTGGAAGTCGCGGGCGAACGAGCCGGCCATCAGGTTCTCCGACCGGTCCTCCATCCACTTCACCGGCCGGCCGGTGAGCATCGAGCCGGTGATCGCGCACAGGTAGCCGGGATAGATGGGCACCTTGTTGCCGAACCCGCCGCCGAGATCCGGCGAGATGACCCGGATCTTGTGCTCGGGCAGGCCGGTCACCATGGCGTACAGGGTGCGGTGGGCGTGCGGGGCCTGGCTGGTGGCCCAGACCGTCAGCTTGCCGCTGACCCGGTTGAAGTCCGCCACGATGCCGCAGGTCTCCAGCGGCGCCGGGTGGACCCGCGGGTAGAGCATGTCCTGGCTGACCGTCACCTCGGCGTCGCGGAACACCTGCTCGGTGCGTTCCGCGTCACCGGCCTCCCAGTCGAAGATGTGGTTGTCCGCCTTGCCCCCGAGATCGTCGCGGACGACCGGCGCCGCGGCGTCCAGCGCGCGGCGCGCGTCGACCACCGCGGGCAGCGGCTCGTACTCCACGTCGATCATTTCCAGGGCGTCCCGGGCGGCGTAGTGGTCCTCGGCCACCACGAACGCCACCTCCTGGCCCTGGAACCGCACCTTGTCGGTGGCCAGCACGGCCTGGCTGTCGCCGGACAGGGTCGGCATCCAGGCCAGGTTCC
This sequence comes from uncultured Actinomycetes bacterium, assembly GCA_963722275.1. Taxonomy (GTDB): domain Bacteria; phylum Actinomycetota; class Actinomycetes; order Streptosporangiales; family Streptosporangiaceae; genus Palsa-504. The sequence continues at coordinate 196,337 of CAVRMX010000016.1, read as the reverse complement.
GCTGTTTCAGCGTCTCGCCGGTGATGACCACCCTGACCTTGGGGTGCGCCTCGGCCGCCACGGTGTCGATGGACAGGATCCTGGCGTGCGGGTGCGGGCTGCGCAGCACCGCCCCGTAGAGCATGCCGGGCAGCTGAACGTCGTCCACGTAGGTGCCGAGGCCGCGGATGAACCGCTGGTCCTCCTTGCGCAGCATCCGGCCGAAGCCCGCGGTCATCGTGTTTCCCTGGGGTGCTCGGCGGCCCAGCGGACCGACCTGACGATGTTCTCGTAGCCGGTGCAGCGGCAGATCTGGCCGGAGATGGCCTCGCGGATCTCCGCCTCGTCCGGGTCGGGGTGGTGGTCGAGCAGCCAGCGCGCGGTCATCATCATGCCGGGCGTGCAGAAACCGCACTGCAGGCCGTGGCATTCGACGAAACCCTGCTGCACCGGGTCGAGCTGGCCGTCCTGCTCCAGGTCCTCGACGGTACGTACCGAACGCCCGTCGGCCATCGCGGCGAGCACCGTGCATGCCTTGACCGGCCTGGCGTCCAGCCACACCACGCAGCTGCCGCAGTTGGACGTGTCGCAGCCCCAGTGGCTGCCGGTCAGGCCGAGCTCGTCCCTGAGGAAGTGGATGAGCAGGAGCCGCGGCTCGACCACGCGCGCGTACTCGGTGCCGTTGACCGTCACCGCGACCCGCATGGTCATGGGCTCAGCGCCCGGGCGGCGGCGCGGCGCAAGGCGCGGGCGGTGAGCTCGGCGACCAGGTGGCGCTTGTAGTCCTCGGGTCCGCGCTGGTCGGCGACGGGATGACAGTGCTCGGCGGCGATTTTCGCGGCGGCGGTGAAGTGGTCCTCGGCGGCGGGGCGGCCGCGGAGGTACTCCTCGGCCTCGGCGGCCATGAAATGCTCGGCGCCGACCGCGGTCAGGCCGATGCCCGCTTGCTGGATGACCTGGTTTTTTACGTTCAGGACGGCGCCGGCGGCGGCGACCGACCAGTCGCCCACCCGGCGGGCCACCTTCTCGTACGCGCTGCCGGTGCCGGGCCGCACCGGGACCCGGACCTCGGCCAGCAGCTCGCCGGGGGCGATGACGGTCTCGTAGGGGCCGAGGTGGAATTCGCGGACCGGGACTTCCCGGTCGCCGTCCTGGCCGCGGATGACGGTAGTCGCGTGTGCCGCGGCGAACGCCGCGGACAGGTCCTCGGACGGATCGGCCTGGCAGAGCGACCCGCCGACGGTGCCCCACAGCCGGACGACCGGATCCGCCACGACCCGTTCGGCGTCGTGGAAGATCGGGAAGTGCTCGCCCGCGACGGCCGACTCGAGCAGGTCCGCGTGCCGGGCCAGGGCGCCGATGCGCAGCTGGCCGCCGTCTCGCCTGATGTAGGCGAGTTCGGCCAGCCCGTTGATGTCGACGAGCACCCCGGGGTGGGCCAGCCGCAGCTTCATCATCGGGATGAGGCTGTGGCCGCCCGCCAGGACGTGGTGGTCCGGCCTGCTCAGCAGCAATAGCGCATGCTCGACGCTGGTCGCTCGCTCGTACTCGACCTGCGACGGCACCTGCATGTAATGCATCATTCGGCCTGCCCGGCCGTTACGCAACCGCGTCCTTAAGCTTTCGCTTATACGTGCTGTTCAGACTCATGTGAGTCGGCGGCCACCGGGACCGCAGGTCGTGCTCAAAATGGCAAGGTGAGCGGGCAGCTCGACGATCTGAGGCAGAGCCTGCATGGCGCGCGCTGGTCCAGTAACTGGGGTAAGTCCGGTCCGCCTGGCATCACGGGCCCCATGAGCCCCGAGGTGGTCGGCGCGGCTTCCGAGCTCCTGCATATGGCGTAGTTCCTGCTACGTCGATTACGGGGAGCTGCTGTCAAGCTTACGCTTTACCGTCAATTACAAAAAGTAATCACGAAAAGGCCGCGTTGGTCCAGTGGGGGGATCGGTGAGCCGGATGGCTCTAATGTTGCATGGCCGAGGCTTGCTTCCGGCCTCCTGGGTGCGCCGTCTTTCCGCAACGGCCGCCGTGCTCGTTGTCGCCGCATTCGGCAGCGCGGCGGTTGCGGCGCCGGCTCTGGCTGCGACAGTCCCGTGTACGGCAACAGACCTCATCTCGGCGATATCGGCAGCCAACGGCAGCGGCGGCACTGTCACCCTCACGAGCGGCTGCCTCTACACGCTGACCGCAGTGAACAACACCACGGACGGAGGCGGCGTCGGCCTGCCGGTCATCACCGGGAATGTGACGGTCCAGGGAAACGGGGCCACGATCACCCGGTCCACCGCGTCCGGCACGCCGGTGTTCCGCATCTTCGATGTGTCGTCCTCGGGCAGCCTCACGCTGTCATCGCTGACGGTCAACAACGGCCTGGCGAACAACGGCCAGCAGGGCGGCGGGGGCATCTTCAACCACGGTTCACTCACGATCTCGGGGAGCACGTTCACCGGCAACTCCGCACCGGCATCCAGCGGCACATCGGGCGGCGGTATCAACAACAGCGGCACGCTGAACGTGACGACCAGCACGTTCAGCGGCAACACGGGCCAGGAAGGCGGCGCGATCTTCAACCAGGCGACCGCCACGATCACCAACAACACGTTCACCAACAACACGGGGACGATTTTCGGGGGCGGGGGGCTGCTCAACGCGGCCGGGTCAGCGACGGTAACCGGCGACACGTTCACCGGCAACACCGGGCCGGGCGGCGGCGCCATCGACAACGACACCACGCTCAACATCAGCGACAGCACCTTCACCGGCAACACGGCCGGGACGAACGGCGGCGGCGCGATCGACAACTTCGGCGCCACGCAGATCACCCAGTCGACGTTCTCGGGCAACAGCGCTCCGTTCGATTCCAACATCCTGAACTTCACCGGCTTCACGATGTCACTGAGCATGAGCATCGTGGCCAACGGCCAGGGCGCCGCCAACTGCGGTGGCGGCGCGGCCATCACCGACGCCGGATACAACCTCGACACCGGGTCGTCGTGCGGCTTTTCCTCGGCTAGCCAATCGATGAGCAACACCAACCCTCAGCTGGGTGCGCTGGCGGGCAACGGCGGCCCGACCCAGACCATGGCGCTGCCCTTCGGGAGCCCGGCCGTCGACGCCATCCCGTCGAGCACGCCCGGCTGCACGGGCACCGACCAGCGGGGCACCACCAGGCCGCAGGGATCCGGCTGTGACATCGGCGCGTACGAGCTGGTCCAGACCGGCTCGGGACAGCCGCCGCCTACGCCTACGGGCCTGGCCGTGACCGGCGTCTCATCCAGCTCCGTCTCGCTGTCATGGAATGCGTCTTCCGGCGCGACCGGCTATACCGTGTACCGCAACGGCGCGTCGGCAGGCACTACTGGCGGTCCTAACGCCACCACGTTCACCGACCAGACAGTGGCACCGGGGACGACATACACCTACACTGTCGACGCCTTCAGCGGGAGCGCTCACTCGGCGCAGTCGCAGCCGGTACAGGCGACCACGTCTGCGTCCGGCGGCGTCCAGGGGGTGCAGAGCGGCGCCGTATCGACCGGCTCGCAGGTCACCAGCACCACGATCTCCCTGTCCGCGCCAGTGCACGCGGGGGACCTGCTCGTCGGCTGGTTCGGGCAGTACGCGGCATCCGGACAGGTGCATGTCTCCGACAGCGTCAACGGCACCTGGACCCGCAGCAGTGCCTCCACCACGTTTGGTACCCACGGCGACCTCGCGCTGTACTACGTGCAGAACTCCGCACCGGCCGGGAGCGGGCTGACCATCACGATCTCGGCGGGCAGCGCAACGTACCTGCAGGGAGCGGTCAGCGAATACGGTGGCGTGGCCACCTCCGGCGCGCTCGACCAGGCCGTGGCCGCCCACGGGAACAGCGCGACGGTCGACTCCGGAGCCACCGCATCGGTGGGCGCGGGTGAGCTGGTCGTCGGCGGTATCATCACCGGCGGGTCGCCCGGCACGGTCACGGCGGGATCCTCGGCGGGCCAGCCGTTCACCATGCGCGCGCACACCAGCGGCTACTCGGCTGACCTGGAAGACATCCAGTCCAGCGGCGCAGGCGCTCAGGACGCGCGCGCCACGTTCAGCAGCTCCACGGACTGGTACGCCGTCGTGGCCACGTTCCACACCTCCGGATCCGGCACCGCGACGCCGCCGAGCGTCCCGGCCGGGCTGAAGACCACCGCGGTCACCGCGAACTCGGTCGCGCTGAGCTGGACCGCCTCCACCGACACCGGCGGGACCCTGGCCGGCTACACCGTCTACCGCAACGGCACCTCCATCGGCACCACCAACGCCACCACCACCACGTTCACCGACTCCACCGCGCAGCCCTCGACCACCTACTCCTACACCGTCGACGCCTTCGACACCGCCGCCAACCACTCCGCCCAGTCCACCGCCCTGCCCGTCACCACCCCGGCCGCGACCGCGACGCCGCCGAGCGTCCCGGCCGGGCTGAAGACCACCGCGGTCACCGCGAACTCGGTCGCGCTGAGCTGGACCGCCTCCACCGACACCGGCGGGACCCTGGCCGGCTACACCGTCTACCGCAACGGCACCTCCATCGGCACCACCAACGCCACCACCACCACGTTCACCGACTCCACCGCGCAGCCCTCGACCACCTACTCCTACACCGTCGACGCCTTCGACACCGCCGCCAACCACTCCGCCCAGTCCACCGCCCTGCCCGTCACCACCCCGGCCGCGACCGCGACGCCGCCGAGCGTCCCGGCCGGGCTGAAGACCACCGCGGTCACCGCGAACTCGGTCGCGCTGAGCTGGACCGCCTCCACCGACACCGGCGGGACCCTGGCCGGCTACACCGTCTACCGCAACGGCACCTCCATCGGCACCACCAACGCCACCACCACCACGTTCACCGACTCCACCGCGCAGCCCTCGACCACCTACTCCTACACCGTCGACGCCTTCGACACCGCCGCCAACCACTCCGCCCAGTCCACCGCCCTGCCCGTCACCACCCCGGCCGCGACCGCGTCGAGCGTGAAGTGGGTACAGGGCGGCACGGTATCTACTGGCAGCCAGGTGACGAGCGTCACCATCAAGCTCACCGGCGCGGTCAGCGCGGGTGACCTCCTCGTCGGCTGGTTTGGCCAGTACAACTCGTCCGGGCAGGTCAAGGTGTCGGACAACATCAATGGCGCCTGGACGCGCAGCAGCGCCTCCACCACGTTTGGCAGCGGCCACGGCGACCTCGCGCTGTACTACGTGCAGAACGCGGCGGCTGCTCCGTCCGGGCTGACGATCACCATCACTGCCACCACCGCGACCTACCTCCAGGGCACCATGTCCGAATACTCCGGCGTGGCCACGACGGGCGCCCTCGATCAGACGGCGGTGGCGAAGGGAAACAGCGCCACCGTGGATTCCGGGCCGACGGCCGCGGTTGGCGCGGGTGAGCTGGTCGTCGGCGGCATCATCACCGGCGGCTCGCCGAGTTCGGTCACAGCGGGATCCACGCAGGGCCAGGCCTTCACCATCCGCACCAAGACCAGCTCAGGGTCGGCGGACTTCGAGGACGTGCTCGCGAGCGTCGCGGGCGCGCAGGACACCAGGGCCACCTTCGCTTCCGCCACCGACTGGTATGCCGTCGCAGCCGTCTTCCATCACGCCTGACCAGGGGGATCAACAGTGATGACCGGCCCGGGCGGGTGACGGGATAAGGCTCGGCCGCGGCCGAGCCTGGCCCGCGTCAGCGGCCGCCGATGTCCTCGCTCCACACCTCGGGGTAGCGCTGCTGGAACTCCTGCATGGCGGCCATGCAGCCCTCGTCGTCGAGCAGCACGACCTCCACCCCGCGGCCGGCCAGGAAGCCGAGGTCGCCCTCGAAGGTCTGCGCCTCGCCGACCACCACCCGGGGGATCTGGAACAGCAGGATCGCCCCGGTGCACATCTGGCACGGGGACAGCGTGGTGTACAAGGTGGTGTCGAGGTAGGAGGGGCGGCGGCCGGCGTTGCGCAGGCAGGCGATCTCGCCGTGCGCCACCGGGTCGCCGCGCTGCACCCGCTCGTTGTGCCCGGCCGCGACGACCTGCCCGGCCGCGGCCAGCACCGCGCCGACCGGGACGCCGCCGGCGTCCAGGCTGATCCGTGCCTGGCCCAGGGCCAGCGCCATCATCTCGTGATCGGCTCGGCTCGCTTGCCCGTATCCCATGCCGGCCTACGCTACCTGGTCGGTGCCGGCCTGGTGTGGGCTGCCCTGGTGAGGCGCCACACCACACCGACGCCACTGCCCCGCGGCGCGGGCACGTCCATCGGGCGGCGCTCCACCTCGGTGAAGCCGAGCTTGCGGGGCACGCCGCCGCTGGCCACGTTCAGCTCGTCGTGCATGATCTCCACCCGGTTCACGCCCGGCAGCCGGAACGCCTGCGCCACCAGCGCCGCCGACGCCGCGGTGGCCAGGCCGCGGCGGGTGTACGCGCGGCGCACCCAGTAGCCGATCTCCAGGCCGCCCGGGCCGACCCTGGGCATCAGGCTGATGCCTCCGGCCAGCGCGCCAGGGCTAGCGTTGGTGACCGTAATGGCGTAGTTGAACTCCGTGCCATCGTCCCAGTGCTGGTCCGAGCGGGCCAGGAATTCCCGCGCCGAGTCGCGGCTGTAGTCCGCCGCCCACGGCATCCACGGCCGCAGCAGGCTGAGCGATTCGCTGACCGCCTCGAGCAGGTCATCCAGGTCGTCTGGCCGGTACCGGCGCAGGACGACCGGCCCGTGCTCGATCACCTCGTCCGGGCGCTCATTTTCCCGGCCACTCATAACACAGCTCCTCCCCGACTCGCAGCCGCGCCCAGCGGGCCGCTTCCACCTGCAGGGCCCGCGCGGCGGCGGCGATCACCACGGGGTCCACCTCGGCTTCGGGCAGCACCGAGAGCTTGTCCGCTGCCAGCCGCCTGATCGTGTCCTTGGTCATGGTGTCCAGCGCCGCGGCGCTGGACACCAGGTCGGCGAGGAGTTCGGCGCGCAGGCCCTGCTCCCGGAAGCAGCGCAGCAGGGCTCTGGAGCGCTCGGCCGCGTGCGGGGGCCGGCGGCCGCTGACGTGCCGCATGCTGTCGAAGACGACACCCGCCGCGATGCCGCCCCAGATGCCGTCCCGGAGGCGCAGTTCTCGTTCCACCACGAGGTGCATGATGTCATGCGGCAACCGCGGCCCGGCCGTCCCGCCGTAGAGCCGGTACACCACCCCGTCGTCCCGCTCCACCAGCGCGTAGGCGCGCTCGTGGTCGGGGAGCCGGGGAAAGATCACACGCATATCCTCACTATGCGGACGCACCGGACGGCGCGCCTAATGGTTTTCGCCGGGCCGGGCCGATGCCATAGGGTGCCGATCGTGGCGGGACGCGGAACGACGGCGACGATGGCGCTCGAGCGAGCCGGGATCCCGTTCAAGGTGCACGAGTACGACCACGACCCGAGGCACGAGTCCTACGGCCGCGAGGCCAGCGAGGCGCTGGGCGTCTCGCCGGACCGCGTGTTCAAGACGCTGGTCGCCGAGGTGGACGGGGCCCTGGTGACCGGGGTGGTCCCGGTGGAGGGTCAGCTCGACCTCAAGGCGCTCGCCGCCGCCTCCGCAGGCAAGAAGGCCGTGATGGCCCAGGTGGCGGCGGCCGAGCGGGCCACCGGGTACGTGGCCGGCGGCATCTCCCCGCTCGGCCAGCGCAAGCGGCTCCCGGTGGTGGTGGACTCCTCGGCGCTCCGCTTCGGCACGGTGTTCTGCAGTGCCGGGCGGCGCGGTCTGGAGATCGAGATCGCGCCCGCCGACCTGGTGCGGGCGGCGGGCGCGACGGTGGCCAGCATCGGCCGGCCCTAGGCCCGGCCGGTGCGGCGGCGGAACAGCACTGCGGAGATCGCCATCGAGACGATCAGGATGCCGCCGCACCAGGCCAGCGTGGTCCCCAGCGGCACGCCCCCGGGCTGCCGGAGCAGCAGGCCGCGGATGGTCTCGGTCACCGGCGTGGCCGGCTGGTGCCTGGCGAACCCGCGCAGCCACCACGGCATGGTCGCGACCGGCACGAACGCGCTGCTCGCGTAGCTGAAGAACATCAGCATGAACATCGCCGAGTTGGCCGCCTCCGGCGCCGACACCAGGAGCCCGAACGCGGCGGCCAGCCAGGAGATCGCGGTCACGAACAGCAGCAGCACGGCCAGCGCGCCCGCGAACGAGGCCACCGAGGCGTGCGGCCGGAACCCGATGCCGAACGCGACCGCGATGACCAGCACGGTCGACGCGAGGTTGCGCAGCAGGCTCGCGGTCACGTGCCCGGCCAGCACCGCCGTGCCGGACACGTCCAGGGACCGGAACCGGTCGATGATGCCGCCGGCCATGTCCTGGCAGACGGTCACCGCGGTGGTGGAGGACCCGGTCACCGCGCACAGCAGCAGCACGCCTGGCACCACGTAGTCGACGTACCTGGTGCCGATGTTCACCGCCCCGCCGAACAGGTAGACGAACACCACCATCAGCATCACCGGCATGATCAGCGCGGTCAGCAGCGCCTCTGGGCTTCGGGCGGACAGGCGCAGGCTGCGCCCGGCCATGGTCAGCGAATTGGATACAAGTGCGTTAGACATCAGCGGTCTCCTTCGCGTTCTCATGTTGGGTCAGAGTGAGGAAAACGTCGTCCAGGGTGGCGCCGTGCACGGCGAAGCCGGCCACCAGGACCCGGCCCGGGTCGGCCGCGTCGAGCAGCGCGCGCACCTCGGCGGCGCTGCCGTCGGTCGGCACGCCCACCGTCAGGCTGGCCGGGTCCTGGTGCACCGCCTGGGCACCGAAGTGCAGGCTGACCTGCTCGAAGGCGGCTGCGCTCGGACAGGTGAGGTCGAGCCGCTGGGCGGCGATCCGCCGCTTCAGCTCCCCGGCCGTGCCCTCCGCGATCAGGCGGCCCGCGTCCAGGACCGCGATCCGGCCGGCCAGCCGGTCGGCCTCCTCCAGGTACTGCGTGGTGAGGAAGACGGTCACGCCGGAGGCGGCCAGGCCCTCGACAACCCGCCACATGGTCAGGCGGCTCTGCGGGTCAAGGCCGGTCGACGGCTCGTCCAGGAAGATCACCGACGGATGGCCGATCAGCCCGGCGGCGATATCGAGCCGGCGGCGCATCCCGCCCGAGTAGGTGCTGACCCGCCGCCTGCCGGCCGCGGTCAGCTCGAACTGCTCGATCAGCTCGGCCGCGCGCCGCCGGGCCGCCGCCCGGGACAGCTGCGACAGCCGGCCCATCATCCGCAGGTTCTCCTCGCCGGTCTGCGCCTCGTCCAGGGCGGCGAACTGGCCGGTGAGGCTGATCCGGCGGCGGACCGCGGAGCGGTCGCGGCGCACGTCGAAACCGGCCACCCGGGCCTGCCCGGCGTCCGCCTCCGACAGCGTGGCCAGGATGCGCACGGTCGTGGTCTTGCCCGCCCCGTTCGGCCCGAGCAGCGCGAACACGGTGCCGCGCGGCACCTTCAGGTCAACCCCGGACAGCACGGGCACGTCGCGGTAGGCCTTGACCAGCCCGCTGGCCTCGATGGCCAGCTCCTGTTCTACCCGCATGTTCATGTTCCTCCTTCTGCGTATGTCATACGCTTATTTGCGTAAGTTATACGCAGTACTAAGATGTTGTCAACCACGATCCGGGAGGGAGATGACATGGCAGGTCCCAGCGCGGCAGAGGCCGGGACTCCGGACGCCGGCGAGATCCCGGCCAGCGTCGCGGCGGCCTGGGGGGTCCGCGAGCGGCCGCACAAGGGACCGAAGCCGGCCCTGAGCCTGCCGCGGATCGTGGCCGCCGCCGTGCGGGTCGCCGACACCGAGGGCCTCGACGCGGTGTCGATGGGGCGGGTGGCCGCCGAGCTCGGCACCGCCCCGATGTCCCTCTACCGCCACGTGTCGGCTAAGGAGGAACTGCTCCGGCTGATGGTGGACGCCGCCTGGGGCGATTCCCCGGGGCCGCTGGCGCCCGGCGAGAACTGGCGGGCCGGGCTGTCCCGGTGGGCCTGGGCCATGCGGGCCAGCGTCCGCCGCCACCGGTGGACTGTGCGCATCCCGATCAGCGGGCTGCCCATCATGCCGCGCGAGATCGCCTGGTTCGAGAACGCGCTGGCCTGCATGAGCGGCACCGGGCTGACCGAGGCGCGGAAGGCCTCGGTGGTCATGCTGCTGGGCGGCTACGTCAGGAGCCTGGGCACGACCGAGGCGGACATCGAGGCGGCGATCCGGGCCTCAGGCCTGGAGCCGGGCGAGTGGATGGCTTCTTACCCGCGCATGCTCAGGCAGCTGACCGACCCGCAGCGGTTCCCCGCGCTCACCGCGTTCATCGCGGCCGGGGTCTTCGACACCGCCGACGGACCCGACGATGAGTTCATCTTCGGCCTGGACCGCATCCTGGACGGCATCGAGGTGCTCGTGCCGCGGTGATGACCAGCGCGACAAGGCCGGCGGCCCCGGGCGGGGGCGCCGGCCTTTCGCTGCTCGCGGGTCAGGCGACGAGCTGGTGCTCTTCTGCCAGGCCGCCGTTGCCGATCTGCAGCAAGGCCAGCGACAGCGAGCCGCCGGTGAAGTTGCGATGAGAGAACAGGGCCAGCGGGACCATCGGCGCGGGGGTGACGTTCTCCCAGATCACGAAGCCGCCGAGGGCGATGACCGCGACGGCCAGCGGGATCGCCGACCGGCCGCCGAAGGCGCCGTGCTGCGGGAGCTCGATGATCCACCAGACCAGGGCGGTCATGCCGGCCGCCGACAGCACCGCGCCGAGGCAGTAACGGGAGCCGGCTGATCACCGGTGCCTGCGCCGCCGGTACGCGCGGACCGGCCCGCCTCCGCCCGACTGGTCCACCGAGATGCGGCCCGCCCGTTCACTGGCTGGCGGCCACGCTGGTGAAGACGATGCGGCCTTCGAGGGTGATGTTGTAGCCCACGCGAAACAGCCACGCGTCGGAGTCCCGCACCGCGACGTCCACCACGATGCCGGCGAAGATACCGCCGATCAGCTGCCCGGAGACGTCGGTTGTTCCCGGGATGAAAGATGCCAGCCGGCAGGCATCGACGGCGAACCCCGCATTCACCGACTGGTCCTGGTCGAAGACCGAGTTGAGACCAGCGAACGCCGACCACTGCTCGAGCTGGAACGCGACGTTGTAGTTCAGCCCTTCGGTTCCCTGCGGCTTCGGGATGTCCCACCGGCCGAAGGTGTAGTCAATCGGGCCGCGCACGTCCGGCAGGATGTGCACCTGGTCTTGGAGCCAGTCGCCCGAGGTCTTGCCCTTCATGTTGACGATGGCGACACCCGACAGCACCAGCAGCCAATACTGATCGCTGATACTCGCCGGCGCCGCTTCGTTGACCGCTCGCGCGGACGGGGTGATGAGCCAGTTCTGGCCGCCGAAGTCAGTGACCTCGATCATGACATTCCCCTCCCTGGTACGTATCCAGGCTATCGCCGGCATCGCCGCTATGGCCTGACAATTGGGCAGGGTCGGCCGGCTCGTCCGGAGTGTGCCCAAGGGAGGCGAGGGCTAGGGCGGGGTGAGGAGGGCGCGGCGGAGGCGGTCCAGGTCCTCGGGGGTGCAGTCGACGTGCGGGCATCGAGCGCGGCCTGCGCGCTGGGCACGAACGTCACCCCGGCGGGCGGGACGCCGAGCAGCCGGGCGAGCGCGGACCGGCCCTCGGCGAGCACCGGCTCGGCCTCCGCCGCCGCCACGTACCCGCCGGCCACGGCCTCGCGCTCGGCGTGCGCCGCGCTCGCCGCGAGGGTGGCCAGGGAAGACCGGCCGGCCGCGGCCGAGTCCAGGTGGATGCCCTGTGCGGGCAGCCGCCGCTCCCGCCACCAGCGCCACTGCGCGTCGGCTGGGGTGTCCGCGCCGGTCACGGCTCCGATGTGGCCTGTTCGGAGTCCTGGGATTCCCGCGGACCTTCCCCGGCTGACGCGTCGCCCGGAGGGCTCCCTGACCCGGCGTCGCCGGCCGGTCCCGCGCCCGCGACGGCGTCGCCGGCCGGCTCCGCGCCGGCCTCGCCGGCGGGGGCGCCGCCGGGAGCGATGGCCACGAGGGCCGCGTCGGGGCGGCGCTGGCTGCGGTAGAACCAGACCGCGCCGATCACGGCCAGCGCGGTGGCGATGTACATGTTCAGGCGCAGGCCGAAGATGTACACCGAGGAGTCGATGCGCAGCGATTCCTCGAAGATCCGGTACGCGGAATAGCCGAAGACGTACAGCGCGAACAGGCCAGGCGGCTTGATCTTGCGGTGGTGGCCCAGCCAGACGAGCGCGGCCGCCCAGGCGAAGTCGAAGATCAGCTCGTAGAGGAAGGTCGGCTGGAACGTGCTGAAGTGCAGGTCCTGGACGGGGATCCCGCCGGACGCGCGGTACTGGAAGGGGATCTCCAGGCCCCAGGGCAGCGACGTCGGACGGCCGAAGAGCTCCTTGTTGAAGTAGTTCCCGATCCGCCCGATGCCCTGCGCCACCAGCAGCGCGGGCGCCACCGCGTCCATGAACAGGGCGCCGCTCACGCCGTGCCGGCGCAGCCGCCACAGCCCGACCACGGCGGCCAGGGCGATCCCGCCCCAGATGCCGAGACCGCCGTCCCACACCGCGAACACGCCGTACCAGACGTGCGGGATGTCCATCGGCGTGGTGATGTCGAAGTAGATCCGGCCGCCGATGATCCCGGCCGGGACGCCCCACAGCGCGACGTCGCCGACCAGGTTGGGGTCACCGCCGACGGCGCGCCACCGCCGCCTGGTGATGACGATCGCCACGGCGATGCCGACCAGGTACATCAGCGCGTAGAAGTGAATGACCAGCGGGCCGATGTGAAAGCTGTTGATCGACGGGCTGGGAAGGTATGCAGGCATCGCCATCGCCATAGCGCCGAGCGTACACCGGCGCGCTTAACGCCCGGTGCCGCGGAACCCCGCCCGGGCGCGTACGGGCGCCGGGGCGGGGACCGCGATCCGTTCGGCCTATTTGCCGGTACTGGAGCCGGACCGGCCCGCGGCGTGCGCCGCGGCACCGGCGTCGGCGGCCGCCCGAGGGGCCACCGTGATCGGGGGCACCGGCGGCGAGGTAGCCGAGCGATCGGGCTGGCCGGTCAGCCGGTACACGTCGGCCCCGTCCACGGTCTCGTTCTCCAGCAGCAGGTTTACCAGCGCGTCGAGCTGGGAGCGATGGGCCTTGAGCAGCTCCCTCGCCCGTTCTTCGGCCTGGCGCAGCAGGTTGGCGACCTCGCGGTCGATTTCCGCCTGGGTGGCCTCGGCGAACGGGCGGCTGGACATGGGCGCCCCGCCGCCGCCGAGGAACACCGACCCGCCTTCGGGGTACCCGATCGGGCCGAGCGTCTCGGACAGGCCGAACTCCCTGACCATCTTGATGGCCAGGTCGGTCGCCCCGGCCAGGTCGTTGGCGGCCCCGGTGGATCCCTGGCCGAGCACCACCAGCTCGGCGGCCCGGCCGCCGAGGCGCACCGCGAGCGAGTCGTGCAGGTAGTCCTCGGTGTACATGTGCCGTTCGACCAGCGGCAGCTGCTCGGTCACGCCCAGCGTCTGGCCGGCCGGCAGGATCGTCACCTTGGCCACCGGGTCGGCATGCTCGGACAGCGCGGCCACCAGGGCGTGCCCGGACTCGTGCACCGCCACCGCGTTCTTCTCCTCGGGCAGCAGCACGTTCGAGCCTTCCCGGCGGCCCAGGATGATGCGGTCCCTGGCCGCGTCGAAGTCCGCCGCGGTGATCACGTGGCGCCCGTCGCGCACCGCGTTGATGGCGGCCTCGTTGACCAGGTTGGCCAGGTCGGCGCCGGAGAAGCCGGGGGTACCACGGGCGATGGCGGTCAGGTCCACCCCGGGGTCGAGCTTCTTGCCACGGCAGTGCACGGCCAGGATCGCGGCCCGCTCGGTGACGTTCGGCAGCGGGATCGTCACCTGCCGGTCGAACCGGCCGGGCCGGAGCAGGGCCGGGTCGAGGATCTCCGGCCGGTTCGTCGCCGCGAGCACCACGATGCCCGACGCCGGCTCGAAGCCGTCCATCTCGGCCAGCAGCTGGTTGAGCGTCTGCTCCCGTTCGTCGTTGGCGACATACCCGCCCCCGCCGCCCGCGCGGCGCTGGCCGATGGCGTCGATCTCGTCGATGAAGATGATGGCGGGCGCACGCTTGCGCGCCTCGGCGAACAGGTCGCGGACCCGGGACGCGCCGACCCCGACGAACAGCTCCACGAAGCTGGATCCGCTCACGGAGAAGAACGGCACGTGCGCCTCGCCGGCCACCGCGCGGGCCAGCAGCGTCTTGCCGGTGCCGGGCGGCCCGACCATGAGGACGCCGCGGGGCACCAAGGCGCCGACCTGGCTGTAGCGTTCCGGCTTCTTGAGGAAGTCCACCACCTCGGCGATCTCGGACTTGGCGCCCTCGTAGCCGGCCACGTCGGCGAATATGGTGGAGGGCTGCTCCTCGTCGAACACCTTGGCCCGGGACCGGCCCACGCCCATGATGCCCTGCAGCCCGCCCGCCGCGCCCTTGGAGATCCGGCGGAAGAGCCAGATGAAGAACACGATCGGCAGCCCGAAGGTGATCAGGAAGATCAGCGCCTGGGTGCCGAAGCTATTCCCCGACCGGCGCGGAGGAGATCTGCACGTCGTGCTGCTGCAGGTCGGTCAGCAGGACCTGGCCCGCCTGCGGCGGGACGACCACGGTGAAGGTCTTCCCGTCTTTCAGTGTGCCGGTGCTCGTGCCGCCCGACGTGCTGGCGAGCTGCACGGTCTTCACCTGGCCCGCGTTCACGTCGGACAGGAACTGGGAGTAGGTGAGGCTGGTCGAGGGCGTACCGTGGGGCAGCAGATAGAACAGCGCGAAGATGACGACGATCATGATCGGCCAGAGCCAGTTCCGCCACGCGGGCGGCGGCGGCGGCGCGGACGGCTTGGGCTTGTCGCCGGGCGGCGGCGGGTTAGCTTGCTTACTCATGGCAGCTCCTTGTGATGCCCAGTATGCCCGGTGTTCGAAGCACGGAGATCACCGGACAGCCCGCTCGGCGAAGAGTCAGCATCTTGTCGGCGGACGGTCAGGAACCGCTTCAGGAACCCTTCCAGGAACCGTTAAGGAACCAGCACGGCGGCGCCGTCGAAGCGGCCGGCCTTCAGGTCGCGCAGGGCCTGGTCCGCGGTATCAAGCGGGTACGGGTGGACGGTGACGGCCAGCCGGTGCTCCGCCGCGAAGCCGAGGAACTCCCGGGCGTCGGCGCGGGTGTTGGCGGTGACGCTGCGCAGCTGCCGCTCCTGGAACAGGTGCTTTTCGTAGTTGAGCGGCGGGATGTCGGTCAGGTGGATGCCCGCGATGGCCAGGGTGCCGCCGCGGTCGAGGGCGGCCAGCGCGGGCAGCACCAGGTCCCCGACCGGCGCGAACAAGATCGCGGCGTCCAGCGGCTCCGGCGGCATGCCGTCGGCGTCGCCGACCGAGGCCGCGCCGAGCTCTCGGGCCAGCTGCTTCGCCTGCTCGCCGCGGGTGAGCACGTGCACGGTGGCGCCGCGGGCCAGGGCCACCTGGGCGGCCAGGTGCGCGCTGCCGCCGAAGCCGTACAGGCCCAGGCGGCCGCCGGGCGGGAGTTCGGCCCGCTTCAGGGCGCGGTAGCCGATGATGCCGGCGCATAGCAGCGGGGCTAGCTCGGGATCGGAGTATCCCTGCGGGAGGCGGTGCGCGTAGGCGGCGGGCACCGTCATGTACTCCGCGTACCCGCCGTCGGCGTCCCAGCCGGTGTACAGCGAGTGCGGGCACAGGTTCTCCGCGTCGCGGCGGCAGAACTTGCAGGTCCCGTCGGTCCAGCGGAGCCAGGCCGCGCCGGCGCGGTCCCCGGGCGCGAACCCGGCGGCTCCCTCGCCGAGGGCGGCGACCTCGCCGACGACCTCGTGGCCGGGCGTGACGCCGGGTTGGTGCGGCGGCAGGTCGCCCTCGGTCACGTGCAGGTCGGTACGGCAGACGCCGCAGGCCAGGACCTTGAGCAGCAGCTCACCGGGCCCTGGCCGCGGCATCTCGTCGTCGGAGTGCAGGCGCAGCGGGCGGCCGGTCACCGGCCCGGGCGCCTCGACATGCCAGGCACGCATACCGGCACGTTACCCGCTGGCGTTCAGGAGCCCTTGCGGGGCTCGCCCCGGTAGGTGCCGAACGACCAGCGGTCCTGAGGATCCCCTGTCAGCCGTTGAACCCGGGCCACCCCTCATACGTATTACTCAGCAGAATCCCGGTATCGGCTCATCCGCAGGGGTTCTAATTATTTGCGCTGGTAGTGACCCTGCTGCCAGAATCGGGACCATCACCCCAGTGTACGGGGCACTGGGGTTCCGTCCCGGTTCGGCGGCGCGAGGAACGTTTTGCCGGGCCGCCGACGTTAAACCGGAGGGCACGTGATCATTCGTCTACTGAACCGCGCCGACGACGTCGCGGCAGTGCCAGACGGGGGAAGTGATGCAGCCGTGATAACCGCAGATCTTGTTAACCCCGGGGGACCACCCCCGGCCACCACCCCCACGGCGGGGGAGCCCGCGCCGCTTGACGCGGGGGAGCCGGCCCAGCTCGAGCTGTCCTGCCAGACCGGCGCGAACGGGTACCAGATCGTCAGCGTGACCGGCGAGCTCAACATCGTCACCGCCGAGCAGGCCTACTCCTATATCAGCGAGGTCATCGACGGCCGGCCCGCGCCGGTCACCGTGGACCTGTCCGGGCTGACCTTCTGCGACGCCTCCGGGCTCGGGGCGCTGGCCCGGATCGCGCGGCACGCGCGCCAGGCCGGCCGCCAGCTCATGCTCACCTCGGCCCGGCCGTCGCTGATGAAGATCATGCGGATCACCGGCCTGGACCGGGCCTTCCCGGAGCTACATCCGTCAGTTCGCGCGTACTCAGCGTGATCTCTGTGGCCGGGCCCAGCCCGAGCCCGGCCAGATAGTGCACCGTGACCGTGGAGGATGCTGCCCGCTCGCGTTAAATTTGGAGTGCTTTCCCGCGTTAATCTGACATCCTGCGCAAGCGGAGGGACTCCCATGGCCGAAGAAGTTCAAGGGCACGCCGCCGAAGACTCGGAATCCGCCGAATCTTCCGAGGCAACCATCGCCGTGCACTGGCGCGAGGAAGGTGTTTACCTGCCGCCGCCCAGGTTCATCGGCCAGGCCAACGCCTCCGACCCTGCCATCCTCGACCGGTTCGCGGAAGAGAACTTCCCCGAGTGCTTCAGGGAATACGCGGACCTGCTGTCCTGGGACGAGTACTGGCACACGACGCTGGACACCAGCAACCCGCCATTCTGGCGCTGGTTTGCCGGCGGCAAGCTGAACGCCAGCTATAACTGCGTCGACCGTCACCTGGACAAGCACAAGAACAAGGCGGCGCTGATCTGGGTCCCTGAGCCTGAGGAAGCCCCGCATGTCGTGATCACCTATCAGGAGCTTTACCGCCAGGTCAACGAGTTCGCGGCCCTGCTGCGGGACTTCTGCGGCGTCAAGGCCGGGGACCGGGTCACCTTGCACATGCCGATGGTGCCCGAGCTTCCCGTGGTCATGCTGGCCTGCGCCCGGCTCGGCGTGATCCACTCCCAGGTGTTCGGCGGGTTCAGCGGGGCCGCCTGCGGGCACCGCATCGCGGACTCCGAGAGCAAGATCCTCATCACGATGGACGCCTACTACCGCAGCGGCGCCGTGCAAGACCACAAGGTCAAGGCCGACGAGGCGGTCGAGGCGGCCCGCAAGGAGGGCACCGAGGTCGAGAAGGTGCTGGTCTGGCGGCGCTTCCCCGGCCAGTACTCCTCTAAGACCCCGATGGTCGAGGGCCGGGACTTCTTCGTCGACGAAGTCCTCGCCGACCACCGAGGGGCGGTTGTCGCGCCGGTCCCCATGCCGGCCGAGGCGCCGCTGTTCCTGATGTACACCAGCGGCACCACCGGCCGCCCCAAGGGCTGCCAGCACTCCACCGGCGGCTACCTCTCCTACGTCGCCGGCACGTCCAAGTACTACCAGGACATCCACCCGGACGACACGTACTGGTGCATGGCCGACATCGGCTGGATCACCGGCCACTCCTACATCGTCTACGGCCCGCTGGCGCTCGGCACCACCAGCGTGATCTACGAGGGCACGCCGAACTACCCGGACGCCGGCCGTCCCTGGCGGATCGCGGAGCGGCTCGGGGTGAACATCTTCCACACCTCCCCCACCGCGATCCGGATGCTGCGCAAGGTCGGCCCGGACGAGCCGGCCAAGTACGACTACCACTTCAAGCACATGACCACGGTGGGCGAGCCGATCGAGCCGGCGGTCTGGCGCTGGTACTACGAGACGGTGGGCAAGGGCGAGGCGGTCATCGTCGACACCTGGTGGCAGACCGAGACCGGCGGCTTCATCGGCACCGGGCTGCCCGCCCTGCACCCGATGAAACCGGGCAGCTGCGGCCCGGCCGCGCTCGGCATCTACCTCGACATCCTCGACGAGAATGGCGAGGCCATCCCCCAGGGCAGCGGCAAGGCCGGCAACATCTGCGTCAGAAACCCGTGGCCGGGCATCTTCGAGACGATCTGGGGCCAGCCCGAGCGGTTCGTGTCCACGTACTTCGCCAAGTACAACAAGGACCCGGACAGCAAGGACTGGCACGACTGGCCCTACTTCGCCGGCGACGGCGCGGTGCAGTCCGAGGACGGCTACTTCCGCATCCTCGGCCGGGTGGACGACGTGATCAACGTGGCCGGGCACCGGCTCGGCACCAAGGAACTCGAGTCGTCCGCGCTGGCCGTCCAGGAAGTCGCCGAGGCGGCGGCGGTGCCGGTCGTCGACGACGTGCGCGGCCGGGCGGTCGAGATGTACATCTCGCTCAAGCCCGGCATCGAGCCGAGCGCGGAGATCGAGGCCAAGGTGAAGACCGCGATCGAGACCGACATCGGCAAGATCGCGCGGCCGACGAACATCTGGATCGTGCCGGACATGCCGAAGACCAGGTCCGGCAAGATCATGCGCCGGGTGATCGCCGCGACGTCCAACTTCGCCGACGTCGGGGACATCACCACGCTGGCTAACCCCGAGATCGTGGAGCAGATCCGGCACCAGGTGCAGAACGCCAAGCACGCGCGCGGCCAGGTGCCGCGCGAGCTCACCGAGGCCGAGGAGGCGGAGATCAAGTCGTTCGGCGCCGAATAGCTACCTAGCCTTCGCCCGCGCGCGTGCGGCGGGCCGCCCCGGCCGGGTGGCCCGCCGCACGTTTTCCCGGACCGAACGGACCGGGCGCGTGCCGCCGCGCCGCCGCCTCAGCCTCATGCGTCAGCCGGGCTGGCCGACCTCGGTGGTCAGCTCATCGTGCAGGAACGACAGGTAGCCGCTGACGGCGGCGGAGTCGCCCTCCGCCTGCGGGTAGGACCACACGGCGTCGGCCAGCTTGCGGCCGCCCGCGCTGACCGTCCAGTACGAGGCCGTGCCCTTGTAGGGGCACATGGTGTGGGTGTCGCTCTCCTCGAGCAGGTCCTGCCGGACGTCGGCGGCCGGGATGTAGAAGCGGTTCGGCAGCCCGGTCTCGGAGAGCAGCAGCGGCAGGCTGGTCTCGGCCAGCACCGTGCCGCCGAGCAGGACGCGGACGGGCCGGGAGGAGCGGCGCACGTCCACCCGGTGGTACGGGTCGCGCATGTGGCCCTCGACGCGCTCGTCCTCGTCGTACCACTCGTCCATGGCATCCCAGTAGAAGCCGGCGTAGCCCTTGAGCCAGGGCGCCTCGCCGACCGGCTCCGGGTAGGCCCAGATCGAGTTCTCGGCGACCTGACCGCCGGCCGTCACCGTCCAGTAAGACGCGGTGCCCTTGAACGGGCAGTACGTGTGGTGGTCCGTGGGCTGGATCAGGCCGGCCCTGATGTCGTCCAGCGGCACGTACACCTGCGGCCGCAGCCCCGTCTCGTGTACGAGCACGGCCCGGACCGTGTCGACCACGGTCTCGCCGCCGAAGGTCGCCCGCACCCGGCGCGGGAACTCATGCATCAGCAGCTTGTGCGCGGGACCGTCGATCCGGTAGTTGACGGTCTCCGGCGGGTGTCCGGACAGCGGGCCGGAGGAAATGGTCAGGGACATCGGGTCTCCTCACAGATTGTCGACGCCTCTACTAACCGCCCCCCACGCCCCCAGCTTCCCCGGCCCGCGTCATCGTGGATTGTTACACCCCTCCTGGGGGGTGTTTGTATCCACGATGACGGTTACAGGTCGGAGGGGGCGGTGAAGGCGACGAGGCGGGCCTGGCCGGGGGTCAGGCGGCCCCAGGGGCCGGAGAACTCCAGCACGGCCACGGCGGCGGTCGGGAACCTGATCGCGGGCGGCGAGAGCTCGCCCTTCCCGTCCGGGGGCTGGGCCAGGCTGGCGGCCAGTTCCGAGATGGCCGGGTTGTGCCCGATCAGCAGCGCGGCCCGGCACGCGGAGGGCAGTTCGGCGACCAGGTAGAGCAGGGTCAGCGCGCTGGCCGCGTACGCCCGCGGCTCGAAGGTCACCGACGGGGAGCCGCCGAGTTCCCTGGCCACCAGCTCCCAGGTCTCCCGCGTCCGGCGCGCCGCCGAGCACACCACGACGTCCGGCAGGTAGCCCTGGTCGCGTAGCCAGCGGCCCATGACCGGGGCGTCGCGGCGCCCGCGCTTGGCCAGCGGCCGGTCCCGGTCGGGCACGTCCGGCCAGTCTGATTTGGCGTGCCGCAGCAGCATCAGCCGCCGCGTCTTGTTACTGGCCACCTGATCAGGGTCCCATGTCACCGGCGGGAATTATCGCCTAGCGAGAAAGATCTGCGCTCAGGCTCAGGCACGCGCGGCCGGGACGGGTCACGCGCCGGGCGCGGGGCGGACGAGCATGAAGTTGATCGCAGTGGCGCGCATCACCGTCCGGCCGTCCTGGTTGACCGCCTCGACCAGGGTCTTGATGATGCCGCGGTCCGGCTTGCTCAGCGACCGGCGTGACTCGACGACCGAGGCCCGGACACGGAGCGTATCGCCCGGCCGCACCGGGTAGGGCCAGCGGATCTCGTCCAGGCCCGCGCTGCCGAGGCCCGACTCCGCGGCCAGGTAGTTCTCCACCAGCAAGCGCATCACCAGGGCGGCGGTATGCCAGCCGCTCGCGATCAGGCCGCCGAACGGCCCGGCCGCCGCGGCGGCCGGATCGACGTGAAACGGCTGTGGATCGAACTCCTTGGCGAAAGATACGATGCTCGCTTCGTCGACGCTGACGCTGCCGCACTCGTACGTGCTCCCGGGCGCGTAGTCCTCGAAGTAGCTCAGTCCATGATCGGTCACCATCGCAGTATCGCAGCACCGGCCCGCTGCCAGCAGCAAGATCACAGATGCGTTACAGAAAAACGTCAATTTGCCTGCGAGCCCCGGACGGTTACTGCCATGCTTCCGCAGACGGCACG
This sequence comes from uncultured Actinomycetes bacterium, assembly GCA_963722275.1. Classification (GTDB taxonomy): domain Bacteria; phylum Actinomycetota; class Actinomycetes; order Streptosporangiales; family Streptosporangiaceae; genus Palsa-504. The sequence goes on along the minus strand of CAVRMX010000016.1, from coordinate 174,984 downwards.
GACCACCGAAAGCGACAAAAAGCCACATCGGTCACACGCAGTGACCGGAAGAGGCTCACCGAAAGCCCGCCCGCGGGACGAGTAGGCGGGCACGGAAAACTACTTGGGGAGTTCTGTGGATTCAACGCACCTGCACCGCCGCCCGCGCAAGCTCCGCCGAACGGGCCGGCACACCACACCGTCGCAGGTAGAGAAGGTAGCGGAGAAGGCGGTCAAGGCCGCCCCCGCGGTGGCGATCACCGGCGCGCTCGTCGCGATGCCGGCCGCGGCGAACGCCAGCGTGAAGGCGCCCGCCAAGGCCACGGCCGTGACCGAGCAGGCGCGCACCGACGCCCTCGTCCGGCGCGCCGCCCAGCCGATCACCCGCACCTACACCGTCCGCTCGGGCGACACGCTGTCCTCGATAGCGGGAAGGTTCTACCACAACCCGGGCCGCTGGCAGTGGATCTACGCGGCGAACCGGTCCAAGATCCGCAACCCCAACAGCATCTACGTCGGCGAGAAGCTGACGATCCCGTACCACGCGCCGAGCGGCACCGCCTCGTACTCGCCGCGGCACGCCAAGGCCCCGGCCGCCGTGCTGACATCCTCGGCGCGCAAGCTGAGCGGCACGCTGGGCTGCTCAGGCCTCGAGGCCCTGTGGGATGCGGCGGGCGGCTCGCGCGGCGAGGCCTTCATGGCCGCCGAGATCGCGATGGCGGAATCCGGCGGCAGGCAGTACGCCCACAGCCCCACCAACGACTTCGGCTACTGGCAGATCAACGGGGGCCACGGGCCCGCGCTGGCCACCTATAACCCGATCGGGAACGCCAGGGCCGCGATCGCCATCTCCAGCAACGGGAGCAACTGGCGTCCGTGGACCACGTACGTCACCGGCGCCTACCGCGGGCGCTGCTAAGCCCCGCCGAGCCCGCCGAGCGCTGCCGGTCCCTGCGGCCGGGTGCGTCATCCGGGCGGCGTAGGTTCGGGCCTATGGACACACCGGACGTGCTCGCCTGGCGAGACGGCCACATCGAGGCCCTGGACCAGACGGCGCTGCCGCACCAGGTCCGCGTGCTGCGCATCACCACGGTGGACCAGCTGGTGCAGGCGATCACCACGCTGGCCGTCCGCGGCGCGCCGGTGCTCGGCGCGGCCGGCGCCCTCGGCGTGGCGCTGGCCGTCGGTCAGGGCGGCCGCGAGGGCTGGGACCAGGCGCGGCTGGACGCGGAGGTCAAGCGGATCGCCGACGCCCGGCCGACCGCCGTCAACCTGCGCCGTGAGGTGTCGGCGGTCGCGGCCCGGATACCGCAGGGCCGCGCGGCCGTCGAGGCGGCGGCCCTGGCCGTCGTCGGGTTCGCCGTCACGGCCAGCCATCAGATCAGCCGGCGCGGCGCCGCCTACCTGCGGCAGGCCTGCGGGAGCGGGCGGCTCCGCGTGCACACCCACTGCAACACCGGCAGCCTCGCCTGCCTGGGCTGGGGCACGGCGCTCGGGGTGATCCGCGCCCTGCACGAACAGGGCGCGCTCAGCCACGTGATCGTGGACGAGACCAGGCCGCTGCTCCAGGGCGCCCGGCTGACCTGCTGGGAGCTCGGCCAGCTCGGCATCGAGCACCGGCTGGCCTGCGACGGCGCCGCCCCGTTCCTGATCAGCCAGGGGCTGGCGGACGCGGTGGTCGTCGGCGCCGACCGGGTGGCGGCGAACGGCGACGTGGCCAACAAGATCGGCACCTACAGCCTGGCCCTGGCCGCGCACCGGGCCGGGATCCCGTTCCTGGTCGCGGCGCCCGAGTCCACTCTGGACGCGGCCACGCCGTCCGGCGCGGCCATCCCGATCGAGCAGCGCCCGGACGAAGAGGTCACCGTCCCGGCCGCGCCGGCCGGGACCCGGGCGCTCAACATCGCCTTCGACATCACCCCGGCCGAGCTCGTCACCGCCGTGGTCACGGAGGAAAGGCTCATTCCCGGGACGGGCGCTCGAAGCTGAACTGGCTCTGCCGGTCGGCGAACCCGCAGGCCCGGTAGACCCGGATGGCCCCTTCGGCCGGGTCGGCCACGATGACGAAGGTGCCCGCGCCGAGTTCCTCGCGCCCGTACCGGCCCGCGTGCCAGACCAGCGTCCCGGCCAGGCCCTGGCGCCGGGCCGCCGGGTCGGTCTCGACGTGCTGGTACCTGGCGTATCCGCCGCCCGCGTCGACCAGGCCGAGCTGGGCGAGCAGCCGCCCGCCCGCGAAGGCGCCGAACCACGCCCCGTGCCCCTCCTGGGTGAGCCGCCGCCGGGACGCCGCCCGCCGTTCCTGGTACTCCTGGGATCCGTCGTCACCGAAGCAGCGGACGCCCAGATCGGCCGATTGCCGCCAGTCGGCGTCGGAGGCCAGCCGCCGGATCTCGGCCTCGGCGTTGGGATGCGGCGGCGGCTGGACGGCGGCGCAGGTGAGCACGGTGAGGTGCTGCGTTTCCAGGCCCGCGTCGAGGAACTCCGCTGGCACAACCTCGCTCAGGCCGGCCCCGCTCAGGCCGGTGCTGTCCACGCCGAGCGCGATGTGCCGGGCCCGCGGGAACTCGGCGCCGAACCGGGCCAGCCAGCTGGTCCCGGTGCCGGGTCCTGGCCACCCGGCCAGCAGCAGGAAGTTCCCCCACCAGAAGTTCGGGTTGTCCGGGCTGCGGACGACCAGGTAATCGCCGCGGTCGGTGACCTCGGCGCCCTCGAGCACGCGCAGGGCCAGGTCGGTCCGGTAGCCGAGCGATGTTACCCGCATCGCCCGATCTTAGTTGGGCAGAGGCTCGGCGTAGGCGGTCCGCAGCGCCTGCAGGAACGTTTCGGCGGGCTGCGCGCCGGAAATGCCGTACGTGCGGTCGATGACGAAGAACGGCACGCCGGTGGCGCCCAGCATCCTGGCCGCCTCGACGTCGGCGTGCACCGCGTCGGCGTACTCGGTGCCGGCCAGCACGGCGCGCACCCGGTCCTCGTCCGCGCCGGCCTCGCCGAGCAGCCGGGTCAGGGTCTCGTGGTCGGACAGGTCCGCGCCCTCGGTGAAGTGCGCGCGCAGCAGCCGTTCCTTGGCCGCGTCGCCGATGCCCAGGTCGGCGGCCAGGTGCAGCAGCCGGTGCGCGTCCAGCGTGTTCACGGTGAGCTGGGTCTCGAAGTCGAAGTCCAGGCCCTCGGCCCTGGCCAGTTCGGTGACCCGGCCGGTCATCGCCTTGGCCTGCGGGCCGAACCGCCGGGCCAGGTAGTCCAGGGTGGGCACCGCCGTGCCGGGCGGGGTGTCGGGGTTCAGCTGGAAGCTCCGCCAGGCGATCTCCACCTCGCCGGCGTGCTCGAACTGGCCCAGCGCGTGCTCGAGCCTGCGCTTGCCGATGTAACACCAGGGGCACACCACGTCGGACCAGATCTCGATCTTCATTCGCCCGCTCCGTCAGGCTCCCCGGCCGGAGCAGGGGGGACGGCGCAGAAGCCGTCGGCGCATGCCTGCGCGTCGGCGTCGCCGAGCACCAGCAGCGGAGGCGCCGCGGTGGTGCTTGATTCGTCCGGGTTCATAGTGCCTTCCTCAACCCGCGGCCGGGCGGCCTTGTTCCGGGAGGCGATAGGTTTCCATGGTGTGGTGGCAGAACGGGTACAGCAGGTAGGAACGGCCGGGCTGATCGGCGCGCTGGCCGGGGCGGCGCTGACGGCGCACCGGGGCCGGGCGGCGACGGCGGCCGGCGCGCTGGCGGGCGCGGCCGGGCTGGCCGCGGCGGAGGCGGTGGCGCGGGCCAGGCAGCGGCCGGGCGAGATCCCCGCGCTGTGGTCACGGATCCTGATGAGCGGAGCGCTGGCCGCACCGCTCGGCTGGGCAGCCGACCGGCTGGCCGGGGCGGGCCCCGTCCCGGTGGCCACGGCGGCGGGCGCGGCCGCCGGGGCGCTCGGGCTGCGGCCGCAGAAGGTCCTGCTCGGGCCGGCCGCGGGCGCCGCGGTCGGGCTGGGCCTGACCGGCCTGCGGCGGCCTGGTCCCGGACGGCCGGTGGCGGGTGCGGTGGCGGCGGCCGCGGCCGTGGTCGGCTACCGCGTCACGTCGGCCCTGCTGTTCCGCGACCCGCAGGTGAGCCTGCTCGCCGAGCGGGTGAAGGCCGCGGACGTCCCGTTCGTGGTCCCGCTGGCCAGCCAGACGAGGTACGTCGGCACCGGGTACGTCCGGGCCCTCGCACAGGTCCTCGGCGGCACCTACACGCCCGACGTGGCGGACGTCGGCATCGTGGCCTCGCTGGACGAACTGGCCGGGCCGTCCTTCGACCCGGCCGGCATCGACCCGCTGGTCCGCGAGTTCTACGAGCACACCACCAGGTTCGCCCTCGACATCGTGCCGCAGTGGCGGCTGTGGGTCCGGCCCGGCTACCTGCTGTACCGGACGCTGGTGGCCAGGCCGCTCGGCCAGGCCAGCGTGCCGATGAGCCAGCGGGAGGCGCAGCACGGGGTGCGCAGCCGGATCGACACCATCACCGGCGCGGACGACGTGATCGCGGTGCGCGGCTGGATCCGTTCCTTCGCCGACACCGACGAGCCCATCTACGTCGGCATCTACACCACGTACCGGCACGAGGGCCGCGGCTACGTCAGCGTCGGCTTCCCGTTGCCGCAGGCCAGCTTCACCGCCACGCTGGCGCCGCAGGCGCGGCCGGGCGGCGGGAACGGGCAGGGCCTGGTGCTGGACAGCCGCAGCCAGCTCGACCAGCCGGGCCACTACCTGACCTACATCGACGCCCAGACGGCCGAGCTCACCACGGCCGCCGTCCGCGGGTTCGCGGAGCGGCTCGACGTCTATACCGAGGCCGGCGAGCTGCGGGCCGAGCACGCGTTCTGGGTGTTCGGCCTGCCGTTCCTGGTGCTCCATTACCGGATGCACCGCAAGTCGCCGCCCGTTCGGTAGTCAATTCTGGAGTGGCATCAGCTCGCGCACGAAGCCGTCGAGGAACATGCCGAACGGCCCGGGCCCGGCCGGGCGGACCACGAACTTGCTCAGCCCGGCCTCGACGTACTCACCGATCATCCGGCGCGCGCCGGCCCAGCCTGCCGGGACCAGGGTGGCCGGGTCCGCGTCCGGCCGGCGGCGGTGGATCGAGGCCAGCAGCGCGGGCGGGATGCCGTCCAGCGCGACCGGCAGGCTGAGGCCGAAGTGATCGGCCTCGACCTCCCGCCGGGCCTGTGCCGCGGCGTGCAGGATCACCGCGACCGCGGCGGCGGCCTCCGCGGGCGTCAGCAGCGAGCCGAGCCAGCCGTCGGCCAGCCGGCCCACCCGGCGCAGCCCGGCGGGGGCCGAGCCGCCGAGCCAGATGTCGAGCGGCTTGGCCGGCGGCGCGCCGGCGGTAACGTCGGTCACGGTGGCGTCGGTCACGGTGAAGAACTCCCCGTCGAAGGTGACCTTCTCCGTGGTGAGCAGCAGCCGCAGCAGCTGCAGCGACTCGTCGAACACGGCGGCGCGCCTGCCGTCGGGGACGGGGAACAGGACGCGTTCGGCCGGGTTGGCCGGCGCCAGCCCGAACACGGGCAGCACGCGCCGGGGCGCCAGCCCGGCCAGCGACGCGAGCTGCTTGGCCACCAGCACCGGGTGCCGTCCGGGCAGCACCGAGATCCCGCTGCCCACCTTGAGCCGTTCGGTCCGGGACAGCGCGAACGCCATCCCGGTGAACGGCTCCACCAGCGGGGAGTAGACGTTCTCCGGCAGCCACAGCGAATCCACCCCGGCCTGCTCGAGCCGGCCGACCGCGTCGGCGAACGCCCCGGGCGTTCCGGCCGGCCCCAGGGATATCCCGATCCGAACCTTCATGTCCCTATCCGATCACAGCGGCGGGCCAGGCGCGCCCCGGCCCGGAGCACCGGCGGCAAGCGGTTTTATCTGGTGTCCTTAGCTGGCGCCCGCCCGCCCGGAGGTGCGACGCTATGGCGGTGAGCAGCACCGAGGCTGACCTCGTCCTGGCCGGCGGGAAGATCCGCACGCCGGCCCATCCGTCCGGGTTCGTCGAGGCCCTCGCGGTCCGCGACGGCGCGATCCTGGCCGTCGGCAGCGACGACGAGATGCGCGAGCTGGCCGGCCGGGGCACCCGCGTGATCGACCTGCGCGGGCGGCTGGCGCTGCCGGCCTTCGGCGACGCGCACGTGCACCCGGTGAGCGGCGGCCTGGAGAGCCTGCGTTGCAACCTGGTCGGCCTGCGGTCCAGGGCCGAGTGCCTGGACCTGGTGGCCGAGTACAGCTCGGCGCTGCCGGCCGGCGCGTGGGTGCTCGGCGGCGGCTGGACCATGTCGGCCTTTCCCGGCGGCCTGCCCACGGCCGCCGACCTGGACACGGTCACCGGCGGCCGGCCCGCCTTCCTGCCGAACCGGGATCACCACAGCGCCTGGGTGAACTCCGCGGCCCTGACGCTCGCGGGCGTCGACGCGGGCACTCCCGGATCCGGCGCACGGCCGGATCGAGCGGGACGAGTCAGGCCGCCCGACGGGCGCGCTGCACGACGGGGCGATGCGCCTGGTCGCGGCGCACGTGCCGCCGGCCGCCCCGGCCGAGCTGCTGGCCGGGCTCGTGGCCGGCCAGTCTCACCTGCACTCGCTGGGCATCACCAGCTTCCAGGACGCCTGCGTGGGAGCGGCGGGCGAGCTCGGCATGCCGGACTCGTTCGGCACCTATCTGATGGCCGCCGACTACGGGATGCTCAGCAGCCATGTGGTCGGCGCCCTGTGGTGGGACCGTGACCGCGGGCTCGGCCAGATCGACGACCTGCTGGCCCGGCGCGAGCAGGCCGGCGACGGCCGGTTCCGGGCGACCACGGTCAAGCTGATGCTCGACGGCGTGTGCGAGACGTTCACCGCCGCGATGTCCTCCCCGTACCTGGACCATTCCGGGCACCCCACCAGCCACCAGGGCCGCCTGTTCATCGACCCGGAGACGCTGCGGGAGGCCGCGGTCCGGCTGGGCGAGGCCGGGTTCCAGCTGCACTTCCACGCCATCGGCGACCTGGCGGTGAGCACCGCGCTCGACGCGATCGGGGCGCTGCCTGCCGCGCAGCGCCAGGCCGCCCGCCACCACCTGGCGCACCTGCAGTTCATCACCCCGCGGGACATGGGCCGGTTCGCCGAGCTCGGCGCGGTGGCCAACTTCCAGCCGCTGTGGGCCTGCGCGGAGACGCAGATGGAGGAGCTGACCCTCCCGTTCGTCGGCCCGGAGCGCGCCGCCTGGCAGTACCAGATCGGCTCGCTGCTGCGGCAGGGGACGCGGATCGCGTTCGGCAGCGACTGGCCGGTGTCCAGCGCCGACCCGCTGCAGGAGATCCACGTCGCGGTGAACCGGGTCCTGTCCGAGCGGCTGGGGCGGCCGGGTCACCCGGAATGCACCGATCCGTTCCTGGCCGACCAGGCGATCACCGTCGGCGCCGCGATCGACGCCTTCACCTCGGGCGTCGCGTGGGTGAACCACGAGGAAGACGTGGCCAGCCGGCTGCTGCCCGGCCTGCGCGCCGACGTGGCCGTGCTCGACCAGGACCTGTTCGGCATCTCGCCGCGCGACATCGGCGACACCTCGGTGGTCATGACGATGGCGGGCGGCACGGTGGTCTACGGCGACCGGTGAGCGCGTGACGTTCTCCGGCTTCCTGGCGGTAATACGCCGGTGGCCGGACGGCGAAAAGCGCGGTTCGCGGTTTCTGAGGTCGGCCCGCTGGTGACCTGGCGGCCGGGATGTGTTGTGCTAGTGCTGTGAGCACTGCATCAGTTAATGAATTCAACGCGCTCCCGATCGACTGGGCATCCGACCGTGAGCTGCTGGCTGGCCTGTGGGTGGACGACGATGACGAGCACGACGATCCCGTGCTCCGCTATTCGGACGGCCGCACGGTGGACACCTGGCGCGAGGATTACCCGTACTCCGAGCGGATGTCCCGGCACGATTACGAGCGCGCGAAGCGCCCCCTGCAGGTCGAGCTGGTCAAGCTCCAGAACTGGGTGAAGTCCACCGGGGAGCGGATCGTCCTCGTGTTCGAGGGCCGCGACGCGGCCGGCAAGGGCGGCACGATCAAGCGCTTCACCGAGCATCTCAACCCGCGCGGGGCGCAGGTCGTGGCGCTGGTGAAACCGAGCAAGCGGGAACGATCCCAGTGGTACTTCCAGCGTTACGTGCCGCACCTGCCCGCGGCCGGCGAGATCGTCATGTTCGACCGTTCCTGGTACAACCGCGCGGGCGTGGAGCGGGTGATGGGCTTCTGCACGCAGGAGGAGTACGAGGAGTTCATGCGGGAGGCGCCGGAGTTCGAGCGCATGCTGGTCCGCTCCGGGCTGCACCTGACCAAGTTCTGGTTCTCGGTGACGCCCTCGGAACAGCGGACGCGCTTCATCATCCGGCGGATAGACCCGGTACGTCAGTGGAAGCTGAGCCCGATGGACATCGAGTCGCTGGACAAGTGGGAGGACTACACCGAGGCCAAGGAGGCGATGTTCCACTACACGGACACCGATCTCGCCCCCTGGACGGTGGTCAAGAGCAACGACAAGAAGCGGGCCAGGCTCGAGGCGATCAGGCACATACTGTCGAAGTTCGACTACGACGGCAAGGACGAAAAGGTCATCGGGGAGCCGGACAAGCTCCTCATCGGGCCGCCGTCGGTGCTGTCCGAGCACAACCCCGATCGCGTCTTCCCCGAGCTGTGAGCCGTGACGTCCACGGAGATCGGTTCGGTCGCGGAGCTGCGGGACCTGCTCGGCATGCCGCAGGGGCGCGCGGTGACCAAGGAGCGCACCAGGCTGCACGACGTGGACCGGGAATGGCTGGCCGTCTCGCCGTTCTGCGTCATCGCCACATCCGACGGCCACGGCAACTGCGACGCCTCGCCCAAGGGTGACCCGGCCGGGCATCTCGTCCACGTGCTCGACGACACCACGGTGGTCATCGCCGAACGGCCGGGCAACAAGCGCGCCGACGGTTACCTCAACATCCTGGCCAACCCCCATATCGGGATCATCTCCATGATCCCCGGCCGGAACGAGACGCTGCGGATCAACGGCCGGGCCCGGCTGCTGCGGGACGCGCCGTTCTTCGACGAGCTGGCGGTTCGCGGCCGCCGGCCGATCCTGGCCCTGCTCGTCGAGGTCGACCAGATCTTCTTCCACTGCCCCAAGGCGTTCATGCGGTCGAAGCTGTGGCAGCCGGAAAGCTGGCGGCCGGATGCTCTGCCGTCACACGCGGCGATGGTCAAGCGGGTGCAGGAAACGCCCGAGACGCTGGAAGAGCTGGAAGACTACTACGCCCCGGCGAGCTATTCGCGACGGCTGTACTGACTCCCCAGCGTTACGCGCTTTCCCGCTCCCCCGGGCGTCGGCGCTGGCGCCAGGCGGCCACCCGGGCGCGGTTCTGGCAGGTCACCGAGCTGTTACGCGGCGCCCGGTACCGGTCCTATACCGCGCGGTGCCCGCGCACTCCGCCTGGAAGAGGGCAGTCGGCCTGACCGTGGGCTATGAGTCCGCATGTCGGTTCGGGTCTGGTCGGGGCGGGCTCCGGGCAGAGCCGTGTCATGGCCGGGCAGGCCGCCTTCGAGATCCTGGTGAACCCGGTCCGGCCGCTGCGGCAGCTGGCCGCGGGAGCGCCGCTCCTGCCACGCGTCGAGGATCCCGTACCCGAAGAAGCCCGACGCCGCCATGAGCGCGAAGGTGGCCGCGACGAGCAGCAGCAAGTTATCGGCCAGGAATGCGGCTTCCGCCAGGGCGACCGCGACGAGCAGGCAGATCCCCGACCTGCGGGCCGCTTTCGCAATCGTCCGGGCGGGCGTGCTGGGCGACCCCGCGGTGGCCGGGCTCGTGTCCGCGTCGGCGGGGATGTCGGCGGTCAGCGCGGCCAGCTCCGCGTAGGTCCGTGACGCGAACGCCTGGCCCACCCGCTGGTCGAATTCGTCCTTGGCCAGCATGCCCTGCACGAACGCGGCCTTGAGGGTGCCGATCACTTGCTCGCGGTCGGCGTGGGACGCGCGGAGTTCACCACGGCCCCGGCCTTCTGCGGCTGCTATCTCATCTCCCGGTCCTGCCATCACGGCGCCTCTCCACCAGAGTGATGCAGCGAAGCGTAACCCCGTTACCGTCCGCTGGCTATCCCCGCCGGTGGCTAGATGGGGTAGCGGGTGGGTTCGGTGTCGTAGGTCCGCCCGGAGGGGGTGGTCCAGCGGAAGGTGCCGTCGGGGAGCTGGTCGGCGTGCCAGCGGGGGTGCTGCTTGAGCCGGTGGTCGTGCCGGCATTTCGGGCCGGTGTTGCACAGGCAGGTCCGGCCGCCCGCTTCGTAGGGGATGTTGTGCTCGAAGTCGGACTGGCTGGCGGGCCGCCGGCAGACCGGCCCGGTGCAGGTGGCGTGCCGGATCTGGGACAGGTGCCGGAGCTTGACCCCGGGATCATGGCCTCGGGTCTCGAACCGGTGGTCGCAGTTCTCGGTGGTGACCGGGTCCAGGGTGATGATCAGGTCCGGCCCGTCTCCGGGGGTGGTCAGCCGCCAGGTGCCGTAGCCGCCGGGTGGGCCGTCCGGCCCGGCGGGGGTGAACGCGAACCCGGGCCCGTCCCGGTTCCCGGTCCCGCCGGGTGGTCCTGGTCCGGCGCGGTTCCTGTGGCTCTTGGGTTCAGGTCTGGCGCAGCCGTGGCCGACGGCGTGGCCGTCCTGGTCGGTCACGGTCACGCACCAGGTCGTCTTCGGGTTACGGGCGGCCGCGTCCGCGAGGTCGCGGGCCAGGGCGGGGTCGATGGGGCCGATGCCGGGGATCTCCCCGGGCCTTTCGGCCTGCTCGAGCAGGGTGGCGGCGGGGATGGTCAGGGTGACCTTCCCGGCGAACCCGCCCGGCCGCGCGCCCCCAGCCGGTCCCGCGGGCCTGCCCGGGCCGCCGCCGGCGTCCTGGCCGGGGCGGGAGTCCTTGTCCAGGAGCAGGTCGAGGTAGGCGCGGGCGCGGAGCTGGTCCATGTCGCCCGCCAGCCCGGCCGCCTTCAGCTCCCGCGCCCAAGCCGTGATCCGCTGGTCCGCGGCCAGCACCTCGGCGGGGGGCAGCTCCCGGCCCATCAGCGCGGCGTTCCCCGAGTCCTCGGCCCACCGCTGCACCCGCGCGTCCTTCGCCGCGGCCTCGCGCCGCTTCCGCGCCTTGGCCGGGGCGACCTGCATCACCGCGCGGGCGATCGCGGACCGCAGCGCCCCCGGCGTCAGACGCCCCGCCCGGCCCAGCACCAGCGCCTCCGCCGCCCGGGCCTCAGCCGGGTCCAGCAGCACGGCGGCCGACGCGATGATCTCGGCCTTGTACCGGGTGATGACCCCGTCCCGCAGCGCCGCCCTGGTACCGGGCAGCCGGGTCTCCAGGGCCAGCGCCAGGTCCAGCAGCGCGTCCGCGCCGCCGCGGGACTCCGCCAGCACCCGGCCCAGCTCATCCCCGGTGAACTCCTCACACGCCGCCGGCATCCGCGCCGCCCCCTGCGGCACGCAGCCCGGCTCGGGACGCCGCCGGATCAGCTCCGCCGCCGCGGCCAGCTTCCGCGCCGCCATGTGCGCCTCCAGCCGGTCCCACGCGGCCAGCACCCCCGCCAGCTCCGCATCCGACGCCCCCTGATAGCCGTCATCCCGGCCGGCCGCCGCATCCGCGGCCAGGGCCAGCTCGGGGCAGGCCGGCATCACGTCCAGCGCCATCCCGGTCCCGAACGCCGCCGCCCGGCTGCACGACTCCCCGGCGCGGACCCGCGCCGAGCCGGGCTGGCCCGGGCCCCGCCGCACCGTCATCGCCGCGATCGCGCCCAGCGACCCGCCCAGCCGCGCCATCTCCGCCGCCACCCCGGCATCTTCCGCCGCCTCATCCCGGGCCGCCTCCCGCACCCCCGCCAGCTCCCCAGGAGCCAGCCCGCACGGGAGAGCTTCCTCATCGTCTTCCCACCAGGGCCCCTCCGGCTCGGCGGCGTACCGGGCCGGAGCATCGTCCCGCCCAGCATCCGCAGGAACCGGTCCCGGAGACATGCACCACCACCCGTTCGGGAGAATTTATATCAAACATAATAGCGAAGAACTGCCTTGATTGCTATTGTATTTACTGATAAGACACGATATTCGAATAAAGAGACGAGAGTTACTGATGTGACTCGTCGGGGCGGCCTGCCCGCGGCATGACGGCATGGTCATGGCGCGGGCAGGCGGCATGAACGACGGCATGGCGAGGGCGTGTTGTCCTGGGTTATCGTCCAGAGATGCCAGGGATCATGATCGTGGGCGCCGGGTTCGGCGGCATCGGGATGGGGATCGCGCTGAAGAAGGCGGGTTACCACGACTTCATGATCCTGGACTCCGGTGACGATCTCGGCGGGACCTGGCGCGACAACCAGTATCCGGGCTGCGCGTGCGACGTGCCGTCCCCGCTCTACTCCTACTCGTTCGAGCTGAACCCGGACTGGAGCCATCTCTTCGCCCCCCAGCAGGAGATCTGGGACTACCTGCGAATGTGCGCCCGCAAGCACCACGTGGACGAGCACATCCGGTACGGCTGCACGGTCGAGCGGATGGACTGGGACGACGACACCAGGCGCTGGACCATCGTGACCGTCGAGCACGGCGAAGTGGGCAGCTACCAGGCGCGGGCCGTGATCTCCGCCGCCGGGGCGCTGCACCTGCCCTCTTACCCGGACATCCCGGGGGCGGGACGGTTCGGCGGCAGCTCGTTCCACTCGGCCCGCTGGGATAACTCCTGTGACCTGGCGGGCCAGCGGGTCGCGGTGATCGGGACCGGCGCCTCCGCGATCCAGTTCGTCCCGGAGATCGCCGGGCAAGCCGGGCACCTCAGCGTCTTCCAGCGCACGCCGCCGTGGATCCATCCCAGGCCCGACGTGGAGATCCCGGCCCGGATGCGGGCCATGTTCAAGACGGTCCCGCTGACCGCCCGCGCCATCCGCGACGCCATCTACCTGCTGATGGAGGCCAGGGCGGTCGGCTTCACGATCAACCCGAAGCTGATGGCCCCGCTGGAGCAGCTGGCCCGGCGGCACCTGGCCAAGCAGGTCGCCGACCCCGCGCTGCGGGCCAGGCTGACCCCGGACTACACCATCGGCTGCAAGCGGATCCTGCTGTCCTCCACCTATTACCCGGCGCTGCAGCGGCCGGACGTCGACCTGATCACCGACGACATCACCCAGATCACCGAGACCGGCGTGGTCACCGCGGACGGCACCGCGCACCCCGCCGACGTGATCATCTACGCCACCGGCTTCAAGGTGGTCGAATCCGTCACCAGCCTCAACGTGGCCGGCCGCGACGGGCGCAAGCTCACGCCGGAGAACCTGGAGGCCTACCGGGGCGTGACGGCGGCCGGCTTCCCGAACTTCTTCATGCTGCTCGGCCCCAACACCGGCCTGGGGCACACCTCGGTGGTGTTCATGATCGAGAGCCAGGTCCAGCACGTGCTGAGCTGCCTGCGCCTGCTGGCCAGGGACAAGGCGGACACGATCGAGGTCAGCGAGGCGGCCCAGCGGCGTTACAACGACGCGCTGCAGGCCCGGCTGCGCCGGGCGGTGTGGAGCGAGGGCGGCTGCGACAGCTGGTACCTCGACGCCGACGGCGTCAACAGGACGCTGTGGCCGGGCTTCACCTTCGAGTACTGGGCGCGCACCCGGCGGGCGCGCCGCGCCGCCTACGCCCTCGCCGCCCGTGACCGCTGACCAGGCGGCGCCGGCCGTGCGCCTGCCGGACCAGGTCCCCGGCCGGCCGCTCGGGCCCGGGGTGACGGCGGCCGGCCTGCTCAACGACGAGCACGGCTGCCGCCGCCTGCACCAGCGGCGGCTCAGCTTCGCCGGCGGGGCCGGGCTCACCGGCACCGCGGGCGGGCAGGGGGAAGCCTGGTACGTCATCACCGGCACCGGCTTCCTCGATGCCGAACGGCCGGGTCGCGTCGCCCTGGCGCCCGGCACCGCGGTGTGGCTGGACGCGGCGGCGGGCTATGTGTGCCAGGCGCAGGCCGGCGCTGGCCTGGAGATCCTCGCCGTCACCGTGCGGGCCGGATCTGCCGATCCGGCCGGGCCGGCGCGGCGGGTGGTGCGGCGGGACGAGTGCGTGCCGGAGCGCACCGGGGACCGGGAATTCCGGGTGCTGCTGAGCGAGGGCCTCACCATCACGCAGTTCGCCGGGCTGATCCCGCCGGGCCGGGCTCCGGCGCACCATCACGCCTACGACGAGGTGGTGCACGTGCTGGCCGGGCGGGGCGTGGTGCACCTGTCAGGCACCGGCGCGGAGATCGGGCCCGGGACCTCGGTCTACCTGCCGCCGTACCAGCCGCACTGCCTGGAGAACACCGGCCAGGACCCGCTGGAGGTGCTCGGGGTCTTCTGCCCGGCCGGCAGCCCGGCGGCCAAGCGGACCTCTTGACGCGCCCCGGGTGATACAGGCTAGACCGCGGGCCAGGAGTGCACTGGCTCGTTGGAGTGCATGTGCTCGGTGTACTGCACGGTCATCTGGCGCAGCGCCTCGCGGCGGTCCAGGCCGCCGCGCCTGGTGAGTTCGGCCACCGCGGAGATCTGCCAGGCGGCGCCGGTCTGCCCGGTCAGGCAGCGCTGCTCGATGATGCCGAGCAGCCGGCCGGCCACCGCGTCGTCCACGCCCCAGCGGCCGAGCCCCTCGCGGGCCAGCGGCAGCAGGCGGCGCAGGATGAGCTCGGACACCGGCGTGTCGCCGACGCCCGGCCAGTACAGCTGCGCGTCCAGGCCGTTGCGCGCGGCCTCGTGCAGGTTCTCGGCGGCGGTGGTGAAGGACATCTGGGTCCAGATCGGCCGCTGCGCCTCGGCCAGCGACCGGACCAGGCCGTAGTAGAACGCCGAGTTGGCCACCACGTCGGCGATGGTGGGCCCGGCCGGCAGCACCCGGTTCTCCACCCGCAGGTGCGGCCGCCCGCCGACCACGCCGTAGACGGGCCGGTTCCACCGGTAGATCGTGCCGTTGTGCAGGCTCATCTCGGCCAGCTGCGGCGTGGTGCCCTGGTCGAGCACGGCCTGCGGGTCCTCCTCCTCGCAGATCGGCAGCAGCGCGGGGAAGTACCTGAGGTTCTCCTCGAACAGGTCGAACACCGAGGTGATCCAGCGCTCGCCGAACCACACCCGGGGTCGCACGCCCTGCTCCTTCAGCTCGTCCGGCCGGGTGTCGGTGGCCTGCTCGAACAGCGTGATCCTGGTCTCGTGCCACAGCTGCCTGCCGAACAGGAACGGGGAATTAGCCCCCAGCGCCACCTGCACGCCCGCGATGGCCTGGGCCGCGTTCCAGTAGTTCGCGAAGTCGTCCGGGCTGACCTGGGTGTGCAGCTGCACGCTGGTGCAGGCGGCCTCGGGGGTGATGCTGTCGGTGTGGGTGAGCAGCCGCTCCGGGCCGTCGATCTCGATCCGCATGTCCTCGCCGCGGGCGGCGAAGATCTGCTCGTTGAGCACCCGGTAGCGCTCGTTGGCCGACATGGTGCCGGTGTTCACGTCGTGTTCGGCCAGCGTGGGCAGGATGCCGACCATGACCAGGTGGCTGCCCACGGTGCGGGCCCTGACGTCGGCCGCGTTGAGGTCGGCGCGGAGCTCGGTCTCCAGGGTGGCCAGCGAGTCGCCGTCCAGCATCCGCGGCGGCACGTTGATCTCCAGGTTGAACTGCCCGACCTCGGTGTCCCAGGCCGGGCTGGCGATGGCGTCGAGGGCGTCGGCGTTGCGCATCGACGGCATGCCGCGGGAGTCGGTCAGGTTCAGCTCGATCTCCTGGCCGACCGTCGACGGGTCCTCCTCGAACAGCCGCTCGCGGAGCATGCGGGCGAACACGTCCAGCGAGCGCCGCACCTTGTCCCGGTACTTGCGCCTGTCCTCGCCGCTGATCTTGATCGCTTGGATGTCACGGCCCACTGCAGGCTCCGCTCAACGAGGTAAACCCTTCACTACCCATGCTCTTTACCCATTCCGGGCGCTCTCGTCCCGCACCCACAGGTGCAGCAGCCCGCGCAGGTGCGCGATGAACATGTCGTGCTCGTGCGCCGGGTACACCGCCTGGACCGTCCGGACCAGCAGCTGGTCGAAGTCCGGGCCAGCCACCCAGTCCAGCATGATCTCGTCAAGGCGGGACAGGCTGGTCGCGCAGAAATCCTGGTACCGTTCGGTCTCGAAGTAGGCGTCGGCCAGCTCACGATACGCGGCCAGCTTGTCCGCCTGCGACATCCCGGGCTCGTCGGCGATCGCGAAATAGCGGTCGGTCTCCAGGTCGAGCTTGGGCCGCCGGCCCGTCACCAGCGCGAAAACGCACCACTTGACCAGCGCCTTCATCGCCCAGGGGAAGTAGTAGTGCAGGCTGGTCAGGGCCACGTCGGGGCAGGCGTTGGCGTAGTCGATGGGGTAGACGCCGCCGCCGGAGACCAGCGTCTCGCACGAGTTGAACTCCCACCGGAAGAACGCGTTGACCAGCCGCCCGATCGTCACCACCTCGGTGCCGACCTGCGGCTCGAGGAAGCTGTGCTCGACCGCGTAGCGCAGGTGCATGGGCTGGTCCGGCTGGAACTTCATCACCATCGTCTCGGCGCCGATGGTCAGCGAGCGGGCGAAGACGTCGTAGTCGATCGCCTTCTGCAGGTGCATGAGCATCTCGCCGCTCTGGTCGTAGGCGGCGTGCAGCTCGGTGACGTTGTTGATCCGCGACACGCCGCGCCAGGCCCCGCCGTCGTAGGGCTTCATGAACAGCGGGTAGCCGATCTGCCTGGCGATGGCGTCCAGGTCGAAGGGCCGGTTGTAACGGGCGGCGGTATAGGCGTAGCGAGCGTTGTCGACCGGGTTCTTGAACGGCACGAGCACCGTCTCCGGCACCTTGAGCCCGAGCCGCATCATCGCGCAGTAGGCCGCGTGCTTCTCCATCGACTGGAACGTGAACGGGCTGTTCAGCAGGTACACGCCGTCCATCAGCGCGACCTTCTTCAGCCATTCCCTTGGCACGTAGTACCAGTACGCGAGCCGGTCGATGACGAGGTCGTAGCGGGGCCGGTCACGCAGGCTGAACGGCTCGATGGTGATCCGCTCGCAGTCGAAGGCGTGCGTGCCGTCGCCCGGGCCGCCGGGCGGCGACTTGACCGGGCCGAGCCGGCGCAGGATCTCCTCGAACGCGGTCGGCCAGTCCTCCTCGGTCCCGAGGAGCAACCCGATCACGTGCCTGGTCTCGGTCAATGCGGGCTCCCGTCGTCAGCAGAATCGCGGCATGTGGTGGGCCAGCTGGGCCCGCCAGGAGGACCACTCGTGGGGCACGTCATACCCCCACAGGTCGAGTTCGCGCCTTATCCCCTTCTCTTCGAGCAGCGCGGCGAACCGCCTGGTGCTCGCCAGCGCCCCGGTGGTGTCCTCCCACTGGCCCTGCCCGCAGACCAGCAGCAGGCTGAGCTGATCGCGCAGCCAGCCGAGGTGGTCACCGGCCAGGTTGCCCACGTAGTCCAGCGGGTTGTTGAAGTAGGTCTCGTTGCCGCGCTCGCCCCAGCCGTTCCAGGAGGCGGGGTCGTAGTTGCCGGAGAAGCACATCGCCAGCGGGAACAGGTCGGCCCGCTTGAGGGCGAAGTTGGCCGCGTGGAACGCGCCCAGGCTGCAGCCGAGGGTGACCACCTCGGGCTGGCCGCCGCAGTCCTGGTAGATCCACGGCACGACGTCACCGACGATCCACGACTCGTACCGGCCGTGCCGCCGGGCCCGCTCCTCGAGCGGGATCTCCTGATTGGACCAGGAGGCCGCGTCGTAGCTGTCGACGCAGTAGAGCTTCAGCCTGCCCGCGTCGATCAGGTCCTGCACCGCGCCGACCATGCCGTTGTTCTCGAAGTCCCAGGCCCGGCCCCGCTCGGAGGGGAACACCAGCACCGGCCGGCCCCAGTGGCCGTAGCGGATGACGCTGCCCGCGGCGCCCAGGGCCGCCGACCACAGCTCGGTCGCCTCCCGCTTCACCCGCACCCCCAGGCACCCGTCTCGGGCACTGCTCCCGGTTTACCGATCACTCGCACATGGTGCCTGCTGGGAGCGGCCGCTGACAATCCCCTGAGGTGGGCCCGGATCACGAGCGACGGCGCGACGGCGACTTACGGCGGTCCCGCTGACCTGGCCGCTCGCTGTCCTCGCGGCTGGCGCGCAGCACCAGCATCGTGACGTCGTCGACCAGGTTGCCCCCGGTGAAGTCGGTCATGGCCCGGCGCATCGAGGCCACCAGCTCGTCCGGCGGCAGGCCGGCCAGGTCGGCCAGCTCGTCGGCCATCCGGTCGGCGAAGTAGGTGTTGTCCGGGCCGCGGGCCTGGGACACCCCGTCGGTGTACATGAACAGGATGTCACCGTCGTCCAGGGCCAGTTCCTGGGTGGCCGGCTCGGCGTCTCCGAAGAGCCCGAGCGGCAAGCCGCCGCCGCTCATCATCAGCACCCGGCCGTCCGACCGCACCACCGCCGCCGCCGGGTGGCCGGCGCTGCCCAGCACCACCCGCAGCTTGTCGCCCTGCCAGGTCAGGTGCGCGATGTTGGCCGTGACGAACCCGCCGTCGAGCGCGAGTTCCTCCGCCAGCACGATCTCGTTGGCGCCGGCCAGCACCTCGCCGGGGTCGGCGCAGCGGCGGGCCAGTACGCGGATGGCGTGCCGGGCCGCGGCGGTCACCGCGGTCGCCTCCTCGCCCTTGCCGCACACGTCGCCGACGGCCAGGCCCCAGCCGCCTGGGGTCTGGTAGAGATCGTAGAAGTCACCGCCGACCTCGGGGTCCTCGGTGGCGGCGAGGTAGGTGGCCGCGATCTGCACGCCGGGGATGTCGGGCCACCGCCTGGGCAGCAGGCTGGCGTGCAGCGCCTCGAGGGTGTCGGATCCGCGCCGGAACATCCGGCTGACCCGGATGGCCAGCGCCATCTGCTCGCCGAGTTCCTGCACCAGCGCCAGGTCGGCCACCTTGAAGTGCCCGTCGGCGGCCCGCCGGGCCAGGGTCAGCACGCCGTACCTGGCCTCGCCGTCGGCCAGCGGCACGGACAGCACGGACGTGGCGCCCAGCCTGGTCAGCAGCGGCTCGCCGTCCAGGTCGGAACCGAGCACGGCGGTGTCCTCCGCGTGCGCGATGAGGATCGGGTGCCCCGATTCGTGCACCGCGCAGGGGGCGGACCCGGGCGGCGGGTCGACGGCGGCCACCGCGCTGGTCAGCTCGGCGAGCCGGGGGTCGTCCGGGCCGGCCACGAACTGCCGCCGCACCAGGTGCCTGCGCTCGATGTCCACCATGACCCAGGCGGTGAGCTCGCGGGCGATCAGCCGCGCGCACCGCTGCAGCGTCCTGGACTCGCTGAAGCCCTCGTTCTCAAGCAGCAGCCTGGCCACCGCCGTGACCAGGTTCGAGCCGGCGGGTGACGGCCTGCACCGCGCCGAGCCGGGCCGGGGCGGCGCGGGTGGCGGGGGGGTCGCCGGCCTCGTCCGGCGGCGCGGCGCCTTCCTTCGAGACCAGCGTGTCGCGGACCGCGACCATGAGCGGATCGGCCTCGTCCCGGTTGCCCCGGACCCCGACCCGGGCGATGACGAGCTCGCACGGCACCAGCCCGCTTTCCGCCACCAGGCTGCACCGGAGGCGGCGCGGCTTGCCGGTCCGGCCGACGGCCGTGAGCTGGGAGTTCACCGCCGCGCGGGACGGCAGGCCGACGAAGGCGGTGAACGGCCTGCCGGTCGCGTAGCCGGGCTTGGCGCCGATCAGGTCACCCGCGGCCCGGTTGACCCGCTGGACGGCGCCGTCGCGGGTGAGCAGGAACAGCGGGACGGGCGCGTCCTGGAACGCCGCGCGCAGCAGGCCGCGCTCGGCGCTGTCCTGACCCGCGGGCTGGCCCTCCGCCGCCGACCGGCGGCCCGGGTCGCCGGGGGCGGCCCCGGCCGCCCGGAGCAGGTCGATGGCCCCTTCCAGTTCGGTGAACGCGGCCTCGAGCACGTCACCGGGCTCGGCGCCCTTCGACCTGGCGGCCTGCCGCAGCGCGGCGTACCGCGCCTCCAGCCCGGTGACCTGGTCGGGTGTCTCGCTCATGCCTTGTCCCCGCTACCCGGCCGGGGGAAGCCGCCGGAGCGCGATCATCGCGACGTCGTCCTCCCTGGGGCCGAAGATGGACATCAGGTGATTGCTGAACGCCTCCACCTCGGCGCCGCTGACCTCCTGGGCGGCGACGCGCAGCTTCTCCAGGTTGACGTCGAGGAAGACGTTCCGGTCCTCGACCAGGCCGTCGGTCATCAGCAGCAGGGTGCCTCCCGGGGGCAGGAACGCCGTTTCCACGTGCGGCTGGTGCATGGGCAGGCCGAGCAGCAGGCCGCCCTCGCCAACATAAACCGCGTTCTGGCCGTCGGTCAGCAGCGGGGGCATGTGCCCGCAGTTCACGATCTGCAGCTCGCCCGTGGCCGGGTCGAGCAGCGCCAGGCACAGCGTGGCGATGATGCCGGGGTGGTAGCGCGTCAGGACCTCGTTGACCAGGCCGGTGATGGCCAGCG
This sequence comes from uncultured Actinomycetes bacterium, assembly GCA_963722275.1. Classification (GTDB taxonomy): domain Bacteria; phylum Actinomycetota; class Actinomycetes; order Streptosporangiales; family Streptosporangiaceae; genus Palsa-504. The sequence goes on along the minus strand of CAVRMX010000016.1, from coordinate 154,538 downwards.
GCGCGTGCCCCTCGACGGCGAAGGCGCGCAGCGCGTGCCTGAGCTCGCCCATCACCGTGGCCGCGTGCAGCGAGTGCCCCTGCACGTCGCCGATCGCGACGAGGACCTGGTCCCGCCAGCGGAGCGCCTCGTAGAAGTCGCCGCCGACCTCGGCCTGGTCGCTGGCCGGGATGTAGCGGAACGACATGGCCAGGCCGCCGATCTCGGGCAGCGCCGCCGGCAGCAGACTGCGCTGCAGGGTCAGCGCGACCATGTGCTCCTCGGCATAGGAGCGCAGCGCCTCGGTGGCCAGCGCGACCAGCTGGACCAGCTGGCGCAGGACCTGGAGTTCCTCCTCGCCCGGCACGCCGTCCCGGTCGACGGCCATCGCCACCGGCGGCCGGTCCGGTTTCGGCTTGACCGCGGCGACCCAGATGTCGCACCGGAGCGTGCTGTCCGGGACCAGGCGCAGCCAGTCCTCGCGCGAGAGCATGACGGCCGCGCTCGCCTGGCCGGTCCCGAGCACCCGCCCGTTGACCAGGTCGGCCACCGCGGCCAAGGCGCCGCGCTGCCGCGGCTCGGGCTGCTCGGGCGAGGCCGACGTCCGCCGGATCTGGCCGTCGGGCATCTGCAGGAGCAGGACGGCCTGGGCCGCGAATATCCGCGCGGCCCCGGCGGCCGCGGCCCGGGCCAGCCCGTCGAAGGTCTCGGCCGCGTTGATGTCGAGCGCCACGCTGGTCAGCGCGGCCAGCAGGGACGCCGTCCGCTCGGCGCGCTGCCTGGCCCGGTAGTAGCGCAGCGCGGCCACCACCACGGCGAGCAGTTCCTCGGGTTCGGTGGGCTCGGTCAGGTAGGCGTCGGCGCCCTGGGTCAGGCCCAGGGCGCGGTCGGAGACGCCGGTCGCGGTGGCGGAGACCTGGACGACCGGGATGGCCGAGGTGGCCGGGTCGCCCTTGATGATCCGGCAGACCTCGTAGCCGGACAGGTCGGGCATGTTGACGTCGAGCAGGACCAGTTCGACGGCGCCGACCTTTTCCAGGGCCTCGCGCCCGGTGCCGGCCTCGATCACGGTGTGACCCGCCCGCCGCAGCCAGGTGGTCATGAGGTAGCGCTTGGCCTCGTCGTCGTCGACGACGAGCACGACGGCCGGGGCATCGGTCACGGTGCGCTCCGGATGACCCCGCGGATGGTGAACTCCAGCCGCTCCCTGGTCAGCTCGTCCTTGCGCAGCAGGGCCGCGGCGCCGCGGCGGCGCCGGCACGTCCGCGCCGGTGATGATGACCGCGGGCACCGAGGCGGGCAGCCGGGCCAGCAGCGCGCTGCCGTCCAGGCCGGGCATCCGCATGTCGGCCAGCACCAGGTCCACCGGGGTCTCGGCCAGGATGGCCAGCGCCTGGCGGCCGTTCCCGGCCTCCACGACGTGGTCGGCCATCGGCGTGAGCATGCCCCGCAGCACCTGCCGGAACGCGGCGTCGTCGTCGGCGAGCAGCACCGTGCCGACGGCCGGGGTCTGGTTCGGCAGGTCGAGCCGGACCGTGGTGCCGGCGCCGGGCTCGCTGGTCAGCGTGAGGTCCCCGCCCAGGATCCGGGCCAGCCGGCGCGCGTACGGCAGGCCGAGCCCGGTGCCGCCGCGGCGGACGCCGGGCACCTGGTAGAACTCCTCGAAGACATGCTCCGACAGGCCGGCCGGTATGCCTATGCCGGTGTCGGTCACGCTGATCTCCAGCCTGGGGCCCGTTACCCGTGCGCTCAGCCGTACCTCGCCGCGATCGGTGTACTTGATTCCGTTAGACAGCAGGTTACGCAGGATGCTGGTCAGGGCAACCTCGTCCGTCAAGATCGTGCCCGGGGCGCCGTCGGCGCTGACGATCACCTCCACCGGCTTGCCCTCGGCCATGGGCCGCGCCAGCCCGCGGAGCCGGCCGAACAGCGCGGGCAGGTCCACCTGCGCCGGGTCCACGTGCAGCTGTCCCGACTCGGCCTTGGCCACGTCGAGCAGGTCGTTGACCAGGGCCAGCAGGGTGCTGCCCGAGTTCCTGATGAGCTCCACCTGGTAGAGCCGCTCGGGATCGAGGTCGACCCCTTGACCGTCGGCGGCGGGCTCGGCCAGCAGGCGGGTCAGCCCGATGATGGAGTTCAGCGGGGACCGCAGCTCGTGGCTGATGTTGGCCCAGAACCTGTCCTTGGATTCCAGGGCCGCGCGCAGCCGCTCGGACTTCTCGTCCAGCTCCGCGTACAGCGCCACCACGCCGCGGTTGGTCTGCTCGAGCTCGTTCGACAGCTCGCTGTACAGGGCCATGACGCCGCGATTGGTCTCCTGCAGTTCGGCGTTGAGCAGGACCAGCTGGTCCTTCTGCTGCTTGAGGTCGTCGAGCGCGGTGATCAGGTCCTGGTTCTGGCGCCGCAGCTCGTCCAGGGCGGACTGCGGATGCACCGCCGCCAGCTGCTCGCTGACCAGCCGCATGTCCGGCTGCACGCCGGGCGGGCGCCGCTTGGCCATCCGCACCACGTGGCCGTCCGCGGTGACGCTGTCCATGAGCCGGGCCGCCGCGGCGATCCCGTCGGCCGGGGGCTCGCCGTCCAGCGTCACGGTCAGCAGCAGCTCGGCGTCGTCGATGGCGAACGTGATGACCGCGGTCCAGGCCGGCCGTGACGGCGCTGCGGCTGATCTCGCTGAGCGCGGTGGCCACCCGGACCTGGTCCTGCCGCTCCAGGGTCAGGCTGGCGGCCAGCCCGCGGCCGAGCTGGCGCGCCGCGAAGACCCCGGCCAGGTCCCGGACGTCCAGGCGGGCGAGCTCGCTGGTCATGGCTTCAGCACGAGGACGCCGGCGTCGTCGCGGTGAACGCCCGCCACGGCCAGCAGCATGGCCGCGATGAGCAGCGGGTCCCTGCCCTCCAGGCCGGGCAGGGCGGCGGCCTCCCAGCGGCTGCTGAGGCCGTCGGAGTGCAGGATGACCGCCGCGCCCGGCGGCACCTGGTACTCGAACTGGCGGATGGAGCGGGCCTGGTGGCCGGCGATGCCCGGGATGGAGAGCATGCTCTTGCGGCTGCCGCCGGACAAGATGCACGCCGCCACGTTGCCCAGCCCGGCGAACCGGGCGGCCTGGCCGCAGATCTGCACGATGCCGACGGCGCCGCCCCTGGTACCGCTCATCCGCCGGTGCACCCGCTCGAGCAGCGCGGCCGGCTCGGCCGCGGGATCGTCGAGGACGGCGGTCACCCCGGCGGCGGCCGCCGTCGCGGCCAGCGGGCCGTGGCCGAGCCCGTCGCATAGCACGGCGGTGACGACCTCGCCCGACTGGATCACCGCGTAGACGTCACCGCATTCGGTCTCGCCGGTGATGGGCCTGACCAGGCCGGCCCAGCGGGCCCGCGATCCGCCGGCCGCCGCCGGCCGTTCCGGGAGGAACCGCGCGGCCAGGGCCGTGCCGCGGTCCGGGACCGAGTACAGATCGCAGAAGTCGGCCAGCCGCCGGATCGCGCCCAGGCCGATGCCCAGCGTCCCCGCGGTGGAGTGGCCGTCGCGCAGGGCCGCGCTCACGTCCGGCAGGCCAGGTCCGGCGTCGATGGTGACCAGCTCGATCCCCGGCTCCTGCGTGTCCCGGTTGACGCACAGCAGCAGGGCACCCTGACGGGCATGCTTGTGCAGGTTGGAGGCGGCTTCGGTCACCGCGAGGGCGAGCTGGCCGGCGCGGGCGGCCGGGAACTGCAGCCGTCCCGCCATGGTCTGCACGGCGTTCCTCGAGGCGGACACGGCGCTGGCGTCCTCGACCCGGATCCACCGCATGTCCTGCGGCGGCGGGGCCTTCAGCGGCCAGCGCGGGGCCAGCTCGACGGGGGCCAGTTCAGCGGGACCACTTGACCACCACGACGCTGGTGCCGCCGCCCGCCGCGGAGGTCAGCTCGAACTCATCGACCAGCCGCCGGGAGCCGGACAGGCCCAGCCCCATCCCGTCGCCCGAGGTCCAGCCGTCGGTCAGGGCCAGGTCGATGTCGGGGATCCCCGGGCCATCGTCGGTGAAGCCGATCCTGACGCCGCTCTTGCCGTTACCCGACGTGACGACCTCGACCCGGGCCATGCCGCCGCCGCCGTGCACCAGGGCGTTGCGGGCGAGCTCGCTGGCGGCGGTCACCACCTTGGTCTGGTCCACCAGGGACAGGCCGCTCTTGGCCGCGACCACCCGCACCTGCTGCCGAACCCGGACGACGTCGTCTCCCGACCGGATCGGCAGCTCGTCCATTCAGGCGCGTCCGTTCAGCAGCTCGAGGCCCTTCTCCGCGTTCAGGGCGGTGCGCACGCCGCGCAGCGACAGCCCGAGCTCGGTCAGCGTGATCGCCACGGCCGGGCGCATGCCGACCAGGACCGTGTCCGCGTCGAACAACCGCGAGATGGACCCGATCATGGCCAGCATCCGGCCGATGAAGGAGTCGACGATCTCCATCGCGGTGATGTCGATGATCACGCCGTGCGCGCCGGTGGCGGCCAGCTCTTCGGCCAGGTCTTCCTGCAGCCGCATGACGCTCTCGTCCTGCAGGTCGATCTGGATGGAGACGAACAGCGTCGACCCGATCTTGAGGATCGGCACCCGCTCCATCAGGCCGGACCTGCCTTCCCGACCGTCTGCCCGGTCCGGTTCAGCACGTGTGCCAGCGCGTCGGCGAGCGTCGCCTTGGTGGCGATGTCGCCGAACTCGATGCCGAGCGACACGATCGTCTGCGCCACCTGCGGCCGGATGCCGCTGATGATGCACTCGGCCCCGAGCAGCCGCGCCGCGTTCACCGTCTTGAGCAGGTGCTGGGCCACCTCGGTGTCGACCGTCGCCACCCCGGTGATGTCGAGCACGGCGTGGTCCGCGCCGGTCGCGACCAGGGTCTCAAGCAGCTTCTCCATGACCAGCTGGGTGCGCGCCGAGTCGAGCGTGCCGACCAGCGGCACCGCGATGATGCCCTCCCACAGCCGGATCACCGGCGTGGACAGCTCCAGCATGGCCTCGGCCTGGTCGGCGATGATCTGCTCCCGGGCCGCCGCATAGGTCTCGAAGGTGTGCAGGCCGAGGTCGTCCGACCATCCGGGAGAAGGCGAGGTAGTCCGGCACCAGGCCGGGGGAGTCGGCCACCAGCTCGTAGACCGCGTCCTTGAGCGCGAACAGCCCGAGCGCCGTCTCGCTGGGCGTGAACCCGTTCCGCGCGCGGGACCTGGAGAGCTCGGCCAGGGCCGCCCTGAGCTCGCCGGCCGCCTGCTCGTCCCCGCCGGACATGGTCCGGACCACGAGCGTGTACAGGTCGTCGAGCTCGCGCCGCATCTCGGCGGCCGAGCTCCGGCCGCGCAGGCCCGCGACCACAAGCTCGGTCCAGCGGCCGACGACTTTGTCCTGATGCTCGCGCAGGTAGGCGGCCATCCGCCCCTGGCTGCGGTCAACGTCCATGGGTGCGCGTTCCAATACATCCGGTTGCCTGATGCTCATGTACCGCCCAACAGTACATCCGTGCGGATAGCCCCGGGCACGCCGCGTACATCAGCTGCTGGATCGTTCCGGCTGGGCCGGTATGGCGGTACGCTCCGGCCATTCGGGAATACGATTCTGGTGACTGCCGATTCTGGTGACCGCCGACCGTCCGATCCGACCCGTGGGAGCGCAGCGTGGCCGAACTCCGCTTCGCGATGGAGCCGCACGGTGCCAGCATGGTCGTGAGCGTGCAGGGCGAGCTCGACGTGGTGTCGAGCCAGCGGTTCGACGACCACCTGTCCGAGGCCAGCGGCCGCAGCGACCGGCTGATCCTCGACCTGTCCGCGGTGGACTTCATGGACACCACGGCGCTGGCCGTCATCGTCGGGCACTGGCGGCGGCAGGTGGCGGCCGGCGGCCTGTTCCTGCTGGCCGGCGCGCGCTACCGGTACATCAAGGCGCTGTGGATCACTGGCCTCGCCGACCGGCTGCCGATGTACGACACCGTCGGCGAGGCCCTCGCCGCGGCCCAGCCTGAGCCCGGCGCCGGGGCCGCGAACGGCCCCGGCGCCGGGGAGTCAGGCGGGCCGGAAGCCACCGCCGGCTAGCGGCGGCGGCCCGGTAACCAGCGGTACCAGCGACCCCGCGATCCGCCTTCGCCGACCCGCACGACGAATCCGACCAGCCAGATCACCAGGACAATGAGGGCGATCCACCACAGGATGTGAATCGCGAAGCCGAGCCCGCCGAGAATGAGGGCGAGCAGGAGAACGAGCAAGATGATACCCATGAGCCGATTTCCTTCTTTCTATACGGCCGCCCAGGACGGGATGCAGTTACCCGGCAATTCGCGATCCACACCAGCGGAACCAGTCCGGTTTTTCGCCCCGGATTCCGGCCGGCCGGATAAGGCCGCTGGTTACGGCTTCAGGCTCTTGCCGGCGTCCTTGACCTTCTCGCCGGCCTGCTTCACGTTGCCCGCGGTCTGGTCGGCCACGCCCTCGGCCTCGAGCCGCTCGTTGCCGACGGCCTTGCCGGTCGTCTCCTTGGCCTTGCCCTTGACCTCTTGCGCCTTGTTCTTGGCCTTGTCAGTGTTGCTCACTACCGTTCCTTCCCCTCGTGGACTTTCGTACGGCCCCACTGCCCAGGGCCAGCGGGCGTAACCACGCTGTGAGCAATGGGTGAAATTGCAGCTCGTGAGACCCGTTTGGCGCGCCCCACCTGGGTAGGTCTCACCTGGCACGGGGAGGACGTAGGAGGCGGCGGTGCCTGGTACAGCGCACGACGACGACACGCTTGGGCGGCTGGTGGGCGACGCCGGCGTGGTCCGTGACGCCTTCGAGCAGCTGCCCATGGTGCTGATGGCCGTGGACGGCCCGGATCACCGGCTGGCCGCGACGAACGCGGCGTACCGGGCGCTCACCGGCCGGTCCGACGTCATCGGCGTGGCCTACCGGGACGCCTTCCCCGAGCCCGCCGGGCAGCAGCTGGCCGAACGGCTCGACCGGGTGTACGCGACCGGCGAGCCGGAGACGGGACCGGACTTCACCGTGCTGCCGCGGCGGGCCGCCGACGGGACCGTCAACGGCCTGCTGTTCATCGCGGCCGGCCAGGAAGGCGGCCCGCCTGCCGCCCGCGGGGTGGTCGCCGAACTGCAGGAGGCGCTGCTGCCCACCGCGCTGCCGGTGCTGCCGCAGGCCAGGATCGCGGCCCGGTACCTGGTCGCCGGGCACGAGCAGGCGGCCGGCGGCGACTGGTTCGACGCGATCCCGCTGGCCGGGGGCAGCGTCGCGCTCGTCGTCGGCGACGTGGTGGGGCACGGGGTCGCGGCCTCGGCGGCGATGGGGCAGCTGCGCGCCGTGCTGGCCGAGCTGCTCGCCGCGGAGGATGACCTGGGGCGCGTCCTGCGGCGGGCCGATGACTTCGCCGCCCGGATGCCGGCCCTGAGCACCGCCACCCTGGCCCTGGCGGTACTTGACCCGGCCGGCGGAACGCTGCGCTACGCCACCTGCGGGCATCCCCCGCCCCTGGTCATCGGCACCGACGGGACGGCCAGGTACCTCGAGGGCACCGGGACGGGACCGCTGGGCACCGGCTCGGCCCCGGTCCTCGCGGAGAGCGCTCTCGCCCCGGGTGAGCTCGTCCTGCTGTACAGCGACGGCCTCATCGACGGGCCGGACCGGACCGTCACCGAGGGCATGGCCGAGCTGGCCGCGGCGGCCGGCCGGGCGCTGGCGCCCGGCGCCGGCCCGGCCGCGGCGGAACGGGTGTGCCAGCTGACCGTGGAGATGCTAACCCGGCCCGGCCACGCCGACGACATCACCGCGCTGGCCGCGCAGCGACTTGCCGAGCCGGTCCCGGCCCTGCACCTGGAGCTGCCGAGCGAGCGGTCCAGCCTCACCGCGGCGCGGGATGCCTTCGCCGGCTGGCTGGGCCGGCTCGACGCCGCCGCCGACGACTGGGAGGCGCTGCACCTGGCCATGGTGGAGGTGTTCACCAACGCCATCGAGCACGCCTACCCGCCCGGCGAGCCGGGGCTCATCATGCTGGACGCGTCCCTGGGCGACGACGGCAGCATCGAGTGCCTGATCACCGACCACGGCCGCTGGCAGCAGCCCGACCCGGCCGAGGCCGACCGCGGCCACGGCCTGATGGTCGCCGGGCATGTGGTCGACAAGCTGGTGGTCAGCCACCCTGCGTCGGCGGCCGACGGCACGGGCGCCCGGGGGACGACGGTGACGCTGCGGCACCGGCTGAGCCGGCCCGCCATCCTGGCCTCCGCCCCTTACCACCCCCCGCCCGCCGCGCAACCGGCCGAGCCGCCGTTCACCGTGGACACCTCGATCGCGGCGGGCGCCACGGCGCGGGCGCTGGTCGGCGGCCGGGTCGACATCACCACCGCCGACCAGCTGGCCCGGCGGCTGCTGTCGGTCAGCCGCGGCGGCACGCTCCCGCTCATCGCCGACCTCACCCGTGTCACCCAGCTGGCCAGCGCGGGGGTACGCGCGCTGTACGCGGTCAGGGCGCAGCTGGCCGCCCACGGACACCGCCTGACCCTGATCGCCGCGCCGGGCAGCGCCGCCCAGGGGGTGCTCGACCTGGTCCGGCTGAACCACATCACCGCGCCCGAGCCGGCCTAGACCGCCCGCATCCGGTTGTTACGGGCCTCGTGAGTGACCTCGGCGAGGCCGAGCTCCTCGAGCAGCGGCGGCAGGTACATCCCGAACCGGCCGCGGTAGCCGCTGCGCAGCCCGTACCAGCCCCCGACGGGGTTGTCCGCGGACCGGCCCCACGCCTCCACCGTGCCCTCGGCGGCGGGCTTCTTCTCGTCGGCCGCGCCGAGCGGGACCCAGTCACCGTGGGCGGCCAGCCAGGCGTGCAGGTCGTCGACGGCCCGCAGCCGGTACTTCAGCGTGGTGGAACCGACCTGGCAGACCAGCGCGGGCGGATCGGCCTGCTCGTCCCGGTACATGGTGTAGCCGGAGGTGCCCGGCGGGGTCGTGAGCTCCCACGGGTCTTCCTTGGTGCCTGCGGCCATTAGCGGTCCCCTCTGTCGATGGCGGTGAGGAAGTACGGAACCAGGGACTGCCAGCCGGCCTGGTTGCGATCGCGCCACGCCTGCCCGTCCGGGCTATCGGGCCCGAGCCGTTCCCAGTCGCGGTGCTCGATCTCGACCCGGGTGGCGCCGGCCCCCCGGGCCACGTCGAAGGACATCCGCAGCGGAGCGGTCATTCGGCGGGGCCGGTGTTCTCTGCCATCAGCCGGAAACGCTGGGCGGCGTCCCCCCAGACCCGCTCCAGGTAGGCCACCGAACGGACCTGGCGCGTGCCCCAGGCCGACGAGGCGCGTGTGACACGCGTTACGCCTGCGCTCGGACGCCGCCGGATACGAAATGATCGTGGATTGTTACACCCCCCATAGAGGGTATTTGTATCCACGATCATGAAGCCCTCCACGGGTGGTGGTCACATTCGGGCGCTGCGGGCGGTCATAGGAGTGGGCCGGCCCGAGCGGGCTGGCGTGACCGAGGAGGACATCAGCATGGAAACCCTGACCGCACGGATGAAGAACCCGGCGATGATCATCGCCGAGGCCATGAAGCCGATCCAGGCCCTGTACGCGGCGGCCGGCCAGGGCGGCGTGCCGCAGGCCACGCTGGAGCTCGTCCACCTGCGGGCCAGCCAGGTCAACGGGTGCAGCCCGTGCGTGGACGCCGGCTGGCGCGCGGCCAGGAAGGCGGGCGAGACGGACGAGCGGATCTTCGCCGTGGCCGCCTGGCGGGAGGCACCTTATTTCACCGAGGCCGAACGGGCCGCGCTGGCGCTCGCCGAGGCGGTTACCCGGCTCAGCGACCGGGCCGACCCGGTACCCGACGAGATCTGGGACCAGGCCGCCCGCCACTACGACGAGCGGGGGCTCGCGGCGCTCATCCTCATGATCTCCACGACCAACTTCTTCAACAGGCTCAACGTCAGCACCAGGCAGCCGGCTGGCGCCTGGGGCTGAGCGCCGGAAATCTTAACCACACCTGAACTTCTTCAGGGGTGGGTCCTAGTAAGTCGTGGGGCATGATTTCTATCAGAGTTCCTTGCTCATAGCGCCAGCCGCCTCCCTGCCGCGGCCGTGCGGATGACATGGAAGGGTCCGCGTCGATAAGGCAACCCTGCAGCCTTATCAACGCGGACCCTCTTGTTTTATGTGGACACCACGACGACGGTGGTGCGGCCGATCCGGACCTTGTCTCCCTTCTTCAGCCGCTGGGCCGCGAAGATGCGGCGGCTGTTGAGCCAGGTGCCGTTGGTCGAGCCGAGGTCCTGGACGTACCAGAAGCCATGCGCGGCCTGGAAGAGGGCGTGATGGCTGGAGGCGTGCTCGTCGTTCACCACCAGCGAGCCCTGCCGGCCCGCGGTGAACTCGGTGTGGAAGACGTGGGTCCCGTCGCCGGCCTGGATGACGATCGACTGGGCGGAGGGGGAATCGGTGAGGGTGGATTCGCCCGGCCCGGCGACGGCGGACACGGCGGCCCGCCAGGCCTTCTTCTCCTGCTCGGTGGCGTCTTCCCAGGACGGGAGAGACCCGGACTGGGCGCCCCGGTGCGCTTCATAGGCGGTTCGGGCAAGGCGGTCGAGGTCGGTGCTGGTCACGAATCGATAATGCCAGAGGGGCGGGGCGGTGGCTCCGGGGAGACCGTGAACGTGGTGCGCATGAGGCGGCTGAGCACTCAGGGAGTACTGCAGCCAGCACTGGAGCCAGCACTGGAGCCAGCACTGGGGCGAGCGAGTTCTCCGTCCGGCTGGTGGCCGCGCTGGCCACGCTGGCGCCCACGATGGGCCGGGAGCTCAGCGATGCGGACTGGTGGCGCCTGCTCGACGCGCTGCTGCTGATCGCCGCTCACCCCGCGGCCTCGTAGCGCCTGGCTACGGGGGCGGTCCCCAGCGCGACGGATTCACCGGCGCGGCCGACACCACCAACCCGATGCAGGCGACCAGGAACAAGATGATGAAGCCGCCGTAGAAGGTGAGGAACGCGGCGGCCAGCGCGGGCGCGAGGAGAATCACGCATGCGACCCCGGTGACCACCTTCTTGCTCATCCGCTTGCGGGCGGGGCCCGGCGGCGGACGGCGCGCGGTCAGCACGGCGGCGGCCGCGGCCAGCTCCGCGTGGGTCCGCGAGGCGAGCGCCTGGCCCGCTCGCCTGTCGAGCTCGTCCCTGGTCAGCAGGCCCTGCGCGAACGCGGCCTGGAGAGCGTCGACCACCTGGTCACGTTCGGCGTCGGACGCGCGCAGGCGGCCGGCGCTGGCCGCAGCCGCCCCCATCGGGTCCCATGGCCCTATCGCCACCGGCACCTCCCAACCCGGACAATGCCCCTCCAGCGTACGCGAAGGGCCCCCCGGCGGGCTGCTGGCCCGGGGCGCCCGCCGGCCCGGGCTTTGCCGGGCCGCCTCTGAGCCGGCTGGAAGGACGTTCCGCCGCGGCCGTTCGGGAAAATCACCGCGGCGGATCGCCTGTGCTCGCGGCGGCTAATGGCCCGGCGCCTTCCGGCCGACGGCCGGCCGTCCGTGTGGCATAATCTTGATCTGCAGTTGGGAGATCAATGCAAGACGGGCCACGCATTCTAGTCGCTGCCGCACTGGGAAAAATCATCGAACCTCTTTTGCGGCAGTCCATTATTGATGCCAACGTGCGGATCGCCGAGGATAAGGCTGCGGTCCAGCACGCCATCAATGATCGCCTGAGATTTGACGTAGTGGTTGCCGACCTCACCTGGAACGACTATGTCATCGAGTACTCGTTCGACGGGCTCGACGTGCTGAACGGCCTCCGGAACGCGGGCAGGCAAACCCCAGTAATATTCGCCGCCCAAGGTCACGGGCTTGAGCGGGACCACTTGGACGAGGCGGTCGAGCAGCCAGAAGTAGTGGGCATCTACCGGAAGGCAACGGGTCCCGAGCCACTTATCGAGGCCATTAATATTGCCGTCAGCGGGGGCAGCCTGACGGCTTCCAGGTTTCCTCCGGGCGCTAGTCCGGCAAATATCCCGCGGATCCATTCCTATTTCAAGAAAGGCAAGGGCGCGACCGCGGCCCGCCTGGCCGGGGCGATCGCCTCGGGCCGGGCGGTAAACCATGACACGCTCGCCGCCGCCGCGCACGTCGGATACGACACCGCCGCTAAGCTAGTCGATTATCTCGGCCCGCTGATAAAAGATCGGCACGAGCATAGCCATGAGCTCAAGATGACTCCAGAGGTCGTTTACCGATGGTGCGGTGAACATGCGCGTTATATCCTGAGCTGGTGCCGCCGTAATGGTTATAGCGACATCGCGACACGGGTCACCGCGGCAGCGGAGTAATAGGTACCCCGGCTCCTTGCCGGTGAGGATGCCCGGATCAGGCACTCCCGGCTCGGGCATGCAAGTTCTTGCATGGGAAAAACTGGATCCGGCAAGTATCTGCCTGATCGCCCGACGACGGCACCCGCTCATTATTATCCGCAGATAATCTGTTTGTCGGAGCTGGCTCAGTGAGCAGTCACGGTTCTACGGCGCAGATCACTGAGACAGCAAAGAGGGCGATGGGGGGGCGCCCTTAGCCCGCTGGCCGCAGTAGGCCGGTGCGGGCCGATGCCGACCCGGGTAGCCCAGTGGCCATGGCCGCCGGCGGCTACCCGGGCCGGCACCCCGCGGATTGCCGTGCCCCATGCGATCCGCACGCCGTCAGGCCGGCCGGAACCTGCCCCGGGGCGGACGCTAAGATTTCTGGCCCGGTCGCCGGCCTAGCGTGGCGCTCGGGATCTTCCGGGTCACCACGTCGCCCGCGACCTCGGAAAGCTTGCGGTTGTGCACGCGCGCGTAATTCCTGATCAGCTTGAACGCGTCGTCCACGGTCATGACCAGGTACTCGGCGAGCATCCCCTTAGCCTGCTCGATGAGCACCCGGCTCTTCAGCGCCGCCTGCAGTTGCTCGGCCAGCAGGTTGCGTTCCCTGAGCGCCCGCTCCTGGATCAGCGCGATGGCGGCCATCTCCGCCATGGCCTGCGCTATCTCCATCTCGGTACTGGTGAACGGCTCGTCGCTGCCGCGGAATAGGTTCAGGGCGCCGATGACGTTCGTGCGTACTCGCAGCGGGACGGCGCACATGACCTGGAAGCCCGCATCGGACGCTTGCGGAGCGAAGACCGGCCAGCGGGCGCGGCTATCGGCCGCGCTCGCCTGGATGGCCCGGCCGGAGGAGAAGGCGTCCAGGCACGGGCCCTGCGCGCCCTGGAGCTCGAAGAGCTCGAGCAGCCGCATCCGCTCGTCCGAGGAGGCGATCAGCCGCAGCCCGCCGCGCGCGTCGGCCAGCATGACCCCCGCTGCCTCGGCGCGGAGAATCTCAACCGAGTCGGCGGACAGGCCGTGCAGGAAATCGACGATGTTGAAGTCGCTGGCTAGCGTGTCCGCCAAGCGCACAAAGGCCTGGGCCAGCACGGCCTCGCGGTCAATGCGGCCGCCGCGGTCAACGCGGCCGCCGCGGTCACCCTGGCCAGAACCCTCGTGCCATCCGGCGCCGGTCTCAGTCATCGAACCGCACCCGCCGTTCGACTACGTCCTGCGCGATGTCGTACATGGAGCGCCCGCTGGCGAAGGCCGCGGCGCGCAGCCGGGCCAGCGCGTTGGCGATGCTGTCGTCGAGCTGCGCGGCGATCATGCCGGTCGCCTGATGGATCACGATCCGGTCCGTGCCGACCGTCGCCAGCAGCTCCGCCATTCCCGGAGCCCCGGATGCGTACGGCTGGTACAGCACGGCATCACGGGCGATGTCCGCCGCGACCAGGGCATCCGCCAGGTGTTCGTCACTGAGCATGCCCGGCCGGTCGCGGCACAGGTCCAAGGTGCCGATACCGCCTGGACCCCCCACGGTGAGCGGCAGGGAGAACTCGGCGTGCACGCCGATCGCCAGGGCAGCCGCCGCGAAAGCCGGCCAGCGGTTCGCTTTCTCGGCTGCGAGGTCCGGCAGCAGCACCGGCATCCCGGAGGCATGGGCCTGCAGGCACGGGCCCTCACCCAGCTCCATCTGCAGCCCGGTGACCGTTCGGGCATGCCGCCCGGCACTGGCCAGCAGGCTCGCCGACTCCACTCCCGACATCAGCACAAGGGCACACCCTGACAAGTCCATCGCATCTACCGCGAACCGGCAGAGCCGCTGCACCAGCTCGTCCGAACCGTCCCGGGCGTCCTGTACGGCGACCGCCGCAATGATGCGGGCACGCCGTTCTTCTTCCCGCACGTCGCCTCCTCGCGTGCCACGACGCAGCTCGAGGCGTCATTTTCTTACCGTACTCCTCGGAACGCAGGGCATGGCCCGAGGGCCTCCGCATCGCGGCGGCCGGTCCGGGACGCCGGTAAGTGGCCCGGCGGGGAGCACGACGCTGATGTCAGTGATCAGGGTTATCTCATTCGGGTGGCATCTGCTTCGCCACGTCTGCGTGCTAATGTCTGACATTAACTTAGATCGCTGCTCCAGACCCCGGCAGCGGCAGGAACTACCCGCCCGGGGCGTGAGCTACGTGAGCAGCAGAGGCGACCTTGACGTCGTAACCGGTGCCGGACCGGCTTCCCGTCCGGCCGCTGTCCCCGTGCCGCGCCGACGTGATCGCCGTGACCTGCGGCTGCCCATCGGGTCCTGTGGAGTTAATGTCGCGGACTAGCATCTTTGGCCGGTGTGGGGGGGCTAGTACGGTAGCCGTCAGTGGGGAGTGAGTGGCGGCTGCCGTACTAGTCTCGCCGGATCCCGGGTGAGAAAGGGCGGCGCCGAGCATGTTCCAGCGGTTTACCGACCGGGCACGCCGGGTTGTGGTGCAGGCGCAAGAACAAGCCAGGGTGCTGAACCACAACTACATCGGCACTGAGCATCTCCTGCTGGGCCTGGTCTATGAGGACCAGGGCGCGGCGGCCGCGGCGCTGGAATCGCTGGGAATCAGCCGGGAGACTGTTCGGCAGCAGGTGGAGGAGGTCATCGGCCGGGGCCAGCAGGCGCCACTCGGGCACATCCCGTTCACCCCGCGGGCGAAAGGCGTGCTGGAGCTGGCGGCGCAGGAATCCCGCGCCCTCGGCCACGCCTACGTGGGCACCGAGCACATCCTGCTCGGCCTCACGGGGGTAGGCGACGGCGTGGCCGCGCAGGTGCTGGTGAAGCTGGGCGCCGGCCAGGACCGGGTGCGCCAGCAGGTGATCAAGCTGCCGCACGGGGACCAGGACGTGGCCGGCGAGGCTTCCCGGCCGGGTGAGCGGGTCCCCGGCCAGCTGCCTGATCAGGGGTTCGCGCGGATCGACGCGCTGGACCGCCGTCTGGCCGCGATCGAGCGCTGGGTGGGCCTGCGGCCTGACCTCGACGACCTCGACCAGGAGATCAGGCGGGTGCGCCGCGAGAAGGAAGCCGCGATCGAGCGGCAGGATTTCGACGCCGCCGTCGAGACGCGCGTCCAGGAGAAGCAACTGCTCGCCGCCCGGGCGGCCCGGGAAAAGGAGGGGACGGAGGCCTCTGCTGGCCGCCCGTCGCTGGCCAGGGAGCTGGCCCTGGTGAACGCCGAGCTGGAGAGGCTGCGGGACATTTTGCGCGAGCACGGCATCGCGCCGGGTGACGACGCCGCATAGCCCCCGGGCTGCCCGCCCGCGTCCCGGTCCCGGATTAGCTGGGAGGATCCGGCCTGCGGGGAGGAAAAGGTCCCAGGGGGCCCGGATCCTCCCGGTAAGCCATATCCTCCCCGTTAAATGCGGCGCGGGGACGCTCCGGGCTCTGGCGGACGGCTGGCCGCCGCTCGCTCCCGGGCTCACGGGGCCCGTGATGCCAGGCGGACTGGATTTACCCTAGTCACCTGACCAGCGCTCCAGCGAGCGCGGCGCCTCGGACCGCCAGGGTAGTGCTCTGGACAGTTCCTGTGGTCTCAGACGATCATGCCCAGCGGGTCCTGGATCCGGGTCGTGAAGGCCGCGAGCCAGCGGGCGGCGAGGGCTCCGTCGATCGCGCGGTGGTCGACAGAAAGGGTGCAGCGCATGACGTTGGCCACGGTCACCTCGCCGTCGACGACGACCGCCTGCGGCTTGGCCGCGCCCACGGCGAGGATGCCCGATTGCGGCGGGTTGATGATCGCGGAGAACTCCAGCGTCCCGAACATGCCGAGGTTCGAGATCGAGAAGACGCCGCCTTCCAGTTCGTGCTGCAGCAGCCGCCGGTCACGGGCGCGCTGCGCGATGGACTGAATCTCCGCGGCGATCGCGGACAGGCGCTTGGCCTCGACGCCGCGCAGCACGGGCGTGAGCAATCCGTCGCTGGTCGCGACGGCGATCGACACGTCGACCGATGCATACGCCACCAGCCCCTCCTCACTCCAGGTGACGTTGGCCTCCGGCACGTCACCGAAGGCCGCCGCGACCGCCATGACGACGAAGTCATTGACCGACACCTTCACGGGCGCGGTCTCGTTGATCCGCTTGCGCAACCCGAGCAGTTCGTCGACGACGCACTCCGTGGTCATGTAGAAGTGCGGCGTTGCCGCCTTGCTCGCGGTGAGGCGGCGTGCGATGGCGCGCCGGATCGGGGTGTGCGGGACCAGTGTGCCGACGGCGGATGCCCGGGCGCCGGCCGGCTGCGGAGCCGCCTGGTCTGGCTGGCGAGCCTTGTTCGCCGCCCGCGGCCGCTGACCGGCGAGCCGTTCAAGGTCGCGACGGACGATCCGGCCGTTCGGCCCGGTCCCGGCGACGGCGGCAAGGTCGATGCCCTCCTCACGGGCCCTCTTGCGCGCGATCGGGCTCGCGAAGATGCGGGGCTGGGCGGCGGGTGCCGGCGGAGCGGCGGGTGCCGGCCGAGCGGCGGGTGCCGGCCGAGCGGCGGCGGATGCTTCGCCGCCGAGGGCGGCGTCGATGTCCGCGTCCGTCTCGCCGTCCTTCACGAGCACCGCGATAGGCGCGCCGATCTCGCCGACCTCACCCGCGGCGAGCATGATCCGGCCGACGACCCCCGCCTCTTCCGCGCCGTACTCGACGATGGCCTTCTCGGTCTCGATCTCAGCGAGCGGGTCTCCTACGGTGACGGTGTCGCCCGGGGCGACAAGCCAGCTGGCGATCGCCGCCTCCGTCGCTCCGGCGAGCACGCTCGGCATCCGCACGACCGACGCCATCAGCCGGCCCTCCCGAAGCCGGCCCGCACCCGCTCGAGGCCCGCGGCGACTTCCTCGGTGCGCGCGATCGCCGCGCGCTCGAGCACCCTGGAGATGCTCGGACTCGCCTCGGAGCCCGTTACGCGCTGCACGGGCTGATCGAGCCAGTCGAAGAAGCGGCGCTGGACCTCGTCGGCGAGCCAGCCGCCGTAGGAGGTGCCCTGCGCACCCTGCTCGACGATGAGCACCGCGTTCGTCTTGGAGATGCTGTCGCCGACGGTCTGCCAGTCCAGGCTGGCCCGGTCGAGGAAGCGCAGGTCGATGAGCTCGGCGTCGACGCCGGTCTGCTCGATCGCCTGCCGTGCGTGCTCGACCATCGACAGGTACGTGAGCACCGTGACGTCCTTGCCCTCGCGCCGCACGGCGGCCCGGCCGAAGGGGATCTGGTAGTCGAGGTCGTCGACCGGGATCTCGCCCTCGGAGCCGTAGAGGTCGACATGCTCGATCATGAGGACCGGGTTGCCGATCGCGAGCGCCGCGTTCATCAGGCCCACGTAGTCGTACGGGGTCGAGGCGGCCATGATCCGCCAGCCGGGGCTCGTCGCGAAGATGCCCGCCGGGTCCATGAGGTGCTGGGAGCCGTAGCCGGAGCCCAGCGCGACCTTGGTACGCAGCACGAGCGGCACCGGGTTGAGGCCGCCGAACATGTGGCGGGCCTTGCCGATCTGGTTGAACACCTGGTCGGCTGCGACCCAGAGGAAATCGGGGTACATGAACTCGACGACCGGGCGGAAGCGGCCGTCGAGGGCGAGACCGCCGCCGAGCCCGGCGAAGGCGTTCTCGCTGATCGGCGTGCCGAGCACGCGACCGGGATACTTCTTCGCCAGGCCCTTGGTGGCGCCGTTGGTGCCGCCGTTGAGCCGGTGCACGTCCTCGCCGAGCACGACGATGCGCGGGTCCTCGCCCATCCGCCGGTCCATGACCCTGGCCACGGCGTCGATGAGCTTGCCGGGCTTGAGCTCGCCGGTGAAGTCACGTTGCTCGACCGTGCGCGCATCGGCGAGTTCGGCCAGGTCACCGCGGATGCCGACGTCGACGAAGGCGGGGTCCGGCCACAGTCCGGGGCGGATGCGGCGGGCGCCGGGCTTGGCGGCCGGGTCCTGCTCGACGAGCGCGCCGGCGGCCAGCTTCATGGCCTGCTGCGCCTGCTCGCGCACGGATGCCACTCCCGCCTCGTCGATAAGGCCGAGCTTGGTCATCTCTGCCGCGACGCGGCCGAGCGGGTCGCGGGCCCGCCACTGCTCCTCCTCCTCTTTGGTCCGGTAGCCGAACGCGCTGCCGGGGAAGGGGCCGTTCTGGTGGAAGAAGCGGTAGACGAGTGCCTCCACGACGACGGGTCCCTCGCCTGCGCGCAGCCTCTCCTGTGCTCGCTGCATCGCGAGGTGCACGGCGAGCGGGTCCATGCCGTCGACCCGCCAGGCCGGGATGCCGAAGCCGAGCGCGCGCGCCGACAGCCGCGGCTCTCCGGTAGCCTCCTCGACGGTGGTCGAGACGGCGTAGAGGTTGTTCTCGATGAAGAAGCAGAGCGGCAGCCGCCACGCGGAGGTCAGGTTGAGGCTCTCCAGCACCGAGCCGATGTTGACCGCGCCGTCACCGAAGTAGCTGACCGTGAGGTCGTCGGTGCCGGAGTGCTTCTGCGCCCAGGCGTTGCCGGCCGCCATCGGCACGCCGCCTCCGACGATGGCGTTGGTGCCGAGCGCCCCGGCCTCGAACCACTGCAGGTGCATGGAGCCTCCGCGTCCGCTGCAGTAGCCCTGGGCGAGCCCGAGGATCTCGGCGAGCGTGCGCTGCAGCACGGCCTGGACCTCCGGCGTCGCGAGGTCCGCCAGGTCGAGCGCGCCCTTGGTCACGTGCGTGAGGGCCTTGGCCAGGAACTGGTGATGGCCGCGATGGGAGCCGTTGACGGCGTCGGTCGACCGCAGCGAGACGATGGAGCCGACGGCGCCGCCCTCCTGGCCGATGCTGGAGTGCGCGGGGCCGTGGACGAGGCCCTCGCCGGCGAGCTCGAGGACCGTCTCCTCGAAGGCGCGGATCAGGTGCAGCTGCCCGAGCATGGTCGCGAGCAGCCCGGGATCGGCGGCCCTCCAGTCCGCCGCCGTCGTGCTCAGCTCGATCCACTGCGATCGGGGCTGAAGGCGCTTCTCGCGTGGCATCCGCAACTCCCTCGATGTGCTGACCGCTCCCTCGATGTGCTGACCGCCTGACAGGAGGCTACTGCCCAAATGTATCCATATCAATAGCAGTATCGTTGGATCTCTGGAAATACCCTTCACGTTCGGAGGTATTGGATACATACTTGGTCGAGGAGGCCCCATGGAAACCGGCATTCCCGGACTGCGCGGCGGCGACCACGTCGGCATCACCGTCCCCGATATGGAGCAGGCGCACGGCTTCTTCGTGGACGTGCTCGGCTTCGACTACGTCTACTCGCTGCCCGAGATGCGGCACGACGACGACTGGATGCTCGATCACCTCAACGTCGAGCCCCGCGCGGTCATCCGGGAGATCCGGTTCTACCGCTGCCGCTTCGGCCTCAACGTCGAGGTCTTCGAGTACGAGCCCCGGCCGGACCGGCGCCCGCAGCCGCGCAACAGCGACCTGGGCGGCCACCACATCGCCTTCTACGTCGACGACATGGATGCGGCCGTGGCCTACCTGCGCGCTAAGGGAGTGCGGCTGCTGGCCGGCCCGGTCGCGAGCCGCAACGCCTCGGCCGGGCAGCGCTGG
This sequence comes from uncultured Actinomycetes bacterium, assembly GCA_963722275.1. Lineage (GTDB taxonomy): Bacteria > Actinomycetota > Actinomycetes > Streptosporangiales > Streptosporangiaceae > Palsa-504. The sequence continues at coordinate 134,688 of CAVRMX010000016.1, read as the reverse complement.
CAGTACTTCCTCAGCCCGTGGGGCATGCAGTTCGAGCTCGTGAGCTTCCCGGAAGGCAAGGCCTACGAGAAGGACGCCGCCGTCAAGCTCTGGCATCCCGGGCATCCGGCACAGTGACACCAAGCACGGGGACACCAAGCACGGGGACACCAAGCACGGGGACACCAAGCACGGGGACACCAAGCACGGGGACACCAAGCACGGGGACGGAACCAAGCACGGGGACGCGATGAGTTACGACGCCGGCCACCGCGAGAACGTCGCGAGCCACCGGATCGCGGACAGCCTCCGCACCGCCATCCTGGACGGGAGCTACCTGCCCGGCGCGCGCATCAGGCAGGAAGACGTCGCGGCCCGCTCCGGCGCGAGCCGCATCCCGGTGCGCGAGGCGCTGCGGATGCTCGACTCCGAGGGGCTCGTCACCCTCGTCGCCAACTCCGGGGCCTGGGTCACCAGGCTGAGCCTCAGCGAGTGCGTCGAGACCTACCTCATTCGCGAGCGACTGGAGCCGCTCCTGCTCCGCACCAGCATGCCGCGCCTTGACGCCGCCGCCGTCGACCGTCTCGGCGGGCTCGCCGACGAGATGGAGGCCGGGGCTGGTCTCGACGCCTTCATGCGCACCGACCGGGAGTTCCACCTGTCCAGCTACGCGGGGGCGGCGCCGAGCGAGATGTGGCAGATCATTCACCGCATGTGGAACACGACCCAGCACTACCGGCGCGAGTTCACCAGGCTCGCGGCGCAGGGCGGCCTGAGCGCCACGCACATGGAGCACCGCCTGCTGCTCGACTGCATCCGCAGGCAGGACCCCGATGATGCCGAACGGGTATTGGTGCTGCACATCCGCCGCACACGGCTCGAGCTGGAGAAGCACCCCGAGCTCTTCGCCTGACCCTTGCTGGTACGTGTCGCTTGGTACGTGCCGCGGCGGCCCTGGCCCGCCCCGCGTGGCAGACTGGACGCGACGGCGGGTCGCGGCGCAGGTCGCAATCGATTGCACCTCTCTCATCAGGAGGAAGGATTGGCTACTGACGCGGGTGGCACCATGACCCCAGCCGAGCGTCCGGCGGGCGTGCGGCCCCTCGGCGCTCCCGGCCAGATGGGGGTCGACTACGAGGAGCGCGTCGACTTCGGCCGGCTGCGCGCGTACCGCATGGCGCGGGCCAGGGCGGCGCTCGAGGCGAGCGAGTGCGGCGCCTTCCTGCTCTTCGACTTCTACAACATCCGCTACACGACGCAGACCTGGATCGGCGGCGCGCTCGGCGACAAGATGATCCGCTACGCCCTGCTGTTCCGGGACCGGGACGCGATCCTGTGGGACTTCGGCTCGGCGGTGCGGCATCACAAGCTGTACTCGAAGTGGCTGCCGGACGAGAACTGGAGGCCAGGCTTCCTCGGCTTCCGCGGCGCGGTCGCCCCCGAGGCGGGCCTCATGCGCGACGCGGTGACCGAGATCAAGTCGCTGCTCGACCAGGCCGGGGTCGCTGACGCTCCGCTCGGCATCGACATCGTCGAGCCGCCGTTCCTGTTCGAGCTTGAGCGGCAGGGCATCGCGGTGCGCGACGCCCAGCAGGCCATGCTCGACGCCCGCGTCATCAAGTCGCCGGACGAGATCATGCTGCTCAACCAGGCGGTGGCCATGGTCGACGGCGTCTACCAGAACATCGTCGACGTGCTCAAGCCCGGCGTGCGCGAGAACGAGATCGTCGCGCTGGCGAACAAGCGGTTGTACGAGCTCGGCAGCGACCAGGTGGAGGCGGTCAACTCGATTTCGGGCGAGCGATGCAACCCGCATCCGCACAACTTCACCGACCGCATCATCCGTCCCGGCGACCAGGCCTTCTTCGACATCATCCACTCCTTCAACGGTTACCGGACCTGCTACTACCGCACTTTCGGAGTCGGCAGCGCGACCGAGAGCCAGCACGACGCCTACTCCCGCGCGCGGGAGTGGATGGACACGGCGATCGCCGCCATCAAACCCGGCGTCTCGACCGATGTCGTCGCCCGTGTCCTGCCGAGGGCGCAGGACTTCGGCTTCGAGAACGAGCTCGCCGCCTTCGGCTTGCAGTTCGCGCACGGGCTCGGCCTCGGCCTGCACGAGCGGCCGATCATCTCGCGGCTCAACTCGCTCGAGAACCCGATCGAACTCCAGGCGGGCATGGTCTTCGCGATGGAGACCTACTGCCCGGCAACCGACGGCATCTCCGCGGCGCGCATCGAGGAGGAGGTCGTCGTCACCGACTACGGCACCGAGATCCTCACGAAGTTCCCGGCGCAGAAGCTGTTCGTCGCGAACAAGTACTGAGGGCCGCCAGCCTGGTCTCAACGACGAGTGCCTGCGTCACGCCTGGAGCTCAGCCGGCCGGAGGATGCCACGATGCTCCAGGCACTCAGGATCGAGCGGCCCTGGTGGCCCTTGGCACCCGTCACGAGGCGTGCCCCCGCTTAATCACCTGGCTAATTGAACGGCGATCGCGCGCCCAGCGGCGGGCAGCTCGCGGGAGCGCCATTGACGCGGTGGCCGCGAGCCGGACGATTGCCGGCCGGCACGTTGGCTACTGGCCGCTTCCGCGGTGTGCCGCTGACCGTGATCGGCCTGCGGGAACTGTCCAGCCTGGCCGCCTGATGCCGGGCGCCGCGTCGCCTGCCCGCTCGCGCCACGGGATGACCGCGGCGGTAGCTGCCGGCTGGAGCGCTTCCGATGCGGTGATTCGAGCATCGACATCCCGGCTGCGAGCAAGGCCGCGATAACGGCGATGACGGCCCCGATACCCGTGAGGAACAGTGCCATTATCAGTGCCGCGCCTGGGCCGGAGACAGCGGCCGCCGACGTGCTAGCCACCAGGATGATTGCCGTGAGCGTGCAGACGCCCGACTTGACCGCCGCGTTCCCCGCCGCCGGCACCTGGGCGCGCTTCGGCGGCAACGGGGCTCCGGTCGGCCTGCCGGGGATATCGGCTCTGGTCAGCCTGCCGGGGATGTCGGCGGTGACCGCCGCCAGTTCCGCGTAGGTCCGGGACCCGAGCGTCCGGCCGACCCGCAGATCGAATTCGTCCTTGGTCAGCCCACCCTGCACAAACGCCGATTTGAGCGTGTCGATCACCTGCTCGCGGTCGGCGTGGGACGCCAGGAGGCGGCCACGGCCCATCGTGCTTCCTGCTATCTGGTCGCCCGGCTTTGCCATCTCGGGCCTCCCCGCGAGCACGATGAAAGCAAAGCCTACCTCGGATGCCTTTGGGCGGTCATCTTCGGACCATTTACAGTGAGTTATGCCCGGCGCGCTCGCACGGATCGGTGCACCGGGGTCCGTCTGGGGTGATGCCGGTGCCCGGCAGCATGGGGATGAAGTTCGGCTGGTGGCGGTCCACCAGCGGCTTCCTGACGATCACCGGACGGCGGCTGGACGCGCCGGCTCCCCCGCTATCGGCGCAGGCGTCCGATTACGGACTGACCGGATTCAATGCGTCGGGCGTGACGTTCCCCACCGAGGGCTGCTGGCAGGTCACCGGGAAAGTCGGCCCGGTCGCCCTCACCTTCGTCACCTTCGTGATCAAGGCCCGGCACTAGCGGCTGCCCAAGCCAGGTGGCCAGCGGCGGTTTGACACCGCGCGCTTGGGCAGAAGTGCCTCCGATGACAAGCAAGGAACATGGGGCCACCCGCCGCACCGTGATCGTCGCGGGCACGGCGAATATCGTGGTCGGCCTGGCCAAGCTGGCGGCCGGGATCATCAGCGGGTCCAGCGCCATGCTGGCCGAAGCCGCCCATTCCGCCGCCGACACCCTTAATCAGATGTTCCTGCTGACGTCCCTGCACCAGGCCGAACGCCCCGCCGACCGCGACCATCCGTTCGGCCACGGTCAGGACCGGTACTTCTGGTCGCTGCTGGCGGCATTTGGCATTTTCATCGCCGGAGGCGGGTTCTCGATCTTCGAGGGCCTGCTGGCCCTCACTCGCAGCCACAACGAGAATCCCCTCGTCGCCTACGTGACCCTGGCCGTCGCATTCGTCGCCGAAGGTACCTCGTTCACCCGCGCCTTGTGGCAGGTGCGCGGCGAAGCCCAGCGCGGCCGCCAGGACGTCCTCCACCACGTGAAATCCAGCCCCGACATCACCGTCAAGGTGGCCCTGTTCGAGGACAGCGCCGCGGTGGTGGGCCTGATACTCGCCGCTCTGGGCGTCGGGCTCAGCCAGCTGACCGGCTCATCGGTCTGGGACGGCTGGGCGTCCATCGCCATCGGCGTGTTGCTCGTGGTCGTGGCGATCAAGCTCGCCATGGACAGCAGGGAACTGCTCATCGGCCGGGCCGCCGATCCCGCGGTGCAGCAGCTGATACGTGAGGAAATCGAGAACCGCCCCGGCGTGGACGCCCTGCTGGAGTTGCGCACCATGCACATGGGCCCGGACAGCCTCATCGTCGCCGCCAGGGTCGCCCTCAACGACGAGATGGGAGCCGACCAGACGGAGGACCTCGCTGATGAGATCGACCGCAGGCTGTCGGAAAAGCTTCCGCTGCAGCTGAACGTGTTCATCGACCCGACCCAGACCCGTCAGGCGCCACAGCCCGAGACAGCCCGGTTACCAGGCCGGGATGCGGCCGGGACCCGGGGTCGCGGCGCATGGTGCTAAGCCTGCTGGTCAGCCTTGCGCCATAGCAGCCGGCTTGCTGTGATGATTGTGTTGTGAACGACGAGACGACTGGCGTTGAGATCCCAGAGGATGGCCCAAGGGCCGTTCAGCTTGTGCTCGCCGTCCACGGCGGCGATATCGACACGGTCCGGCGGCTCCTGGCGGAGGACCCCCAGCTGGGCCGGGCCGGGCTGGTGGACCGCAAAGGTGGCTTCCGGACCTTGCTGCACCTGGTCGCCGACTGGCCGGGTTTATTTCCCCAACGGCCCGCAGATCGTGCACCTTCTGATCCAGGCCGGGGCAGACCCGAACTTCCGCCATCCCACCCGATGCGGCGAGACGGCGCTGCACTGGGCGGCCAGCAGCGATGACGTCGACGTGGCCGCTGCCCTGATCGATGGGGGCGCGGATATCGATGTTCCCGGCGGGTCGATCGGCACCCCGCTGGCCAATGCTGTCGGCTACGGGTGCAGCTGACTGCGCTCCAGGCCGCGGGCGCAGCCGACACCATGCGCCAGATTCTCGTTGACTGGCTCAAGGAGCGCGGCGCTGAAGGCTGATTCCGCTCGGTTACGGCACCACGAGATAGCAGGATCACCAGCTTGGACGGCCGGCCCCCTAGAGGCAGGGTCCGGGACGGTAGCCCCTGAGTGTGCGGCGCCGCCGATCTTTACAGATACGACTTATCGTATTGGTAACGGGCATAGCCCGGATGACGGTGAGAAGGGCTGCGCGGAGGATGTTCGAGAGGTTTACCGACAGAGCGCGGCGCGTTGTCGTCCTGGCGCAAGAAGAAGCCAGGATACTCAATCACAACTACATCGGCACCGAGCACATCCTGCTCGGGCTGCTCCGCGAGGGTGAGGGTGTAGCGGCCAAGGCGCTGGAGTCGCTGGGGATCAGCCTGGACGCCGTGCGGCAGCAGGTCGAGGAGATCATCGGCCAGGGCCAGCAGGCGCCGTCCGGGCACATCCCGTTCACGCCCCGGGCCAAGAAGGTGCTTGAGCTCTCGCTGCGCGAGTCACTGCAACTCGGCCACAACTACATCGGCACCGAGCACATCCTGCTCGGGCTGCTCCGCGAGGGAGACGGGGTAGCCGCGCAGGTGCTGGTGAGGCTGGGCGCGGAGCTGAACCGGGTGCGCCTGCAGGTCATCCATTTGCTGCACGGGTATCAGGGCCCGGACGTAGGGAGTGCGGGTTCTCACCTGGGCGAGCGGGCACGTGCCGGGCGGCCCGATGACGCTCTCGCGCGGTTCGACGCGCTGGACCGGCGGCTGACGGCGCTCGAACGCTGGGTGAGCATGCAGCCTGACCTGGAAGACCTGGACCAGGAGATCGCGCAGGTACGCCGGGAAAAGGAGGCCGCTGCCGCCCGGCAGGATTCCGAGGCCGCCACGGCACTGCGCGACAAGGAGGAGCAGTTGCTCGCCGACCGGGCTGACCGAGAGAAGGAGTGGGCGGGCTCCGCTGCTGGCCGAAGGACAGTGGCCAAGGAACTGGACCGGCTGAATACCGAACTGGAAAGGCTGCGGGCGACCTTGCGCGAGCACGGCATCGAGCCAGGCGGCGACGCTGCATAGACGCCCACGGGCGGGACCAAGAAACGTCATTGTGTCAAGCGAGAACCATACCAAGTGGTGACGCAGGCAAGACCGGAACGCACCCCGGCATGCGAGCGTTGCCTGGCACTGGCGGATCCTGCGTGCCCCACTACCTGGCCGCATACGGCCTAGCTCTCCACGACTTCGTCAACGGCCGCGGGGAGCTCCGGGACGCTGTGAGGCGGCAGTCCGGGGCCGCGGTGCAGCGGCGGCGGCTTCCGGCTCGGGCACGGGCGGCTTGTCGGTCTGCCTGCGCAGGGTCAGCATGACCAGGCCGCCGAGCACCAGCGCGACCGCGAGCACCACCGCCGTCGACAGGAAACTGCCGCCGCTGGCGTCCTGCAGGAATCCGCCGACAGTGGGACCGACGAAGCCGCCGAGGTTGCCCAGGGCGTTGATCAGGCCCATCGCGCCGCCGGCCAGCGCCACCGGCACAGCCCGCGAGGCACTGGCCCAGAACGGCCCGTCGTAGGCCAGGGCGCCCGCCATCGCGATGCTGACCAGGAAGACCGACAGCGCGACGATCGAGCCGGTGGCCACCGACAGCACCAGCGCCACCGCCCCGATCACCAGCGAGGCAAGCACATGAATGGAGTACCGGCCGGTGCGGTCGGCGGAACGGGCGTTCAGCCAGAGCCCGACGATCGCGAACACGTAGGGGATCGCCGTGATCGCCCCGACGACCAGGTACGAGCCGCCGATCGTGGTCTTGACCAGGTGCGGCAGCCACAGGTTCAGGCCGTAGAAGCCGACCTGGATGAAGAAGTACACCAGCACCAGGCGCCACACCACGCTGCTCCGGAACACCTCGCGGTACCCGGCGGACCGGGGCGCCTCGGCGTTCTCGCGTGCCAGCGAGGTCTCGATGTACTCACGCTCCTCCCGGCTCACCCAGGAGGCCTGCGACGGGCGGTCGGCGACCAGCCACCACCAGATCGGCGCGGCGATCACGAACGGGAAGACGCCCTCGACGAAGAACAGGGTGCGCCAGTCGCCCCAGGTCAGGATCCAGCCGGACAGCGGCGCGCTGATGATCGAGGAGATGGCGATGTTCATCATCCAGAACCCGTAGGCCCGGGCCCGCTCGCGAGCCGGGAACCAGTGGCTGATCAGCACCAGGATGGCGGGCCAGATGCCGCCTTCGGCCACGCCGAGCAGGAACCGCACGATGAGGAGCTGGGCGTAGTTCTGCACCAGGCCCGCGGCGAACGCGAACACGCCCCAGATCAGGATCATGATCCCGACGAACTTCTTCGCGCTCCACCGTTCGGCCAGGTGCCCGCCAGGGATCTGCATGACCAGGTAGCCGATGAAGAAGATTCCTCCGGCCAGGCCCTTCGCCGCCGAGTCGAGGTGCAGGTCCTTGCCCATCCCGTCGAACGCGAAGCCGATGTTGGTCCGGTCCATGAACGAGATGATGTAGACGATGATCGCCACCGGGATCAGCCGGGTCCAGCGCGCCCGGCCGGCCGGTGCGGGAATAGTGGTTGCGGTGGCTGCCACGATCAGCCTTCTTCCTGGCCCTCGACCGCTTAGTAGCAGCCGAACGGCCTCCATGACACGTTTCGGCCTATCGCATTGCGATAATCTCCTGGCGCGCCTACCCGCCTGCCAGTTCGTAAACATGCCGCGCGTCCCGCGGCGGGACGGTGTCGCGATGTCAGATCCGGATCGAGGGGTGGCATGAGGTGGCCTGCCAGACTGGGCCGGTGATCTCTGCGGATGACGCGGCGCGGGGCGTTCTGCTGCGCCGGGGCTTTGCCCTGGAGTATGTGACGCTGGCCTGGAACGTCGCCGGGATCGCGGTCCTGGCCGTCGCGGCTATCGCCGCCCGGTCGGTTGCCCTGGCTGGGTTCGGCCTGGACTCACTGATCGAGATCGGCGCGTCCACGGTGGTGATCTGGGAGCTGTCAGGTACCGGCGCAGAACGCCAGCGCCGGGGTCTGCGGCTGATCGGGTACGCGTTCGCGGCCCTGGCTGTCTACCTTCTGGCACAGTCCACGGTGGTACTCGTGACCGGGTATCACCCGCGGCACTCTATTCCCGGGATCGTCTGGACGGCGGTGACCGCGGCGGTGATGTTCGCGCTGGCGGCTGGTAAGGCCAGGACCGGCCGGGCGCTGGATAATCCTGTGCTGAGAACCGAGGGCCGGGTCACGATGATCGACGGGATCCTCGCTGCCGCCGTGCTGCTGGGCCTGGTGCTGAATGCCGGGCTCGGCTGGTGGTGGGCCGACCCGGCCGCCGGGTACGTGCTCGTCTATTACGCTGCCCGCGAGGTAAGGGAGATCTTCTCCGCACAGCACTGAACGAGGACGGGACTGCGCCTGCCCGGGCCAGGAGTCCTGGGCTGCCCCGTCTTCCGCAACTGCCTGGCCCTTATGAGCGGTTGCTAGATCTAGGGTCGGCGAACGCCGATGGTGGCGGGCTGTGCTCAGCCAGGGCCACCGCGAGTAGTCCAGGTGAGGCTTCCCGCTTCTGGAAGTTCCCGGGCCAAGGCGGTCGCGACCTGTCGGCCGAGCTCATCGGCATCGCGGACTGGCAGATCCGGGTCTACCCAGCCTTCGATCTCGATCCGGAGAGTCCGCCCGGTCCACCGGGCGCGGGCGTGGGCGTGGATGACTCCGGGCACCGATCCGGCGGCTGCCTCGGCGCTCGCGATCACCGACGGGTCGATGCCATCGGCCAAGCGGTGCACGACGTCCGCGGTGACTTGGTAGCCGACGTGGCAGATGAACGTGGTGACCGCCAATCCGGCTACCGGGTCGCCCCAGGGCTGGCCGAGGGCCACCGCGATCAGCCCGGCCAGTGCTCCGGCTGAGGACAGTGCATCAAGCCAGGAGTGCCGGGCGTCGGCGATCAGCGTGGCCGAGTGAATGCGCCTGCCGACGACGAGTTTGTACCGGGCAACGATCTGGTTGCCAAGGATTCCGATCACGGCACCCGCCATGCCCGCGGCCAGGTGCGTGGTAGGGCCGTGCTCGATAAGCTTGCGGATGCTCTCGTACCCGGCGAATGCGGCGCTGGCCCAGATGACCACCGCGATCCCGATCCCGGCTAGATCCTCGGCCCGTTCCAGGCCGTAGGGATAGCGCTCGGTCGGTGGCCGCCGCGACAGCCGGAAACCCAGGAACACCACGGCGCTGGTCGAGACATCCGACAGGTTGTGGATCGCATCACCGAGCAGCCCCACAGATCCTGTCAGGACCGCCAGCAGCAACTCGATCAGGCCAGTAGTTGCCAGGCCTACGGCACTAACCCCTACCGCCCGGTTGGCCTGTCGCCGGTCCCGGATGTCATCGCGAGTGCCCGACAGGGGAAAGGCCGCCGCGGGATCGCGAAGGCCAGAGGTCTTATGCATCCTGTCAGGATCCCCACAGGCCGCCAAGCTGGCAAATCTGGGTACATTCATGACGCTGGTCCGGGCATGGCTGACCACTGCTCTGCCCCCGTCTTCCGCATAGCTGCCAGGCCCTTGTGAGCGGATGCCAGGGGTTCAGGCGAATGCCGAACGCGTAGCAAACTCGCGAAGTTAAGGATCGGGCGGGATTGTCGAGGGTGTCTCGGCTGGCGGCATGTTGAGTTTGTCGGTGCCGAAGCCTTGGTGTCCTGGTCGTACTTGGTCAGCATCGTGCCATCTTCCTTCCCGGCGAAGGAGGTGTGCACGAAACTGGGATGGGCCGAACGACCCGACATTCCACCTGGGCTGATGGTCGCGCCCTATGCCGCGCTGATGTCAGCCGATAGTTCCTCCATGGCCGCGACCGCGGCGGGTCCGGCTTTGCGTTCCCAGTAGACGCCCATGACGGCGGCGATCCAGACCCAGAAGGAGGCGATGATGCCGAGGGCCGCGATCAGCGCCAGGCCGACGCCGAAGGCGCCGTAGGCGTTCCCGTACTCGCCAAACCAGTTGCGCAGGAAGAACACCGCCGCGGTGTGGACGATGGCGCCCGCGACGGTGCAGACGGCCGCGCCGGGTACCAGGTCACGCCAAGCGAACGGCCGGTCCAGCAGCAACCGGGGGGTGACCAGGAAGAACCCGAACTCCAGCACCAGCAGCGCGGCCGCGGTGATGAGCGCGAACCAGAGTGGGCGGCTGGCGGCCAGGGTGCGCAGCGTCAGGGCGGCGCCGGTGTCGGCGAGCAGCAAGATCAGCCACGCGGCGCCGCGCAGGTATTTCTGGAGGCCCCGCAGCGGGGGCATGCCGAACGCCCGGGCGTAGGCGACCTGCGCGGTGGCGCTCACATCCAGGCCGGTGATCAGCAGCGAGATCAGGCTGATGCTCAGTGCCACGCTCTTGCCCGACTGGGCGCTGGCGAATGTGCCCCTGACGACATGCGCGGTGCTGCCGGTCAGGTGCAGATCCTTGACGATCAGGGCGCCGACGGTGTGATTCGGGTTGAACGCCTCCAGGAACGCGTAGCCGAGGATCAGCAGCGGGATCACCGCGACGAACAGGTTCATGCAGATCACCAGGGCCAGATGCTTGCCCTCGATCTGCTTGAACCGCCGGGACGACTGCAGCAAGAACCCCACCTGCCGGTGCCGCTCAAGCTTCTCCTGATACTGTCGCAGCCGCTGCAGAGCGCTGGTGCTTCGCGCCGTGAGCCGTCTGGTCCGACCGCGGTCCGGTTCGTCCGCCGCATCGTCCCGGTTCAGTTCAGCCTGGGCGTGAGCCTCCTGCCCGGGATCCGGCGTCACCTGGTCCTGCACCGGGCGGTTTCGCGGGTCAGACGGGCTAGCGCCCTCATCACAAGTCACCGACGATCACCTGCTCATCGGCCTTGGGGCCGCCGCTACTCTGACCCGCCATCCGGACCCTTCGGCGTCAGCGTGCCTCCCCTGGCCAAACCCGACGTTGCGATGGCGGTGTTCCTGGCTCAACTGGACTTACGGTAGGCGGGTTTCGCTAGAGATGACTCACCCGGCAGGGATGATTTCCCGCTGAGCGGCCGGACATGCGCCACCAATCCCGACGGTCGGCGGCTCGCTCGCCTTCATCGAGATCGCCGGGCAGATGACCCGCCTGGGGTCCAGCCGCGACGGTGCGGCCATGCTCCTTGGCCTGGAGCTGAGCCGGGCTTGTGCCCTGGTGTTGCCCGCTTGGCCCGGGGAAAGCTGATCCGGGCCGATGTTACCGTCAGGTCCGGCAGATCGCGGGCGGCCCGGGATAGCTCGCCGTGCGTAGTAGCAGTCAGCGTGGCATCAAGTCGCGCGTTCAGTTCATCGAGCGTCAGCCTGCCTTGCGCGAAGTGCTCACCCAGGGCCGCGGCGGCCGCGTCCCGGTCAGCATCGCCAGCGCGCGCGCCGGGTGCTGGTGCCTGATGATCCTCCCTGGCCACCCGGGGCAGTCGCCGCAGCACGGCGGTGTAGCGGTCCAGCGCGGCCCGGCCGCCGCAGGTGAGGGCGACGGTGGTCTGTGCTCTATCGTCGCCGGTCTTTCCCGGCCGCACGTACCCGGCGCGGCCCAGCTCGCGCAGGCAGGTGATCAGGCTGCCAGGTGGCAGCCCGATCATGTCCTGCAGCCGGCTGACGGACAGCGCGTCGCCGTCGGGCAGTGCCGCCAGCGTCGCGACGATGCGCAACCGCTCCGGGTCGTGGATCAGCGGGTCAAGCGCGCCGGTGCTCATGGTCGGCCGTGCCTCCGTTTACAGGCCGCCGAGCAGGTCGCGCAGCGCCTGGGTGTAGGCGCCGAGTGCCTTGCGGCCGTGGCTGGTCAGGGCCACCGTGGTTTTCTGCGCGGACCCGTTCCTGGTCTTCTCGCTGCTGATGTAATCGGCTTCTTCGAGCTTGCGCAGCTGGATGATCAGGTTGCCGGGGGTCAGGCCGAGCATGTCCTGCAGCCGGGTGAAGGACAGCGTGTCGCCGTCGGGCAGTGCCGCCAGCGTCGCGACGATCTTCAGCCGGGTGGGCACGTGGATCAGCGGGTCGAGCTCGTCGGTGGTCATGGCCGGACCATGCTGCGGCGCTGCCGCCAGGCAATGGCGGCGGCGCTGCCCAGGAGCACGACGCACAGGCCCACGCCGGCGACGGCCCACGCCCCGGCCGGTCCCGCGAATGCGCCCACGGCGCCGACGGCGGCGACCGCGAGCCCGGTGCCGCACGCGCGCCAGTTCGCCCGTGCCGCCATGATGCCCGCCCAGGCCAGGCCGGCGACCATCAGCGGCACGGTGGCCGGGTAGATCCCGTAGACGACCGCGCGGCTCACCCCGGCGCCAGCTAGCGCCCCCATGACCACGAACACGCCGGCCCACACGACCGCCACGGCGGCGATCTCGGCCGGGCGCAGCCGGGATCTCCCGCTCACCCCGGCGGTCGCGCGCCTGGCGACCGTGACTGTCGCGCCGAGGTTGACGACCACAAGCACAACCAGAACGGGGATGACCGCGGCAGTCGGGTGATTGTAGGGATGCTGTCCGCGCACCGATAGCCAGACCGCGCCGTAAATGGCCAAGGCTATGAACGCCCTGATCGCCAGGAGCCACGGCTGGGAGGGCTCAAGGCGGCGCCGCGCCTGCTGGGTGGTCTGGTCTAGCAGGGCAGCGGCCTGCTGGGGGTCGAAGTTGCCGCCGTTCTCGGCGGTGGTGGTGGTGTCGGGTGTGTGGTTCATGGTGGCTTCCTCCTCGACTCTATGTCATAAAGTAGACCCCGCTTTATGGCGTAAAGTCAAGGGCTCGGGCCAAGAACTTTATGACGTAAAGTCAAGCAGCGGCGGCGGGACTAAGCCGGCAAAGGAGCCCTCAGGCTCCCGCTAACCTGTACCTGCCTGCGCTGCAGAAATCCGTGATCAGGCCGTCAGCTCACCGCGGACCGGCTCGGCGCCGGATTGCCTGCCTGCCCCCGATTCCCCGCAGGCGCCGGACATGGCCGAGACAATCGTGCAGCGAGAGACGGCGCGGCCGACGGGCTGGTGGGTGTCGCGTCCGCTGGCGTTCGATGTGTCCTCCCTGTCGCGGTCAGAAGATCGTTGCCAGGATGTACTGGGGTTGCCGTCATCGGTAGGGTTCGCTCATGGCTGAGGCGATGGTCGACGAGCATGGGCGGCCCGAACCGCCCTATGAAGGTGGCGAGGTCGCGACGCTGCTTGGTTTTCTCGACTATCAGCGGGCGACGCTGGAGTGGAAGTGTCGGGGGTTGAGCGATGAACAGTTGCGGGTGGCGCTGCGGCCTTCGTCGATGACGCTAGGCGGGCTGCTCAAGCACTTGGCCTGTGTCGAGGACTCCTGGTTCACCGAGGTGGTGGCCGGCGAACCGGCTGTCGAACCATGGACAAGTGCGGATTTCCAGGCGGACCCGGAGTGGACCTGGCACAGCGCAGCGTCCGACTCCGGCGAGTACCTGCGGGCTCTGTGGGCGGAGGGGGTTAACCGCTCCCGCGCCGTCGTGCAGGCACAGCTCAGCAGGGGTGAAGAGGCGGCGCTAAGCCAGACGCACGCTGACTGGCAGCTCCCGGATCCTGTTTCACTACGGTGGGTCCTGGTGCACATGATCGAGGAGTACGCGCGGCACAACGGGCACGCCGATCTGATGCGCGAGTCGATCGACGGGCAAACGGGCGACTGAACGTGGCGAGTCGCCAGTCGAGGACGATCGGCCGTCCGGTCATGGCTGGTGCCCCCGGCGCTGCTGTGCGGCCTGGCGGCTGACGCCAACGGTCACGAGGTCCAGAGCTTCGACCCCGGGCCGGGTGCTGCGCGGCCCACCACGCAGGCGCACGGCACCAGCCGCCCGGGCGGCAACGGCGAGGTCGTGCTGTGGCTGGACATCATGCCCCCGCTGGATCGCGGCACCACCTGGATCGCGTGGTGGCCGCAGGGCAATCGGCTGAGGCCCGGGCCACGCTGCCGCTTCGCTGGAAGGGATCCCGGCTGGTCATGGTCTTGTCCGTCCTTCCTCATAGGCGCCGAATCCTTGCGAGTGGGTGCCGGGTCCAGGCTGGCGAAGCCATCGCGAAGCGACGCCCGTAGGGCGGCCCAGACGGGGTGGCCGCGAGCTGGACAACGGGAGCCGAGGAAGACGGCCCACACCTATCGCGGTATCGCGGGTGACCCAATGAGCCGGGCCGGCGCCGCGCAACTCAACGCACCAGAAAACCGCAGCTCATCAGAAATATGGGGAAGTATTCCCTATGGAATCCGAGGTGAGCCGACCGTAGTGTCAGAGCCGCATGCACTGAGGAGGCCATATGTCCGACACCACGCTCTCGCTTGTCACCTCTGACGCATCGCAACAGCGCACCGGCCGAGTGAGACTGCTCGAGCGGAAGGCGGCGCTGGATGCACTGGCCGAGATTGCGGCGCAGGCGCGCACCGGTGAAGGCCGGCTCGTCCTGGTCGAAGGCGAGGCGGGTGTGGGCAAGTCGGCCCTGCTAGAGCAGTTCACGGATGATTTGCCCGACTCACGCCTTCTGTCGGGCGCCTGCGACGGCATGTTCACGCCCCGGCCGCTCGGTCCGCTCTTCGACATCGCGCAGCAGGTACACGGCCGCCTGCACTCGCTGTGCCGGGCAGACGCGTCCCGGGAGCAACTCTTCGACGCGCTCCTTACCGAGCTGTGCGAGCCGGGGCCGCTACCGGTCGTCGTCATCGAGGACGTGCATTGGGCCGACGAGGCCACCCTCGATCTGCTGGGCTTTCTCGCGCGACGGATCCGCGAGATCGCAGTGCTATTGATCGTGAGCTACCGCAACGACGAGCTAGCCGATACCCATCCGCTGCGCATTGCTCTCGGCTATCTGGCCGTCCAGCGCTGTGCGAGGCGCCTCCCGCTCGCTCCCCTGAGTGCCCAAGCCGTGCGGATGCTCTCGGCCGGCCGCGGGGTCGACCCAGAGGAGCTCTACAGGGTCACCGGCGGCAACCCGTTCTACGTCCGCGAGGTACTGGAGGCGGGCCTAGGCGAGGTACCGGGCTCGGCCCGCGACGTGGTTCTGGCGCGCGCCGCCCGCCTCGAACCGAAAGCACGGGAGACCCTCGAGGCCGCCGCCCTGATCGGCGGCACCGTCGACGAGCGGCTGCTACGCCACGTCGTCGCCGGGCCCGCGCTGGCCGAGGTCATCTCGTCTGGACTGGTGGCCGGCCATCCGGCTCTGCGCTTCCGGCACGAGATCGCGCGTCAGGCGATCGAGCAGTCGGTCTTGCCGGCCCGGCGTTCCGAACTCCATGCCCGGATACTGCAGGGGCTGCGCATTCTCGGCTGTGACGATGATGCCCGGCTGGCCTTTCACGCCGACGAGGCCGGCGACGGCCCCGCAGCCCTGGAGCATGCTGCACTGGCGGGTCGTCGCGCTCGCACGATGGCATCCCACCGCGAAGCTGCCGGGCAGTTCGAACGCGCGCTGCGTTTCGCGGGCGGCGAGGCGCCGGCCAGCGTCGCGGCCCGCTGGATCGAGCTCGCGACGGAGCTGTCGACGATCGATCGCTGGCCCGATGCCGAGACCGCCTACACCCGGGCGCTGGAGAACTGGCGGGCGGCCGGCGACCCGCTTCGCGAAGGCGACACGCTCCGGCGGATGACCGCGGCGTTGTGGCGGCTGTGCCGCGGCGACCAGATCCTCGCCGCAGCCGAGGCCGCCGTCGCCATCCTGGAACCGCTCGGCCCCACGCCGGAACTCGCGGCGGCATACGCCGGCCTCGCCGCGTTTCAGAATGCACCCGGGCGCGGGGACATCGTCGTCCCGCTCGCCCAGCGCGCCCAGGAACTCGCGGTCAGATTCGGCGTGCCCGCGGTGCAGAGCCGGGCAGCGACGACGGAGGCGCAGGCCGTGTGGCTCGCGGGTGGCGACTGGGAGCCCGTGCTGCGCCGCGCGCTGTCGATCGCGCTCGAGAACGGAATCGAGAACGAAGCTGGCTTCGCTTACACGAACCTGCACGAGCTGCATTGCGGCAACCGGGACTACGCCAAGGCCGACCCGTACTTCCACGACGGCGTCGCCTATTGTGAGGACCACGATCTCGGCACCTACTACAACTGCTTGCGCGGCGTGCGGACGGCCACCCTGGAGCGGCTCGGGCGCTGGGACGAGTCGGCGGGAATCGCCGAGGCCATCGTTGCCTCCGTCGCCTCGCCGGTGAATCGCATGATCCCGATGACGAGCCTGGCCATGGTCGCGGCGCGCCGCGGCGATCCAGATGTGTGGCCACACCTGGATGCCGCGATGATCGCCGCGGACGGATCGACCGGGGAGATGTACATCGCCGCCGTACGATTGGCCCGGGCCGAGGCCCGCTGGCTCGAGAGCGACCTGACCGCGGCGCGACAGGAAGCCGAACTCGCGGACGACGCGTTCACTGACGGCACCGATCCCTGGCTCAACGGCGAGATCGCGGTGTGGCTGCGACGCACCGGATCGCCCCGGACGAGTCAGCGCGAGCTGGCCGAGCCCTACCGGCTGCAGCTCACCGGAAACCATCGCGGCGCATCCGAACTGTTCGATGCGCTGGGCTGCCCCTACGACGCGGCGCTCGCGCTGCTCGATGCGCCTGACGAGCTGGCGCTGCGACGAGCGCTTGACATCTGCAATTCGCTCGGGGCCGTCGCGACGACGCGGATCATTCGCCAGAAGATGCGCTCGCTCGGCATTCGATTCGTCCCGATCGGGCAGCGAGCCGCGACCCGCGAGAATCCACTCGGCCTGACTCAACGAGAGCAGGAAGTGCTCGAATTGCTCTGCGAGGGGCGCACCAACGCCAGCATTGCCACCAAGCTGGTGATCTCCCCAAAGACAGTCGACCACCACGTCTCATCGGTACTAGCCAAGCTCGGCGTGTCGAAGCGAACGGAGGTAGCCGCCGCGATACGAGCCGCAGCCACTCCGGAGTAGCCGAGCCAAACTAAAGAGGTCTTCAATTCGTGATGTCCGTGCCGGGGCTGCCAGCTGGCTGAGGTCGCGGCGGAGATCGGCGTCATAGATAACTGCATCGGCTGGCGCTCCTTCGCCGAGCCCGGTTATACCGATGACCCGCGCCGCTGGCCCCGGACCGACACGCGACAGAGCCGCGCTGGTGACATCGCCATGACGTCCTAGTACTCCAGCCGTAGATCGTGATCTTGTTGCTGAGGCGCCGCGGACCGTCGGTCGTGCGGACGAGATCGACCTTCGTCAGCGTGGGCGTCCGTTCCTTCTCCGTCTGCCTGAGTCCGCCGACGGTGGGAATCCTTAATCTCGCTGAGCCTGGCCGCCGCGGCCGGGGTCCACGCCGTCCTTTGCTCGCTGGCACGCAGTGCGTCGTCGATCTCGCTGAGCTTGGCGGTGGACACTGCGCCTGCCCGCTCGATCAGGTCGTCCCGGCTCAGGGTGGTCAGCCAGGTGCACGGGGTAAAGCCCGGCCACGGGAACGCGAACCGCAGCACGCCTTCAAAGGGCAGTCCTTCCGGGACGCCGACTGCCACCTCGATTCCCAGGCCGGAGATGTCGGTATCCGCTGGAGCGACGACCTGCATCGCCCGGAACCCGGATGGCTGGTCTTCCGACAGCAGCACGACAGGCCGTCGCTCGTCGAACTCGACCCACCAGATCTCGCCTCGTCGCATGTGTGCTCCTGGGTGTGAGATGACAGGCGGATGCTACCCCGGCCGCGGCTGGACGTGATGCAGCCCTGCCTGCCGCCCGGGCCGTAGATCTTGGGTGCCGGTACCGGAGACGGGGCGGCCGCTGTCTGATCATCTGGGTTTGTGACGACTCGCGATGATCTTCTGGCGGCCGCTGGCCCCAGCGTAGACCCTGGCCGCTGGCTGGGGACATTCGATGAGCTGATGACCCGGGCCGGTGCCCGGTTCAGCCGGGTGGAGCCGCGGCGCCGGGCCCGGGCGTTCGTGCTGGGCCTGCTGGCCGAGCTGCCGCGCAAGAACTGCTGGACGATCGCCGGGCATGCCGGGGACCGGACTCCGGACGGGATGCAGCACCTGCTGTCCCGGGCCCGGTGGGACGCCGACGGGGTCCGCGACGACGTGCGCAGTTACGTCGTGGAGCAGCTGGGTGATCCCGGCGCGGTGCTGGTGGTGGATGAGACGGGGGACGTGAAGAAAGGCACCGCCACGCCGGGGGTGCAGCGGCAGTACACCGGCACCGCGGGCCGGATCGAGAACGCCCAGGTCGCGGTCTACCTTGGCTATGCTGCCCCGCGCGGGCACGCGCTGATTGACCGGGAGCTGTACCTGCCGAAGTCCTGGACCGGTGACCCGGCCCGCTGCGAGGCGGCCGGGATTCCTGGACACGCGGCGTTCGCGACCAAGCCGCAGTTGGCCAGGCTGATGATCGAGCGGGCCTCAGCGCGCGGGTGCCGTTCGCCTGGGTGGCCGCCGACGAGGCCTACGGGGATAACGGGCCGCTGCGCACCTGGCTGGAGCAGCATCACATCGCCTATGTGCTGGCCGTCGCGCGCGATCACCGTGTCCCCGCCGGGGTCGGCCGCACCGTCCGCGCCGATGAGCTCGCCGCGCGGCTGCCCAGGCGTGCCTGGCAGCGGCTATCGGCAGGTGATGGTGCCAAGGGACACCGGTGGTACGACTGGGCCTGGGTCACCATCAGCAACCCCGGCCCCGGACACCGGTGCCTGCTAATCCGCCGGAACCGAAGCACCGGGGAACTGGCCTTCTACCACTGCTACTCCCCGCAGCGGGTCACGCTGGCCGCCCTGGCCAAGGTCGCCGGGCTTCGCTGGACGATCGAGGAGAACTTCCAGGCCGGCAAGGGCCTGACCGGCCTGGATGAGCACCAGGTGCGCCGCTGGACCTCCTGGTACCGGTGGGTCACCCTGGCCATGCTCGGCGCCGCCGTCCTCACCATAGCCGCCGCCATCGAATCCGCCCGCGGCCCGGCCGCGGCCGGGCAGATCCCCCTGACCCGCAACGAGATCGCCCACCTCCTCGCCGCAGTGACTGCCCCACCGGGCCGCGACGCCGGGCACCGCCTCCGCTGGTCACACTGGCGACGCCGCCACCAGCACCGCGCCCGGACCTGCCACTACCAGCGGCAAATAACCCAAGACCATGCAACATAACGATCTACGGCTGGAGTACTAGTTCGACGACAGTTTCGTGGTCAGCCAACTCGTCGACGACCTGTCGTACCACGCCGACCTCACCGGCGGGCAGCCGGGAAACGAACCGGCATTCATGCCTGCTCACGAAGCGGCCAGGTCCCGGGTCGGGACGCAATCGGCCGGTTTGACATCATGGTCAGCGAACATGACTGGGCCGGTTCAAGGCTGAGGAGACGGAGCGGTGACCCGAATACGGCCAGCCGCCTGGCTCATGGCCGCGGTCGCACTGTTCCTGCTGGCCGTGGCCGGTTATGCCCTGCTCGTCCACGCGTCCCCGCAGTACTACTGGACGCAGATCGACACGGCCGTCTACCGGGATGGCGGCATTGCTGTGCGGAACCAGCCGGCGATGCTCTACGCGCTGGAGCTCGGGGCGGCGAAGTTGCCGTTCACCTACACGCCGTTCGCCGCGCTCCTGTTCGCTGCGGGGAGCGGTGCGTCGTTCGCGACCTGGCAGGTCGGGCTGACGGTGCTCACGATCGGGCTGCTGCCGGTGGTGGCGTACCTTTCCCTGGGACTCGCCGGGCGGCCCGCCGGACTGGCCAGGGCGGCGGCGGCGTTTGCGATCGCCGCGGTGGGCCTCTGGCTCGAACCGGTTGCGATGACACTGTTCTTCGGGCAGATCAACCTCGTGCTGCTGGCCCTGGTGGTGGGCGATCTCGCGCTGCCGGACCGCATCAAGGGCAAGGGCATCGGAATCGGGCTGGCGGCGGGGATCAAGCTCACGCCGTTGATCTTCATTCCGTACCTGCTGTTCACGCGGCGAGTAAAGGCCGCGGCGGTCAGCGCGCTGACTTTCGCGGTCACGGTAGGATTTGGGTTCGCGCTGCTGCCGCACGCCTCCGCGGTCTACTGGGGCGGGAAGATCACCCGGCCGGGCAGCAAACCCTTCTACCTGGACAACCAGTCCCTTAACGGCGTAATACTGCGCCTTACCCACGCCGGGCCCGATGCGCACGCGTACTGGCTGGTCGCGGCGGTCGTCGTCGGCATCGCCGGGCTCGCCACCTCGATACTGGCGAGCCGGCGTGGCCACGAGCTGCTCGGCCTGGTTGCGTGCGCCGCGACCGGCCTGCTGGTGTCCCCGGTCACCTGGTCGCATCACTACGTTTACGTGGTGCCGGCACTTGTCCTCGCCGTGTACGGGCCACGGCGCCTCGGCTACCGGATCCTCGGCGCCGCGCTGGTGGTGGGCTTGTTTGGCTGGTGGCCCGTGCCTATTGGCAACCAGGGCGGCTACGACCCTAAGGCCCAGCTGCTGCCGCGCGGGTTGCTGCTTCTCGCGCCGAACCGCGGTAACAACCGGGCGGCAGTCGAGTTCACCTGGCGTGGGCTGGAATTGATCGTCGGCAACTACTACGTGCTCACCCTGCTCGTGTTTATCGCGGCCACCGCATGCGCCCTGGTGCTTACCCGTCGCCTCAGGCCTGAGCGCGCAGTCGGCCACCGAGCCCGATGCCGTGTGGGCGGCACGCCCGCCCGGCGTCGCCCGGTAGGGCGATCAGCTTCCTGAACGGAAGGCGCTCCGACACCACATGCTTTGCGACCCTCTTACCGGCCAGATTGGCGTTCGTTCGGAACTTCTGGCCTGGCCACCGGGATCACCGCGACAAGGTGATCCAGGCCTGCGAAATCGTCTGGATTGGTCGTGTACAACGGCAACTCAGCGGCGATCGCCGTCGCGGCAATCATGAGGTCCACTGCCCGGCGGCAGGGCTTCCTGCCCGCTGCGATCACAGCTGCGGTCACCCGGCCGCAGGCCTGACCTGCGGTTTCTCGGGCTGGCCGGAGGTTCACCAGGGGCTACCATCTGGAACCCCGCTGTGTGATGACGACGGTGCCGTCGTCGCTCACGAAGGGCAGCTCATCGGCTGCGGCTACCTTCAGGAATTTCTTGACGGTGCAAAGAATCCAGACAACGCTCATACCCGCAGACTCGTTTGGGACGCGTACGCTGAGAACACCTCCGGAAGGAGATTATGATGACCATCTTGCTGGTCGTTCTCGTCCCAATCATCGCTCTGCTCGTCTGGGGCATAATATTTGACCTGAAGCGGCGTCGGCGTCACGCCGTCCTTACCAGTCACGACATCGGGTCAGCGGCACGAAGGGCTCAGGCGAACGCCGACGGTCGTAGCGCGGGGTGGACCGACTCCGGCGGCGGGAGTAGTTTTTAAGCGTCACGGGAGTGGTTTTTAGGCGTCAAAGGATCGGTGCAAGTTCCGACCCTTCCTCCTGATAGGTGCCGTTTGCTTGCGGAGGTTCGCCGCGTGCGTTTCTGGCCTGTCCTCTGGCCTGGCCCGCGCCGTCAGGCCCGCTGGGCTGGCAGAGGTCTCCGGGTAGCTATTCACCAAGCGTCAGCGGCGTGATGTGACGTGTGCCGGGCGTTGCCTGTTATCCGGCGGGTTCGAGTCGGGGTGGTATCCAAGGTGTGGCCATTCGCAGCTGCAGCCATGGATCGAGGCCGTGAGTCCTGGGTGAGGAGGGCAGGGCAGGCGCCCGCTGGTCAAGCCGGTGATCCTCGGCCATCGGACGTTTCATCGCGAAGCCACCGGTCGAACCATGCACGCGTGCGCCGGAGCAGGTCGAGCTGGTGATTGCGCTCCGCGAACCCGTGTCCCTCACGCGGGTAGATGACGAGTTCGTGCTCGGCCCCGTACCAGCTGAGCGCACGGTGGAAGTAGATCGCCTGGCTGACCGGCACGTTGGTGTCGTCCTCGCCGTGCACGATCAGCACCGGGGTGCGGATCTTCGACGCAAACGAGATCGGGCTGACTTGGTCGTGGGGGTGCGGGCCGGTGCCCTCCCAGCCGCAGCTGCCGCTGAGCTCAGCTTCTAGGGTTCCCCCTTCGCCGGTCGCGACGAGCATCCCCCAGTCGCTGATCCCGGCGGCCATCATGGCGGCCTTGAACCGGTCGGTCTGCCCGATCGCCCAGGCGGCCATGAACCCGCCATGGCTGGCACCGCCGATTCCAAGCCGGTCCGGGTCCGCGACCCCCTCGGCGATCAGCAGGTCGATCCCGCTGATGATGTCGCTCCATTCGCTGCCGCCGACCGAGCGCGCGACCGTCGCCGCGAAATCACGGCCATGACCCACCCCGCCCCGCGGGTTAGGCAGGAACACGGCGTATCCCGCGGTCGCGAGCCACTGTCCCGGAGAATGCGGGGCGAGCATGAACTGGTCGGCATACCGGGCATCAGGGCCGCCGTGCACCAAGGTGATGAGCGGGAACGGGCCGTCCGCGCGGTTGCGGCCGGGCGGCAATACGAGCAGGCCGTCGAGGCCGAGGCCGTCCGGTGCCCGATAGGACAGGCGTTCTTGACTTCCCCATCTGATCGCGCGCAGGGCGGGCCGGGTGTCACTGAGCCGGGTGAGCTGGCCTCCGGGCGGTCCCGCAAGGACGTTCACCGGCTCATAGGAGGTGCTGGCCAGCGCCGCGATCACCTCGCCGGAACGACACGCGGTGAGCGAGTCGGCCAGGCCGTCCCGAGCGGACACGCACCCGAACCGCAGCAGGTCAGGGTCGAGCCGGAAGATCGCGGTGTCGAGCCCGTCCGCGAACAAGGCCAGCGGCGGGCCGTCCGCGACCTGCGCCAGCTCCGTCGGGCAGACAGCCATGCCCGCGGTCAGGTCACGATGCACAGCGGCAGCCGCGGAGACGGCGACATCGTAGACGGCGTCTCCGCCGTACGGTTCTGGCATTGCCAGGTAGGCCAGGTGCCAGCAGCCGTCGGCCTGCCACCAGACCGGCGACCGCGCCTCGGTCCCGATCCGGCCCAGATTACGGGCCGTCCCTGTCTCCAGATCGACCACATGCAACTCGCTGGTGGTCACGCCCTGATCCTTCTCCGGACCCGCCCAGCTGATCGCCGCCAGCGCGCCCCCGTCCGGCCGCGCCGCCAGTTCCGCGACGTGGCGGTTGCCGAGGCCGTCCACCGTACGCAGCTCGCCTGTGGCCAGGTCAAGCAACCGGAGCCTGCCGCAGCGCAGCTGCTGTCCCCAGACGAACCCGTCGTCGCGCTCGGCGCGCCTGCGCTTGTCCTCCTCAGTCGGCTCGTCCGTGGCCACCATGGCGACCAGCCGGGCATCCGCAAGCGGCCAGGCATCAGAGATCTCGCCGCGCCAGTCCGTCAGGACCTCGGCCTCCCCGCCACCGACCCGTACCCGGTACAGCTGACGGGAGCCGGTGCGATCTGACAAGAAAAACACCGACGCCGAATCCGGCGCCCAGCGCGGATGAGAATCCGCCGCCATACCCGCGGTCAGCTTCCACGACGGTGAGCTGCCGTCAGCAGCGGCCACCCAGAGCGCGCACATACAACGCTCTCCCCCGCGGCCGACCGGAGCGACGACATACGCAACCCAGCACCCATCTGGCGAGATCACCGGCTGCGACGGCACGGCCCCGTCCACCACCAGCTCCGCGGTTAGCTCCGGTGCGTCTTCACTCATGCAACGCGCCTTTCCGGCAAGCATCTGCACATTCAGTAGCAGAGAGCCTGCCACAGCGGCCTTTAGCTGGTGGAGGCGTCCTCCTCGCAGGTTAGGCTGCGCTAGGCGCGCCCGCCCGGCACGGGCGCGCCGCGATGGCCGGGCTGCTGCAGGTCAATCTGGCCCACTGAGTGAGTGATCTTAATGCGCAGTCGCAGTGAGGCGCCGGCCGCGCCTCAGTGGAAGTCCGTCCGCCGCCTGCGTCGCGAACGAGGTCCGCGGGGGTACGCCTCACCGCCCAGCCGCCGCGGCGCCCTCTTCGAGGCCTCGTGACAATTTCGTGCACACGGCACACGCAGAAGGCCCCTTCCGTGATCGGAAGAGGCCTCTGACCTGCAACTTGGTAGCGGGAGCGGGATTTGAACCCGCGGAGGTCGATCGAGGACGTAGTACGACTGTGTTAGGTGCTCATCCGCCACCAGCCGTGCCAGCCGTCGGCGAAGTCCGGCTCCCACGCGGCGGTGTAGACGTGACCGTCCGTGCCGACCGCGAACACGTCCAGGTGATCGGTGCTACGAGACACCGCCGTGACCGGCGCGCCGGGGGCGGCCCGTCCGCCGTTGATGGGCCACCAGCCGTGCCAGCCGTCGGCGAAGTCCGGCTCCCAGGCAGCTGTCTGGATGTTGCCGCTGCTGTCGGTGACGAAGATGTCGAGGTGATCGATGCTGCGCGAGACGCAGTGCACTGGCGCGCCTTGCGGTGCCACCAGGTCGCCGATGCGCCACCAGCCGTGCCAGCCGTCGGCGAAGTCCGGCTCCCACGCGGCGGTGTAGACGTGACCGTCCGTGCCGACCGCGAACACGTCCAGGTGATCGGTGCTACGAGACACCGCCGTGACCGGCGCGCCGGGGGCGGCCCGTCCGCCGTTGATGGGCCACCAGCCGTGCCAGCCGTCGGCGAAGTCCGGCTCCCAGGCAGCTGTCTGGATGTTGCCGCTGCTGTCGGTGACGAAGATGTCGAGGTGATCGATGCTGCGCGAGACGCAGTGCACTGGCGCGCCTTGCGGTGCCACCAGGTCGCCGATGCGCCACCAGCCGTGCCAGCCGTCGGCGAAGTCCGGCTCCCACGCGGCGGTGTAGACGTGACCGTCCGTGCCGACCGCGAACACGTCCAGGTGATCGGTGCTACGCGTTACTACGGTGACATGAGCGCCGGGTGCTGCAACCTGGTCGCCCAGTTTCCACCAGCCGTGCCAGCTGGGGGCGAAGTCCGGCTCCCAGGCCGCGGTATCGGCGCGGTCGTCAGCCCCTGTGACGACGATGTCCAGTTTGTCAGCGCTGCGTGAGACGCCGTGCACGGGTGCGCCGGGGGCGGCGCGTCCGCCGTTGATGGGCCACCAGCCGTGCCAGCCGTCGGCGAAGTCCGGCTCCCAGGCGGCTGTGAGGATGTTGCCGCTGACGTCGGTGACGAAGACATCGAGATGGTCACTGCTGCGCGTTACCGGCCATACCTGGGCCTGGCTGGGGACTGTCACCGGAGGGATGGGCGGTCCATAGGCACACGCATTTGCGGGTGCAGGGCAGTCGTCAGCATGCTGCTTTGCTGCGACCGATGCTATGAAGTACGTAAATGGGGTCGCAGGGAATGTCCTTGAAGACTGCAGGTAAGATAGCGGATTGGTCAGCGACAAGCTTGGACTTGCGAAAAAGTTGCGCCAGGAATTCTGGCAGTTGCCTGCGCAGCCGTCGCAGACCTCGTGGTTAAAGATGGAAGCATCGGGGTCGCAGGTCATCTCGGCGATTTCGTGGCTGAGGGTGTCCGCGTAAATATCTCGCCGGTCGTCAATAGTCAGGCCAGTGTCCAGGACGTTGACGAAGCAGTACGGGGCGTTGGCCTTGTCGTGATAGCCCCCCACGCCATCTGCGGGATCGGCATCGGTGTTGATCATTCCCGGAGGGTTGAGGAGCACGATGCAAGATGAGTCGCCGTCCAGGTGATTCTGCCCGAGAATTGAGTTCACCATTGACTGTACCGCGTCGTCGTTGTACAAACCGCTGGTCACGGCGAGGCCGAATTGCAGGATGTCGGGAGAAACCTCAAGGTGATTGGAGCCGTACTGGGAACAGTAGGCGGATATCGGAGTGACAGCCAAGGTGGCGTACTCGAGTACGGTTGCCATATCTGAGTCATCTATGCTGATCGTGCCACCATTGGCCTCTGTGAAGAAGATCAATTTTACTATGTGGAGAGTGCCTTTGAATGGCGGGTCGCCGAACAGCCTGGGCTGCACGGCCCGCTCAGGTCGCGGTTGCAGTGTCCGCCTCACTGCCAGAAGCTCGGGCGAGTTGGCGAGCTCCACGTCGGACATTCTATCGAATCGTCTCAGGATATCGAGCGACACGAGGCTCTTGAAGCCATCGAGGGGTTCCTGCGAGGGAATGACATTGGGCGCAGCATTGCGTATGTACTTGGCGTTTTTCAGCATACGAGTTGCGCAAAACCTGTTCATCTTATGATACCTCCGGCTGCGGTGCTGCGGCGAGTTCTATGTCTGTCAGTGCCAGTGTGCGCACGCCCGTCCGGCACCCGCGATCCGTCGTTCTGCGGATACCCAAACCGTCGCGGCCCGCGTACAGTGGCCAGGGGGAACCGTGGGTGGGGAACATGGCAGCTCCGATAACGGTCAGCGAGCAGGACCTGCGCACCCTGGTGGGGATTGTCAGTGACCACCGCCCTGACGTGCCCGCCAAGGAGGGGCTGCCGCCGTCCCTGCTGGCCGGCCTGATGGGCCAGATCCGCTGCGACGTCATCGCGTTCGCGGGATTCGACAGCGCGCGGGAGGAAACGTGGTCCTCCCAGTTCATGCGGGACGGCGGCGAGGCCGTGGTTGGGAACGCGAATGTGAACTGGCAGTACTACTGGCACTGCCAAGTGTGTAGTCATCCGGACCGCACCGGCGACCTGCGCAGCATCGTAACGGTCGCGGACTTCTACTCGGCCCGGCAATGGCATTCCATCGGCAGCCGCTGCGGCATCAACCAGCCGCTGGGGTCTGAACATGCTCTGATGCTGACCCTGCCCGCCACGCCCGGCCCGGTCCCTGATCCTGGCCGGACCATGCGGCTGTACCTGTTGCGCGGGTCCGGGCCGGACTTCTCCGAGCGTGACCGGGCGCTGCTTACGCTGTTGCGCCCGCATCTGTACGAGGCCTATCTGGCTGCCGAGCGCCACCGCCGCCCCATTCCCCGGCTCACCCCCCGGCAGTGGGACGTGCTGCGCCTGGTCGCGGCCGGGTGCACCAACACCCAGGTCGCCCGGCGGCTGGGCATCTCCGAGGGCACCGTGCGCACCCATCTGGAAAGCATCTACGAAGCGCTACAGGTCTCCAGCCGTACCGCCGCGGTCACCCGCGCCTTCCTGGACGGGGTTGTGCCGGGTCCTGGCCTGTTCCGTTTTCGTCGATAGCCCCCCGGTCCATGGCGGGTGGGCTCGAGTCCATGGTCGGCGTAGCCGCTCAGCGGAACCAGCATTATCACCGGCCACACCTGGACGTTACTACCAGCCAGGTCATCCATCCGGCCATCACTCATCACTGTGGTCCCAGCTCAGCACCGGCAAATGGCGCCACGCCCAAATCTGGCTCCTGTCAAGGCGGCGCCCATATGCCGCCCGGCGGGCAGGGACTCTGGCTGCGCATGGCCGCCGCAAAGCAGCCGCGCTACGCTTGACCTGCATTGTGCGAGCGGGGAGGTGCCGGTGATGACAGGACCGCAAGACCCGGCAGCGGCGGGCCGCGGCCGGCTCAGGGCCGGCCACGCCGACCGCGAACAGGCGATCGACACGCTGAAAACCGCGTTCGTGCACGGCCAGCTGACCAAGGACGAACTCGACGCGCGAGCGGGCCAGGCGCTCGCCGCGCGGACCCACGCCGACCTGGCCGCGCTCACCGCCGACATCCCGCCCCGCCCGCCCGCAGCCAGGCCGGCGCGCCCGCCCGCCCCGGTCCGCCGCCGGCCGCTGGCCGGGGCGGCCGCCAAGTCGGGCGCCTGCCTGATCATCGCGGCCGCCGCCACGTGGGTCTTGGCTCTCCTCGTGTCGGACGACGGCCACTACCGCGGCATCCCGGGCGCCAATCCTTCCTATGAGTCCTGGGCTCCCCTGGCGCTTTTCCTGGCCTTTGCCGCCGTATGCACGGCAATCGGCATCTTCGGAAGCGCGGTGGTCACCTCGCTGGAGCAGCGGCGCTCCCGAAGGCAGCTGCCGCCCCGGCCGGGCGGCCACGCCCAGCAAGCCGAACGGCGCGGCGGCACCGGCCACGGCCCGGTTCCCCCCGGCCCCCGCACCGACCAGGCCCAGGCCGACCTGCGGGCTCACAAGTCACGGCAGCGCCAACGGCATATTCCCACCCGGGCCGGCCGGGCATCCCGAGGCGCCAGGCCGGCGCCAGGCACGATCTGACGCCGGCAAACCAGCGCCGGGACCAGTGACTCCCCGGCTGCCCAGGCCGGGCCTTATGTCTTAGCCCGCACCAGATTTCCGCGCGACCGGGCGCGAAACAGGCAACCAGAGAACGCGCGGAACCCGTGCTCCGCAAGGCGTCTAGGTCCGCGTGGTCGCGGTGACGCACGGCCGCGCGGTCCCGGCGTTCGCCAACCGGTTCGACGCCGCGGACGGCCAGGTGATGTTCTCCGGCGGCACCACGGTGAACGACGACCTGATCGCGCTGGCCCAGGGGCCGACATCCTGGTGCACCACGTGGCGGACCCGTCGTGTCGGCCGGCGCCTACGCCGCCACTTCGGGCGGGATGTTGAAAGGCGTGATGACCCGAGTGGGCGCGGGCGCGGTGACGATCGTACCCTCGAGGGCGCCGTGGACTTGCATGATGATCTGGCAGGCGCGGTGCATGTCCCGCCGCAGGTCGTGGTAGAGCACCGCGGACAGGCGACCTGCCTCGAGCAATTCACGGTTGTCTGAGTCCAGGTCGTGCGCGATGAACGCCCGGCAGGGGCGGTGGCGGGCGTCGAAGGCATCCAGGATGGCCCGGTTGCCGCCGCCGATCGAGTAGACGGCCTCGATGTCGGCGTGCCGGTCCAGGGCGTCGAGCGCGAGCCGGTACACGGAGCTGTCCAGGCCGTCGCTGTCCGTGATCTCCGCCAGGGCGCGGTGGGGCCACTGCTCCCGGATCGCGGACCGGAAGCCGATCTCGCGTTCCTCCTCGCCGCGGAACACGCTGCGGCTCAGCGCGACCAGGATGCGGCTGTGCCGCTCGCCGAGCCACTGGTTGACGAGGTAGGCCGCGGTGGCGCCGGCCGAACGGTTGTCCATTCCGACGTAGGCCACTCGCTTGCTGAACGGCAGGTCGGTGACCAGAGTGACGACGGGGATGCCGGCCTCGGCTAGGCGCTGCACTGCGGTGTTGACCTCGGGCGCCTCCGGGGCCTTGAGGATCACCCCGCGTGAGCCCCGCCTGGCGATCGTGTCCAGCACGCCGGCGATCTCGCGCGGGTGGCCCGTCTCGCGGAAGTCGAACCGGGACCGGACGACCGCGGGTTGCAGCGACGGCAGCTCATGCTCGAGCGCGATCTTGACCGCTGCGGAGAACCGGCCGGGGGTCTGCATCACGATGTCGATCATGAACACCCGGCCGTTGAGCCGCAGCTGGCTGGCCTGCCGGTCCAGATCAGCGATGGCTTGCTTGATGTCGCTGACTGTGCTCGGGCGCACGCCGCCGCGGTGGTTGAGGACGCGGTCCACGGTGGCTTCGCTGACTCCAGCCTGGCGGGCGATTTCCCGGATCGGGTAGGGGTGGGGCATGCTGCCGTCCTGATAGATTTCTGATGCTCTCGTGCGTGACGATACGCGACCGTGCGGTCGTCGGCCATCGCGAGTCCTTGGTCCCGAGCAACTGCGCGAGCCAACTCCGTTCGGCAGAATCTACCTCATCAACTGTTACGGAGACCAGTCTCAGGTTGTCTGCGGGCTATGCCGGGTCGGCAGACCTGTGCGTCGGGCAGCGTGACCCTACCGTCGAAATGATGGTTTTTTGAGGGCTTAAGACGTATTGACTTGACGGAAATGGTCATGCAATGTCGTGTTCATCTCGACATGCTCACAGATAGGTGCTGGCCATGGATATGCTCATCGGCGGGGCGTGGCGCCCGGCGGCAAGCGGCCGTTCCGAGGAGGTGACCTCGCCCTTCGACGGATCGGCGGCCGGGACGGTGCCGGTGGCCGACGCCGCCGACGTCCGCACGGCCGTCGACCATGCCGAGCAGGGGGCCGTAACCTGGCGGCGCACGCCGGCGCACGAGCGGATGCGGGTCATGCTGCGCGCCGCCGAGCTGGCCGACGAGCGGGCCGAAGCGACCGCCCAGATCATCAGCGCCGAAGCCGGCAAGACGATCACCGAGGCCCGGGGCGAGGCGTCGCGCTCGGGCGACCTGATCCGGCTGGCCGCGTTCGAGGGCACCCAGCTGTACGGCGACGCGCTGCCGCTGGACGCCAACCGCGGTACCGGCCTGGACAAGCTGGGGTTCACCATCCACCAGCCGGTGGGCATCGTGGCGGCGATCACGCCGTTCAACTATCCCGCCCTGCTGGTCATGCACAAGCTGGCGCCGGCGCTGGCGGCGGGCAACGCGGTCGTGCTCAAGCCGGCCAGGACCACGCCGCTGACCGCCCTGGCCCTGGCCCGGTGCTTCACCGACGCCGGGCTGCCGGACGGGGTGCTGTCCGTGGTCACCGGGCCGGGCGGGGTGCTGGGCGATGCCCTGGTGACCGACCCGCGGGTGCGCAAGATCTCGTTTACCGGGTCGACGGCCACCGGTCAGCACATCACCCAGGTGGCCGGGATCAAGAAGCTCTCCCTGGAGCTGGGCTCCTCGTGCCCGGTCGTGGTGCTACCCGACGCGGACATCGAACTGGCGGCCACCGCCGTGGCGGCCGGCGGGTACATCAACGCCGGCCAGGTCTGCATCTCCGTGCAGCGGGTCATCACCCATCCGGCCGTCGGCGCGGACTTCCTCGACGCCCTGGTGCCCAAGGTGGAGGCCATCAGGACCGGTGACCCCAGATCACCGGACACGACCATGGGCACGCTGATCACCGCGGATGAAGCCGAACGGATCGAGGGAACCATCCGCCGCGCCGTAGACGAGGGGGCCAAGCTGCTGACCGGCGGCGAGCGCGACGGCGCCATTGTCTCCCCCGCTGTGGTCGCCGGGGTCGACCCGCGCTCGCCGTTCAGCCAGGACGAGTTGTTCGGCCCCGCCGTGGCGGTCAGCTCGGCCGAGGATTGGGAAAGCGCGATCGCCCAGGCCAACAGCACCCCCTACGGTCTTGGCGCGGGCATCTTCACCTCCGACCTGGCGGGCGCCATCCGGGCCATCCGCGAGATCGACGCGGGAAACGTGCACATCAACTGGACCCCGCTGTGGCGGGCCGACCTGATGCCCTACGGCGGCCTGAAGGCGAGCGGCATCGGCAAGGAAGGCCCCCGCTCGGCGGTGGCCGAGATGACCGACACCAAGACCGTCATCCTGCACGGCCGGCCGTGGTGAGCACGGCCCTGATAGCCCACGGAACCGAGGACCGATGATGACCTCCGCAGATAAGACCGTCCGGCTGACCGCCGCCCAGGCCGTCGTGACGTACCTGTCCCGGCAGTACTCGGTGGCCGACGGCCAGCGCCGCCGGCTCATCCCCGCCACCCTGGGCATCTTCGGCCACGGCAACGTGGCCGGGCTCGGGCAGGCCCTGGACCAGCTCAGCGACGTGATGCCGTTCATCCAGGGCCGTAACGAGCAGGCCCTGGTGCACGCGGCCACCGCGTTCGCCAAGCACAGCCGGCGCCGGGCCACCCTGGCCGTGACCGCCTCGATCGGCCCGGGTGCGCTGAACATGGTCACCGGGGCGGCGCTGGCCACCGTCAACCGGCTGCCGGTGCTGCTGCTGCCCGGCGACACCTACGCCACCAGGCACCAGGGCCCGGTGCTGCAGCAGCTGCAGCACCCGCTCGAGGCCGACCTGACCGTCAACGACGCGTTCCGCCCGGTCTGCCGCTTCTTCGACCGCATCACCCGGCCCGAGCAGCTGCTCACCGCCCTGCCCGCAGCCATGCGGGTGCTCACCGACCCGGTCGACGCGGGCGCCGTGGTGCTCTCGCTGCCGCAGGACATCCAGTCACACGCCCATGACTTCCCGGCCGGGTTCTTCGCCGAGCGGGACTGGGTCATCCGGCGGCCGCAGCCGGATGGCGAGGAGGTCGACGCCGTGCTGGCCCTGCTGGCCGCCGCGGCCAGGCCGCTGATCATCGCGGGCGGCGGCGTCATCTACTCCGGCGCCACGGCCGAGCTCGAGCACCTGGCCTCCTCCGCCGGCATCCCGGTAGTCGAGACCTTCGCCGGGAAGGGCGCCGTGCAGCAGCGGGCCTGGTGGCAGATGGGCGGCATCGGCCTGGAGGGAACCCCCGCGGCCAACGCGCTGGCCCGCGAGGCCGACCTGGTGCTGACCGTAGGGGCCCGGCTGACCGACTTCGCCACCGCCTCCCACTCGCTGTTCGCCAATCCCGCGGTGCGCTTCGCGAGCATCAACGTCAGCCCGCGTGACGCCGACCGGCTCGGTGCCACCGGCATCGTCGCCGACGCGAGGCGGGCCCTGGCCGCGCTGGCCGACGGTGCGGTCCAGGCGGGCATCCGCGTGCCCGCGGCCTGGCGGGCCCGCGCCGAGCAGGTGAACGGCGAGTGGGCCGCGGCCCGGGCCGCCGCGCTCGATCCCGACCGGGCGTTCGACCCGGCGCAGGCGGACCCGGACGTCGTGACTACCACGGACGCGGTGCTGACCCAGGGCCAGGTCATCGGGGTCCTGCAGGAGCACGCGCGCCCGGGCGACGTGGTGATCGCCGCCGCCGGAGGCCCGCCCGGCGATCTGCTCAAGGTGTGGGACGCGACCGGCGGCCGCCACTGCCACCTGGAGTTCGGCTTCTCCTGCATGGGGTACGAGATCCCGGCCGCGATCGGCGTCCGGCTGGCCGATCCCGACCCGGCCGCCCGGGTTGTCTCGTTCCTCGGCGACGGGACCTTCCTGCTGGCGCCGACCGAACTGGTCACCGCGGCCGCCGAAGGCCTTGCGGTCACGCTCGTCGTCCCGGATAACCGCGGCTACCAGGTCATCCACCGGCTGCAGATGCTGCGCAGCGGCCGCGAGTTCGGCAACGAGTTCCGCTACAGGTCCGAGCCGCTGCAGCTGGCCGCGGGGGAAACGACGAAGGCGCCGCGGCTGGAGGGCGACTACCTCAGCCTCGACCTGGTCCAGGTCGCGGCGGGCCTCGGCGCCCGGGCCTGCCGCGTCACGACCGCGGCCGAACTCCGGGACGCGCTGTCCGCCACGCGCGATCACCCCGGCCCGGTGGTGATCGTGGTGCCGGTCATCCCGCACGCCGACCTGCCTGGCGCCGGGGTGTGGTGGGACGTCGCTCCAGCCGAGGTCTCCACCGCGGAGGTCACCAGCGGCCTGCGCGCCGAGTACGAATCCGACTCCAAGGGCCAGAGGTGGTACGGATGAGCATCAGTCCGCCCAAGCCCAGCCCGCTCAATCGCGGCGCGCTGGCCAACGCCGTCCGGTCCGGGACCGCGACCCTCGGCACATTCATCGGGGCCGCGTCGCCACTGACCGCGGAAGTCTGCGCCGCCGCCGGGGTCGACTGGGTGCTGCTCGACCTCGAGCACGGCGGCGGCGGCGAAGAGCAGATTCGCGACGTCGTCCCGGCCGCCGGGAGCTACGGGGTGCCCACCGTGGTCCGGGTGGAGTCCGCCGCCCGCATCCGGATGGGCCGGGTCCTGGATAACGGGGCGGCCGGCATCATGCTGCCCCGGCTGGACGCCGTGGACGAGGTGGCCGAGGCCATCCGGCATCTGCGCTACCCGCCGGCCGGGGACCGGGGCGTGGCCACGTACAACCGGGCCTGCCGGTTCGGCCTGGACCCGGGCGCCCTGGACCGGGCCAACGACGAGATCCTCGGCATAGTCCAGATCGAGTCGGCCGCCGCCGTCGGCAGCGCCGACCAGATCGCCAAGCTGGACGGCGTTGATGTGCTGTTCGTCGGCCCCCGGGACCTCAGCCACGACCTCGGCGTGCCCGGCGATACCGCCGCCCCGGCCTTCACCGAGGCCATCGACCGGGTCAAGGCCGCCAGCCAGCGCTACGGCAAGGCCTGCGGCCTGCTGGTGAACGACGGCGCCGCCGCCGCCCGGCGGCTGGAGCAGGGCTGGTCCTTCGTGGCCATCGGCTCCGACATGACCCTGCTGGCCGCCGCGGTCACCGCCGAGTTCGGCAGCGCCCGCACCTGATCCCGGATCCACCCAAGCTAACCAGGGACACCAAGATGAGCATTACCGACGACGGATACGCCCAGCCCGGTATCGGCCTGATCAGCGTGGGCTGGATGGGCAAGCTGCACAGCCGCGCCTACCAGTCGATCCCGCTGGTCTACCCCGAGCTGAACATCCGGCCCAGATTCGTGCACGCGGCCGACACCGCCGCCGACCGGGCCGGCTACGCCCGCGAGGTCCTCGGGTACACCCGGGCCGGCACCGACTACCGTGACGTGCTGGCCGATCCCGACGTGGATGTGGTGTCCATCTGCGCGCCGAACATGCTGCACCGCGAGATCGGCGTCGCGGCGGCCCGGGCCGGCAAGCCGTTCTGGATCGAGAAGCCGGTGGGCCGGGACGCCGGCGAGACCGCCGAAGTCGCCGCCGCGGCCCGCGCGGCCGGCCTGGTTACCTCGATCGGCTACAACTACCGGCACGTGCCCGCGGTCGAACGGGTCCGCGAGCTGATCGCGGCCGGGCGGCTCGGCCGCATCACCAACGTGCGCGCGGTGTTCTTCAACAGCTACGCGGCCGAGCCCAACGGGGCCCTGTCCTGGCGGTTCCTGCGCGACCAGGCCGGCAGCGGCGCGCTCGGCGACCTGCTCAGCCACGTGGTCGACCTCATGCAGTACGTGGTGGCGCCGATCGCCGAGGTCAGCTCGCTGTTGTCCACCGTCTACGCCCGGCGGCCCATCCTGCCGATGGGGTCGGCCACCCACTTCGCCGTGATCGAGGACGGCGAACTCGGCGAGGTCGAGAACGACGACTACGTGGCGGCCCTGGTCCGGTTCGCTGGCGCCCCGCACGCCGCAGGCGCGGTCGGCACGCTGGAGGCGTCCCGGGTCAGCGTCGGCCCGCAGTGCGCGCTCGGCTTCGAGATCTACGGCACCGACGGCTCGGCCGTCTGGAGCTTCGAGCAGATGAACGAGGTGCGGCTCTGCCTGGGCCGGGGCGGAGCAAATCCCGGATACACGACCGTCCTGGGCAACGCCGCCCTGGGTGACTACGGCCGGTTCCAGCCGGGGCCGGGCAACAGCATGAGCTACGACGACCTGAAGGTCATCGAGGCCAAGAAGTTCCTGGTCGCGGTGGCCGGCGGCGAGCGGCGCAACTCGACCATCGAGGAGGCGCACGCGGACGCCGAGGTCATCGCCGCGACGGCGGCTTCGGCCCGGGACGGCGCCTGGCACAAGGTGGCTCCGGTTCCCGAGGCCACGTTCGGGCACTCGTGATGACCGCCCTAGCGGACCAGGGCCTGCCGGTCGTGGTCGGGCTGGGGTCGGTCGACCCGGCGCTGGTCGCGGATGTGCTCGACGGGCACTGCCGGTTCGTCGCCGCCCCTGGTGAGGCCGAACTCGCCGTCGCCGCCGGCGCCATCGTCCGCGCCGACGCCCGGGTCGACCAGGCGCTGCTCGATAAGGCGCCCGCGCTCCGGGTCATCGCCCGGACCGGGGTGGGCACCGACCTGGTCGACGTCTCGGCCGCGACCGCCCGCGGCATCGCCGTGGTGATCACCCCGGGGGCCGGCGCCGCCGCGGTGGCCGAAGGCGCCATCGGCATGGCCCTGCACCTGGTCAAGCGGTTCGGCCCGCTCACCGCGCTGGTCCGTGAGGGCCGCTGGGCCGAGCGCGGCGCGGTCCCGGTCGGCGACCTGGACGGCGCCACCATGGGCGTGATCGGCTACGGCCGCATCGGCCGGCGCACCGCCGAGCTCGGGGCGGCCTTCGGGATGCGGATCCTGGCCTATGACCCGGCCAGCCAGCCACCCGCCGACGTGCGCTGCGCCGACCTCGGCGACCTCGCCGCGCATAGCGACGTCATCACGCTTGCACCTCCCGCTGACCGGCCAGACCCGCCACCTGGTCAACGACGCCTTCCTCGCCCGGGTCAGGCCGGGCGCGGTCCTGGTCAACTGCAGCCGCGGCGGGCTCATCGACACCGACGCCGTGTACCGGGCGCTCGACGGCGGCCGCCTGTCCGGAGTCGGCCTGGACGTGTTCGACCCCGAGCCGCCCGGCCATCATCCGCTGTTCAGCCATCCGGACGTCGTGCTCACCCCGCACCTGATGGGGCTGAGCCGACGCGCCACCGCGGCGACCTTCACCGCCGCCGCCCAGGGTGTCCTCGACGTGCTCGCCGGCCGCGAACCCGCGGCCACCGCCAACTCCGGCTCGCGCGCCGACCGCCACCAGCGAGGGGCCCGCCCCCGAGGGGCCCGCCCACGATGACCGTGACCCGCGCTGGTCCTACGAACTCGCCGGCGGCGCCCTGATGGACATCGGCTGCTACAGCTTGCACGCGCACCGTGCCCTCGCCCCCTGGGCCGGCGAGCCGCCCCGAGCCGCAGGCCGTCGCCAATCCTGCCTGGCGCACCCACCGACCAAGGAGATCCACCCATGACCACTCCCGCTGACAAGATCGCCGGCGCGCCCATCTCCTGGGGCGTGTGCGAAGTGCCCGGCTGGGGCTACCAGCTGCCACCGGACCGCGTGCTGACCGAGATGGCCCAGGTCGGGCTGGCCGCCACCGAGTTCGGCCCGGACGGCTTCCTGCCCTCCGACCCGGCGGCCATGGCCGGGTTCCTAGCCACCCACCACCTCACTGCGGTCGGCGGCTTCACTCCCGTGGTCCTGCACCAGGCCGCCCACGACCCGGCGCCCGGAATCGAGCGGTTGCTCGACGGCTACGACGCGGCTCACGCGGGAACGCTCGTGCTGTCCGCCGCCACCGGCCGCGACGGTTACGACACCCGGCCCGACCTCGATGAGGCCGGCTGGAAGACGCTGCTCACCAACCTCGACCGGCTCACCGCCCTGGCCGCCGCGCGCGGCGTCTGCGCCGTCCTGCACCCGCACGTCGGCACGATGGTCGAGCGCGGCGATGAGGTCCAGCGGGTGCTCGAGGGTTCGGCCATCTCGCTGTGCCTGGACACCGGCCACCTGCTGATCGGCGGGACCGACCCGGCCGAGCTGACCAGGCAGGCCCCGGACCGCATTGCGCACACTCACTTCAAGGACGTCGACGACCAGCTCGCGGCGCGGGTCCGGTCGGGTCGGCTGACCTACACCGAGGCGGTCAGGAGCGGCATGTACCGGCCGCTGGGCCGCGGCGACGTCGACTTCGCCGCCATCGTCGGCTACCTGCGCGGCCGCGGCTACGGCGGCTGGTATGTCCTGGAGCAGGACACCATCCTGACCGAGGAGCCCCGCGGCGAAGGCCCGGTCGCCGACGTCCGGGACAGCGCGGACTACCTGCGCACGCTGCTCACCGCGAACGGCGGGTGACGCGATGGTATCCGCGCACGAGAACCCTCGGGGAGCAATCAGATGACCCTCGATGCTGCGCCGGGCTACCTGTCCGCCGAAGACTGCCGCCTGGCCGACCTCATCGACCTGGTGAGCCAGAAGACTGACCTGGCCGATTACCCCCACGCCAGCACGGTCGACCAGAACGTGCTCATCTACGACGGCGCCCGGCTGCGGACGGAGCTGTCCCGCCCGGCGTGTCAGCCGCGTGTGGAAGCCGAACTGGCCCGCGCGCTGCTCGACGGCCCGGGCATCGTGGTGCTGGCCGGCGCGTTCGATGACCCGTGGGTCATCGACCGGGCCACGCGCCAGTTCGAGGCGATCATCGCCGCGCAGCGGGCGGCGGGCGGCGCGGCCGGAGATCACTTCGCCGCTGCCGGGCAGAACGACCGGATCTGGAACGCGCTGGAGAAGCTGGCCCTGCGCGCGCCGGAGGTGTTCGCGGACTACTACGCCAACAACCTCATCGCGGCCGTGTGCCGGGCCTGGCTGGGGCCCGGCTACCAGGTGACCTCGCAGATCAACGTGGTCAACCCGGGCGGTGCGGCGCAGACCGCGCACCGGGACTACCACCTGGGGTTCGCCTCCGCAGAGCGGGCCGCGCGGTTCCCGGCGCACGTGCACCAGCTGTCGCCGGTGCTCACTCTGCAGGGCGCGGTGGCGCACACCGACATGCCGGCCGAGACCGGCCCGACCACGTACCTGCCGCACTCGCAGAAGTACCTGCCCGGCTACCTGGCCTGGCGGCAGCCAGAGTTCCGGGAGTACTTCGAGGCGCACCACGTGCAGCTGCCGCTGGCCAAGGGGGACGCGGTGTTCTTCAACCCGGCCGTATTCCACGCGGCCGGCGCCAACCGCACCGCCGCCGTCAAGCGCATGGCCAACCTGCTGCAGGTGTCGTCGGCGTTCGGGCGGGCCATGGAGGCCGTCGACCGGAGCGCGATGTCCGTGGCGGTGCTCCCGGCGCTGCTGGCCATGGCCGACGACGGGGCCAGCCCGGCGATGATCGCGAACGTCATCGCGGCGTGCGCGGAGGGCTATGCGTTCCCCACCAACCTGGACCTGGACCAGCCCACCGACGGGCTGGCGCCGCCCACCCAAGCGGACATCCTCACCCGGGCGGTGACGGAAGGCTGGTCGCGGCAGCAGCTGCAGACCGAACTCGAGGCCTGGAGTGCCCGCCGCCAGCGCCGGAGGCCGTAGCGAGCGAGCCAGAGGGCGTGCCCCGCAGGAGAACAGGAGAGACATGAACGAGCTGGAAGGGCGCGGTGCCGCCTGGACTGAGGATCGAGGGACGAGCGACGAGGAAAGGCGTCCCCGCACAGGCGCGTGGCAGGCGAGCAGCCAACAGAGCCTGCTGCCGGACCGGGTGGTGCTGATCACCGGAGGTACGGCGGGACTGGGCGCGGGCATCGCCCGGGCGGCGGCCCGGGAGGGGGCGCTCGTCGCGGTCACCGGCCGGCGCCGCGAGCCGGGCGAAGCGCTGGCCGCCGAGCTCACCGAGGCCGGGACCAAGGCGCTGTTCGTGCAGGCCGACGTGGCCGACGTGGCCCAGGCACGGGCCTGCGCGGCGGCGGTGATCGCGGCGTTCGGCCGGGTGGACAGCCTGGTCAACGCGGCCGGGCTGACCGCCAGGGGCACGCTGCTCGACACGACGCCGGATCTGTTCGACGCGCACATCGCGGTGAACCTGAAGGCCCCGTTCTTCCTCATGCAGGCCGTGGTCGCCGACCTGGTCGCCCGCAAGGCCCCCGGCACCATCGTCAACATCAGCAGCACGTCGGCGCACGCCGGCCAGCCCTACCTGGCCCCGTACGTCGCGGCCAAGGCCGGGCTGGCCGGGCTGACCCGCAACGCCGCGCACGCGCACCGCTGGGACCGGATCCGGATCAACGGCCTGAACATCGGCTGGACCGACACCGAGGGCGAGGACGCCACCCAGCGCCGGTTCCACGGCGCCGGCGACGACTGGCGGGCCAAGGCCGGCGCATCGCTGCCGATGGGCAAGCTCGGGCAGATCGGCGAGATCGCCGACTTCGTGGTGTTCCTGCTGTCCGACCGGTCCGGCGTGGTCACCGGCTCGGTCATCGACTGGGACCAGAACGTGCTGGGAGGGATGGACTGATGCGGCTCGGACTGCTCGGCCTCGGCCGGATCGGCGCATTTCACGCCGAGATCCTGGCCGGCCTGCCAGCCGTCGAGGAGCTGGTACTCAGCGACCCGGTGCCTGCGCTGGCTGAACAGGTCGCCGGACGGCTCGGCGCGCGGATCGCCGAAAGCCCCGATGCGGTGCTGGCGTCCGGGGTCGATGGGATGCTCATCGCCGCTCCCACGAGCTTCCACGCCGAGCTCATCGAGTTGTGCGTCGCCGCGGGCCTGCCCACCTTCTGCGAGAAGCCGGTGGCGCGCGACAACGACGAGGCGGCCCGGCTGGCCCGCCGGATCACCGACACGGGGGTGCAGGTCCAGATCGGCTACCCGCGCCGGTTCGATCCGGCCTTCGCCGCCGCCCGCGCCGCGGTGGCCGACGGCGACCTCGGCATGGTCCATACGGTCCGGTCCACGACGCTCGACCCCGCCCCGCCGCCACGGGCCTACCTCGCCGCATCCGGCGGGATCTACCGCGACTGCGCCGTCCACGACTTCGACGCCGTCCGGTGGGTGACCGGGCAGGAGGTGACCGAGGTATACGCCGCGGGCACGAACCAGGACGCGGAATGGTTCGGCGAGCTCGGCGACGTACACACCGCCTCGGCCGTGCTGACCTTGGATGGCGGCGCGCTCGCAGTCGTCTCCAACAGCCGGTACAACCCGCGCGGCCACGACGTGCGGCTCGAGTTGCACGGCACCAGGGACAGCCTGGCGGCCGGACTGGGACCAGGGCTTCCGCTGCGGTCGGCCGAGCCGGGCGTGTCGTTCCCGGACGGCAAGCCGTTCACGTTCTTCATGGACCGGTTCGCGGAAGCGTTTCACCACGAACTGACAGCGTTCACCGAGGTGGTGGACGGCCGGCGCGCGTCACCCTGCACGATCCAGGATGCGGTCGAGACCGGATGGGTGGCCGAGGCCTGCACACTGTCGCTGCGCGAGCACCGCCCCGTCCAGATCGAGGAAGTCCGGATTCCATGATCCTGTACACGCCACGGCTGTTTCCGCCAAGACGGCGCCCAATGGCACGCCGCTGAAGGCCCGGCACCTGCGGCACTGCCGCTCGCCGCTAGGGTTCCTTCTAACTTCGCAGTCACGCTTAGGCTGGAGGGGCGGACACGTACACTTAGCGGGCAATCCCCGGGTCTGGGTTAAACCAGAGGCCCTTGACCTAATGGGTCGCGTTGAGCGCATCGCCGTGGACCATGTGGCCAGCCTGAAACCTGACCCAACGCCACCGGGTCATCCGCCGCCGCCACTGCGAACCGAGAAATATGACCTGAGCTGCGGAGCGGATGTCATGATCGCGAGCATTAGCTCATTGGTCAGCTCGAAGTCGGGATGAACGGCGACCTCGACGCTTTTCCTACCAAGACCGCCCGTTGAGAAGCGGATGATCCTGTATCGGGCAACGCTATTCCCTGCCTCATCCACCGCAGTCATGATTGCATTTGCTCGGTGAGTTCCCCGGACCGGGAACCGAAGCGATCGCCCATCAGGGAACGAAACACTAGCCTTGGCTCTGCGCTCGAAATTCATGCCGCTCGTGTACAAGATAGGTGTGCCTGTCTTGTCGACGAGTTTCCTTGATTGCGCATAGCCCGTGCTCTTAAGAACGAAGCTCTCCTTATTAATGCTAAACCGGCCGCCGATTTCAGAGATATTAGCGTTCCCCAAGATGGGGTCATACCATCTGTAGGTTATGGAAGCTATGGTCTGCTGCTCCGCTGAGCGGAGTTCACGGCGCGCTATCTTGACCCATTCCAATCGCAGGTACGTCCCGGGCTGCTGGCCGAACTCGTTCCACGCTTTCCAGCACTCCTCCGCGTACCGCTCCCGGAGAGCACGCCGCGACGTCCTCGTACGCAGGTAGGTGCGGCTTCCTGCTGGCCGGTCCTGGATCGGCAGCCGGCAGGCGTCCGGTTCTGGCTCGTTGTCCTGCGGCTGGCCCGGCGGCGAGGCAGCCAGCCTCAATTCGACCTCATCGAGGAGGGCATCGACCTCCTCCTGATCGTAGCCAGGCCGCAGCCGGGTGAATGAGAACTGCTTGTTCCGAACATCATCTGATGTCAGAAATGGTTCCCTTATGCCAAGCAACGTTTCACGAATAGCTTCGAGGAAGGCGTCAACCTCGTCCGGGTCGTAGCCCGGCCGCAGCCGGGTGGTGGAGAATTGCTCTGGCCTCAGATCGGTCACTGCGGCTCCCGCTCCCCTCCCAGGACGGCAACGCTGTCACCGCCTGCTCTACCGCTTCTGGCTGGCCCGCAAATTCCGCGCGTTGCGCCGCTCGGCGGCTAAGGCACGCAAGCGGAGAGCCCTCAGCCTCGCCCGCGGCCTGCGCTCACTACGCATGATCCAATGCCACTTAGCCTGTTTTTGCCAGCTCTGCTGCCTGCGGTTTTGCGAGGTTGACGAGCGTGATGGCGGGCGGGGAATCGTGGCGGACGCCGTGGTCGCCGGGTCTTTTGACCCGGTAGGAGTTGTGCCGGCCGTGTTTGACGACCCGGGGATAGGTGCGCTCGCGCCGCTGGTTGAGGTTGCGGGGGACTGTGATGTCGGCCCTGACCTGTTCCAGGGCGCTGCCGGGATGGTCAGGGGGGAAAAGCCGGGTCGGCGACCCGGCGGCGGACGGCGCGGATGGTGCGCTTCGGCTTGACCCGGTCCGGGTCGATCCCGGCTGCGGTGGCGGCGGTGCAGGTCAGGCCGCTGATGGCGTAATGGGTGAGGAGGTAGCCCCACAGTTCCTGCTCGATCATGTCCGGTGACTGCGAGCGCAGGATCTTCCCGGGACCGCGCAGGAACGTCTTGAGCTGCGCGTTCGCGCCCTCATGCTCCCAGCGCCGGTGATACGCGGACGCGAGCGCGGCGGCCGGGGCCTCGCGCAGGTCCGTGATCGTGGTGACCAGGGCGATCAGCTCGTCTTCCCCGTCACGGTCCGGGATCTCGTACTCCACGACGCGGACGTGCCGGGCCCGGGCGGGATCCAGGTCCCCGCCGTTGCGGGCGGCCTCGATGAGGCGCTTGCGGGCGGCTCCGGTGACCTCCGGGCTGACCAGGACGGACCGGTAGGAGCCGTCCGGGAGCAGTTCCAGCACGGGCAGCCTCAGGTCCGCCTTCACCCGCCACAGCAGCGCCGCCCCGGTGTCCGCCGCGGTGCACCAGTCCTGCCAGTTATAGAAGTTCCGGTCCGCGATCAGCAGCCAGTCCTCCTCCAGCCGCGGGTAGAGGCGCCGGGCCAGGGACTGCTCCCCGCTGCCCTTGGCGGCGGCCGGGCCGGTCGCGGCCAGCACCGCCGCGTGCGACGCGCACTCGTTCACCGTCACGACCCTGGCCTTGGGGAACGCTCCCGGCTCCTTGTCCTTCCCGGTGCCGGGATACCCGAAGAACGCCGCGTTCGCCGCCGAGTCCGGGACGTCCCATTCCATCCCGTCGATGCTCATCAGCCGCCAGCGGCCGAGGAACGCGCCCGCGGTGACCATGTCCGCGACCGGCCTGGCGACCTGCGCGAACAGCTCCGCCATGGGCTCAGGGCCGAGCCGCTGCCGGGCCTGGGTGATCCCGCCCGAGGTTGGCGTGCGGTCCCAGGACTCCTCCCACCCGTCCCAGTCCGCGAACGTCCCCGCCAGCCGGGCCGCGACCTCCTCGTAATCCTCATCAGCGAACAGCGCCAGCGCCATGACCAGGTACGCCACGACCCGCGGCGGCAGCTTCCCGCCCCTGCGGCGCTCGCCCTTCCCCGTTACCTCAACCGCGTCGTCGATCGCGTCCGCCGGAACCCAGGACGCCAGCACGCCCAGGGAAATCCAGTCCGTGAGACGCCCGGCAGCCACTACCTCAGTTTGACCCACAAGCCGTGATCATGCCGGCACCAGCAGGAAACCGCAGGCAGACACTGAGATCAACCCAAGCTAAGTGGCATTGCTTCCAGAAGCTGGGCTTATTGCTGACGAGCCGGTACCGGGCGACCTTGTTCCCGGCCTGATCCACCGCGCTCATGATGGCGTGTGCCCGCTTGGTGCCCCGGACCGGGAACCGCAGCCACCGCCCCCCGGGGAACTTGATATAGCCGTGATCCTGGCCGCTAGTCACTCCGCCAGCGTACAGGATGGGCGTTCCCGTTTCATCGAGGAGCTGCCTCATATAGGGGTCTTTTTTAGGCGCCTGCCCTTCCGGGATATCCGGCGCGGAAACGCCGGGCAGCATGTGCGCTGGCTCGCCTGGGCGGTAGCGGCTGATGGTCTCGGCGATGCCCGGCCACGATGATGCGGGGACTAGTTTCCAGGTGAAGGTTTTCCCGCCCGCGCTGAGGGTTATGGGCCACCCGTTGCGGAGCGACGCTACCAGCTAATCTGGAAAGAGAGGATATAGCGCATCAAATCTAATTAGGGGTGCCGCACCGCTTTGAGACACAAGGGACGCGACCGTTCCTGAGGGAAAATCTTGTCCTTTCACGCTAGGCAAGTACACGCTAACATCTCTCATTCCAGCATTTACTACCTGGTCATTGTGAAAGCGGAATTTTCCATGCCTTGTCGCGGTATCGACCGTTCTTATGAAGAAGGGCCGTGGTAGTGGAGGATCAATTTGGAGCTGCAGATGCCCCTTTACCGGAAAGTTCTCATGCTTAGTTCTCTCCCTAGGGTAAGTGTATTTCATGGTAAACGTCTGCGGATGAATCCGAGCAGGTGGCGCAGAGAATCTTGCAGTAATGCAACCGACTCTGATAGGAACGTCTACGGAAACCTTAATGTCCCATGGCAACCAATAATCTGATAGGGGTGGCGATGCTCGTTCTGCTAGTCCGAAGACAGGTGCTAGAACAGCAGCTTCAGCTAGCAGTCGCCTGCACAGTTCCGTAGTTTGCCCGGCCGCGAGCCGTATTTGGCTTGCGGCATCCTCGAGATTCTTTGGCGTGTAATCCAGCATTTCCAAGGGCCGCCTGAAAACGGTGATGCGCTCACCGCGACGATGCAGCAGCGCCTCGACGGCACGCTCTTCCTCGCGCCCGTATAGCAGTACCGCATCCAATCCCGCAGCTATGGCGGCTGATTCCACTCTCGCGAGGTTCGCCGGTGCAAGATCAACACGGTTTAGGCCCACGACGCTGAGCAGCAAATATCGTTCGGCGATTGCCTGCTGCAATGATGAATGGGCCGCCGACACGGCCTCCACAAACGATTCGCGCGCCCAATGGAAATCTTGTGAACGAGAGGTAGACGTGGTTGCCGCCAAACCATCAATTAGAAAGCGGATACCGCTTGATAGTGCAACCTTGTACCGCTCCTCCAACAATTTGTCCAGCAGATCCTCGATATTACTTAGCCGCGCATCAATGCGAGACTCTGATTCGGCCAGCGCTTTGAAGAGATCACTAGACAACTCGCTGAGATCACTGCTGCCACTGATAGCCCGGACAAGCGCACCGGCACCCCG
This sequence comes from uncultured Actinomycetes bacterium, assembly GCA_963722275.1. Taxonomy (GTDB): domain Bacteria; phylum Actinomycetota; class Actinomycetes; order Streptosporangiales; family Streptosporangiaceae; genus Palsa-504. The sequence continues at coordinate 89,726 of CAVRMX010000016.1, read as the reverse complement.
CGCGCCCGCTAGGATCAATATTGCAGAAATCGGCTCCACCTGTCCATGAGAACAGATGCCATCGTGAATAGCAATGATCGTCGGCGGCTACATGTGCGGGTCCGGGACCCCGACGAGCCTGCGCATCCCGCCGACTTATGCAGCATCGCGCCGAAGCCAGGGTGACCTCATGACGAGCGCGTCGCATATCCGACGGCGTGGCCCGGCGTGCGGCGGGCGGGCCTCGCCAAGGCAGAGCCCGCCGCTGACGCCGGGCCAGCGGCGCCGCGGGCGGCGCCGCCTTGATATTGATTTACTTAGGGCTATTCGGCAGCACGTTGCGTTAAGTTCTTCCTTGTTCTCCGGACCCGACACCATAGGAACGGCGTCATCTTCATAGGTCGGTTAGCGTTCGTTTGGGACTTCTGGCCTGGTTACGGGGATCACCATGACAAGGTGATCCAGGCCGGCGAAATCGCCAGGATTTGTCGTGTACACCGGCAACTCGGCCGCGATCGCCGTCGCGGCGATCATAAGGTCCACGGCCCGGCGGCGGGGCTTGCGGCCCGCCGCGATCACGGCTGCTGTCACCCGGCCATAGGCCCGAGCGGCATCCGTGTCGAAGGGGATCGGGTCGAACTCGTGCTCAGCCCGCTGCAGGACATCTAGCCTGCGAGCCCGCTCGGCGGCTTCGAAGTAGACGTCCTGTTCGGTATCGGGGCGGACCTCGTGCGGTCCGGCGGAAAGCTCGGCCAGCGTGACGGCGCTGATCGCCATCTCATCGGGAAGCTCCTCGGGAGCGATCCGGCTGCGCAGGATCATGATGTTGGTGTCTAGCAGCCCGCGCCGCACCGGCTCACCGGTCATATGCGCTACCGGCCTGGTCGGCGGCGGCGTCCTGGTCGGCCCGGAACGCATCCGCGTCGACCACCGGGGCACCGCGCGACATCGCGGCGAACTCGGCCCGGGACACGAAACGGCGGTGTTGCCGCAGCGGCACCAGCTCGCCGATACGGTGCCCGTCACGGGTTACCGTGAAGGCCTGCCCGCGCTCGACAGCGTCCATGATCTCCTTGGACCTCATCCTCAGGTCGCGCTGGGTGATCTCGGGCTGGTTGCTCATGGAAATAACGTAGCACCGGTTGCTACAGCGTGCTATGCACCATAGATCCGTGCCGAGGTCCCGGTGGGTAGCCCCTGACGAGAGCGGCGTTTACGTATCCGTTAGCAAATCACATGCAGAAGGCCCTTTCTCTGTTCGAGAAAGGGCCTCTGGCTTTGGTAGCGGGGGCGGGATTTGAACCCGCGACCTCTGGGTTATGAGTCAGACGGCCCTCATCCACGGAAGCTCGCCGTGTCCACGCAGTCCGGCATCCGCGCTGTTCTCCCATCGTGCTGTCTCACCGCGTCCCAGGACGCGCTGCCTGTCCATGGCGTCTCTACTACATCCGCTACTACACCGGAGCCGCCATAAGCATGAGCCGGACGGAGCGTCCGGGCCTGCCGTCGGGTGTCAGGGACACGGCAAAGTCCTGAATTGAGGGCGTGACCTGCGATGTCGTAACGGCGGACGATTCGTCCGGCGTGTCCTCGGGCGGCGGACGGGCCCGGGCGGAACGATGGAAGTTCTTCACGCTCACCATCGCCTGCCACGAGGGACACCGCCCGCCGATGACATCTTCGCCCATGGCGGCTGCCCGCTGCCAGCATCTTCTCGATCTCCTTGCCCAGGTCCCGGACCCGCGGAAGAAGCGAGGCCGCCGGCATGCGCTGGCGGGGCTGCTCGCAGCGGGGATCGCGGCGGTCATCGCGGGGCCGAAGTCGTTCGCGGCAATCGGGCAGTGGGCGGGCGACGCCGGCCCGGACGTGCTGGCCGCACTCGGAGCGGAACGCGGCCCGGCGGAGGAGTCCACCTACCGGCGCGCGTTCGCCCTGGTCAGCGCCGACGTGCTCGACAGGGTCCTCGGAGCCTGGCTGCACACCAGGGCCGTGCGGGCCGGCGGGCGGCTGGTGATCGCGATCGACGGCAAGACCGTCCGCGGCGCGAAGAGCAAGGGCGGGAAAGCCCCGCACCTGGTCGCGGCCCTGGCGCACGGCATCGGCGCGGTCCTCGGCCAGGTCGCCGCAGACGAGAAGTCCAACGAGATCCCCGCAGTCCGGGAGCTGCTGAAGGCGTTCGCCGACGTGGCCGGGGCAGTCTTCACGATCGACGCAATGCACACGCAGACTGACACGGCGAAGGTGATCCTCGCCCGGCGGGCGGACTACGTGATGACGGTCAAGGGCAACATGCCGACGCTGTACAGGCAGCTCAAGAAGCTGCCCTGGGCCCGCATCCCCGCCACGTCCTCGGTGAGCAAGGACCACGGCCGCCGCGCCCGCCGCACGATCAAGGTCGCGCTGGCGCCGGCCTGGATCGGGTTCGACGGCGCCGCCCAGGTCGCGCAGCTGCGCCGCACCGTCACGCAGAACGGGACGAAGACCGTCGAGGTCGTCTACCTGATCACCAGCGGCAAAGACGCCGGCCCGGCCACCCTGGCCGCCTGGGTCCGGAGCCATTGGAAGATAGAAAATTGTCTTCACTGGGTGAGGGACGTGACTTACCTGGAAGACAAATCGCTGGTCAGGACGGGAAACGCGCCCCGGGTGATGGCCTCGCTGAGGAGCCTGGCCATCAGCCTCTTGCGCCTGGACGGCCAGGACAACATAGCAGCGGCCAACCGTCACCACCTCCGCGACCCGCAGCGCACGCTAAAACTGCTTCAGGCTGCATGAACGCGACTTTGCCGTGTCCCTGCGTCGGGTGTGCAGGTGGTTAGCGTGAGGAACGGGACAGCGGATCGTTTGTCTGCCAGGCGGCCGTCGCCGGTGGGATGTCGTGCGTAAACGTCGCACCGTCGATTCAGGTGCGGGCCGACGACATTTCACAGGATGTGATCATGGCCAGAATAACCGCGATGACTACCTCTGAATCGCATTTCTTAATCTCAGCCCGGAATGAACATAAATGCACGTAATGTCCGCAAAGACCTGCGCAGCGCTGAATTCCCGGTGCTGGCTGACGGATCGCTTGGGGAGTGGATACCCTGATGGGCATATCGGACGCTTGCCCGGATGAGGCCGATGCGCGTTACTTGTCGGCAGAGGTGATTGCAGGGGCGGTGGGGGTGCGGGATGGGCGGGGCTGCTGGCGTAACCGGAGAGGTTCCGGGCGGGACTGGTGCTGCGCCGGTGCGGGTGTTTATCTCGTACGCGCATGATGATGCGGCGCATCAGGAGCGGGTGCGGGGTTTCTGGTTGTTCTTGAGGGCGAACGGGGTGGATGCGCGGCTGGATCTTCCGGCGGCGGAGCGGCGGCAGGACTGGGCGCAGTGGATGACCCGTGAGATCCGCGATGCCGGCCGGATCGTGGTGGTCGCCTCGCCGGAGTACCGGCGGCGGGCCGAGGGTGATGCGGGGCCGGATAAGGGCCGGGGAGTGCAGTTCGAGGCCCGGCTGATCCGGGACCGGTTCTACGCCGACCAGGACGCGGGCCTGCAGCTGGTGCTGCCGGTGGTGCTGCCCGGCGGCTCGGCCGGTGACCTGCCGCTGTGGCTGGCCCCGGCATCCACCACGCACTACCCGGTGACCGGCTACACCGTGGCGGGCGCGGAGGCACTGCTGCGGGTACTGACCGGGCAGCCGCTCGAACTCGAGCCGGGACTAGGCGCGGTGCCGTACCTGCCGCCCCGTGACACCGGTCCGGCGGCGGGGCTGGCCCGGCCTGCGCTGCGCACCCAGGTGGTGATCGAGGCCAGCCTGGCGGAGGACGGGCAGGTGGCCTCGGCGGTGTGGCTGGGCGGGTCGCTGCTGTGCCAGCGGCTGGCGCCGCTGCCGGTGGAGGTGAGGGATGTATGGGGTGCGCTGAAGCTGCCGTCGCTGGCGGCGGCCGGGCGGATGGCGGAGGCGGGACGCCGGCTGGCCGGGATGCTGCTGGATGAGGCCGGGCAGCAGGTGCTGGCGGCGGTGGTGGACCGGCTGCCGCCCGGTGACACGGTGGAGGTGGTGCTGAGCGCGGCCGGGCCGCTGCTGACGCTGCCGATGGAACTGATCCGGCTGGCCACCGGGACCGGCGGGGAGGTCGGGCCGCTGGGGCTGGCGGCCGGTGTCAGCATATGCCGCCGGCCCAGCCCAGGCACCGCTGGCGGCGGGACACCGGAGCCGGGCGAAATGCTGCCCGCACCGGCCGCGTTGCCGGGTCCGCTGAAGATCCTGGCAGCGGTCGCGGCTCCCGATGAGACCAAGACGAAGAACATGCCGCTGGACACCGAGGCGGAGATGCAGGCAGTGCTGGACGCCGTTGCCGAGGTGGGGGACAGCCCGGCTGTGCAAGTGCGGATCTTGGAAGTGGCCTCGCTGGCCCAGATCCGCCAGGCACTGGAACGGAATGTGTTCCACGTGCTGCACCTGTCCGCGCACGGGTCCGCGGAGTCGGTGGAGCTGGAGAATGAGGACGGCAACCCGGTCCCGGTGACAGCCGGGGATCTGATGCAGGAATTGCGGCAGGCAGAGCGGCCGGTGCCGCTGATCGTGCTGTCGTCGTGCTCGGGCGGGTCGGCCTCGCACGCGATGGCGGCCGGGCTGGCCGGGCGGGGAGCGGACCGGGTCATCGCGATGCTCGCTCCGGTCACCGACGGCTACGCCACCGTACTGGCCCGGCGTCTGTACCAGGAGCTCGCCGCGCGACCAGAGGCCACGGCCGGGCAGGCGCTGGCCCGGGCCCGCCGCCTAGCCGAAGAGGACCGATCTCCCCGAGGCGGGGACCGGCTGCCGTTGCCGGAGTACGGGGTGGCGACCCTACTGGCCACAGGGCCCGACGGGCCGCTGGTCGATCCTGGCACCCCGGCGGTGCCGCTAGAACTCTGGACGGTCCCGGCGAGCGGGCGGTCGGTGCGGGAACTGCCGGTGGGTACGCTGATCGGCCGCCGCGCCCAGCTGCGGACGGCGATGGGCGTGCTGCGCCGCACCCCGCAGGCGGTCCGGGCCTCCGGCGCGGCCAGCGGGGTTGTGCTGACCGGGATCGGCGGGATCGGCAAGACCGCCCTGGCCGGGCGGGTCATCTCCCGGCTACGGGAAGACGGCTGGCTGATCGCCATACACGAGGGCCGGTGGAACCCCACCGCCCTGATCACCGCCACCGCAGACGCCATCACCGACGCCGCGCCCCGGATCACCGACCCGGACCTGGCCGCCTCCCTGGCCCAGGCCGCGAAGATGCTCACCGACCCCGGCACCGACGACGGGCCCAAGCTCGCCGCAATCACCAGCCTGCTCGCGACATGCCGGCTGCTGGTCGTCTTCGATGACTTCGAACAGAACCTGACCACCGGGGGGGATGAGTTCCTGGACCCGGCGGTCGGCGAGGCGATAACCATGCTGGCCGACGCCGCCCAGACGGGGGCGCTGCTGATCACCAGCCGGTACCGGCTGCCGGGCCCGGACCTGTTCCTGGCCGAGGTACCGGTCCCGGCGCTGTCACCGGCAGAGCTGCGGCGGATGTTCCTGCGCCTGCCCGCCCTGGCCGAGCTCGACCCGGCCGACCAGCGGCTGCTGACCCGCACCATCGGCGGCCACCCCCGGCTGATCGAGTTCACCGACGCCCTGCTGCGCGGCGGCCGCTCCAGCCTGCGCCACATCCAGACCCGGCTCCGCGACCTCGCCCGCGACCACCACATCGACCTGCGCGGCAACCGGCCAGTTGCCCAGGCGATAGACCAGGCGATGATCCTGGGCAGCGCGGATATCTTGCTCACCGAGCTGCTCGACCTCCTCACCCCCCGCCAGGCCGCCATCCTGGCCCAGGTGGCAGTGTGCCGCGCACCGATGACCCTCGAAGATCTCGCCTTCACATTCAGCCCCGGCCCGGGTCCTGCCGGGACCGGCATAGCCGCTGCGGAGATCCTTCCGCCCCTGGCGGAGCTGCGCGCGGACACTACCCGGCTGACCGACCTGACCTTGCTCGAGCCGGGCCCGGACATCGCGATGCACCCGTGGACCGCCGCACTGGCCAGCCGCCACACCGCAGCCGACCCAGTTGCCTTGCACGAGCGGGCCCTGGCCATGCGGCTGCGCCGGTTCCAACAGCACCGCGGCAGCTACGACGACCTGCTCGACATCCCCCGCCACCTGGCCGCCCTGCACCGTTACGACGACATCGCCGGCATCGCCGAGCAAGCCACGCAGATGCTGCCGGGCACGCTGGCCACCGTTGCCTACCTCGCCGAGATCCGCCCGCTCATTCCCCCTGCCCAGCGGGCCTGGCTCCTGGTCGCCGACCTGGAAGCCCAGGCCCTGCTCCGCGCTGGGAACCTGCCAGCCGCCACTGGCCAGCTGGAGGCCATCCACCACCAGATACAGACCCGGGCGTCGGCCGACCCCGCCAGTACCCAGTGGCAGCACGCCCAAGCTGCCAGCCACGAACGGCTCGGGGACGTAGCGGTCGCGGCCGGGGACCTGGCCGCCGCCCGCGACCACTACCAGGCCGCCCTCCACATCTGGGCCCAACTGATCCCCACAGACCCTGCCAACATCCAATGGCAGCGCGCCCCCTCATACAGCCGCAACAAGCTCGGGGACGTGGCGGCCGCCGCCGGGGACCTGGGCGCCGCCCGCGACCACTACCAGGCCGCCCTGGACATCGCCGAACGGCTCGCCGCCGCCGACCCCGCCAACACCGACTGGCAGCGCGACCTGACCGTCAGCCGCAACAAGCTCGGCGACGTGGCGGCCGCGGCCGGGGACCTGACCACCGCCCGCACTGCATACCAGGCCGCCCTCGACATCCGCATCAAGCTCGCCGCCGCCGACCCCGCCAACACCGGCTGGCAGCGCGACCTGTCCGTCAGCCACGAACGGCTCGGGGACGTGGCGGCCGCGGCCGGGGACCTGACCACCGCCCGCACTGCATATCAGGCCAGGCTTGACATCGTGACCCGGCTCGCCGCCGCCGACCCCGCCAACACCGAATGGCAGCGCGACCTGACCGTCAGCCGCATCAAGCTCGGGGACGTGGCGGCCGCGGCCGGGGACCTGGCCGCCGCCCGCACTGCATACCAGGCCGCCCTGGACATCGCCGAACGGCTCGCCGCCGCCGACCCCGCCAACACCGGCTGGCAGCGCGACCTGTCCGTCAGCCGCAACAACCTCGGGGACGTGGCGGCCGACGCCGGGGACCTAGCCGCCGCCCGCGGCCACTACCAGGCCGCCCTCGACATCCGGGTCAAGCTCGCCGCCGCCGACCCCGCCAACACCGAATGGCAGCGCGACCTGTCCGTCAGCCGCAACAAGCTCGGGAACGTGGCGGCCGCGGCCGGGGACCTGGCCGCCGCCCGCGGCCACTACCAGGCCGCCCTGGCCATCGCCGAACGGCTCGCCGCCGCCGACCCCGCCAACACCCAATGGCAGCGCGACCTGTCCATCAGCCGCAACAACCTCGGGAACGTGGCGGCCGCGGCCGGGGACCTGGCCGCCGCCCGCGGCCACTACCAGGCCGCTCTCGACATCGCCGAACAGCTCGCCGCCGCCGACCCCGCCAACACCGGCTGGCAGCGCGACCTGTCCGTCAGCCGCAACAACCTCGGGAACGTGGCGGCCGACGCCGGGGACCTAGCCGCCGCCCGCGGCCACTACCAGGCCGCCCTCGACATCCGGGTCAAGCTCGCCGCCGCCGACCCCGCCAACACCCAATGGCAGCGCGACCTGACATTCGTACGCCAAAGAATCGCCGACCTTGAAGCCAACTCCTCAGAAACCTGAGGATGGAAGCGGGACCCACTGCCACCTTCGGCGGGTCATGAGCGAGTCCGCACGCGAGCTCCGTAGACCACAAGCAGACCCCGGAGGCTGTTGTAATTTCCGACTGCCGGCCCGCGTCCCGGCGGTCCAGCACGGGCGGGAAAGAGACGGTGGGTGCTACTGATACTTCCGGGCGAGGCACCCAGCGATCACCGGCAGCAGCGTCCATCGCGTCCAGGTTGTCTCATCCCGTGCCATCCCGTCCCACCACCGGGCCGCGTCAGGAGCCGACGTGCTGCACGGTTTACTACAGCACCCGAAAACGCAAAGGCCCTCTCCCTGTAGGGAAAGGGCCTTACCTGCGGAAACTAGTAGCGGGGGCAGGATTTGAACCTGCGACCTCTGGGTTATGAGCAAGCCGGGCGCTGTCCCGGCGCGTCCCGCACCGTCGCTCGTGCTTGTGCTGGCCTCGACGGACGGCATCGTAACGTCTCATCCTGTCTCACCTTGTCCGGCTCGTTGCGGGGTGTCTTGGTCACGATCATGGTCACGGGTCAGAAGGTATCGAAGGGAAGCCCGAACAAAGTTAAGCTTTGGTCATGGCGGTGGGGGGCTGGGACGTTTTCGTCTCTTATGGACATGAGGACGCGGAGTGGGTCCGGGTGCTGGCCGGGAATCTGCACCGGGCCGGTTTCGACGTGTTCCTGGATGAGTGGGAGCTGGTCGGCGGGGACCGTTTTACCGGGCGGCTGGAAGAGGGCATCCGCGATTCGGCCAGCGGGATCTTGGTGGTGAGCCCGCATGCGCTGTCGCGGCCGTGGGTGCGGGAGGAGTACGCGGCGCTGCTGCGCCAGGCCGTGGAGCAAGGGCGGCCGCTTATCCCGGTGCTGTACGCCGACGCGGAGCTGCCCGTGTTCCTGGGGAACCGTCTGTGGGTGGATTTCCGCGGGGCGGCGGGCACGGGCCCGGAGTACGAGGCCCGGCTGGGTGAGCTGGTGCGGTACCTGCAGGGACTCCCAGCGGCGGACCCGCCCGCACGGGACGGCACTGTGCACTGGCCGACCGGTGCGGGTGGGGGGAAGGTGCGGCCGGCCGGGGCGCTGCGGGCGGAGCTGAGGCTGTCGGCCTCGCAGGTGTCGCTGGCGGCCGGGGCAGATCCGGTTTCCCAGGAGCCGCGGGGGCTGCGCCGGTCGACGCTGGATGCGGTGCGGGCGCTGGAGTGGCGGCGGGCGCATCCGGACCCGGCGGCGGCTCCGGGTGAGGGGGATGCGGCGCTGGCCGGGGTGGGGCGGCGGCTGAGCGAGGATTTCCTGGCCGGCCCGGCCGGCGCGGCGCTGGCCGGCCGGGTCGCCGAGGCGGCGGCCCTGAACGAGGTACTCGAGCTAGGCCTGGAGGTGGCCGAGCCGGGCTTAACGGACCTGCCATGGGAGGCACTGGAGGTCCCGGAGGCCTCCGGGGAGCTGGCGGAGGCGGGCGGTTCCCCGCTGGTGCTGCACCGCAACGTCGCCTTGTACCGGCTGGTCGGCGGGCTGGGCACGGTCCCGGTCCATAAGGTGCGGGGGCCGCTGCGGCTGCTGGTGGCGATCGCGTCCCCGGAGACCGCCGAGGCGGAGCTGCTGGATTACGAGGCTGAGCTGGCCCGGATCGTGGCCGCGGTCGAGCCGGCCCGCAAGCAAGGCAAGGGCGGGGCGTACGTGCGGGTGCTGAACGAGGGCAGCCTGGCCGCCATCCACACGGCGCTCGCGGAAGACCCGGAGGGCTTCCACGTGCTGCACCTGTCGTGCCACGCCCGGCCGGGCGAACTCCTGCTGGAGACCGCCGACGGGCACCCGGAGCTGGTCGCCGCGCGGCGGCTGCTCGACGAGGGCGTGCCGGCCGGGGCCGACCTGCCGATGGTGGTGCTGTCGGGCTGCTCGACCGGGCTGGCCGCCCGCCAGGAACGGCTGCATCCCGGGGCCGCCGCGCAGGTTCCCCCGGCCGGCACGCCGACGGATCCGGACGGCCCGGGGCTCAAGCAAGACGACCGGGGCGAGGCGGTACTGGCCAGCTTCGCCGGCGACCTGGTTGCCGCCGGGGTGCCGATGGTGCTGGCCATGCAGGCGCCGGTCACCGACCGGTACGCCACCGCGCTGAGCGCGGAGTTCTACCGTCGGCTGGCCACCGACGCCACCCCCGACCCGCTGCTGGCCCTGGCCGGGGCGCGGCGGGCAGCCGAACGGGACCGGCAGGCACTGCCGCCCGGCTCCCCGCTGCGCGGACCTGCGGAGTGGGCCACCCCGGCCCTGACCACCCGGGCCCTGCGGCTGCCGCTGTTCAATCGGCGCGAGCCGCCCGGCCCGGTCCAGCCGCCGCAGGCCCCGGTGCTAGCCGACGGCGTGGTGGTCCGTGAGGTCGGGGACTTCGTCGGCCGGCGCCGGGAGACGCGCCAGGCCCGCCGGGTGCTGGCCGGGGACAAGGCGGGCCTGGTCCTGCATGGCATCGGCGGAGTGGGCAAATCCACCCTGGCCGCCGAGGTGCTGCGGACCCTCGGCGACGAGACCGGCCTGGTGGTCTCCCGGGCCGGCCCGGTCTCGGTGGACGACGTGCTCGGCGAGATCGGGTCCCGGCTGGGGCAGGCCGCTACGGCGGCCGAGGGCGGCGAGGGGCTGGCCCGGGCGGCACTGTATCTGCGGGCCGCCGACCAGGAATGGACCGAACGGGCACGGCTGCTCGCCGAGCAGATCCTCCCCGCCATCCCGATGACGGTGCTCCTGGACAACTTCGAGGACAACCTGACCGAAGCACCCGGCGGCGGCTGGCAGGTACGAGACCCCGAGCTGGGAACATTCCTGGCCGGATGGGCGCGCCGACCCGGGCGGAGCGGGCTGCTGTTCACCTCCCGGCATCCCTTCACGCTGCCGAAATCGGCCGGGCGGCGGCTGGCCGCCCTGCACCTGGGCCCACTGTCGGCCGCCGAGACCCGCAAACTGATGTGGCGGCTGCCCGGCCTGGACGCCCTCACCCCGGAAGAAAAGAGCCGGGCCTACCGCGACGTCGGCGGGCACCCGCGGACTCTGGAGTACCTGGACGCGCTGCTGCGCGGCGGGCAGGCCCGCTTCGACGACGTTGCCGAGCGGATGGAAGACCGGCTGCGGGACCGCGGCATCACCGACCCGGCCGCCTGGCTGGCCCGGCCCGGCCGCGACCTGGACGCCAGCCTGGCCGAGGCCGTGACCCTGGCAGTCGATGACATCCTGCTGTCCGGCCTGCTCGACCGGCTGGCCGATACCCCGCTAGCCACCGACCTGGCCATCGGCGCGGCGGTCTACCGGATCCCGGTCGACGACACCGCCCTGGCCTTCCAGGTCGGCCAGCCAGCCGAATGGGCACCCGACCCTGAGCGCGCCGCCCGCATCGACTGCGTACAGCAGGCTATCCAGGAAGCGGTCGAACGCTCCGAAGGCAGCAGGATCTCGCTCGAAGACGCCGGGCTTTCGGAGGAGGAGTACGCCCGCTACCAGGCCGACATGGCCGATGAACTGCGGCCGCCGGTGGACGCGCCGGATGGCCTGGCCGCCGCGGTGGCCGCGGCCAGGAACGCCGGGCTGCTGGTCCCGGTCCCGGCCCAGGACGATGACGAGGCCTCGCGGCATTTCGTGCACCGGTGGACGGCCGGGGCCATCGCCGCGCTCCACCCCGACGCCACCTGCCAAGCCCACCAGCAGGCAGCAGCGTTCTGGCGCTGGCGGGTCGGCGCCATCCCGCAAAGCGAGGAACAAGACATCGAGCAGCTCCTGGAGGCCCGCTACCACCACCACGCCGCCGGACAGGACGACGAGGCGATGGCAGCCCACTCCGAGGCCGTGGAACAGCTGCTGACCTGGGGACAGTACGGGCGGGCGGCCGAACTGTGCCGCGAGACCCTCACCTGGCTTGCCCCCGATTCACTAGACGCGGCCGTGACCGAGGGGATGCTCGGCACCCTGGCCCAGCTGCGCGGCGACTACGATACCGCCGAGCATTCCCACCGTCACGTCCTGGAGATCTTCACCCGGCTCGGCGACCAGAAGAACATGTCCGCCACCTATCACCAGCTCGGCATCCTGGCCCAGGATCAGGGGGACTACGACACCGCCGAGCCCCTGTACCGCCGCGCCCTGGACATCGCCGAGCGGATCGGCGACCAGGCCGGCACCGCCAGCAGCTCCGGCCAGCTCGGCATCCTGGCCCAGGACCGAGGGGACTACGACAGCGCCGAGCCCCTGTACCGCCGCGCCCTGGACACCTTCGAGCGGATCGGCGACCAGGCCGGCACCGCCCGCAGCTACCACCAGCTCGGCAGGCTGGCCCAGGACCGGGGGGACTACGACACCGCCGAGCCCCTGTACCGCCGCGCCCTGGACACCTTCGAGCGGATCGGCGACCAGGCCGGCACCGCCAGCGGCTACCACCAGCTCGGCATCCTGGCCCAGAAGCGGGGGGACTACGACACCGCCGAGCCCCTGTACCGCCAATCCCTGGCCATCAACGAGCGGATCGGCGACCAGGCCGGCACCGCCCGCAGCTACGGCCAGCTCGCCATCCTGGCCCAGGACCGGGGGGACTACGACACCGCCGAGCCCTTGTACCGCCGCGCCCTGGACATCGCCGAGCGGATCGGCGACCAGGCCGGCACCGCCACCAGCTACCACCAGCTCGGCATCCTGGCCCAGGACCGAGGGGACTACGACACCGCCGAGCCCCTGTACCGCCGCGCCCTGGACACCTTCGAGCGGATCGGCGACCAGGCCGGCACCGCCACCAGCTATACCGCCCTGGGCAGCTTGAGCGAGACGCTGGGGAACCTCGACCAGGCGGTCGCCTACCGGGCTCGTGCCTTGGCTATCCGGCTCCAAATCGGCACCGCCACCGCCGGAGACTTCCGGCCGCTCGCCGGGCTGCGCCGCCAGCTCGGCCGTGACCGGTTCCGGGCCGCTGCCGTGGCGTCCGGGCTGGATGGGCAATCGGCCAGCAACCTCATGGAAATGCTCGACCAGCACGAGAAGCCGGACCCCGGAATCTGACCTACGAGCGGCTCTCAGGCTGGACCGGGCCTGCCGAAACGACCATGCGCGCCACTGAGCTGACAGGCCCTGCGCCCCAGTCACGGCCCAGCGACCGCCAGGACATGACCGGGTTCCGCCACCCGCGAGGGCATGATCAGCCGCCTGTGCCGAGCCGCAGCCGCCAGATCGCAGCATCTTGCGCAAGCGCCTTTCTCGGCAGTCCAGCATGAACGTCGAGACTGGCGGACACCCGTGCTACCTCTGGGAGAACCACCCAGCGATCGCACGGGGGAACGCCTGCCGGGTCCCGCGCTGTCTCAGCCCGTGCCAGCCCGTCTCACCTGCCGGTCCTCGGCCGCCGCACCCGTCTCCCGCCAGGTCACATATCTGGTCACACGCCGGTCACGCCAAAGGCCCTCTCCCTGATAGGAAAAGGGCCTTGACCTGCGGAAACTAGTAGCGGGGGCAGGATTTGAACCTGCGACCTCTGGGTTATGAGCCCAGCGAGCTACCGAACTGCTCCACCCCGCGTCGGTGTTCCTTTACTTTATGAACTCCTGGCGTCCAAAGCAAATCGCCGCCGCCGCTGGACCGAGCCCGCCGGGACCGGGCCCGCCGGGCGCCCGGCGGGTCAGGTTGCGTCACCGGGGCCCGGCAGGGCGTAACCTTCCGGGCATGACCGAGGTCGTGATCTACACAGACGGCGCGTGCAGCGGCAACCCCGGGCCGGGCGGCTGGGGCGTGGTGCTCCGCTGGCAGGACCACGAAAAAGAGATGTACGGCGGCGAGCCGCTGACCACGAACAACCGGATGGAGCTGATGGCGGCCATCCAGGCGCTCGAGGCGCTGCAGCGCCCGGCGAAGGTGAACCTGCATACCGACAGCAAGTACCTGCTCGACGGGATCACCAAGTGGATCAAGGGCTGGCAGCGCAACGGCTGGCTGACCTCGGCCAAGAAGCCCGTCAAGAACGACGATCTGTGGCGCAGGCTGACGGAGGCGATGAGCCGCCACGAGGTCACCTGGCTGTGGGTGAAGGGACACGCGGGCGATCCCGGCAACGAGCGCGCCGACGCGCTGGCGCGACGCGGCATCGAGGAAGCCGCCAGCATGGTCCGTTCGGCACCGTAATTCCGGGCGGCTGGGATCCCGCGATCCGTATGGCGGGGCGAAGACCACGACCAGGGCCAGGTCCTCGGTGACGTCGGTGAACGCGTGCGTCTCCCCGGCCGGGACGAACACCACGCTGCCCGGCCCCACCGGCGCGGTCTCCGACGGCGTGACCAGGGTGGCCCGGCCCGAACGTACCAGGTAGATCTCGTCCTCGGTGTGCGGGGCCTGGTCGTCGAGGCCGCCGGCCGGGATCGAGTACGTGCCCAGGCTCAGGTCATCGCTGTCCATGTGCACGACCCAGTGGTTCGGGTCGCCGCCGTCCGGCGGCGTGTAGGTTCCGGCGTCCGCGAAGATCCGCATGAGGTGATTATTCCGGTCTTGGCGCCGGGCCGCGGGCCGACCTCGTCACACGCGATACGTCAGCTGTGCACTATGTCGGTGTGGTGGCAGAAATGCACCCGTCCGGGTTCCAGGGAGCGGATCCGCCGGACGGAGTCGCGCCAGGCCGGGACGTCGCTGGCCTGCCCGGCCGGGAGCCTGCCGGCGGACGGGTCGGCGTACTGCCTGGGGGTGTAGGCGGCGTCGCCGATCAGCAGGTCGGACCCGCCGTCGCCGCGCACCACCACGCACTGGTGGCCCTCGGTGTGCCCGGGCGTGGCGATCACCGACAGGCCGGGCAGCACCTCGGTGTCCCCGTCGAGCAGCTCGAACCGCGCGTCCATGAAGCCGAACCAGTCGTAGAGCTCGGCCGACTCGCGCCGCATCCGGCTCAGCTCGGCCCGCTGCACGTAAAAGGGCGCGTGCCGGAACACCGCGTTCTGGCCGCAGTGGTCGAAGTGCAGGTGGGTGTTGATCACCAGCCCGATATCGGCCGGGCTCATGTCCAGCTCGGCCAGCGCGTCGGCGACCGAACGGTTGACGACGCGCCAGTCGTCCAGCACCGGCTGGGGCCCGCCGACCCCGGTGTCGACGAGCACCGCGCCGCCGGGATGGGTGACGACGAACCCGTGCACCGGCCAGCGGGCGCCGTCCACTCCCTGCAGGCTGGCCAGGTGCAGCCGCTTGATCTCCAGCACCCTGCCTAGGGTAGTCCGGGGGCCGCTAGCAGGGCGTCAAGCTTGGTGAACGAGCTTTCCCAGCCGCCCCGCACGTCGTCCGTGCCCTCGGGGAACGGGGCCGCCCGGAGCTCGATCCGGGTCTTGCCCCCCTCGACTTCGTGGAACTCCAGCCGCGAGCTCACCCGGACCCCGCCTCCAGCGTGCTGGACCGCCACTGGCCGGAACGGCTGCGGGAGATCAGCCCGGCCTGCTCGAGCACCGGCGGCCGTTCTCAGTGCGCGGGCGGGCTGCGGCGGACGACCAGGACCACGGCCCCGACGATGAGCACGCCGCCGCCGATCATCGCCGGGGTCAGCGGCTCGCTGAGGATGAGCGTGCCGAGCAGCACCGCGATGACCGGGTTCACGTACGCGTACGTGGCCACGGTGGCGGTGGGCAGCGCCCGGACCGCGATGCCGTAGGCGGAGAACGCCACGATGGAGCCGGCCACGATCAGGTAGCCGAGGGCGAGCCACGACCTGGCCGACACCTGGCCCAGCCGGAGCGAGGAGAACTCCCCGGTCGCCGCGGCCAGGACCAGCAGCGCCGCGCCCCCGGCGAGCAGTTCCATCCCGCTGGCCAGGGCCGGGCTGGACGGGATGGCGACCCGGCCGGCCATGATCGTGCCGAGCGCCCACGCCGCCGCCGCGGCCAGGATGATGATCACGCCGGCCACCGAGGTCCCGTGCGCGCCGCCGCCCAGGCCGGACAGCAGGGCCACGCCGGCCAGCCCGAGCAGCAGCCCGGCCATCGGCGCCAGGCCCAGCCGGGCGTGGTTCAGCCCCGCGTCGATGCCTAGCAGCCACAGCGGCACGGTGGCGACGAGCAGCGCGGCTAGCCCGGACGGCACCGTCTTCTCGCCCACGCCGACCACGCCGTTGGCCACCAGCAGCAGGACGCCGACGATCGCGCAGCCCAGCCACTCCGCACGGGACGGCCAGAGCCGGGCCGACGCGTCCGGCCGCGCCCGCACCCCCGCGCGCCGGCTCCGCAGCGCCAGCGGGAACATGATCAGGCCGGCCACCAGGTTCCGCGCCGCCGCCATCAGCAGCGGCGGCATCGTCTCCACCCCGACCCTGATGGCCAGGTAGGTGCTGCCCCACACGACCCAGACGATGAGCAGGCAGACCCAGGGGACCACGCTGGCCCGCCGCGCCGGATCCGTCATTTCATGATCCCGAACGGCCTTGGTGGCCTGCGCCCGCGCCGGCGCCGTGTCCTGCTTGCTCACGTTATATAAGCCTGCCCCGCCGCGGTCCGGCTGGCGAGTGGCAGCATCGCCATGTTTCGGCGAAATCCTGCCAACTTACCACCGGTAACAATGAGGGCTGCGACGGCCGGCCGCCTGTATACGCTAGCGGCGTGCCCGATAGCCGCCTGAGCCGCCTGCGCCCAACCCGGCTAGCCCCAACCCGACTGGCACATAGCTCCTGGCTGCGTGCGGGGCTGCTGGCCGTCGCGGTGGGGCTGGCCGTGTACGGGCTGGTGTCGCAGTGGCCTCAGGTGCACGCCGCGCTGGCCCAGCTGGCCGGCTGGGACGTGGCGGGCGCCGTGGCCAGCGTGATCGCCGGGCTGGCCTGCATGCTGCTGGCCTGGCGGGCGCTGCTGGCCGACCTCGGCTCGCCGCTGCCGCTGCCCGCCGCGATCCGGGTCATGTTCGTCGGGCAGCTGGGCAAGTACGTGCCGGGCGCGGTGTGGGCGCTGGCCGCTCAGGTCGAGCTGGCCCGCGATTACGACATCCCGCGCCGGCGCAGCGCCACCGCGAGCCTGGTCGGCATGGCCACCACCCTGGTGGTGGGGCTGATCGCCGCGGGCGTGATGCTGCCGCTCACGTCGGCCCACGCGGCCGGGCACTACTGGTGGGTGCTGGCCATCACGCCGGTCGCCGTGGTCTGCCTGCACCCGACGATCATCGAGTTCGGCCTGAACCTGGCGCTGCGGGTGCTGCGCCGGGCGCCGCTCGAGGAGTCGGTCAGCGGGGCCGGCATGGCCCGCGCGCTGGCCTGGACCACGCTGGGCTGGCTCTGCTTCGGCGTGCACGCCTGGTTCCTGATCAGCACCTTCGCCGGGAAGGGCGGGAACGTCTTCGCGCTGTCGCTCGGCGGCTACGCGCTGGCCTGGGCGGTCGGCTTCCTGATCATCTTCTTCCCCAGCGGCATCGGGCCGCGGGAGATCGCCCTCATCGCCGTGCTCGCCCCGGTCATGTCCTCCGCGTCCGCGCTGGTCGTGGCGCTCGCCTCGCGGGTGGTGATGACGATCGGCGACCTGACCTGGGCCGGGATCGGCCTGGCCATCGGCCGGGCCCGCCCTAGCCGGCCAGCAGCACGCGCAGATATGCAGCCCAGCCCGGCTCAGGATCAACGGGCGTGATCCCGGCCCGCAGCCGCCGGACCGTCGATGGGTCGCTGATCTGGATAAGCGCGCGGAGCAGGTCCCCGGCGTCGTCCGGCGCGCAGGTCAGCCCGTCCACGCCGTCGCGGACCGCCTCGGCCAGCGCCCCGGCCGTGGTGGTGATCACCGGCACCCCGTGCGCGAACGCCAGCAGGGCGTTCTGCGAGGCGGTGGCCTCCCGGTACGGCAGGACCAGCGCGTCCGCCGCCGCGAACAGCGCCGGGATCTGGTCCGCGGGCACGTAGCCGGGGCGCAGCGTCACCCGGCCGGCCAGGCCGAGCTCCGCGATCAGATTATCCATTTCCGTAATATCGCCCCAGAACTCGCCGGCGACGGTGAGAGTGACATGCGCGGGGGCCTGCGCCAGGGCGCGCAGCAGCACGTCCAGGCCCTTGTAGGGGCGGACGATGCCGAAGAAGAGCAGATGACATTGGGTGGATGCGGGCGACCCGGTCCGTTCGGGGCCATGGTTGTGCTGGGCTGCCGTGTGCTGGGCGGCGGGCAGGTGCGGGGCGGCGGGCAGGTGCGGCGGCATGGTTACGGTCCGCACCGTCGCGCCCGGGGCCAGCTCGCGGGCCTGGGCGGCCTGGCCGGCGGAGTGGGTGAGCACGGTGCCGGCCCGCCTGAGCAGGGCCCTGGTCAGGGCCACGTCACCGGGGCGGCGTTCGTGCGGCAGCACGTTGTGGCAGATGACGACGGTGCGGGTGCGGCCCAGGCTGCTCATGATCGTGAGATAGGGGGGCACCTGGAGCGGGGTGAGCAGGGCGAAGACGACCAGGTCGGCGGGCCTGAGGCGGCGGCCCTCGGCCAGCCAGCCGTCCGGGCGGTACCAGGCCAGCCTGCGGCGGGTGCGCGGGTACGGCTCGCCCTCGGGCACGTCGACGGTCTGCTGGCCGGGGTAGAGCCGCCGGGGGTACTGGGCGCGCCACGACTCGATGATCACGTCGTGGCCGGCCGCGGCGAGGTGGCGGGCGAGTTCGGTGGTGTGCCGGGCTCCGCCGCCCTTGTACGGGTGGGCCGGGCCGACCAGGGCGATCCTCACGTGCTCTTTACGTGTCGCCGCGGGAGCGGACGATCAGGTCGGCCAGCAGCGCCAGGCTGGCCAGGATCATCCCGGTGACGAAGATCAGCAGCGTGTCGTTGGCGAAGTGCAGCGGATGCACGACCAGGTTGTAGATGCCCTTGAGCACGCCCAGGCCGAGCAGGAACAGGGCCGGCGGCATCAGCACCTTGAGCGGGTTGAAGTACATCACCATCCGGAGCACCTGGAGCACGTACCGGTAGGCGTCGGAGAAGAAGTGGAACTTCGACCGGCCGGCCCGCTTGGCGTAGTCGATCGGGACGTAGCGCACCTCGTGCCCGTTGGACAGGAACGCCAGGGTGATGGTGGTGACGCAGGAGAACCCGGGCGGCAGCAGCTTCAGGTAGGGCAGCGCGACCGAGCGCCGGAACGCCCGCAGGCCCGAGTTCAGGTCGGGGATGTCGGCGTTGGTCAGCCGTTCGGCCAGCTTGCGCACGAACCACTTGGCCGGCACCCGGAAGACCTTGAGCGTGCCTTCCTCGCTGGTCCGCGCGCCCACCACCTGGTCGAACGACGGGTCTTCCGCCAGCATCGCGACGAACTCGGGTATCCGCTCGTTCGGGTAGGTCAGGTCGGCGTCGGTCCACACCACGATCTCGCCGCGGGCCTGCTGGGTGCCGATCCGGCGCACGGTGCCCGCGCCGCCGTTGCGCGCGAAGTGGATCACCTTCAGGTTCGGGAAGTCCGGCTCGGCGCGGCGCAGCCGGGCCAGCGTCTGGTCGGTCGAGCCGTCGTCGACGGCGAGCAGCTCGTAGCTGATCCCGCTCTTGTCCATGGCGGCGCAGATCCGCTCGACTTCGAGCAGGACGTGCTCTTCCTCGTTGAAGCAGGGCAGCACGATGGAGGCGGTCGGGATCTCCTCGCCCGTGAATGTGCTCACGAGCGGCGAGGATACTAGGCTCCGGCGGCAGCCGGGACCGACATCCACACCGTGTAGTGGATCAGCCAGGTGCGGGTCGGCGGCGTGGTCAGGTTGTGCGCCTCCTGCGTGGTCAGCAGGCTGACGACTTGCCTGGGCGAGCCGGGGAGCTCGTTCGGCTGCTGGGCGAGCAGCACCGGGCGGCGGCCGGCGCCCCTGATGCCGGACACCACGGTGCTGATCCTGGCCGGGGTGGGGTCGGCCAGCACCGCCGCGGGGGTGTCGCACATGCCCCGGATGACCTGGGCGAACCGGTCGGCGGTGAGCGAGTCGAGGATGACCACAGACGCGTCCGGGCCGATCGCCCGGCACAGCCCGTCGACCGCGGTGAGCTCGCCCGGGCCGATTTTCCTGAACGCCATCCCGTGCGCGGACAGGCCGTGCGAGGTGACGCTGAGGTCGAGGGTGGTCAGCGCGGTCGGGATGAGCATCGAGGCCACGCAGCAGGAGGCCACCACGGCCGAGGTGAGCCGGGCCCGGCCGAGCTGGGCCGCCTGGTCCTTCAGCCAGGTCGCGGCCCAGATGCCGCCCAGGATCAGGCCGGGCAGCACGAACGGCACCAGCCGCCGGCTCGCCCAGGGCTGGTCCGGGGCGACCGCGGGCCGCCACAGCACGGTCACGGCCACCCACAAGGCCATCATCAGCGGCAGCGCCCAGACCCGCGCTGCCGCGCCGGGATCCTTCCAGGTCAGCAGCGCTTTGGTGCACCGCCGGGCGAGCACCGCGAGGCCGAACGCGCCCAGCAGCACGGCGGGCACGCCGAGGTACCAGATCACCCAGTACAAGCTGTCCTGGTAGTACTGCTGCCTGCCGTCGACGGGGAGGCCGGCCAGCTTCTGAAGTTCGGCCACGTAGGCGATCGAGGTCGGGTCGGTCTCCCCGGCCACCGTCTGGACCAGGGGCCGGACGGCGAAGCCGGCGAAGATCAGCACGGTCACGATCGCCGCCGCCGCGGGCAGCCAGCGGACCACCCGCGTGGCGAGCAGCCGCCTGGCCGCGTTCCTGGCCGGCGGGCTTCGCGTCACCAGGACCCCGATCACCGTGGCCAGCGACGGTTACCGCGACGATCAGGGCCAGCGGGCGCAGCGACGGCGCCTCCAGGTCCAGGTAGGGGCGGGACTTCAGGTAGCCGTCGGCCAGGCCGTAGCCCACCCCGACGACCAGCGCGACGCCGAACGGGACGGCCTGGCGGCGGCGCGCGGCCAGCAGCACGCCGAGGAACGGGACGGCCGGGAGGATGTCGCTCAGCCCGTCGATGCGGACACCGATCGTCAGGCCCAGGGCCAGGCCGGCCAGCCCGGCCAGCACCATGTCCTGGCCGGGCCAGTCGGCCTTGCCTGCTCTGTTGACGACGAACGAGTCGGCCAGCAGGCACAGGCCGCCGAACAGCAGCACCTGGGCCAGCGGCTCGCTGAACGTGCCGCGGCTGGTGTACTGCTCGGGCAGGCTCAGCGCCAGCACGGCCGCGGCGGCCGGCGCCCACCCGGGGCCCGCCAGCCGGCCGGCCAGGCCGCCGAACGCGAGCACCGCGCACCCGCCGATCAGCGGCGTGATCACCAGCGCGGCCGGCAACCCGCCCAGCCAGATCGCGCCCGCCAGCACGAGCGGCGTGCCGGTCATGAACTGCGGCACGATCCCGGCGCCGCGCGGGTAGTAGTTGGAGCTGGCGAAGCCGAGGCCCGGGTGCGGGCCGCCGAACGCGGCCGCGGAATCCGGGACCGGCAGCGAGCCGTGGTGCGCGATCCAGTACCCTACCTGCAGGTACGTCGCGGGGTCGCGCAGGTAGATGATCTGCTCGGTGCGTTCGGCGATCTGCCAGGCCGCGAACGCTGCCGCCACCGCGACGGTGGCCGCCAGCGCCCACCACGGGACGGGTCGCTTGTTCTTGCCCGCGCGGCGGAAGCTGGGCCAGGACGCGGGGAGCTGGCGCAGCGCGAAGTAGCAGAGCCCGGCGGCCAGCGGGACGAACATGAACACCATCGGCCGCGCCGAGAGCCGCCCGGCGAGCAGCAGCGGGAAGGCCGGCAGCAGCCAGGCCACGGCCAGCAGGGCGGGCACCACCGTGACGGCGCCGAACAGCCACCCGGCCCGGCCCGGCTTATCTTCCGCCGCCGGAGCCGCCACGGTGGCATCATCTGCCTCAGTGACCTTAGTAACCCCATTGGCACGCGGCCCAAGACGCACGAACCCACAATAGGCCCCCCGGGCGCCTGGCCAGGAACTCCCGGGGGCTAGCCGGGGACCCTCGCCTCGGGTCCGGGTCCGGGTCCGGGCTCGCTGGCGGCCCTGCGGCCTGCCCGGGAGACGACCAGCCACAGCACCATCGCGGCCGGGTAGATGAAGTAGCCGAACCGGGTCGACGGCGCCAGCACGAACATGGCGGTGAGCCCGAGGACCAGGCGGATGGTGGCGGCGGGCACGTCCCGGGGCGGCCGGATCACCAGCGACACCGCGATCGCGACCCCGGAGCCGATGAGCGCGATGACCACGATGGTGTGGCCGAGCACCCCGGTCTGGGCGAGCACGTGGCCGAGCAGCGGGCTGGCCGCCTGCGACTTGACGCTGGCCAGGCCGAGCGGGAACAGGACGGTGTTCTTCACCAGGGCGCCCGGTTTGAGCACCGCGAACGGGCCCACGATGACGGCGACGACGGCCAGCGCCACCGCGGTGAACCGCCAGGCGGCGCGCTGGCCGTCGCGCACGCACAGCAGCGCGAACGCCACCGCCAGGGCGGGCCACGCGGTTGCCTTCATCGAGGACGCGACGCCCAGGGCCAGCCCGGCGGTGACCGGGCTGTTCCGCTGCGCCCGCCACAGCAGCGCGAAGCCGAGGCACATGAACGCGACCATGGGCACGTCGGTGCCGCCGACGCACAGCTCGAACGCGATGATCGGCGAGGCCGTCATCAGCAGCGCCCAGCGGACGCTGTCCCTGGCCCCGGCGATCCGCAGCGCCACGGCGAACACGGCCAGGAACACCGCGCCGAACCAGACCCGGGGATCGGTGAGCAGCCCCCGGCCGAGCAGCGCCTGCGGTATGCCGAATGCCGCCATCAGCGGCAGGTACGGGTTGTACTGGTTCGGGTTGGTGGTATTGGCCAGCGCCTGCGAGCTCCGGTACGGGGTGCCGTCCTTGATGAGCGTCTTGGCGGCGGTGTCCACCACGCCGACCTCGGGCTCCCCGTGGCCGTGGGCGACCATCCAGAGCAGCGGGAACAAGATGGCGCCGGACAGGATCACGGCCAGCGCGACGTCGACGCCGCGGGTTTCCCTCGACCGCCAGGCCAGCACCGCGAGGGCCCCTAGCGCGTACGCGCAGGCCGCCGACAGTCCCCACAGCCGGTGCAGCGGGTCATGGCTGAACAGCGCGACCGCACCGGCGAACAGGGCCGAGGCGGCCAGCCCGGTGCTTAGCCAGGCCCAGGGCATCGTGGTAACTGAGTGCCAGCCTCTGGGCATAGCTAGTTCCGCGCGGCCCCTGACCCCCGTCATCGGCGCGAGTACGCGAGTATCGCGTATCTCCACACGACATATCGTACGCGCCGCCTCCTAGGCGGTCGTCATCCGCGCGGGCGATTGACCGTCATCCGCGCGGGCGAGTGGCCGCTCCGTGGCCGGCGGGCGGCAGGTGCACCGCCCGCCGGCTACCTCATCCGCAACCGCGGCCCGGATCGTGCGGGCATCCCGAGGCTCAGGCGACCGCCCAAGCCCTCTCATCCGGGCTTCGCTGCCCTGCTCGGATGAACGCTGCCCGGATGAACGCTGCCCGGATGAACCACGCCGCAATGAGCATGACTCCCGATAAGCCAGCGGCTCACTGATTCCATATATACCGATTGGCGGTATATGAGTCAAGATCGTCGCAGGTGGGGACGTCGGGGCGAGCGGGGAGGCCGGGGTGAGCGGGGAAGCTGGGGTGAGCGGGGAAGGCTTAGATGACCGGGGGGCGGCCGGCTCTCGCCATCCGCCAGGCGGTGCGCAGCGAGATGGGCCGCCGCGAGCCCGGGTTGGTCCGCCAGCCCTCGGCGAAGCCGGCGAACCAGGGCCGCAGGCTGTCCCGCTTGCCGCGCTCCCTGGCCACGGTGAGCGCCATCCAGTCGGCCAGGTAGACCGCCGCCAGCGGCCAGGGCAGGTTGCGCCGGGCCAGCAGCACCCGGTTCCGCCCGTCCTGGCGGCGGAACGTCGAGTGCCGGGCGTTCGGCAGGGTGTGGTGGCACATCCGGGCGGCGGCGTCGTATTCCAGCCGGTAGCCGCGGTCCAGCAGCCGCCACGCCAGGTCGGTCTCCTCGTGCCCGTAGAAGAACAGGTCAGGCAGGCCGCCCGCCTCCAGGTAGGCCGAGCGCCTGATCGCGGCCGCGCCGCCGAGGAACGTGGTCACGACCGAGGACCGGTCCGGGTCCCCGGCCCGCAGCCGCGGCACGTGCCAGCGGGCGCCCGGGCCGCCGTCGGGGTCGACCACCTGCATGGACAGCACCGCCAGGGCCGGGTCGGCGGCGAACCGGCCGGCGATGTGGGCGGCGAGCCCGGGGTCGGGGTACCAGCCGTCGTCGTCGAGGAACAGCACCACGTCACCGCCGCACGCGGCCACCCCGGCGTTCCGCCCGGCCGCGACCCCGACGTTCTCCGGCAGCCGGACGGACCGCACGCCGGCCGGCAGGCCGGTCACGTCGGCGCCGTTGCCCACCACGACCAGCTCCACCTGGGCGCCGCGCTGGGCCAGCACGCTGTCGATGGCCCGGCTCACCTCGGCCGGGCGGTTGCCCATGGTGAGGATGACGCAGGACAGGGACAGGGTCACCCTCGTCTCCTCTCGGACGCTCACCGCAGCCTCCGGGACGCCACGATGGCCACCAGGTGCGCCACCGTCATCAGCACGCCCACGGCCAGCGCGGCCACGGTCAGCACCCGGGTGGCGGTGAGGGTGCCGGATACGGCGTCCGCGATCGCCGCCACCAGGATGAGGACGGACAGCTCCACGGCCTGGATGATCCGGTGCAGGCGCAGCGCCGACGCCAGCCGCCGGGCCAGCGCGAGCCCGTGCGACCGCGGCGCCAGCGCCTGATCGTCGTGCTTGCCGTCCAGCCCGGACGAGGCCCGGGCCACCACCACGGTGTCGGTCTCCGCCTTGATCAGGGTGGCGCAGATCGCCGCGGCCAGGCCCGCGCTCACGTAGCCGCCGGCCAGCGAGAAATTCCCCTGCGCGCGGACGCCCAGGCCGGCCAGCAGCAGCGCCTCCGCGATGTAGTGCCCCATCCGGTCCAGGTAGACGCCGGCCGCGGAGAAGCGGCCGGTGAACCGGGCCAGTTCCCCGTCGGAGCAATCGAACAGCAGGTAGAGCTGGATGAGCAGGGCCACCCCGACCGCGGCGGGCAGCCCGGGCACGGCGGCGAGCACGCCCGCGGCCGCGCCGGAGATCATGAAGCAGACCGTGACCGCGTTCGGGGACCAGCCGAGCCTGGCGAACACGATGGTCGCGTACGGGGAGAGCTTGCGCATGTAGAGCCGGCCGAACCAGTGCTCGTCGTTGAGCCGCGCCAGCACCTCGGGCGGCTGCCCCTTGGCGCGCACCTCGGCCAGCGTCGGCCCCGGCGATCCCGTCATCATTCTCCGCTCAGGACAGCCGCGGCGAAGCCGTCCACCCGCTCGGTGATCGCGCATTCGTCGAGCGCGAGCCGCTCCAGGATGGTGTACCGGCCCGGCCTGGTCGCGGGCGCGTGCAGCACCGCCTTGGTGAATTCGGCGTGGCTGAGCCCGAGGTCGGCCGGGGTCCGCGGCAGCCCGTGCCGGGCCAGGCAGGCGGCCAGCAGCGCGCACCCCCGGTCGTCGCCGCGCAGGTACGTGCAGAACAGCGCGCCCACCCCGGCCAGCTCGCCGTGATTGCCCGCGCCGGGGTACAGCTGGTCGATCGCGTGCAGGATCTCGTGGTCGCCGCCGCTGCTCGGCCGGCTGGACCCGGCCACGGTCATGGCGATCCCGGACAGCACCAGCGACTCGGCCAGCACGGTGAGGAACTCGTCGTCCTCGACCGTGCCCGGCTGGTGCAGCACGGCCTGCGCCGCCGTCCGGGCCAGCGTGACGGCGAGCCCGTCGACCGGCTCGCCGGTGTCGGCCGCGGCCAGCTCCCAGTCCGCGATCGCGGACAGGTTGTTGACCACGTCCCCGATGCCTGACCGGACCAGCCGGGGCGGTCCTGAGCGCACCCGGTCCAGGTCCACGATCACCGCGACCGGCGGGACGACCCCGTACGAGCCCTTGCCCGACTCGTGCTCGAGCGAGCTGATCGGTGAGGCGATGCCGTCGTGGGCCAGGTTGGTGGCCACCGCGACCATCGGGATCCCGGCCATGTGGGCGGCGAACTTGGTCACGTCGAGGGTCTTGCCGCCGCCGATGCCCGCGACGGCCTCGTAGGAGTCGGCCCGCAGCCGCTTGCCCAGCGCGACCGCGCTGTCCACGGTGCCGTCCTCGACCCGGAAGACCTCGGCCGCGCCCAGGTCCAGGTCGGCGAGCACGCTGTCGCCCTGGCTGGGGCCGACCGCGACGGCGACCCGGCCCTCCGTCGCGATCCGCCGGTCGGCGAGCAGCGTGCCGAGGTCCGCGACCGCGCCCCGCCGCACGTCGACGACGAGCGGCGCGGTGAGGATGCGGGCCAGCAGCGGCATGGACGTCCTTCCGGCGCTTCGCGGCAACTTCCGCTGCGCCTCTGGCTAACGACGGCTATCCGGGAGACTACCGGGTCACGCACGGCAGCAGGGTTCAGAGCGGCCTTCCCGGCCGCGGGCTGGCCGGCCTGACCTCAGCAGCGAGCCGCGATCTCCCTGGCGCGGCGGAGGTCGTCGTGGTTGTCGACCTCCACCCAGTCGACCTCGCCGATGGGCGCGATCCCGATCGTGCCGCCGCGGTCGGTGAGTTCCTGGTAGCCGTCCTCGTAGTACAGCGAGGGGTCCCGGCGCCAGGTCGCCTCGAGGGCCGCCGCGAGCGGCGCCGCGGCGGGCGCGCCGATGAGCGTCGCGCCGATGTACTCGCCGTGCGCCAGCGCGGGGTCCATCAGCTTGGTGATCCGGGTGAGGCGGCCGCCCGCGTCGACGATCACCTTCATCTCCTCGTCGGCGAGCCGCTTGACGTCGTCGACGGCGATGACGATCCCGTCCTGCCCGGCCGCTGCGAGCAGCGTCTTCTCCACCGAGACGGGGTGCACCGTGTCCCCGTTGACCAGCAGCGCGCCCGCGGCGAAATGCTCGCGGGCCAGCCAGAGCGAGTACGCGTTGTTCCACTCCTCGGCCCGGTCGTTGTCCACCAGCGTCAGCCGGACCCCGTGCGCCCGCTCCAGGGCGGCGGCCCGGTCCCGCACCGCGCCGGCCGCGTAGCCGACCACGATCACGACGTCGTGCAGCCCGACCGCGGCCAGGTTGCGCAGCGCGATGTCCAGGATGGTGACGTCGCCGTCGACCGGCAGCAGGGCCTTCGGCAGCGCGTCCGTGTCCGGCCGCAGCCGCCGGCCCGCGCCCGCGGCCAGGACCATCCCGATCAACCGTCGTCTCCGTCCGTGCGGGCCGGTCCAGTGTCGGCTAGCCATGTCGGCCAGCACTGTGCGTGCCAGCTCGGCAGGTACCAGCCATCCGCTGAGGAAATCCCAGATGAAAAGCACCCAAAGATAACCCGAAAGCACGGCGTAGGCGAACGGCATGATGCCGGCCACGGCGGCCACGCCGGCCAGCAGCATCCGCCCCTCCCAGCCGAGGCCGAACACGTCGGCCGGGATGCCCCGGCCGGCCCTGGCCCGGAAGGCCACGTCGACGTGGCGCATGACCACGGCCGCCAGCAGCGCGAAGACCAGCCACGGAGCCACGTGGCGGGACAGGCCGAGGGCGGCCAGGAACAGGCCCTCGCCCGCCAGCAGCAGCGCGGGCACCAGCCAGTCCAGCCGCCCGTCCTGCGGGTGCCTGGCGCCGAGGGCGGCGAGCATCATCGCCTCGATCGGCGTCAGGACCAGGATGCCGGGCAGGTTCCCCAGCCCCAGGGCGGCCAGGACGCAGGTCACGAGCAGGCCCACGAGCACCGGCGGCAGCGGCGGCAGCCGGCCCTGGACCAGGCCGCCGAACCAGCGGGACACCACGCCGTCGCCGCGGTAGCGCGCCAGGCCGCCGCCGGGCCCGGCCGCCGGGCCGGCCCGGCGGGCCGGGCCGGCCGACCTGGCCAGCTGCCCGGCCAGGACGTAGCCCGCCGCCAGCACGCCCCAGCCCAGCAGGACCAGGAAGGTCAGCCGCGGCCCGAACAAGACGGCGGTCACCACTATCACCGCGTAGCGCTCCCCGGCCGGGAAGGTGACGGCCTGCTCCAGGGTGCGCAGCACCACCGACCGGGGGAACAGGTTCCCCGGCACCCTGGCGGTGTGCTCGTAGCCGAGTTCGGCCATCCGGCGGATGCCCAGGAGCAGCGTCGCGGCGATGGCCAGCCGCCATACGGCGGCCGTCCCGGTGCCGCCCCAGCTGGCCACGAAGGTGTTCTGCAGCGCGCCGCCGAAGGTCCCGTCCAGGCCGGTCCCCTGGCCCAGGCCTGAGCTGACCGCCAGGGCGGCGTAGAGCGCGAGCTCGGTCAGCAGCCCGCAGGCGGCGCCGAGCCAGCTCACGACGGGCCGGATCCGCCCGTCCGGGCTGGTGGCGGCGAGCACCGAGCCGGCCCTGGCGACCAGGAACGAGCCCGCCAGCGCCACGATGGCCAGCAGCTTGGCCCGCACCGCCAGCTCGGCGAACCACACCGCGGCGACCAGCCCGAGGCCGAGCGAGATCCCGTAGAGCGCGGCCGGGGCGAGCTGGCGCCACGCGGCCCAGCGGGCCATGTCGCGGGCGGCGGGGTCGACCAGCTGGGCGACGGCGCCCTCGCTGTCCGGCCCGGCATCGAGGATCCGGACCGTGATGCCGCGGCGGGTGAGCTCGCCGACCAGCGCGCTGACCGGCGCGGGCCCGGAATGCGCGGCCGCGAGCGTCTCGGCCGCCACGGCCAGCGCGTCCAGGTCGGGCGGGTCGACGACCAGCGCCGCGCCCGCCAGCGGCTCCCCGGTAGGGCCGGGCCCCGGCCGGCCGGCCGGGACAGCCGGGACGGTCCCGGCGGTGACGCCGGTGAAGGCCGCGGTGCCGCCGGCGCCAAGCAGCCGGGCCAGCACCGGCTCGGGCACGGTGTCCGCGCCGACGCAGATGAGCACGCGTTCCCCGGCCGCCCGGGCGGCGGCGGCGACGGTGAGCAGGCCAGGTCCGGTCCGTTCGGCCGCGTCGACGCGGCGCACGCCGAGGGCCGCGAGCTGGCCGCACAGCTGCTTCTGCTGGCCCGCGTCAGCCTCGCCCCGGCTCCCCGCCAGGACCAGCGCTACCGTCATGGACATCCTCCCAGCGGCCCAGGCCGCCGTGACTCGCCCTCAGCGTTACGAGTCCAGCGTTACACAATGTAGCCGATGGCTGCGCCCGCGGCCGGGAGGAACACGCCGGTCAGCCGGCCGGCGCGGGCGCAGCCATCACACGCCGTCGCCGGCGGGCTGTTCCAGCGCAATACCCCGCATGGCACCGGCGAAACAGCGCCGGCCCAGCCGGGCCCCCCGCGCGTCACCGGGGCCCCCGGCCCGGCCGTTCGGGATCCTGTGGCCTACGGCCCGGCCGGGTAAAGTCCGGCTCATGCGGATGGTCGCGGTGGTGCTCGGCGGCGGCGTGGGCCAGCGGCTCGGCGCGGGGATGCCGAAGCAGCTGCTCACCCTGGGCGGCACGACGCTGATCGAGCGGTGCGTGGCCGCCTTCGACCAGGCCCCGGGCATCGACGAGGTCCTCGTGGTGATGGCGCGCGGGTACACGGGGGAGGTCGAGGCCCTACTGAACGGGACAGGGCTGAACGGGGCGGGGCTGAACGGGGCGGGGCTGGATGGGGCCAGGTACCCGAAGGTCACGGGCGTCATCGAGGGCGGCGTGAACCGGCCGGACTCGACCCGGGCGGCGCTGGCCGCGATCGCGGCGCGCGAACCTGGCGGTGACTGCGGCGTGCTGCTGCACGACGCGGCCCGGCCGCTGCTTGACCAGCGGATCATCGCGGACTGCGTGGCCGCGCTGCGGGTGCACGACGCCGCCGGGGTCGCGGTGCCCGCGTCCGACACCATGGTGGTCACCGGCAACGGCGTGATGCAGTCGATGCCGCGGCGGGAGACGCTGCTGCGCTGCCAGACCCCGCAGTGCTTCCGGCTCCCGGTGATCACCCGGGCGCACGAGCTGGCCGCGGCCGATCCCGGGTTCGCCCCCACCGACGACTGCGGCGTGGTGCTCCGCTACCTGCCGGACGTCGCGGTGCACGTCGTGCCGGGCAGCGAGCGCAACATCAAGATCACCTACGCGCAGGACCTGGCGGTGGCGGAGGCGCTGCTCAGCTCCGCACCGCCTGCTTGACCAGGGTGCGGCCGAACTCCCAGATCAGCCCGCTGCCCTTGCTGGCGTCCTCGAGCACCTCGCCGAACGCCTCGGTGAACAGCTTCACCTCGTCCTCGCCGATCATCAGCGGCGGGATCAGCTTGATCACTTCCATGTGATCGCCGGACACCTGGGTCAGGATGCGGTGCCGCTGGAACAGCGCCACCACCACCATCTGCGCGAACAGGCCGACCCGGGCCTTCTGCAGCATGTTCCAGCTGGTCCGGGCGCGCAGCGAGGACGGCTTGTGGAACTCGAGCCCGATCATCAGCCCGCGGCCCCGCACGTCGGCGAGCACGTCGTACCTGGCGGCCATGGCGGTCAGCGAGGCCTTCAGCGCCTCCCCGGTCCGGGCCGCGTTCTCGGTCAGGCCCTCGTCGTCGAGCACGGCCAGCGAGGCCAGCCCGGCCGCCATGGCCAGGACGCCGCCCTTGAAGGTGGTGCTGTGCACCATGACCCGGTCCATCGAGGAGAAGACCTTCTCGAAGATCCAGTCCTTGGCCAGCATCGCCCCGACCGGCACGTACCCGCCGCTCAGTGCCTTGGCCACGGTGACGATGTCCGGCACGACCTCCTCGTGCTGGTAGGCGAAGAACTTGCCGGTGCGGCCGAGCCCGCTCTGCACCTCGTCGCAGATGAGCAGCGCGCCGTGCTCGTGCAGCAGCGCGGCCGCGGCGGTCAGGAAGCCGTCCGGCGGCATGTGCACGCCCTTGCCCTGGATGGGCTCGATGATGAGGGCCGCGACGTCGCCCCGGCGCAGTTCGGCCGCGAGCGCGTCCAGGTCGCCGAGCGGGACGGGCGCGTCGGGCAGCAGCGGGTCGAACCCGCGGCGGAACTCGGCCGAGCCGTTGACGGACAGCGAGCCCGTGGTGAGCCCGTGGAACGCGTGGTCGCAGTAGAGGACGCGGCCGCGGCCGGTGGCGTACCTGGCGAACTTCAGCGCGGACTCGACCGCCTCGGTGCCGCTGTTGCAGAAGAACACCCGGTCCAGGCCCGGCGCCTTGGCCAGGAGCCTCTCCGCGAGCAGGCCCGGCAGCGGGCCGCAGTCGAACTGGGTCCAGTCGGCCAGCTGGGCGTCGAGCGCGTCGTGCAGCGCCTGGCGGATCACCGGGTGGTTGCGGCCCGCGGCGAACACGCCGAAGCCGGCCAGGAAATCGGCGTACGGCTGGCCCTCGCGGTCGTACAGGTAGGCGCCCTCGGCCCGCTCGTAGACCTTGTCGAAGCCGATCGCGTGCAGCACCTTGGGCTGCTGCGGGTTCAGGTACCGGCCGTACAGCTCATATCCGTCGTCGCGATGGGCGGCGAGCAGGGCCGGGAGGTCGAAGTCCATGATTCATTCTCTACCGGCCGCGGCGGCGCGTTCGGCGGCCGCGTCCGGTTGCCCGACACGGGCGTCGGACTCATGGTGCAGCTTCCGCGGGCTGGTGAGGAAGCCGGCCCCCCAGGCCAGGTGCATGACGCCGAGGACGAGCGGGACCCTGGCCCGCACCCGCGGCGGCACCTCCCTGGCCAGGGCGGCCGTGACCGCGGTGATCCCGGCCAGGTAGCCGAGCGGGATCACGAACCCGGCGGCCAGCCAGCCGACGGCCGACGGCGCGCCGGCCGCGATGGCGGCCACCCCGGCCAGCCCGGCCGCCAGCCCGGCCGCGACCAGGCCGGCCACGGCCGGCGGGGCCAGGTAGCGGAAGCTGGCCGTCTCCGGGTGCTCGCGGACGATCACCCGCCGCCAGCGCCCGTAGTGGAAGTACTGCGACCCCAGGGCGCGGACGCTGGCCCGCGGCCGGTAGGTGACGCGCAGCTCGGGGGTGAACCAGATCTGGCCGCCGCGCGCCCGGATGCGGTAGTTCAGGTCCCAGTCCTCGGCGCGGAGCATGCCCTCGTCCCAGCCGCCGGCCTGCTCGATCGCCTCGCGGTGATACATGCCGAGGTAGACGCTGTCCACCGGGCCGGCTCCGCCGCCGGTGTGGAACGCGGCCGAGCCGACGCCCGCCTTGGAGGTCATCGCCCAGGCCACGGCGCGCTGGAAGCTGGTCACGCCCTCGGCCGCCATGAGGCCGCCGACGTCGGCGGCCCCGGTCTCGGCCAGGATGGCCAGCGCCGCCCGCAGGTAGCCGGGCGGCAGCATGGCGTGCCCGTCCACCCGGGCGATCACGGCGTGCCGGGCCGCGCGGACGGCGGCGTTGAGGGCCGCCGGGATCTTGCCGGTCGGGTTGGCGACGACGGTGAGCCGCGGCTCGGCGGCGGCCAGGTCCCGCGCGATCTGCTCGGTCCGGTCGGCCGACGGGCCGATCGCGAGCACCAGCTCGAGCTCGCCCGGGTAGTCCTGGCCGAGCACGTGCCTGACGGATTCCGCGAGGTGCCGTTCCTCGTTCCTGACCGGCATCACGACGGATACGGGTGGGTATTCCATGACGCTGGCCACGGTACCGCAGCCAGCGCCAGGGACGGCTGCTTACAGCGCTGTCTTACAGGCCAGAGTCCTCCAGCATCTCGGTGACCAGGGCGGCGATCTGGGACCGTTCGGACCTGACCAGGGTCACGTGCGCGAACAGCGGGTGGCCCTTGAGCTTCTCGATCACCGCGATCACGCCGTCGTGCCTGCCGACCCGCAGGTTGTCCCGCTGCGCGATGTCGTGGGTGAGCACCACCCGGGACCCGGAGCCGATCCTGGACAGCACGGTGAGCAGCACGCCGCGCTCCAGCGACTGCGCCTCGTCCACGATCACGAACGCGTCGTGCAGCGACCGGCCCCTGATGTGGGTCAGCGGCAGGACCTCGAACATGTCCCTGGCGATGACCTCGTCGATGACATCCTGCGTGGTGACGGCGGACAGGGTGTCGTAGACGGCCTGCGCCCACGGGCCCATCTTGTCGGCTTCCGAGCCGGGCAGGTAGCCGAGCTCCTGGCCGCCGACCGCGTAGAGCGGCCGGAACACGATGACCTTGCGGTGCTGCCGCCGCTCCATCACCGCCTCGAGCCCGGCGCACAGGGCCAGCGCCGACTTGCCGGTGCCGGCCCGGCCGCCGAGCGACACGATGCCGATCTCCGGGTCGAGCAGCAGGTCGAGCGCCACCCGCTGTTCGGCGCTGCGGCCGTGCAGGCCGAAGGCCTCCCGGTCGCCGCGCACCAGCTGCACCGACTTGTCCGGCCTGACCCGGCCGAGCGCGCTGCCGTTGGCGGAGGTGAGGACGAGGCCGGTGTGGCAGGGAAGGTCGCGGGCCGCTTCGGATTCCAAGGTGCCGGTGTCGTATAGCTGCTCGACGTCAGCGCTGCCAATGTCCAGCTCGGTCATCCCGGTCCAGCCGGAATCCACCGGCAGCTCGGCGCGGTACTCCTGGGCCGCCAGCCCGACCGCGGCGGCCTTCACCCGCAGCGGCAAATCCTTGCTGACCAGGACGACATCGTCGCCCTCGGCCTGCAGGCTGCACGCCACCGACAGGATGCGCGAGTCGTTGTCCCCCAGCCGGAACCCGGCAGGCAGCACCTGCGGGTCGGAATGGTTGAGTTCGACCCTGACCGTGCCGCCGAGCGTCCCGACCGGCAGTTCGGCGTCCAGCCTGCCGTGCTCGATGCGCAGGTCATCGAGGTGGCGCAGGGCCTGACGGGCGAAGTAGCCCAGTTCGGGATGGTGCCGTTTGGCTTCCAGCTCGGTGATGACGACGACCGGCAGGACCACCTTGTGCTCATCGAAGCGAGCGATGGCCGCCGGGTCGGCGAGCAGGACGCTGGTGTCGAGTACATACGTACGGCGACCTTGGGAATTGACCACGCAGACTCCCCTGGGCGCCGAGGCAGGCCCGGCGCCAAGACAGGACACAGACGTGTCGGATGGGCCGGGCCTGGCCCTCAAAGGGCCGTGCCGGCCCTTCTGTCATCTCGCCTGCGCGCAGAGCGCGAAGCTCAGAGATCTGAGGGCCCTCCCGGGAACGGCGCCGCGCCGTCCACCACTATCGAAGGTACCCGCGAACGCGAGTCAGCAAAAGCACCGCCGCGTTACCAACCGGCAAATCCCGCTTAACCTGCGGTAACGTGCCGAATCTGCGGTTTCTGGCCGCGTAGGAGCGCAGCGCCCGCAAGAAGTCCACCTTGCGGAAGGCGGGCCAGTAGGCGTCGCAGAAGTAAAACTCCGAGTGGGTGCTCTGCCACAGCAGGAACCCGCCGAGCCGCTGCTCGCCCGAGGTGCGGATGACCAGATCCGGGTCCGGCTGGCCGGCCGTGTAGAGGTGCTCGGCGATGTGCTCGACGTCGAGCACCCCGGCCAGCTCCTCGATCGTGGTGCCCCGGGTCGCGTGGTCCTGCAGCAGCGACCGGACCGCGTCGGCGATCTCCCGCCGCCCGCCGTAGCCCACCGCCACGTTGACCAGCAGGCCGGGATAGTGCGCGGTCGCCTCGCCCGCGTCCTTCAGCACCCGGACCGTCTCGCCGGGCAGCAGGTCCAGCGCGCCGACCGGGTTCACGTGCCACCGCTCGGCCACCAGCGTCTGCACGGTGTCCTCGATGATCTTCAGCAGCGGCACGAGCTCGTCGGAGGTCCGGGTCAGGTTATCGGTGGACAGCAGCCACAGGGTGACCACCTCGACGCCGCTCTCGCGGCACCAGTCGAGCAGCTCGAATATCTTGTCCGCGCCCTTGCGATGGCCACTGCTGACGTCGCGGAAACCGGCCGACCTGGCCCAGCGGCGGTTTCCGTCGCACATCACCCCGACGTGGCGCGGGATGGCATCGGGCGATAGCGAGGCCTGGAGCCTGCGCTCGTAAAGCCGGTAGACCGGATCACGAAGTCCCATGCTGTGGCCTTCCTCATCATCACCGTGATGATCTACCAGAAACGTACCTAACGAGGAAGACGCCCCGGTTAACTACCGAGGTCCCCGCCCTGATCATCCGAGCGACTTGGCAAGGGACTCGTCCAGGCCGGGGAAGGAGCCGAGAAACTCCTTGCGCTCCCGCTTGAGCCTGGCCGCCATGGCCTCGTGCTCGTCCGTCCGGCCCTGCCTGGCGTAGAGGCGCCGCGGCTGGAGGATCTCGATGTCGTCCACGCCCGGCATCGCGGCCGCCACCTCGTAGCCGAAATCGGGGTCCTCTATCCACTCTATGGTGCCCTCGACGATACCCTGCACGATCGCGGAGGAATACGGAATCGTTACCTTTTTGGAACCTGGATGGTCGTCGCCGCCGCCGACGCGCCCGGTGTTCAGCACGAACGCCTGCACCTCGTGGCGGTCAAGCAGCTCGAGCATCCGGTTGCCCATGTCGGCCATGTCCCGCGGGAAGAACGGGTTGGTGCCCGGGACGCGCAGGAACTTGCCCTCCTCGTCCTTGCCGCCTGCCGAGGTGCCGGTGGTCTCGCCGAGCATGAAGTAGGCCGCCGCCTGAGTCCGGTCCAGCCGGGCCACGCCGGGCAGGATGTTCTCGTTGCGGTTCAGGATGAGCAGGAACCTGGCCGGGGCGATCTGGTCCGCCGGCCACGGGTCGACGTAGGAGAACGGCCAGGTGGTCCTGCCGTTCTTGGTGTAGGAGGTGTCGAAGAAGTCCACCTTCCCCTGCTCGTCCACCGAGACGTTCTCCAGGTAGGCGTCGGGCTTGGTGGTGGCGTTGTAGATGACCGGCTCGTACTTCGGGTCCAGGCCGAACGTCTTGGCGAAACACCCGTTCTCGGTGGTATACACGCGCCCGCCGGGCATCAGCGCCACGAAGTCGTCCTGGGCCGGCTTGCTGCCCAGCTGGGTGGTGAAGGTGGTGGTCGTCTTGCCGGTGCCGGACAGGCCCACGATCAGCAGCGTCGTGCTGGACTGGCTGCCGGGGATCACCTTGCAGCCGGCGTGCAGGGCCAGCCCGCCGCGCTGGTAGACGATGTTGTTCCACATCCGCAGGCCGCCCTTCTTGGACTCGCCGAAATAGTCCGAGTTGAGCACGCGGGTGATGTTGGCCTTGAGGTCCACGGCGATGAGCCGGTCGTCGGGGTAGCCGGGAGCCTCGAGGTTCGGCGTGTAGATCACCGTGGTGTCCGGCGCCCAGGCGGCCGGGTCGTGATCCGGGCCGGCCGGGTAGTACAGCTGCTGCTGCATGCCCGCCACGTTGGCGTTGGCCGCCTCCATGACCAGCCGCGCCCGGGTGCGGAACTGCGGATCTGATCCGATATAGCCGTCGACCACGACCATGCGGGACTTTGCGATATGCGCGTCCTGGAGCGCGGCGACGCGATCGTATTCGGCCCGGGTAATGGTCTGGCCGCGGGAGTTAGTGGAGTCTTCGACGAGGTACGTGGAACGGGTGCTGCGCGAGTCAACGCGAGCCTTAACCGCGACGTTTCCGAACTCGGTCACCGAGGCATTGGGCATTTGCTCGGTCAGTTCGCGCAACCGTGCCGCGGTGGGATTCCACTCCACCCGCGAGCCGTTCACCTGGTACGCCACGGTCGTTCCTCCTCCTGGGCCTGCACTCCACGCCCTCGCGGGCGCGCTGGCCGTTGCGCGCCGTATGACGGCGCCGGAGACCAGCACGATTTCGTGAGTTGTACCCGGAATCGGCACGATTATTGCGCCTGGTTTGCCGGCCCTGGTTTGCTGGCCCTGGTTTGCTGGCCCTGGTTTGCCGGCCCTGGTTTGCTGGCCCTGGTTTGCTGGCACAGAGGCGTGAGCCGGACTATGGTATAGACCTTGCGGCTTTTCTGATCGGCCTTTTAATAGGCGGCGGCTTGGTATAGACCAATGGCCTGGACCAATTACCTGAGGAAATCAGGCGGCGCCCGGGCCCTGGTCCCGCACTTCCTCGACCTGCCGCAGGGCCGTACGCAGCCGGGAAAGCCAGGCGTCCGCGTTCTCTCCGGTCAGTCGCACGCACCAGGCCAGCGCGTCACTGCGACTGCGGGCCACGCCCGCGTCGACGAGCGTGTCGAGGACCCGGCGCTCGGGCTGGCGCAGCCTGGTCATGACCGGGACCGAGAGTGTGGTGAACATCTCAGTCACCTCGGCGCAGCTGACTCCCCAGGACACCTTGCGGCGGAACTTGTGCTCGGCCTCCCGCGCGATCTCGATCCGGCGGCCCCTGGTCTCCTCCCGGAACCGGCGGATCCGCCCCTCGGCGGCCGCGGCCCGCTCGGCGTCAGACGCCCCGGCGGTCTCCGGGGCGGGCAGCACGCCGACGACGGTGACCTCCTCGCGGTCCGCCTGGATCTCCGGGGCAGCCGTGAACCAGTCACCTGGCAGCCGGCCGCTGAACCAGCCGCGCACTTCCTCGGTGGTGCCGTTCCCCTGGCCCGTCCCGGCCTGGCCGCCGGCCTTGCCTGCTCCGGCGCCCTGGCTACTGGCGTTCGTGTCGTTATCCGTCCCGGCCGCGTCGTCCGCGGGCCCGGAACCCTCTTGCGCTGTACTCATGTAATTATGATTACACGCTCATGGTGGCCGGGCAACGAGTGAGCCCCCGAAAGGCGTACGCCGCCAGCTGAATTCCCATCGGCCCCGCGCGCCCCGCCTCGCCCAAGGGACCCGCCGCTTTGGGTGCGGCGCGGTCAGCGGGCTGGGTGCGTGTGGCCCGCACCCCGGTAGACGGGGTCAGGGGCGCCCGCACCCCAGTCCAGGTCCCCGGCGGTGACCGCCAGACCTCAGGCCAGGCCCGCGGCCAGGCCGGCGGCGACGCGGGGGAAGACGCGGATCGCGCCGGCGAACTGGGAGCCGAAGCTGGCCGGCACCACCTGGACGTCCATGCCCGGCTGGGGCGCCTGGATCATCCAGCCGCTGCCCAGGTAGATGGCCACGTGCGAGATGTAGCCGGGATCGGTGGGGTCGGTGTGGTAGAAGAGCAGGTCGCCGGGCTGCAACTGGCCGACAGGGACGGCCCGGCCGGCCCGGGCCTGGTCGGCGGCCACCCGCGGCATGCTGATGCCGGCCTGGGCGAACGACCACTGGACCAGGCCGGAGCAGTCGAACGAGGCCGGGCCGGCCGCGCCCCACACGTACGGCAGGCCACGCCTGCTCTCCGCAGCCCGCAGCGCCGCGGTCAGCTGGGCCGCGGTCACGGCGCCGCCGCTGACGGCAGCGCCCGGGATGGTTCCGACGGCGGGGCTGCCGGGCCGGGTGACCTCGGTGACCAGCGGCTCGACGGACGCCCCCGACGGCAGCACGGCCTTGATCCGCGCCGTCAGCGACGGCACGCCGGCCGGCGGCGCGCTGACGACGATCGCGTTCCCCGCGGGCACCCCGAGCGACCTGGCGACCGAGTCCGAGACCACGGCGTCGATCCCGCCGATCCCGACCGTGCCGAACGCCACCACCGGCAGCTGCTCCGGCCGGCGGCCGGACACGGTGACCTGGCCGCCGAGGGACAGCCGGTCCAGCGTGCCCATGGTGTAGGACACGGCGACGCCGCCGCCGGCCACGCCCTGCCACAGCCGGCTGGAGGCGGCCATGGACGGGGCGGCGTAACCCCGGAAGCTGGACGGGTTGACGCCGAGCACCGCCGCGTACGCGCCGTTGATCTTGATCTTGGCGGCTTCGATCCGCTCGGTGCCGGTGACCCCGGGCTGCCTGCCCACCGCGGCCAGGACCCGACGGGACAGCGGGAACGGCGCGACGATCAGCAGGTCTGCCTGCTTCAGGCCGTGCAGCGCGGCGACAGGGACGGGCCAGGCCGACCTGAGGCTGGTGGCCGCGGCCGCCGAGGCATTGGCGACGGGCACGGTGATGGGCTGGCCGCCGCCGTCGGCGTTCCCGCCGAGCATGGGCACCACCGGCCCGATGGTGTTCGCCGGGGCAGGACTGGTTCGCGGGACCCCGGGGGACGGGATCCCCGCAGACAGGCCGCTCACCCCGGCCGGCTTGCCGCCCACGGCGGCGAGCACCGCGCCGGTCGCCACGCCGGCCACCGCCAGCAGGGTGACCACGACGGGAACCAGGCGCCTCGGCCGGCCGGACGATCCGCGGGCAGCCTGCGCGGCCCGTCGCCAAAGACGGCGTACGGCGTCCGCGAGCGAATGCATCAGACCCAACATATCCCCCCGAGCCACCGTACCGGCAGCGGCCCCGGGTGGCCAGGCCCGGCTACGGCCGGGTCAGGCTGAGCTCGCGAGCGCCTCCCTGAGCTGCTCCGGGGTGGTGACCGGGGCCAGGCAGCTGAACTGGCGGCAGACGTAGGCGGCCGGGGCCCCGCCGACCAGCCCGCGCCCTTCGAGCAGGGGCACGGCGTCTTCGGAAGGAGCCGGCCCGCCGTCGCCGAGGGCCAGCACCGCGCCGGGCGGGGCCGCCTGCAGTGCCGTCCGGTGCAGCGCGCGGGTCCGCTCGTCGCCGGGATGGCCCACCACCGCGATCTCGGCCGGCCCGGCCAGCCAGGCTTCGGCGACCGCCAGGCCCGCGCCCGCCGCCCGCGGGTAGCGGGCCGCGATGCCGGGCAGCGCGCCGAGGGCCGCCTCGGCGGCCTCCCGGTGCCGGGCCGAGCCGGTCAGCGCCGCGTAACTGAGCAGCGCTCCCGCCAGGGCGAACGTACCGGACGGGGTGGCGTTGTCGGCCGGGTCGGCCGGGCGGAAGATCAGCGCCTCGTCGTCGGCGGCCGTGTCGAAGAAGCCGCCCTGGCCGTCGCCGAACGAGCCGAGCGCCACCTCGAGCAGCTCGCCGGCCAGCCGCAGCCAGCGCGCCTCGCCGGTCACCCCGGACAGCGTGAGGAACCCCTCCGCGACGCAGGCGTAATCCTCGAGCGCCCCGGCGGTGCCGCCCGCGGTCCCGTCCCGCGAGGTGCGGATGAGCCGCCCGCCGGACAGGTGCAGCCCGGCCAGCAAGCCGGCCGCGTCGCGCGCGGCCGCGGTGAAGTCCGGCCGGTCAAGCAGCAGGCCGCACTCGGCCAGCGCCGAGATGGCCAGCCCGTTCCAGGCCGCGACCACCTTGTCGTCCCGGCCCGGGCGGACCCGCTCACCGCGGGCGGCCAGCAGCGCGGCCCGGACCCTGCCGAGACGATCCGCGTCGTCCGGGTCGGCGCGGAGCTGCAGCACCGAGGCGCCGTGCTCGAAGGTCCCGCCCTCGGTCACGCCGAACACCCCGGCCGCGAACTCGCCGTCCTCGGGCCCGAGGACGGCGCGCAGCCCGGCGGGCCGCCAGACGTAGAACTTCCCCTCCTCGCCCTCGCTGTCGGCGTCCAGCGAGGCGGCGAGCCCGCCGTCGCCGGTGCGCAGCTCGCGCAGCATCCAGGCGCACGTCTCCTCCGCCACCCGGCGGGCCAGCGGCGAGCCGGTGCGGCGCCACAGGTGCGCGTAGGCGCGAGTGAGCAGGGCGTTGTCGTAGAGCATCTTCTCGAAGTGCGGGACGACCCAGCCGGCGTCGACCGAGTACCGGGCGAATCCGCCGCCGAGCTGGTCGTACATGCCGCCGCGGGCCATCGCCTCGCAGGTGCCTTCGGCCATCTCGAGCGCGGCCGCCGTCCCGGTCCGCTGATGGTGGCGGAGGAGGAATTCCAGCACCATCGACGGCGGGAACTTCGGCGCGCCGCCGAACCCGCCGCGCACCGCGTCGTAGTCCCGGCCGAGCGCGCCGGCCGCGGCCTCCGCGGCCTGGCGGAACCGCGGGTCCGGGTCACCTTGCTGACCGCGCAGGGCGCGGGCGGTGGCCGCCGCGTTCTCGGCCAGCGCGGTGGCCACGTGCTTGGCCTGGCCGGTCACGTCGTCGCGCTGGGTGCGCCAGGCCTGCGAGATGTTCAGGACCAGCTGCCGGAAGTAATCCCGGGGGTAGTAGGTGCCGCAGAAGAACGGCTCCTGGCCCGGCGTCATGAACACCGTCATCGGCCAGCCGCCCTGGCCGGTCATGGCCTGGGTCGCGGTCATGTAGACCGCGTCCACGTCGGGCCGCTCCTCCCGGTCCACCTTGATCGCGACCACGTGCTCGTTGAGCACCGCCGCCGTCTCGGGGTCCTCGAACGACTCGTGCGCCATCACGTGACACCAGTGGCAGGCGGCGTAGCCCACCGAGAGCATGACGGGGACGTCCCGCCGGGCGGCCTCGGCGAAGGCCTCGTCACTCCAGGGCCACCAGTCCACCGGGTTGTCCGCGTGCTGGAGCAGGTAGGGGCTCGTCGAATCGCGCAGCCGGTTCACCATGCCCACAGTACTGACCGGGCCCACCGTCCTGCCCGGGCGGACCCGGCCTCAGAGCTGGGCGGCGGTGAGGTTGTCGAATTCGGCCGCGGCGGTCGAGGACGCGTCGGAGATCGACTCGACGTACAGGCCCAGGTAGCCCTTCGTGTACGGATGGTCCCGGTCGGTGTAATCGACCAGCTTCTTGCCGTTCAGCCAGAGCTCGAGGTGGACGGCCCGGCCGCCGTCAATGGTCGTGCCCACGGCCTGCAGCCGGTCGGCGGCGTCCGCGTGCACGGCGCTGGTATTGACCGGGGCCGGGCTGTCCGCGACCTGGGCACCGCCGCCCACCCACTTCTGGATGGCCACGGCGTGGTCTTCCAGGACGAAGGCATAGAGGTTGCCGCCGCCGTCCGCCCGGAACGCGATGCCGTAGCCGTAGCCCTGAGCCGCGCCCGCGATCTTGCGCGCGTCGACGGTGACGCTGAGGTTCAGCGGCGTCACGTCGCTCAGGCCGTGCGTCGCGCTGGCCGGCCGGGCCAGCTCGCTTACGCCGTTCGCCCCGGTCACGCTGAGGCGGTAGGCGCCGGTCCCGGTGTAAGCCCCGGCCGCCTGGTGCGAGTCATCGGTCCAGCCGATCTTCTGGGTGGAGAAGTCGTCGGTGAGGATGATCTTCGACGAGGGGGCGGCGGGGGTAGCCGAGGAAGCCGATTTGGGCACCGCGGCCTTATGCGCCGCCGACACCGCCGAGGGCGACGATGACGCCGAGGGCGACAACGCGGGCTTGCCGCCGGGGATGGCGATGAACGCCACCACCGCCGCGACGACGGCTCCGCCCGCGACCAGGGCTATCGTCCGGATCCCCGGGCGCCGCGGCGA
The DNA here is from genome assembly GCA_963722275.1 of uncultured Actinomycetes bacterium. Classification (GTDB taxonomy): domain Bacteria; phylum Actinomycetota; class Actinomycetes; order Streptosporangiales; family Streptosporangiaceae; genus Palsa-504. The sequence goes on along the minus strand of CAVRMX010000016.1, from coordinate 47,978 downwards.
CCTGAGCCGCCGCGTCCTGAGCGCCTGCCCGGGCAGCGCCTCCCCAGGCGTCCCCCCAGGCGGCGGCCCGAGCGCGGCCTGCGGCCCGGGCGGCGCTTGCCTCGGCGCCGTGGGCTGGCCGTGGACCGGCCTGGCCTGCATGGCCTGCGTCTGGGCGATGTTCTGGTCGAGCACCTGCAGCAGCCGGGCGGCGTCGGCCTCGGGCTGGCTCGGGCCGAGCGCGAGCGGCTGCCGGTACCGCAGGGCCGCCAGGCTCGGCGGCAGTTCCCCGTCCGCCGGCATCCGCGCCCCGTCGACCAGAACCGGGACGACGAGCAGGTCGCGCGTCAGCGCCGACTCGATCTCCAGGCGGACGAAATCGGCCGGGCTGGCCAGGCTCCGCTGCCCGTCCGGGCCGGCGGCCGTCAGCCACTGGTGGCCGATGAGCACGAGAAGCGCATCGCACGAGGCGACCGCGGCCGCGATCACCTGGGCGAAGTCATCACCGAGCTGAATCGAGTCAACGTCCTTGACGACCTGCGCCCGGCCGTAATGCCCGGTCAGCCGGTCGTAGAGCCAGCCGGCCGGCCCCGCCGTATCGGCGCGCCGGTAGCTGATGAATATGCGCCCCGCCACCCTGACTCCCCCCGGACCGAACGAATTGCCTCGTATCGTAACGACCGGACGGCCGGCCGGAAGGTGTTTTGCGTACGCGCGGACCGCGTGACGGCGGCATAGGCCCGGCCGGCCAGGAAGAAGGCGGCGCCGATGACGCCGACGAAGAAGCCGAGCGGCCAGTCGGACTGGTACGAGGCGGCGATGCCGGCCCAGACGGTGACCAGCGCGATGGCCACGGAAAGGGTCATCGCCAGGACCGGGCGGGCGGTCAGCGACCTGGCCGCGGCGGCCGGGCCGATCATCAGGCTGAACATCAGCAGCGCGCCCACCACCGGCACGGTCATGCTGGTGGCCAGCGCCATGACCAGCAGGAACGCGAGCTCCATCCGGCGGGCCGGCACCCCGCGCGCCGCGGCGACCTCGGGCAGCGCCGAGGACAGCATCAGCGGCCGGAACATGACGACGATGGCGGCGACCGACACCGCCCCGAGCACCAGGATGGGCGGCACTTCGGCCGCGCTGACGCCGAACACCTCACCGAACAGCAGCGAGTACGCCTCCTGCGCGTACTGGCTGCTCCAGCTGACGAACAGCGCGCCGATGCCGAGCATCATCACGAACGTCAGCGCGGTGGCCACGTCGGGCCGGGCGCGGCGGCTCAGCCCGGCGATGCCGAGCGCTCCGGCCAGCGAGAACACGGCCAGGCCGGCGAACGGGTTGAGCCCGAGCAGGCTGGCCCCGGCCGCCCCGGCGAACGCGCCGTTGGGGATGGCGTGCGCCGCGAACGTCGACCCGCGCAGCACGGCGAAGAACCCCGTCACCCCGGCGATCACCGCCACCGCCGTGGCCGCGATCCAGGTGTTCAGCATCAGAGGGCCGAACATGCATGCTCCGCATCGGGGGCGGCCCCGGCCGGGACCGCCTGCAGGCGCAGGTACGTGACCAGGTAGCCGCCGACGATCAGGGTCACCACGAAGAAGCTGACCGGCCAGCCGCGCCCCGCGGGCGGCCAGTAGTAGCTGTCGTAGGCGAGCAGGATGCCGAGCCAGGTGGCGGCGACCCCGAGGCCGGCCGCCACCGCCGCCGCCCGGACCGGGCCCTTCGTGACGCGCAGCGCAGTGGCGGCGGGACCGATGAGCAGCGCGGTGCTCAGCACCGCGCCGATGATCACCGCGGACAGCGCCACCGACACCGCCAGCGCCATCAGGAAGGCCGTGCCCACGGCGCGTACCGGCACGCCGCGGGCGGCCGCGATGTCCGGGCTGAGCGCGCTCAGCAGCAGCACCCGGGCCAGCACCACCACGGTGGCCAGCGCGAGCAGCGCCGAGGTGATCAGGACGGGCACGGTGGAGGAGGTGATGACGAACATCGAGCCGAACAAGATGGTGAACGAGGCGCCGGTCGCGGTGCTGTACTGGGTGCCCAGGTACAGGAACAGCGCGGCCAGGCCGAGGGCGGCGCCGAGCACCACGCCGGTGGCCACGTCCCGGCCGCGGCGGCGCTGGATGCCGATCATCTCCATGAACGCGGCCGCGCCCGCGCCGAAGGCCAGGTACCCCCAGAACTGGTTGATGCCGATCAGGAAGGCGCCGGACCCCCCGGTGGTGGCGATGTCCGCGAGGGAGTGGCCGGCGAACGACTGGCCGCGGGTCACCGTGAACAGGCCCACCACGGCCGAGGTGACGGCGACGACGGTCCCGACGGCCAGCGCGATGTGCACCGGGCCGCTGCCGAAGAAGCCCGGCTCTACGATGTACCTGAACACGGTCACCGGACCACGCCGGCATCCTCGGCGGCGGCTTCGGCCTCGTCGACGCCCTCCGGGGCGGCCACCACGAGAACCCGCCCGTGCACCCGGATCACGTCCACGTGCTGGCCGTACAGCCGGGAAAGCACCTCGGGCTGGACCACATCCTCGGCGCGGCCCACCGCCACCCGGCCCGCGGCCACGTAGACGATCCGGTCCATCACCGGCATCAGCGGGTTCATGTCGTGCGCCGAAAGCAGCACCGCGATCCCCTCGGCCCGGGCCAGCCGGGCCAGCACCGATACGATCCCCTGCTCGCTGGAGATGTCCAGGTTGGCCAGCGGCTCGTCGAGCAGCAGCAGCCGCGGCCGGCCGATCAGCGCGTGCGCGATCATGACGCGCTGCTGCTCGCCGCCGGACAGCTCGCCTACCCGCGCGTCCGCGTAGCGCCGTGCGCCGACCGCGGTCAGCATGTCATCGACGCGCTCGCGCCTGGCCCGGGACGGCAGCCGGATGCCGAACTGATGCCCGTCGAGCCCGAGCGAGACCACGTCCCTGACCCGCAGCGGCATGTCCGGCTCGATGCCCAGCTTCTGCGGCACGTACCCGATCGAGGCATCGCGCGGCGGGCGCGGCGCGCCGTCGACGAGCACCGAGCCACTGGTTACCGGCTGGAGGCCGAGGATGATGCGGAGGAGCGTGGTCTTGCCCGCTCCGTTCGGCCCGATAAGACCGGTGAACTCCCCCGGCCTGACGGTCAGCGACACGTCCCGCAGGATCTCCCGGCCGCCGAGCCTGACCCCGACCCCGTCCAGGCGGAGCAGTTCGCCGCTCACAGGTGCTCGCTCGAGACGTGACCGGCCACGGCGGCGCGCAGGTCGCGGACCTCGGCCAGCATCCACGACTGGTAGTGGTAGCCGGGCTCGGGCATGGTCTCGTAGACGCCCACCACGGGGATGCCGTTCGCCCGGGCCAGGGAGATGAAGGATTCGGTCAGCGAGTCCGTCACCTGCTGATTGTAGAGAAACGCCCTGACCTTGCGCTGCGTGAACAGGCTCCGCTGCAGCGCGACGTCCTGGGCCGACGGGTCGGTCCCGTTCATGATGTCGGCCTGGAAGGCCCAGGGCGTGAGGTTGTCCGCGCCGGCCGCCTGCAGCAGGTAGTCCGCCACCGGTTCGGTGGTGGCCACCGGCGTGCCCGGGTAGCTGGCCTTGAACGCGGCGATCGCGCTGGTCCACGCGGCCAGCGAGCGGGCGAACGCGGCCGCGTTAGCCTTGAAGTACGCGGCGTGCGCGGGCTGCAGCGCGGCCAGGCCGGCGGCGATGGCGTTCGCGACGGCCGGCATGACCCCCGGCTTGTACCACAGGTGCGGGTTCGGCGTGCTGTCCGGCAGGCCGAGCAGCTTCTGCGCCACGATCACCTTGCGGGACGAGTCGGGGACCGCGTTCTCGATGGTGTTCATGAACGTGTCGTAGCCCAGGCCGTTCTGCACCACGAGCCGGGCCGCGTTGACCAGCCGGCCGACCGACGCGCTGGCCTCGAACGTGTGCGGGTCCGTGTTCGGGTTGCTCATCACCGCGCTGGCCTGGACGTACTTCCCACCGACCTGCTGGATGACATCCGCGTACTGGCTCTCCGCGCCGACCGCGACGATCGTGCCGCCGGGGGCGGGAGAGCCCAGCGCGAACGAGGACGAGCAGCCGCCCGCCAGCAGCGCCGCGCCCAGGGCCAGGACCACCGGCGCCGCCGCCGCCCGTCTGAACCGCCCGCCCCGGAGGGCAGCCAGCCCGTGAATCCGCTCGCCTACCATGATGGTAATGATAATGATTCCCAATTTCGTCTGCAACACGATCGGCACACGATCACGGGAGCCGGAGGAGCGGGCGGGGGTGCGCGGGGGGCGCGGGCGTTGGGCGGAAGGGCATGGAGGTTGTAGCGTCGAGCTGTGACGACGCAGCCTGAGGAGCACGCGCGGGTCAAGGGCACCCGGGCGCGCGGGACCCGGCAGGCGCAGGCCCTGGCGACCGCGCTGGAGAGCCTGCCCGGCTTCTGCAGCGCCCAGGAGATCCACGCGGAGCTGCGGCGCAAGGGCGAGCACGTGGGGCTGGCCACCGTCTACCGCCACCTGCAGGCGCTCAGCGAGCAGGGCAGCATCGACGCCATCCGCGACGCCAGCGGCGAGACGCTCTACCGGCAGTGCGGCACGAGCGTGCATCACCACCACCTGACCTGCCGAAACTGCGGGCGGAGCGTGGAGGTGGAGGGCCGGGCGGTCGAGCAGTGGGCGGAGAAGGTCGCCGCCGAGGCGGGCTTCACCGACGTGGGCCACACCTTCGAGCTCTTCGGCCTGTGCCCCCAGTGCGCTTAGCTTTCATGATCGTGCACAGTTTTGGCCGATAATCCGCCAAAACTGTTCATGATCATGGTGTGGGGGGAGGGGTTAGGGGCGCAGGCGGCGTTTCTTCTTGGGGGCGGCGGCGGCTAGTTCGGCCTTGCGGTCGGAGGCGAACATGGGGACGTACTCCTGGCCGGAAAGCTCGCGGATCGCGGTCATCACCTGCTCGGCGATGAGCCGGCGGGCCTTGCCGGGCGGGGCGCTCAGCACCTCGGCGGGAAACTTCAGCGGGGCGCCGATCCTGATCTCGATCCTGCCTGGCCGCGGCACCACGCGGCCGGGCGGCAGCACCCGCCTGGTGCCGAGCATGGCCACCGGGATGACCGGCAGCCCCGACTTCAGAGCGAGCCAGCCGACGCCCGGGCGGCCCCGGTACAGCCGCCCGTCCGGAGACCTGGTCCCCTCGGGATAGATGCCGAACAGGTCCCCGGCCAGCAGCAGCGCCAGCGCCGCCTCGAGCGTGTCCTGGGCGGCCCGCGGGCCGTCGCGGTCCATCTGCAGCTGGTTCGTGGCCTTCAGGTAGGCCGCCCACAGCCGGGCGGCGGGGCCGGAGGCGGTGAAGTACTCGGCCTTGGCCGAGAACGTCACCGGCCGGTCGAGCATCAGCGGCAGGAAGATCGAATCGATCACCGACAGGTGGTTGGCGGCCAGGATGGCGCCGCCGGACGCGGGCACGTGCTCGGTGCCGGTCACCCTCGGCCGCCAGATGGTGTGCAGGAACGGCCCGGCGAGCATGCGGGAGAGCTGGTACTGCACGGGTCACTTTCTGCTAACCGGGGACGAGCCAGCGGCGGGGACGACCGTCTCACGATAGCCTGCCTGCCGATCTTGGTACGCGGCGGCGGCGAGGATCGCGATGCCGAGCGGCAGCGCGAACGGCAGCGCCGCGGCCGGCACGATCACGCCGGAGTCGTCGGCCAGCCAGCCGAGCACCGGCAGCAGCCAGAGCACGCCCATGAGCGGCCGCAGCAAGGGCTCGGCGGCATACGCCAGCGGCTCGGTCTTCAGCCCGAACCACGCGGGCCGCCACAGCATCAGCCCTGTCAGCAGCACCGTGAGGGGGCTCAGCGGGCTGAACGCGTTGACCGACAGCGAGCCGATGTTGGACCTGATCTTCCTGAGCAGCAGGCTGCCGGAGTGGCCGTGCAGCGAGCTGCCCGCGAACGAGCCGATGTCGGACTTCCCCGTGACCGGCACGAAGTAGTTGACCAGCGCGAACACCGCGAACAGGGCGAGCCCGCTGACCGCGACGAGCAGCACCAGGCGCCAGTTCAGCCTGACCCCGGCCACGGCCAGGCCCAGCAGCAGGAAACACGGCACCATCGCGATCGTGCCGCCCACCTTGCCGCCGAACCCGGGCCAGCCGGAGGCGAACACCGTGAAGATCGCGACCACGGCCAGCGCGAGCACCGCGGGCCGCCGGGATGACGGGTACCTGCGCAGGGCGACCAGGGCCAGCCAGGCCGCGCCGACCAGCCCGGACAGGCCGTAGATGCCCAGCGCCTCGTTGCCGATGCCGTAGAACCGGCCGGCCTCGAGCACCGACAGCCCGAACGGCGTCTCCAGCTGCAGCCGGGACCCGGTCATCACGTCGATCCCCAGCACCAGCAGGGTGAACAGGCACACCGCGCCGAACGGCCCGAACCAGTCGCGCCGCCAGGGACCGAGCAAGGCGGCCCCGGCGATGACCACGGCCAGCGCCGCCGAGACCGCGTACAGCCAGGCGGCCGGGTGCGCGGACGTCGGCCACGGCGCCAGGTTGGCCAGGAAGGTGCCCGCGGGCACAGAGGCGGCGAACACCCCGGCCACCCGCCACCCGCGGGCCCGCCGCCTGCGCTTGTCCTCGGATGCACCCCAGGCCGCCAGCCCGATCGCGGCCATCACCGCGGTGTCGGCCAGCGCGTAGGCCCAGAAGAACTTGCCGTGCGTGTCCCGCCACACCTGCTCGGCGGTGTCCCGGCCGGTCAGCGACCGGACGGTGGCGGAGAGGCTGCCGCGGTCGCCGCGGGTGATCTGCGCGCCGACCGCCTCGGCCGGCGGCGTCCGGCCCAGCCAGCCGAGCACGGTGGAGGTCAGGTCGGTGAGCACGACCAGGCCGGGCTGCCGGGTGGAGGCGGCGTTGAGCAGGCCGGCCAGGTAACCGGGGCCGTCGACCAGGGCGACCTGCAGGTGCGGCGGCTTGGCCGTCGAGCCGGGCGCGGTGACCAGGAGGGTGGAGCCGGCCGGGAGTTCGGCCGCGATGCGGGCGAGTTCGGTGTCCGCCGAGGCGAGGACCGGGGACCGTTCGGCAGGTGTGATGTTTCCGAGGTCCACCACGGTCAGCGGGCAGCGGGCCAGCACCGCCGCGGTCAGGCCCGACGGCGAGGGCAGGTAGGAGGCGACGTGGCCCGTGCGGTCGGCCAGTGCCAGCGCGGCGCCCGGGCCGACGGCGGTGGCGCAGCCGGGCGCGGCCCGCTCCAGCAGGCCCCAGTCGGGGTTGTACTGCTGGTTGAGGGACGTCAGCGAGCGCATGGCCGGCACCACGGCACCCGTTCCGGCCGTGGTCACCGCGGGAAACGCCCCGCAGGCGGCGTTGCCGTGGCCGGACTGCGCCCGGGCGCCCGCGTTCAGCGTGAGCCAGCCGTCGGCCGGGCAGGTCAGCGGCAGCACCGCGTAGTCCACCAGCGACCCCACCGAGCCCTGGCCGGCCAGCCGCCACAGCGCGGGCGTGGCGGCCGGGGACACGTCGCTCCACCGCAGCCCGGAGATCCCGACGACGACGACGTGCCGCGCGGGAGATGGCGCGTGGGTATGCGCGGCCGCCGGGCGGGCCGCGGCCACCACGGCCAGGAGGGTGAGCAGGCAGGCCAGCAGCGCGGACCGCACCGCACCAGGCCTCATTCTCACCGCCCCACGGTATCCGGGATAAAACACTGTCGGGGGGTTCCGGGGGGTCGTCCCCCCGGGCCAGCACAGTGCCGAACGGACCGGGTTGCACGTCGATCCGCCCGCTCTCCCCCGCGATGACCTCGCCGACCAGAGCGGCGGGCAGTGCTTGCGACCGCAGTTCTGCCAGCAGCGCCTGCGCGGCCGCGGGCGGCGCGGCCAGCAGCAGGCCGCCGGAAGTCTGGGCGTCGTGCAGCAGGACGGCGACTTCGGCGGGGATGGCGGGATCCAGGAAGGCCCAGCCGCGCATCCGCTCGGTGTTGGCCCGGGTGCCGCCGGAGACGAAGCCGGCCGCGGCCAGTTCGGCGGCGCCGGGCAGCAGCGGGACGGCGGCGGCGTCGATCCGGGCGGTGGCGCCGCTGGCGGCCAGCATCCGGTGCAGGTGACCGAGCAGGCCGAACCCGGTCACGTCGGTGGCGGCGCGCACCCCGGCGAGCAGGGCGGCCCGGCTGGCGGCCTCGTTGAGCAGCGTCATCGAGGCGACGGCGGCGTCGATGACCCCGGCGGGAGCCGCGCCGCGCTTGAGCGCGGTGGCGACCACGCCGGTGCCGATCGCCTTGGTCAGGATCAGCTGGTCCCCGGGCGCCGCGCGGTCGATGGTCATCAGGTGGTCCGGGTGGGCCAGGCCGGTCACGGCCAGGCCGTACTTGGGCACCGGGTCGTCGATGGTGTGGCCGCCCGCGATGAAGCACCCGGCCTGGGCGGCGATCTCGGCGCCGCCGCGCAGCACCCGGCCCAGGATGGCCAGGTCCAGCCCCTCGCCCGGCCAGGCGGCCAGGTTGACCGCGAGCAGCGGCTGGCCGCCCATCGCGTACACGTCGGACAGCGCGTTCGCGGCCGCGATCCGGCCCCAGTCGCCCGGGTCGTCGACGATCGGGGTGAAGAAGTCGGTGGTGAGCACCAGCGCGCGGTCGTCGTCTAGGCGGTACACCGCCGCGTCGTCGCCTTCGGCCGCGCCGACGAGCAGGTTGCCCGCGGCCGGGCCCATGCCCGGGATGTCGCCCACGCTGGCGAACAGCGCCTCGAGCTTGGCCAACGGTAGCTTGCACGCGCAGCCCGCGCCGGGCGACAGCGAGGTCAGCCGGGGGGCCGGGATCGGTTCGGCCGTCACCTTGGCCACTGTATCGGCGCCACACGTGCGGGCACCCTCGTTGCTGCTCCGGTTGGCGCTTCGGACGATAATCAGCCGCGTATCCGGCCACGCGACGACCTCCCGGGAGAACAGGTGCCGACCACGTCCACCACGCCAGCCGACCACGCCGTCATGCCGCCCTTCCTGGTCAGCCGGGCGGACCGCGATCCGGGGGCACCAGGCACCGGCCTGATCGTGCTGCCGCGGGCGGATGCCCTGCCCTCGGTGTGGGCCGGGCCGGCCGGCCTTGATCCCGCCGGCACGGCCGGAGCCGTGAGCCCGGAGCGGGCGGCCCCGCTGCTGCCCGAGCACGGGGCGGGCTGGTTCGGCCGGCCGGGGCTGTCCGGGTACCGGGTGGACACCTCGGGCGGCGCCCCGGTCACCGGACGCGACTGGTCGCCGCTGTTCCGGCCGGCCCGGATCGAGCACGACGGGCCGCGCGCCCGGATCGAGGCCGCCGACGACACGGCCGGCCTGCGGCTGGCCACCGAGATCGAGGCCGTCCCGGGCGGCGCGATCCGGGCCAGGCACACCCTGACCAACACCGGGCCGCTGCCGTACGCGGTCGCGAGCCTGGAGGTGGTCTTCCCGCTGCCGGCCGAGGCCGCCGAGATCCTCGACTTCAGCGGGCGGCACCTGTCGGAGCGCACCCCGCAGCGGCACCGGATCACCGACGGGCTGTGGCTGCGCGAAGGCCGCCGCGGCCACACCGGCCACGACGCCGCCACCCTGCTGGCCGCCGGGACGCCCGGGTTCGGTTTCAGCCGCGGCGAGGTCCACGGCCTGCACGTCGGCTGGAGCGGCAACACCGTGCACCGGGTGGAGCGGATGGCGACCCGGACCGCCACGATCGGCGGCGGCGAGCTGCTGCTGCCCGGCGAGATCACCCTGGCCGAGGGCGAGTCCTACGCCACCCCCTGGGTCTACCTGGGCGTGGCCGACGGCCTGGACGAGCTGGCCGCGCAGTTCCACGGCTACCTGCGCTCGCGGCCCGCGCATCCCGGCTCGCCCCGGCCGGTCAACCTGAACGTGTGGGAGGCCGTCTACTTCGACCAGGACCTGGACAAGCTGACCGCGCTGGCGGACCTGGCCGCCGAGGCGGGCGTGGAGCGGTACGTCCTGGACGACGGCTGGTTCCGCGGCCGCCGCAGCGATCACGCCGGGCTCGGGGACTGGCGCGTCGACGAGACGGCCTGGCCCGGCGGGCTGCACGCCCTGGTGGACCACGTGCGGGCCCGGGGCATGCAGTTCGGCCTGTGGTTCGAGCCGGAGATGGTCAACCCGGACTCCGATCTGTACCGCGCGCACCCGGACTGGATCCTGTCCGCCGGGGGCAGGCTCCCGCCGCTGGCCCGCAACCAGCTCGTCCTCGACCTGACCCGGCCGGAGGTGGCCGGCTACCTGCTCGAGCAGATCAGCGGCGTGCTGTCCGAGTACGACATCTCCTACGTCAAATGGGACTGCAACCGGGACATCGTCGACGCGGGCAGCGGCGCGCGTTCCGGCGCCCCGGCCGCGCACGCGCAGGCGCAGGCGGTCTACGACCTGCTGGACGAGCTTCGCGGCCGGCACCCGCGGGTGGAATGGGAGTCGTGCGCGGGCGGCGGCGGCCGGGTGGACCTGGGCATCCTGGAGCGGGTCCAGCGGATCTGGACCTCCGACATGACCGACGCCCTGGCCCGGCAGACCATCCAGCGCTGGACCGGCCAGCTGGTGCCGCCGGAGTACCTCGGCGCGCACGTGTCCGCGCCGTTCTCCCACCAGACCGGGCGCTACCTGCCGCTGTCGCTGCGCTGCGGGACCGCCCTGTTCGGGCACTTCGGGGTGGAGTGGGACATCACCGGGGCCGACGCGGACGCGCGGGCCGAACTCGCCGCGTGGATCGCGCTGTACAAGCGCCACCGCGAGCTCATCCACTCCGGCGTGGTGCGCCGGGTCGACACGCCCGACGACACCGCCTGGATGCACGGGGTGGTCGCCGCGGACCGTTCGGCCGCCTTGATGAGCTACGTGCAGCTCGAGCCGCCGCCGCACGACCGGCCGGCCGCGCTCCGGCTCCGCGGGCTCGACCCGGGCCGGCGGTACCGGATCACCGACGTGACGCCGGGCGAGCGGGTGCCACGCTGGCCGGGCCGGGGGCCTGGGGCCGGCGTGGCCAGCGCCGAGGTGCCCGGCGCGGTGCTGGCCGGCGCCGGCCTGGACATCCCCGTCCAGCGGCCGCTGACCGCCGTCATCCTGCTCGTCGAGGCGGTCTGACGGAATAGTCGGCTCAGCTACGACGGTGGACCAGGCGGCCGCGGAGGATGACGGCGCTGGGAGCATCTAGCTGGGTCAGATCCGTGCGCGGGTCGGCGTCGTAGACGACCGCATCGGCAGGAGCGCCGGGGGTCAGGCCGCCCAGGCCTAGGTAGCGGCGAGCGGCCCAGGAGCCGGCGGCGAGCGCGTCGTGCCCGCTCAGGCCCGCCGCTGCCAGCGCGCGTATCTCGTCCGCCACCCGGCCGTGCGGGGCAGAGTCTGTCCCGGCCAGGATCGTCACGCCCGCCTCGGCGGCGGCCGCGACCAAGCTCGGGTGTGCGGTCGCGCCGCGCAGATACCAGTCCTTGCGCGGCCCGACCCACCGCTCGCGTACCACATCCAGCCATGCCGTCAGCACCTGCAGGGTCGGTGTCAGCGCGATGCCCCGTTCGGCCATCCGCGGCAGAAGCTCCGGATCCAGGCACATGCCATGCTCCAGGGAGTCCACCCCGGCGGCGACTGCCGCCGCTCCCCCGGCCGCCTGCTGGGAGTGCACTGCGACCCGCCCGCCCACTGCGTGCACCGCCTCGACGACCGCCGCGAGCACGCCGACGGGAACCGGCTCGTCCTCCGGATACCAGTCCGCGATGACCTTGGCCCACCCGGTGCGGGCCGCCTGGGCCGCCGCGACCGCGGGCAGCTCCGCGTGATCGGCGCGACGGCCCCAGCCGTCGAAAAACTGGCCGTGCTGCGCGATCCACGGCCCGGCATGCACCGCGCGCGGCACGTCATCATCAAGCCCGAACCACGCGGGCGGTTCGCCGGCCAGGCCAGGTGAACGGATCATGGTCACTCCCGCCGCCACGTGCGCGCGCAGGTCATCACGAAGGACGGCCTCATCGAGTGGCTTGCCGGGCTCGTCGGCACCTGGGTGCGTATGCGCATCGACCAGGCCGGGGAGCAGCCAGCCTTCGACGGCCGGCCCGGCTCCGCGGACCGGGTCGTCGGTCCACCGGTCACCGTCCGCGAACAGGTCAACAACATCGCCGCCGGGCAGGACAGGCCCGCGGATCCGCAGGACACTCACCAGACCACGCTAACCGCAGTCACCGGGACAAGGAGGCGGCGGTAGGAGTATCCAGAGAGGAATTACCGCGCCTGGGACTTCCCGGGCCGACGCCGCATTCGCAGGGCACCAAGGAGAAGGGCACCAAGGAACACGACAATGCCGATGAACAGCAAATAAAGCAGGCCCTTGGCGACGACACCCACGATGCCGAGCACGATCGCGACGATCACGAGGAGTAGGAAGAAGGCAAGCATCTGATGCTCCGCTCAGTCGCGCTGGTCAGCGGCGGGCCAGTTGCCGTTCACCGCTGGTGCCTGCCTGATATGTCAGGCCGTAATGCTTGAAGATGGCCTCTTCGTCGCCCGCCGGCAGCTCGCCGTCGGTGCTGATCGAGGGAGAATCCTTCACTTGCTTCCTGTCGTGAGCGACCTTGAGGTATCCGGGACCCACGGTCGCCTGGGCCAGGGGAACGAATACGAGCCGGTGCCGGGTAGGCATCCCGACTGTGACGGTGGCGAACGCTGGCAGGTCTGTGCTCGTGTCGACGTAGATCGCCTCCAGCGCCCCGATCTTGTGACCGTCGGAGTCAACAACGTCGTGGCCCCGCCACTCCCGGATATCGCCTGCCTCGAACACGCCCGCATTCCTCTCCACGGCATTGCATGTGCTCACAGTTATCCCGCGTGGGATGCCGTATGGGACTAGCGTAATCCTGCCAGGGTGGTGCCGTCGTCCTGCGCGCGTGTGCTCGTCTCCGCTGGGGTCGGCTCTTAGATGGGGTACCGGGTGGGTTCGGTGTCGTAGGTCCGCCCGGAGGGGGTGGTCCAGCGGAAGGTGCCGTCGGGGAGCTGGTCGGCGTGCCAGCGGGGGTGCTGCTTGAGCCGGTGGTCGTGCCGGCATTTCGGGCCGGTGTTGCACAGGCAGGTCCGGCCGCCGGCTTCGTAGGGGATGTTGTGCTCGAAGTCGGACTGGCTGGCGGGCCTGCGGCAGACCGGCCCGGTGCAGGTGGCGTGCCGTATCTGGGATAGGTGCCGGAGCTTGACCCCGGGATCATGGCCTCGGGCCTCGAACCGGTGGTCGCAGTCCTGGGTGGTGACCGGGTCCAGGGTGATGATCAGGTCGGGCCCGTCCCCGGGGGTGGTCAGCCGCCAGGTGCCGTAGCCGCCGCGCGGCCCGTCCTGGCTCGTGGCCGTAAGGGAGAATCCGGGGCCGTCCCGGTTCCCGGCCCCGTTCCTGGCGGGCGGTCCTGGTCCGGCGCGTGTCCTGCGGTTCTTGGGTCCGGGCCGGGCGCAGCCGTGGCCGACGGCGTGCCCGTCCTGGTCGGTCACGGTCACGCACCACGTCGTCTTCGGGTGCTGAGCAGCCGCGTCCGCCAGGTCGCGGGCCAGGGCCGGGTCGATCGGGCCGATGCCGGGGATCTCGCCGGGCCTTTCGGCCTGCTCGAGCAGGGTGGCGGCGGGGATGGTCAGGGTGACCTTCCCGGCGAACCCGCCCGGCCGCGCACCCCCAGCCGGTCCCGCCGGTCCCGCGGGCCGGCCCGGGCCGCCCGGCCCTGAGCCGCCGCCGCCGCGCGGATCCTGAGGCCCGCCGCCATCCCCGCCAGGCACGTCCCCGCCGCCAGCGCCGTCCTGCCCGCCGGGAGCGTCCTGGCCGGCCTCCGGGCGGGGCCTTGAGTCCTTGTCCAGCAGCAGGTCGAGGTAGGCGCGGGCGCGGAGCTGGTCCATGTCGCCCGCCAGCCCGGCCGCCTTCAGCTCCCGCGCCCAAGCCGTGATCCGCTGATCGGCGGCCAGCACCTCGGCCGGGGGCAGCTCCCGGCCCATCAGCGCGGCGTTCCCCGAGTCCTCGGCCCACCGCTGCACCCGCGCGTCCTTCGCCGCGGCCTCGCGCCGCTTCCGCGCCTTGGCCGGGGGCGACCTGCATCACCGCGCGGGCGATCGCGGACCGCAGCGCCCCCGGCGTCAGACGCCCCGCCCGGCCCAGCACCAGCGCCTCCGCCGCCCGGGCCTCAGCCGGGTCCAGCAGCACGGCGGCCGACGCGATGATCTCGGCCTTGTACCGGGTGATCACCCCGTCCCGCAGCGCCGCCCTGGTACCGGGCAGCCGGGTCTCCAGGGCCAGCGCCAGGTCCAGCAGCGCGTCCGCGCCGCCGCGGGACTCCGCCAGCACCCGGCCCAGCTCATCCCCGGTGAACTCCTCACACGCCGCCGGCATCCGCGCCGCCCCCTGCGGCACGCAGCCCGGCTCGGGACGCCGCCGGATCAGCTCCGCCGCCGCGGCCAGCTTCCGCGCCGCCATGTGCGCCTCCAGCCGGTCCCACGCGGCCAGCACCCCGGCCAGCTCCGCATCCGACGCCCCCTGGTAGCCGTCATCCCGGCCGGCCGCCGCATCCGCGGCCAGGGCCAGCTCGGGGCAGGCCGGCATCACGTCCAGCGCCATCCCGGTCCCGAACGCCGCCGCCCGGCTGCACGACTCCCCGGCGCGGACCCGCGCCGAGCCGGGCTGGCCCGGGCCCCGCCGCACCGTCATCGCCGCGATCGCGCCCAGCGACCCGCCCAGCCGCGCCATCTCCGCCGCCACCCCGGCATCTTCCGCCGCCTCATCCCGGGCCGCCTCCCGCACCCCCGCCAGCTCCCCCGCCGTCAGCCCGTACTCGACCGGGGGAGCTTCCTCATCGTCTTCCCACCAGGGCCCCTCCGGCTCGGCGGCGTACCGGGCCGGAGCATCGTCCCGCCCAGCATCCGCAGGAACCGGTCCCGGAGACATGCACCACCACCCGTTCGGGAGAATTTATATCGAACATAATATCGGACAATGAGCTTCAATGCAAGACGATATAGCCGATTGACGACTCAAATTCGAATAAAGAGCTGGAAGATATCAGTGTGATTCGAGATGGCTGGGCAGCCACTCCACCATGATGACGGTGGCGTCGTCCAGCAGCCGTCCGTCCTGGTACTCCAGGATCGCGTGGTTGAGCCGGCGCATCATCTCGGGCGCGGGCGTGCCCGCGCGGCTGTGACTGATGATGAAATCGCTGAGCCGCTGGAGGCTGAACGGGGCCCCGCCGACCGTATGGCCTTCGGTCACGCCATCGGTGTAGAGCAGCACCCGGTCGCCGGGCTCGAGCCTTTCCGTGTACACCTGCGCGGCGGCCTCGCCGGGGGCGTCGTCGATGGCGGCCAGGCCCAGCGGCAGCTGGGGCGGGCGGGCTAGTTCCCTGACCGTCCGGTTGCCGCGGATGAGCAGCGGCGCCGGGTGGCCGCGAGGAATCCAGCTGAGCAGGCCGGTGCCGAGGTCCAGGTCGCAGAACAACGCCGTGACGAACCGGTGGTCGCCGAACTGCCTGGCGATGGCCTGGTCGGCGCCGGCCACGATGCCCGCCAGCGAGCCGCCCGCACGGCGGATACTCCGGCACGCCGCCAGGCCGACGCTGGCCAGCAGGCCAGCCCCCAGATCGTGCCCGAGGGCGTCGAAGATCGAGACCTGCAGGTGATCGCCGGCCAGCGAGTAGTCGAAGGCGTCCCCGCCGGCTTCGTAGGCCGGTTCCAGGGTCGCGGACAGCAGGACGCGGTCGGTGGCGAAGGTCCGCGGCGGCAGGGACGCCCAGACCAGTTCGGCCTGCAGCGCCATCTGCCGGCTGCGCCGGGTTCGTGCGTAGGTGTCGCTGTAATCGCTCTTCGCCATGATCATCATCCCGGCGAGTGAGGCGAGCGTCCGGTAGCTGGCCAGCATGGCCTCGCTCACGTCGCGGACGGTCAACCCGAGCACGCCCATCCGTTCGGCCCCTTCGACCAGCGGGATCCAGACCTGGTGCGAGTCGCCCGCGGGGATGTGCTGGACGGTCACGGTCCGGTAGGCGCGCCCGGCCATCGTGGTGTCCATCGGCAGCGGCTCCGGGGCCTGGCCGCCGGTCCGCGGCGGCACGAGATGCCGCTGCTGCAGATCGGCCAGGTACACCCGGGCTTCGGACACGCCAAGCGGCCGGGCCGCCTCGGCCAGCGTTTCGGCCACGTCGTCGGGCCGGATCAGGTGTGACTGGCTCAGCAGCCAGGCGACCGCCCGGCCGGTAACCGCGTCCAGGTCATTTCCTGCGCCGCGAGACTGCACGACGTCGGACATGCTTCCGTCGTGCGCCATGCGGTCTCCCTCAGTTGTGCCGCTGATGCTCGCCGTGAAGAGCAAGCGTGCCCACGCGACGGCGGCGGAAACGTTCACCATCATGACAGCAGCCGGGGGCAGCCATGGCCGCTGGCTGCCGCCACCATTGGTTAAGGTGGAGCAAATGGCACCGATGAGCAAGCCAGCCGATACCGCAGGCGAGCCCGCGGATCACAACTTCGTGGTAGTGGCCAGCCGGCTGCCGGTGGACCGGGTCGACAGCCCGGACGGCGGACAGGAATGGCAGCCGAGCCCCGGCGGGCTGGTCACCGCCCTGGAACCGGTGATGCGCGAGGCCGGGGGCGCCTGGATAGGCTGGTCAGGAGATGCGGGCCCGGCGCCCGGGGCGTTCGAGGCGGACGGCCTGCACCTGGTCGGCCTGGGCCTGTCCGAGACCGAGGTCAGGCAATACTACGAGGGCTTCTGCAACGCGACGCTGTGGCCGCTCTACCACGACGTCATCGCGCCACCCCAGTTCCATCGCCGGTGGTGGGAGGCCTACGTGACCGTCAACCGGCGCTTCGCGCAGGCCGCGGCGGAACAGGCGGCGCCAGGAGCGACCGTCTGGGTGCACGACTACCAGCTCCAGCTGGTCCCGCGGATGCTGCGCGAGCGGCGTGACGACGTCCGGATCGGCTTCTTCAACCACATCCCGTTCCCCGGCTACGAGATCTTCGCCCAGCTCCCGTGGCGGCGGCAGGTGGTGGAGGGGCTGCTCGGCGCCGACCTACTGGGATTCCAGCGCCGGGCCGACGCCACCAACTTCCTGCGGGCCTGCCGGCGTGCCGTCGGCCTCACCACCAAGGGCTCGACCGTGCGGGTCCACGAGCCGGGCGGGACGCGGGAGATCCAGGCGGCCGCGTTCCCGATCTCGATCGACGCGGCGGGCCTCACCGAGATCGCCAGGCGGGACGAGGTAGGGAAACGCGCCAGGGAAATCCGCGAGGCCCTGGGCGAGCCCAGCCTGGTGCTGCTGGGCGTGGACCGGCTCGACTACACCAAGGGCATCCTGCACCGGCTGCGGGCCTACGGGGAACTGCTCAACGACGGGCGTCTCGGATCGCGGGTGGTGCTGGTCCAGGTGGCCAGCCCGAGCCGGGAGCGGGTCGAGGCCTATAAGACCCTGCGGGAGGAGGTCGAGGGGACGGTGGGCCGGATCAACGGCCAGCACGGGGAGGTGGGCTACTCCCCCGTCCACTACCTGCACCAGTCCTTCCCGCGCGAGGAGATGGCCGCGCTGTACCTGGCCGCCGACGTGATGCTGGTGACCCCGCTGCGGGACGGGATGAACCTGGTGGCCAAGGAGTACGTGGCCGCCCGCTACGACGAGGGCGGCACGCTCGTGCTGAGCGAGTTCACCGGCGCGGCCGACGAGCTGGCCGGCGCCTTCCTGGTCAACCCGCACGACATCGAGGGCCTGAAGAACGCCATCGTGCGCGCGGCCACCACCACCCCGCAGGAGGCCAGGAGGCGGATGCGCGCCATGCGGCGGCGGGTGAGCGAGCATGACGTGGCCCGCTGGGCGGCTGATTTCCTCGACACGCTGGGCCGCGATCCGGCCGGGTCCTACCCGGCCAGGGAAGCCGAGGTCAGCTGACCCGCCCGGCGGGTCAGCCAGGCTGACAGCCGATTTCGGCCCAGGCGGCCGGGTGCGAGTAGAAGGCCGTGCAGGCGTACCAGGTCCACATGCTCCACACCTGGGCGGCGGGCCGCCCGTGCCAGTCGTGCGCGCCTAGTTCCCTGACGGCCTGGATCAGGTGGTGCCGTTCGGCCTCGGCGGCTTCGGCGAAGGTGGTGCCGCAACGGGCCCGGGCGTCGGCGTCCAGATACGACAGCGTGTCCCGCCACGCCGACCCGTCCCCCGGCGTTTCTCCCGGCGTTTCTCCCGCCGCCAGCCGGGCCTCGATCAGCTGCAGCACCGGCACCCGGGGCTCCCGGTACTGGCCGGTGAGATGATCGATGAGGGCGGCCGCGCAGGCTCGTTCGGCCGCGGTGAAGAACGTGGTCGCCGGGGGCGGCGCGGTCCTGGCCGCGAGCGGGTCGATGCGGTGCCCGGCTCCGGCGGCAGCTCCGGCTTTCTGGCGAGCTTTCATGTCCCCTCCCTGGCGCACCGCACTACCCCGGGCCGGCCGGGCCTAACCTGGCCCCGGGTGTCCAGCCGGGCCGGCCCGTTCGTCGTGAGATCGGAAGGTTTTCCTGCCAGCCGCGCACGTTTAGGAGAGAGCTATGACTGTTCCGCAGGTCGTCCCGGCGAGTGAGTGGCTCGCCGCCCGCAAGGAACTGCTGGCCGCGGAGGCCGAGGCGGCCGGCGCGCTGGCCCGGGCCACCGCCCGCCGCCGGGAGATGCCGGCCGTGCGGGTGGACAAGGACTACGTCTTCGAAGGCCCGCGGGGCCAGGTGAGCCTGCTGGACCTGTTCGAAGGCCGCCGCCAGCTCATCGTCCAGCACTTCATGTTCGACCCGTCCTGGGACCAGGGCTGCCCGTACTGCTCGTATGCGGCGGACAGCGTGGGGCATCTGGCCCACCTGCACGCCTGCGACATCACCTTCGCCGCCGTCTCACGCGCCCCGATCGCCAGGATCGAGACGTTCCGGCGGCGGATGGGCTGGTCGTTCCCGTGGTACTCGTCGCTGGGCAGCGACTTCAACTACGACTTCCACGTCACCCACGACGAGGCGGTCGCGCCCATCGAGTACGACTTCAAGACCAAGCAGGAGCTGATCGACGCGGGCCAGGAATGGTCCGTCCGGCCCGGTGAGAAGGGCGGCATCAGCGTCTTCGTCCGCGACGGCGATTCGGTCCTGCACACCTACTCCGACTACGGCGAGATGATCGGGCTGACCTGCGGCACCGACCTGTACCTGTCCCTGACGCCGTTCGGCCGCCAGGACACGGCCCTGCTGCACCACGACGGGTACGGCGCGGGCCAGCCCTGAGAGGCCAGCCCTGAGAGGCCAGCCCTGAGAGGCCAGCCCTGAGGGGCTTGCCCGCGCCGCGGCCGGAGGTCAGCTGCCCGGCAGCTCGCCGAGTGTCACCTGGACGGCCCGGTCCTGGCCGCCGCGGCTGGCCGTCACGGTGATCTTGTCGCCGGGACGGGCTTCGGCCAGGGCCTGGGAGAGCGCCGTCGTGTCGGGGGTCTGCGCCTGGCCGGCCGACTTGATCACGTCGCCGGGGCGCAGCCCGGCCCGTTCGGCCGCACCGCCGCTGGTGACGGTGACCACGCCGACGCCGCCCGGCGCGCCGTCGGAGCTGAGGACGGTCGCGACCTCGGCGCCCAGCGCCGCGCGGTGCGAGTTGGTGACGTGCCCGGAGTCGATGATCTGCGTGGCGATGTCGCGGGCCAGGTTGGACGGGATGGCGAAGCCGATGCCCTGAGCCTGGGCGCCGCCCTGCGGGCTGGCCGCGGCCAGCGTCGGGATGCCGATCACCTCGCCTGACGTGCTGACCAGCGCGCCGCCGCTGTTGCCCGGGTTGATCGGCGCGCTGGTCTGGATCGCGCCCGGCAGTGCGGCGGCGGCCCGGCTCTGGCCGGCAGGGTCCTGCGCGGCCGGCTCGGTGACCGCGCGGTCGGTCGCGGAGATGATCCCCTGGGTGACGCTGCCGGACAGGCCGAGCGGGTTGCCGATAGCCAGCACCACGTCGCCGGCCCGCGCCTGGCCCGAGTCACCGAACTTGGCCGGCTGCAGCCCGGAGGCGTCGTCGGCGCGGATCACCGCGAGATCGTCGGGCGGGTAGGTGCCGACCAGCCGCGCGGTGCGCGGGGCGGTATCCCCGGCCACCTGGACCTGGAACCTCGTGGCGTTCCCCGCGACATGGGCGTTCGTCACGATGTTGCCTGACCGGTCGAGCACCACCCCGGAGCCGAGCCCCTCGGAGGTCCTGATCAGCACCACCGAGGGCAGCACCTGCCGGACCACGCCCGCGTAGCTGGCCGGGCCCGCGTACCTGCCCGGCACCACGGGCCCCGGCGTGGCCGTCGCGGTGGTCCCGGTCGCGCCGGAGCCGGCGGCGGCCGCGCCGGAGGCGGCCGCGCTGGAGCCGCCGGCGGCCGCGCCGACCGCGACGCCGCCGCCGCCGATCACGAGCGCCGCCACCGCCGCCAGGCCTGCGCGGCGAACCCGTTGTGTCGTTCTCATCGGTCGATCTCCTTCATCCCTTCGATCCCTCGCCCGGATGCTAGGTGCGCGGCCGGGCCAGGCCTGCGTGGCCAGTCTCAGGAAAGCCGGGCGCTCTGCAGGCGCGGTGACGCGGCGATGGTGACCGTGTGGAGGAGGCCGGCGGGGCGGCGTGGGGGCTCGGCCGCCGGCCGCCTCCGGGCTCATGGGGTCTGTGATGCCAGGCGGACCAGGGGTGCGCCCAGACTGTCCGCCCGGCGTCCCGGTCCCGGATTTAACGGGGAGGATCCGGCCTGCGGGGAGGATCCGGTACCCCAGGGTTGCCCAGATCCTCCCGGTAAGCCATATCCTCCCCGTTAATCCGGCGCGGGCAGGCTCCGGACGGCTGGGCCCCGCTAATTCCCGAACCCATGGGGCCCGTGGTGCCAGGCGGGCTGGACGTACCTAGCTACTTGACCAGCGGGCTAGGCGGCGGGCAGGGCGAGCGTCATCTGGGTGCCCTGGCCCGGCTCGCTGCTGGCGGTGAGCACGCCGCCGTGGGCCTGGACCAGCTCGGCAGCGACGGCCAGGCCGATGCCGCTGCCGGAGATCTGGGCGGCCTGCTGGCCGCGGAAGAACCGGTCGAAGATGCGGGGCAGCTCATCGGCCGGGATGCCGGTGCCGGTGTCGGTGACCCGCAGCACCGCCTCCGCGCCGGACGGCCCGGCGCTGACGGTGACGCGGCCGCCGGCCGGGGTGAACTTCAGCGCATTGGTGAGCAGGTTCGTGATCACCTGATGCAGCCAGTGCGAGTCGGCCAGAACCGGGCTCGCGGCCAGCTGCCTGTCCAGCGTGATGCCGGCCGCCTCGAACCTGCGGGCCAGGCTGTCGGCCGCGGCGGCGGCGACGTCGGCCAGGTCGCAGCGGCGCCGCGTCAGGTTCAGCGCGGCGGCGTCGGCGGCAGCCAGCGTCTGCAGGTCGCCGACCATGCGCGCCAGCCGCAGCACCTCATCGCGCAGCGAGCCGAGCTCGGCGGGGGTGGGTTCGGCCACGCCGTCGAGCAGTGCCTCGTGGCCGGCCTGCAGGATCGCGATGGGCGTGCGCAGCTCGTGGGCGACGTCGGCGACCAGGTTGCGGCGGATCTGCTCCTGACGTTCCAGGGTGCCGGACATCTGGTCGAAGGCGGCTGCCAGCTCGCGCAGCTCCCCCGCCGCGCGGATCTCGCCGACCCGGGCGGTGCGGTCCCCGGCCGCCATCGCCCGGGTCGCCGCGATCAGTCGGGTGACCGGGCGGGTGATCCGCCTGGCCACGGCGAGCCCGGTGAGCAGCGCGAGCAGCGCCGCCAGGCCGGCCGCCCCGGCGATGGCCCGCAGCAGCGCGGTCTCCAGGACGCCGTCGGCGGCGTTGAGCCCGGCACCGGTGGGCCGCACCACGGCGGTACCGACGCGCTGGTGGCGGACGACGACCGGGATGCTCAACTGCGGGCCGCCCGCGGCGGCGAAGCCCGGCGAGGAGTCGACAACCTGCCCGGCCTGGTCGCGGATCTGGACGGCCGACCCGGTCTGCGTGGCCTGGTCGAGGACTGGCTGGAGGTCAGCGGATGACCAGGTTTTGTTTCCGTCCCAGACCGCCGCGGCGGCGGCCGCGATGCCGCGGGCCAGCTCGCCGCGCTGCTGGCTGGCCAGGTTGGAGACGTCCGCGGCGGCGAACACCGCGGTGAGCCCGGCGAGCAGCGCCACCGCGGCCAGCGCCACGATGAGGAAGGCCAGCGCCAGCCGGAGGCCGAGGGTGCCGCCGCGAGGCGGCACGGCACCAGGCAGCACGGGATCCGGCCCGGCATCAGGCGCCGCGCCGGGGTCAGTCATCGCGGGTCAGGCCCAGCCGGTAGCCGCCGCCGAGGACGGTCTGGACGATCCGGGGGTTGCCCGGATCGTCCTCGACCTTGCGCCGCAGGTTCTTCACGTGCGAGTCGACGGTGCGCTCGTAGCCTTCGAACTCGTACCCGCGCACCCGGTTGATCAGCTCGAACCGGGAGTACACCCGGCCCGGGACGGTGGCCAGCGCGACCAGGACGCCCCACTCGGTCGGGGTCAGGGCGACGGCCGTGCCACGCACCGTGGCCAGCCGCTGCGGCTCGTCGATGACCAGCTCACCCCCGCCGTAGCTGATGACCCCGTGGGCGGCGGCCGGGCCGCCGCGGCGCAGGATCGCCTGAACGCGCAGGACCAGTTCCCGCGGGCTGAACGGTTTCGTCACATAGTCGTCGGCGCCCAGCTCGAGCCCGCGGATCCGGTCTTCCTCCGCGCTCTTTGCCGTCAGCATCAGGATCGGCGTGGACCCCGTGGCCGAAGCGGCCCTGAGCTCGCGAGCCACCGTCTCACCGGGCACGTCCGGCAGCCCGAGGTCGAGGATCACCAGGTCCGGCGCGGAGGTCATGGCCATGGTGATCGCCTCGGCGCCCGAGTCGGTCGTCAGCACGGTGAACCCGGCGCGCTCCAGGTAGGAGCGGACCAAGTCGCGCAGCTTGCGTTCATCCTCGACCACCAGCACCGTCGCCGCCATCGCCGCTCATCCCGCCTTTCCGCCTGGTCGCCCGGCCCGTCTGGGCGTTCCCATGATCCTCACATCGGCCCGGTCCGGTAATCCCGGCCGCCCGGCCCGCCTCCACACCGTCACCATGTCAGCTTCACCGGGCCGGCACGATCGCCGGGTGCACTGATCGTGACAGCACCAGCGGTTGGAGGGCGACGCGGATGACCGGAACCGACCTGATCGTGCTGGCTCCCTGGATCGTCTTCGCCGTCGCGCTGGCCGTCATCTGCCTTGTCCTGCACCGCTCGCGCCGCGCGCCCGGTCCCGGCCCCCAGCGGCCGTCCCGGCCCGTCCCGCGGGACCGGGGCCCTGATGCACAGGAAAGCACCGAGCCACAGGAAAGCACCGAGCCACAGGAAACGAGATGTCCCGAGAAGAACGCAGAAGCCAGACCGCAATGACCGCCGAGACACCCGCCGGAACCCGCGGCCCGCTCTGGCGGGCCCTGCTCGAGGCCCGCTGGCAGGCCCGCGTCCGGGAGGTCACCGAGCTGTCGCTGGCCTACCACGTCGCGGCCGCGGCCGTTCCCGGCGGCAGCAGGAACGGGCCCGGGGACCGGGGCGACCAGCCGGAGGTACAGGCGCTGCTGCGCCGCGCGGTCGGGGCCCGCCGGAAGCTGGCCGATATCGAGGAGGCCCTCGGCCGCCTCGCGGCGGGCCGCTTCGGCTCCTGCGAGCAGTGCGGATCCGCGATCCCGGCCGGCCTGCTCGCCGCCGCGCCCGAGACCAGGTACTGCCCGCACTGCGACGCGCAGCCGGCCCGGGTCCGGCCGCGGGCGGGACGCCTCCCGCGATGACGCCGCCCCTGTGGGCCTGGGCCGGGACGTTCGCGCTCTTCGCCGTGCTGCTGGTGGCGGACCTGGTCCTGACCAGGAACGCGGTCGGTCTGCGGACGGCCGCGCGGTCCAGCGCCCTATGGGTGGCCGCCGCGCTGGCCTTCGGCGTCGTCCTTTGGCTGTGGCGGGGCCCGGCCACGGCGGGCCAGTACCTCGCCGGCTACATGCTGGAGAAGGCCCTCAGCGTGGACAACGTCTTCGTGTTCGTCATGCTGTTCGCTTCGCTGCAGGTGCCGGCCGGGCTGCAGCGGCGGGTGCTGCACTTCGGGGTGATCGGCGCGCTCGTGCTGCGCGGCGGCTTCATCGCGGCGGGCGGTGCCCTCATCGCCCATGCCGGCTGGATCTTCTACGCGTTCGGCATCCTGGTGCTGCTGGCGGGCGTGCGGATGTTCCGTTCCGGCGAGGACGGCCGCCCGGGCCGGAACCTGGCCGCGCGCGGGCTGCGCCGGATCCTGCCGGTCACCGACCACTACGCCGGTCACCGCTTCTTCGTCCGCGCGGGCGGGAAGACCCTGGCCACGCCCCTGTTCGTGGCCCTGGTGGCCATCGAGGTCACCGACCTGGTGTTCGCGCTCGACTCCATCCCGGCGGTCTTCGGCGTCACCAGTGACCTGTTCGTGGTGTTCACGTCCAACGCCTTCGCCGTCCTCGGCCTGCGAGCGCTCTACTTCCTGCTGGCCGGCTCGGTGGACCGGTTCGCCTACCTCAAGCAGGGCATCGCGGTCCTGCTGGTGTTCATCGGCGTGAAGATGGTCCTCTCGCCCGTAGTGCACCTGCCGGTCTGGGTGAGCCTCGCGGTGATCGTGGTGGTCGCGGGCGGAGCGATCGCAGCCAGCATGTGGCGTGACCGGAGCCGCCGTGACCGGAGCCGCCGCGGCCGGGGGCCGGAGCCGACCCCGGAGCGGGCGCCGGAACTGGAGCCGGAACGGGCCCCGGAGCTGGAACCGCAGGCACGCGGACCGGTGCGCACGTGATCGCGCTGGACGTCCTGCAGGTTGGCTCGCTGCTCTCGTACGCGATCGCGGTCCTCATCCCCGCCCTCGACGCCATCCTGCCCGTGCTGCCCAGCGAGACCGCCATCATCGCGCTCGGCGTGGCCACCGCGGGCAGCGTCGATCCCCGCATCGCGCTGCTCGTGGCGTGCTCGGCGGCCGGCGCGTTCCTCGGCGACAACCTCTGCTACCTGCTCGGCCGCCGGTTCGGGCCGCGCATCGAGCGCCGGTTCTTCCGGGGCGAGAAGGGCACGCGGAGGCGCGCCTGGGCCGAGCGCTCGCTCGAGCGTTACGGGATGCTGCTCATCGTCGCCTGCCGGTTCATCCCGGGCGGGCGGACGGCGGTCACCCTGTGCTGCGGCATCGTCGGCTATCAGCGCCGCCGCTTCGTCATCGCGACCGCGGCCGCGGGCGTGATCTGGGCGTGCTACTCGTTTTCCATCGGCCGGCTGGGCGGCCGGGCCTTCGAGGACAAGCCCTGGGCCGGGTTGCTGCTCGCGCTCGGCGTCACCATCGCGGTCAGCGGGCTGATCGAGGTGGTCCGGCGGATCCGGTCCAGGCGGTCCGGCGGATCCGGTCCAGGCGGATCCGGTCCAGGCGGGGCACGCGGCCGGGCCGTCAGGAGGGCGTGACGCCGGATCAGGAGGGCGTGACGCCGGACAGGTTGAGGCCGATGACGCCGGCCAGGACCAGGCCGATCGACACCAGCTTCAGGGTGGAGACCGCGTCGCCGAGGAAGAGCATGCCGACGCTCGCGGCGCCGACGGCGCCGATCCCGGTCCACACCGCGTACGCGGCTCCCACCTCGAGGCGGCGCAGCGCGACGGTCAGCAGCGCGAAGCTCAGCAGCGCGCACACGGCGAAGGTGACGGTCGGCCACAGCCGGGTCATCCCGTGGCTCAGCTTCAGCGCCACCGCGAAGCCCGTCTCGAACACGCCAGCGGCGAGAATCATCACCCACGCCATCGCGTCACCTCTCTGGTCGCTATGTCTTGGTTATAGGGCGCTGGCGAGGAATCCCGGTGTGCCGGTGATGGAGCCCGGATGGAGGGCGGCGGCCGGTCTTCACCGGGTCACCATGTCGCCGGCAGCCCGTCTGCATACCGGCGGGGTTAACTGACCGTGACCGCCAGACCGCGCGGCGCCGCAGCCAGGAAAGCCGCAGCCAGGAAAGCCGTAACCAGGAAAGCCGTAACCAGGAAAGCCGTAACCAGGAAAGGGAGCCAGATCCGATGAAAGCAGCGGCCTTCGGCCTGCCCGTGCTGGTCACCGCGCTAGCCGGGGTGGCGGCCGTGCTCTCGAGCCGGATCAGCGAGCGCCTGCGCATCCCGGCTCCGGCGTTCTTCCTGTTCGCGGCCGCGGCCGCGGCCGGCATCTGGCCGCGGCTTGGCGGCTTGTCGTTCGGCCTGGTGGAGGACATCGTCTCGGTCGCTCTCGCGGTGATCTTGTTCGACGGCGGCATGCGGGTGGGCTGGCGGCGGCTGCGGTCGGTGGCGGGGCCGACGCTGTGGATCGGCGTGCCGGGCACCCTGGTCACGGCGGCGGGGGTGGCGGCCGTGGCGCACCTGGTCCTGGCGCTCGACTGGCGCACCGCCCTGCTGCTCGGCGCCGCGCTGGCGCCGACCGACCCGGCGGTGCTCTTCTCCGTGCTCGGCCGCCGCGAGGTGGCCGGGCGCGGCGGCGCGCTGCTCGAGGGCGAGTCCGGCTCCAACGACCCGGTCAGCATCGCGGTGCTGGCCGCCCTGCTGGCCACGTCGCAGACCGGGCTGGCCGCGGCCGGCCACGTGGCCGCCGAACTCCTCTCCCAGCTCGCCATCGGCACCGCCGTCGGCGCGGCGGGAGGCTGGGCGCTGCTGGCGTTCATGCGCCGCGTGCCGCTGCCGAGCGAGGGCCTGTATCCGCTGCGGGTCCTGGCCAGCGCCCTGGCGATCTACGGCCTGGCCACCGCCGCGCACGGGTCGGGCTTCCTGGCCGTGTTCATCGCCGGCGCCCTCATCGGCGACGCGCGCGCACCGTACCGGCGCGAGATCGAGCGCTTTCATTCCTCGCTGGCGAGCCTGGCCGAGATCGTCGCGTTCACCCTCCTGGGCCTGACCATCCAGCTGCACAGCCTGGCCGACCACTGGGTCTGGCTGGCCGGCCTGGTGCTCGCGGTGCTGCTGGCGCTGGTCATCCGCCCGCTGCTGGTCGGGCTGCTGCTGTGGCCGGTACGGCTGGGCCGCGGCGAGCGGCTGGTCGTCCTGTGGGCCGGCCTCAAGGGGGCGGTGCCGATCCTGCTCGGCGCGTTCATCGTCGAGGCGGGCGCGCCCGGCGCGCAGCGCCTCTACCAGATCATCTTCGTGGTGGTGGCGTTCTCCGTCGTCGTGCAGGGCGGCACCGTGCCGTGGCTGCTGCGGCGGCTGCGGGTGCCGCTGCGCACGATCGAGCCCGAGCCGTGGAGCCTGGGCATCCGGTTCCAGCACGAGCCAGAGGGCCTGCACCGGTTCGTGGTCGCGCCGGGCGCGGCCGCCGACACCACGCAGGTCAGCGACCTGCCGGTCACCGAGGACACCTGGATCAGCTTCATCATCCGCGACGGCCGCCTGGTCCCGATCCGGTCCGACACCACGCTGCGGGCGGGCGACGAGGCCGTGGTGCTGTCCGCGGACCCCGAAGCGGACGGGCTGACCGCGCTGTTCACCGAGCCGTCGCCGGACCAGCGCGGTCCGCCCGGCTAGCGGGTGAGGTGATCCGCCAGGAACGCCAGCGACGGCGGTTCCTGCGCGGCGAAGAACGAGCCGTCGTGACAGCCCGGCCCGAAATCCACCACGGCCCCGCCCCCATGAGCCGGGAGAGCACGGGCGAGCGCCTGGACGCCCGGGTAGAAGGGGTCGTCGTAGCCCGACGCGACCCGGACCGGGCGGCGGCCGAGCGCGGCGGCGTGCGTGACCGCGTCGCCGGCGGCGAACGCCGCGGCGGAGGCGTAGGCACTGGGGTTGGCCTGTCTGGCCTGCGGGTAGCTGGTCCAGATGGCCGGGCTGATCGCGGCCGCCGCGGCGATAAGGCGCGGGAACTTCTCGGCGAACAGCAGCGCCCCGTAGCCGCCCATCGAGATGCCAAGCGTGCCGATCCGCCGGGGCGGACGGCCCAGGCCGAGGCGCTGGCAGCGCGGGATCAGCTCGTCGGTCACCATCGCCATCGGGTCGTCGCCGGGGTGCGGGTTCCAGTAGCCACCGCCGCCGTCGACGGTGACCATCGCCATCGGCGCGAGCGGCCGGCCGCCGGGCTTCAGCGCCAGCCCCTGCGCGGGCGACATCCCGGCCAGGGCGTCGGCGTGGCTCCCCCCGTAGCCGTGCAGCATGACCACCAGCGGCAGCTCGTCCCCGGGACGGTGCCCGGGCGGGTAGGCGATCGTGTACCCGACCGTCCGGCGCCGGGCGGCGGAGCGGAACGTGCCGGAGAACGACGGCCCGAGGGGCGAGTACGCCAGCGGCGGGTCAGGCACCGAGCACGCGCCGTCGAGCTTCTCGAGCATCGCCCGGCCCGGCAGGACGCCGCGGGAGATCAGTTCCGTGCCCGCCAGTCCGGCGCCGGCCAGCACCGCCGCCGGGGCGAGCGCGAGCGTCAGCACCCGGCGCCTGGTCCAGGCCGCCTGCCGGGGCTGGTCCGCCCGCCGGGGCTGGTCCGGGGCGGCGGACGCGTGGCGCCCGGTCCGTTCGGTCCTATTGTTTCCGGTCACGCGGCCGTCCGGGCCCGACGCGCGGCCTGCCCCGCCACCGCGAGGGCCCCGGCCATGATCACGGCGCCCGCCACGTCGATCGTCCCCGGGTGGAACAGCGTGCCGGGGGCGGCCGCCCGGTCGGTGATCCAGGCGCCGGCCCCGCCGAGGAAGACGGCCATGGTGACGCAGGCCGCGACGCCCAGCCGGGCCTGGTGGCGCAGCACGGCCGGCGAGAGCTCGACCCGGCGGACCAGCGCGGCCGCGCCGGTCACCGCGCCGGCCAGGGCCAGCGGGCTGAGGGCCATCCAGGCGAGCTCGGCCGCCGGGAAGGCGGCCAGCGCGGAGGGGTGGGCCCAGAACGAGGAGACGGACAGCGTTGACGCCCAGGAGAAGGCGGCCACCCCCGCGGGCACCAGGCCCTGGCGGGCCCACGGGTGACCCCCGGTGCCCGGCCAGCCGTTCCCGAAGTGCCGACCGCCCGCCACCACGATGGCCAGCCCGGCCAGGAACAGCAGCCAGGGCCCCAGCAGGCCCTGGAGGCGGCCGCGGGCGATCCGCGCCGCCGCGGTCCACGCCACCGGCACCGCGGCGAGCAGCGCCAGGACGGCGAGCACCAGCATCGCCGCCGACATCGCGGTCGTCGCGACGACCCCGGCGGTGTCCGGCGCGGACCACTGCCAGCCGATGGTGAGCTGGGACCACATGGCGCCGCCGAAGCCGAGGAAGACGGCCGCGGAGCAGGCGAGCGAGGCCAGGCTGGCCCGGGCCTGCGGGGCGGCCTGCGGGGCGACGCTGGCGGACAGCCCGGCGTCCGCGAGCCGGGCGACGAGCCCGCCGCGGATCACGTCTGCCGTCCGCGACCGCGATCGCGGACGCTCGCCGATGTCGGAGATCAGGAGCTCGGCGAACTCCTCGCCGTAGCGGGATCGCCAGGCCTTCGGGTACCAGTGCAGCAGCCGCGCCGCGCGGCCTGCCGGGGCACGGCGGCCCGCCGGGGCGCTCACGTCAGGCCCCAGCCCTGGGCCAGGCGGCGCAGGCCGACGTCGGCGACCCGGCGCTGCGCGTCGAGCTGGGCCTGCAGCGTGGCCGCCCCGACGGGGGTGAGCCGGTAGGGGCGCCTGCGGTCATGGCTTTCCACCGGCTCGATCAGCCCCTGCGCCTGGAGCCGGGCCAGCGCCTCGTAGAGCGTGCCCGGGGCCAGCCGGACGCCGGCGAAGGACTCGATGTCCTTGGTCAGGGCATAGCCGTGCTTGGCGCCGTCGGCGAGGCTGGACAGGATGAGGGTGGCCGGGCCGGCGTAACGGCCGAACCCGTCGAGCGCCTTCGCGCGGTCCGGCCCTGGCTGGTCGTCGGCTTTCCTTCTCGGCACGGGCCCATCCTATATCGGCAACCGATCTATCGGCAACCGATACAGGAAATCAGCGGGCCTGGTCGGTGCGCAGCAGGCTGTAGGTCACCCCGTCACGCCATTCGCCGTCACGCCAGCCGATGCCGCGGGAGATCCCCTCGGCGGTGAACCCGGCCTTCTCCAGGGCCCGCCGCTCGGCGCGGTTGGCCACATCCGCGCTGGCCTCGATGCGGTGGGCGGTCGTGTGCGCGAACAGGTAGCGGGCCAGCAGCCGCTGCGCCTCGGTCCCATCTCCGCACGGCCTCCGTCCCCGGTCACGGCGGGTCCTCCCGCTCGGCTACCTTCAAGGAGTATCACCGGAAGGGGCCCAGGGGACTTGGTCAACCACCTGCTTGAGTCGATCCCGCCGCTGGCGGTGTACCTGACCGTCGGCCTGCTGGTCATGATCGAGAGCCTGGGGGTCCCGGTTCCCGGTGAGATCGCGCTGGTGTCCGCGACGGTGCTGGCGACCCAGCACAAGCTCGCCCTGTCGCCGGGGTGGATCGCGGTCTGCGCCAGCGCCGGGGCGATCGCCGGCGACTCGGTGGGCTTCCTGGTCGGCCACCATTTCGGCCAGCCGCTGTTCGGCTGGCTGGGACGCAGGTTCCCTTCTCACTTCGGGCCGGAGCACGTGGCCTTCGCCGAGCGGATCTTCCTGCGGTACGGCGCGTGGGCGGTGTTCTTCGGCCGGTTCGTCGCGGTGCTGCGGATATTCGCCGGGCCGCTGGCCGGGGCGCTGCGGATGCCGTACGGCCGGTTCCTGGTGGCCAACGCCGCCGGCGGGATCATCTGGGCCACCGGGATCACCTACCTGATCTGGTACCTGGGCCTGGCCGCCGAGCAGTGGCTGTCGCGGTTTTCCTGGCTCGGGCTGGTCGCGGCGGTCCTGGCCGGCCTGGTGATCACCCTGCTGATCAGGCGGAAGACCAGGAAGCTGGCCAGGCAGGAACAGGCGCCCCCGGCGCCCGCCCAGCCACAGGCCGAACCCGAGCCGCAAGCCGACCCTGAGCCGCAGGCCGAACCCGAGCCGCGGACCGCACCTGACCGGTAGCGGGCCGCCCGTACTTGCCAGGGCACGCGCTGGCGGTAAGGATGGGCCGGTATGGGCATGCCGGAGGTCCCGGCCTCGCTGCGGTCCTGGATGTCCGCCGTCAGCGAGATCGTTCGGTCCGTCAATGCCGCCGAGCCGCTCGAGAGGGTCCTGACCCGGGTGGCGGTGCAGGCCTGCGAGCTGATCGGGTTCGAGTTCTGCGCGGTGCTGCTGGCCGACGAACGGCGGGAATGCCTGCACATCGCCGGCTGCAACGGGCTCACGCCCGACTACCTGGCCCAGGTCAGTGACGGCCGCTCGCTGCGCATCCACCCGCCCGGCCCCGACCTCGACACCCCCGCCGCCCGGGCGTACCGGGAGGACCGCACGATCGTCGTCCCCGACGTGCGCCGGGCTCCCGCCTACGGCAGGCTGCGCCACCTCGCGCCGACGCAGGGCTACCGGGCCCTGCTGGCCGCGCCGCTGCGCGGTTCCGGCGACCTGGCCGGGGTCATCGTGGCCTACTCGGTCACCGCGCGCCAGTTCAGCGGGCCCGAGCTGGAACTCATCGAACTGCTCGGCGGCCAGGCCGCGATGGCCCTCGAGACGGCCCGGCTGCGGGCCGAGCAGCAGGAGGTCATCCGGGAGCTGTCCCTGGCCAACGACGAGCTGCGCCGCGGGCGGGCCGTGCTGGAGTGGGCGGAGCGGCAGCACCACCAGCTGATGCAGCTCGTGCTGGACGAGGGCGGGCTGCCGGAGCTGGTCAGCGCGCTCGCGGCGGCGCTGCGCGCGTCGGTCACGGTGGAGGACACCGACGGCCACGTGCTGGCGAGCGCTCCCGCCGCGGGCTACTGCCCGCCGCCCGCCCCGGCCGCGCGGCGGGCGCGCGCGGCGCGGGCCGCGCTGAAGGCCCAGGAGGCGTCGGGCCGGCGCTACACGGTAGCCAGGGTGCCGGTCCCGGAACTGCCAGCACCGGAATTGCCAGCACCGGAACCGAACGGCCGGGGCGCCGCGCCCGGGCTCCCGGCCTTTGCGGCGGCGGGCGGGCGGCCGGCCGCCACGGGCGCGCCGCCGGCTGGCGCGAGCGAGCCGCCTACTGGCGCGGCCGCCTGGGCGGCCCCCGTCGTGGTGGGCGGCGAACTGGCCGGGCGCCTGTGGGTGACCGCCCCGCCCGCCGAGCCTGAACCCGTTCAGCTCCGGGTGGTGGAGCGGTTCGCGCTGGTCGTCGCGTTGCTGATGCTCCAGCAACGGCACCTGCTCGACGTGCAGAGCAGGCTCTCCGGCGACCTGCTCGGCGACCTGCTCAGGGACGGCGGCCCGGTCCGGCCCCGGGCCGTCCTCGACCGGGCGGCGGCGATCGGCCACGACCTGTCCCGGCCGCACGTCCTGGCCCTGCTGACCGTCGACGCCGCGGTCCCGGCGGCCATCCGGCTGCCCGAACTGGCCCGGGCCGCGGCCGAGCCGGGGCCGGTCCCGCTGGTGGGGCCGTACGACGGCGCTTACGTCCTGCTGCTGCCCGCCGAACCCGATCCCGGCGACGCGCTCCGCCGTGTCCTGGCCAAGGCCGGCCAGGCGGTAGGCGCGCGGGGAATGGTCACCATGGTCGCCGGGCCGGTGGCCCGCGACCCGGCCGGCTACGCGACCGCGTTCCGGGTCGCCCGGGGCGCGGCGGCGCTGCGCCGGGCCAGCGGCCGGGGCGGTTTCGTGGACGTCGGCCGGCTCGGCCTGTCCGCGCTGCTGCTTGAGACCGGGACGCCGGACGCGCTCAGGCGCTTCGCCGCCGCCGTGCTCCAGGACGTGGAGGCGCACGAGGACCGCTACGGCGGAGACCTGCTCGCCACGCTGCAGGCCTGGCTTTCGGCCGGCTGCTCGACCGCGGCGGCGGCGGCCGCGCTGGTCGTGCACCGCAATACGGTCAGCTACCGGCTCGGCCGGATCGAGCAGCTCACCGGGCGCACGCTGCGGGACAGCGGCGTGCGCCTCGAGCTCCAGCTGGCGCTGACGATCCGCGAGGTCGCCAGGCTCGGGACGCCGGGCTGAACCCAGCGGACATCCGGCGCCGCCTTGTGCCGCCGACCAGTCCGCTGCCGTCATTCCTGGGCTGGTGCACATGGCGGGCGGCCGCCCCCGGCGGCAGCATCGAAAGGGGCCGTGCCGCGGGCCGGGTCCTCCCGGGTCTTCCGGGTCCTTTCGGGTCTCCCGGGTCTTCCCGGGTCTTCCCGCGGGCCGCCCGCCGCGCCGACGAAGCCGCGCCACCCCGGGAGGTCGCCGTGAAACCGCCCCCGTTCTCCTACGCCGCGCCGGCCACCCTGGCCGAAGCCATCGGGCTGCTGACCGAGCACGCCGAGGCCGAGCCGCGGGTACTGGCCGGCGGCCAGAGCCTGATCCCGCTGATGAACTTCCGGCTGGCCAAGCCCGGCTACCTCATCGACCTGCGCAACGTGGCCGGGCTCAGCGGCATCCGGCGCGAGGGCGAAACCCTGGCCATCGGGGCCATGACCAGGCTGTCGGAGCTGGAACGCTCGCCCGAGGTGGCCGTGGCCGCTCCCCTGCTGGCCGAGGCGGTCGGGCTCGTCGCGCACACGCCCGTCCGCAACAGCGGCACGATCGGCGGCAGCCTGGCCCACGCCGACCCCGCGGCCGAACTGCCCGCGGTGGCCCTCGCCTCCGGCGCGGACCTGGTGGCCGCCGGGCCGGCCGGATCCCGGGTGATCCCGGCCGCGGAGTTCCTCACCGGGCCGTTCAGCACCGCCCTGGCACCGGACGAGATCCTCACCGAGATCAGGCTGCCGGTCTGGCCCGGCGGGCACGCGTACGTCGAGTTCTCCCGGATCCACGCCAATTTCGCCGTGGTCGGCGTGGCCGCGCTCATCGACCTGGACGGCGACCGGGTCCGGCGGGCCGCCCTGGCCGTCACCGGCGTGGCCCCGACCGCGATCCGCGCCACCGCGGCCGAACGCGTCCTGGCCGGCGCCGACGCCCGCGACATCACCACGGCCGCCGCCGAGGCCGCCGGCGCGGCCGTCGGGGGCCTGACCCCGGCCGGCGACCTGCACGCCAGCCCGCAGACCCGGCTCGCCCTGGCCCGGACCTACCTGCGGCGCGGGATCGAGCTGGCCACATCACGCGCACGGAACGAGAGGTGAGCACGTTGGCCCCCGCTACCTGCACCATCAGCCTGACCGTGAACGGCCACCCGCACGTGGCCGAGGTCGAGCCGCGGCGGCTCCTGGTCGACTTCCTCCGCGAGGACCTCGGCCTGGTCGGCACGCACATCGGCTGCGAGCACGGCGTCTGCGGCACCTGCACGGTGCTGCTGAACGGGGCCAGCATCCGGTCCTGCATCACGTTCGCGGTGCAGGCCGACGGCGCCGACATCAGCACCGTGGAGGGCCTGGCCAGGGACGGCGAGATGCACCCGCTGCAGGACGAGTTCTCGGAGAAGCAGGCCCTGCAGTGCGGCTACTGCACCCCCGGCATGCTGATGCGGGCGCGTGAGATCCTCGCGGACAACCCCGACCCGACCCCGGCCGAGGTGCGCGCGGCCATCGCCAGCAACCTGTGCCGCTGCACCGGCTACCAGTTCATCACCGAGGCCGTGATCGGCGCCGCCGGCCGGCTGCGCGCCACCAAGGAGACCGCCTCGTGACCACCACCGACCGGGCCGCCGCCGCACCTCCCGTCCGCGACCACTCCGGCAAACGGCGCTGGGTCGGCCAGTCGATCCGCCGCGTCGAGGACCCGAAGTTCCTGCTCGGCCGGGGCGGCTACATCGCCGACCGGATCACCCCCGGCACCCTGCACGCCGCCGTGCTGCGCAGCCCGCACGCGCACGCCCGGATCGTGCGGATCGAGGCCGGCCAGGCCAAGGCCGCACCCGGCGTGCACGCGGTGATCACCGGCCCGGAGGCCGCCGAGCTGTGCAACCCGATGCCCGACTTCGGCCCCGACCCGGCCAGGCACACCTGGCGCTGCCTGGCCGCGGACAAGGTGCGGTACGTCGGCGAGGGCGTCGCGGTCGTCGTCGCGGACAGCCGCTACCTGGCCGAGGACGCGCTCGAGCTGATCGAGGTGGAGTACGAGCCGCTGCCCCCGGTGACCGACCCGGAGCGCGCCCTGGCCGACGGGGCCCCGCTGGTGCACGAGGCGCTGGAGTCGAACTGCGCCTACGAGCGCACCTTCGACTTCGGCGACGTCGACCGCGACTTCGCCGAGGCCGACGTGGTGGTGCGGGACCGGCTCCGCTGGCACCGCTCGGGCGGCCAGCCGCTGGAGACCGTCGGCGCGATCGCCGAGTACGACATGGGCACCGGCAGCTTCACCATCGACACCAACACGCTGAGCTTCACCAGCTACCTGTTCATGGCCGCGGGCACGCTCAAGGTGCCGGTGAACAAGCTGGACATCAGGCCGGTGCCGGCCGGCGGCAGCTTCGGCTCCAAGCTGTTCGCCAACAAGCCGGGGATCATCGCCGCCATGTGCGCGCGGAAGACCGGCCGGAAGGTCGCCTACCTGGAAGACCGCGTCGACAACATCTCCAACTGCGACCACCACGGCTCCGACCGGGTCTACGACGTCGAGCTCGCCGTGATGCGCGACGGCACCATGCGCGGCATCAAGATCGACGTCGTAGACGACTACGGCGCCTACATCCAGTTCGGCGTGGGCCATCACGGCAACGCCCTGGCCCAGGTCACCGGGCCGTACACGATCGGCAGCGTGCGCTACCGGGTGCGGGCCGCGCTGACCAACAAGAACCAGCAGGGCGCCTACCGGGGGTTCGGCTCGGAGGTGAACAACTGGATGCTGGAGCAGATGGTCGAGCTGGCCGCGCGGGAACTCGGCCTGGACCCGGTGGCGATCCGCCGCAAGAACTTCATCAGGCAGTTCCCGTACTTCATCCCCACCGGCAACGTCTACGACTCGGGCGACTACGACCAGGTGCTCGACAAGGCCCTGGAACTCGCGGACTACGGCCACTGGCGGGCCGAGCAGAGGCGGCTGCGCGAGGAGGAGGGCCGCTGCATCGGCATCGGGCTGATCACCGCGCAGGAGCGCAGCGTGTTCTCCGCGACCGAGTTCTGGTTCTGGTTCGACGAGCCGGGCGCCCCGGTGACCTCCACCCCGGAGTCGGTGTCGCTCAAGGTCGACGCGACCGGCGGGATCACCGCCGTGCTGTACTCCTGCGCCTTCTGGGGCAACAGCCCAGAGACGATGGTCGCGCAGTTCGTCGCGGAGGAATTCGACTGCAGCCCGTACGACGTCTCGGTCGTCTACCACGGCAGCCGCGACGGGCTGCCGGCCACCGGTCCTGGCGGCTCCCGCACGACCGTGATGCTGGCGGGCGCGGTCGAGGGGGCGGCCGGCAAGATCAAGGCGAAGGCCCGCCGGGCCGCGGCCCACCTGCTCGAGATCGACCCGGACGACGTGGAATGGTCTGAAGGCGGCTTCCAGGTCAGGGGCGACCCGGAGCGGAAGAAGTCACTGGCCGAGATCGCGATCGCGCTGCACCTGTTCAAGCACAGCTTCCCGGCGGACATGGAAAGCGGCCTGGACGAGTCGAAGGTGTTCGACCACCCCTACACGACGATGCCGTCCGCGGACCGCAAGGACCTCGGCGTCTTCTACCCCTTCATGGGCCATGCCTGCCACATCCCCGTGGTGGAGGTGGACATCGAGACCGGCGCGGTCACGTTCCTGCGGTACACGGCGGTGCACGACTGCGGGACGCTGGTGAACCCGCGCTCGCTGGCCGGGCACATCGTCGGCGGCACGGCCCAGGGCATCGGGACCGCCCTGTACGAAGAGTACGTCTACGACGACGACGGCCAGCTGCTGTCCTCGAGCTACCTCGACTACCTGATCCCGTCGGCGATGGAGGTCCCTGAGCTCACCATCGGCCACGTGGAGACCCCGTCGCCGTACACCCCGCACGGCGTCAAGGGCGGCGGCGAAGGCGGCCGGATGATGGCGCCGGCCGCGATCAACGCCGCGGTCAACGACGCGCTGCACCCGTTCGGGGTCCGCCTCACCGAGCTGCCGATGACCCCCGAACGCATCCTGTCAGCCCTGCGAGCCGCAGGGCCCGCGGCCGGCGGGGCCGGGTGAGCCCGCCGGCTCTCCCGGTCCCGCCGGTCGCGGTGGTCACCGGCGCCAACCGGGGGATCGGACGGGCCATCACCGTGGCCCTGGCCGCCGCCGGGTTCACCGTCGCCGCCGCGGCCCGCAACCCGGCCACCCTGGCGGACACGGTGGCCGAGGCGGAGAAGGCCGGCGGGACCGCCGTCCCGCTGGCCTGCGACGTCCGCGACGAGGCTTCGGTCACAGATTTGGCCGAACGAGCGGGTCAGATCGGCCCGGTCCGCACGGTCATCGCCAACGCGGGTATCGCCGGCCCCACGGCGCCGCTGCACGAGATCACGCTGGCGGAC
Source organism: uncultured Actinomycetes bacterium (assembly GCA_963722275.1). Classification (GTDB taxonomy): domain Bacteria; phylum Actinomycetota; class Actinomycetes; order Streptosporangiales; family Streptosporangiaceae; genus Palsa-504. The sequence continues at coordinate 10,658 of CAVRMX010000016.1, read as the reverse complement.
TGGCGGGACACGATCGCCACCGACCTCGACGGGGTGTTCCTGACCTTCCGGGCGTTCATCCCGGCCATGATCGAGCGCCGGGACGGCACCCTGATCGCGATCTCGTCCATCACCGGCAAGCGCCCGCTGCACGGCCGGACGCCCTACGCCGCCGCGAAGATGGGCGTGATCGGGCTGGTCCGCACGCTGGCTGCCGAACTGGGACCGCACCAGATCCGGGTCAACGCGATCTGCCCCGGCATGGTCGCCGGGCCGCGGATCGAAGATGTGCTGCGCCGGCAGGCCGCCGTCCGCGGGATCACCGAGGAGGCGGTGCGGGCCGAGGCGGACGGCCTGGCACCGCTGCGCCGCATGGTTCGCCCGGAGGAGGTCGCCGCGGCCTGCGTGTTCCTCGCGTCCGGCGGCTCGGCCGCGATCACCGGCGAGGACCTCAACGTCACCGCCGGCGTCGTCATGTACTGATTCCCTCCGAAGGAGACCGATGCGGATCATCGACCTGTCGCAGGACATCTACGAGGGCATGAAGGTGTATCCCGGCCATCTCAAGACGGTGCAGTTCGAGCACGCGACGCACGAGGAGACGGCGCCGCGGTTCGACAGCGGCTTCTCGTTCCAGACGACCGGGTTCATCCTCAACGACAACGGGCCCACGCACGTCGACTCCTTCTCGCACCTCGATCCCGATCCGTCGGCGGAGACCATCGAGAAGATGCCGCTTGACCTGTTCTACGGCACCGCGGTGTGCCTGGACGTCACCGGCTTCCCGCCGCGCACCGATATCACGGCCGGGGACCTGGACCGGATCGAGGCCGCGTCGCCGGTGAGCGTGCAGCCGGGGGACATCGTGCTGTTCCACACCGGCACCTGGAACCGCTTCGCCGGGGACAAGCGGTACCTCACCGAATTCGCCGGCCTGGGCGAGTCGGCCAGCGAGTGGATCGTCCGCCGCCAGGTGAAGACGTTCGGCGTAGACAGCCCGACCCCGGACAACCCGGCCAGCACCAGCTACCCGGTCCACATGATGTGCCGCCGGGAGCACATCACGCACTACGAGAACCTGGCGAACCTGGACCAGGTGGTGAACACCCGGTTCACCTTCGCCGGGTTCCCGCTCAAGCTGCAGGGCGCGCACGGCGGCCCCACCCGCGCGGTGGCCCTCGTCAGTTAGAGCACCGGTCAGGTGCCGCCTGCCCCGGCCGGGGACCCGTTTCGCCCCGGTCGGCCCATCGGCTCGCCTCGGGGCCGGTCCCGAGGCTCATGGGGCCTGTGAGGCCAGGGGGACCAGGCGTGCCCCTGCGCTGCCCGCCCGGCGTCCCGGTCCCGGATTACCGCGGGAGATGCCGAGGAGGATCCGGCATACTCCCCTTAAGGGAGGACGGCTACCCCTAGGAGAGGACGGCTACCCCTATAAGAAAACGAATGTTCGTCTTGACATCGGCCCGGGCCTGCCGCAAACTAAAAGAGAATGATCATTCGCGATCAGGAGGTCCGGGCCGTGCGGAATCCACTGGCAAAGCACCCGCCGTGGCGTCAGCTGATCATCATCTCGACGGTGCTGCCGATGATGATCGTGCTGGGCGTGCTGGCGTTCGCGTGGCCGGTGGCACGCCTCGCGCCGCGCGACCTGCCGGTCGGGATCGTGGGCACCAGCCGCGCGACCGAGGCGGCCGTGGCCGGCCTGACCAGCCGCGAGCCGGGCGGCTTCGACTTCTACCTCTACCCGGACGAGGCATCGGCGCGATCGGCGATCGGGGACCGCGACATCTACGGCGCCTTCGACATCGGCGTCCGCGGCATCACGGTGCTGGAAGCCAGCGCGGCCAGCCCCACCGTGGCCGGGCTGCTGAGCACGGTGGGCCAGGATCTCGCGCACGCCGCCGCCAGGCCGGCGGGGGCGTCTGGCGGCGGGCAGGCGGCGATCCCGGTGAGGTCGGTCGACGTGGTGCCCACCTCCGCTGGCGATCCCCGGGGGCTGGTCCTGGGCTCCGCGGTGCTGCCCCTGACCATCTGCGCCATCATCATGGCGTCGGTCATCGCGCTGGTGCTGCGATTCCGGCCCGCCTGGCGCCAGGTCCTGGCCGTGGCCACTGTCTCCGCCACCGCCAGCCTGGGCGCCTACCTGATCGCCCAGGGCTTTCTCGGCGCCCTGCCGCACGAGCACCTGGCCAGCTGGGCGGCGCTTTTCCTCACCTTGCTGGCCGTCAGCGCCCCCGCCACCGGGCTGATCGCGCTCATCGGCCCGGCCGGCCTCGGCCTGAGCGCCGCCCTGATGATCTTCATCGGCAACCCGTTCTCCGGCGCCACCTCCGCGCCGCAGCTGCTGCCCTCGGCGGTCGGCCATATCGGGCAATGGCTACCCCCGGGGGCCGGCGCCAGCCTGCTCCGCAGTACCGCCTACTTCAACGGCAACGGCGGCTCCGGTCACCTCAGCGTCCTCATCATCTGGATCGTCCTCGGGGTCGCGGCCATCTTCACCGGCCACCACGCTCCGTTCCAGTTCGCCGCCGGCCGGAGCCTGGATCACCCGCGGCCAGATCCGCCGGCGGCCGGATACGACACGGCGAGCGCCGACTGGCTCATTCCCGGCCCGCAGCGGACCGGGCCGGCTCCCGCGGACGGGGATGCCCACCAGGATCATCCTCGCCACGCCCGCTGCGCCGGCCAGCAGCCCGGCTGACGCCCGGGTGCGCTTCCGCCGGCCCGCCGCGCCGCCGGTGGCCAGGGCCCGGCTGCCACCCGTTCGGTATGTAATAATACGAATATTCGTTTTATATTGCGTGTGGGGGGAGCATGCCGAAGGTCACCCAGCAGTACCGGGACGCCCGCCGCGACCAGATCCTCGCCGCGGCCCGGCGCTGTTTCCTGCGCGACGGCTTCCACGCGACGTCCATGCAGGACCTGTTCGCCGAGGCGGGACTGTCCTCCGGCGCGGTCTACCGCTACTTCGCCAGCAAGGACGACGTGATCATCGCCATCGCCGAGGAGAACATGCGCGACGTCCTGGCGATGATCCACCTGGCCGCCACCCAGCAGCCGGGACGCTCGGTGGGGGCCGTGATGGCCGAGGTGCTGGAGATCGTGAGGGCCAAGGACGAGCGGGACGGCCTCGGCCGCCTGGCCCTGCTCGTCTGGTCGGAGACACTGCGCAACCCCTCGCTCGCCGCGCAGCTGAGGAATCTGCTGACCGGGATGCACGGCGATCTCGCCGAGGTCGTTCGGGAGCATCAGGACGCGGGGGACCTGCCGCGAGAGGTCTCGGCGGACGCGCTGGCCCGGGTCCTGGTCTCCAGCCTGGCGGGTTACATCCTCCAGCTGGTCACGCTGGGCTCCGCCGCCGTGGCGGAAGTGCCCGACGCCCTCCGGGCGCTCTGGCCGTAACCGCGGTCGTCATCCGGGCGCGGCCGTCGAGCACATCGGCTCGACGGCCGTGCCCGGGCTGGCCGCCAAGCCCGTCATCGACATCGTCGTGGCCATCGACGATGTCGATGACGAGCCGGCCTACGCCGCCGACCTGGAGGACGCCGGCTACGAGCTGCGGGTCAGGGAACCGGCCACCGGTGCTTCCGCGGCGGCGGCCCAGAAGAGCCGGTGAACCTGCACTGCTATCCGCCGGGTCACGCCGAGATCCGCAAGTACCTCCTGCTGCGTGACCACCTGCGGTCGAACCCAGCCGACCGTGACCGATACGAGCAGGTCAAGCGGGACCTCGCCACCCGTCCGTGGCGGGACATGAACTACTACGCCGACGCCAAGGGACCCGTGATCAGCGAGATCCTGGCCCGGGCGGGCTGGCGCGGGTAACCCTCGGCACCTAACCCCTCAGCACCGGCCGGCGGCCGGAGACCGGTTGTTACCGGCGGCCTCGGCCTGGCGGGCGAGGATGTCACGTACCTCGTGCGTTGCGCCGTCCGGGTACCGGTCAAGGATGGCCTCAAGATCGCGCCGCTGAGCCGGGGTCGAGTACGCGGCCAGCTCGCGCTCTAGCTCCATGAGCCGCTCGTGGTCCTCAGGGTCGGGCGGGACAAGCAGGGCGGAGAAGAGGAGCAGGATTCCGGGGATGAGGACCACGCTGCCCATGCCGCTGCGCATGATGAAGCCGGCCACCGTCAGCACCGTACCGGACAGCAAGGGCCGCCAGCGGGCCCGCATGGCGCGGGCCAGCCGCACCAGGCCGATGACGGTGAGCAGCGCCCCGGTGCGGATAGACCGGCGGATCCGCCGGTCAGGTCCGGGCCGCGTGAACCTCAGGGCACCGTACCGGCCCGCCGGGCCGGCGGATGAGCTCCATACCACCAGGTTCCGCCGATGCGGTCGCAGCCTCATCGCAGCCTCCTGCACCCAGGCTCGCTGTGCGTGCCCTCAATGGTACGCTTCCGTGTTCTTCAGTGCCTGGGGCGGCGTGATGCCTGAATCTGGCGGCGCCGCGCCGTAGATTCGGCTGACCGCGAGCATGCGGGGGCCACGAGCAGTTTCACCGCGGCCAGCTGGCTTGCTCGGCCTCGGTCACTGGGTCGCGCGTCATCAGCCGGGCCCCCACCGCGCTGGCGATCTCCGCCGTGGCGCCGGCTCCCGCCAGGGCGAGCGGGGCGCGCTGGGCGAGCGCGGTGAGCTGCGCGGCCAGGGGCCCGAGGGTCTCCGGCAAGGTCACGGCCACGACGACGAGGTCCGGGTGCCTCGCGTCGACCGTCCGGGTCAGCTCCCCGACCGGGGTGTCCGTCCCGAGATAGTCGATCCTCCACCCTCCGCGGTGCAGGACGATGCCGAAGACCATCAGCGCCAGGTCGTGAAGCTCCCCTGGAGGGCAGGCCAGGACGGCGCGGGGGCCGTGCCCGTTCCCCCAGCCCCGGGCCAGCCCGGCGAGCCGCCCGCGGATGACGTTGCTGGCGAAATGCTCCTGGGCGACGCTGGCCGTTCCCCGCTCCCAGCGATCCCCGAGCTCGGCGAGATACGGCAGCACGACCTCCCGGAGCACCGTTGTCAGGGAGAGGTCGGACACGAGCCGGTCAAGGACTGCCTGTGCGGCCGGCTCATCGAAGGCGTCCAGCGCCTGCCGGAGGACACCCGGCAGCTCACTCGCCGCCGCTGGGACGCGGTCAGCCCCGGCGGGCCGGCCGTGACCGGCCTCGCCGTCCTCCCCGAGTACCGCCCGCGCCGCCTCGGCGGCCGACAGCCCGCGGGCGAGGTGAGCCTGCATCCGGCGGACCCGCCGCGCGTCCGCCTCGGAGTACAACCGGAACCCGCCGGCCGAACGCACCGGCTGAAGCAGGCCGTAGCGGCTCTCCCACGCCCGCAGGACGTGGTCGCTCACGGCGAGGCGCCGGCTCAGCTCACCGATACGCAGCAGCGGCGAGTTCTCGGGAGCATCCATACAAACACTCTACAATCCTTAGACAAACATTTGACAAGGCCGCTCCGCCAAAGCTATTGTCAGGCCTATACGAACCTTAGACAAACTCTAGACGAGGGCTGACAGCATGGATTCCTGCGCCAATGGCACGGCGACCGCCACCTCCCAGGAGCATGGCACAGCCGCGGGCGCGCGGCGGCCGTCGGTTGCCGTCATCGGGGCAGGAGTCTCCGGCCTGACCGCTGCCTACCTTCTCTCCCGCACCCATGACGTCACCGTCTTTGAGGCGGAGGACCGGCTCGGCGGTCACGCGCATACCCACGACGTCCGCGGCTCGGACGGCAGGCGGCACGCCGTCGACAGCGGGTTCATCGTCCACAACGACGTAACCTACCCCTGGTTGCGCAAGCTCTTCGGCGAGCTCGCCGTCCAGGTGCGTCCCGCCGAGATGAGCATGAGCGTGCGGTGCGAGGAGTGCGGGCTGGAGTATGCCGGCGGACGCGGGCTGCGCGGCATTATCGCCCAGCCGCACCGCCTCCTCGATCCGCGGTTCATCCGCATGCTGTTGCAGGTCAAGCGATTCCACCGACGAGCCGCCGCCTTCCTGCGGGCGGCCGCTGACAGCGACCTGACGACCTACGGTGAGTTCCTCCGGCGGGAGGGATTCAGTGACTACTTCATCGCCCACTACGCCGTGCCGGTCGTATCGTGCGTGTGGTCCGCGGGGCGCGAGACGTCATTGCGCTACCCGGCGCGGTACCTGTTCAGGTTCCTCGACCACCACGGGATGCTGCGCGTGAGCGGCTCCCCGCAGTGGTACACCGTCGCCGGGGGGTCCCGCGCCTACGTCGACCGGCTCGCCGCGCTGCTGCCGGACGTCCGTGCGGCCCACGCTGTCACGGACGTCACCCGCGGCGCGGGGCGCGTGGAGATCCGTGACGTCACGGGTCACCTCACCCACGTGGACCGTGTCGTTATCGCGACCCATGCCGATCAGGCCCTGGGCCTGCTCACCGACCCGAGCGACGAGGAGGTCAGCACCCTCAAGGAGTTCGGTTACTCGCGCAACGTCACCGTGCTGCATACCGACAGCTCGGTCCTGCCGGACGCCGCGCGAGCCCGGGCCTGCTGGAACTACCGGATGACGTCCTGCGGCCGGCCCGACCAGCCTGCCGTGGTGACGTACTGGATGAACCGGCTTCAGGGACACCGGGCCGCGCAGGACCTCCTGGTCACGCTCAACGACCGCGAGCGCCTCGACCCGGAGTCCATCTTGGCGACGATGGACTACGAGCACCCGATCTACACCCCCGAAGCGGTCCACGCGCAGTCACGGCTGAGCAGCCTGGCCACCGGCCGCACCGTGTACGCCGGCGCCTACCACGGGTGGGGATTCCACGAGGACGGGTGCCGCTCCGGCGTGGAGGCAGCACGACACTTCGGAGTGACCTGGTGAGCACGGCCTCGCTCAGGCCGGCGTCCGCACCCGCACGCCCGCCGCTGCCCTCGCTGCCGGCCCTGGTCGTCGGCCAGGTCACGCACCGGCGGCCCGGACCGGTCCGGCACGCCTTCCGGCACCGGGTCTACCAGTGGCTGGTCGACCTGGACTGCCTCCCCCGCCAGCCCTGGCACCTGCGGGCGTTCGCGCACTTCAGCAGCGCTGACCACCTCGGCGACCCCCGCCTGCCGATCAAGCGCAACATCGAGAACTACCTGGCGCTGGGCGGCATCCAGCTCGGTGATCGCGGCCGAGTGATCATGCTGGCCAACGCCAGGGTCCTGGGCCACGTGTTCGACCCGCTCTCGGTCTTCTGGTGTTATGACAGCGACCGGGTCCTCGTGTGCGTCGTCGCAGAGGTCCACAACACCTACGGCGAGCGGCACGCCTACCTCTTGCGGCCAGACGAGGCCGGGACCGCCGTGACGGACAAGAGCTTCTATGTCTCCCCGTTCTTCGACGTCAGCGGCAGCTACGAACTTCGGTTCATCCTGACGCCGGACCGTGTTGCCACGACCGTGACGCTGCGACGCCACGATGCCGTGGCGTTCACCGCGACCTTCCAGGGTCGCCCGGAACCCGCCACGCGCCCGGCCCTGGCCCGCCGGCTCGTCCGCCAGCCCCTCATGCCCCAGCGGATCTCAGCCCTGATCCGGGTGCACGGCATCTGGCTCTGGCTCCATCGCCTGCCCGTCCGCTCCCGGCCACACCACACCTCACAGGAAGGGGTCTGACCATGACCGTCTCCACCTCCATCGGCTGGCCCGCCGCCGCCGCCCCACCACGGGCGCCGCTCAGGGCCACCATCGCGCGGATCATCTTCGAACATGCCGTACAGCGGATCCCCGTCCGCGTGACCTACCCCGACGGGCACGTACTCGGCGGCGGCTCGGGGACCTCACCCGAGTTCAAGCTCCTCCGTCCCCATGCATTCTTCGCCCGGCTCGGCCGGGATGCCAAGGTCGGCTTCGGTGAGGCCTACATGGCCGGCGACTGGCGGCCCGGGCCCGGCACGGACCTGGCCGACCTGCTCACGCGCTTTGCCGCGCGGCTAGCGACCCTGGTCCCCGCGCCGCTGCAGAAACTGAGGGCCCTCGCGGATAAGCGCGTCCCTGCCGACCACGAGAACACCCCTGACGGCGCGCGCAGCAACATCGCCGCCCACTACGACCTGAGCAACGACCTGTTCGCCTGCTTCCTGGATCCGACGATGACCTACTCCGCGGCGTGGTTCGACGAGAGCGAGCCCGTGCAGACCGCAACCCGGCTCGAGGAGGCACAGCTACGCAAGATCGACGGGATTCTCGACCTCGCTGACGTACGCAGCGGCACCCGGCTGCTTGAGATCGGCACCGGATGGGGCACGCTCGCCATCCGCGCAGCGCAGCGAGGAGCCCAGGTCACCACCGTCACCCTGTCCCGAGAGCAGCTGGAACTCACCTGCGAGCGGGCCGGCGCAGCCGGCGTGTCCGACCGCGTGGACGTGCGACTGCAGGACTACCGCGAGATCGAAGGCAAGTACGACGCCATCGTCAGCGTCGAGATGATCGAGGCGGTCGGCGAAGCCTACTGGGCTGCCTACTTCGCCACGCTCGACCGCCTTCTGGCGCCCGGGGGGAAGGTGAGCATCCAGACAATCACCATGGCTCACGACCGGGTCCTCGCCACCCGGCGAAGCTTCAGCTGGATTCAGAAGTACATCTTCCCCGGCGGCATCATCCCGTCCTTGCAGGCGATCGATGACACCCTGGCGGCGCACACCACCCTGCGGGTCACCCAGCGGCGTGAGCTACGGCCGCACTACGCCCGGACCCTGCACCTGTGGCGGGAGCGTTTCAATGACCAGTGGCCGCACATCCAGGCCCAGGGGTTCACCGGGACCTTCCGGCGGATGTGGGAGTTCTACCTCGCATACTCCGAGGCGGGCTTCCGCAGCGGTTACCTCGGCGTGAGCCAGCTCCAGGTGGCCCGGGAGCCGGCGTGGAGCTGAACGGCAAGGTCGCCTGGGTCGTCGGCGCCTCAAGCGGAATCGGCGCAGCGGTCGCCAGGGAACTCGCCCGCCGCGGAGCCACCGTCGCGATCTCGGCCCGCCGCGACGAGCAGCTCCGGGAGGTATCGGGAGGGCGCATGCTCGTCGTGCCACTCGACGTCACCGACGCTGCGTCGGTCGCGGCCGCCGCCGCACGAGTACACCAAGAGATCGGCCCCATCGACCTTGCCGTGCTATCCGCCGGCTACTGGAAGCAGATGGACCCGCAGGACTGGGACACCGAGGTCTTCGACCAGCACATCCGGGTCAACCTCGCCGGGATGAGCAACTCCATCGCGGCCGTGCTGCCCGGCATGCTGCGGCGGCACCACGGCGTCATCGCCGGCATCGCGTCCGTGGCCGGATACCGCGGGCTGGCCGGCTCCGAAGCCTACGGCGCGACCAAGGCGGCGCAGATCAACCTGCTCGAGTCCCTGCGCGTCCACATCGCCCGGACCGGGGTGCAGGTGACGACGATCTGCCCAGGCTTCGTCCGCACCGATCTCACCGCCGGCAACCCCTTCCCTATGCCCTTCATCATCGATGCCGACCAGGCCGCACGATCCATCTGCGACGGACTGGAGCGTGGCCGCACCGAGATAGTCTTCCCCACCCGGATGGCGCTGCTGATGAAAATCGCGCGCCTCGTCCCGGCCCGTGCCTGGACCGCCCTGTGGGCCCGCACCTCACTCACCTGACCACGCCCAACCCGGCCACCTCGCCCAGGACCAAGGAACCCGAAGGAACCATGAGACTGCAGAAGACCGTCGTCATCGACAAGCCGCGGGACGCGGTGTTCGATTACCTCTCCGACTTCACCACCACAACCGAGTGGGACCCGGGCACCGTGGTCACCGTGAACCGTCACGGCGACGGAGGGGCCGGCACCACCTACCTCAACACCTCCACCTTCCTCGGCCGGAAGACCCAGCTGACCTACATCGTGCGCGAGTTCATCCCCGGTGAGCGCATCCGGCTCCGCGGAGAAAACAAGACGGTCATCGCCGTCGACACCATGACCTTCCGCAGCATCGATGCCGGCACCGAGGTCACCTACACAGCCGAGTTCACCTTCAAAGGCCCGTCCCGCCTCCTCGCCCCGCTGCTCAGGCCCGCCTTCGAACGGCTCGGCAAACAAGCGCAGGCCGGCATGCGCAAAGCGCTGAAGCAGCTATGACCAAACCCGGTGGGAAAGCAGCGCCGTGCGACCCCTGTGCCCCGGGGTGCTTCGGAAAGGACGTGTGATGGCTGAATTCAGCGTGCGTGCTCCGGGCGGGGCCGGGCCGCTGCGCCAGGTCGCGGCTTGGATGGGCGCCGCCGTGGTCTACGGCGCAGCGCAGGGCCTGTCCGCGTGGGTGGCCCGGCATGCGCAGGGCCGCGGGACCAGGCCTCAGTACGAGCAGTTCGAACGGCCGGCATTCGCGCCGCCCGGCGCCGCCTTCCCCGTCGTGTGGTCGGCGCTGAACCTGACCACGGCCACGTCAGCCTGGCTGGTGTGGCGCGCCGGTGAGGCCGGGCCGGGGGCACCGTCACGCCGGGCGGTCCTGGCGTGGTGGGCGCTGGCCGTTACCGTCCGCAGCGGTTACGTGCCGCTGGCATTCGGCAGTCGCCGCCTCTGGGCGGCCACCGCGGACTCGGCGCTCCTGTGCATTGTCATGGCGCACTATGCATCCCTGGCCCGCCGGGTCGATCGAACCGCTGCCGCGCTGGCCGTTCCCGAGATCGCGTGGACCGCATTCGCAACTGTCCTGAGCGCGGCGGTCGCCAGGAAGAACAGCTGACAG
>CAVRMX010000015.1:0-267057 GCA_963722275.1 uncultured Actinomycetes bacterium | reverse complement strand
TCCCGAGCACAGCTCGGTCACGCCCGGACGGGGAACTGGCCATCGGCGGCGTCGGCGTCCGCGACCTCGCCGAACGCTTCGGCACGCCCGCCTACATCGTGGACGAGGCGGGCCTGCGCGAACCAGGCCCGCCGGATGCGCGACGGGCTCGCCGCCCGCCACCCGGATTCCGAGGTGGTGTTCGCCTCCAAGTCGTTCCCCTGCCTGGCGGCGTACCAGCTGTTCGCCGCCGAGGGGCTGAGCATCGACGTGGCCGGGGCCGGCGAGCTCGTCATGGCCCTGGCCGCCGGGGTCCGGCCCGAGCGGATGTACCTGCACGGCAACGCCAAGACCACCGCCGAGCTGACGATGGCGCTGAGGTGGGCGTGGCGACCGTGGTGGTGGATAAACTCGAAGATCATCGACCGGCTCTCAGCACCTGGCCACCCGCCCGCAGCGGGTGCTGATCCGGATCATCTCCGGGATCTCGCCGGAAACCCACGAATCCGCAGTCCACCGGCGGCGAGGACTCCAAGTTCGGGCTGCCCCTCGACCAGGCCCGCGAGGCGATTGCCCGGATCCGGGCCAGTGACTGGCTGCCCCTGGACGGATTGCACCTGCACATCGGCTCGCAGATCCTGGACACCGAGCCGTTCGCCGCGCCGTCGAGGCGGTCGCCGTGCTTGGCCACGTTCCCGGTCTACGACATCGGCGGCGGCCTCGGCGTCCGGTACACCCTGAAGGATCACGCCCCGACCGTGGAGCAATACCTGGATACCATCACCGAGCCTGCCCGCGCCTGCCTGCCTGCACCCCCAGCTTGTGATCGAGCCCGGCCGGTCGCTCGTGGCCCGCTCGTGCGCGACGTTCTACCGGGTGACCACGGTCAAGCGCACCGGGCGCACGTTCGTCGCGGTGGACGGCGGCATGGCCGACAACCTCGACGCGGCGCTCACCGGCCAGGGATTCGAGGGCGGCGGTCGCGACCCGCGTGTCAGCCGCGCCGGAGTCGAAGTGGTGGACCTGGTCGGCCGCCAGTGCGAGTCGGGTGACCTGCTGGTCCGACCGGCCTCGGCCTGCCCGCGCCTGCTCGTCGGCGACCTGATCGCGATGCCGGTCACCGGCGCGTACACCTACACGCATGGCCAACAACTACAACGGAGCCCTCAAACCGCCGATCGTGTTCTGCCGGGACGGGCAGGCGCGGCTGGTCGCCGAGCGCGAAACCCATGAGCACGTGCTGGCCCTGCACCGGCCCGCTCTCTCCACCGCCTGGTAACGAGCGGGCCGGTACGAGCGAGCCGGGCAGGAACACGCACTTGGTGGCCAGGTAGGTCTGCAGCCCCTCCGGGCCGTACACGCTGCCCATGCCGCTGGCCTTGCGGCCGCCCCACGGGGCGCCGATATCGGGCACGTACAGGTTCACGCCGAACGTCCCGACCCGGGCGCGGCGAGCGATCTTCAAGCCCCGTTCGGGATCATCGGTCCACACGCTGCCGGCCAGCCCGTAGCTGGAGTCGTTGGCGATGGCTATCGCCTCGGACTCGTCGTCGTACGGGATCACCGTCACCACCGGGCCGTAGATCTCGTCCCTGGCGATGGCCATCCCGGCGTCGGCGTCGGCGAACACGGTGGGCTCGTAGTAGTAGCCGCGCACCGGCGTGGCCGGGCGGCGGCCGCCGGCCACGATCCGCGCGCCCGCCGTGACGCCGGCCGTGACCGACGATTCCACCCGGACCCGCTGCACAGGCGGGCAGCGGTCCCATGGTGGTCTCCTCGGCCATCGGGTCGCCCACCAGCAGCGCCGCCGCCTGCTCCGCCAGGGCCGAGACCGCCTCGTCGTACCGGCTCCGCCGGGGCCAGCACCCGGGACATGGTGAAGCACGCCTGCCCGGAGTTGGCGAAGCACAGGCAGCCGAGCTCGGCCGCGGTCGCGTCCAGGTCCACGTCGTCCAGCATGATCGCGGCCGACTTTCCGCCGAGCTCCAGGCTCACCGGCTTGAGGGTCTCGCCGCAGATCGCGGCGATCCGCCGCCCGGCCGGGGTGAGGCAGGCCACCGCCACGATGTCCACGCCCGGGTGCGCGGCGAGCATCTCGGCCACCTGGCCGGTGCCGGTGACCAGGTTGAACACGCCGGGCGGGAAATCCGCCGCCTCGAACGCCTCGGCCAGGATGTAGGCAGTGGGCGAGGTCTCGGCCGCGGGCTTGAGCACGATCGTGCACCCCGCCGCCAGGGCCGGGGCCAGCTGGCAGAACGTCAGGATCGAGGGGGTAGCTCCAGGACGCGATCACCGCCGCAACCCCCACCGGCTCGCGCCGGACCATGGTGCCGCAGGCGAAGCTGACCGCCTCGCGCATCTCCTCGGTGGACATGTCGCGGGCCAGGGCCGCGTAGTACCGGATGATCCCGCACGGACTAGACACGTTGTTCCGCCGGGACAGCCGGATCGGCATGCCCATCTCCGACGTCACCAGGCAGGCGGTGTCCTCGGCCCGGGCCTCGATGGCCGCCGCCAGCCGGTCCATGGCCGCCGCCCGGTCGGCCGGGGCGGCCTGCGACGACGGGCCCGCGTCGAAGGCCTTCCTGGCCGCGACCATGGCCACCTCGACGTCCGCCCCGACCATCGAAGGACGGCGCGGCGACCTCCTCGGTGGCCGGGTTGACGATCGTGATCACTCGGCCGATCCGGATCGACGAGGCGACCGCCTGCGTAGCGTCCCGGCTCGTGCACGCGACCCTTCCGGAACACCCCGGTCAACAGTGAAAGTGCCTGTTAATCTCTACGGCTGACACGTCTGCTTGTCAAGTATCACGCCGGGGACCGTTACCGGTACCGCAATCCCGTTGTGACCAGTTTGGCCAGGTCAACAACCCGTAAAGCGACACCGTTTGTGGTCTGCCACAAGGAAACGCCCGGGCCCGTGGGCGTACGATTCGGGCATGGCGGTACCCGACTGGTCTGCAGGTGCTGGCCGACGACCGTTCCCGGCCCGCGGCCCCGGGCGAGGCCCGCGCCGAGGCCCCGGCCCGGCACCTGGACCGGGAGAACGCGGCCCTGCGCGAGCTCGTCACCGTGTACCGGTACCTGTCCGGGCTGGCCCTGCAGGACGCGGACCTGGCCGGGGTGGTGCGGCTGATCTCCGACCGGACCTCCGCGACGGTCGCCGTCCTGACCCAGCTGATGGACGTGCTGACCGCGGCCTCGCCCGGCGTGAGCGCGGAGAAGGCCGCCGCCGACATAGGGGAGCACATGATCCACCCCCGGCTCGGCCAGGTGCTGCGCGCGTCCCGGCGAGCCAGCGCGCGCTCCGGCTGCCGAAGGTCGGCGGCATGCCCGCCATCATCGTCGCGCCCGTCCTGGTCGGCGACGAGGTTCCGTCCTACCTGGTCACCATCGACCCGGCGGAGAACCTCTTCGGCGAGGACATGAGCCTGCTGGTGCCGAGCACGCCGCCACCATCTGCGGCGTCATCCTCGGCCGCGAGCGCGTGGTGGCCGCGGCCGCCCGCCGGTCCGCGATGACCTGGTGGAGGGCCTGCTGCTCGGCCGCGGCCGGGACAACGCCGACGCCAGCCGCTGGGCCGCGCACCTCGGCTACGACCCGGCCCGGGACCACAACGTGGTCGCGATCGCGTTCGACCTGCCGCCCTCGGCGGCTGGCCAGGGGGCTCCCGGCAACGGAGACGGCGCGGCGCAGCGGCAGCGGATCTGGGAGAGCATCGAGCACTTCGTCGCCACCCGGGCGCCGCAGGCGATCGTGTCGGCGCGCGAGTCCGAGGTGGTGGTGGTCACCGCCGCGCCGGAAAGCCCAGGCCATGGACGCGCGCCAGCTCGCCGCGGCCTGCCTGGCCCGGCTGGGCGAGCTGTTCCCCGCGGCCAGGGTCGTCATCGGGATCGGCGGCACCTGCCGCGACCCGCGGGACGTGCGCGCTCCTACGCGCAGGCGCAGCCACCACCCAGCCCCTGGAGCGCCTCGGCCGCACCGCGGCGGTCTCGGCGTTCGGCGACCTCGGCATCCTGCGGCTGCTGCTCCAGGTCCCCGACCTGGGCGAGCTGCGCTCCTTCGCCGCCGACGTGCTGGGCAAGCTCAGCATGCACGAACACGAGCACAATCGGAGTACCTGGCCACGCTGGCCTGCTACTTCCGGGAGAACAACAGCCCGCAGCGGGCCTCGCGCATCCTGCACGTGCATCCCAACACGGTGGCCTACCGGGTCAAGCGGATCGAGGAGATCACCGGGCTGCGGCTTGACGACTACACCGACCGGCTCATCGCGCAGGTGGCGCTGGAGATCCTCGACTCGCTCGGGGACGAGCCGTGACCGCCCCCAGCCAGGCTCCGGCCGCCCTGCTGGCCGCCCTGCTGGCCGGGCGGCGCGTCCTGGTCTGCGACGGCGCGATGGGCACCATGCTGCACGTGGCCGGCGCTGCGCTCGACCGGTCGCTGCCCGAGCTCAACCTGTCCGACCCGGGCCTGGTCAGCACCATCCACGAGAGCTACCTGAGCGCCGGCGCGGACATCATCCAGGCCAACACGTTCGGGGCCAACCGGCTGTGGCTCGGCGACCACGGCTTCGGTGACAAGGTGGACGAGATCAACCGGGCCGGGGTCCGGATCGCCCGCGCGGCCCAGGACCGGTGCGACCGTGACGTGCTGGTCGCCGGGTCCGTGTCGCCCGCCGTCACCGCGCTGCAGCGGCGCCGCACCGGCTCGGCCGAACGGACCGAGGTGATCCGCGAGCAGATTCTCTCCCTGCTCGCGGACCAGGGCGTCGACATCCTCATCCTGGAGACGTTCGGCTACCTCGACGAGCTGGTCGAGGCGGTCAGCATGGCCGGCGACCTATGCGACGTGCCCATCGTGGC
The DNA here is from genome assembly GCA_963722275.1 of uncultured Actinomycetes bacterium. GTDB lineage: Bacteria > Actinomycetota > Actinomycetes > Streptosporangiales > Streptosporangiaceae > Palsa-504. Next base: position 262,210 of record CAVRMX010000015.1, on the reverse strand, counting down.
CCAGGCCACCTTCGCCGACGACGCGCACACCCTGGGCGGCGAGACCCCGCGCGAGGTCGCCATCGTGCTGTCCGCCCTGCCGGTGGCCATGCTCGGCACCAACTGCACCATCGGCCCGCAGCGGATGCTCACCGTGGCCGAGGACCTGGTCCGGTACGCGTCGGTGCCGGTGAGCGCGCAGCCGAACGCCGGCCAGCCGCGGCGCACCGGCCCGCGCAGCTTCGAGTTCAGCATCGACGGCGACTACTTCGCCCGCTACTTCCGCCGATTCGCCGAGGCCGGCGTGTCGCTGGTCGGCGGCTGCTGCGGCACCACCCCCGCGCACATCCGCGCCGCCGCCGACGCCGTCCGGCCGGACCCGAAGACCCCGGACCCGAAGACCCCGGACCCGAAGACCCCAGGCCCGAAGACCCGGCCGCGAGAGCCCGGCGCGCCCACCCGGCCGGAACGGGCCGGACCCAGGATCCCCGGGATGCCGGGCGGGCGGCACCCGCGCCGTTCGCCGGGACCCTGGCCGAGCGGCTGGCCGGCCGCCGGTTCATCGTCGCGGCCGCGATCGCGGCCGGCGGGCGGCCCGCCGAGGCGGTGCAGGCCGCGGCGGTGCTGCAGGCCCGCGACGTCGCGGTGCTCGCGGTCCAGCCCAGGGAGAGCGCCCGGACCCACTCCGACTCCCTTGACCTGGCCCTGCACCTGCAGCAGCAGGCCGGCGTGGAGACCATCGCCACGCTGACCACCTGGGACAAGACCATCATGACCCTGCAGGCCGAACTCCTCGGCGCGCACGCCCTCGGCCTCCGCAACGTGATCTGCACCACCGGCAGCCCGCCGGTGCTCGGCGACTACCCCGCCGTGGACGGCATCTGGGAGGTGGACTCGCTCGGCCTGATCGCGCTGCTGGCCGGCCTGAACGCGGGCCGCGACTCCAACGGGCTCGCGACGGCCACGCAGACCTCGTTCTGCGTCGGCGCCCGGGTCAACCCCGGCGCGCGGGACCCGGAGGCCGAGATCGCCCGGGCCCGGGCCAAGGTCCGCGCCGGGGCGCACTTCCTGGTCAGCAGGCCGGTCTACGAGCTGGACTCGCTGGTCCGGATGGTGACCGCGCTGGCCGCCGAGGCCGTGCCGCTGCTGCTCTCGGTCACCCCGCTGCGCAGCTTCGAGGAGGCGGACTACCTGGCCAACGAGGTCCCAGGGGTGCGCATCCCGCCGGACACGCTGCGGGTCATGGAGCGGGCCGGCCGCGGCGCGGCCCGCGCGGCCGGCATCGACCTGGCCGCCGCCCTGCTGCGGCAGGCCCGCACGCTGGTCAGCGGCGTGATCGTGACGGCCGCCGAGGACGACCCGACCGGCCTCGCGCCGCTGCTGGCCGCCGCAGGGACATGAAACGCAACGGCCTGTACGTATCGACCGGTCACCTGCCGTCGCCCCGGCAGGTCCAGGCCGCCGTGGACGAGGCATACCGGATGTACCGCCCGGAGACCGGCGGGGCGAATTCACAGACGTACCCGGCGCTGGCCCGGGTGCCCGGAGGACTTTTCGGCATCTGCGTGGCTGGCATCAGCGGCAGCATCTACCGGGCCGGGGACACCGGGCATGAGTTCACGATCATGAGCGTGGCCAAGCCATTCGTCTTCGCCCTCGTATGCGAGGTGCTCGGGGACGAAGAGGCCAGGCAGAAACTCGGGGTGAATGCGACCGGGTTCCCGTTCGACTCGGTGGCCGCCGTCGAACGCAGCGCCGACGGCCGGTCCAATCCGATGGTGAACGCCGGGGCCATCGCCGCCGTGAGCCTGGTGCCGGGCGGCAGCAGCGCGGCGAAATGGTTGTTCCTCAGGGAGAGGCTGTCTGCTTTCGCGGGCCGTGACCTGGCGCTGAGCGATGAGGTCTACGCCTCCGCGTCGGCGACCAACCACCGCAATCGCGCCATCGCGAATTTCCTGGCGAGCCGGGGCCGGATCTACTCCGATCCGGCCGAAGCAGTCGACCTGTACACCAGGCAGAGCTGCCTGCTGACCAGCGCCGAGGACCTGGCCGTCATGAGCGCCACCCTGGCCGACGGGGGGGTCAATCCCGTGACCGGGCTGCGAGTGGTCACCCCGGCCGTCTGCCAGCACGCGCTCGCGGTCATGGCCACCGCCGGGATGTACGAGACCTCGGGCGACTGGCTTTTCGACGTCGGGGTGCCAGGGAAGAGCGGGATCGCAGGCGGGATTGTGGCCGTGTCGCCAGGCAAGGGCGGCCTGGGGACGTTCTCCCCCCTCCTCGACCGGGCGGGGAACAGCGTCCGGGGACAGCTGGCGGCACGGCACCTGTCCAGGACGCTCGGCCTGAGCCTGTTCGCGTCGAAGGAACAGCGGCCTTCCCCGTCAGCCCCGAACGGGCCCGGTCCCCGGCGCCCTCACCGGAACAGCTTGTCGATGTAGTCCGCGCCGATGCCGTTCTTCTCGTAGTGGCCGCGGCAAAGCGCGATGTAGTCGAACACGTCGAAGGTGCCGTTGGGCTCGCCGTTCTCGTCCAGCCAGATCAGCGGCCCGGTCACGTTGAAGGTGACCCGCATCGGCTCGTCGGACTCGTAGGCGACCAGCGTGTGCGACTCGCCGGGGGCTTCGTAGACCCAGTCGCCCGCGGTCGCCACCCAGTCGTGCTCCAGGTAGCCCCACTTGCCGGAGATCGTGTAGGCGAACACCTGCTGCGGGTGGTAGTGCCGGTTTACCAGCCCGGCGCCGCGGCACATCAGCACGTCGCACCACCGGTTCTGGCTGGGGGAGATCCACAGCGGCCGGGTGCCGACGGTCTCGGACAGCGGCGCGTAGAAGCGCTCGTCCTCGGTGGGGGCGTTGGCGATGTACGCCTCCGGCAGCGCGCCGGGCCGGAACTTCTGCTCGATCGGCTTGAGCTCACGCCAGAATTCGCTGTTCACCGTCTCCGCCATGGGGCCTCCTCAGGTCATCATCAGGATCAGCGTCCCCCGCCGCGAGGCCGCCCGGCAGTCAGGGCTCGTGGATGAGCAGGCCGCGGATATTGCGGCCGTCTAGCATGTCGCGGTAGCCCTGGTTGACGTCTTCCAGGCGGTAGCGGGCGGTGACCAGCTCGTCGAGCTTGAGCCGGCCCGCCCGGTACAGCTCGAGCATCCGCGGTATCTCGTCGAACGGGTTCCCGCCGCCGAACAGCGCGCCCTGGATCCGCTTCTCCATGACGGTGAGCTCGAAGCTGGGCAGCTGGATGGTGTTCTTCCCCGGGCCGGCTATCCCGGTGACCACCACGGTGCCGCGCTTGCGGATCGCGGTGAACGCCGCGGTGATGACCTCTTCGGTGACCACGCCCACGGTGACCAGGGCCTGGTCCGCGCCGACGCCCCTGGTGACCTCGGTGACGATCTCCTGCGCGGTCTCGGCGTCGGCCGCGGTGTGGGTGGCGCCGAGGGTGGCCGCCATCTCCCTCTTGCTGGCCAGCGGGTCCACCGCGATGACGTGCCTGGCGCCCGCGAACGCCGCGCCCTGCACGGCGTTGATGCCGACGCCGCCGATCCCGTACACCACCGTCGTGTCGCCCGGCCGGACGCCGCCCGCGTTCACCGCGGTGCCCCAGCCGGTCGGCACCCCGCAGCCGACCAGCGCCACCGTCTCGAGCGGCAGGTCATCGTCGATCTTGATGCAGGAGTGCTCGGACACCACCGAACGCTGGGAGAACGTGCCGAGCAGGCACATCTGGCCGAAGTCCTCGCCGTCGCCGTGGAACCGGAACGTGCCGTCCGGCAGGCAGTTCTCGAAGAGCAGCGCGCCCAGGTCGCACAGGTTGGTCATGCCCCGGGCGCAGAACCGGCAGTGCCCGCAGGCCGGCAGGAACGAGCAGACCACGTGGTCGCCCGGCTTGAGCCGGCTCACGCCGGCGCCGGTCTCCTCGACGATCCCGGCCCCCTCGTGGCCGCCCACGATCGGGTAGCGCACCGGGATGTCGCCGGTGCGCAGGTGATCATCCGAATGGCACAACCCGGCGGCGGCGAACCGGACCAGCACCTCGCCGTCGCTGGGCGGATCGAGGTCCAGCTCGACGATCTCCCAGTCCTTGCCCATGTCCCTGAGCACCGCTGCCCTGGTCTTCATGCGACCCTCCTGAGGCACCCGGCCGCGACCCTGATGCGGCATCCGTCTGCCATCCTCCGCCCGCGTGATCCCGCGGTCCACTGTGTGCGGCCCCAAAGAGTCCCGCCCGCATCTTGGCTCTCCGGGCCAGCGCGGCGCCATGCCTCCGGTTTCCGCGAAGATCACGGGCGGCGGCTAGCCGTCGGCCGCGGGCGCCGCGCTCAGCTTGAGCTCCGAGCTGTGGTAGGCGGCCCGGTCGGCCAGATCGGGACTGTACCGGGTGATGATCTGCCGCACCCGCAGCGCGGCCAGCGGCCCGAGCAGGTCGTAGCACCCGATGAAGAGCTCGCGGGCCGCAGCCCGCGGCCAGGCCGGCGGAAGCAGCTCCGCGGGCAGGTCCGGGTCCAGGGCGGGGAACGCGCGCCACTCGTCCATCACCCGGGTCCTGGCGATGAGCGCGTCGGTCGGCGGCACCCGCCCGGCCGCCGCCGCGTCCCGCAGCTGGCCGGCGAAGGCGGTGAAGCACTCGTAGCGCCGGCGCAGCCCGTCCAGGTCCCAGGCCTGGGCCGGGATCTCGCCGTCGGCCGGGACGGAGGTCGCCCGGAACGCGGTGCCGGTGGTGATGTCCAGGTCCTTGAGGTAGCCGATCACCTCGGCGGCGTGATCGCGCGGTGACACCCACAGCCCGTCGTACAGCGGCGCGAACCCGCGCCAGCGCAGCTGCTTGCGCAGCGCGTCGCGGGCCGCCCGGTTGTCCTCGGGGATGGAGAACGCGACCAGCGACCACATCCCGTCCCACGGCTGGTTGACCGCGCCGAAGGAGAAGATCCGCCGCGCGCCGTCGTCCAGGATCTCGGCCGCCCGCGAGCTCAGCCGCGAGTACGTGCGACGTCCGGACTTGGACGTGACCAGCAGCCCGTTGCGGGTCAGCCGGCTCAGCGCGGCCCGGGCCGCGGAGTCGCTGACGCCGAATTCGGCCAGCAGCGCGACGATCGCCGCGGAGGGCAGCGACTCGGTCCGCTGCCACCAGTAGTCCCCCAGCAGCGTCAGCAGCAGCCGCGGCGGTCGCTGCGCGGCGGCGCCGGGGGAGGTCCACGGCTCGGGAGGGGCGGGATCCGCCAGTTCAGCCGGTACGGTGCTGCTCACCAAATGAGAATAACTTCGGCGCATCGATGCTCTGCTGCCCGCTCCGGTGCGGGGCCCCCGGCAGGCCCGGTTCGCTGATGCCGAGAAACCGGAAGCAGTTGTGCCACGTGATGTCGTCCAGCCGCCGCTCCGCGTCGAACCACGCCGCCCGCGCGGTGAAGCGGACCCGGCCCGACACGAGCAGCCGCGCGTCCTCCCCGGCGACAGCCGACATCGACGGCCACGAAGAAGGATCGCAGCCGCCAGGCGCCGGGGGGAACGAAAAAGGCATCACGTGGGCGTGCGCGTCGATCAGCACCTAGACTCCCTTTCCCGCTCGCCTTCGGGGCGCCCCGACCTGCGCCGGGCGGGCAAGAACGGGCTGCGCGGCATCGCCCGCTTCGCCGACCCCGACGAAAGCGCGGACGAGGAGTTCACCCGCATCCTCCCGTCGCCGCGGCACGTCCCGATCGTGGTGGCCGGCGCGCGCAACGCCGCCATCTCGATGGTGGTCCGGGTCTTCGGCGAGTGGTCCGGCATCGCCAGCCCGGTGGAGCAGGCACAGGTCCCGTCATGATGGATACCGAACGGGCCGGGGGAATCGCCGCCTCCCTCGCGGCCGACGGCTACCTCATGGAGGTCACCGAGGCCGGCGACTGCGTCCGCGTCACGATCACCGCCACCCCGCAGGCGTGCGCCGACTGCCTGGTGCCCGAGAAACTGATGCGCGGTATTCTCGGCCAGGCGCTCGGTGTGCCCCAGGACGCGATCGACCTGACCTATCCGCCACCATCCGAGAAGGAGTAGCCATGGCCCCCAGGACCAGCCCTCCGTTCCGCGCCGATCATGTCGGCAGCCTGCTGCGCCCGAAGCGGCTGCTCCAGGCGCGCGATGATTTCGCGGCCGGGCGGATCCCGGCGGCGCAGCTGCGGTCGGTGGAGGACGAGGAGATCCCCAAGGCCATCCGGATGCAGGAGGAGGTCGGCCTGCAGTCCGCCACCGACGGCGAGTTCCGGCGGGCGTCCTGGCACATGGACTTCATCTACGCCCTCGGCGGGGTGTCGAAGACGCCGGGGAACATGGCGGTGAAGTTCCGCAACGCGGCCGGGGAGATCGAGTTCACCCCCGCGTCGATCCGCGTCGACAGCAAGCTAAAGATCAACGACACGATCTTCGCGGATGCCTTCACGTTCCTGAAGTCGCACGTCACCATGGCGGTGCCTAAGCTGACGATCCCGTCGCCGAACATGGTCCACTACCGCGGCGGCCCCGCCTCCGTCGACCCGGCAGTCTATCCGGACATGGAGGAGTTCTGGGCTGACCTGGCCGCGGCGTATGCGGATGAGGTGGCCCGGCTGGGCGCGCTGGGCTGCACGTACCTGCAGTTCGACGATACGAGCCTGGCGTACCTGAACGACCCGGCGCAGCGCGCCGAGATCGCCGGGCGCGGCGAGGACGCCGAGCACATGCACCTGCGGTACATCAGGCAGATCAACGCGGCGGTGGCGGGCAAGCCGGCCGGGATGGCGATCACCACGCACATGTGCCGGGGGAACTTCCGGTCTTCCTGGGTGGCCTCGGGCGGGTATGACTTCGTGGCCGAGGCGCTGTTCTCCGAGCTGGACGTGGACGGGTTCTTCCTGGAGTACGACGACGAGCGCTCCGGCGGGTTCGAGCCGCTGCGGTTCGTGCCCGCGGGCAAGATGGTCGTGCTGGGCCTGGTCACCACCAAGCGCCCGGAGCTGGAGTCGAAGGACGACCTGAAGCGCCGCATCGACGAGGCGGCCAGGTACGTGCCGCTGGACCAGATCTGCCTGTCCGGCCAGTGCGGGTTCTCCTCCACCGTGGAGGGCAACGCGCTGACCTACGACGAGCAGGTCGCCAAGCTCCGCCTCATCGTCAGCACCGCCCACGACATCTGGGGCTAGCACAGCATCTGGGCCCAGCCTAGACGCGGGCGGCCGGGCGGCCGCCCGCCAGCGCGGCCGGCAGCTCGGGCCGGGAGCTGATCCCGAGTTTGGCGTAGGTACTGGTCAGGTGATTTTCCACGGTCCGCTGGGTGACGAACAGGGCCTGTGCGATCTGCCGGTTCGTCCGTCCGCCCGCCGCTAGCTGCGCCACCCGCAGTTCGCTTGGCGTCAGCGCGTCGCGTCCCCGCGTGGCATCGCGGCGGGGCCTGCCCCCGGCCACAACGAGCTCCCGCCGGGCCCGCGCGGCGAGGGCGAGACCCCCCATTGCGTGGGCTAGGTCCAGGCCTTCGCGCAGGACTTCGCGCGCCCGGCCGCGCGAGCCTGCCCGCCGTTGCGCCGCGCCGAGATCGATCAGGGCACGAGCCAGCTCCAGCCGGGCCGGCGAACGGCGCAGCACGCTCACGGCCTCGGTGAGCAACTCGGTATCCCCGCCCCCGGCGACTCCGGCGGCGCGCAGAGCGATCCCGAGACCCAGGGGGGCGCCCCACCGCTGCGCGAGTTCGATTTCCTCCGCGCACAGCCGACTGGCCGCGGGCCCGTCGCCCAGCGCGGTCAGTGACAGCGCAGCGTCCGAGCGCCAGGGCATCAACGTGGGGTTCCGGACGCCCCACAGCTCCGCCAGCTCTCCGGCCTTAAGCAGGTCCCTGACTGCCGCGGCGTGGTCCCCGGCCGCGGCATGCAGGCGTCCGCGTGCGTGGCGGGCCACGTTGTAGGGCCAGGTCAGGCCCAGCGGGCCGTCCAGGTTGCCCGCAGCAAGCAAGGCGCGCGCCTCGTCGATCGCGTCCCTGTCGATAAGCGCAGGAATCATGAAGGCCGTGGCCATCGTCGAGATCCAGCCGCCGCCGGTCATCGCCTGCTGCCCGTACGCCAGCGCCTGCCCGACCTCGCCGTCGTACAGCGCGACCAGCGACGCCGCCGTGGCGGCGAGCGCGGACGCCAGTGGCCATCCCCGCTGCCGCGCCAGCCGTAGCCACGTTTGCGCGCCGTCGGCGGCTTCCCTGCTCATGCCGCCGAACAGCAGCACGGTGACCGCCTCGGGTAGCGCGGTCGAGGTGAGCGACATCAGCCGGGGCGTCGCCCGGACCGCCGCGCGGGCATGGCGGATCGCTAGCTCGCGGTCCAGGCCGGCCGCGCCGAGCTCAATCGCCAGGTTGGCGTGCACCTGGGGATCAAGGTCCTCGCCGGCGTCGGCCTTCGCCTGCAGCCGCTCGAGTATCGGCCGCATGACCGGCCGGGTATCGAGATCCCAGCGTGCGACATTGAGTACGGCGGACTGTAGCGAAATGGCGATAGGGGACCGATCCTCACCGGACTCCCCGATGGCCGCCTGCAGCACTTCAACGGCGTCGGCGAAGCGCCCGCACAGTCCGAGTGCCTGGCTGAGCGCCAGCGCGATCTCGCCCCGCCGGGGCCAGCCCGCGCTGCGGGCCAGCGCCTCGGTCAGGTGCTCTGCTGCCGTGGCCGGCGCGTGGAAGGTCTGGGCGCTGCCCAGCTCAAACAGCACGTCGCCGCGGGCACCGGCAGCTGGCGGCTCGGCCAGCGCGCGTTCCAGGCACTGGACGGCGACATCGGGGGCGCCGCGGCGGCGGGCATCGGCCGCGGCCCGGCGCAGCCGGTCCACCACCCACGCGTCGCCGGTCGCGGCCGCCGCCAGCAGGTGCACGGTCACCTCCGCCGAGGCGGCATCCTCCTCATCGAGCATGCGGGCCGCGCGCTTGTGCCAGCGCTGCCGCACCGGCGGGGCCAGATCCTGGTAGACGGCAGATCGCACCAGGGGATGCACGAACCGCAACGCCCGCTCGCCTTCGATGAACCGCTCCGCCATCAGCGCGCCGATCGCCTCGGCGGATGCGTCGCCATCCAGGCCGGCCAGCCGGCCGGCTCGCCCGGCGGTGGCCGCGGTGCCGAGCACGGCGACCGCCCGGGCCGCGGCCAGTGCGGCGGCGGGCATCCGCCCGAGCTGAAGCAGCACGCTGCGCGAGACCGAGCCAGGGGTCAGCCGCCGCAGGTGCGGTACCTCGGCGTCTGTTCCCTTCGCGCCTTCGGCGGCCAGGCTGGCCAGCAGGCCCCGCAGCAGCAGCGGGTTTCCTCCGGTGAGTTCGCGGCAGGCACCCTGGAACGCCGGCGACGGGTCGACGCCTAGCGTTCCGCGCACCAGTTCCGCACAGGCCGCCGCGCCCAGCGCGGCCGGACGCAGCGCGATCACGCTCGCCTCCGTGGCCAGGCCAGCTATCAGCGACTTCTGCTGCGCCGTCCCCGACCGGGGCTCGCGGACGGTGAGCACCAGCAGCACGGCCAGGCCTTCCAGCCGGTGCGCTAGGTGGGCGACGAACCGCTGCGACGGCTGATCCGCCCAGTGCAGATCATCGACCGCCAGCAGCAGCGGCGCCTGGTGCGCGATGTCGGCGGTCAGCCAGTACAGGCCGTGCAGCACCGCGAAGGAGTCCTCGTCGCCCCGCGGCACGTCGCGGGTCAGGGCCAGAGCCGCCAGCGCCATCGCGTCGTCTGCCCGCCGCTGCCCGCCGTCGGCGCGTATTTCGGCCTCGAACAGCTGCCCGACCACTCCCCAGGCGTAACCGTCCTCGAACTCGGCGGCCCGCGCCGCCAGCACCGTCATGCCCGCCCGGGCCGCCTGGTCGCACGCATGAGTCAGCAGCCTGGTCTTGCCGATCCCCGCCACGCCCTCCACCAGCAGCGCCGACCCCGACCCCGAGCATGCGGATTCAATCGCCGCCGCTATCGCAGCGAGTTCCGCCGCCCGGTCCAGCAACTGGAGGGGGACCGGACCCCCAGGCCCCATGCCGTGATCGTAGGCCCAAGCTCGCGCCCGCGCCATCACGGAACCCTGGGCAAATGACTGTGGTACCCACCGTGACGCGCCGCCCGCCGGCCGGGCCGACCATAACAGGGGTGAACAGTCCGGCGCATTAACGGACTTATACCACCAAACGGGGAGGGAAAGAGCAATGGTGGACATATCTCCGATGCTGGCCCCGCTCGTCTGCGTGGTCACCGCCGGCATCGTCTTGATCCGCCGGCCTGCACTGGCCCGCGCGGCCTAACCGGGAGCGGGGGTGTCACGCGGTCGGGCCAGCTTGGGGGGACCGCGTGGCTCGTCCGAGGCCGTCCCGTACACACGGCGACGAATGGCTCGCCAACCCATTTCAGTTACCGCGGCCGACGCTGACCCACGCTGACGTTCAGCGCTAATCGTCCTTCCGGGCCGCATGGACGGAGGATCTTCATGTCTGTCAGACCCATCTGGCGAGCGCTCGTACTGCTCACTGCCCTGGCCACCTCGCTGGGGCTGGCCGCGGCCGCGCAGGCCTCGACCACGCAGGCCACCGCGGCCAAGGCCAAGCCTAAGGGCACCGAGATCAGCGTCGCGAATACCGTGTTCGGACCGGCGCTTGTCGTCGGCTCGGGCCCCTTCAAGGGCTTCACGCTGTACTTCATCAGCTCCGACAACGCGCCCCGTTCATACGGGTGCACGCCCGGCGTGACCAAGACGCCCGTCGGCCCGATCACCTGCACCGGGCCGTCCAACGACCACAACGCAGAATGGCCAGCCATCACCACCAAGGGCAGGCCGGTGGCCGGGCCCGGCGTGTCCGCCAGGCTGCTCGGCACGGTCTTCCGCAAGGGCGTCGGCACCCAGATCACCTACCGCGGTCACCCGCTGTACCTGTTCGACCAGATGCCGGGCACGATCACCGGGGAGGGCTGGTTCGAGCCGGGCCTGCCGCCCTGGTTCGGAATCTGGTGGCTGATGTCGCCCGGCGGCTATCCGGTCCCGTGGGCCGGGTCGCTGACCACCACCAAGGTCGGCGGCAAGACGGTGCTGGCGGCGCAGCAGATGACCGGGGCCGGGTGGGTCAACTTCCCCCTGTACACCTTCAGCACCGACTCGTCCTCCTACAGCGCCTGCGCGGCCAGCGTGGCCTGCGCCCGCGCGTGGCCGCCGTTGATCACCAGCGGCGCACCCGGCTGGACCGGGGTGCCGCCCAGCCAGATCGGCGGCCTCGGCATCCCGGGGAACCTGCAGCAGGTGTCCTGGGGCGGCCAGCCGCTGTACCTGTTCAGCCACGAGCAGCTCGCGCTGCAGCCGAACGGCATGCCAGCGGCCCTCGGCAACGGCAACGGGATCAAGGCATTCGGCGGCATCTTCAGCCTCGTCGTCAACCCCTGACCCCTCCGCACGGCCGGCCGCGTCCCCCGCGGCCGGCCGTCGGCTCGCCCCGCCCCCGCTCCCCGCTCCCCGCCCCCGCTCCCCGCCCGCGCCCCGTCGCGAGCCCGTGGCCTTTGGCGCGCACGTCGGCGGCGATGCCGGTGAGGGTCATGGTGAGCACGATGGTGGTGAGGTCGGGAACCGCGAGGCGGCGGGCCATCGCGTTCTGGATCCCCATGGCCAGCGCGAGCAGGGCGGCGATGCCGTCGCGGGCCGCGGCGCCATGCAGGCCGGCCGTTACCGTCAGGGCCAGCGCCCCGGCTACCAGGACCAGTTCGGCGGCCGTGCCGGCCCGCAGCAGCAGGCCGCGGTCGTGACCCAGCCGGCTGGTCAGCGAACCGCCGAGCCAGGCGCCGACCAGGAACCCGGCCAGCGCGGCCAGCGAGGCACTGAGCGAGAACCCCGGCGCCCCGACCAACGCGAAGGCACTAAACACGACGTTTCCGGTCATGTTGGCGACGAACACCCGGCCCAGGCTCAGGATGCTGACCGCGTCCACGACGCCGGTCACCACGGTCAGGGCCAACAGCAGCGGCGGGAGCGGCCCTGGGGTTTCCCGCCGGGGCCGGCCCCGGCGGTCTTCACTGCGCCCCGGGCGGCTGGTTTGCTTGTCATGTCATGTCTCCCGGCCGAAGCCAGCCTTACCTTCTTTCGCTGATCCATATCGAGACATGGGCGGGCTCCAGGACCTGGTGTACGACACTGGCCAGGTCATTGTGGACCGAGTCCAGGTCCACGGCGTCCTTCAGGCGGGCCGCGAACGCGGCCACAGTCTCGTCCGCGTCATAACGCGCCCGGTTGAACCGGCGGTCGACCATCCGCTGCACCCGGGACCGTAGCGGGGTGAACAACGCTGCCGCGGCCAGCGTGGATCCGGCGACCGCGACCGAGCCGTGTCGCGGCAGCACCCGGGTGGCCAGCAGCACCAGCCCGGTATACACGGCGACGAGCAGGCCGGTGACAATCGCGTACGCCAGGGTCCGGCTGATGATCCGGTCGATCTCATAGAGCCGGTACTTCAGCACCGCCACCACGCAGGCCAGCGGAATGCCCGCCACCGGGGTCAGCACCATCAAGTTCCAGAACACGAAATCAGGCCCACTGCTGGCGCCGCCGGTGAGCGCACTTGCCGCGATGAGAGCTATGGCCCATCCGGCCGTCATCAGGCCGACATAGCCAAGCCAGGCCAGCTGCTTGCGCCGCTCGGTGCCCGCGCCACGTCGCCGCACGAACACCGAGGCCACCACGAGCACCGCGGTAACCAGCGCGAGGCGGAAGTTCACCGCGATCAGGCCGCTGAACCAGCCATGCCGCGGGAAGATTCCCAGCGGGTTCGGGTAGCTGGCCCCCGCCGCCTCCAGGGCATCGGCGAGGCCGCCGCTAACGCTCGTACCGGCCTGCATCTGCGCCGCGACCCAGCCCGTCCCGACCACGAGTATCGCCCACAGCACCGGCCGCCACCGGCGCGACGGCAGCCGGCCGTCCGGGAACAGCAAGACGAGGAGGGAAAGCAGCACGATCGTCAGCACGGCCGCGGTGCCGGAGAGCCATCCCACCCACCGGGCGGCGGGCATGGTCCCTGGGCCGGTGGCCAGCCCGTACAGGGCGTATTGCTCGGCCAGCGCGGAAACCGCCAGCGACAGCCCGATCAGGCACAGCAGCCAGCCGATGGCGTTAGCCGGAAGGCGGCTAGCGATCAGCCGACCGGAACCCCCGTACAACCCGACGGCAACGGCGACGACGGCGTAGATGCCGAGCTGTTTTGCGCCCACCTGGCCGGCCCCTGCGTTCAGCCCGGCCAGCACTAGGGCCGCCACCAGCACGAGTCCAGTCAGCCCGGCTAGCGACCAGGCCGCCACGCGTACCCGGTATCGACCGTCGTGCCTCACGAACGCCACCGTACGCCCGGATCGTTCCGGGAACGTTACCGCGCAGCACGGCATCCTCACCAAGTCGCACGTCACGCCACCACGCCAGGCGCCAAGCAAAGCGCGGCTGTAGTACCAGGCAATCTGAGGCTCACTACAAATTCCGCGCCGTAAATTTGTGCTGCCCGGCTATTAGCGGATCATTTTAGCGGATTTTCAAGATACAGCTTTGTCGCTGCTCACAACGGGCCGGGGCGAAGCTTGTGACGGTCGTCGTTGATTCCGTGCCCGTTAACACTGAGTATATTCATCATGGGATGGAGTGCGATCCGCCAAAGACGGTTGCAATTCATTTGTAATCCGGGCGTAAATAATTGCCGTGCGCAATTTACCTCGGTACGGACGGCCTCTTGACCGCCAGGCCACCCATTCCCGCGCATCCGCGCCTGGGGACCCGCCTGGCCTACCGCCTGCAGCGGGCCCTGCGGCCCCGTCCCGGCCTGCGCAGGCTCGGCGCCAGGATCGAGGCGTCCGGCCTGGCCCGCCCGCTGTTCACCGGCGCGGAGCGGGAAACCAAGCAGACCCTGTTCGGCTGCCGGATGTGCGGTCAGTGCGCGCTGCCCGTCACCGGGTACGTGTGCCCGATGGGCTGTCCGAAGGAACTGCGCAACGGGCCGTGCGGTGGTGTCGGCGCTGACGGTTCCTGCGAGGTCTACCCGGAACTGCGCTGCGTCTGGGTCGAGGCCTACGAGCGCGCGGCCAGTCAGGGCCGGATCGCTGACCTGCGCCTGCTGCACCGGCCCATCGACCACCGCCGCTGGGGTGAGAGCTCGTGGCTGAACTACTGGCAGGGCCGCGACGAAGGATTGTGGACCGCCCCAGCCGGCGATACTGGCTCTGAGGGCCCCAGAACCAGCCACCAGCGGGCCCTGGGGGTCTGATGAGCCTGCGCGAGCGGCTAGCCTCGGGCGGCTTCGCGGTCACCGCGGAGATCAGCCCGCCCCGTGGCGCGGACACCGGCCCGATCACGGAGACGGCCGCGCTGCTGCGGGACTGGGTCGACGCCGTCAACGTCACCGACAACCAGGGCTCGAACGTGCGGCTGGCCAGCTGGGCGGGCAGCCTGGCCGCGATGGCCGCCGGGCTCGAGCCGGTGATGCAGATGACCTGCCGGGACCGCAACCGCATCGCGCTGCAGTCCGACCTGCTCGGGGCGTCGGCGCTCGGCATCCGCAACATCCTGGTGATGACCGGCGACCACCCGAAGTTCGGCGACCACCCGGAGGCCAAGCCGGTGTTCGACCTGGACAGCATCCAGCTGCTCTGGACGCTGCGGACGATGCGGGACGACCACGTGCTGCTGTCCGGGCGGACGCTGAAGCCGCCGCCCGACTGCTTCCTCGGCGCGGTGGAGAACCCGTCCGCGCCGCCGGCCGGGTTCCGGGCCGAACGGCTCGGCAAGAAGGTCGCAGCCGGCGCCCAGTTCGTGCAGACCCAGTTCGTCTTCGACACCGAGGCGTTCGCCCGGTGGATGGCGCAGGTCCGTGACCTCGGCTTGCACGAGCGGTGCCACATCCTGCCCGGCGTGGGCGCGGTCAGGTCCCGGCGGGCGCTGGACTTCATCCGGGACAAGGTGCCCGGAGTGCAGGTGCCCGACGACGTGTACCGCAGGCTGCGCGCGGTCCCGGCGGACCAGACCGCCGCCGAGGGCGCGCGGCTCGCGGCCGAGACCATCGAGCAGCTGGCCGCGATCGACGGCGTGGCCGGGGTGCACCTGCTGGTGGCCGGGAACGAGCAGGCGGTCCCCGGCATCCTCGACGGCGCGGGCGTCCGGATGGACCGCGATGGACGTTGACCTGCGGCCGACGAAGAAGCTGCGGGAATCCGCCGCGGCCCGGTCGGCGCTCGGCCCGATCATGGAGGCGGTCTGCGCCTCACCCGCCGACCTGGCCAGGCTCCGCGTGGTCTGCGACTGGATCCAGTACAAGCAGAACTTCCGCGAGGCCGTGGTCAGCAGGCCGGTCGGGGAGACCGACGTGGAGATCGCCTTCGACCTGCGCCGCTGCGGCGAGATAGACCTGGCGGCCCACGTCAAGCTGGCGCTCCAAGGCCAGGCGGGGCTGGCCCTGGAGCCGTGGGTGCCCGGCCGGGACAGCTGCATCTGGCGCTTCAACCAGCTGTACTGGCAGGCGCTGTCCGGTTGGGAGCAGGCCACCGGCCGGGAGTACGAGCAGGCGCTGCCCGGCGGCGAGAGCGACGCCCGGAACACCGAGGCCGCCCGCGAGCTCATCCTGGAGCTCTTCCGGATCTGGGACGAGCTCGACGCGCGCCGCGCGCTGCCCGAGGAGCTCTACATCCTGGAGCTCGGCGTCGGCAACGGCAACCAGGCCCGCACCTGGCTGGACGAGTTCGTCCGGCTCGACCGCAGGCACGGGCGCGAGTACTACCACCGGCTCCGCTACCTGATGGGCGACTACTCCCCGCACGTGCTCGACCGGGCCAGGCAGGCCGTGGCCCACCACGGCGAGCGGGTCAGCGCGCTGGTGATGGAGGCCACCCGGCCGGCCATCACCCTCGGCTTCCTGGCCGGCAAGGCCTTCCTCGTCTACATCTCCAACGTCTACGACAACCTGCCCACCGACGAGCTGGCCTGCATCCACGGGCGCACCTACCTGGTCGAGACGCAGGCCTTCCTCACCGACGACGACGCCGGGGAGATCGCGAGCCAGTTCGGCGCAGGCCGGGACCGGCTGGTGCCGCTCATCGACCGGCTGCTGCGGATCGGGCCCGAGCTGCTGAGCGAATCCTCCCCGGAGCAGTTCGCCGATCCCGGCCAGGCGGTCGCGTTCTGGCGGGCCGTGTGGGCGGCGCTCCGGCTGCGGGAACGCTACGTCCCGCTGGAAGGCCTGGACAGCTACCAGATCAGCCCCTCGCTGACCGGCGAGATCCTCAGGCCGCTGATCGAGGGACAGGGTGACGTCCGGATGCACGTCAGCAACGGCGCGCTCGGCAGCTTCACCGGGACGCTGCCTTTGCTGCACCCGTTCGGCCGGGTTCAGTGCCACGACCTGTTCCTGACCAGCCGCCCGCAGTACCGGACCGGGTTCTACGGCCCGGGCAAGTACGACGGCTCCGTGGTCAACTGGGTGAACGGGCCGCTGCTCCAGCTGGTCGCGAGCCGGCGCGGGTACGGGGTCGAGTTCACGCCGTTCCGGCAGCGGCCCGGCTCCAACATCACCACGCTGACCGCGCAGGCCAGGGACTGAACGCCATGGTGCTGCTGCCGACCACCGTGGTGGGCTCCTACTCCGTGCCGGAATGGCTGGAGCGGCTGAAGACCGAGTACTACCAGCGCCGGATCAGCGCGCAGCACCTCGCCGAGATCAACGAGGTGGCCATCAAGGCGGCGGTCAAGGACCAGGAGCTGGCCGGCATCGACATCGTGTCCGACGGCGAGCTGCGCCGCGACAACGACGTGGACTACTTCCTGGCCCGTATCCCCGGCGTGCAGATCCCGCAGCGCGCCAAGACCGATTATTTCGACTACTACGAGGCCGAAGTCACCCGGCCGCTGCCCGAGCTGCCCGACGGCTCGCAGACCAGCCCCGGGCTCGGCCTGGCCGACGATTTCCGGTTCACCCGCCAGCTCACCGACAAGCCGGTCAAGTTCTCCTTCACCGGCCCGTTCTCGCTGTCCCGGCGGATCCGCGACGGGGCCTACGCCGAGCCGGGCGACCTGGTCCGCGCGCTGGCCCGCCGGCTCAACGGGGAGGCGCGGGAGCTGGCCGAGGCCGGCGCCGACCTGCTGCAGATCGACGAGCCGTTCCTGGCCGGGTACCCCGAGCAGGTGGAACTGGCGGTCGAGGCGGTCAACCTCGTGACCGAGGGCGTGCCGGTCACCTGGGCCCTGCACGTGTGCTACGGCAACCGGTACGCGCGCCCGTCCTGGGAGGGGCACTACGACTTCTTGTTCCCCGCGGTGAAGGCCGCGCGAGTGGACCAGATCGTCCTCGAATTCGCCCGCAAGGGCCTGGACGACCTGCGGCTGATCCGGCAGCATGGCTGGGACAAGTGGCTCGGCCTGGGCGTGATCGACGTCAAGAGCTCCGAGGTGGAGGCGGCCGAGCTGGTCGCGTCCCGGATCAGGCGCGCCCTCGACTACGTGCCGGCCGACCGCCTGATGGTCAACCCCGACTGCGGGCTGCGGCACCTCGCGCCCGAGGTGGCCAGGCAGAAGCTGCGCGCCATGGTGGCCGGCGCCGCCCTGGTCCGAACCGAACTACAGGGAGGACGACAGCTCATGAGCAGCGGCGGCGACGGATTCCTGTTCACCTCCGAATCCGTGACCGAGGGCCATCCGGACAAGGTGGCCGACCAGATCTCCGACGCGATCGTGGACGCCGCGCTGACCGAGGATCCCGCGTCCCGGGTGGCGGTCGAGACGCTGCTGACCACCGGGCTGGTGGTGCTGGCCGGCGAGATCACCACCAAGGCCGTGCTTGATTTCGCCGCGATCGCCCGCCAGGTGATCTGCGACATCGGCTACGACACCGGAGACGTCGGCTTCGACGGCCACGCGGTCGGCGTGATCACCGCGCTGGACCGGCAGTCGCCCGACATCGGCCGGGGGGTGACCGAGTCCCACGACGCGCGAATCCAGGGCCGTACCGACCTGTTCGACTCGGTTGGCGCGGGTGACCAGGGCATGATGTTCGGTTACGCGAGCAACGAGACGCCCGAGCTGATGCCGATGCCGATCGTGCTCGCGCACAAGCTGGCCCGGCGGCTCGCCGAGGTGCGGCGCAACGGGCTGCTGCCGTACCTGCGGCCGGACGGCAAGACCCAGGTGACGGTGCGCTACGACGCGGACGGCCGGCCGGCCGGCGTGGAGAAGGTGCTCATCTCCACCCAGCACGAGGACGGGGTGGAGGCCAAGCTGGCCGACGCGCTGTGGGAGCAGGTGGTGACCCAGGTGCTGCCGCCCGGGCTGTACGACGCCGCGGCGCTGCGCAAGGAGTTCTACGTCAACCCGACCGGGCGGTTCGTGATCGGCGGCCCGGTCGGTGACACCGGCCTGACCGGCCGCAAGATCATCGTGGACACCTACGGGGGGTTCGCCAGGCACGGCGGCGGCGCCTTCTCCGGCAAGGACCCGAGCAAGGTGGACCGTTCGGCCTCCTACGCGGCGCGCCACGTGGCCAAGAACATCGTGGCCGCCGGGCTCGCCGACCGGGCCGAGGTCCAGGTGGCCTACGCGATCGGGGTCGCCCGCCCGCTGTCCCTGCTCATCGAGACCTTCGGTACCGAGAAGGTCAGCAGGGCCGCCCTCGCCGGCCTGGTCCGCGACCATTTCGATCTGCGCCCCGCCGCCCTGGTGGAAACGCTGAACCTGCGCCGCCCGATCTACCGCCAGACCGCGGCCTACGGCCACTTCGGCCGCGACGAACCCGGTTTCACCTGGGAGAACACCGACAAGGCGACCGCCCTCCGCGCCGCCGCCGCCCTCACCTAGCCCGCGCCCACCCCGCCGCCGTCGCCCCGCCCCTCGCCCTCGCCCCGCCGTCCGCCCTCCACCCTCGCCCCGCCCTCCGCCCTCGCCCCGCCCTCCGCCTCCGTGGCCTTCATGATCGTGGACAGTTTCGGCGGTTATCTGGCCAAAACTGTCCACGATCATGGAACAGCCCCTGCTTGGGCTCCCAGCCCGCTCAGGCCCCCGCCCATCCGCCGGGGCACCCGCCCGGCCGTTCGGCAATCCTTGGCTTGTGGCCGGGACCAGGATTCCGCGGGCCGTTTTTGGTCGCCGTGTCATTGTCCGGCGGGATCGACCGTGGGAATCTCCGCATTAGCGTGCGGTAATGGCCAGCTTCCTCACTATTCACGCTGTTCAGGGCTGCCGCAGAGAGAGGGGTTATTTGTGCTGGCCGCTGTGACCAGATCGCCGGGCAAGATGGTGATCGAGGACGTTTCCGGGCCGGGCCGCGCCCGGGCCGGGCACGTTATCGTGCGGCCCGAACGAGTTGGTATCTGCGGCTCCGACTTTCACCTGTTCTCCGGTGACGTGGGCGCGCTTTCCGGCGCCCGCGACTTCTACCCGCGGGTCCAGGGCCACGAGGTGTCCGCGATCGTCGAGGACGCCGGGGACACGCGGAACGTAAAGGAAGGCGACCGGGTTGCGATCTGGCCGGTGCTGCCCTGCGGCCGGTGCTACCCCTGCCGCAGCAACCGCCCAACGCCTGCACGAGGTTCCGCCTGGTCGGCGTGCACCTGGACGGCGGCCTGGCCGAGCGGCTCGAGGTCCCGGCCGGCCTGGTATTCGGGGTCGGCGACCTGGACCCGGACAGCGCGTGCTTCGTCGAGCCCGCCTCGGTGGCCGTGCACGCCCTGGCCCGCGGCCGCCTGACCGCGGGTGAGCAGGTCGTGGTGTTCGGCGCCGCGATAAGCCTGGTCGCGGCAGGTCGCGGCCAGTAGGCGGCGCGCTGCTGTCCGTCGACCCGCAGGCCAGCCGTCGCGACCTGCCAGCGTCACGGCGCCGAGGTCGCGGCCGGGGTCGCAGCCGGAGCTCACGACCATACGCGAGTGGACCAGCGGCGAGGGGCCGCCGCTCGTCGTCGAGACCAGCGGCGCGGCCGGCGTGCTGGCGCAGGCCGTCGAGCTGGCGTCGGCGGCCGCCGGTCGTGGTCGTCGGCATGTCCTCCGACGGCCCGGTCAGGCCGGGCGCCTCCCGGAAAAGGAATAGACGTCCTCGGCTCGAGCTGCGCGACGGCCGCGGATTTCCGCGACGCGATAACCTGGTCGCGGCCGGCGGCATGGCCGTAGCAAATGTGTTCTCGCACCATTTCCCGCTGGCCCGCGCGGCCGAGGCGTTCGAATTCGCGATGAGCCGGCCACCCGACGCGATCAAGATCGTGGTGACCGTGCTAGCAAAAGCACCTGATCACGCAAAACTCGCCACCCTGAGGGGGAGAGATGAGAAGACATATTCCCGCGCAAGTGGCCCGCAAGATGGATCGTGCTCGCCGCGGCCGCCGCCCTGGCCGCGGCCGGCTGGCAGCAGCAGCGGTAGCAGCAGCACGACCGGCACGGCGAGCACGCCGGCCAGCACCGGCACCGCGTCCGGCACGCCGAGCACCGCGACGGTGGACACGTCGCAGTGCGGCGCCAAGCCCGGGGTCCAGGCCACCGGCACCCCGATCGCGCTCGGTGCCATCGCCACCAACCAGCCGGGCACCTCGTTCACCGACATCCCGAACATGGCCAAGGCCTACTTCGACTGCGTGAACGCCAACGGCGGCATCAACGGCCACCCGATCAAGCTCTACATCGAGACCGAGCAGACCAACCCGGCCCAGATCGCGGCCGACGCCAAGCAGCTGGTGCAGACCGATCACGTGGTCGGCATCATCGGCAACACCTCCATCATCGAGTGCTCGGTGGACAGCAGTTACTGGCAGAAGCTCGGCTACTACATCATCGACTCCGGGATCGCGCCCGAGTGCTATTCGACCCCGAACAGCGCCGCGATCAACATGGGACCGCGGTACAGCTCCGACGGCGCGGTGCAGTACGCGCTCGCCCAGCACGTCTCCAAGATCGTCTTCGACCAGTCCAACGTCCCGGGCACCGGGTACATCGCGGCCTGGCCGGCCGCGCTGGCCAAGGCCGGGAACGTGCCGATCGTCCAGCTGACCGAGAACGTGCCGATCACCGACGCCAGCTCCGTGGCCATCAAGGAAGTCGACGACGCGGGGCCCAACGGCGCCGTGGTGCTCAACTTCACCCCGCCGGAGGCGCTGATCATCCTGCAGGCGGCGCAGAAGCTCGGCCTGGAGGACCGGGTGAAGCTGTGGGGTTGCTCCACGCCGTGCAACACCGACTTCCTGGCTCAGTCGCTGGGCCCGAAGTGGAACAACAAGCTGTTCGTCAACGCCGAGCTGACCCCGCCCGACGGCACGAACACCACGGCGATGAACCTGTACAGGGCGATCCTGAAGCAGTACGGCTCGGCGGTACAGGGCGGCATCGGCAGCTTCAGCCAGTTCGGCTTCGCCGAGGCCGAGATCGCGGTGCACGCGCTGGAGTCCGTCACCGGCGCCTACACGGTGCCGAGCGTCAACGCCGCGTTCAAGGCGGTCAAGGACTTTAACACCGGGATGCTGTGCCAGCTGTGGACCTACGGCAGCTACCCGCTGCACATCCCCAACAACGCCGACTACACCGTCACGCCGGACAACGGCAAGATGACCACGGCCCAGGGCTGCACGCCGATCTCCTCGGTTGACCCGCAGATCGCGCAGTACCGGGCCGTGGCCGGCACCGCCCCGAACGCCTCATGACCAGGCCAGGCACGACCAGGCCAGGCACGAGCGGGCCGAGCCGCTTATGCCGGCCTGGACGGACTTCGAGCCGTTCATCGTGAGCGGCCTGGCCCTGGGCGGGGTATACGCCCTGTCCGGGGTCGGGCTGGTCGTCCTGTACCGTGCCACCGGCGTGCTCTACCTGGCCTTCGGCGCCGTCGGCGCGCTGGGCGCGCTGATCGCCTGGTCGCTGGTCACCAGGGCGGGCGCGCCGGGCTGGGTCGGCTGGCTGGCCTGCGTCGCGGCGGCCGCGGCGGTGACCCTCGGCTACGGGACCCTGTTCGGACCGGCCCTGGCGAAACGGGATCCGCTGGTCAAGGCGGTGGCCACCATCGGGCTGACGCTCATCCTGTACGGGCTGATGGACCTGCTGTGGACCACCAGCGGCGGCCAGGCCCGCTCGCTCACGCTGCCCACCGACAACGGCGGGTTCTCCCTGGGGCAGATCCAGGTGACCTGGACGCAGGTGATCGCGCTGGCGGCCGGGGTGGTCCTCACCGTGGCCACCGGCGCGTTCCTGCGCTACACCAAGCTCGGCACGGCCATGCGGGCGATGGCCAACGACCGCGATATCACCGCGACGCTCGGGGTGCCGGTCCGGCGCGTGGAAGCCGCGGCCTGGCTCGGCTGCGGCGTGCTGTCCGGCCTAGCCGGGCTGCTGCTCGCCGACCTGGTCGCGCTCGACGCCACCACGCTCACCTTCCTGGTGATCTCGTCGCTGGCGGCGGTGCTGATCGCCCGGCTGCGCTCGATCACGGTCACGTTCATCGCGGCGATCGCCATCGGCCTGCTGCACGATCTGCTGACCCCGATCGCCTCACTCACCAGCTACCGTGACATGACCCCGTTCGTGATCGCCGTGGCCGGCCTGCTCGTGCTGTCCCGGCACCAGGTCATGACCCAGTCCCGCGAGGAAGCGTAGTGCGGGCCACGCTGGAGCGGGCGAACCCGGCCCGGGCCCGCCCCCGGCTGAGCCGCCCGCAGCTGATCAGGGCAGCGATAATCACCGTGCTCATAGCGTTCGTCCTGTTCGCGCTGCCGCAGCTGATGAGCCTGTACTACATCGACACGATGACCCAGGTGGCGGTGTACTCGATGGTCGCGGTCGGGCTCGGGGTGCTGGTCGGCCGGGTCGGCCTGGTCTCCCTGGGCCAGGTCGCGGTGCTGGCGATCGGCGCCTGGGCGGCCGCCCGGCTGCTGTTCGCCACCGCCCAGCCGTATCCCCTGATCCTGCTCGAGGCGGGCCTGATCACGATGGTCCTGGGCACAGCGATCGGGCTGCCGGCGCTGCGGCTGCGCGGCCTGTACCTGGCGCTGATCACGCTGATGCTGGCGGGCGGCATCACGGTGGTGCTGGCCACGGTGAACTTCCCGAACGGCGGCCACGGGTTCCTCGGCTACAACGGCAGCCTGGTGCACATCCCGCCGATCCGCAGGCCCAGCATCGCGGCGAGCGACCCGGCCTACTTCCGCTATTCGGTAGTGGTCGCGATCTTGATGTTCGCGCTCGTCCTCGCGCACATCAAGACCAAGCCCGGGCGGGCCTGGGCGGCGATCAGGCAGAGCGAGCCGGCCGCGCTGGCCGCGGGGATCAACACGTGGTTCTACAAGCTATGGGCGTTCGCGCTGGCCTCGTTCATCACCGGGGTGGCCGGCGGCGTGCTGGCCGGCGCGGTCCACTACCTGTACTCGATCGGCTTCCCGACCCAGGATTCGATCACGCTGCTGGCCGTGGTGCTGATGGGCGGCGCGTACAGCCTGTGGGGCGCGGTGGTGGCCGCGCTGCTGTACCAGTTCCTCCCGGCCCTGCTCAACAACTGGGGCGTCTCGGCCGACTGGCTGACCATCTTGTTCGGCCTCGGCGTGCTGCAGGTGCTGACCACGGCGCCGGCCGGGCTGGCCGACCAGGTGCCAAGGGACCTGGCCCGGCTGGGCCGCTTCCTGCGCGGCCGTATCCGCAAGGCCGCACCCGCGCCGGGGGATGACGCGGCATGATCGAAGTAGAAGGCCTGACCGTCCGCTACGGCGGCGTCACCTCGCTGGACGCCATGAGCCTGACGTTCGAGCAGGGGACCTGCGGGCTCATCGGCCCGAACGGCGCCGGGAAGACCACGTTCTTCAACGTGCTGAGCGGCTTCGTCCGGCCGGCCGCGGGAACCGTGCGGGCGTTCGGGGTAGACCTGCTGCCGATGGCCCATTTCCGCCGCGCCCGCTGGGGAGTGCGCCGGACGTTCCAGACCGAGCAGGCCATCGAGGAGCTCTCGGTGTTCGACAACGTGGCCATGGTGCACGAGCACGCCCGGCTCGGCGGCGGTTCCCGCCACCGCGACGTGCTGGACGCGATCGCGTTCGCCGGCCTCGACGCCGACCCGGACACCACGGTGCGCACGCTGGGCGCCGGCCAGCGCCGCCTGGTCGAGGTCGCCCGCGCGGTCGTCGGGCGGCCGCGCCTGGTGCTGCTTGACGAGCCCGCGGCTGGCCTGCCGGACGAGGAGACCAGCCACCTGGCCGAGGTGATCCGCCGCATCCCCGAGCACACCGGCGCGCTGGCCATCCTGGTCGACCACGACATGAGCCTGGTCTCGGCCTGCTGCGCGACCACCGCCGTGCTCGACTTCGGCAAGCTGATCGCCTCCGGCCCGACCGCCGCGGTGCTGCGCGACGACGCCGTGATCCGCGCCTACCTGGGGGTCACGTGACCGAACCGGAGACACGCGGCGCCCTGCTGCTCAGGGACCTCACCGTCGAGCGCGGCGGCCGGGCCGTGGTCAAGGACGTCTCGGTGGAGATCGCGGCGGGCCAGGTCACGGCCCTGCTCGGCCCGAACGGAGCGGGTAAGTCCACGCTGGTCCTGGCCGTCGGCGGCGTACTCAAGCCGAAGGCCGGATCCGTGCTCCTCGACGAGGAGGATATCGCCGGGCGCCGCCCGGAGCGGATCCGGCAGGCGGGCGTCGCGATCGTGCCCGAAGGCCGCCGGCTGCTGCCCGACCTGACCGTCGAGGACAACCTGAGGGTGGCCAGCTACGCGCTGACCCGCGAGCAGGCCCAGTCAGGCCGGGACCGGGTCCTTGAGCTGTTCCCCCAGCTCGCCCAGCGGCTCACGGCCGCCGCCCGGACCCTGTCCGGCGGCGAGCAGCAGATGGTCGTGCTGGCCCAGGCGCTGATCTCCCGGCCGCGCTACCTGCTGATCGACGAGCTGTCCCTCGGCCTGGCGCCGGTCGTGGTCAGCCGGCTGATCCCGGTCATCCGCACCGTGGCCGAATCAGGCACCGGCGTGCTGCTGATCGAGCAGTTCGCCACCGTCGCGCTCGGCCTGGCCCGCCGCGCCCACATCATGGAGGGCGGCCGGATCCGCTTCTCCGGCCTGGCCAGCGAACTGCGCGACCAGCCGGACCTGCTCAGGTCCGCCTATCTGCTCCGTGGCAGCGCCCAAGGGTCTCCGCTCTATAGTCAGGTCCCATGATCAATATCTGTTTCGCCGGCCTCACCGGGTGGACGGCGCCGCCGATCATCGCCGCCATCGACGATGCCGATGACCTGACGCTGACCGCCGGCGTCTCCCGGTCCGCGGCAGGCCAGGGCGCGGTCTACGCGACCGTCGCCGAGGCGCTGGCGTCCGCGCCGGCCGACGTCCTGATCGACTTCACCAGCGCCGCCGCGGTCGGGGGCAACGTGCGGGCCGCCATCGAGGCCGGGGTGCACGCGGTCATCGGCACCAGCGGGCTGACCGGGGAGGACTACCAGGCGCTCGACCGCCTCGCCCGCGACCGGCGGGTCGGCGTGATCGCCGCAGGCAACTTCTCGGTCATGGCCGCCGTGCTGCGCCGTGCCGCCGCGATGGCCGCGGCGCACCTCGGCCACTGGGAGATCATCGACTACGCCAGCGACGCCAAGCCCGACGTGCCCAGCGGCACCGCCCGTGAGCTGGCCGAGACCCTGGCCCAGGTCCGCCAGCCGGCCCGCGCGGTGCCGCTCGCCGAGCTGGAGGGACCGGTCGAGGCGCGGGGGGCGGAGATCGGCGGGGCCAGGGTCCACTCGGTCCGCCTGCCCAGCTTCGTGGTCACGACCGAGGTGGTGTTCGGCGGGCCGGGGGAGCGGCTGATCATGCGGCACGACCCCGGGCTGACCCCCGCCCCGTACGTGGCTGGCACCCTGCTCGCCGTGCGCAGGGTGGCGGACGCCCCGGGTGTCCGCCGGGGACTGGACTCCCTGCTCTTCGAGGCTTAGGCTTCGCCGGGCCAGGCCCGGAAATAGCCGGCGGCGAATTCGGCGAGGGCCCGGGCCGCGGCCGGGAGATAGGCGTCGGCCCGCCAGACGAGGCTGAGGGTGCGGCGGCAATCGGGCGCGTCCAGGCGGAGCCAGGACACCGGCGGGTCCGGGGCGAGCCGCCGGGCCATGGCCGGCATCAGCCCGATGCCGACCCCGGCGCTGATCAGCCCGCGGATGGCGTAGGGCTCGTCACCTTCGCAGACGATGACGGGCTCGGTGCCCGCGTCCGCGAAGAGCCGGTCGGTGAGGGCGCGCTGCCAGTAACCGGGGCGCGTGGTGACGAAGGGCTCGCCCGCCAGCGCGCTGACCTCGGCGTGCGTGCGCCGGGCCAGGTGGTGTGACGGGGGGACGGCCAGCAGGACCTCCTCGCTGAGCAGTTCGACCGAGCGGAGGGCCGGGCCGGGCAGCGGCTGGGAGGCGAGGCACAGGTCGACCTCGCCCGCCTGGAGCTGGGCGGACATGGCGGGCGCCGGTGACTGGCTTAGCCGGAAGCTCACGTCCGGGTGCCCGGCGAGGAAGCCGGCCACCAGCCCGCTGACCGTGCGCAGGGTCTCGGCGGCGATGGTCACCGTGCCCTGGGCGAGCCCGGCGGCGTCGCGGAGCTCGTGCTGGCCCTGGTCGAGCTCGCCCAGCGCGCGCCCGGCCCGGGCCAGGAACATCGCGCCGAACCGGTTGAGCTGAACCCGCCGTCCGCGGCGGTCGAAGAGCGGGACGCCGAGTTCGGCCTCGAGGCGCGCGATGGACCGGCTCAGCGCGGGCTGGGCGACGTGCAGCTCGGCCGCGGCCCGGCTCACGTGCTGGTGGCGGGCGACGGCCTGGAAGTAGCGCAGCTGAAGCAGGTCCATTGCCCTCCAGCTTATGCTCTAAATGGCATAAGATCATGAATAATTAGCCTTGGACGGCATAAGCCGATCCGCCTAGCGTGGATCGCGATGACAGTTCCCCGCCCCGCCGTTCCGGGCCCCGCCGTTCCGAGTCCCGACCGCCCCAGCCACCCCGACCGCCTCAGTCACCCCGACCGCCTCAGCCGCCCCGGCGTCCCCCGGCGCGTCTCCCCGCGGCTGCTCGCCGCGGTGCTGGTGTTCCTGGCCGTGCAGTCCACCGCCGTGGCCAGCCTCGGCACGCCGCTGCTGCCGACCGTGCAGCACGCCGAGCGGGTCTCGCTCGCGGCCTCGCAGTGGACGCTGACCATCACGCTGCTGGCCGGCGCGGTGGCCACGCCGCTGATGGGGCGCCTCGGCGACGGGCGGCTGCGCCGCCGGACCACCGTCGGCGCGGTAGCGGTCATGCTGGCCGGCTGCGTGCTGTCCGCGATCCCGGCCGGCTTCGGCGTGTTCCTGGCCGGCCGGGCGCTGCAGGGCGCCGGGCTGGGCCTGGTGCCGCTGGCCACCGCGGTCGCCCGCGATGACCTGCCCGCGGACCGCTCGCGGTCCGCGATCGTGCTGATCGGGGTCACCACCGCGGCGGGCATCGGCGTGGGCTACCCGCTGGTCGGCCTGCTCGCCCAGGGTTTCGGGCTCTACGCGCCGTTCTGGTTCGCGGCCGGGCTGAGCGCCGTGGCCCTGGCGGCCGCGCTGCTGGTGCTGCCGGCCAGTCCGGACCGGCCGCCCCGGGTTGATGCCGCCGGGGCCGTCCTGCTCGGCGCCGGGATCGCCGGACTGCTCCTGGTGCTCACCCAGGGGCCGGCCTGGGGCTGGACCTCGGCCGCCACGCTCGCCGGGGCGGCCGCCGCCGCGGCGCTGCTGGCCGCCTGGGCCGGCTGGGAGCTGCGGGCCCGGCACCCGCTGATCGAGCTGCGGCTGCTCCGCCGCCGGGCGGTGCTGGCCGCCAACCTGACCGCGTTCGGAATCGCCGTCGGCTTCTACCCGCTGGCGTCGCTGGCCGTCCGCTTCGCCCAGACGCCGGCCGCGGCCGGCTACGGCCTGGGCGCGCCCGTCGTGGTGGCCGCGGCCATGCTCACCCCGTTCTCCCTGGCCAGCTTCGCCGCCAGCCGGTTCGCCGCGCGGGCCGCCCGGCGTACCTCCGCCGAGCTGGTGGTGGCCGTCAGCTGCGTGCTGCTGATCGCCTCGATGCTGCTGTTCCTGTTCGCCAGGGACAGCTACCTGGGGCTGGTGGTCATCATGGCCCTCAACGGCCTGGGCGTGGGCAGCGTCTACGCGGTCAACCCGCTCCAGATCACCAGCGGCGTGCCCGCCGCGGAAACCGGCAGCGCCATGAGCTTCTACCAGCTCGTGCGGACCGTCGCCTACGCCATCGCCAGCGCGCTGAGCGCCACCGTGCTCGTGCTATCCGCGCCCTCCGGGCAGCGGCTCCCTACGGACGCCGGCTACAGCACGGCCGCCCTGGTCAGCGTCGCGGTCCTGGTCGTCGCCCTGCTGGCCAGCATCCTGTTCGTCATGACCGGCCCGTTTTCGGGTAGAAAGCGCGCATGACTGATGGCGACACCGGAACGCCCCGCCTCGTACTGGGCCCGCTGCTGCGCTACGTCGGCGAGCACGAGGCCACGATCTGGGTCGAGACCGACCGGTCCTGCCAGGTCGAGGTCCTCGGTCACCAGGCGCGGACCTTCGAGGTGTCCGGGCACCACTACGGGCTGGTGGTGATCGGCGGCCTCGAGCCGGGAGCCGAGTACGAGTACCAGGTCGTCCTGGACGGCGCGGTCCGCTGGCCGGAGCCGGATGCGGAGTTCCCGCCGAGCGTGCTCCGGACGCCGGACCCGGGCCGGCCGCTCCGGCTCTCGTTCGGTTCCTGCCGGATCGCCGAGCTGCCCGTGGTGCGGCACCGCCGGAGCACCCGGCAGGCGCGGGAGGATGAGCAGCAGCACGGGCCGGACGCGCTGGTCGCCTGCGCCCAGGACCTGCGCGGGACGCCGCGCGAGCAGTGGCCCGACCTGATGCTGCTGATCGGCGACCAGGTCTACGCCGACGACACGGACCCGGCCACGCGGAAGTTCATCGAGCAGCGCCGCGACCCGTCCAGCCCGCCCGGCTACCAGGTCGCGGACTTCGCCGAGTACTGCCATCTCTACCGCGAGGCATGGAGCGAGCCCTCGGTGCGCTGGCTGCTGTCCGTCATCCCGACCGCGATGATCTTCGATGATCACGACGTGCACGACGACTGGAACATCTCGGCGGCCTGGCGCCGCGACTACGACGCCAAGCCGTGGTGGAAGGCCAGGATCACCGGCGCCTACATGAGCTACTGGATCTACCAGCACCTGGGCAACCTCTCGCCGGAGGACCTGGCCAAGGACGAGCTGTGGCGGCAGGTGCAGCAGCCCGGTGACGCGGCCGCCCTGCTGGCCGATTTCGCCGGCCGGGCCGACCAGCGGGCCGGGGGCATCCAGTGGAGCTACCGGCGCAGCATCGGCGGGGTGCGGGTCGTCGTGATCGACTCGCGCAGCCGGGTGTTCCCCGGCGGCCAGCGGCTGATGGTCGGCGAGGCCGAATGGCAGTGGATCACCGAGTCGGTGGCCGGCGACTGGGATCACGTGGTGCTCGCCTCGTCCCTGCCGCTGCTGCTCCCGCACGGCATCCACGCGGTGGAGGCCTGGAACGAGGCGGTGTGCGGCGGGGCCTGGGGAAAGCTCGCCGCGCGGGCCGGCGAGCGGGTGCGCCGCGCCGTGGACCTGGAGCACTGGGCGGCGTTCGGCACGTCGTTCACCGAGTTCGAGCGGCTGCTGACCAGCCTGGCCACCGGGGAGCGGGGCCGGCCGCCCGCCTCGGTCACCGTCCTGGGCGGCGACATCCACCACAGCTACCTGGCCGCGGTGGAGTTCCCGCCGGGGACCGGCCCGCGCTGCCCCGTCTACCAGGCGGTCTGCTCGCCGATCCACAACGTGCTGCCGGACAGTTTCCGGCTGGGCCAGCAGCTGCTCAGGTCACGGGCGGGCGGGGCGGCCGGGGGCGCCCTGGCCCGGCTGGCCGGCGTGCGCAGGCCGCGTATCCGGTGGCGGACGGCGCACGGCCCCTGGTTCCACAACATGCTCTCGGTGCTCGAGTTCGAGGGACGCCGGGCGCGGATCCGCTTCGACCGCACGGTCTGCGACCCGGACGGCGTCCCGCACCTCCAGTGCGTGTGCGAAGCCAACCTCAGCTGAGCGTCAGGACGGTGCCTCCGGTGGCGGAAAGCCGAAGTCGATCGGCGTGGTGATGTAACCGGCTGTCTTAACCCAGCCCGACGCGTAGTCGCTGAACGTGTAAATGAACGGCTGCCCGGTGAAGCCGACTCTGGCGCCGTCGATGTTGACGTCACCGGCGACCGGGAAGTTCGTAACCGGGTCGGTCGCGGTGACCGTCAGCTGAACGGGCACGTCGAGCGGAGGCGGATGCGGCACGGCAGACACGTTGAGCCAGGAGATGTTCGGACCTATGGGGATTTCCAGCAGGCCGCCAGCCGGAACCTGGCGCACCACCGCCCCGGTGTACGCCTGGATCAGCGGCAGGGTCGTCGCCGGGTCGACGATCCAGCGTTTCTGCCCGCCTTCCATGAGGTAGACGCCCGGATCGCCGCCGAGTTCCTGGCGCAGGGCGCCGGCCGGAAGGTCCCAGGCCCATATCTGCACCTGGTCGCCGTTCCACGACCCGACGTAGACGACCACCGCCGGGTCCCAGGTACGGAACGTCCCCCCAGTGAAGAAGTCGGCGACCAGGTAGCACCGGCCGTCCGGGCGGATCTGGTGGATGACGACGATGTTGTCGGCGTGGAGTCCGCGATCCCACTGGGCCTTGCGCCTGGCTTCGACGGTGAAGCTGCTGCCGTCGGCCTGGGGTATCTGAAGCGCGAGGTAGGCGCGGGAGAGGTCGCGCGGCGACTGGGTCAGCGCGTTGAGGATCAGCTGGTCGCTGTAGTCGCTGGGGGCGGAGGGAACGGCGATGCGGTCGAGCGCCGCCCCCAGCGTGATGAGGTTGGGGGCGTTGAGGCCGACCGTGGCCCAGCCGATGACTCCATCGGTTAGTGCGGGAAAGTCGAACGTGGTGGTGTTGTAGCTCATCAGGTCGAACCCGTCCCCGTACTCCATGTCGGGGCCGGCTGACGCTGACCAGGAGTGTTCGAGACCGAAACCGTGACCCATCTCATGGCAGACGAAACCAAGATCGAGGTTCTGCGGATCCGGGTTCGTGCCGATGACGACGTCACCGGGCGCCCCCACCGCCCCGCTGTCCGCGCAGTAGTTCAAGACGGTGAGGACCTGCTTGAACTTCGACAGGTCCACGCCGTTGGCCTGCGCGGCCTCCCGGCCCCACTCGGTCAGCACGTTCCGGTCCGCGGGGAAGGTCAGCGACGCCAGCTCCGCGGTCGAGTGCTTCATGGTGAACCAGCCGAATAGCTGAGACCCGGAGGGGTCCTTGATGCCGCCGGTCACCGTCTGCCAGTAGGCGACCGGGCCCAGGGTGGCCGGGTTGGTGTAGTAGTCCTCATACCAGCTCCGTGGCGCCGGCTCGATGTCGACATCGTTGAATTTGCACAACACGATCGCCCAGTAGGGGGATGGCGGCGGCTGCGCCGTGTTGGACGCCCAGATCGGCTCCCCGTCGGGCCGGCAGATCACCAGGTTCCCGTCATCCTGCATCGCCAGGTACGCGCCGGGGTTGCCGTCCGTGCCGGAGGACCAGACGGGCACCTGCGCGGCGGTGTACAGGACGAGGTTCCCGTCGTCTTGCATGAGCGCGTAGGCGGCGCCTTCGCCGTCTGTGTGCGCGCACCACAGGGATTTGCTGCCCAGCTTGCAGACGACGAGGTGCCCGTCATCTTGCATGACGCACGTGTACGGCTGGCGCGGCGCCTGAAGGTACTGGCCTGGGTTGAGCCGTCCTGGCGCGGAAAGCACCGAGGCAGCCCGCGGCGGGGCGGTGACGATCTCCGTGCCTGCCCGCCAGATGGGGGCGTCGAACCTATCGAACAGGACCAGCTCCCCGTCTGGCTGCAGGACCAGATAGGCGCCCGGGTTGCCGTCCGTCTCCGTCGCCCAGACTGGCTCGGAGCCCGCGTAGAGAACGAAGTTGCCGTCGGTCTGCATGACGGCCTGGGTCACCGTCCCGGCGGAGTTGTCCGTGTACGTCGCCCAGAGGACGAAGGTCCCCGCGCCCCAGTAGAGGACGAGATCCCCGTTCGGCTGCAGGACAAGGCCGATGGGCTGCCCGGCCACGCGTAGTTCCTGGCCGGGTTGCAGCGACTGGCCCGGAATCAGCCGGTCACTCGATGTCTGCGTCCCTACCTGCACCGACAGGTGGGGGGCGGCGACCGTACGCCCCGTGCTGGTCGATGCGGTGGCCGTCACTTCCTGCGTGCCAGGTTCCGAGAAGGTGACGTCCGCCGCCCACTGGGCCCATTGCAAGTCGGTCGGCCAGGCTCTGGTCACCTCCCCGCCGGTGACGGCGACCTCCACCCCCGTGTAAATCACCTCCGGCTGGTCATCCGACGTGTTACCAGGATCGGCCGTGCCGGTAAGGCGCACAGGCACGCCGGTGATCGTTTCGGCCAGCGGCGGATCGAATTGCACCGTCGGCGGGACATCCTGCGGCTTCGGCCGAGGGGGCGTCGCGGCCGGGACATCCCCGGAAACGCCGGCCGTCTGGTCCCTGCTCGTCATCGCGAACCCTTCCTCCCCTGCGGCCAACGCCGGCCTGCCTGGCGGGTGCTCGCGCCTCTGTCGCTATCCGGAGACCGCTGCCGAAGCCAGTGCTACTTGCCGAGGGGGTGTCAT
This sequence comes from uncultured Actinomycetes bacterium, assembly GCA_963722275.1. Classification (GTDB taxonomy): domain Bacteria; phylum Actinomycetota; class Actinomycetes; order Streptosporangiales; family Streptosporangiaceae; genus Palsa-504. Next base: position 229,611 of record CAVRMX010000015.1, on the reverse strand, counting down.
TCCACGGCCCATTGCTTACTCGCCAGATGATCGCCAGCGAAACCCTGGAACCAGCGACCGTCGCCGCCTGCAGCGCGCGGCTATCCGGAATAAGGCATTATGGGGCCAGATGCGGCTTACCGACACCCGGGGAGAATAATGGCCGCCGCGACTGAAGAACTGATGCCGCCCAAGCGCATCGCGGTGAACGGCAGGCCGATCAGGCTCCGCTGGCTGCAGCAGATCATCTGGTCGTTCCTGGCCGCGAACATCGGCGCGCTGATCATCTCCGCCCTGTATTACCTGTTCGTCCAGCTCCGCTGGCACATCGGCGGCCACACCCTGCTGTATCTGAAGCCTGCCTGGGACCACCTGTTCAGCTTCCGCGGCTGGGCCGCCGACCGGCACGACGTCCGCAACGTCTACGAGGCCCTGCTGGCCACCTTGTTCGTCAAGTCGATGCTGGCCAACTGGCGCAAGCGGGACCGGCGCGCCCCGGCCTGGTACGTGGTGATCTCGCCCTTCCTGATCGTGGTGGTGGCGTTCCCGGTCGTGGCCGCGGGCATCTGGCTGATCAACTACGCCCTGCCGTACCTGTGGCAGCAGTGGTTCGCGCACCACCACGCGATAGCCAACCCGGTGCACCTGCCGTCCCGGCTGGACTGGCTCGGCACCTACCTGTCCGGCTTCCCGTGGCAGCCGGTGGTGATCGGCATCCTGGCCGGCCTGGTCGTGCACCGGGTATACGCGCCGGCCGGCAACACCGTCCAGCTGTACTTCATCGGCCGGTCGGTCGACCGGACCAGGGACGCGATCGCGGCCGGCGAGCAGGACCCGCGCCGGCACCTGCCGCGCTGGCCATGGGCGCCGCTGATCAGGGAACGCGCCGCGTGGATCATGCAGAACAACCTGCCGGTGCCGGACCGGACCCGCGACATCAGGTGGGCGGTGCAGGTCATCACGGTCGTGTTCGCCGCCCTAGCCGTCTACGGCGGCTACGTCCGCTACGTCGTCGCGAAGGGACACTGAGGTCACCGGCCGCTAGGTGCTTCCCGCTTACACGCGGTCGAGCAGAAACGGCGCCACCGCTGCGGCGAAGCCGCCCGGATCCTCCCAGAACAGCAAGTGGCCCAGCCCGGGGAAGGTCACCAGCCGGGCCCCCGGGATGCGGTCGGCGAGCAACTTACCGTTGCGCGGGTCGACCACGGTGTCCGCGTCGCCGTGCAGGACCAGCGTGCGGGCGCGGATGCGGGCCTGCCGGAGGCGGCCGGCGTACCGGGCTCCGGCGGCGGCCTGGGCGGAGAGGGCTCCGCTGTCCACCGGCCGGGCGCCCTGGTGGAGGTCCAGCAGGCGGTTCACGAGTTCCGGGCGCTGCCGGACGGTGCGCGCCGACAGGGCGTTCTCCGTGTGGCGGCGCCGCGCCGCCTCGGCCGTCATGCGGGCGGTCGTCGCGAGCAGCCGCACCGATGCGGTCGGCATCGGGTAGGCGAACGGCCAGCCCGGCGTCGTTCCGGCCAGGACGAGGCCGTCGACCCGCTCCGGGTGCCCGATCGCCAGTTCCTGGGCCACCATGCCACCCAGGCTCACCCCCAGCACATGCGCCCGGCCAATGCCGGCCGCGTCGAGCACCGCGACGATATCCCCGGTCATGTCGGCCACGGCGAACGAGCCCGCTGGCTGGTCGCTTCGCCCGGAACCCCGGTTGTCGACCAGCACGAGCCGGAAATGCCGCCGCAATTCGCGCAGCACCGGCCCCCAGCCCAGGCGGTCCAGGCCCATCCCCTGAATCAGCACCAGCCACGACCGCCGCCGGTGCATGGTCCCGCGCAGCTCATAGGCGATCTGCAACGCGCCGCTGCGGGCGTACCTGGTCCGGCTCACCTTGCCACCTCCAGGCCGCGGCCACCCGCCAGGCCACACCAGCCGCCAGGCCACTCCAGCCGTCAGGGCCACTCCAGCCCCCGGGCCGCTGCTGCATGTAGCAAGCATAATGCTAACTATATCAATCAGGCTGTTGGGGTCGGCCAAGCGGGGTAGGGACCGCTAGTCGCCACGGAAACGCTGGCCGGATTAAGGAAGTGGCCCTAGAGTTTCCCGCAATGAGAAAGGACGCTGACATGCGGCTTCCAGTCAAGGCACGGCACCTGCCCCAGCGCATCGCCACCGGGGCCTTCATCCTCAACTCCGGTATCGGCAAGCTGTCCGCCGACGAGGAGACCGCCGCCCAGCTCCACGGCTTCGCCAGCGGCGCCTACCCGTTCCTGGCCAAGCTCAAGCCGCAGGATTTCGTCCGGCTCCTGGCGGCGACCGAGATAACGCTCGGCTCGGCGCTGCTGCTGCCCATCGTCCCGTCCGCCGTCGCCGGCGCGGGGCTGGCGGCGTTCTCCGGCGGCCTGCTCGGCCTGTACGCCCGGACGCCCGGCATGCACAAGGAAAACAGCCCCCTCCCCACCCAGCAGGGCATCCCGCTGGCCAAGGACGCGTGGATGATGGGCATCGGGCTCGGCCTGGTCATCGACGACCTCGCCGACCGCCTGAGCGACAGCGACTGAAGCGACTAAAGGCCGCCGTGGCGGGACGGATATCCGGTCCAGGTCACGGGCCAGCACCACCTCGCCGCCGAACGCCTCCGCCGCCTCGCCGGCCAGCCGCTTGTCGTCGCCGGACTCGTAGCGCTGCGAGAAGTGGGTGAGGACGAGCCGCCGCGCCCCGGCCTGCGCCGTCGACGGGTCGTTCGCGCAGCTGCAGCCGGTCCCGGAACAGGGACGCGTGCCGGAGCCGCCCGAACACCTCCCGGCTTTCCGCCGGATAGCAGACCTCCACGACGTGCGGCACCTGGTCCAGGGCCATCCGCTGCAGCACGCCCGGCAGGCCGAGGCAGTGATCCCCGTGGAAATGGGTGATGCAGACGCGGGTGATCTGGCTGGCCGTGACCCCGGCGAACAGCATCTGCCGCTGGGTTCCCTCGCCCGGGTCGAACAGCAGGCCCTCGCCGTCCCAGCGCAGGAAATATCCGTTGTGATTGCGGCTGCGGGTGGGCGCCTGGCTCGCCGTGCCCAGAACGACCAGCTCACGGTGTGACACGCCGGTCAGGACCGCCGGGGCAGGTACAGGTCGGTGATCGTGCCCTCGAACGCCTCGGCGGCCATGGCCACGGTCTCGGACAGCGTGGGGTGCGGGTGGATGCTCAGGCCGATGTCCGCCGCGTCGGCGCCCATCTCGATGGCCAGCACCGCCTCGGCGATGAGGTCGCCGGCGTTAGGCCCCACGATGCCGCAGCCGATGACGCGGCCGGTTGCCTGGTCGAACAGCAGCTTGGTCATCCCCTCGGACCGGCCGAGGGTGAGCGAGCGCCCGCTGGCGGCCCATGGGAACGCGCCCTTGCCGTAAGCCACGCCCGCCGCCCTGGCCTCGTTCTCGGTGACGCCGGCCCAGGCCACCTCGGGGTCGGTGTAGGCGACCGAGGGGATGGCGCGGGCATCGAAGAAGCTGTTCTGGCCGGCGATGACCTCGGCGGCGACCCTCCCCTCGTGCATCGCCTTGTGCGCCAGCATCGGCGGCCCGACGACGTCGCCGATGGCGAAGATGTGCGGCACGCTGGTCCGCAGCTGCTTGTTCACGCCGATGAAGCCGCGCTCGTCGACCGTGACCCCGGCCTCCCCGGCGCCGATCACGCTGCCGTTGGGGCGGCGGCCGACGGCCACCAGGATCCGGTCGAAGGTGTCGGTCGCCGGGGCCTTCGCACCGTCGAAGGACACCACCAGGCCTTCGGCCGCAGCATCAACGCCGGTCACCTTGGTGGAAAGGTAGACGTTCTCGTACAGCCGGCCGATCCGCTTGGCCAGCGGCGCCACCACATCGCGATCGGCGCCCGGGATGAGCTGGTCGAGCAGCTCGACGACGGTGACCTTAGCGCCGAGCTCGTGGTAGACGGTGGCCATCTCCAGCCCGATGATCCCGCCGCCCACCACGAGCAGCCGCCGGGGTACCTCGCCGAGTTCAAGCGCGCCGGTGGAATCCATCACCCGGGGATCGGATGCGGGCATGAACGGCAGCGTCAGCGCCTCCGAGCCGGCCGCGATGATCGCCTGCTCGAAGCCGACCGACACCACGCCGCCCTCGGCCAGCTCGACCCGCAGCTGGTGCGGCGAGGTGAACCGGCCGTAGCCGCGGATGGTGGTGACCTTGCGCTGCTTGGCCAGGCCGGCCAGGCCGCCGGTGAGCCGCCCGACCACGCCGTCCTTCCAGGCCCGCAGCCGGTCCAGGTCAACAGAAGCAGGGCCGAACGAGATGCCGTTCTCGCCCATCTCGCGGGCCTCGGCGATGACCTTGGCCGCGTGCAGCAGGGCCTTGGACGGGATGCAGCCGACGTTGAGGCAGACGCCGCCGAGGGCCGGCTCGCGGTCCACAAGCACGACCTTCTTGCCCAGGTCGGCGGCACGGAACGCGGCCGTGTACCCGCCCGGCCCGGCGCCGAGGACGAGCACCTCCGTCGTCTGGTTCTCCACGTCAGCCTCCACGAACCACGTCAGAGCACGAGGCGCCGGATGTCCTCGAGCAGCTGGCACAGGTACCGGGCGAACCTGGCGGCCAGCGCGCCGTCGATGACCCGGTGGTCGTAGGACAGCGAGACCGGCAGCATCAGCCGCGGTACGAACGCCGAACCATCCCAGACCGGCGTCATCCGGGACCTGACCACGCCGAGGATCGCCACCTCGGGGGCGTTGACGATGGGCGTGAACGCGGTCCCGCCGATGCCGCCCAGGCTGGAGATGGTGAAACAGGCGCCCTGCAGGTCGGCCGGGCCGAGCTTGCCGTCCCGGGCCCGGGCCGAGACGGTGCCGAGCTCCCGGCTGAGCTCCCGGATGCCCTTGCGGTCCACGTCGCGGATCACCGGCACCACCAGGCCCTCGGGCGTGTCCACGGCGACGCCGAGGTGGTAGTAGCCCTTGTAGATCAGCGCGTCCTTCTCCGGCGTCAGCGAGCTGTTGAACTTACCGAACTCCCGCAGCGCCGACACGCTGGCCTTCATCAGGAAGGCCAGCAGCGTCACCCGGTAGCCCTCGGCCTTGGCTGCGGTGTCGAGTTCCCGGCGGTAGGCGTCCAGGTCGGTGATGTCGGCCTCGTCGTCGTGGGTGACGTGCGGGACGTTGAGCCACGACCGGTGCAGCGCGGGCCCGGACAGCCGCTGGATGCGGGTCAGCGGCCGGACCTCGACCGGGCCGAACTTCGAGAAGTCCTGCGCCGGGACCTCCGGGATGCCCGCCCCCGCGGCCGCCGCGCCCTCTGCAGGCCCGCGGACGCCCGCGATCACGTCCTCCTTGGTGATCCGTCCCTTCGGCCCCGTCCCGGACAGCGTGGTCAGGTCCAGGTCAAGCTCGCGGGCCAGCCGCCGCACCCCAGGGCTGGCGTGCACGCCGTCGAAGTCCGCGGCCGGACCGCCCTCCACCGCGGTCACCGGCGGGCCGCCGTCCGGAGCCGCCACGGCCCCGTCCGCTGCCGCCGCTGAGGCCGAACGGGCCGCCGGTTCCTGCGCCGCCGCCACCGGGTCCGCCGCGTCCAGTGCGGGCGGCTCCTGCTGGTCGGTCAGCGGCGGCGGCTCGACCTCGGCCCCCTCGGTGTCGAGCAGCAGCAGCGGCGACCCGCTGCTGACCAGGTCACCGACCTTGACCCGCAGCTCGCGGACGGTGCCCGCGGCCGGTGAGGGGATGTCCATGGTGGCCTTGTCGGACTCCAGGGTGATCAGCGGGTCCTCGTGGCTGACCACGTCGCCGGGCGCCACGTGGATCTCGATGACCGGCACGTCGGCGAAGTCGCCGAGGTCGGGAACGCTGACTTCGGTCATGACTGCTCCCTTATGCCTTAGGCCCGCGCCGGGTCGGGTTTGCCGGGATCGATGCCGTACCGCGCGATCGCGTCGGCCACCGTGGCCGCCGGGATCGTCCCGTCCTCGGCCAGCGACTTCAGCGCGGCCAGGGCGACGTAGTGCCGGTCGACCTCGAAGAAGCGGCGCAGGTTGCGACGGTAGTCCGAACGGCCGTAGCCGTCTGTCCCCAGCACCCGGTAACGCCCGGGCACGAAGGCGCGGATCTGGTCGGCGAAGGACCTGACGTAGTCCGTCGCCGCGATCACCGGGCCGCGTGGCCGCCCCTCCAGGCATTCGTCCACGTACGAACGCCGCGGCGGCTCATCCGGGTGCAGCATGTTCCACCGCTCGGCGGCGAGCCCGTCCCGCCGCAGCTCGGTGAAGCTGGTCGCGCTCCACACGTCGGCCGATACGCCGTAGTCCGCGAAGAGCAGGTCCGCCCCGGCCAGCACCTCCCGCAGGATCGTCCCGCTGCCGAGCAGCTGCACGGAAGGCTCCCCGGCCGAGCCGGAGGTGCCGGCCCGCAGCAGGTACATCCCGCGCAGGATCCCCGCCTCGGCCCCGTCGGGCAGCGCGGGATGCTCGTAGTTCTCGTTCATCAGCGTGAGGTAGAAGAACACGTCCTCTTGGTCGCCGAACATCCGCCGCAGCCCATGTTGGACGATGACCGCGACCTCGTAGGAGTAGGTCGGGTCGTAGGCCACGCAGTTGGGCACCACCGAGGCGAGCAGGTGGCTGTGCCCGTCCTCGTGCTGCAGCCCCTCGCCGTTGAGCGTGGTCCGGCCGGCCGTCCCGCCGAGCAGGAAACCGCGGGCCCGCGAGTCCCCGGCCGCCCAGATCAGGTCCATCACCCGCTGGAAGCCGAACATCGAGTAGAAGATGTAGAACGGGATCATCGGGATGTCGCTGGTGCTGTACGCGGTCGCTGCGGCGATCCAGGACGCCATCCCCCCGGCCTCGTTGATGCCTTCCTGCAGCATCTGGCCGTCCGGCGCCTCCCGGTAGTACATCAGCTGGTTGGCGTCCTCGGGCTGGTAGAGCTGGCCGGCCTGGCTGAAGATGCCGAACTGGCGGAACATGCCCTCCATCCCGAACGTCCGGGACTCGTCCGGCACGATCGGCACCACGTGCGGCCCGAGGGCCTTGTCGCGCAGCAGCGTGTTCAGGATCCGGACGAACGCCATCGTGGTGGAGATCTTCCGGCCCGGCGTGCCGCCCAGCTGCCCGCCGAACGCGCTGAGCCCGGGCACCGCCAGCGTCTGGCTCGACCGCCGCCGGCGGGCGGGCAGGTACCCGCCGAGCGCGTCCCGCCGCTCCCGCAGGTAGGCCATCTCCGCGCTGTCCTCGTCGAAGCGCAGGAACGGCAGCCCGGCCAGCTCCTCGTCGGTCAGCGGCAGGGCGAACCGGTCCCGGAACTTGGCCAGGGCCGAGTCGGCCATGTGCTTCTGCTGGTGGGTGATGTTCTGCCCCTCACCCGATTCCCCCATCCCGTAGCCCTTGATCGTCTTGGCCAGGATGACGGTGGGCTGGCCGGCATGCCGCACCGCGGCCGAGTAGGCGGCGTAGACCTTGGCCGGGTCGTGGCCGCCGCGGTTCAGCGCCCAGATCTCGTCGTCGGTCATGCCCGCGACCATCTCGAGCAGCTCGGGGTACTTGCCGAAGAACTTCTCCCGGACGTACGCGCCGTCCTTGGACTTGAAGTCCTGGTACTCCCCGTCGACGCACTCCTCCATCCGCTTGAGCAGCAGCCCGGTGGAGTCGCGGGCGATGAGCGGGTCCCAGGCGCTGCCCCAGATCGTCTTGATCACGTTCCAGCCGGCGCCGCGGAAGATGCCCTCGAGTTCTTGAATTATCTTCCCGTTGCCCCTGACCGGGCCGTCAAGACGCTGCAGGTTGCAGTTGATCACGAAGATGAGGTTGTCGAGCTTCTCCCGGCTGGCCAGCGCGATGGCGCCCAGCGACTCAGGCTCGTCGGTCTCCCCGTCGCCCAGGAACGCCCAGACCTTGCGGTCCGCCGTGTCGGCCAGCCCGCGGCAGGCCAGGTACTTCAGGAACCGCGCCTGGTAAATCGCCATGATCGGGCCCAGGCCCATCGACACGGTCGGCATCTGCCAGTAATCCGGCATCAGCCACGGGTGCGGATAGGAGGACAGGCCGCCGCCGTCGACCTCCATCCGGAACTTCGTCAGCTGCTCCTCGGTGAGCCGGCCCTCCACGAACGACCGGGCGTAGATGCCCGGCGACGAATGTCCCTGGATGAACAGCAGGTCCCCGCCGTGCTGGCCGGAGGCGCCACGGAAGAAGTGCTGGAAGCCCACGTCGTACAGGGTCGCCGCGGACTGGAAGCTGGCGATGTGACCGCCGAGCTCGGAGGACTCGGCGTTCGCCCGCAGCACCATGGCCAGGGCGTTCCACCGGATCAGCGACCGGATGCGGTGGTCGGTGGCCAGCTCCCGCGGGCTCAGCCGGTCTTCGGAGTCCGGCGGGATCGTGTTCAGGTACGGCGTGGTGGCGCTGTACGGGACCGGCGCGCCCTTCCTGCGGGCCTCCGTCACCACCTCGTCGAGCAGGAAGAAGGCACGGTCCGCGCCCTCGTAGGCCAGCACGGAGTCGAGGGCCTCGAGCCACTCGCGCGTCTCGGCCGGGTCAAGATCTTCCAGCATGAGCCTTCCCTGCCCTTTTCGTCGGTCTTCCAAGCATCCGTCCCCGCGGCGCCGCCGGGCAAGGAACCTGCCTACCCGCCGCCCCACGCCAGGCAACTACCCTGGGGCGGTGGCGAATCCCCTTGATCAGGTGGCGTCCTGGCCGGTAACGGCCGCGGTCGGCGTCGCGTCGGCCGGGGGCGTGATGGAATCCACCGGGCCGACCGCCCGCCCTTATGCCTGGGCCTCCGTGACCAAGCTGCTCGTCGCGCTGGCCGCGCTCGACGCCGTGCAGCGCGGCCTGCTCGACCTGGACGAGCCGGCCGGGCCGCCGGGATCGACGATCAGGCACCTGCTGTCGCACGCGTCCGGGCTCGCCTTCGACAGCGACGCGGTCCTCGGCCCGCCCGGCCGCCGGCGCATCTACTCCAACCGCGGCATCGAGATCGTCGCCGGCGTCCTCGCGGCCCGGTCCGGCCAGCCGTTCGAGCGGCTGCTGGCCGACGAGGTCTGCCTGCCGCTCGGGATGGCGGCCACCCGGCTGGAAGGCTCCCCGGCCTGGGGCGCCGTCGGCCCGCTCAGCGACCTGATGAACCTGGCCGTCGAGCTGGCCAGCCCGTCGCTGGTCGGCGAGGACCTGCTGGCGGAGGCCACCAGGACCGCCTTCCCTGGCCTGTCAGGCGTGCTGCCCGGCTTCGGCCGCCAGCCGCACTGCGACTGGGGCCTGGGCTTCGAGATCAGGGACGACAAGGCGCCGCACTGGACCGGGTCGCTGAACTCGCCCCGGACGTTCGGTCATTTCGGCCGTTCCGGCAGCTTCCTGTGGGTGGACCCGGACGCCGGGCTCGCCTGCGTCGCCCTCGCCGACCGCGACTTCGGCGACTGGTCCAGACAGGCCTGGCCCCGGCTGTCCGACGACCTGCTCGCCGCGCATGCCGCCGGCTGACATGCTAGGGCCGAGGCCGCGGCGCGCCGATGCCCCGCGGTGAGAGGGAGGCAGCAATGATTCCGTGCGGCGACATCCATCACCTGCGACTCACGGTCACCGACGTGCAGCGCAGCCGCGAGTTCTACACCGGCCTGCTGGGTTTCGAGGTCGCGGTGGAGTCGCCGCCGCCCGGCGACCCGGCCGAGGCCGAGACGTTCAAGGTGCTGTTCGGCGGCGTGGTCATGATGCGCGGCAACCTGATCATGGGGCTGCGGCCGATGGCTCCCGCGGCCGACCGGTTCGACCCGGACCGGGCCGGACTGGACCACCTCAGCTTCGGCGTCCCCGGCCGCGAGGACCTGGAGCAGGCGATCCGGCTGTTCGAGGAGCACGGCGTGAGGCACGGCGAGATCACCCGGCTGCCCTCGTTCGGCATCGACGTGCTCTCGTTCGAGGACCCGGACGGCATCCAGCTGGAACTCACCGCTCCCGCCCCCGCGGACGGCTGACCCGCGAAAGGTGACCATGCCCCGGCTCACCCGACGGGACTTCGAGAGGCTGCTCGAGTTCCGTGTCACCCTGCGCCGCTTCCAGCGCTGGAGCGAGGACCAGGCGCAGGCCGAGGGCCTGACCCATGTCCAGCACCAGCTGCTGGTGGCGATCAAGGGGCACCGTGGGAGCATGCCCCCCACCGTCGGCGACCTGGCCGGCTACCTGCTGCTGCGGCCGCACAGCACGGTCGAGCTGGTGGACCGGGCCGAAGCCGCCGGGCTGGTGGAGCGAACCCCGGACGACGACGACCGCCGCGTGGTCCGGGTCCCGCTGACCCGTGAAGGCGACCGCATCCTGCACAAGCTGACCCGGGCTCACCTGGACCGCCTGCACGAGCTCGCGACGGTCCTGGACGACCTAGTGACCCGGCACGACGCCTGATCACGGATAGTGGAACCGGCCCGCGATCCGGTCACGGGGCGGCCGGGCCCCGCGGGTGCGAGCACCGCGGGGCCCGGCCGTCGGGTTAAGCGAGGAGGGTTCAGCCGGTCAGCAGCCGTCGTAGGCGGACCAGTTGGACTGGCCGCCCCGGGCCAGCGCGTTGGAGAACACCTGGTTCTGCTCGCCTGCGCTAGCGTGCCCGAAGTCGGCGGCCGAACCGCCGTAGGCGACCCAGGTCCCCTCGCTGAACTGGTACAGGCCGTAGTGCCCGCTCGAGTTCATGACCTGCGAGTTGCCGCCGGACTCCCGGGCCACCACGCACGAGCCGAACGACCCGCCGGGCGTCCCGCCCGAGTAGCTGCTCGCCACCGGGACCGCGGCCTGCGCGGGCGCGTACGCCGAGCCGGACGACACGGCCGGCGCGGCGTACGCCTGCACGGCCGGACCGAGCTGCCCGGGAGCAGCGGGGATCTTGGCGGGCTTGGCCGGGATCTTCAGGACCTGCCCGGCGCTGAGCATGTTGGCCCAGTGGACCTTGTTGCGGTTGGACCAGTAGAGGACCGGCCACGCGCTCGTCTTGTGGTAGAACCGCCCGGCGATCGAGGACAGCGAGTCACCCGTCCGGACGGTGTAGCTAACGGGCGATCCCGCCGCGTGCCCGGCGGCCTGATGAACCGCTGAGAGCAGTTCGGCCGGGGCCATGCCCGCGTAGCTGCCCGCGTCCATGACCGCGGCGGGCTGCGCGGCGGCGGCGGGCTGCGCGGCCGAATGGGCCGGCGCCGGGTCGGCCAGCGCCTGCGGCGCCAGGCAGACCGTGGCCGCCATGCCGGCTAGCGCGGGCACGGCGGCAGTGGGTAGTACGTACTTCAGTCGTATGCGTGATTGTTTCCTGTGGCAGCCCAAAGGGCTCCTCTCCGAGCAGTGCGCGCCCACCGGGAAAGCAGCACAACATGCGTGTTGCTTTCGGAGCGCCTGGCATCTGGGCAGCTTATAGGGCACTTGGGGCTGAATTTCCCAAAATGGACTAAATCGCTCGCAAGATGCTAAACTGCCAGCCACAGCGGTCCTTAAACGTTTTAGTGAGTCATTTCCGGAGGTCAGGGACATCCGTCGGTACCCTTCTTTTTTATTCCGAACGGACCTGGTCTCTGCCCTGGTTCAGCCGACTGCCACCCCGGGCCGGACCGCCAGCGGCGCCCGGTGAGAAAGCCCGGGTGATCAGCCCGAGAGCATGCCGCTGACCAGGGCCCGCCACGTCAGCGGGCCGACGATCCCGTCGGTGGTAAGGCCGATCGCCTGCTGGAAGCCGCGCACCGCCGCCGTGGTCCTGGGCCCGAACACCCCGTCGACGGCCAGCCCCCGGCCCGGTTCGCCGGAGAGATTGCGGAACCGGAACTCCTCCTGGACTCCGCGCACCGCGTCACCGGTGCTGCCGCTGGCCACCACGATGATCAGGGCGCCCCAGGTCTGCGGGCCGACGACCCCGTCGACCTTTATCTGGTCCGCGGTCTGGAAGCCCTGCACGGCCGCTTCCGTCTTCGGGCCGAAGTTCCCGTCCACGATCACGTGGTGGCCCCGGTCCCGCAGCAGGTACTGCAAGGCCGGGACGGGATGCCCCTGGCTGCCGTTCCGCAATACCGGCCACGGCTGGATCTGGTCACTCATCGAGTCCTCCTCTGGGTTAGCACCAGATCACGCCACGGCGGCGTACACCGCTTGCAGACCCCATGGAGATGGCGTGGAGGCTGTCTCCAGAGACGCGCTGCCGTGACCAGTGAGGCGCCGGGAGCTGGCGGGACTCACCCCTGCGGGATGAGGACATGCCCAGGCTGCTCCAGCAGAATCGCGCATAAGCCGCCAGGCAATCCCCGGCCAAAGGCTCCGGCGATGCTGGCAGGCACGGACCGGTTCTGGCATCGGAGGCCACCATGACATCGGCAGCGACAACCACGCCCAGGGGCACGGGCGGGCACCGCGCGGAAGGACGCGGCCTAGGGCTGGTCTTCTTCGCGGCCATCTTGCTGTTCATCGCCAGCTTCTTCAACATGATCTACGGCATCGCCGCGATCGCCAACTCGCACGTCTTCGTCGCCAACGCCCACTACGTATTCGCCAACCTGCGCACCTGGGGCTGGATCACGCTCATCATCGCCGTCCTGCAGCTGATCGCCGCGGGCGGCGTCCTGGCGGGCAACCAGCTGGCCCGCTGGTACGCCGTGGCCGTGATCGCGCTCAGCGCCATCGACATGATGTTCTTCATCCCGGCCTACCCGTTCTGGGCGCTGACCATCATCGCCATCAACGTGGTCGCCCTGTACGGGCTGTGCGCCTACGGCAGCCGCGCCAACCTGGACGCCGCCTGAGAATGGCATAAGGCGACGCAGCACGTCTGTCAGCGGCGTCCAGTCCGCGATCGTGCTCGAGGCGCTGGTATAGGTACCGGGCTGCTCGGCGATGCGGTCGGCGCCCTTCGTGCTTCTTGCGCTTCATCGCGGATCCTCACCCGGCACGGATGATGCCAGGCTGGCACGGGCCGGCGAAATTTGCCATTACGTTGTATGACCAGCGCCCAGGGGTGTCCATGTTCGGTTCGGTGCCCGGGATTCAGGTGATTTCGTCCTACCGCCGCCAGTGGCTGGCCAAGGACGTCATTGCCGGGGTGGTGCTCACGACGCTGCTGGTTCCGCAGGGGATGGCTTATGCGGAGCTGGCGGGCCTGCCGCCGATCACCGGGCTGTACACCTCTATCTTGTGCCTGCTGGGTTATGCGGTGGCCGGCCCGTCGCGGATCCTGGTGCTGGGCCCGGATTCCTCGCTCGGGCCGATGATCGCCGCGACGATCCTGCCGCTGGCCGGCGCGGACGGCGACCCCAAGCGGGCGATCGCGCTGGCCTCGCTCTTGGCGATCATGGTCGCGGCGATCATGATCCTGGCTGCCGTGGCCAAGCTCGGCTTCATCGCCGACCTGATCTCCAAGCCGACGATGATCGGCTACATGAACGGCCTGGCGCTGACCATCTTGATCGGGCAGCTGCCCAAGCTGTTCGGGTTCAAGGTCAGCGCCGAGGGCCTGATCCGGGAATTTACCGGCTTCATCAAAGGGCTGGCCAATGGTGAGGCGGTGGCCGCCGCGGCCGTGGTCGGGATCGCCGGGATCGTGCTGATCCTGGTGCTGCAGCGGTGGCTGCCGAAGGTCCCGGCCGTGCTCATCATGGTGGTGGCCGCGATCGCGGCGACGTCGGTCTTTGACCTGGCCGGTCATGGCGTCAGCCTGGTCGGGGTGCTCCCCAAGGGGTTCCCGCCGCTGACCATCCCCTCTGTCCGCCTAGCCGATCTCGGGCCGCTGGCCGCCGGGGCCCTGGGGATCGCGCTGGTGTCCCTGGCCGACACGATCTCGACCGCGTCGGCGTTCGCCGCCCGCACCGGGCAGGAGGTCCGCGGCAACGGCGAGATGATCGGCATCGGGGTGGCGAACCTGGCCGCCGGCCTGTTCCAGGGGTTCCCGGTCAGCACCAGTGGGTCCCGGACCGCGGTGGCCGAACGGTCCGGCGCCAAGACCCAGCTCACCGGAGTCATCGGCGCTGCCCTGATCATCTTGATGATCGTGCTGGTCCCGGGCCTGTTCAAGAACCTGCCCCAGCCCGCCCTGGCCGCCGTGGTCATCACCGCGTCGCTGTCCCTGGCCGACATCCCCGCAACGATGCGACTATGGCGGCAGCGCAAGGCCGAGTTCCTGCTGTCCATCGCGGCTTTCCTCGGCGTCGCCCTGCTCGGCGTCCTGCCCGGCATCGCGATCGCGGTCGGCCTGTCCATCCTCAACGTCTTCCGCCGGGCCTGGTGGCCGTACGACACCGAACTCGGGCGCGTGCACGGGCTGGAGGGCTACCATGACGTGCACTCCTATCCGGAGGCGCAGCACCTGCCCGGGCTGGTGATCTACCGGTTCGACGGCCCGCTGTTCTTCGCCAACGCCAAGACGTTCCGCGACGAGGTCAGGCGGCTGGCCAAGGCGGAACCGAAGCCCTCATGGATCCTCATCGCCGCCGAGCCGGTCACCGACGTGGACACCACCGCCTCGGACATGCTCGAAGACCTGGACCAGACGCTGAACACCCAGCACATCAGCCTGGTCTTCGCCGAGCTCAAAGACCCGGTACGGCGCAAGATCGAACGCTACGGCCTGACCCGCACCATCGACCCGCACCACTTCTACCCCACCATCGAATCCGCCATCACCGCCTTCCGCCACCAGACCGGCGCCGAATGGACCACCGCCGGCCAGGCCGCCGGCAGCCAGGCACACCCGTCGGCTGAGTTACCCAACCTAAACTGCCCGGGCTCCGCCACGAGAACGCCGCACCGGCCCAGCGTCATGACCATTCAAGGCGTCCGGGGTGCCCCGGTACCGAGGCCGGCAGGCTCAGCGCGGGCTCGACGCCACGCATCACCCTGCCCGGGGCTTGACCCCAGGTGAACGCGGGAGATAGCGATGCCGGCGCGTCAGCTCGAGCAGGAGGCGGGCGAGCTCCCCGGGCCGGTTACTGGCGATCATGTGGCCGGTGGCGATCTCCCGGTAGCGCCAGGCCGGCGAGGCCAGGGCCCGGTCCGCAGCGGACCAGAACGGCCCGCCGGATTCGGGACGGGGCTCTCCGGTCGCCTTGATATAGGTACGCGTGAACGGATAGTCCTCCAGCGGGCGCGCCAGCCGGACCGGTTCGGTGAAACACCCGGCGGGGTGCGGCGTGCGCCGCGCGGCGGCCCAGGCCGCCTCGGCCGGATCGTCGAACTCGCGCGGCTGCGGTGGCACCAGCCAGTCGCAGCTCAGCCCGATCACGGCACGGCCGGCGCCGAGGCCACTGATCGCGTCAACCGTGTCGCCGTCATGGGGCACGAAGGCGTCCAGGTAGACAAGATGCCGGACCCGTTCGGCAATATGCTCTAGGGCCCCGGTGACCACGAACCCGCCGTAGGAGAAGCCGAGCAGCACGAGGTCGCTGAGATCTTCGTACAGGACGGTGTTGACGACGTCGGTGACGTGGGTGGTCAGGCATACCTGCGGGCTGGTCAGGTGCGCGCGCTCGCCGATACCGGTCAGGCTCGGCGTGAAGACCTCGTGGCCGGCTGCCCGGAGCGGGCCGCGGACCTTGCGGAAGCCGTGCGCGCCACCCCACGCGCCGTGTACCAGGACGAATGCCGTCATCTGTCCAGCCCTCCGCTATGCCGTCAGCACCGGCACGAGCAGGTGAGAGTCGTGCTCGCCGCCGGCGTAGATGACGTGCCGGCCGTGGTTCACCAGTTCGTCGTGCCGCGCCTGGACCAGCGGCCGGGGGTAACGGTAGACGTCCCGGCCCTGGATGACCAACCGCAGCGTCTCACCGGGCCCGAACCGCGTGCCCGACGGCAGGATCTCGATCTCAAGCGGCACGATCTCGCCCGGCGCCAGCGGCCGCGCGCGCCGGTGCGCCAGCACCGGCTGCCAGGGCCGGGACCGAGCCTCGTCGAGCTCCCGGTGGGACGCCCGCAGCCAGCCCAGCGCGACGGGCCCGTCCTCGAACACCGCGTAGAACGGGAAGCCCACCAGGTCGCCGTAGGCGTCGAGCTTCTGTACCGCGACGAATACGTCCAGGTCATCGGCGTCCGGTGCGGACATCCAGACCCGCAGTTTCATCCCGCCGACCACCTCGGCCGCCGCGTCGAATCGGAAGTCGAACGTCGCCCGGCCGCGTCCGTTACCGCCCTGCTCGCTGTCGTAGGAGACGGAGGCAGCGGACGGCGGAGATCCGTCCAGCCTCCCCGAGCCGGCGTCCAGGTACAGCGGCCGGTGCGACGTGCCGGGAACCGGCCAGCTGGCCGCGCTCCGCCAGCGGCCGGCCTGCCCGGAGTCCCTGACCTGGTACCGCACCCGCGGCCAGTCGCTGACTTCGGTGTCGAGTCCCTTGAGGAAGTGGTCGAAGAAGGCCTGCTGCCGCCGCAGGCCCGGTTCGCTGTAGTAGTAGCCCCACTTCTTCCCGCCGTGCGCGTCCAGCCATTTCTGCTCCGAGCCGATCGCGGCGAACCCCTCGAATGTCCCGCGGGTGTGCAGCCCCTGGTCCGACCAGCTCGCGACCACGTAGGCGGGCGCGGTGATGCGCGACAGGGGTGCCGCCTTGGACGCCCAGAAGTCGTCGAAGAACGGGTGGGCGGCGGTCTCGGCAGCCAGGTCCTCGACCCGGCCGGTGCCGAACCCCCAGCGTTCCCCGATGTACGGCCAGAAATACGTTTCCGGGATGCCGCCGTGCCTAGTCACCTCGCGGTAGGTGTCGCTCCAGCCTTCCCACGGGTTGATCGCGGCCAGGTGCGGCGGCCGGGTGGCGGCGATCGTCCACTGGCTGGAGGTCAGGTAGGAAACCCCCGACATGCCCACCCGGCCGTTGCTCCAGCTCTGCGTGCCGGCCCACTCGATCAGGTCGTGCCCGCGCAGCGCCTCCTCGGGGGACAGGAAGGTCGCGTCCCCGCCCGAGTACCAGGTCCCCGGCATGTCGGCGTTGACCACGGCGTACCCCCGCGCCGTCCAGTAGACCGGGTCGGGCGACTCGAACGCGGTGTACGGGGAGAGCTGGCCCGGGGCGACCCCGCCGTCCGGGTACCGCTCCGGCAGCTGCGGCCCGGCGTGCTTGCCGTACGGGGACCAGGCGATCAGCGGGGGAGCGGGCTCCTGGCCGGCCGGCCGGAACACGTCCGCGTAGACGGTCACCCCGCCGCGCACCGGGACGGCCACGTCCCGCTCGATGATCATGCCCGGCGGCCCGTCCTCCCGCCGGTACCGGGGCGGTGCGGCGCCCCGGTCGGCCGGGCGGCCGGTCGGCTGCCTGAACGAGTACTCCACAGGCATCAGGATGCCACGCCGGCCCGGTCATTCCGGCGGCTGCGGCTGGCGATGACGTCCGTCAGAGGGCCAGGACCAGCCGCCCGCGCACCGGCAGCGAGACCAGCCGCAGCACCTCCGGGCCGCCGAACCCGGTGAACCCCACCGCCCGCATCCTCGTCATGACGTCACCCCGGGCTCGGTCAGGATCGCCAGCAGCTCGTCCACGCCGCGCACCCGCAGGTGCGGCCGGCGCGAGACGGACAGGTCGTCGTAGGAAGCCGTAGCCCCTAGGCCAGTGCCGACCGCGATGGCCAGCGACCGGCCGCGGTGCGCCATCGGCACCTCGAGCTCGGGGTCGTCGCCGACCACGGCCAGCCGGTCCGGCCGGGCGCCGATCCGGTCCGCGGCGCTGCGCAGCGCGTCGAGCGACGGCTTGCCCACCACCTGGAGCCGGCAGCCGGTGAGCGACCTGATCATCGCGGAGATGGCCCGGGAGGTGCCGAGCGCCCGGCCCCCGTTCACCGCGAAGAACGGCGTCTGCGAGCAGCTGTACAGCTCGGCCCCGTCCCAGACGGCGTCGCAGGCGGCCTCGAGCGCGGGCATGGTGAACTCGGGGTACCAGCCGGCCAGCACCGCGTCCGCGCGGACCCCGGACGCCGGCGGCACGACCTCCAGGCCGGCCTCCCGCAGCGGCGCCGCGATCCCCTCACCGCCCAGCAGCATGATCCGCCGGTAGCCCGCGCGGGTGAAGACCCGGACCGCGCTGCTGGCCGGCGTCATCATCGCCTCGTCCGGCACGGGGAACCCGAGCTCCCGCATGGTCACCGCGTAGTGCGCGGGCGAGCGCATCGTCCCGTTGGTGAACACGACGAACGGGATCCCGCGGTCTGCCGCCCAGCGGGTGATCTCCAGCGCGCCGGGCAGCGGCCGCAGCCCGTGGCCCTGCTGTCCCGCTCGCCTCCCGGCGCCCTCCGGCTCGCGGCTGGGCCGGTCGCCGAGCACCAGCGTGCCATCCATGTCGAACACGAAGCCGCGCGCCGCCGAGAGCCGCTCCCGGACCATGTCGCTATGCATCAGCACGTTCCCCGCGGAGCGAAAGCCGGAACCCCGGCTTGTCCACCACCAGGCGGGAGGTCGGCGGCCGGGAGCCGAGCTCGCGCAGCAGCCGCAGCACCGGCTGCACCTCCGGGGTATAGTGCCGCGGAGCCGGCCCGGCGGCCAGCATCGCGTCCACCTCCCCGGCCGGCATGGCGAACCGCAGCAGCAGCTCCTCGTCTCCGATCCCGCGCGGCAGCCGCTGGCGGAGTTCGGCCACCGACGGCGGCGGCGGCTCGGCGGCCAGCTCCCGGGCCCGCGGGCGGTTCAGGATCCGGTCGAGCACCCCCGGATCGACCGGTGCCGTCGGCTTGCCGAAACTGCCGAGCACGTACCTGATCACCTGGTCGGGTACCACCTCGTAGCGGGAACCGCCCAGCACGTTGGACAGTGCCTGTCCCATCACCATCTGCGGGAACGGGGTGACCATGATCGGGTAGCCGAGCTCGGCCCTGACCTGGCTCACCTCCTCGAGCACCGCGCCGAATCGCTCCGCCAGGCCAAGCTCGGCGAGCTGCCGCCGCAGCGTGGTCATCACGCCGCCGGCCAGCTGATGCCGGGTGAACGCGGCGTCGTACGGCTGAGGCCGGCCGGGCGGCAGCGACTCCGCCGCGGCGAGCCGGTCGAAGTACCGCGCCGCCCGGGCCAGCAGCCGGTCGTCCACGTCCACGGTGTGCCCGAGCTCGCGCAGGTTCGCCACCACGCGTTCGGCGTCGGGCAGCGACGTCCCGTCGGCCAGCGCGCCGCAGCCGGTCTGCAGCGCCTCGACGCCCAGGTCCGGAGCGGCCAGGTAGACCAGCGGCGACAGCCCGATCGTGCCGTGCGCATGCAGTTCCAGCGGTTTGCCGCCGAGCCGCGCCCGGACTGCCGGGATCAGCGTGCGCGCCCGTTCCGGCGTCAGCAGCCCGGCGGGGTCCTTGATGTAGGCGCGGTCGATGTAGGGCGATGCGGCGGCCTGCCCGGCGATCCCGGCGTAGAAGGCGTCGTCGTGGACGGCCGAGATCGTGTAGGTCAGCGCCATGATGATCTCGGTCCCGCCGGCCCGCCTGATCATCCGCGCGCTGGCCAGCACGGCGTCCATGTCGTGCGTCGGGTCGAGCACCACGAACCGGGATATCCCGGCCGCGACCAGCCGCTCGTAGACCAGCCGCAGCACGTCCGGGTGCGCCCGCTCCCAGGAGATGAACCGCAGCCCGGTCCCGATGAACTGCAGGCGCGCGTCCGGGACCGCGGCCCGGGTGAGGCGGATCCGCAGCCACGGGTCCTCCCGGTGCGTCCGCACCGCCACCCCCATGGCGGTGCTCGACATGAAGTCGAGCGCCCGGAACCCGGCCCGGTTGAGCACCGGGGCGATCTGCAGGATGTGCTCGGTGCGCAGCCCGGTGGCGCCCCACAGGCTCTGGTTTCCGTCCCGCAGCGAGACGTCGACGAGCTGCACGTCAGCCACGGGCGTGCCCCAGCCACCGGGCGAGGTATCCCAGCTCGACGCCCCCGGCGGCGAACTCCGCGTCCGCGGCCAGGCCCGCGTGCAGCGGCAGGGTGGTCGCCACCCCGCCGATCTCGCACCGGGCCAGCGCCCCGCGCAGCCGGGCCAGCGCCTCGGCCCGGCTGGCCCCGCTGGCCACCAGCTTGGCCAGCAGGCTGTCGTACTGTGGCGGCACCGCCGCACCCGCCTGGATGTGCGTGTCGACCCGGATGCCCGGCCCGGCCGGGAAGACCGCGCTGGTCACGGTGCCCGGGCTCGGCCGGAACCCGGCCGCCGGGTCCTCCGCGTTGATCCGGCACTCGATCGCGTGGCCGCGCAGGCACACATCGGCCTGAGACAGCCGGAGGCCGCGTCCCTCCGCGACCGCGATCTGCTCCGCCACCAGGTCCAGGCCGGTGACCGCCTCGGTCACCGGGTGCTCCACCTGGATGCGCGCGTTCATCTCGAGGAACCAGAACGCGTCCCGTTCGGTGTCCACCAGGAACTCGACGGTGCCGAGGCTTTGGTACTTCAGGTGCAGGCCCAGCGCGACCGCCGCCGCCCGCATGCCGACCCGCAACGTCTCGCCGAGCAGCGGCGCCGGCGCCTCCTCGACGAGTTTGGCGTACCGCCGCTGCACCGAGCAGTCCCGGTCGCCGAGGTGGATCACGTTCTCCCCATCGCCGAGCAGCTGCACCTCGACGTGCCGCGCGGGGGAGACGTACCGCTCCAGGTACACCCGCGGATCGGAGAACGCCGCCCGCGCCTCCGCGCTCGCCACCGCGACCGCCCCGGCCAGCTCACCCGGATCCCCGACCACGCGCAGCCCGCGTCCTCCGCCGCCCCCCGCCGCCTTGACCAGCACCGGATACCCGATCTGCCCCGCCAGTGCCGCTGCCCCGCCCGCCTCAGCGGCACTCCCCGCCCCAGTCACCCCGCCCGCGCCAGCCCCGCCCGCGCCAGCCCCGCCCGCGCCAGCCCCGGCCGCGCCAGCCCCGCCCGCGCCAGCCCCGGCCGCGCCAGCCCCGCCCGCGCCAGCCCCGCCCACGCCAGCCCCGGCCGCGCCGACGAGCCCGCCCGGCAGCACCGGTAGGCCCGCCGCGACCGCGTGATTCCGGGCGGCGAGCTTGTCCCCGGCCGCCTCGAGCACGTCCGCGCCGGGCCCGATGAACACGATGCCCGCCGCCTCGCAGGCCCGCGCGAGCCGCGGGTTCTCCGACAGGAAGCCGTAGCCGGGGTGGACCGCATCCGCCCCGGCTGCGACCGCGGCCGCGACGACCGCGTCCACGTTAAGGTAGCTCTCCGCCGCGGCCGCCGGCCCGATCCGGATCGTCTGGTCGGCCAGCCGGGCCGGCACCGAGTCCGCGTCGGCGTCCGAGACCGCCAGCACGGCCTCGATGCCGAGCCGCTGGCAGGTGCGCAGCACCCGGACGGCGATCTCGCCGCGGTTGGCGATCAGCATCCGCCGCAAGATCATGGATCGGCCCTGATCCGCAGCAGCGTGGCCCCGTGCGCCGTGAACTCGGCGTTCGCCACGCAGAACTCGGCGACCACCCCGGCCACGCCCGCGTGCACCGGGTTCATCAGCTTCATGGTCTCCACGATCCCGATCACGGTGTCCGCGCCGACCCGGCTGCCCACCTCCGCGAACGGCGCCGCCCCCGGCCGCGGCGCCCGGTAGAACGTCCCCGGCAGCGGCGCCCTTACCGCCACCAGCCCAGCCCCACCCTCCTCCTCAGCCTCCTCAGCCCCGCTAGCCTCCCCGCTGCCCTCGCCATCGCCCGCGGCCAGCGACAACGATGGAGCATTGATGTCGCTGCTACGACCACGATGTTCCGTCGTTGTCGTTTCCGGATGGCGATGTTCCGTCGTTTCCGGAAGGCGAACTTCCATCGGCGGGTCGGTTGCCTCAGGCGCGGTCAGGATCTGGGTGGATTGGGTCCAGCCGGCCGGGGTGCGCCGGAGGGTGAGGCGGAAACGGGAGGTTTCCAGGTCCAGCTCGTCGTAGGGGAGCGAGTCGAGCAGCGCGAGGATGTCCGCGACGTCCTCGTTGGTGAGATCCATCTACAGCGCCGTCCTGAACCGGGCGAGCACATGGTCGCTCGCGCGGGGCTTGGGGGTGGCGACGGGCGCCAGGTCGCGGGCCGCCCAGACCGTCTCCGGGCGGCTCTGCAGCAGCACGATGCGGTCCGCGGTGTCGGCGTGCAGGGCCGGGTGGCCCGGGCTGTCGCCGAGCAGCGCCCACTCGATGTCCTGGGGCGCGCCGTAGTGTTCCTCGACCTGCCGTCCGATCTGAGCCAGCGTGCGAGCCTCGTCTTCGGTCAGGCACGGAGCGCGCCGCAGGGCAGGAGGCATCTGCTGGGCCGAGATCCCCTGGCCGTTCGGCATGAATGAATGCGCCCGCAGCTTGGCGCTGATCCGCCGCCCGGTGATCTCGCCGGTCACCTTGCTCACCGTGAAGCTGTCCGGCGTCACCTCACCGGCCACCAGAGCCGAGCCCAGCCCCCAGGTTCCCTCGATCGCCACCACCGAACGGTCGCCGCTGACCGGGCTGCGGGTGAACATCACCCCGGCCGCGCGCGGGCTGAGCATGCGCTGCACGACCACGCCCATGGCCAGGCCGTCCTCGCCGATGCCCCGGCGGCGCCGGTAGGCCACCGACTCGTCGTTGTACAGGCTGGCCCAGCAGGCGCGCACCCGGTCGAGCACCGCGTCGGCGCCGCGGACCGCCAGGTAGGTGTCCTGCAGTCCGGCGAAGCTGGCTTCCGCGCTGTCCTCCATGGTGGCGCTGGACCGGACCGCCACCGCACCCGCCCCGAGCTCGGAGTACGCAAGGCTGATATCCAAGGCCACCTCGGACGGCAGCGGCGCACCGGTGATCTGGGCGCGCAGCCCGGCCGCGGCGTGACCGAGCGCCGCGAGATCGTCGCCGGGCAGGTCCCCGAGCGCGGCGCGGATCGTGCCGGACGGATCGACCGCGTCCATGGCCAGGCCGAACGCGGCCGTGGTGATCACGTAGCCGCGCGGGACGTGCATCCCGGCGCGGGCCAGCTCGCCCAGGGCCGCCGCCTTGCCGCCGACCGAGCCTGCATCCGCCAAGCTCACGCCGGCGATCGCGCAGGCAAAACGCGAGCTCACCCGATGACCTGGACGGTCCCGCGGTCGCCGTCGACGCGCACCAGCTGGCCGGTGCTGATCCGCTTGGTCGCGTCGCCGGTGCCCACCACCGCCGGCATGCCGTACTCCCGCGCGACGATCGCCGCGTGCGACATCGAGCCTCCGATGTCGGAGACCGCCGCCTTGATCTTGCCGAACACCGGCGCCCAGCTCGGCGCGGTCACCGGGCAGACCAGGATCTCGCCGTCACGGATCTCGCCGATCTGGTTGACGTCGGTCAGCACCCGGGCGGGCCCCTCGGCGATCCCCGAGGAGGCGCCGCAGCCCCGCACCATGTCCGAGGACGGCGAAAGCCAGGCCTCGATCGTCTGCTGGGTGACTCCCCAGAGCATGTGCACGGCCGGGTCGTTCAGCGCTTCGGGCACCGGGCCGAGCGCGGGCGGCGGCGACCAGTCGCGCAGAGCTGCCAGAATGCGTTTACGTGACGCAACGATGGGCTGGAAGTGGGCGGCGCCGAGCGGCGGGGCGCCCGCGGCCCAGGCCAGCATCACGTCCGACAGCGCCTGGTCGACCTCGGTGTGGTGCAGCTGGAACACGTCCTCGGCCTCGGCCAGCACCCCGAACCTGGCCAGCAGCCCGCCGAACTCGCGGATCTTGCCGAAGAACTGCGTGGTGAACCAGTGCTCGCAGTAGAACTTGTGGTCTTCCACGTACGGGAAGACCACCCGGCACAGGCCGAGCATCTGGTCGAACGCGGCCTTCTCCTCCTCGCTGCTCAGCAGGTCCCGGTAGGACGTCGCGATCCTGTCCCGTTCGGCCCGGAGTGCCTCGGTAGGCCGGCCGGCGAGCAGGCCGTCGCGGACCTGGGCCACGTACCGGGGGAGCGCGGTGAACGGGACCGTCAGGTCGTCGGACCAGCTGCGGTGGTGATGGTAGAAGCCGTCGCCGGTGGACACGTTGAACCAGGGCTCGCGGGCGGCCTCGAGAGCGACCAGCCAGGTCCGGCCGCCCTCGCCCCGGCCGGCTAGGGCCGCCAGGACCGAAGACGGCGAGCAGCCCTCGGTGAACAGGTCATCGACCCCGGCCTCGACCGCCACCCGGGCCAGGTTGCGGAGTTCGTCGTCGGGCCGGTACATGATCACGTCGATGCCGGCCACCATGCGGGCCACCGCCTGGTCGCTGATCTCCGGGAAGGCCTGCTTGCAGAACTGGAAGAACACCACGTAGGCGCCGTAGCCGAGCATCAGGAACTCGGTGTGGTGGTGCCACATCTTGGAGAACAGGTCGATGCACCGGTGGAAGTTCTCCCGCACGTAGTGGTTCTGCGCCACCCCGGTCGATCCGGTCACGACGGAAGCATCGTCGAACTCGGGCAGGGCAGGCACGGTGACCGAGGAGATCTCGTCGATCAGGGCCTTGATGCGCACCTTCCAGCCCTGGTACAGGGTGTCCCAGTTCTCGTAGTAGTAGCCCGCCCGCTCGCCGAAGACCGCCGCCCGGCGGCCTATCTCCGCGGGGTCGGTGACCGGGTTGGCGGTGATGTAGACGCGCCCGTTAATGATGCGGTGCTCGATGCCGAGCGTGGTGGGGAAGACGAAGACCCGGGCCGTGTTGGCCCCGATCGCGCTGTACGGGACCTCGGCCGTGATGGTGTCGAAGGCCGGCATCGGCTCGGGGAAGTGCATGGAGTTGTAGAACCAGAAACGCTGGTCGTCGTCCGGCTGGAACCGCGTGAAATAGGGGTACATGGACCGCCAGCCCTCGGCTCCCGGCGCGTCGGGGATCTCCGACGGAAGCGGGAACCTAGCTGCGCTGTCGTCCATCGCATCCTCCTGACTCGGCCGGTACCGGCCTGAGCGTCTTTGCGCAGGTCCGCACCGCCGACGCTGGCATAGCGAGGTGGCCGGATCAATGGCGTACGCAACCATTTCGGCCCGCCAGATCTTGGGCCGCGCCCCAAAGGCCGCGCCCGAAGGCCGCGCCCCCGGAAGGCCGCGCCCCGAAGGCCGCGGCACATGTTCCGGCCCGACAGTAGCTTTCCTGACGCTTGACCCCCGGTTATCGTCATTGCGTAAGAGCCCAGACCAGACCAGGGGAGCCATGGCCCGGAGCGGGAGCCTCGCGGCGCTGGAGCAGCGCCTCGCCGCGCAGCGACGTGAAGACGAGCGGATGGCGCGCGAGCGAACGCAGCGCGACAAGGAACAGGAAAGGGTCAGCCAGCAGGAGAATCTTGAGTCACAGCAGCGGGTGGCGGAGGAGCAGACCGCCGCGGTGCAGGAGCAGATGAAGGCGCTCGATGAGATGCTGACCAGCGTCCTGTCGCTCCGGCCGCTGAGCTTCGGCCGGCTCATGGCCGCTCCGCGCACGCCCGACTTCGATCCCGGCCCTCTGGGCCCGGCTCTCCCCGCGCCCGACTGGGATGATTTCGCGCCCGTCCGGCCGGCCGGGCTCGGCCGCTTTGTCGGCGCCCTCACCCGCCAGGCCCGCCAGGTGGCGGAGGCGCGGGCTCGTTTCGAGACGGCCCTGGCCGACCACCAGCGCCAGGAATCCGAACGGCGCCAGGCGCTGGCCGCCGCCAAGGCCCGCTACGACCGGAAGGTCACCGAGCAGCGCGCGAAGGCGGTGGCGCGGAACGCGTACGTCACCCGCCGCCAGGCGGAGTTCGCGGCCGGTGACGCCGACGCCGTGCAGTGGTACGCCGCCTGCGTGCTGCGGGCTTCGAAGTACCCGGACGGCTTCCCGCGCGAGTACCAGGTGACCTACCGGCCGGAGCACCGGGACGTCGCGGTGGACTTCGAGCTTCCGCCGCGGCGCGTCGTGCCCTCGGCGCGGGCCTACCGCTACGTCAAGGCGCGTGACGTCATCGAGCCGGTGCCGCGCCAGGAAGACGAGATCACGCAGTGCTATGAGCGGCTCGTCTCCTGCGTCGCGCTGCGCACGCTGCACGAGATCTTCGCCGCCACCCCGCCCGACGTGGTGCGGGCCGTCGCGTTCACCGGCCTGGTCAGCACCGTCGACGGGGCCACCGGCAAGCCTCTGCGACCCGAGCTGCTCCGCGTATCGGCCGAACGGTCCGTGTTCACCGACCTGGTCCTGGCCACGGTAGACCCGGCCGCGTGCCTCGCCCGCCTGAACGCCCTCGTCTCATCCGGCGCGTGAGAAACCGTCAGTCCTCGGTCTCGCGTTCGGCGGCTTCCAGCGTGTCCATCAGCGTGCGGAGGGCTTCCAGGTAACCGCGCGACTCGCGGAGGAGCGGCGTCAGGTGGCCGGCCTCGAACTCGCGGGCCATGCCGTCCCGCCAGTGCTCCGAGGCCTTGTCCCAGGCGTCGTCGAGCAGCCGGAGCTGCTGATCGCCGTCCCGGTCCGGCCGCGTAACCATGCCGGGTCAGGCGCCGGGAGCCTGGACGCGGCGGGCGGCCTCCAGGCTCCCGGCGATGGCCAGCAGGCGCTCTTCGGTGCGCGGCAGGTCGTTCTCAAGCAGGTCGGCGAACCGGCCGGCGGTTCCCTGGAACTCGCTGGCCTCGGCGTCGATCCGCTGCTGCCAGCCGCGGACCTGCTCCAGCCGTTCCCCGCACCGTGCGGCCGCCCGGGCGTACCCCGAGCAGTCGACCGGCCCGTCCCCGGCCGCCGGGCCGTCCCACGCCGGGCCGTCCCCGGCCGGGCCGTCCGCGGCGGCCTGGGCGGCCCGCTCCTGGCAGGCGGCCAGCTCGGCCTGGCACTGCTCGAGCCGGGCTCGCCAGCGGCTGGCCTTGGCCTCAAGCGACGCGCGGATCAGCCTGATCTCCTCCTCGCCCCGGCCGGCCACCTCCCGCTGGGCGTGCCGGTACCGGACCAGCGCCTCGTGCAGTCCCTTCAGGGCGTCGGTGTCGGCGTGGACGCTATTCACGCCGGTCCGTCCCGCGGCGGGTCTCGGTCCGGCTTACCCCCAGGCCTGCCCCGGCGCCCGTCTCGAGGTAGCCTCGCAGCCGCTCGATCAGGGCCGCGAGGTGCGCCTCGTGGCCTTCTGTGGCCGAAAGGTACTGCGTGATGCCCGGGGTGACCTCCTCGAGCGCCTCGCCGAACAGCCGGTACATGTCGTCCCGCCAGACCTCCCCGAGCTCGCGCCAGTAACCCTGGATGGTCGCGAAGTTCTCGGCCAGCTCATGGTTGAACCGCATCAGGTGGGCCCGGAACTCCGCCAGCGCCTCGACGTCGTTGATAACCCCAGCCATTGACGTTTCTCCTTCTCCGTTTCCTGCCGGGTCATCTGCAGGTTCCCTCCCATTCGGCGGCCAGCTCGTCGAGGCTCATCGTGACGATATCGGGGTATTTCGCCACCCCGCCGGTCGCGATGTGCTCGACTCTGCTGCTGAACGGCATGTCGATGCCCTGTTCCTTCATGACGGCGTGGATGGCTGCGGCGAGCGGGGGCAAGAAGCGATTGACCTCCCTGTTGCGGTCGGGGTAATCCTCGGGCACCCCGCGGAGCACCGCCCGCAGCGCATTGATGGCTTTCCCGATCGCGTCCGGAGGCATGGTGTTGCTGATGCCCTGCAGGCGTTCACGATGCGTTTCCCAGACCGCCAGCCCCAGTTGCGTCCGCAGGTCCGCGGCGGCGCTTTCCTCCCCGGCATCGGCCAGGAAGCTGGCCAGGCGGCGTACGTCATCCCATTCGCCCCGGTCGATCAGCGCTCCGGCCAGGACCACCGAACACCCCACCACCTTGGCCCACATCAGCCCCGCCTCAGCGTAGGCGTCCAGGAGCTGCGCGTGCCGGTCACCGCCGCTCTGCTGCGAATCCGGCATCTCGGGCTCAGGCCCGGCGAGGATGCGCACCCGCCCGGCGGCCTTCAGCAGGTCCCGGGTGAGCACGAGCAGGTCCTCGCACTCCGCGGCCAGCTTGCCCGCTCGCTCCTGGTCTCCGGCCAGCAGGCTGTGGGCCAGGATCGCGGGCCGGACGGCCCGCCGCAGGGAGAGGTAGGGGGACGTGGCCACGGCCGGCTCGACGGCCCGTTCCAGCTCGCTCAAGTCCGGAGCCTTTCCTGGGCGAAGGCGTACAGGGATGCGATCGAATACGGCTTGAACTTCTCCACCTGCTCGGCGGGCCACTCGGTGTCCCGGTACAGGGCGCGGTCGTCGTCCAGGCTGGCCGCGGCGGACACGCCGAGCAGTGCGTCGCTCTCCGCGGGCGACAGCACGCGCAGCACCGCGCGCAGGCCGAAGTAGCCGATTCCGGCCCGCCGCAGCGCCCGTTCGGCGGTGGCGTAGCCGTCGGTCCACGCCACCACGTGGATGCCGGCGTCCGGTCCCTTGTCGGCCAGGCGGACCAGGCGGGCCGAGGTCTCGCTCGGCCGGCCGTAGTCGCCCTCGGCCAGCAGTTCGTGCCAGCGGTGCAGGCCGGCGATGAGAAAGAACCGTTCCGGGGAGCCGCCGGCCCCGTCGGAGCCTTCCAGCCGGGCGTCCAGGTCGGCGATGAGATCGTCCAGCGCCGGCCCGGCCGTCCGGCGGTCGGCGATCCGCACCTCGTGCGGCAGGTCCTGCGCCGGGGCGAAGAAACCGTGGAACGGCGAGGAAGGCCGGGTGAACTCGGCGATGGTGAACCGGACCCGGTCCGGGGAGCACTGGACCGCGGCGCTGAGCAGGGTCGCCAGCAGCAGGCCGTGGCCGTGTTCCTCGCCGCCCGCGATGAGCAGGTTGGACCGGACGTAGCGTTCGAACGTGGCCGTGGTGGCGGGCTTGATCTCGATCGCCTCGCCCAGCCACGCCTGCACGGCGTGCCCGGGCGCGGCCGGGCCGGGCGCGGCCGGGCCGGGCCAAGCCGGCCCCGGGGCGAAGTTCGCGGCCGCGTCGGGGTCGAAGCTGGCCGGCGGCGGGTAATCCCGTCCGGCCCCGAGCGCCCGGATGTCCGCGATCAGCTTCAGCCGTTCCCTGGTGGGCAGCATCGCGATCCGCATGACCGGGTTGGCGCCCTCGCCGCGCCGGTCGTTGTAGATCGCGTCCCCGGCCCGGGTCAGCTTGGTGGCGGCGTCGTTGCCCTCGCCCAGGATGGCCTGGGACACGCTCGGCTGCGTGCAGCCCAGGGCAATCCGCAGCGCCATCTGCTCGTAGACGGGCCGCAGGTAGGCCGCGAGCGGCCCGCCCGGCGACTGGGTCGCCAGCAGCAGGTGCAGGCCGAACGCCGCGCCCCGCTTGGCGATGTCGGCCAGCAGCCGCCCGGCCTCGCGGGCCAGCCGGTCCTCCTCGCTGAACAGGACCTGGAACTCATCCATGATCACCAGGGCCCGGGGCAGCACCTGCCCGGTCACCAGCCGGTAGTCGGGCAGGTCGGTGACCTTGGCCTCGCGGCACAGCCGGGCCCGCCGGTCGATCTCGTCGTGGAAACGCCGCAGCATCGAAAGCCCGAACTCGCGGTCGGTCCGGGAGGTGATCGCGCGGGCGTGCGGCAGCCGTTCGGTCAGGTAGGCGTCGAACTCGACCTCCTTGAAGTCAAGCAGGTAGAGCTCGAGCTCCTCCGGCGGGTACCGCAGGGCGAGCTGGCTGATCAGCACGTGCAGCAGGTTGGTCTTGCCCATCCGCACGTCCCCGCCGACTAGGCCGTGGTGCACGCCGCGGACTCCCATGACGAAGTGCTGCGGCTCGCCCTTGCTGTCCACGCCGATCTGCACGTCCAGGCCGTCGGTGGTGACCCCGGACCAGCGCCGGGCGATGGCGATCCGGCCGAACGGAAGGTCCCGCGAGGCGGACCCGGCCGCGGCGCCGGCCGCATCCAGCCACGGGTTGGCCCGGACCGCCGCCGGCATCTGGTCCGGCTCGATCACGCCGCCCCCGAAATCCGGGTCGTCCCAGGTGAGCTCTCCGCGGGGGTCCAGGCTCAGGGTCGTGCCCAGCGCGGCCAGCGCGGTCAGGTCGAAGTCACGGGGCATCGGGAGCCCGGGATCCAGCGTGGCGATGATGTACAGGCCGCTCCGGGGCCCGTTGCGGGCCAGCCGGCCGAGCAGCTCGGCGGCCCGGTCGCTGATGCCCGCCGGGACTCCGGCCAGGACCAGCACATGGTAGGGAACCGTGGCCCCGGTGGTGGCCGCGTTGTAGGCCTCCACTGAGTCGTAGACGTTGGTCAGCCGGGTCTGGGTCACCTCCACGACATGTTCGGTCAGCGTGGTGAGCAGGGCCTCGGTCTCGGCCGGCCCGGCCGCCACCCGGGTACCCACCCGCATCTGCGCGGGCAGCCGCAGGAACGCGCTCAGGTGCCGCCCCTGCCCGACCGGATCGGCGAGCGCGAACCGCACCGTGCCCGGCCTGGTCGCGGTGGCCAGCCGCAGGGTGAGCGCTTGCAGCAGCGACCGGGCCCCGTCGGCGAACCCGCGCTCGCTGATCAGCAGGTGGCCGTGCCCGGCGAACTGCGCCACGGCAGGCGTGGGCGGCAGTCCTTCGCCCATCCGCAGCATCCCGACCCGCAGGCCATCCGGCGGCGGCGCCTGCGGGTCGGGCCGGTAGGCCGCCCAGGCCGGGGCGCCGAACCCGTCCAGCGCCCACGGATGCGCGCCGGTCAGCGCCGTCGCGGTGCCGAACAGGCTCCCGGCGGCCCGGCCATCGAGGTATTCCTGCTGCCGGGAACGCGCGATCGCGGCCGACTCGGCCAGGCGAAGGCAGGCGTCGCGGATCTCGCGCTCGATCGCCTCGACCGGCATATTCACCTCTGTAATCAGCCCGCTACCCCCATGGTCAGCCCGTCGTCTTAGATCGGCAACCCTAGCGGGCGGCCGAAAAAGGCGACCCGCCGCACCGGGGGCAGGTCCGGCGCCAGCACAAACGACACAAACATTCACAAAGACTCGGCGAGAGCCGGGCGCAGAGGGTTATTCGACAGGCCGGGGGGTAGCGGGCCGCGACACGATGACAGGAAGACAGGAACCAGCGATGACTGAGAACATCAGGCCCTACGCTCCTCAGGGCCCAATCCCGCAGGAGCAGCCGTCGACGGCCGCCGTGGCCCGGGATCAGGCCGCGAACGTCGGCCGGTTCGCCGGCGAGGCAGGCAGCCATGTCGCCCAGACCGCTACCGACCAGGCCAGGGAGGTAGTCTCCGAGACCGCGAACCAGGCACGTGACCTGCTCGGCGAGGCGAGCGGACACGTACAGGACCAGGCGTCGGTCCAGCAGCAAAGGGCCGCACGGCAGCTGCGCGCCGTGGCGGATGAGTTGCACGAGATGGCGGCCAAGGGTGGCCAGGGTGGCGTGGCCACCGAGGTCGCCCAGCAAGCGGCCGAGCGGATCGGGGGTACGGCCTCCTGGCTTGAGCAGCGCGAGCCCTCGGACCTGCTGCAGGCGGTCAGGGACTTCGCCCGCCGCCGTCCCGGCGTGTTCCTGGCCGGCGCCGCCGTCGTCGGCCTGGCCGCCGGGCGCCTGACCCGCGGCATGACCGACGCGGCGCGTTCGGGCAGTCAGCCTCAGAGCACGCAGCGGCCCCCTCGTGAGATACCGTCCGGCGCGACGATCCCGCCACCGCCCGACCCGGACTGGACCACCCCCATGCCCGGATACCCCTCGGACACCATCCCCGGCTCTGCCACCACCGGCACCGTCACGCCGGGCACCACTGGTGACGAGCCGTACTACCCGGCCAGGGCCGTCCCCGGTCCCGGCGCCGCCGGGCCCGCAGATGAGACCGCGTACCGGAATCTTCCCGGCCAAGACCCCGGCTACCAAGACCCCGGCTACCAGGACCCCGGCTACCAGGACCCCGGCTACCAGGACCCCGGCTACCAGGACACCGGCGCCTTCCCGGACAGCACTCCGGAGACATACCGCCCGGAGCAGCAGTCATGACGTCCGCCGACCCGCGGACCGGCCTGGTGGCAGGCGAAACCGGCCGCGACGTCAGCAATGCCTCGGTCGGGGAGCTGTTCGGCGAGGTCGCCCAGGACCTGTCGACGCTGATGCGCCAGGAGCTAGCCCTGGCCAAGGCCGAAGTCAAGGAGGAAGCCGTCAAGGCCGGCCGGGCCGCGGGGATGTTCGGCGGGGCCGGCTTCGCCGGCGACATGGTCCTGCTGTTCGCTTCCATCGCCGTCTGGTGGGGACTCGGCGCCGTGATGGCCAAGGGATGGGCCGCACTCATCGTGACCGCGATCTGGGCGGTGATCGGTGCCGCGCTGTTCCTGGTGGGCCGTCAGCGGATGCGCGAGGTCAATCCCACGCCAGAGCGGACCACCGAAACGGTTAAGGAAATCCCTGGCACGCTCAAGGGAGCGATGAGGAGCTAAGCATGTCTACCGACCCAGACCAGATCCGCCGCGAGATCGACCAGACCCAGCGCGAGCTGAGCGCTGACGTCGACGCGCTGACCGAGAAGATTAGCCCGCCGCGCATCGCCGGACGGCAGGTGCAGCGTACCCGCATGGCGATGACGACTATGAAGGACAAGATCATGGGCAGTAACTCGAACCCCTACCAGACCGCGGGCTCGGCGCCCTCCAGCGTGGGGGAGACCGTCAGTGCCAAGGCTTCCGCGGCTCGGGACACGGCGGCCGCCACGGCCGGTTCGGCCGCCGACGCGGCCCGCTCGGCCCCGGACATGGTGCGACGCCAAACCAAGGGAAACCCGCTCGCGGCCGGCGTGATCGCCTTCGGCGCCGGCTGGCTCCTCTCGTCGCTGCTGCCGGCCACCGCGCCGGAACAGCAGGTCGCCACCCAGGTCAAGGACTTCGCCACCGAGCAGGGCCGTCCTGTGGCCCGGCAACTCGGCGAGGCCGGCCAGCAGGCGGCCGAACAGCTGCGCGACTCGGCGCAGCATCGCGCCGAGTCGGTCAGGCAGACCGCTGCGGACGCCGCGTCGACGGTGGCCGGCGAGGCGCAGTCGGCCGCCTCGGACGTGACCGGCCAGGCCCAGCAGGCGGCCGGCCAGGTGAGCGACCAGGCCTCGCCGTACTAGTCCAACCCGCCGGTCCGGTAGGCCGGGTCAGGCCAGGCGCCGCTCGGCGGCCCACCGGGTCAGCTGGTGCCGGGTGGAAAGCTGCAGCTTGCGCAGCACCGACGACACGTGGCTCTCCACCGTCTTGACCGAGATGTAGAGTTCGCGGGCGATCTCCTTGTAGGTGTAGCCCTGGGCGATCAGCCGCAGCACTTCCCGCTCCCGGTTGGTCAGCTGATCGAGCTCGGGGTCGATCGACGGCGTTGCCGTCCCGGCCGGCGCCGCGGCGAACGCGTCGAGGACGAACCCGGCCAGCCGGTGCGAGAACACCGCGTCGCCGGCCGCGACCCGGCGGACCGCGTTGGCCAGCTCCGTGGTGGAGATCGTCTTCGTCACGTAGCCCCTGGCCCCCGCCCGGATCACCGCGATCACGTCCTCAGGCGCATCCGAGGCGGACAGCGCCAGGAAGCGCACCTCGGGATGCTCGGCCTTGATCGCCTGGACCACGGCCTGCCCGCCGCCGCCGGGCAGGTGCACGTCGAGCAGCACCACGTCCGGCAGCAGCTGCGCGATCAGTTCGATGGCCGGCTGCACGTCGTCGGCCTCGCCGACCACCTCGACCTGGCGGCCGAGCTCGGCCCGGACGCCCGACCGGAACAGCCCGTGGTCGTCGACCAGCACCACCCTGGGGGTACTCATGTGCGGCTCGCCGGGCTGGGCCGGGACTGCGTGCCGGTCCGCGGCATCTTCAGCGTGACCTTGGTGCCCTCGCCCGGGGCGGTGGTCACCTCCGCGGTGCCGCCGCGCCGGGTCATCCGGCCGCGCACCGATTCGGCCAGGCCCTTGCGGTCCGCCGGGACCGCCTCCGGGTCGAAGCCTTTGCCGCGGTCCCGCACCACGAGCGACACCTCACCGGGCTCGACCTCGGCGAACAGCGAGATGACGCTGGCACCTGACCACTTCGCCGCGTTCACCGTCGCCTCCCGCGCGGCCGCCAGCAGGGCGCTGAGGCTGTCGTCGAGCTCGCAGTCGCCGACCGTCACCGCCTCCACCGGCACGCCGTACGCGGATTCGACGTCCTGCTGGATCTGCCGCACCCCGGCGGTCAGGGTGAGCTCCGCGTCCGTCTCACCGGGCCCCCGGCCCTCGAACAGCCAGGAACGCAGCTCGCGTTCCTGCAGCCGGGCCAGCTGGACCACCTTCTGCGGGTCGTCCGCCCGCCGCTGGATCAGCGCGAGCGTCTGCAGCACCGAGTCGTGCACCCGGGCCGCGATGTCGGCCCGCTCTTCGGCCCGCTCCTTGGCCTGGCGCTCGAGCACCAGGTCACGGGCGATCCGCAGCCACCACGGGCCGAGGAACAGCACGATGGCCGCGATCACGAGCACCACCCCGCCGAGCGGGCGCAGCAGGGCCAGGCTGGCGTGGGCCGAGAACAGCCAGGCCAGGCCGGCGGCGAGCAGCACGGCCGCGATGACCAGGCGGACGGCCGACCGGCGGCCCGGCGCGGCCTCGCCCGCCGCCGCGCCCAGCGGCTCCAGCAGGTGCCGCAGGGTGGCCTGCTCCTCCGCGGGGGCGTTCCGCCAGATCAGCGCCAGCCCGGCCACGCTGAACACCTGCGGCCAGGCCCAGCTGATGAACCAGCCGTCGTTGAGCGCGCCCGCGATGAGCAGCACGAGGATGATCAGTGACGCGAGGCCGACGGCGAGCCGGATGCCCCTGGAGTCGTTCCTGGCCTGGCTGGCGATGCTGGCCTCGGTGCCGGCCACCGGCAAGAAAAGCCAGCCCGCCACGTACACCGGCACGAACCATCCGGTGGATACCAAGGCGATCAGCACGAACACGATCCGAACGGTCGTGACGCTGAAGCCCCGCCACTCGGCCATGCCCGCGGCCACGCCGCCGCCCAGCCGGTCATCGGGGTCACGGCGCAGCGGGCCGCCGTGACCGTCCCGGCGCCTCAGCCAGAACGGGCTGCGGTGCCACGGGCCGCCGCGGTGCCACGGCTCGCGGTGCCACTGGTCGCGCTGCCAGCGCTCAGGATCCTCCACCATCCCATCATCGCCCCGGCGGACCCTGGACGGCTATCCGGGACATCCCCGAGGCGACCCTGATGTCCCCGGGGCAGGGTCAGGGGGATATCGGGGATCCTCACCGATGCGCTGACCCGGCCCGCGGAGCCAATCTAGAGCCATGAACACGAACACCGTGAACCCGGAAGCACCCACCACCGAACCGTCCGACACCCGGCCCGAGCCGCGGTACGGCTTCGACCTGGGGCGCACCGCGCTTCGCCGGCCCTTCGAGGACCGGATGCTGGCGGGCGTCGCCGCGGGCCTGGCCCGTTACTTCGGCGTCGACACCACGATCGTCCGGATCGCGTTCGTGGTCCTGACCATCGTCGGCGGCGCGGGCATCCCGCTCTACCTGGCCGGCCTGCTGCTGATCCCCGACGAGGGCAGCGACCAGTCCATCGCCGGCGCCATCATCGAGTCCCTGCAGACCCGCAGCCGCTGAAGCACATCGCATTAAGGAAGTAGTCATCATGCCTGCGCAGTACAACCAGTCCTGGACCCGCGGTTTCTCCCCGTGGTTCAACGGCCCCTACTCAGACGAGCACATGCGAGTTTCCGACGCTGAGCGGCAGGCGGTCGCCGACCGCCTGGCCGAGCACTTCAGCTCCGGCCGTCTCGACCAGGCCGAGTTCGACGAGCGTATCGGGCGGGCCATGGGCGCCAAGACCCGCGCCGACCTGAACGGCCTGTTCGACGACCTGCCGGAAACAGGGGCTCCGGCAGCGACGGACCCGACGGGCCAGCCGCGCCGCCGGCACCGCCACCCGATCCTGCTCGGCGCGCTGATCGTCTTCGTCGCCATCGCGGCCGCGCACGTGGTCTGGCCGCTGCTGTGGATCGGCTTCCTGGTCGCCATCGTCCTGTTCGCCACGGGGACCATCGGCCATGGCCATTCGGGCCAGCGCCGCTGACGTCCTGGTGGCGGGCGGACCTGACCACGGACCGGAGACCCCCTGATCAGCCTGCGGCGGGGGCGGCAGGCGAAGGGGATCTCCGGTCCGTTCGCATGTCCGCACCAGGGGCCTCGCCGAGGAACGCCCTGATCTGGCCGAACATCGCGTCGGTGTCGCCCAGCCAGAGCAGGTGGTCGCCCCTCGGCCCGCGACTCCAGCGCCGCGAGACGTCTCTCCTCCAGCCGGGCCGCCTCCGCCCGCGCGAACGGCGCGTCGACCACGGCGCCGGCGATGTGCTCACCGCGCTATCCCGTTACGCCGCCCGGCGCCGGGTCCGGACCCGCCAGGTCCAGCTGATGTCCTGGGCGGCGTCCGCCGCGCTGCACCTGCCCGACGGCCCGGCCGCGCGGCGCCGCGACGCGGGCCTGGCCCGGCTGACCGACGACCTGGCCTGGATCCACGGCTACGACGTGCTCGCCCCCGCTACGGGTCCAGGTGCGCGGTACTCGGCGGCGGCGGGATAGCCGAGCAGGAGGGCAGCGCCGTCGGGGGCGGCGGCGGCACGGAGGAGCAGGAAAGCGCCGTGACCGGCGGCGGCGGAACGACCGAGCACGAGGGCAGCGCGGTCCTGGGCGGCGGCGGGACCGCCGAGCAGGACAGCGCCGTAGCCGGCGGCGGCGGGATCGCCGAGCAGGAAGGCAGCGCGGTCTGAGGCGGCGGCGGGATGGCCGACCTGGACACGGCCGTCGGGGGCGGCGGGGGGATGGCGGAGCACGACAGGGCCGTGCTCGGCGGCGGCGGGATGAATGATCCCGAACGGGCCGGGCTCAGCGCCCTGGCCGACCCGTTCCGCCTGGCCGGGTCGGCGGGCTCCGCCGCGCTCGCACCGGACTCCATAAGGCAATGGTGCGCCCGGTACCGGCCAACCTCAAGCCCCAGAACCTCAGACGTCCCCGGCGAGCTCCGATGTCCACACCACGATCCGGGTGCGGTCGCCGCGGAACAGGTCCCTGGCGAACTCAAGAGGCTCGCCGGAACGGGCGTACGCGGTCCGCTCGACCCGCATCAGCGGCGCGCCCTCGGCGACGTCAAGCGCCTCGGCCTCGCGCACCCCGGCGGTCACCGGCTCCAGGCTCTCCCTGGCCCGGTGCGGCCGCAGCCCGTACCTGACCTCGAGCAGCTCGTAGAGCGAGCCGTCCAGCCGGAATTCCAGCATGCCGGGGAACCGGGCGGCCGGGAACAGCGAGCGCTCCAGCGCGATCGGCCGCCCGTCGGCCAGCCGGACCCGCCGCACCTCGCAGACCGGGTCGTCCTCGGCGAGCCGCAGCGCGGCGCCCGCGGCCGGCCCGGCCGGGCGCTCGCGCGCGGACAGCACCCTCGCGCCGGCCACCATCCCGTGCCGGCGCAGCTGCTCGGAGAACCCGGCCAGGGTGGTGAGGTCCTGCTCCAGCTTGGCCGCGGCCACGACGGTGCCGCCGTGCCGCCCCACCGTCCTGGTAACCAGGCCGCGCCTGGCCAGTTCGGCCAGCGCGTGCCGCAGCGTCATCCGGCTGACCCCGAACCACTTCGCCAGGTCCTTCTCGGTCGGCAGCCGGTCGCCGGGGGCCAGCGCGCCGGCCGCGATCTGCCCGGCCAGCCAGTCCTCGATCTGCGCGTGCACCGTGGTGGTGCCCGGCTCGCGCACGATCCGCGGCGGCTGCCTGGCACCGGTCGCCATTGCAGTCAAACGGCCGGTCATGCGGGCGGCGCGGCTCCGGTTCCAGCCAGCGGCGCGTCGTCCTCGGCTGGCGACACGACCGGCGCGAACGCCTTGGTCCGCCCGACGGCCAGGTAGTAGACCGCCCCGATCAGCGCGATGAAGACCACCACGATCCACAGGATCGGGATCCCGTCCAGGAAGTTCAGGTGGAGCAGGCCGTTGGTCTGGTTGGCCTTGGGGTTGCTGGCCGCCCGCGGCCAGGCGAAGTTGACCAGCATGGCCCCGCCGTAGATCAGCGCGGCGATGTTGACCAGCATGCCCCAGCGGCCGAGCCGGAACGGCGCCGCGGTCCGGGGCCAGCCACGCAGCCGGGCCCGCATGATCACGATGTTGCCGAGGAAGTAGCTCAGGTAGATCATGCCGGTGGCGGCGATCGCGATGATCCCGGCGCCGGAGTACTGCCAGAACGGGATCGCGGCGATACACGCCACCGCGATGCAGCTCCACACCGGGGTGTGCAGGCGGGGGGAGACCTTGGCCAGGAACCCCGAGCCCGGCAGCTGGTTGTCGCGCGCCATGCCGAAGCACAGCCTGATCGTGGCGGCCATGATCGACAGGCAGCAGACGAAGACCGCCGCGGACACCACGAGCAGGTAGATCGTGGCGAACGGGGTGGAGAAGTTGGCCTCGATGATGGCCGCGGGCCCGTATGCGCCCTTGATCGCGACGCCCATGTTCGGGATCGCCACCAGCGTGCCGAGCAGGAACACGCCGCCGATGATGAACGCGCCGATCACCGAGAACAGCACCGCCTTGGGCGCCGCCCGGCGCGGATCCTTGGTCTCCTCGGCCAGCGTCGCCGCGGTGTCGAACCCGTAGATCACGAACAGGCTCATGAACATGGCGGCCAGGAACGTGCTCCCGTTCACCGGGAGGCCGCCGCTGTTGGTCACCACGTGGAAACCCTGGTGGTTGTGGAAAGCCATCAGCACCAGCGCGAACACGAACATGCCCAGGATCTCGAACACGACCCCGGTGTTGTTGATGACCGAGACCAGCCTGACGCCGTAGATGTTCAGCACGGCGATGACGACCAGCGTGATCAGCGCCACCACCAGCTGGGTGTTCAGGCTGGCCGCGTTCAGCGAATGCCAGCCGAGGCCGTTAAGCGCCGGGATCAGCGCCAGCGGCAGCGTCGCCACCACCGCGGTGACGGTCAGGATGCCGGCGAACAGGTAGATCCAGCCGGTGAACCAGGAGTAGGCCCGGGAGGCCATGTACTTCGTCCACTGGAAGACCGAACCCGCCACCGGGTAGTGGCTCGATACCTCGGCGAAGTTCAGCGCCACGATGAACTGGCCGAGCGCGACCACCGGCCAGGTCCAGATGAACACCCCGCCGAGGGTGGTCAGGCCCAGCGCGAACAGCGTGAAGATGCCGGTCGACGGCGAGATGTAGCTGAACGCGACGGCGAACGAGCTGAACAGCCCGAGCGACCGCTTGAGTTCCTGCGAGTAGCCGAACCGGGCGAGATCTTCAGAATCCCGTTCCTGCCCGCTGGATGCTGCCTGAGTCTCGCTGCCACTGCCACTGCCCATGGGGGCCTCCCTTGTGAGACCGACGGGACCGCCCCTAAGGGCTAGCACTGAGCGCTAAATGTAAGGCCGCCACCGCTAACTGTCTAGACCCTTTCCGCGCAGGTGGCATACGGTGGCGCTTACGGTCTAGACCTTAGCTTCGGAGGAGGGGATTCCCGCGGACCTCGACGCCCTCTTCGACCAGACGGAAAGCCTGGCCCGCAAGCCCCGCGCCGTCCGCGAGCTGCCCGGCGGGCTGACCAACCGCAACTACAAGGTGAGCACGCCGGACGGTGTTTTCGTCGCGCGGATCTCCTCCGGCGGCAGCGAGCTGCTGGCCATCGACCGGGACTGCGAGTACCGGAACTCGGTGACCGCGGCCGCCGCCGGGGCCGGGGCGCCGGTCGTCGAGTACCGCCCCCAGGACCGGCTGCTGGTCATCGGCTACCTCGACGGGCGGACATTCGATGCCGCGGACGTGGCCGCCGCGGAGAACATCCCGCGTATCGCCGAAGCCTGCCGGCGGCTGCACGGTGGCGCCAGGTTCGGCAACGACTTCGACATGTTCGACATCCAGCGCCGGTACCTGTCGGTGGCCCGGTCCCGCGGCTTCAAGATCCCGGCCGGGTACGACGACCTGCTGCCGCAGCTCGGCGCGGCGGAGAAGGCGCTGGCGGTGCGCGCCGAGGGCCCCGTGTTCAAGGGCACGGTCCCGTGCCACAACGACCTGCTGCCCGCGAACCTCATCGACGACGGGGAGCGGATCTGGCTGATCGACTACGAGCTGTCCGGCAACAACGACGCCTGCTTCGAGCTCGGTAACATCGGCGCCGAGGCGCACCTGTCGCAAGAGGCCCTGGCCGAGCTGGTCACGGCCTACTACGGCAGGCCGCGGCGGAGCAAGATCGCCCGCGCCTGGCTGCTCGGCGGCCTGGTCGGCATGTACGGCTGGACGCTGTGGGGGGCGATCCAGAACGGGGCGAGCCCGATCGACTACGACTTCTGGTCCTGGGCGATGGAACGGTTCGAGGGCGCGGCCCGCGGCTTCACCGCCGGAAGCTTCAAGGACCTCCTCGAGGCCGTCCAGGAAGATGACTGAGATCCCGGGCGCTATCGTCAGCCCAGTCCTCCCCCCCAGGGCCCGCGTCGTCATCATCGGCGGCGGCGTGATCGGCGCCAGCGTCGCCTATCACCTGGCCCAGCTGGGCTGGACCGACGTGCTGCTGCTCGAGCAGGGGCAGCTGTCCTGCGGCACCACCTGGCACGCGGCCGGCCTGGTCGGCCAGCTGCGCGCCTCGGAGAACGGCACCCGGCTGGTGCAGTACTCGTGCGAGCTGTACGAGCGGCTCGAGGAGGAGACCGGCCTGGGCACCGGCTTCCGGCGCTGCGGCGGCGTCACCGTGGCCCGCACCGAAGACCGGATGACCCAGCTCAGGCGCACCGCCGCCACCGCCGAGGCCTACCAGCTGGAGTGCGAGCTGATCAGCCCGGCCGAAGCCCGCGAGCTCTACCCGATCCTGCGCGACGACGACCTCGAAGGGGCGATCTGGCTGCCGGGGGACGGCCGGGCCAACCCGACCGACCTGACCGCCGCGCTGGCCCGCGGCGCCCGCGACCGGGGCGTCACGATCAGGGAGCGGACCCGCGTCACCGCCATCCTCACCAAAGGCAACGCCGTGGCCGGCGTCCGCACCGATCAGGGCGACGTCGAGGCCGAGGTGGTGGTCAACTGCGCCGGCCAGTGGGCCAAGGCGGTGGGCGCGATGTGCGGGGTGACCGTACCGCTGCACTCGGCCGAGCACTTCTACGTGGTCACCGAGCAGGTCGACGGGGTGCACCGGGACTTCCCGATCCTGCGCGACCCGGACGGCTACACCTACATCAAGGAGGAGGTCGGCGGCCTGGTGGTCGGCGGCTTCGAGCCGGACGCCAAGCCGTGGGTCGCGCCCGACGCGCTGCCCTATCCGTTCGAGTTCAAGCTGCTCGAGGAGGACTGGGACCACTTCGCGATCCTCATGGACAGCGCGGTCCACCGGATCCCGGTGCTCGCCGAGACCGGCATCAAGATGTTCTACAACGGCCCGGAGAGCTTCACCCCGGACAACCAGTTCATCCTGGGCGAGGCGCCGGAGCTGCGGAACTTCTTCGTCGGCGCCGGCTTCAACTCGGTCGGCATCGCATCGGCGGGCGGCGCCGGCCGCGCGCTGGCCGAATGGATCACCGAGGGCGAGCCGGGCCTGGACCTGTCCGCGGTCGACATCCGCCGCTTCGCCGCCTTCAACGGCAACAACCAATGGCTGCACGACCGGGTCAGCGAGGTCCTCGGCCTGCACTATGCCGTGCCGTGGCCGAACCGCGAGCTGGCCTCCGCCCGGCCGTTCCGCAGGTCCCCGGCGTATCACCTGCTCAAGCAGGCCAACGCGGGTTTCGGCAGCAAGATGGGCTGGGAGCGGGCGAACTTCTTCGCGCCGCCCGGCGAAAGCCCGGACATCGAGTACGGCTGGGGCCGGCAGAACTGGCAGCCCTGGTCCAACGCCGAGCAGCGCGCCGCCCGCGCCGCGGTCGCCCTGTTCGACCAGACCAGCTTCTCCAAGTACCTGGTGACCGGCCCGGACGCCGAACGGGCCCTGCAGTGGCTGTGCACCGCCGACGTCGCGGTCTCCCCGGGCCGGGCCGTCTACACCGGGATGCTCAACGCGCACGGCACCTACGAGGCCGACATCACCGTCACCCGCCTCTCGGCCACCGAGTTCCTGCTGGTCAGCAGCGCGGCGAGTACCGAACGCGACCAGGACCACATCACCAGGCGGATGCCCGCCGGCCTGCACGCGTCGCTGGTCGACGTCACCTCGCAGTACGCCGTCTACGGGGTCATGGGCCCCCGCTCGCGCGACCTGCTGTCCGGGCTCTCCCGCGCTGACTTCGGCGATGAGGCCTTCCCGTTCGGCTCAAGCCGCGAGATCGACCTCGGCTACGCCACGGTCCGCGCCACCCGGATCACCTACGTCGGGGAGCTCGGCTGGGAGCTGTACGTCCCGGCCGAGTTCGCCGTCGGCGCCTACGAGGACCTGGTCGCCGCGGGCGCCGGACTCGGCCTGGCCAACGCCGGCTACTACGCGATCGAGTCGCTCCGGCTGGAGAAGGCCTACCGGGCCTTCGGCCGCGAGCTGACCCCGGACTACAACCCGGTCGAGGCCGGCCTGCTGTTCGCCTGCAAGCTCAGGACGGACATCCCGTTCCTGGGCCGGGAGGCGGTGGAGCGGGCCCGGGCGGCCGGCCCCCGGCGCAAGCTGGTCTCACTGGTACTTGACGACCCCGCCGCGATGATCTGGGGCGGCGAGCTCGTGCTCCGGGACGGCGCCGCCGTCGGCCAGCTGACCTCCGGCGCCTGGGGCGAGACCCTCGGCGGCTGCGTCGGCCTGGCCTACGTCCGCCACCCGGACGGCGGCGTGCTCACCCCGGATGTCGCCCGCGCCGGGGACTACCAGGTGAACGTCGGCGGCCAGCTCTACCCGGCCACCGTCCGCCTGCGCCCCCCGTTCGACCCGGCCGGCGACCGGGTCAGGGGCCGCTATTGATCAGGTGCCGACGGTGAAGCTGGCGGTCAGCTCCGCGGTGGAGTCGCCGCCCGCGAAGACGTCGATCGTCGTCGTGTCGATCACCCAGTCGCTGGCCGCCGCGTTCCAGTAGCGGAGCTCGCCGGGACCGAGCGGGAAGCCCAGGGTCCGCGACTCGCCGGCGGCGAGCGTGACCCGCCGGAAGCCCTTGAGCTCGCGGGCCGGCCGCGAGGCGGAGCCGTGCCGCTGGTGAATGTAGAGCTGGGCGACCTCGTCGCCGGCGCGCTCGCCCGTGTTGGTCACGGTCACCGACACGGTGACGGTCTCGCCGG
Organism: uncultured Actinomycetes bacterium; assembly: GCA_963722275.1. Classification (GTDB taxonomy): domain Bacteria; phylum Actinomycetota; class Actinomycetes; order Streptosporangiales; family Streptosporangiaceae; genus Palsa-504. Next base: position 186,723 of record CAVRMX010000015.1, on the reverse strand, counting down.
CCTGGATCTGGTCGCGGTCGAGGGTCAGGTCGCCGTATTCGAACCGGCCGTAGGACAGGCCGTGCCCGAACGGGAAGAGCGGGGTACTCGCCTCGTCCCAGTAGCGGCGGCCCTGGTCGGCGGGGGCGTGCGAGATCGTATGGCTGTAGATGAGGGGGACCTGGCCTGCGGTGCGCGGCCAGCTGAACGGCAGCTTGCCGCCCGGCGCCACGTCACCGAAGATCACGTCGGCCACGGCCGCGCCGCCCTGGGTTCCGGGATACCAGATGTCGAGGATCGCCGGGACGTTCTCCGCGGCCCAGCGCAGGTCGAGCGGACGGCCGTTCATGACCAGGAGCACGACGGGCGTGCCGGTGGCCACGACGGCCTGCAGCAGCGCGAGCTGCCCGCCCGGCAGCTCGAGGCTGGAGCGGGAGGCCGCCTCGCCGATCATGTTCTGCCACTCACCCAGGACGACCAGCGCGACGTCGGCCTCCCGCGCCAGGGTGACCGCGCGCGCGAACTCGGCGTCGTCGTCAAACCCGGGCGGGTCGACGGGCGCGTTGCCTTCGAACATGTCGAACATCGACGGGAAGGCGCGATGGGCCGGGCGGATGCCAGGCGCGTAGCCGACCTCGACCCCGTCGCCGGCCCGCCTCCTGATGCCGTCGAGCACCGTGACCGTCTCGTCGAGGTCGAAGTCGAAGGCCCAGGGCCCGAGGGTGTCGCGCCGGGACCCGGCCAGCGGCCCGATCACAGCGATGGAGCTCACCGCGATGGAGCCGGGGCTCGTCAGCGGCAGCAGGCCGCCCTCGTTGCGGAGCAGCACCGCCGACCGCTGTGCGGCCCGGCGGGCCGCCGCGCGATGGGCCGGGTCGGCGAGCACCTCCCTGGCTCGTTCGGTGTCCACGTACGGCTGGTCGAGCAGGCCCATCCGGGCCTTGGCGGCCAGGATCCGCCGGACCGAGGCGTCGAGTACCTCCTCGTCCACCAGGCCGGCCTCGATCGCCTCGGGCAGATGCGCGTACGCGGGGTCGCCGATCGCCATCTCCATGTCGACGCCGGCGCTCACCGCCCGTGCCCCGGCGTCGGTCAGGCTGGCCGCGAAGCCGTGCGTGCGCAGGTTGTGCACGGCCTGGGCGTCGCTGACGACGAAGCCGTCGAAGCCCCACATCCCGCGCAGCACCTCGGCCAGCAGCCAGTGGTTTCCGGTGGCCGGTATGCCGTTGAGGTCCATGTAGGCGGTCATGATGTTCCCGGCACCGGCTTCGACGGCCGCCTTGAACGGGGGCAGGTAGACGTTCCACAGCTCGGAGTCGGACAGGTTGACCTCGTCGTAGTCGCGCCCGCCCAGCGCGGCGCCGTACCCGGCGAAATGCTTCGGCCCGGCGATGATCCGGCCGGGCGACCCGGGACCGTCACCCTGGAAGCCGCGCACCTGGGCGGCTGCGACCGCGGCGCCCAGGTACGGGTCCTCGCCGGCGCCCTCGACGATCCGGCCCCAGCGCGGGTCACGCGCGATGTCGGCCATCGGCGCGAACGCCCAGTGGATCCCGGCCGCCCGCGCCTCGCGGGCGGCGACGGCCTGGCCCTGCTCGATGCTGTCCGGATCCCACGACGCGGCCATGGCGATCGGCACCGGGAAGATCGTGCGCAGGCCGTGGATCACGTCGTATCCGAACAGGACGCCGATTCCGTGCCGGCTGCCCTCGACGGCCAGCCGCTGCAGCCGGTTCACCTCCGCCGGGTCGGTGACGAAAAGCAGCGACCCGACCTCTCCCCTGGCCAGCGCGGCCTCCACCATCGCCGCCTGGTCGGAGACGGCCCCGGGCGCGGTCCCTGCCTCATCCGACGCTGCCTCATCCGACGCTGCCTCATCCGACGCTGCCTCATCCGACGCTGCCTCATCCGACGGCGGGAGGTGGAAGTAGAAGTACTGGGTGAGCTGCCCGGCCTTCTCGGCTACGGTCATCTTCGCGATCAGCGCGCCGACGCGTTCGGCTATCTCGGCCTCGCTCCGGCCCGGCCCGGCCGGTGCCGAGTTAACGGACATGATGCTCCTCCGGTCTGAACGCAGCGTTCCGCCGGCCTGCGGCGCCGCTGCTCATGATCACGTGATCGCGGGTCAAAACCCCACCATAAGGCAACGCCGCGTAACTCGGGTTGACCGGGCCCGTGCGTCACCTGACCGTCACGTCGCGCCGGGCCGGTCTGCTCGTGGGGTGACCGTCCTGGGCAACAGAAACCGGCAATTAGGCTGTAACCACGGGGCCCGGCCACCATCGCGGGGAGGTGACGATGCGCCACATCCGCCTCCCGCGCCTCCCGCTGGCCGCCGTCACCACCGTCACGGTCGTCACCACCGTCGTGGCCCTCACCGCCTGTTCAGGCCCGGCGGCCTCGCCACCGCACCCGCGAGCCCGGGCCCCCGAACCCACCTACTATCTCGCCCTCGGCGACTCCCTGTCCCAGGGAGTCCAGCCGAACGCGGCCGGCGTCAGCGTGCAGACCAGTTACGGCTATCCCGACCAGGTCTACGCGGCACTGCGCCCCCGCCACCCGACCCTCAAGCTGGTCAAGCTGGGCTGCCCGGGCGAGACCACCGCCAGCATGATCGGCGGCGGGATCTGCCGTTACCGGGGCGGATCGCAGCTGGCCGCGGCGGCCGCCTTCCTGCAGGCCCACCGCGGCCGGGTGTTGCTGGTCACCCTCGACATCGGGGCCAACGACCCCGAAGACTGCGGCGGCCAGCCCGGCCTCGGCCAGCTCGCCGGGTGCGCGGTGAAGGACATCCCGGCCGCCGTCGACCGCCTTGGCACGATCATGGCCCGGCTCACGGCCGCCGCCGGGCCGGGCGTGCGCATCGTCGGGATGAACTATTACCTGCCCGCGCTGGCCGAGTGGCGCAAGGGCCTGCCCGGCCGGGTCGTCGCCTGGACCGCGGAGAAGCTGGCCGCCACGTACAACAACATGCTGGGCCGGGTCTACGCCAGGTCCGGCGCCCGGGTGGCGAACGTGTTCGGCGCCTTCGAGACCGCTGACTTCGGCACCGCGGCCAACAGCGACGTCCCGCGCAACGTGGCCCGGCTGTGCCAGTGGACCTGGGAGTGCGCCGCCCCGCCCCGCGGGCCCAACCAGCACGCCAACCGGGCCGGTTACCAGGTCATCGCCCGGACGTTCCTTCAAGCGGCCGGGCTGAGCTGACCTCGCGGGCCCAGATCGCCGCCGCCCAGGCCCGGGGTTCCGCGTCAGTGGCCACGTGCCCGGGACCTCCCGCGGCCGGGGCCGGGCGGCTGGCTGAACCACATGCCAAAGAACTGCTTCAATGACGTACTGCCGGCGGGCGCGGCCGCGACGATGTTCGGCCAGGGCCCCGGAGTCCGCGATGACGGCGAAGTAGCGTTCGGTGTTCCGCGGATCGTCGTAGATCGGCCAGTCCACCCGTTCGCCGTTCTTCATGACCGCGTACAGCTCGGTGACGCTGTCGTGGACGCGGCCGTAGATAACGGCCGTGCCGTGTCCCCGGGTCGCCATCGTCATCGCGGCGCTGGCCAGATGCTGCTCATCGACCTGGATGTCGCACGCCGACGCGTCCCGGCGGCCGTCCCGGTCGATCGCGACGCAGCGCCCGCCGGCCGTGTCCAGGTAGCTGACCAGGTCGAAGCGGTGGCCGTCGACGGTGCGGGTGGCGAGGGTGGTGGTGGGTGTGTCCGGGAGCCGCGAGCCGGGGGGACGGAGGACCGGCTGCTGAGGCCAGGCCCAGTCCTCGCCGGCCAGGACGCGGCCCAGGGACTCCTGTGGCAGGCCCGCCTCGTGCCAGAGCGGGTGCAGGCCGTCGCTGCTGTCGGCACGGGGCTGGTGGCGGCGGATGGCATCGCCCAGCGCGGCCCGCGCGGCGTCGGCACGCGTCGTTGCCGCCCGGTAGCGGAGGACACCGGCGAAAAGGTCCGGCTTGTCGATGGCCTGCGTGCTGTCGAGGCGGTCGGCGGCCTCCTCCATGAGGGCGGCGAACTCTTCGAGGGCGTCGTCCAGATGCCCGAATTGGCCGAGCGCGCGCGTACCCCCGTCGTTGGCTGTGTCATCGAAGCAGGCCAGCCAGATTCCGCTGTCCTCGACGTTCACCACCGCGGTTTGGTAGAGGATGCCGTTCCGGGTGCTCGGGCTGAGCAGGAAGATGCTGGCGATCCGCTCGTCCCACGGAGTTCGCAGCAGGTTCGTGGCCTGCCAGGCGTCCACGAAGGCGCGGCCGGCCGGCTCGCTGGGCATCCCGTAGACCTGGCTCCGGTCACTGGGGTCGGCGCCCATGATCCATGTGCTGTACCGGCCTTCGTAGCGGACCAGGTAGCAGGCCAGCACGCCCCAGTGGCGGGAATGCACGGCATGCTCACGTGGATCGATGGCGGGCGGCCGGGCCAGCGGAGCCGGGCGGTCCGGCCCGGTCTGCACGGCCCGCCGGGCGGTGTTGTACGGCTCGCCGGTGGCGGCCATCCGGGCGCGGGCGGCCTTCTTCGCCGAACGATCGGAGGTCATGGCGTCATCCATTCACGGCACCGGAAACCCACGCTTCCCAGGCCGGTTAGATCGTCATGACCGTGCTTGAGAACAACGCGAGTCGGTGACCCTTGTCCTCTTAGCGTCGCAGTCGGCGTGGGCGGCGGCGGCTCGGAGGCGGGCAGGCGCTACTGCCTCTGCCCTCATCATAACCGCGCCGCCGCTTGCCGTACCGGCGAGCCTTGACACTCCTGCCTCAGGCGGCGCAGGGTGGAAATATCTCAAAACGATAAACTGGCGGAGGTCCTGTATGGCCACAGGCACGACGGTAAGCATCCTTCCGTGCGGAGCGATGACCGCCGACCTCACCTGGCTGCTGCTCGCTCCAGGCCGGGCGATACGCAACCGGCAGAACAAGCACCTGCCGGCCGAGTGGGTCGACGTGCCGACGCACTGCGTCCTGGTCGATACCCCCGACGGCAAGCTGCTGTGGGACACCAGCTGCCCGCGGGACTGGGAGCAGCGCTGGGCCCCGACCGGCCTGCAGGACTTCTTCCCGTACGAGAAGGTCTCCGACGAGGAGTACCTGGACTCGCGGCTGAAGCAGCTCGGCCTGGCCCCCGGCGACATCGACTACGTCGTCCTTTCCCACCTGCACTTCGACCACGCCGGCAACGTCCAGTTGTTCAAGGAGACGAACGCGCGCCTGGTCTGCAGCGCCAAGGAGAAGGAATGGGCCTTCGGCTTCGAGGGCCCATTCAACGGCGCCCATCTGAAGGCCGACTACCAAGGGCTCGACTTCGAGACGGTTGACGGCGACGCGGAATTCCTCCCGGGAGTCAGCTTCATCCAGACCCCGGGCCACACGCCGGGCAGCATGTCGATGCGGGTCGACCTGCCCGAGTCCGGCACGATGATCTTCACGGCGGACGCGGTCTACATGGGCGCCAGCTACGGCCCGCCGGTGGTGCCGGCCGCGATCGTCAACAACCTGGAGCAGTTCTACTCCTCGGTGGAGAAGCTGCGCGGCATCGCGACCGAATCGAACGCGACCCTGGTGTTCGGGCACGACCCCGACCAGCTCAAGGAACTGCGCACCGCGCCGGGAGGGAGTTACCGGTGACGGCGGGTATCGACCTGACCGAGGAGACCATCTTCACCTGGGGCGCGCCGCCGCTGAAGTTCGGCGCAGGCGCGGTCGACGAGATCGGCTTCGAGATGGCCCAGTTCGGGGCCAGGCGGGTCCTCATCCTGACCGACCCCCGGATCAGCCAGCTCGGCATCCCGGCGCGCATCGCCGAGTCGCTGACCAAGCACGGGATCACGTCGGAGATCTTCGACGGCTGTCACGTCGAGCCCACCGACGACAGCATGGACAAGGCGGCCGGCTACGCCCGCGAGCAGGGCCCGTGGGACGGCTTCGTCGCGGTCGGCGGCGGGTCCTCCATCGACACGGCCAAGGCGGTGAACCTGCTGACCACCGACGGGGGCTCGCTGATGGACTACCTCAACAAGCCGATCGGCGCAGGCCAGGCCCCCAAGCAACAGCTCAAGCCGCTGATCGCGGTCCCGACCACGGCCGGGACCGGATCGGAGAGCACCGCGATGTGCGTGCTCGACGTGCTGTCGATGCGGGTCAAGACCGGCATCAGCCACTGGCGGCTGCGCCCCACCCTGGCCGTGATCGACCCGCTGCTCTCGCTGACCATCCCGCCGGAGGTCACCGCCTCGGCCGGGATGGACATCGTTTGCCACGCCCTGGAGTCCTACACCGCCCGCTGGTACACGACGTTCGACCGCAAGCAGCCCGAGCAGCGGGTCACCTACTGCGGCTCCAACCCGGTCTCCGACCTGTGGTGCGAGAAGGCGCTCATGCTGCTCGCCCAGTCCTTCCGCACCGCGTTCCGCGAGGGGGACAACCTCGAGGCGCGGAGCAACATGATGCTGGCGGCGACGTTCGCCGGCATGGGGTTCGGCAACTCCGGCGTGCACATCCCGCACGCCAACGCGTACCCGATCGCCGGCATGGTCAAGGACTACCGGCCGCCGGGCTATCCGCAGGACGAGCCCATGGTGCCGCACGGCATGTCGGTGTCGCTGACCGCTCCGGAGGCGTTCCGGTTCAGCTTCTCCAGCGCGCCCGAGCGCCACCTGGCGGCCGCCGCCCTGCTGGCGCCGGGCAAGGACAAGCTGAACGACGCGAGCGAGCAGCTCTCTTCCGTGGTCGTCGACCTGATGCGGGACATCGAGATCCCGAACGGCATCGGAGCGGTCGGCTACACCGAGGCGGACATCCCCGACCTGGTGCCCGGCACGATGAAGCAGCAGCGCCTGCTGGCCACCTGCCCCCGCCCGGTCGACGAGGAGGACATCGCCGGGATCTTCGCCCGCTCCATAGAGAACTGGTGAGGCGATGCCGCTCTACGACTACTGCTGCCCGCAGGGGCACCTGTTCGAGCAGATGGCCACGATCGCCGCCCGGGCGCAGCAGGCCTGCCCGGCGTGCGGGCAGGTCAGCGACAAGATCCCGTCCCGCGTCTCGCTGGCCGGGCGGGCCTGCCCGGGGCTGTCGATGGAGCAGATGCCGCAGACCTGGCGGGGCACCTACGAGGGCAACCCCGAGTACGTCGGGCAACTGCGCCGCGAGTGGGGCGCCCGGCAGAAACTCGAGGAGAAGTACCCCGAACTGCGCGGCGACCAGCGGCCCGTGCTGGCCCACGAGGGCAAGTACCACGCCAAGCCGCTGCGCGCCGGTGACCCGCCCGCCAGTGCCTAGGGGGCACCATGTCCGTCTACGACGAGAAGCCCTGGCTGAGCCTGTACGACCAGGGCCAGCCGGCCGAGATCGCCCTGGAGTTCACCGACGCCCTGTCCATGTTCCGGGCGTCGGTGAGCCGGAACCCGGACGGCGACATCATCCGCTACTTCGGCGGCCGGATCACCGCGCGCGAACTCGACGAGCTGAGCGACGCGCTCGCGGTCGCGCTGGCCGGCCTGGGCGTGCGGGCCGGCGACCGGGTGGCGCTGTACGTGCAGAACGTGCCGCAGTTCGTCATCGCCATGCTCGCCGCGTGGAAGGCGGGCGGCATCGCGGTGCCGGTCAACCCGATGAACCGGGCCAGGGAGCTGGACGCGGTGCTGCGGGACTCCGGCGCCCGGGTGCTGGTCTGCCTGGAGGGCCTGTACCGCGACGTGGCCCGGGCCGTGATCGAGGACGGCGGGCTGGACACGACCGTCGTCACCACGTCCGAACTGGATTACCGGGCCCGCGACGACCAGCGGGTCTTCGCCGGGATCGAGCGGCTCGACTGCGAGGGCGCGCACGATATGGCCGCGCTGATCGAGCGCCACCGCGGTCAGAGCCCAGCAGACGTCACCTTCGGACCGGACGACACCGCGTTCCTCACCTACACCTCGGGCACCACGGGACCGCCGAAGGGCGCGATGAACAGCCACCGCAACGTGGTGTTCAACTCCCAGGCCTACCGCCAGTGGTGCGGGCTCGGCCCGGACGACGTGGTCCTCGGCGTCGCGCCGCTGTTCCACATCACCGGGCTGATCGCCGGCGTGACCACGTTGCTGCTGCTCGGCGCGCCGCTCGTGCTGGCCTACCGGTTCGAGCCCTCGGCGATGCTCGAGACCATCCGCGACGAGCGGGCGACCTTCACCGTGGGGTCGATCACCGTGTTCATCGCGCTGATGAACGCGCCGGACGCCGAGCGCGAGGCGCTGGCCTCGCTGACCAGGATCTGGTCCGGCGGCGCGCCCATCCCGCCCAGCACGGTCAAGGCCTTCCAGGCCCAGTTCGGGCAGTACATCCACAACATCTACGGGCTGACCGAGACCACCTCGCCGTCGCACGGCGTCCCCTATGACGCGACCGCGCCGGTCGACGACGCGTCCGGCGCCCTATCCGTCGGCGTACCCGTCTACAACACGGTGGTGCGCATCGTCGGCGACGACGGCCAGGACCTGCCGGCCGGCGAGGTCGGCGAGATCGTCACCAGCGGGCCGATGGTGGTGCCCGGCTACTGGAACAAGCCCGAGGAGACCGAGCACGCGCTGCCGGGCGGCGCCCTGCACACCGGCGACGTCGGCTACATGGACGCGGCCGGCTGGTTCTACCTCGTCGACCGGAAGAAGGACCAGATCAACGCCGGCGGCTACAAGGTGTGGCCGCGCGAGGTCGAGGACGTCCTGTACCAGCACGAGGCGGTGCGCGAGGCCGCCGTCGTCGGGGTGCCGGACGCCTACCGCGGCGAGACCGTCAAGGCCTACGTCAGCCTGCGGCCCGGCCAGACGGCCACGGCCGAGGAGCTCATCGCCTTCTGCCGCCAGCAGATGGCGGCGTACAAGTACCCGCGCCAGATCGAGTTCCTCGACGAGCTGCCCAAGACCGTCTCCGGCAAGCTGCTGCGCCGCGAGCTCCGCGCCCGCGACTAGCCCGCCCGCGCCGACCGCCCAGCCCGCGCCGACCGCCCAGCCCGCCCAGCCCGCCTGGCATCACGGGCCACATGGGCTCAGGGCGGGTGGCCCAGGCCCCGCACCAGGCCGGCGACAACCATGAATCCGAACGGGCCGGGTTTCCCGCCTCGAGCAAGCGCCTCGCACGGCATGGCCTGCCGGACGGCGGAAGCTTACGCTTGAGCACGAAGGGATCGTTACCCAGGCGAAGGAGTCGGCGTGACATTCACGGTGCACAAGGACGTCATGGTGGCCATGCGGGACGGGGTCGAGCTGGCGACCGACCTGTGGGTGCCGGAGACGACGCCGGCGCCGACGCTGCTGGTGCGCCTGCCCTACAGCAAGGACCTGCCTGCGCTGCTCGGCTACGGGCTGGTGCCGAACCTGTTCGCGCTGGTGGAAGCGGGCTATGCGGTGGCCTACCAGGACTGCCGGGGCACCTTCCGGTCGGCCGGCGAGTTCACCCCGATGCTGAACGAGCCGGACGACGGCGCCGACACCGTCGCGTGGCTGCTCGAGCAGTCCTGGTGCGACGGCAATATCGGCACCTACGGCCCGTCCTACCTGGGGTTCGTGCAGTGGGCCAGTGCGACCGCGTCCGACCGGGTGCGGGCGATCGCGCCCTGCGTCACCACCACCGACTACTACACCACGCCGTGGTACTCCGACGGCGGCGCCTTGTCCTGGCACTCGATCCAGTCGTGGTCCACGGGGATGGCGCTGGCCGAGGCGCTGCGCCAACTCGGCCAGGGCGCGGGCGACCCGCAGCTGCTGGCCGACCTGACCGCCATGATGGCCGATCCGCAGCCGCACCTGGCGGCGCTGCCGCCGAGCCGCCAGCCGGTACTGGAGAAGGTGTGGCCCTGGTGGTCCGAACTGCTGGCGCACCCCAGCCGCGACCAGTTCTGGCAGGACCTGTCCGTGCTCGACCGGGCCGGGCAGGTGACGGTGCCCGCGTTGCACATCGGCGGGTGGTTCGACATCTTCGCCGCCAACACCACGCGGTCCTTCACCGAGCTCAGGGCCCGGGCCGGCACGGCCGAGGCCCGGCAGGGGCAGCGGCTGATCATCGGGCCCTGGGACCACCTGAACAGCACCGGCGTCTACCCCGACCGCCAGTTCGGCCTGACCGCCGACGCCATTACCCAGGACCTGACCGGCGAGCACGTGAGGTTCTTCGACCGGTGGCTCCGCGGGCGCACCGAGGCCGGCAGCAGTTCCGGCCCGAGGGCCCCCGTCAAGATCTTCGTCATGGGCATCGACCAGTGGCGCGAGGAGCAGGACTGGCCGCTGCCCGACACCAGTTACGTCCCCTGGTACCTGCACGGCGCGGGCCGGGCCAACACGGCCGCGGGCGACGGGCGGCTCAGCCCCGAGGCCCCGGGCGACACCGCCACGGACACCTATCTCTACGACCCGCTGCGGCCCGTGCCCACCCTCGGCGGGCGGATCATGCTGCCGACCACCGCGAACGCGGCGGGCGCGGTCGACCAGCGGCCGGCCGAGGCGCGGGACGACGTCCTGTGCTTCACCAGCGAGGTGCTGACCGAGCCCGTCGAGGTGACCGGGCACGTGTCGCTGGCCCTGTTCGCCTCCTCGTCGGCGCCGGACACCGATTTCACCGGCAAGCTGACCGACGTGTTCCCGGACGGGCGCGCCATCTTCCTGACCGACGGGATCCTGCGGGCCCGTTACCGCAACTCGCTGGCCGAGCCCGAACCCCTCACGCCCGGCCAGCCCTACGAGCTCAGCCTGGACCTGTCGGTCACGTCCAACGTCTTCCTGCCCGGCCACCGGATCCGGCTCGAGGTCTCCAGCAGTAACTTCCCGCGGTACGACCGCAACAGCAACACCGGCGGCGTCATCGCGGACGAATCCGCGAGCCAGGTTTCCGTGGCCGTCAACCGCGTCCTGCACGGCCCGGCCTACCCCAGCCGCCTGATCCTGCCGGTGATCCGCCGCTGACCGGGACGGCCGAGCTGCCCGCCGCATGATCTGGCGGTAAGCCGCTGGACGCAGCCCGGGTCAGGACGCCGGTCAGCACGGCGCGGGTGTCGGCCGGGTCGATCACGTCGTCGATCTCGAACGCCATCGCGGTGCTGACCGCCTTGCCCCTGGTGTACTGCTCGGCGACCAGCTCCTCGTACCGCGCCTGCCGGGCCCCGGGGTCCTCGATCGCGTCGAGTTCCTTCCGGTAGCCCAGCCGCACCGCGCCCTCCAGGCCCATGCCGCCGAACTCCCCGGTCGGCCAGGCCACGGTGAGGGCCGGGCGGCGCAGGTCACCCGCGGTCATCGCCATCGCGCCGAGGCCGTAGGCCTTGCGCAGCACCACCGCGCAGACCGGCACGGTGAGCCCGGCGCCGGCCACGAACATCGCGCCGAAGCGCCGCACGATGGCCGTCCGTTCCGCGGCGGGTCCCACCATGAAACCGGGGGTGTCGACCAGCGAGACGACGGGCAGCCGGTGCGCCTGGCACAGCCGCAGGAACCCGGTGGCCTTGTCCGCGGCGTCACCGTCGATCGCCCCGCCCAGGTGCAGCGGGTTGCTGGCCAGCAGCCCGACCGCGTGGCCGCCGAGGCGGGCCAGCGCGGTGACCACCCCGGTGCCGAACCCGGCGCGCAGCTCGAGCACGCTGCCGGTGTCGCACAGGGCGTCGATGACCGGCCGCACGTCGTAGCCGCGCACCCGGTTCTCCGGGATGAGGTGGCGCAGCACCCGCTGGTCGGCGTGTTCCGCCGGGCCGTCGGCGCGCGGCCGGGCGGAGAAATACGACAGGTATCGCCGCGCCGCCGCCACCGCGGCCGCCTCGTCCGGGACGAGCAGATCCACCACTCCGTTCGGCACCTGGACCGACATCGGTCCGACCTGGTCCGGTGCGACCACGCCGAGCCCGCCGCCCTCGATCATGGCCGGCCCGCCCATGCCCAGGCTGGCCTCCGGCGTCGCGATGATCACGTCGCAGGCGCCGGCCAGCGCGGCGTTCCCAGCGAAGCAGTAGCCGGACACGATGGCCACCAGCGGTACCAGGCCCGACAGCCGGGCCGTCAGGCCGAAGGTCGGCACGTCGAGGCTGGCCACGGCGGTGGTGTCGGTGTCGCCGGGGCGTCCGCCGCCGCCCTCGGCGAACATGACGAGGGGCAGCCGCTCCCGCCCGGCCAGCTCGAGCAGCCGGTCGGTCTTGCGGTGGTTCATGAAGCCCTGCGTGCCGGCCAGCACGCTGTAGTCGTAGGACATCACCGCGACCGGCCGGCCGCCGACCGTCGCGGTGCCCAGCACCAGGCCGTCCGCCGGGGTGCGCGCGATGAGGTCGTCCAGCGGGCGGCGGCGGCGCTGCGCGGCGATGGTCAGCGCGCCGTACTCCGTGAAGCTCCCCGGGTCGGCCAGGTCGGCGATGTTCTCCCTGGCCGTCCGCCGGCCCGCCGCGTGGCGCCGCTCCGTCACCTCGGGCCGTCCCTCGTCCAGCCCGATCCGGTGCCGCTCGCGTACCTCGGCGAGATCGGGCCGGACGTGATCCAGCGGGATGTCGTCGGCCCGGGCCGGCCCGGCGGCGTCGGGCCCGGCCTCGGCCAGCACGACCAGGACCTCCCCGGCGGTCACCGTGGCGCCCGCCGCCGCCGGCACCTCGCGGACCCGGCCGGCCGCCTGCGCCCGCACCTCGTGCTCCATCTTCATCGCCTCGATGACGAGCAGCTCGTCGCCGGGGGCGACCGGCTGGCCGGGCGTGACCGCGACCGATATCACGGTGCCGGCCAGCGGCGCGCGCACCGCGGCGTGGCCGGGCGGCAGGTCCGCCGCGGGGAAGAGGGGCGCGGGGCTGGCGTCTTCTTCCGGGCCGGCCGCGGCGGGTACGAGTGAGATCGCGCTGGCGGCGGCGAGTTCGGCGGCGTGCGCGTCGACCCAGCCGGTGTCGAGCGTGCCGAGCCCGGGCGCCCGCAGCAGTGTCGCCTTCAGCAGGGCTTGCAGCAGGGCCACGTTGGTGGGCACTCCCGCGATGTCGAACTCGGCCAGCGCCCGTACCGCGCGCCGTGCCGCCTCCTCGAGCGTGCCGCCGTCCGTGATCACCTTGGCCAGCAGCGAGTCGTAGCGCGGGCTTACGGTGTAGCCCCGGTAGCCTGCGGTGTCGACCCGAACGCCGCGGCCGGCCGGAGGCTGGAACCGGCTCAGCGTGCCGCCGCCGGGCAGCAGCGTGCCGTCCGGCTGCAGGGTCTCGGCGTTGACCCGGACCTGGACCGCGACGGAGCGCGGCGTCGCGCTCAGCTCCAGCGCGTCGAGGGTGGCGCCGTCGGCGACGCGGAGCCCGAGCTCGACCAGGTCCAGGCCGGTGACCTGCTCGGTGACCGTGTGCTCGACCTGGAGCCGGGGGTTGACCTCGAGGAACGCGGTCGTGTCGTCCTGGACGCCGAACTCCACCGTGGCCAGCCCGGCGTAGCGGGCCGAGCCGATGAGCGCCACCGCGGCCTCGGACAGCCGCGCCCGGACCGCGTCGCTGACCGCCGCCGGGGCGATCTCGACCAGCTTCTGCCGGCGCCGCTGGAGGCTGCAGTCGCGGTCGCCGAGCACCGCCACTGCGCCCGTGCCGTCGCCGATGACCTGGACCTCGACGTGCCGGGCCCGGGTCAGCAGCTGCTCGACGTACACCCGCCCGTCGCCGAAGGCCGCGGCCGCCTCGGAGGCGCACCGGCGCATCGCCCCGGCGAGCCCGGCCTCATCGGCCACCGGCCGCAGGCCGCGCCCGCCTCCGCCGGCTACCGCCTTGACCATGACCGCGCCGTGCTCGCGCAGCAGGGCACGCGCCTGCTCCGGCGACGGGTCGGCGCCGGTGCCGGCCAGGACGGGCACGCCCAGCTCGCGCGCCCGGGCCCGGGCCGCGGCCTTGTCGCCGAACAGCGCGAGCGCGTCCGGCCCTGGACCCGCGAAGCGCACCCCGGCCTGGGCGCAGCGCGCTGCCAGTTCGGGCCGCTCGGACAGGAAACCGTAGCCGGGGTGCAGCATGTCGCAGCCCGCGTCGGCCGCCGCGGCGACGATCGCCTCGACGTCGAGGTAGGCCGCCGCGCCGGTCCCTGGCAGCTCGACCGCCGCGTCGGCCCGGCTGACGTGGCCGCAGGCGGCGTCGTCGGCGGGGTAGACCGCCACGGTCTCGATGCCGAGCACGGACGCCGTCGCCATGATGCGGACGGCGATCTCGCCCCGGTTGGCGACCAGCAGCCGCTTGATCATCGGCTGCCCCGGCGGAGCACGATCCCGGCGGCCTCCCGGTCCCAGACGCCCGGGCCGGCGCCGCGGTCCCGCAGCAGGTGCTTGTGCACCTTCTGGGTCGGCGTCTTGGGCAGCTCGGCGGCGAACTCGAGGTAACGGGGCACCATGAAGTACGGCAGCCGGTCGATGAGGAAGGAGGTCAGCTCGACCGGATCGACGTGCTGGCCCTCGCGCACCACGATCACCGCCTTGATCTCGTCCTCGGTCAGCTCCGAGGGCACGCCCACCACGGCGCTTTCGAACACCGCCGGGTACTCGTTGATCACCCGCTCGACCTCGAAGCTTGAGACGTTCTCGCCGCGGCGGCGCAGCGCGTCTTTCATCCGGTCGGCGAAGAAGAAGCGGCCCTCGGCGTCGGTCCGGAACGCGTCGCCGGTGTGCACCCAGCCGTCGACGAGGGTCTCGGCGCTCTTGCCCGGCAGGTTGTGGTAGCCGCGCATCACCAGCCGGGGGTCTTCGGGACGGACCCAGAGCTCGCCGATCTCGCCCGCGGCCGCGTCCCTTCCGCCGGCGCCGACGACGCGCAGCTCGTACTCCGCGCGCGGGAAGCCGGCCTCGCCGCCGACTACCGTCTCGGGCGGCCCGTCGAGCACGGCGCCGATCTCGCTCATCCCGTAGACCGCGGCGGCCCGCAGCCCGAACCGACGGCAGAAACCGGCGACGTCGCTGGCCAGCGGGGCCATGATGGCGAGCTCCAGCGGGTTGCCTGCGTCGTCGGGGCGCGGCGGCTGCTGCTGGAGCAGTTCGGCCATCGCGCCGAGCAGGACGGTGACGGTGCTGCCCTGGGCCCGCACGGTGTCCCAGAAGCGGCTGACCGAGAAACCCGGCGCGACATAAGCCGGCAGCCCGTGGATCAGCGCCTGGTAGGCGCCGTACCACTGGCCCGCGAGGTGGAACACCGGCAGCGTGACGAGGATCCGGTCGCCGTCGCGGGGACGCTCCTGGTGCTCGCGCGAGGCGTAGGTGTAGGCGTGCGCGTGCGAGATCAGCACGCCCTTCGACGGGCCCGTCGTGCCCGAGGTGTACATGTACGCCATCAGCGCACCCGCGTCGCCTGGCGCGGGCGCCGCGCGGCCGTGCTCCTCCAGCTCGGCCAGCGGCACCACGCGGAACCGTCCGGAGAGCCCGGCGGCCCGGTCGGCGTCGCCGCGGACCGCGACCGTGCGCAGCGCGGTCAGCTCGCTCGCCACCGCGGCCAGCCGCTCGGCGTAGCCGTCCTCGACGACGATCAGCTCGGCGCCCGAGTCGTTCAGCACGTGCGAAAGGAAGCGTCCCTTGTACGCGGTGTTGACCGGTACCTCCACCATGCCGCCGAGCCCGAGACCGGACCACACGTGCACGGCGTCGAGGGAGTTGTCGAGCAGCAGGGCGGCCGGCTGCTGGCGCTCGATCCCGTGGGCGGCGAATCCGGCCGCCAGCCGCAGCGAGCGCTCGTAGCTGCCCGCGAACGTCACCGAACCCGCCTCGTCGGCCTGGGCGACGGCGTCCGGCGCGCGGGCCAGGACGCGCTCGTAGACCGTGCTCAGGGTCCGCTCGTCCACGGGGGGGAGGCCTCGTCTCACCTGCCTACTTTAAGGCCGGCCCCGCTTGTTCCGGTGCCGGCCAGGTAAGGGCGTTGTCGGCGGAGACGACCACGGAGTCGACGCCGCCCCGGCCGTCCAGCGGCGCGGGCGCCTGGTCGCGCAGGATCCCGGCAGTGCCGCCGTGGGCGGACATGGCGCCAGCCGTCCATCGCCGCCGCCTCTCTGTTTCCCGCCTCAATCCCAGAGGATGGCGCCGCAGGCGGCGCAGGTGCCGGTCTGATAGTCCCGGGCGTCGGCCGGGTGCGGGCACTCAGGCTGGGCCGCCGGCTCCGGCTCAGCCGCCATCGGCGCGGCAGGCACCGGCGCGGCAGGCACCGGCGCGGCAGGCACTGGCTCGGCAGGCACTGGCTCAGCCGGAGGCGGCGCGGCAGGCACCGGCGCGGCAGGCACTGGCTCAGCCGGAGGCGGCGCGGCAGGCACCGGCGCGGCGGCCGCTGGCCGCGCGGCGGCGCGCCCCCGGCCGGACTCGCGTACGGGGCGATTGCTGTAGTACCGCAGAGCCGTCCGGACTATCTCCTGGCACCACTCGGCGCGGGTCCACCCGGCGAACTCGGGCCGCGCCAGTACCTGGTCTATCCGCGCGGCGTCCGTCTCGGAGACCTCCAGCCCGATGGGGACCCAGGCTGGCTCGGGTCCCATGGGACTTTCCATGCGTTCACGGTACCCAGAAGGGGCTTTGTTTACATTCCGGCCGAACGGGCGAGACTGTCGCATTTCTTGTGGTGCTGTGCTTGTCAGCTTCGGGCGGTGCTCAGCTGACGGCCCGGCGTCGCTCGCTACCGATACTCCAGCGGGGCGCCCGCCCTCGACAGTGTAACGGATGTGCGTGACCTTGGGGTGGGGATGACCCTGGTGGGCGTGACTCGCACGCTCCCGCCCGGCCCCCGGGCCCCGCCTCACAGCGCTCCCCGTCCCGGCCGCCGGGGCCTGTACGGTTCCACCGTCCATGGCAGCCATCGTTTGGCGCAGCAGGCGGCCGCCGCCGGCCACCGCCACGTTCTTGCCCTTCGCGGCGGCGCGGGCCTGGTCTACGGCGCTGGCGATGCCATCGGTGACGTAGGTGAAGCTGGTTCCGCCCTGGCGCACCAGGGTCTCGCGGGGGTGGTGGGTCACGACGAACACCGGCGCGCGGAACGGCGGGTCGTCGCCCCAGGGCACCTCGCCGCCGTCGGCCATCCGCCGCCCCATGACGTAAGCCCCGGCGGCCTCGAACGTCTCGGCGATGACGCCGGAGTTGATGTCCTGCTCCCCGCCGGCGTAGCCCTGCCGCTCGCGCCAGGCCATGGCGTCGATCACCCACCGGGTGATCCGGAAGAAGCCTGCGGCCTCAGCCGACTCCATCCAGTTGCCCTCGCCGCTGAACTGCGGGCCGGCGTAGCAGCCGTCGAGGGATACGGACATCTGCGCGGTCACCTTGGTCATGTCGCTTCGCTCCTGTCTGGCGGTCCCGGGGCGGGCCCGCTCAGCAGGAGGTCGGAGCCGCGGACCGGACCTCTACATGCGCGGCGTTCGCAGGCGGCGTGCTTTCGCCGTACCTCCGTGAGGCTTCAGCCGGAGAGCGCCTCGCGGGCGGCCCTGATCGACGAGCGTTTCGCGGAGTCCAGGTACTCCTCGATCCGGGTGATGTGCCCGTCGCGCACCTGCAGGTACATCGCGGCGTGCAGCTCGACCTCGGCCCCGTCCGGCAGCCGGCCGCGCAGCACGTGCTGCTGCAGCACCCCGTCGGGAGCCGGCACCCGCCGGACGATGTCGTAGCGCAGGCCGGACACCGCCCGGTGCAGGCCCTGCAGCACCTTCAGGTTGTCCTCGACCGGCTGCTCGATCAGGTCGTCGTTGTGCCAGATGACGGCGTCCGGAGCGTAGATCTCGCGCACCGTGCCGATGTCGCCTGCTTCCAGCGCGGCGAAGAAGCGGATGACAAGTTCCTCGCTGATGGCCGTGCCCTCCTTGGTCGTCATGCCCTTACCGCGCCGCCCAGCGCGGCGATGATCTGCTCGTAACCCCAGTCGCCCCCGACCGGCATCGGGAACACGACCGGCAGGTCCACCCCGGCGGACCGGTACTCCGCCAGCCGGGCGGCGCACTGCCCGGCGCCGCCGTACGCCACGAACCCGTCGGCCACCGCCTGCGGCACCCGGGCGGCCGCGCCGGCCCGGTCGCCCGCCAGCACCAGCTCGCGCACGCCCCGCAGGTCCACGCCGCCCCCAAGACCGCCGAGCTCGCCGAACAGGCGCGGCACGGCCGGGTGCAGCACGTACCTGGGCACCACCGCGCGCGCGGCGGCCGCGGCCGCGGCCGGGTCTTCGGACAGGCAGCAGTGCACCACGCAGGCGACCTCGACCGCCGCCGGATCCCGCCCGGCCGCCCGCGCGGCGGCGCGGACGGCGCTGGCCGCCTGGCCGGCCTGGGCCGGCGTCATCAGGTTGAGGATCACGCCGTCGGCGATCCGGCCCGCCAGCTCGAGCATCCGCGGCCCGAGCGCGGCCAGGTAGACCGGCAGGCCGGCCCGCACCGGCGGGCTGTCCAGCGGCACCGCTCCGGTGCGGAACACCCGGCCGTGGTACCCGCTGCCCAGGCTTAGTACCGAACGGATGACTCCCACGTACTCCTCGATCATCGGCAGCGGCGCAAACGGCGGAAGCCCGAACCTGGAGTTCATCACCGTGTTCCCCACCCCGAGGCCGAGGATGAACCGGCCGTCCGCCGCCTGGTCCAGCTGCGCCGCGGTCTTGGCCGCCAGCACCGGCGGTCGCAGGGGCGCGTTGGCGATCGCGGTCCCCACCCGCACCCGCCGGGTCGCGGCCGCCACCGGGTGGCACAGCGACAGCGCGTCGCCGTGGCCCTCGGCGACGAACACCGCGCTGAACCCGGCCCGTTCGGCCGCCCCGGCCAGCGCGCCGATGGCGGCCGGCGCAAGCCCGCTGTGCGACGCAATGGAGAGGCCTATCTTTTCTCCACTCGCCTCCGGGCCGCTCACGAGGCGCCGCCTTCCCTCGTCGCTCGTTCGCTCGTTCCTCGCTCCTCGTTCCTCGGTCCAGGCAGCGCCGCGGCCCTTTGGCTCGCGGAGGCGAGCTGCGCCCGCAGCTCACGCTTGAGCACCTTGCCGGTGGTCGTCCGGGGCAGCGCGGCGGTGAACTCCACGCTCTTCGGGCACTTGAAGTGGGCCAGCCGGTCACGGCACCAGGCGATGATCTCCTCGGCCGAGGCCGCCTGGCCGGCCGGCCCGGGCACCGCGATGACGACGGCGTGCACCGCCTCGCCCCAGGTCGGATCCGGCCGCCCGAGCACCGCCACGTCGGCGACGGCCGGGTGGCGGGCCAGCACCGCCTCGACTTCCGCCGGGTAGATGTTCTCGCCGCCGCTGATGATCATGTCCTTGGCCCGGTCGAGGATGTACAGGTAGCCGTCAGCCGTCAGCCGGGCGATGTCGCCGGTCCGGTACCAGCCGCCGTCGGCGAAGGCGGCGGCGGTGGCCTCGGGGTCCCGCCAGTACCCTGTGAACAGGCACTCACCGCGGATGAGCAGCTCACCGGGGGTGTCCGGGGGAAGGTCCCGTCCGTCCGGGCCGGTGATGCGGACTTCCCAGCCGAACGAGATGCGTCCCGCGCTGGCCAGCCGCGGGTGCCCGGGCTGGTGGTCCTCCGGCGCGAGCAGGCTGATCATGGACTGGCTCTCGGTGTTGCCGTAGATCTGCCGGAACCGGCAGCCGAACGCGGCCACCGCCGCGGTCAGCGAGGACGGCGTGATCGGCGCCGTGCCGTAGGCGATCTCGCGCAGGCTGGACAGGTCGGCGCGTCCCTGACCTTCGCTGGCGCGCCGGCCGATCTCGGCGACGAGCATGTCGATCAGGGACGGCCCGGCGGTGAAGAACTCGATCCGGTCCGCCTCGATCGCGTCGATGACCGCCGCGGGGTTGAAGGCCGTGTGGATGTAGACCGTCCCGGCGGTCAGGATCGCCTGCATGCACTGGCCGAACCCGCCCAGGTGGAACAGCGGCAGGATCTGCAGGTGATGCGACCCGGCGACCTGGTCGCCGATCTCGATGGCGAAGTCGGCGACGCTCATCATGAGCGCGCCGTGCCGGAGCGGGATGGCCTTGGCCCGGCCCGTGGTGCCGCTGGTGTGCACGAGCGCCAGCACCGTGTCGCCGGTGAGCGCGGGCCGCGGCGGCACCGGGCCGGCCAGCGTCCCGCCATCGACCGTGTTAGCCGGCACCGTGTTAGCCGGCACCGCGCCTGCCGGTACCGGCCCGCCGCCGATGGTCACGCGAGCGGCGGCGTGCGGCCAGGCCTCGTCGACCAGGCCGCTGAACTCGGCGTCGGCGGCGATCGCCTTCGGCCCGATCAGGGTCAGCACCTCGGTGAGCTCACGGCTGGACAGCCGCCAGTTGACGAAGGCCGGCGTCGCCCCGGCGCGCATCAGCGCGAAGGCGTGCAGCAGGAAGTCCGCGCTGTTCTTCGCCACGATCGCGACCAGGTCGCCCGGCCCGACCCCGAGCCCGGCCCAGCCGCCGGCCTTGCGCTCCACCTCGGCCCGCAGCTGCGCGTAGGTGCAGGCCGCCCCGCGGTCGTCGACCAGGGCCGTCAGTTCCGGCCGCACGGTGGCGCGCCACTCGATGACGTGGATCCAGCTCTGCATCCACGTATCGTTGCAGAAAACGACTTCTGCAGGACAGACTCCCATGACCAGACAGGCGTACTCATGCTCGACCTAGCCGCCGTGGTCAGCCAGGTGCGGCGCGGCATGGTCCCGGCGCACGTGTACGGCGACCCGGAGATATTCGCGCTGGAACGCGACCGGCTGTTCGCCCGGTCCTGGGTGTTCCTGGCGCACGAGTCCGAGATCCCCGCTCCCGGCGACTACGTGGTCCGCCGGGTCCTGGCCGACTCGTTCATCGTGGCCAGGGACGAGTCGGGCGTCGTCCGGGTCATGTTCAACATGTGCCTGCACCGCGGCATGCAGCTGTGCCGGGCCGAGATGGGGAACGCCTCGCACTTCCGCTGCCCGTATCACGCCTGGACCTACCGCAACGACGGCCGGCTGGCCGGCCTGCCCTTCCACGAGGAGGCCTACGGCGGCGAGGACGGCTTCGCCCGGCTCGGCCAGTCCCTGCTGCCCGCGCCGTCGATGGGCACCCACAACGGGCTGATCTTCGTCAGCCTGGATCCCGACGCTCCCGCGCTGCGCGACTACCTCGGCGATTTCGCGTTCTACCTGGACTTCTACACCCGGCAGAGCCCGGCGGGCATGGAGCTGCGCGGCCCGCAGCGCTGGCGGGTCAAGGCCAACTGGAAGATCGGCGCGGAGAACTTCGCCGGCGACAGCTACCACACGCCGCACACCCACGCCAGCGTGGTGGACATCGGCCTGTTCCGCGAGCCGAAGGCCAGCAAGCGCAAGGAGGGCGCCCTCTACATCGCCGGGCCCGGGGCGGGCACCACGTACAAGCTGCCGCCCGGCGGCGACTTCGCCGATCAGCTGCGGTACGTGGGCTACCCGGACGCGATGATCCCGGCCATGGCGGCCGCGTGGTCGGACCGCCAGCGGGCGCTCGTGGCGGAGAGCGGCTTCATGGTCTCGGCGGCGACCCTGTTCCCCAACCTGAGCCTGGTGCACAACTGGCCGCAGATCGACGCCCGCGGAACCGTCGCCCCGTTCATCTCGGTGCGTCAGTGGCAGCCGGTCAGCGAGCGGGAGACCGAGGTGCTCTCCTGGTTCGCGGTGGACGCGGCGGCGCCGGAGGAGTTCAAGCGGAACTCCTACAAGGCCTACCTGATGTGCTTCGGCATCTCCGGCATGTTCGAGCAGGACGACGTGGAGAACTGGGTCTCGATCACCGACATGGCCGCCGGGTCGATGGCGCGGCGGCTGAACCTGAACAGCCGGATGGGGCTGACCTCGGCCGGGCAGCCGATCAAGCCGCCGCTCGCCGCCTTCGCCGGTCCCGGCCTGGCCTACCAGGGCTTCGGCGAGTTCAACCAGCGGCACTGGCTCAGCCAGTGGGGCGATCAGCTTGAGCGCGAGCCGGCCACCCAGCCCGTTCGGGATATGGGTGAGGCCCGGTGACCGCCGGCCGGCCGCTCCCGTACGGCGACCCGGCGCACCTGGCCGCGCACCAGTTCCTGGTCGAGGAGGCGGCGCTGCTCGACGCGGCGGACTACGCGGGCTGGCTGACCCTGCTGTGCGAGGACATCCGCTACGTGATGCCGGTCCGGGTCACGACCGCACGCGGCGCGGGCTTCGACTCCCTCGCGGACATGGGCCACTTCGACGAGGACATGTACGCGCTGCGCAAGCGCGTCCAGCGGCTGGCCACCGACCACGCCTGGACCGAGGACCCGCCGTCACGGACCCGGCATTTCGTCACCAACGTCCGGACCTTCCGTACCGGGGCCGGCGAGCTGCGCGTGGAGTCCGCCCTGCTGATGTTCCGCAGCCGGGGAGACACCCGGGCAGCCGACCTGATCTCGGCCGGCCGCGCGGACCTGCTCCGCGAGACCGGCGACGGGCTGCGGCTGGCCCGGCGGGAGATCACCGTGGACGAGTCGGTGCTGCGCACCCAGAACCTGGCGGTGTTCCTTTGACCGCGCCAGATCCCGGCCCCGAGCCGGTGATCAGGCTGGCCAACGAGTTCAGCGAGGTCGTGGTGGAGCGGGTGCGGACCCGCAACGGCGCCCGGCTGCGCATCTCCGTGCCGGCCTCAGGCCGCCAGATCCTGCTCTGCCCGCTCGAGCTCGAGGCCCTGACCTGGCAGGACCATGAGCTGTTCTCCCGGCTGCTGCAGACGCCGCACGGCCCCGAGGCTCTGTCGCCCGAGGATGGGACCTGATGGGCTGGCTGGACGGCAAGCGCGCGCTGGTCGCGGGCGCTGGCTCCGGGATCGGCCGCGCCGTGCTGGACGCGTTCCGCGCCGAGGGCGCGCAGGTCGCCGCGCTGGAGCTGGACCAGGCCAAGGCCGCCCGGCTCGCGGCCGAGCTGCCCGGCTGCGTGGTCAGCCGGGGCGACGCCACCTCGCTGGCCGACGCGCGCGCGGCCGTCCGGGCGGTCACCCAGGCGTTCGGCGGCCTGGACGTGCTGGTCAACTGCGTGGGCATCTTCGACTTCTACCGCGGCCTGGCGGACATCTCCGACGATCAGCTCGACGCCGCCTTCGACGAGCTGTTCGCCGTCAACGTGAAGAGCCAGCTGGTCACGGTGCGCGCCGCGCTGCCCGAGCTGCGCCGGGCGGGCGGGTCGGTCGTGCTGACGGTCTCCACGTCCGGCTTCTACCCGGGCCGCGGCGGCGTGCTCTACGTGGCGTCGAAGTTCGCCGTCCGCGGCTGCGTGATCGCGCTGGCGCACGAGCTGGCCCCGGAGGTCAGGGTCAACGGCGTCGCGCCGGGCGGCACCCTGGGCACCGAACTCACCGGGCCGCGCAGCCTCGGCCTCGCCGATCACGTCCTGGGCACGGCGCCCGGCCGGGAACAGGACCTGCTCCGCCGCACGCCGCTGCAGGTCGCGCTCACCGGCGAGGATCACGCGGGCAGCTACGTGTTCCTGGCCTCGGACCGCGCCCGCGGGATCACCGGCACCGTGGTGCACTCCGACGGCGGCGCCGGCATCAAATAGCCGGCGTCATGATCCCGAACGACCCCGTTACCCGCCCCAGCCTCTCCCCCCGCATGCTCGCCCCCGCATGCTCGCCCCCCAAGCTCCCTTTTCATGATCGTGAACAGAAATGGCTGTTATTTGGCTAAAACTGTTCACGATCATGAAATGGCCGCCGCGGAGTGGCGCTGGGTGACCCAGGCTGCGATCAGGTCGGCGGCCTGCGTCCGCGCGCCCGCGGGTTCGGTCAGGTAGTGATCGGCCCTGATGAACTCGAGCGTCTTGTCTTCGGCGGCGAGCGCGTCGTACAGGGCGCGGGCGTCGCTGGAGTAGACGCCCGTGTCCGCCGTGGCGTGGATGACCAGCGCCGGGAGGGTGATCCGGGCCAGGTGCGGCGCCGCGGTGCACTGCGAGGTGCGCAGGCTCCACATCGACAGCCAGCTGCGCAGTGTGCTCACCGTGCCCACGCCGAACACGCTGTAGTTCGCTCGCATCGGGTCGCCCAGGTAGCACCAGTTCGGCCTCCGGTCCGACGGCTCCATCGACGGGTCGATCATCCGCAGGTCGGCCCAGCTGCGCGGGACCGTGAACAGCCGGTCGCGGGCCCGCGTCCCGGCCAGCCGGTCCAGCTCGGCCAGCGCCCAGCCGGTGATGCGCTCGTTGCGATCCCGCTGCGCGGCGCGGTAACGGAGCTGGAACTCGGCGCTGAACGGCGGCCCGTTGGCCGGGTCGTAGGGGTCAAGCGCCGGATCCGCCGACAGCGGGTCGCCCTCGTCGGTGACGGAGGCGTCGAGCCAGGCCGTCAGGACCTCCGGCCGGCCCGAGTGCGCGGCCAGCGCCACGTAGAGGTCGCCCGGCGGCAGGTCCTCGATGACCGGCAGCGGCCGCATCCCGGCCACCGGCCGGACGTTAGGTTCCACCGCCTGCGACTGGTACGCCGCCATCAGCGAGCCGCCGCCGGAGTTGCCCAGCAGCACCACCCGCTCGGCCCCGGCCTGCTCGCGCAGCCAGCGCACCCCCACGCCGATCTCGGCTAGCGCGTGGTCGAGCAGGAAGTGCGCCTCGTTGCCGCGGAACCTGGTATTCCAGCCGAGGAACCCGAAGCCCCGTTCGGCCATGAAGCTGGCCAGGTAATGCTCGGAGAAGTCGATGTTGTAGTGCGTGGCGATGAACGCCGTCGCCGGCCGCGCGTCCGCCGGGCGATGGTAAATGCCCTGGCACGGATGGCCGCCCGCCCCGGCCCGGCCCACCACCGGCGACGGCAGCCCGACGAACTCCCGCACGATCTCGCTCACCGGCCACTCCCTTGGGTGCTCTGGCGCCGAACTGAAACTGGCCACTCCCTTGAGTGCTCTGGCGCCGAACTGAAACTGAGTTTAGATTTAGATCTGATCGGCAGGCCAGCCCTGCGGCCGTTCGGCGGAGGAGGATTTCATGGAGTGGCAGAACGAGGAGTTCGCCCTCGGCGGCGTTAACCACCTGGCGCTGGTCTGCGCGGACATGAAGCGGACCGTCGAGTTCTACACCCAGGTGCTCGGCATGCGCCTGATCAAGACGATCAACCTGCCGGGCGGCCAGGGCCAGCACTTCTTCTTCGACATGGGCGGCGGCAACGCGCTGGCGTTCTTCTGGTTCCCGGACGCCCCCGACCCGGTCCCGGGCATCTCAGCGCCGGTGACCGTGCCGGGCCTGGGGGAGTGGACCAGCGCGGTCGGCTCGATGAACCACGTGGCGTTCAACGTGCCCGAGGAGCGGTTCCTTGAGTACCGGGCCAAGCTGAAGGCCAAGGGCGTCCGGGTGAGCCCGATCCTCGATCACGATGACAGCGAGTTCGGCGTGGCCAGGGAACTGCATCCCGGCGTCTTCGTCCGCTCGTTCTACTTCCAGGACCCGGACGGCATCCTGCTCGAGTTCGCCTGCTGGCGGCGGGCCATGGGCCAGCCCGGCGACATCCGGCACGAGCCCAAGACCGCGGCCGACCGGACTGGCGTGCGCGTCTAGCCAGGTGTTGTCCCTGGTCCACGTCCTGGAGTGGCGGGCCGCGGTCCACCCTGAGGCGACCGCGCTTACCGACTCCCGCGGCGCGCGGCTGAGCTATGCCGGCCTGGCCGCGGCGGCGGAACGCTCGGCGGCCGGGTTCGCCGCGGCCGGAGTCGCTCCCGGCGACGTCGTGCCGGTCATCGCCAGGAACCAGGCGGGCTGGGTGACCGCGATGCTCGGCCTGATCCGGGCCGGGGCGCTCCCCGCGGCGATCAACTGGCGGCTGGCCGTGCCCGAGGTGACCGCGCTGCTTCGGCTGGCCCGGCCGGCTGCCGTCCTGGCCGACGCCGACTGCGCCGCGCTGGCCCGCCAGGCCGTCGCCGGCCTGGACACCCGGCTCGCCGCCGGCCCCGACCGCCCCGTTCCCGTCCTGGACATACCGAACGGCCCGGCCGCCGCCAGCACGCAGGCGCCGCCGCCGGAACGGCCGGTCGCGCGGCTGCGCCCGTCCGAACCCGCCATCCTCGTGCACACCAGCGGGACCACGGGCCGGCCCAAGCTGGTGCCGCTGACCCACCAGCAGCTGATCACGGCCGTGGTGTTCATGAAGCTGGAGGTGCCCGAGGCGGTTCCCGGCACCCGGCACCTGTCCGCGCTGCCGCTGTTTCACGTCGCGGGCCTGGCCAACCTCAGCTACGCCCTGTTCACCGGCGGGCACCTGCACGTCCTGGCCGGCTTCGACCCGGCCGGCTTCGTCGACGAGCTGGTGCGCCGGCGGATCCAGCTGACCCAGCTGGTGCCCACCCTGATCCACGCGGTGACCCAGGAGGTGAGCTCGCGCGCCGAGCCGCCCGACCTGTCCCATCTGGTCGAGGTGGTCTACGGTGCCTCGCCGATCCGGCCCGACCTGCTGGAGCGGGCGGTGGCCGTGCTCGGCTGCCGGTTCCGGCAGAACTACGCGAGCAGCGAGACCGGCCCGCTGCCGATCACTTCACTGCCGCCGGAGGACCACGACCCCGCGCGGGGACGCCTGGGCACCGCGGGGCGCCCCTCGCTGGGCTGGGAGGTGCGGCTGGGGGAGCGCGAGGAGATCCAGGTGCGCGGCGCCGCGCCGCTGCCCGGCTACTGGAACGACCCGGAGACCACCGCCAGGTCGCTGACGGCCGACGGCTTCTACCGCACCGGCGACGTCGGCACGCTCGGCGCCGACGGCTACCTGACGATCGTCGACCGGCTCAGCGACCTGGTCATCACCGGCGGCGAGAACGTGTACCCGGCCGAGGTGGAGGCGGTGCTGGCCGGGCACCACGCGGTCGCCGACGTCGCGGTCATCGGCATCCCGGACGACCGGTGGGGCGAGACCGTGCACGCCGTCGTCGTGGCCGCGCCCGCCGCGGACGGCGGCCCCGGCGCGGGCGGCTCCGGCGTTCCCGGCTTTGACGCGGACGGCTCCGGCGCGGGCGGCTCCGGCGTTCCCGGCTTTGACGCGGACGGGCTGGTCAGCTGGGCGCGCGAGCGGCTGGCCGGGTTCAAGTGCCCGACCGGCGTCACCGTCGTCCCTGAGCTGCCGCGCAACGCCACCGGCAAGGTGCTCCGGGCCGCGTTGCGCGAGCCGTTCTGGGCCGGCCGGGACCGGCGGGTGTCATGACGGCGGTGCACGCCAGCCCGGCGCCGCTGCCGGCGGCGGGCTCCGGCGCGGCCCCGGCCCGGCCGGAAAAGGCCCCAGCCCGGCCGGAAAAGGCCACCCGCAAGGGCCGGCAGACCGACGAGGCCTTCCGCGAGGCGGCCCGGCTCGTGTTCGCCCGCGACGGCTACCTCAACGCCAAGATCAGCGACATCGCCGCGGCGGCCGGCCGGTCGGTGGCGTCCTTCTACAATTACTACGACACCAAGGCCGACCTGCTCATCGCCCTGGCCGAGGAGTTTCACGCCGAAGCCACCCAGCTGGCGGCCCTGCCGTACCGGGCCGGCCTGTCCGGCGAGGAGGCGCTGCGGGAAGCCGTGGCGGGCTTCTGGCGCACCTACGCCAAGCGGCGCGGCGAGCTGATCGGGATCTTCCAGGCGGCCATGATCGAGGGACGCTTCCGGGACCGGTGGCTCGAGCTGCGGGGCGAGGCCATCACCCGGATCGCGACCGCCATCAGGGCGGCGCAGGCGCAGGGCTACTGCCCGGGCGTCGATCCGGTGCTGACGGCCTCGGCGCTGTCGGCCATGCTGGAGCATTTCTGCTACATCTGGCTCGGCCAGGGCGGCGAGAAAGACGTGCCGTTCGACGACGAGCGGGCGCTGGACGCCCTGTGCACCATCTGGGTGAAGGCCGTGTACTGGCGGCCGGAAGACGGGCCCTAGCGCGCTGGTCAGGCAACTAGGGTAAGTCCAGTCCGCCCGGCCTCACGGGCCCCGTGGGCCCGGGGTGAGCGGCGGCCCAGCCGGGACGGACCGGGACGGCGCGGGCGATCCGGTGCGCGATGGCACCCCGGGCCGCTGCAGAGCCACCTCAGCCGCAGAAGGTACGCAGCCGGGCCGCAGGGCGAAACGGGTAGCCGGCCAGGGCAGGCGGCCACTTGACCGGGTGCTTTAGCGTCCCTTCTTGCGCCGCCGCCGGGGCCGGAACCCGGCGTACAGGTTCCGGGACGGGATGATGTAGTACAGGGCGATGGCCAGGTACCCGATGACGGCGAGGATCGGGAGGAAGAGCCCGGAGATGATCAGGACCAGGTAGCCCGCCAGACCCGGGGTGAGACGCTGGGTCAGCAGCTGGATCTCCTCGTCGGCCGCGTCGGGCCGCACCAGCCTCGCCCGGACCGCGTAACGCCACAGGACCATCAGCAGCGTCGAGGCCAGCAGCAGGCTGATTCCGTAGAACGTGACCGCGACGCGTTCGGCGCTGTCCTGGCGGATGTAGTCCGCGAACAGCCTGGTGGGGAACGGCAGGAACGAGACGACCAGGAGCAGCAGCAGGTTCAGCCGGACGAAGGCGGCGTCGGCGCGATCGAGGTACTCCGTGATCGCGTTGTGCCCGAGCCAGGCCGCGCCGATGGTGGCGAAGCTGGCCACGTAGGCCAGGTACGACGGCCATAGGTCCGCGATCGAGCGCAGCAGGTGCCGGCCGGCGCCGCCGGAAACCGCGATATCGAGGACCAGCAAGGTGACGGCGATGGCGAACACGCCGTCGCTGAAGGCCTCCAGCCGCCCCGTCCGGAACCCGCGGCGCCGCGGCGGTTCCTCATTCGTCATCGCCCGACTGTAGTCCCGGGCCAGCATGTCCCGGGCCAGCATGTCCCGGGCCAGCATGTCCCGGGCCAGCATGTCCCGGGGCAGCATGTCCCGGGGCAGCACGTCCCGGGGCAGCACGTCCCGGGAAGCACGCGGTCACCCCGGCGGCTTGCTCCGCGGCGGCCGGCCGGGCCTGCGCATCTCCCCGGCCCGGTTCGGCAGCCGCCCGGCGTCGGCCAGCGCGCGGCGCAGCAGGAACTCGATCTGGGCGTTGGTGCTGCGCAGCTCGTCGGCGGCCCACTTGGCCAGGGCGTCGTGAACGGCCGGGTCCAGCCGCAGCAGTATGCCCTTGCGCTCGCTCACAGCGTTACCGTGCCCGCCGTCACCGGTACCGGGAACCGGCGTTGACGGCCTGCTCGGTGCACAAGATCACAAGAAGATTAGACACCATTTCCGCCCTTCGTTCCTCGTCCAGCCCGCCACGTCCTCATCCGGTTTGACATGGCTGACAGCGACCCGCCTGCGTGTCGGGGCCAAGTGGCGCGCTCAGGGTAGCGGCGCGCGGACAGGGAGGCAGCCATGGGCACCACGGGAAGCGCGACGGTCAGCCGCCTGGAGGCCCCCGCCGCCGGCATCCCCGGCGAGGGCAGACGGCAGGCAGGCCGGCGGTGGAGATAGCGCATCTCCGCAAGACCTACGGAAGCCTGGTCGCGGTCGACGACGTGTCATTCTCGGTGGCCGAGGGTGAGATCTTCGGCATCCTCGGGCCGAACGGAGCCGGGAAGACCACCGCCGTCGAATGCGCCATCGGGCTCCGGACGCCGGCCGACGTCGGCGAGCTGATCGAGGTGCTCGGCCTCGGCGGGAAGCGCGACGACTACTACCGGTCTCTCGCCTGGCTCACCGGAAATCACCTGCACAAGGAAGGAGCAATGGCATGAACACGTTCCCGCTGCCGGGGACGGCGCGAGGCGCCGCGTTCGGCAAGATCGTGTTCAACGAGGCCAGGCTCGCCCGCCGGGGGCCGCTGGCCCTGATCGGCGGCATCGGTGTCCCCGTCGTGCTGATGATCATCTTCGGTGAGCTGCCCAGTTTCCGCCAGCCCATCTCGAGCCTCGGCGGTCTCACCCTGTTAGACACGTATGTGCCGATCATCTTGGCGCTCGGACTCGCCATGCTCACCCTGTGGGGCCTGCCCATCCCGATGGTCACCTACCGCGAGCTGGGCATCCTGCGCCGCCTGTCGACGACCCCGGTACCCCTCCTGGCTGCTGGCCGCGCAGGTCGTCGTCCAGCTGTGCGTGGCGCTGGCCGGGCTCACCATGGTGGTCGTCACGAGCGTCGTCGCCTGCGGGGCGCCCGTCCCGAAGAGCATTGCCGGGCTCGTCCTCTCGTTCCTGCTGTCTACCGTCGGGCTCTTCGCCCTCGGGCTGCTGATCGCCGCGCTGGCCCGGACCGCGAGCAGCCTGAACGTCATCGGCCTGACGCTCATCCCGCTGCTGTTCTTCGGCTCAGCCCAGAACCCGAATCAAGACCGGCGTGTCCGGCTACGCATTGTCGTCAAACGGCACGGGTCCGTGCACCTGGGCTCCGTGCTGGGGGGTCCAGTCGATGAAGCCGTGCTCGAACTCGTTACGCCGCCCGCCGGGCACCGACGAGTTGTGCTCGTCGCTCGTCGGATAGCCGACAGGTCCGCGTTCGAAGCCGTGCTGCGCCCATGCGGCCCGGATGGCTCCGTGCACCTCGCGCGCCGCGGTCGTCGGCGTCCAGTAGATCGAGGCGACCGGCCGGTCGGCCAGCTGCATCGCACGGAAGTGATTGAACCGGCCGCGCCCGTCAGGGCAGCCCTGCTCATCGGTTGAGGGGTAGCCGAACTGCTCCCGGCCCAGCGACAGCCACTTCGCGGCGATCAGGCCCTGGAGCTCGAAGGCACCCAGTTCGGGATGCCACACGATGAACTTGCCTCCCGCGAACGGCTGGGTACGGCCGACGCCGTCGAAGGTGGGCCGTTCGATGTCTGCCGGTTCGCCGAATCCCGCGGCCCCGCCCAGGGCCTGCCACTTTTGCGCGATCGCGCCAATCACATCCGTCATGGCCGTTTCCCCCACTCTGGTACCTGGTCGACGAGACGCCGCCAGGCCCGCGAGCGCTCTCACATTCACGGAGAGGCGGGGGAGAAGAAAAATACGCTCCTTGACCGCAGCCGGCGCTGGCCGATGTCAAGGGACAGCACCGGCTGGGCACCCCCGGATAGGGCCGAACGGCCAACGCTTCCTGCCCTCGCCACGGCGGGGACGCGGGAGCGACCGGGCCCCTGGCGGGCCCGGCGAGCCCGGTTGCGTCACGGACGGCCGACGGAGCGGATGAACGCGCGGATGGCGGCGGCAACCTGCCGCGGTGAGGAGATCATCGTCAGGTGCCGGCCGGGAACGGCCGTCGGCGCAGGCGCGCCGATGCGCTCTGCTGTCTGCGCGGCCGCAGCGGCGGAAAGCTGGGGATCGCCGACGCCGAATATCACCCGCTTGGGCACGTCGGCGGACCGTAGCTGGCTGAATTCGGCGGCGGTCATGCTCGGGATTCCGTGCCGCGCGGTGTACGTGACGGCCGACTCGAACCCCGGCTGCTGCAGCGGCTGGCGCCACGTTTCGACGCCCGCCGCGGTCAGCGGCGGGCAGGCCGGCCCGCACTGGGAGCTGTAGATCCGCTGGATAAGCCAGGACGAGCTCAGCCCGAGCCGCAGGATCGTCGTCCGGTAGGGGTCGATCAGCAGCCAGCCGAGCCCTGACGGGACTCCTAGCGGCGTCGCGTCGCCGTCGAGGAACACGACGCCGGCCGCGACGTTGCTGCCGCGCAGCGCCGCCATCCCGACAACAGCGGCGCCGCTGGAGTGCCCCACCAGGACGGGGGCGTTCGCGCCGGTCAGTCCCTTCGCAGCCAGGAACGCGAGCAGCTGGTCCGCGAGGTGGCCGGCACTGAAGGGCGGGCTTGGCGTGCTGTAGCCGGTGCCAGTCAGGTCGATCGCGAATACCCGGTGATCGGTGCCCAGCGCGGCGCCCAGGGCGGCGAAGGTGTCCGCCGTCTCGAAGGCGCCAGGAACCAGGACGACCGGCGGCCCGCTGGTTCCCCAGCTGAGGTACCGGGTGTCGAACCCGCCCGCGCTGAGCATGCGCAGGCCGGGCGGCCGGGGCGCCGGGCCGGTCGCGAGGTTGTAGCCGAGGCTGGCGACGGTGACGGCGGCCACGATGACGACGGCGCTCCGGGCCAGCCTGCGCGGCCAGGCAGGCCGCGGGCGGTCACCGCGATCACGGCGCCGGAACCGGATGGCAGGCAGCAGGCGGCCATGCGGAGGTTCGCTCTCGGTCATGATGACCTCCACCCTAGGCCGGCCCGGTGCTGACGCGGGACTCGGAGAAATGCGCTGCCAGACGTACCGTGGAAGCGTGGCCAGGACACCCCGCCTACGCGAAGACGCGCGAGTACCTCCTCGCCGTCCTCGTCAGCGACCCGCCCGGCCCGATCTGCAGCAGCCCCATATTGCGGCACTACCTGCGCATATTGCGGCACCGCCTGCCGGGCCTGCACCACGCCGACGCGGCGGGATGGCGAGGTGACGCGCCGCGCGCCGTCCCCGGGGCGGGCGCGGGCCGCTGTCCTGGCGGCTGTGGCGCTGATCGCGGCGGCCGGAATCATCTGGTTCGCGCTCGGCCATCAGATCACCAGTGCCTCCACTGCGCCGTCGTCCGCCAGCTCGTCATTTCCGCCCGCCGCCGCTCCCGCGCTGGCCGCGCTGCTGCGGCAGGGAACCCCGGACACCGCGACTTCCTACTGGCAGAAGCCCAGCGCCGCGCTGGAAGCTGCCGCCGCCGGCGCGGATGACGCCCGGTTCCGCGCGCTCGGCGCGCTGCTCGTGAGGGACGGCTTCGCGGGCGCCATCATCGACCTCGGCCGGGAGATGACCGGCGGCTGGTACAACTGGAGCGAGCGGAAATGCCCGCCCGCCGAGCCGGGCTGCTACGTCCTGGCCTGGCGGCACGCCGTGGACGCCATGCGGTCGGTGCCCGGGCAGCACTTCCGGTTCCTGTGGACCGTCTTCCCCGACACCGCCGCGGCCATCGACGCGTGGCCCGGCGCCTCGTATGTGAACCTGGTGGGCACCGACGTCTACGACTGGTACGGCGGCCCCCACGGCACTTACCCGCATACCGCGTCCGGCCAGCTGGACCACGACGCGAGGTGGGAAGAGATCCTCACCCAGCCCGGCGGGCTGAACTGGCTCGCGCAGCTGTCCCGGCTCACCGGCAAGCCGGTCGCCATCCCCGAGTGGGGGCTCGATTTCCACAGCTTCGGCGGCCAGGACGACCCGGCGTTCATCACCCGCATGCTCGCGTGGCTGCACGCCCACCACGCGATCGGCGTCTACTGGGCGGGCGACCACGTGGCCCCTTATCAGGCCATTCCTCCCGGCCCGCTGCTGGCACGCCTGGGCGCGTACGCAAGCCCGGCCGGGGTGAACGGCCTCGGCCTGCTGCTCGGCGGCCGCCTGCAGTACGCCGAGGCATTCCTGCCCGACCAAGAGCCGGTCTCCGCTTCCTCTGCGCAGCCGGTGCTGGCCGTCTGGCAGCAGGCCGGCTACCAGCTCATCCTCGGCGTCCCGCTGGTGCCGCTGACCGTGCCCAGCTATAACGGGCCGCCCGAGCGGGGCCATCCGTACCAGCTGGCCAGCTACCCGGATGCGGTGGCCGCGTTCCGCCAGGGGGTTTCCGGCGCTCGCCGCTACCCCTGATCGCCGCGCCTGGCCAGCCCCGGCAGTGCCCAGCAGCCGCCCGCGATGGCGGTGGCCAGCGCGAGGACGGCGAACGCGGCCGAGTACGAGGTCGCGGTCGCGATGGCGCCCGTGGCGAACGCGCCGATCCCGGTCCCGGCGTCGAAGCTCAGGTTCCAGACGATGCTGACCGTGGATCGTGCCGGTTCGCCGGCTGCGGTGAACGCCTGTGCCAGCGTGAGGTTCTGCAGGCCGCCGTAGGCGATTCCCGCCAGGAGCAGGCCTGAGATGACCAGGACGCGGCCCGGGCCGTCATGGATGCTGTCGGCTCTGAGCCCGATCGCGGCCAGCCCCAGCGCGCCGGTGAACAGCAGCGGGGCTATCGCCGCGGTAGGTCCGAAACGGTCGGCGATCCCGCCGGCCACCCATCTGCTGACCGCCGCGGCGCCGGTGAATGCGAGCAGCCCGAAGAACGCGGATGCCGGGCTGGCGAGGATGTGCGGGGTGAAGGTGAGGATGGCCCCGCCTGCCGCGGTGATCACGACCAGGGCCGCGACCGGCCCGGCCAGCGCCCGCCGCAGCGCGGCCGCCTTGCCGCCTCCGGTGCCGCCGGCCGGGGCGCGGTCACTGTCGCCCGCAGCCCGTGCGATGGGCCAGGCGAGCGGGATCGCGAGCGCCGGGAGGACGGCGAGCACGAAGACCAGCCCGAACCCGGCCTGCTCGGCGAGCCAGGGCGCGACCGGGACCAGGACGAACTGAGGTGCGGCGGCGGCCAGCCCGAGGGCGCCGATGGCCCGGCCGCGACGTCCCGGCTCGACGAAAGCGGCCACCGCGGTCGCTCCGCACACGGTGACGATGCCGAAGCCGAGTCCGCGCAGCGCGGCCAGCGCCGTGACCGGCAACAGCCGGTCGGTGGCCAGGTGCCCTAGTGCGGGCAATCCGAGCAGCCCGGATCCGAGTATCAGCGTCCAGCGCCACCCCAGCCCGGGGAGCACGCGGCGCATCGACAGCTGGGCCAGGACGGTGCCGGCCATCATCACGCCGGTGACCAGCCCGGCCCCCAGGCCGTCACTGCCGCCGCGGATCACCCACAGCGGCGCCACGGGTATGAGCAGCGCGAAGCCGGAAAACCACAGCGCCGCCGAACCGAGCAGCCAGGGCATGCCGGGCACCCGCCAGACCGAACCGGTCTCCGGCGACCCGGGAACGCCTGCCCGAGCGCCACCCGTGCCCTCGACGGCCGGCGCTTTATCGCTCACTTTCCCGCCCGTTCACCAGCCCATTCTGTCCTTCTCGCCCGCTTGGCTCCTGATCTTGATCGGCTTTTTCACCTACCCGTCTGTAGGGTCGCTCGCCTTGACGACCAGGGAGTCAATGACGCTGGATTTCACCGCCGGCGCCTGCTGACGACACCAAGGTGAGTTTCATCAACCCAGTCATCGCCTTAGCTGCCGAGGATCACCACCAGGCACGAACAGGATCTCGGACAACCGCTCGTCGTCTCCGCGCAGAACCGCATGAGGAAGATCCTCAACCCATTTCTCCTGGAATTCGCGCCCCGGCTGGTCATCCTGGGACGGACAGCCGACGTGCGCGCGGTGGGACTCGGCGGCCAGCCTCCGCAGGGTCCCGGGCAGATGCTCGTGTTTTTCGCTGAGCCCGAGCTCGTCGCAGATTCCCCTCGCCAGCTGGAAACTCTCCTGGGCTGACGTGATGTCACCTGCGTCCGCTTGGGCCATGGCCATAGCGATCAGCGCATGGGCCTCGCCGGCGGGATGGCCGACCTGCCGCGCCATGGTGATGCTGCGCCGTGCCCAGTCGAGCGCGGAGTCATGATGGCAGAACGGGCACCGGGAGCGGTACGCGCGGCTCAGATTCAGGAAAATGTTGACCTGAGCGGGCTTTTGATCGAGATCCCTGGCTATGGCCAGCGCAGAGCAGAGCTGCCAGACGATGTAGGAGGCCGTCAGCAGCGGACGTCCGTCCAAGTAGGTAAGCGCGAGGTTTATCCTCGCGTTCATAAGCCCCCGGGGATCGCCGAGCCCGTGCTTCTTGAGGGCCTCAAATTGAGCGATGGCTCCCTCCAGGGCCTTGGCCGCTTCCGGGAACCGGCACCGGGCCCGCAGCGCGTCGCCGAGTGCCACTCCTGCCTGGGCGGCACCCCGCAGGTCGCCACGTAGCGTGCAGAGACGCCGGTCACGCTGGTGCGCGAACTCCGCCTTCATGTACCGCCCCTGGCAGAAGTAAGCCAGTCCGAGATTATGCAGGGCTGCGCTGCGGTTGCGATCGTCTTCGGCCAGGGCCAGAGCGCGCTGTTCGCAGGCCACGGATTCCTCGTACCGGTGTGCGAGCCGGTAGGCGTTGCCAAGCGTCAGCGCTGCTTCCAATTCGGCCTGCGCCCCAAGCTTGCGGCCGGCCTCGACAGCCAGAGTGCCTGTGGTCAGCCAATCGTCCACGTGGTGCCGGAACTCGAAGTAGCCGCCTAGATTGACCGCGAGCCGGTGGGAGTGCTCCCATGCGGCGGCGCCATGGGCCGCGCTGATGGCGGCGACCAGGGCGGGGCCCTCCAAATCCAGCCAGGTCA
This sequence comes from uncultured Actinomycetes bacterium, assembly GCA_963722275.1. Lineage (GTDB taxonomy): Bacteria > Actinomycetota > Actinomycetes > Streptosporangiales > Streptosporangiaceae > Palsa-504. Next base: position 150,820 of record CAVRMX010000015.1, on the reverse strand, counting down.
CCGCCTGCTCGTAGGATTCGAAGGGCTCTTGCTGACCTCGCGGCGCGGCGCCTGACGACTGGCGCAGCCACCTGGCCGCTGCGGCTGTGGTATCGAGATAGTACTGGTAGAGCCGTTCGGTGGCCTCCGCGCGGTGGTCATCGTCGGCCTGAACGTGGCCGAGCTCGCTGGCGAACAGGCTTATCAGGTCGTGCATGGCCCACCGCTCGCCGGCCCGGCTAACCAGCAGGTGAGAACGGGCGAGGTCGGCGAGCAGCCCGCGGGCGTCGGCCTCGGACTGCCCGAAGGCCGCGGCAGCGGCACGGGTGGATGCGTCCGCGCCGGGAATCGTGGCTAGCAGCCGGAAGGCGCGCTGTTGTGCTGAGGTGAGATGGTCACGGTACGACAAGTCGAAGGCGGCACGCACCGCAAGCGGCCTGCCCTCGTCGTCGGTGTCGTCGTAGCGGAGCTGCTCGAGACGAGTCCGCGCGTTGGCCAGATCCCGGACCTGCTCGGCCAGTGGACGGGCGGGTTCGTCCCGGAGCAGCGCCGCGACGATCTGGAGGGCGAGCGGCAACTGGCCGCATAGTCCGGCGAGACGGCGCGCGTCATCAGGGCACTCGGCGATCCGGTCGTCGGCAAAGTACCCGATGCGCAAGGCGGCGCCCAGCATCTCGACGGCCTCGTCCAAGCTGAGCGGACCGACCGTGACCTGGTGGGCGGGCAGCGCGCCCAGCGTGTTCCGAGATGTGACGATCATGCGATGCGGTGCTCCCGGCACCAGCGGACGGAACTGGGCGGCTTCGGCTGCGTTGTCAAGCACTACGAGCACGGAGCGTTCCTGCTGAGCCAACCTGGCGAGCAGGCCACGCCAGGCGTAAACGCGCTCCTGGGCGCCAGCAGGGATGTCCCTGTTCTTCATCCCCAGAGCACGCAGCAGGCCGGCGGCGGTCGCGCCGTGTCCGACTTGTTCATCTGGGCTGAAGCCGCGGAGGTCGAGCAAGATGATGCCGCCCGTGAACCATCCTTCCGCGTACGCGCGATGGCCAGTATGCACGGCCAGCGCGGTCTTCCCAACGCCGGGCATGCCGGTAACCACCGACACGACGGCGTCAAGCGGACTGGCACCCGGCCCCAGGTGCCCAAGCAGTTCGGTGACCTGAGTATCCCGCCCGGTGAACCCGGGTGGGTCGGCGGGGAGTATGAACGGGGCCACAGGCCCGCTCGCTGACGTTGCGCCCCGGTGCGTAGCGGGTCCCTTTTTCTGGGAGATCACGCTTTCTTGCTGGGCATTGGCCAGCAGTCGTTGCCAGGCGGCCTCAGGCAATGGCCTGTAACCAGGGATTTTCCCTTTAGCCTGACGCTGCATGAAGTCGACCACCATCATGAACTGCGGCGTCGCCGCCTGGCTTGGTGCCCGCCTGCCCGGCGTCATCCAGTCGCTGATCGTCGTGTCGCTGATGCGGCCGGCTCTGGCCTCCACCCAACGCACAATTTCGGCCAACGTGGGGCGGCCCGCGTCCTGATGTAGCTTCCTCAGCACGCCAGCAAGCCGAGCCTGGCACTCGCGCATGTCACCTCGTTTCCGCCGCCGCGCACGGGACTCGCCGGAAAACAGATACCGATGTCCTGACCAGGCTAAAGGCTGGTGTGGCCAGCAGGGTCATGTCGCCGGAAACGTTGCGGAAAAGGCATACAGGGAGCACCCGAGCAAACCGTCTCGAACACAGCAGGAAAGGGGATGCCGATGTCGATACCCCGACGTGAACCGTCAGGCGTAAACCCGGGATCCAGGATCGCAGCACCAGCGCGTCCGAAGGTAAACGCGTCACGCCCGCGCGGGACTGGGCTCTGGGTTGCCAGCTTGCCCATAACAGTCGTTTCTCTCATCAAAATCGCAGGTAATGAACCGATATCGGGCCATGCCACCATGCTCGTTGCGATCTTGGGCCTGGCCATGGCCACTGTATGGGGTTCGGCGCAAACATTGAGTGTATTTATCGAGCACCTGCCGGAGATCATGCGGGCCCGGTCCGAAGGACGCTCAAGTAACCGGATTACGAAAGCCGCCGTTTGCGGTCCGGAAAAGACGCCGGACGACGCCGAGGCCAAGCGCGCCGCCGCGAGGGCGTACGTTTCCCGTCACCGTTAGGCACACCCGCGTGAGGCCGGCGGATTCCTGGCGGAACGAGGTGGGAAGGGGCGGAGGCCGGGGAGCACTGAGCGTTTTTCATCCTGATCTGACTGGTCGGGCCTGTCTGTCCTGACTAATGAGATCTGGCCTTGATCGGCTATTCAACCCCCTAACCTGTGGGTTGGCTGTTCGCGATCGTATGCTCCGCCCCATGACTGTCGATGTGACCGTGAAGACCGTCGAACCGACGCCGACGGCGGTGGTAGTGGCGGCGACCAGGTGGGCACAGTTCCCGGCGATGTGGGGGCCGATGCTGGACAAGGTGTGGAGCTTTCTCCGCAGCGGCGCTCCGGAAGGGCTCTACCAGCAGGGGCACAACATCATGCTGTACAAAGACGATGTCCCGAACGTCGAAGTCGGCGTTCAGGTCAGCGGCTCATTCGATCCCGCCGGGCACGTTGTCGCGTCAGCGCTTCCGGGCGGGCTGTCGCCACCGCGGCCCGATCGCCGAGATCGGCAGCACTCATCAGGCGGTGTGCGAGTGGAGCAAGGCGAGCGGGTACCGGCTGACCGGCCCTCGCTGGGAGATCTACGGCGATCCCGACCCGTCGAGCGGCCATTTCGACGTGCAGGTGTTCTGGTCGCTGGTGGTGCCGTAATCAGGACGTTCTCGGGAGCTGGGTGGCACGGTCTGGTCGGCAATCAGCCGCTGCAAGACCATCTTGCGCAAGCTCCGCTGCTTCGCCCGGTGCCGATGATCGTGCCGATCGCCGCGCCGCTGAGGATCAGACGGCTGATTCTCATGCCCCTGCCTGCCCTCCCGGCCGGTCCCGGTGGGCTGCGTCGCCGGCGGTGCGGCGGATGCGGGTGGCGGACCGGGCGGCCTGGCGGCGCGACAGCTCGCGGGGGAGCAGCGGGAGCGCCCGCATGGCGACCCGGTAGGCCCGGCCGGGGAAGACCAGCGGCACGCCGCGGTCAAAGCCCGCCAGTGCCTCGCGCGCGCACTGCGCCGCGCTGATGCGCAGGAATTGCGGCGGGCCGCCGGTCATCCCGCCCGCCGACCCGGCGATCTGATCGAACTCGCTGTCCACCGGGCCGGGGCAGACCTGGGTGACTACTACCCCGGTGCCAGACAGATCCGCGCGCAGTGCCTCGCTGAATCCGTCCATGAAATGCTTGCTGGCTGAATACGCCGCAGCCGCGGGCATGACCGTCAGCCCGGCCCCCGAGCCCATGTTCAGCACTCCCCCTCGCCCGCGTTTCACCATCGCGGGCACCAGGGCCGTGGTCAGCTGCGCGACCGCCAGGACGTTCGTGCGCAGCATGTTCCGGACTCGCGTCCAGTCTGCCTGGTCGGCCAGGGCCTGATCGCCGACGCCAGCGTTGTTCACCAGGACATCCACCGCTCCGGCCTGCTCACCTGCTTCGGCCAGGGCCCGCTCCACGTCATTCTCGTCGGACAGATCGACGGACAGGGCCAGTACCTGCAGCCGGGGGCGCCCGGCCAGCAGGCTGGCGCGCAGCTCTTCCAGGCGGCCGGCCCGCCGGGCCAGGAGAATAAGCATCCTGGCCCGCGGCGCGAGCTGCACCGCAAGCTCACGGCCGATCCCCGCCGAGGCGCCGGTGATCAGGACAGCGCCATCATCGACCGGAGGCCGCGGGTTCCCGGCCACGATCACATCTCCGTCCGCTGATCATGCCATGAGCATATGACTACCCTGACAACAAAGCAGTACGGGAGGCCGACCGCGCCACGCACGGCTGGGCGCTCCCGGCGAGCGCGCCAACCCCAGCTCAAGACCCGGCACATCTTGCGCAAGCACCGCTGCTGCCCTGGCGCGCCGGGCAGCTCGTCAAAGCCATCCACGTCCGGCAAACCGCCAAATCGGAGGATGAAAAGGCTCACTGTCCACCCGCTCCACCCGAGGACCTACCCGGTGGCCGAGGCGGGGCCGGGCCTGGATGCCGAGGCCGGAAGACGGCGCCCACCTCACATTCCGGTGCGCTGCGTCGTCGGACAGGTGAGAAGAACACATTATGACCGGCTTCTCCGCCCGGCGATCGCGCCTGGGCCGCCCCCTGACCACTCCCGGCGGCACGGCCGGCGCTTTCAAGCGGCAGCGGACGGCGAACAGCAGGTCCATGCGGCCGTGACCTGCCCGATATGACATGGAGGAAACCGATGAGCGACTTTCAGGCCATTGCTGACCGCGTTGAGATCGAGGCGCTGCGCGGCGAGTTCACCGACGCGGTGATGATGCGCGACTACGAGCGCGTGGCGTCGCTGTTCACACCGGACGGCGCGCTGCGGATGCCCAACATCCCCGTCGAGCTCGTGGGCCGGGAGGAGATCCGCGCCTGGGGCGAGCGGGTGCCGGAATTCGTGGACTACCTCGTGCAGACCACGCACCCGGGCAGGATCCAGCTGGAAGGCGACACCGCGTCCGGCCGTGCCTACATGCAAGAGCTCATCCGCCTGCGCGACGGCCGCTCGGAGCTGAACTACGCCATCTACCACGACCGTTACCAGCGCACCGGCGACGACTGGAAGTTCACCGAGCGCGTCTACGAGGTCAGGTACCACGATCAGAGTCTGCTGGCGGGCTCGGCGCCCCGCGCAGCCGGGGGCGCCCGCTGACCCGCCGGCCGGGTACACATCCCCGGCAACGCCACCCGAGAAACGAGTCTAATGCAGCAGGCTGCAAGCAGTACTTTGTCAGGTAACTGGGGTAAGTCCGGTCCGCCTGGCATCACGGGCCCCGTGAGCCCGGGAGCGGGCGGCGGCCCGGCCGTCCGCCAGCGCCCGGGACCTGCCCGGCGCCACATTTAACGGGGAGGATCGGGCTTACCGGGAGGATCCGGGCCCCCTGGGGTACCTTTTCCTCCCCGCAGGCCGGATCCTCCCCGTTATCCGGGGCCGGGATGCCGGGCCGGCAGCCCAGGAGCCCGCCTGGCCTCACCGGCCCCGCCCGCCATCAGCCCGCGCACCTGCAACTCCCCGGCGGCCCGCCGATCCTCCCGCGCCAGCCCACCGGGAACCCCGCGGCGAAACCCGGCAACCGGGGCCAGATCCCCGCGATCCCCGGAGGGGTCATGCCGGACATCACCCTGCAAACCCGGCAGCTGCCTGACCCTAACCAAGCACTGCTAGAGCCAGTCCAGGGATCGCCAGACAGGCACACTAGCGACTAGTCGGCTTCACCGGCCTGCACATGACCCCTGCGCGCCGCACTCGCGGACGTGCCTCCGCCGGCCGGGCCATTCTGAGCCGTACTGGTCATGGACGGGTATCAGAGCTGTCCGGTGGCGTCGGTGATGGCTTGGTCGAGGATCGCCAGGCCGAGCGAGAGTTCGTCCTCGGTGGCGGTCAATGGCGGGGCGATCCGGAAAACACCGCCCATGCCGGGCAGCTGCACGATGTTCATGTGCAGTCCTAGTTCGAGGCAGCGTCTGGTGACGAGCGCGCCCAGTTCGTCGGAACTGCGTTTGGTCTGGCGGTCGACGACCAGTTCGACTCCGGTCAGCAGGCCGCGTCCCCGGATGTCGCCCACGATCTCGTGCCGGTGCGCGATCTGTTCGAGGCCATCCCGGAGGATGCCGCCCAGGTGGAGGGCGCGCTCGTCGAGCCGGTCGCGTTGGAGCACGTCCAGGACGGTGATGCCGACAGCTGCAGGCAGCGGGTCCGCGACGTGCGTGGTGAAGAACAGGAATCCCCGGTCGTGTGCCGCCTTTTCTAGTTCGGCGCTGGTCAGCACGGCGGCCAGCGGAAGGCCGGCGCCGAGTGTCTTGGACAGGGTCAGGATGTCGGGGACGACGCCGTCGCGCTCGAAGGCGTACCAGGTACCGGTGCGGCAGAGTCCGGTCTGGGCCTCGTCGAGGATCAGCAGCATTCCGCGTTCCCGGCATTTGTCCCGCAACGCGCCGAAGTAGCCGGGCGGCGGCTCGATGATTCCGCCGGAGCTGAGGATCGGCTCGACGATGGCCGCGGCCAGGCTGCCGACCGACTGCGCGTCGATCAGGCCGAAACCGAAGTCCAGCTGACGCTGCCAGTCGAGCTCGCCGTCGGCGGTGGTGAAGTCAGGGCGGTAGCGGTTGGGTGCGGGGATAGCGAAGTTGCCGGGCGCGGCCGGGCCGTAGCCCTTTCTGCCCGCGCTGTAGGTGGCGGCCGCGGCTGCTTGTGTCATGCCGTGCCAGGACCGGGAGAACGAGACGATCTCGTGTTTGCCGGTGACGAGCTTTGCCATCCGGATGGCCGCTTCGTTCGACTCGGCGCCGGTGGTCAGCAGCAGCGCCTTCTCCAGTGGTTGTGGCAGTGTCTCGGCCAGACGGCGTGCCAGGTCGACGACGGGACGGCTGAGCATGCCGCTGAACAGGTGGTCGAGCGTGGCCGCTTGCCGCGTGACGGTGGCGACGATCTCCGGGTGCGAGTGGCCCAGGATCGCGCTCATCTGGCCGGAGGTGAAGTCGAGGATCTGGCGGCCGTCCTCGGTGAACAGGAAGCTCCCGGCGGCGTGGTCGATGATCTCGCGGGTGAACGCGCCGGCGCTGGCGTAGCGGATGAGGTGCCGGTCGGCGTCGGCCCAGAAGGTGTCGCCGGTGGAAAGCGGGGCGGAGGTCGGAGCGGCCATGGCTCCGACGGTACGTCCGGCCCGGGCGACCCGTCCATCTCACGGTCCCGGCCCCCGCCCGAGGCAGCCGCATGGACAAGGCAGAAAAACTTCTTGAACGGTTCACAGACGCGCCGTCCTGATCCTGAAGTCGGCGGTCGTGCCAGGTCAGGGCCTGTTTAGCCGCACGGCGGGCCAAACCCGCCGCCGCGCTCGAGGCTGCGGGCAGCCGACCGCCAAGGCGGAATGAAGCGTTTCAGAGCCGTAAACGCGGGGAGCGGTGTGACTTCCATAACGTCGGCGCCGAGCAGCCGCCGACCGGCTCAAAGGAAAGGTTCTGCCTAGAGCAGGGAAGTCCCGACATGGACCACACCACCACCCAACGACCGCAGACGACCGGCCTGAGTAACCGGGCCCACTGGAAGAACACGATCCTGGCCGGCCTGGCCAACTACATCGACGCCGGGTCAATCGTCGCCGGGGCGGCCGGGCTGACCCTGTGGACGACCATGTTCCACCTCAGCTCGTCGTACGTCGGGCTGATCGGAGCGGTCAGCTCCAACGCCATCTCGGCCGGCATCGGCGCACTGATCGGCGGCAGGCTCTGCGACAAGCTGGGCCGCAAGAAGATCTACCAGTGGGACATGCTGTTCTACGCGTTCGGGCTGCTCTTCATCATCTTCGCAACGTCGTCGTGGATGCTCCTGGCCGGCTACGTGATCGCGGGCCTGGCCGTCGGCGCCGACGTCCCGGCGTCCTGGACGCTGATCGCCGAGCTGGCGCCCGACGGCGCGCGCGGGAAGCACAGCGGCGTCGCCCAGGTCCTGTGGTACTGCGGCCCGGTGGTCGTCCTGCTGCTCAGCCTGGCCATGTCGCCGCTGGGCGTGCTCGGCATCCGGATCGTGTTCGCCCACCTGTTCGTGCTCGCGATCTGCCTGTGGTTCGCCCGCCGCAGCATGAAGGAATCCGAGATCTGGACCACGGCCGAGCGCACGGTTCGCGACCGGGCCGCGCGGGCGGCCGGCGCGGACCAGGAGTCGCAGGACGTCGTGGTCACGTCGTTCGGGCACGTGCGCGAGCTGTTCAACCGCCGCAACGTCGGCGCCATGGCATTCCTCATCGGCATGTACGGGATCTGGAACCTGTGGGCCGGGACGAACGGATTCTTCCTGCCCTTCATCTTGCGCACGGTGGGCTCGGAGAGCCAGGCGATGAGCGTGGCCATCCAGTGCGTGAGCTTCGCGGCCGGCATCGCCTCGATCTACTTCATCTTCATGCGCCTGGTGGACCGGGTGGACCAGAAGATGCTGTTCGGCGCCGGCGCGCTGCTCCAGGTGATCGGCATGCTGCTGCTTTCCCTGTTCCGCCTGACCGAGCCCGTTGCCCTCGGCTACGTGCTCCTGGCCGGCATCGGCGGCGGCTTCGGGCAGCAGTCCTTCTTCCAGCTGTGGAGCGGTGAGCTGTTCCCCACCCTGCTGCGCAGCACGGCTCAGGGCCTGATGTTCGCCGTCGTCCGGATCGCGCTGGGCTTCTGGAGCCTGTACGTCCCGACCCTGACCAAGAGCGGATTCTCGACGCTGGCCTGGATAATGACCGGGTTCGTCGCCTTCAGCGGCCTGATCGGCTTCGTGTTCGCGCCGCGGAACGAGGGCAAGACGCTGGAGCAGATCCAGCTGGAACGGCACGGCGGGCCCCGGGTCCCGCGGTCCGCGCCGGTTCCGGGGACTTCGTGAGGCCCGGCGTCGTGACCACGCCACTGGTGCCGGCCAGGCTGCGCTGCGCGCACCGGGTGAATCCGCTCGGCGTGTCGCCTGACCGGGTGCAGCTGAGCTGGGAAGTGCGGGGCGAGGGCAGCGGACGGCTGCAGCGCGCTTACCAGATCCTCCTCATGCGGGACGGCGCCGTGGCGTGGGACAGCGCCCGGGTTGACTCGTCCTCCTCCACCGGAATCGGCTACGCGGGTCCCGCGCTGGCGGCCGGCGGCCGGTACCTGTGGAAGGTGCGGATCTGGGACGAGAGCGGGTCGGTGTCAGGCTGGAGCGATCCGGCCACCTTCGAGGTCGAATTGGACCGAACGGATGGGTGGCACGCCTCCTGGATCGGGCTCGGCCGGATCCGGGAGAACGTCAGCCCGCCGACGGGCGCGCCGGACCCGGTGACGAAGGCCATGGCGCCGTCGCCGTACCTGCGACGCGCGTTCGTCCTGGATTCCCCGGCGCGTTCGGTGGCGTCGGCGCGGCTGTACGCCACTGCGCTCGGCCTGTACGAGGCACGGCTGAACGGCGCCAGGGTCGGCGACGCCGTCCTAGCCCCGGGCTGGACCGACTACGCCCAGCGAGTCCCGTACCAGGCATACGACGTGACCGGACTGCTGCGCGACGGCGAGAACGTCCTCGGGGCGCTGCTCGCCGATGGCTGGTACGCCGGCTTCGTGGGGTTCGACGCCAAGCGGCCAGGCGCGCACTACGGCGCCACCCCCGAACTGCTCGCGCAGCTCATGATCACCTTCGCCGACGGCACAGGCCAGCGGGTCGTCACCGACCGCGAGTGGCGGGGCCAGTTCGCCGCGATCCGGCATGCCGACCTGCTCATGGGCGAGCGCCACGACCTGCCGCTAGAGCCAGAAGGCTGGGACGCCCCCGGTTTCGACGACAAGGGATGGCGCAGCGTCCGGTGCCGTGAGCGGGACTCCCGCCGCCTGGTGGCCGATCCCGCGCCGCCGATCCGGGTGACGCAGGAAATCGCGCCGCGCAGCATCGGACGTGACGCGGCCGGACGGCACATCGCCGACTTCGGCCAGAATGTGCCGGGCTGGCTGAAGGTCAGGGTCGACGGGGCCGCAGGGCGGACCGTCCGCATCCGGCATGGCGAGGCACTGGCCGGGGACGGCAGCCTGTACACCGAGAACCTGCGGACCGCCCGGCAGGCGGACGAGTTCGTCACTCCAGGCGGCACGGCAACCTTCGAGCCCCGGTTCACGCTGCATGGTTTCCGTTTCGCGGAAATCTCCGGCTACCCGGGCGAGCCCGGCCCCGGTGACGTAACCGCCCGCGTGGCGCACTCGGATATCCCGGCGTGCGGGTCGTTCGAATGCTCCGAACCATGGCTCAACCAGCTGTTCCGCAACATCGACTGGGGACAGCGCGGGAACTTCATCAGCGTGCCGACCGACTGCCCGCAACGTGACGAGCGGCTCGGCTGGCTCGGCGACGCCCAGATCTTCGCCCGGACCGCCTGCTACAACCGGGACGTCGCGGCGTTCTTCGACAAGTGGCTGGACGACGTGGCCGATGCGCAGCTGGACTCCGGCGCCTTCACCGACATCGCGCCGCGGCTGCGGGGCTTTGACCGGACCGGGGCCCCGGCCTGGGCCGATGCCGGCGTGATCGTTCCGTGGACCCTGTACACGATGTACGGGGACCAGGGAATCGTGCAACGGCATTTCGCCTCGATGACCGCCTGGATGGACTACCTGGAACGCGTCAACCCGGACTACCTGCGCACCCGGGGCCTGGGAGCCGGCTACAACGACTGGCTCGCGCCGGGTGCCGACGACACGCCGGCCGAGCTCCTCGCCACCGCCTACTGGGCGCATGACGCCGTGCTGATGGCGGAGATGGCCGAGGCCATCGGCCGCAGTGATGAGGCCGCCGGGTACCGGGCGCTGCGGGCGAAGATCGGTTCGGCGTTCGCGGACGCGTTCGTGTCAGCCGACGGCCGCATCACCAGCGGGACCCAGACCGCCTACGTGCTCGGCCTGCATATGCGGCTCATACCCGGGCACCTGCGTCAGGCCGCCGCCCGCGAACTGGCGGAGGCGATCCGCCGGGCCGACTGGCATCTGACCACGGGCTTCGTCGGTGTCGGTTACCTGCTGCCGGTCCTGAGCTCTCACGGCTGCGACGGCACGGCTTACCGGCTGCTGGAACAGCGGTCACGGCCGTCCTGGCGGTACATGATCGAGAACGGCGCGACCACCATCTGGGAACGCTGGGACGGCTGGACGAGCGAGCACGGCTTTACCTCGCCTGCGATGAATTCCTTCAACCACTACGCACTCGGCTCCGTCGGGGAGTGGCTTTACCGTTTCGTACTCGGAATCGAGCCGGAGGCGGGATCGGCCGGGTTCAGCCGGCTGGTGCTCCGCCCGCATCCCGGGGGCCAGCTCAGCTGGGCCTCGGGTTGCTACCAGTCGGTCCGCGGGCCCATCGTCACCCGCTGGCGGCGGTCCGCCGACCGGTTCACCTTCAGTGTCGAGCTGCCGCCGAACGTGGCGGCCAGCGTGAGGATTCCCAGCGACGACGCCAGCAGCGTCCGCGACGCCGACGGCGGCCCGCCGGAAGGTCTCGCGGAATTTCCCGGTGCCAGCGGGACCAGCGAGGCAGTGTTCGAGGTGGGTTCCGGAATTCACGAATTCTCCGGGTCGCCGATGGCGCAGGCACCATCGCAACCCTGACCCCCTCGATGCGAACGAGTTAGGCGCGGAGGAAGGTCAGCACGGCGAGCACGCGACGGTGCTGGTCGGGTGATTCGGCCAGGCCGAGCTTGAGGAGGATCTGGGTGACGTGTGCCTCCACGGTGCGCTCGGTGACGAACAGCCGGGCGGCGATCGCGCGGTTGGACATGCCTTCGGCCACGAGCGCCAGGACCTCTCGTTCCCGGCCGGTGAGCCCGGCCAGCGGGTCGGCCCGGCGGCGCCGGCCCAGCAGGCGGGCGACGATCGTGGGGTCGATGACCGTTTCCCCGTCCGCGATCCGGCGGAGGGCGTCGATCACCATGGCGATGTCGGATTCGTCGGTGTGGGTGGGGGGCATCTTGATATCCACCACGGCCACGTCCGGCCGTGCCGTGCGGACCTCGCGCAGCAGGGCCTCGGCGTCTTCGGCCTGGGCGACGACGTCGATGCTCGCGTCCCGCAGCAGCCGGACGATGCCCTCCCGGGTGAGCATGATGTCATCGGCGACCACTACCCGCACGGGACCTCCACCCCCAACCGTGTCGGCTCAACGGTCAGGATGTCATATCGATGCACCATGCGACGAGTGTGGTCGGCTCCGGCGGTGAGGTCGATGATGCTGTAGCCGTGATGGTTTCACCGTGTGGCGTCTGCCTGGTCAGTCCGCGGCTGGGCTGCCCACCAGATCCGGTATTGGATGGAGTCATCTGCCGGGAAGCGAGTTCCACGTTCATGGAGGACGCATGTCGGTCGCCGGATCGGCGCTGCCGGGTATCGAAGCCGGCCGGGTGGAGCGCTGGCTCGCCGGGCACGTCGACGGCCTGGTCGGCCCGGTGGAGTTTGGGCTCGTCTCGGGCGGGCGCTCGAACCTGACCTACCGGCTCACCGACGCCGCGGGCATCACCTACGCGTTGCGCCGCCCGCCCACCGGGGGAGTGCTGAGCACCGCGCATGACGTGAGCCGGGAATGGCGGTTCATCTCCGCGCTGGCACCGACCGCGGTTCCCGTCCCGCCGCCGGTGGCCTACTGCGCCGATGCCGCGGTCACCGGCGCCGAGTTCTACGTGATGGGGTTCGTCGAGGGCCTGGTGCTCGCGGACAGCGCGGCCGGGCTGGCCCTGGCGCCGCAGGCCCGGGCCGGCGCGGCCGAGCACCTCGTCGACGTGCTCGTCGCGTTGCATGCGCTCGACCCCCTCGTGGTCGGCCTGGGCGACATGGTGCGCAAGACGGGGTACGTCGAACGGCAGTTGCGCCGCTGGCATGCCCAGGTACACGCGACGGGCGCACCGGAACTCGCGCTGCTCGACGAGGTGCACGACCTGCTTGCTCGCCGCATACCCGCGCAGTCCGGCGGCATCGTGCACGGCGACTACCGGGCGGGAAACGTGGCGTTCGGGCCGGACGGTGCCGTCCGGGCGGTCTTCGACTGGGAGCTCGCGACCACAGGTGACCCGATGGCCGACCTTGGGTACCTGGCCTCGACCTGGCAGGACCCGGGTGAGCAGCTGCCGCCGACCACGCCGGGGCCGAGCACCGTGGCCGGCTTCCCCGCCCGAGGGCAGCTCGTGCAGCGCTACGCGCGGCTGTCGGGCCGGGACGTGTCGAATCTGCCGTACTGGGTGGCGTTTTCGCGGTGGCGGTCGGCGTGCATCGGCGTCGGCGTGCGGGCCCGCTACCTGGCCGGGCACATGGCCGACGACGGCTTCGCTGCCAGGCTCCTGACGTCGGCCGAGCCCGGCGCGGCCGGGAGCCGCGTCGTCCTGGCGGAGGCCGCCCGCGACACGCTGCGCGCTGCTGGCCTCTGATCACGCAAGGTCGCCCTGGTTATCTGCGGGCGGCGGGCGTGGCCTTGCCGCGGTTCGGAGATCCGTCACAATGAAACCACCGGGACCTTTGCGGCCTTTCCCGCCACGGCAGCTGTTATCGCGTCAACCGACAAGGAGTGAGGGCATGGCGTGGGATTTCTCCACCGACCCCCAGTTCCAGGAGAAGCTCGACTGGGTCGAGCGGTTCTGCCAGGAAAAGGTCGAACCGCTCGATTACGTCTTCCCCCACGCCGTGCGGTGGCCGGACCCGGTGGTGAAGGCTTACGTCCGCGAGCTCCAGCAGGAGGTCAAGGACCAGGGCCTGTGGGCAATCTTCCTCGACCAGGAGCTGGGCGGACCAGGCTTCGGGCAGCTCAGGCTGGCTCTGCTCAACGAGGTGATCGGCCGCTACGGCGGCGCGCCCTCGATGTTCGGCGCGTCGGCGCCCGATACGGGGAACATGGAGATCCTCGCGGCCTACGGCACCGAGGAACAGAAGAAGCGGTGGCTCGGGCCGCTGCTCAACCAGGACATGTTCTCGGCGTTCTCGATGACCGAGCCGCAGGGCGGCAGCGATCCGAACCTGTTCAAGACCCATGCCGAACGAGATGGCGACGAGTGGGTGATCAACGGCGAGAAGTGGTTCACCTCGGCGGGACGGGTCGCCGACTTGCTGTTCGTCATGTGCACCAACGGCATGTTCGTGGTGCCCCGCGCCACCCCCGGCGTCGAGATCATGCCGGAGCCGAGGAACCACAATCACATCGTCTACACCGACGTCCGGGTGCCCCTGGATCACCTGCTCGGCCCGGAAAACGGCGCCAAGGTACTCGCCCAGCGCCGCCTCGGAGGCGGCCGCATCCACCACGCCATGCGCACCATCGCCCAGTGCAAGCTCGCCTTCGACATGATGTGCGAGCGGGCGCTCAGCCGCGAGTCGCACGGCAAGATCATCGCCGAGCACCAGATGGTGCAGGAGAAGATCGCCGAGTCCTACGCCGCGATCAAGATGCTCCGGCTGTTCGTGCTCGAGACCGCCTGGAAGATCGACCAGACCTCGACGCTCGAGGCCCGCACTGACATCGCGGCGGTGAAGTTCACCATGGCCAAGGTGCTGCGCGAGGTGTCCTACAACGCGCTGCACATCCTGGGCTCGCTCGGCACCACCGATCTGACGCCGATCCAGGCCATGTACGCGTCGGCGCCCACCATGGGCATCGCCGACGGCGTCGACGAGGTGCACGTGGCCACGGTGGCCCGCCGGGTGCTCAAGGGCTACCGTCCGCACAAGGGGTACTGGCCCACCGAGTACATCCCGGCCAAACGAGAGGAGGCGTGGCAGCGGATGCGTCCCGTTCTCGACGCCCGCCCGGACCTCGCCCGCGCGGCCGAGAAGTACTCCGCCGCCCACCGGTAAGGCGGCACCGCGCCTGACCTGCTGCACTTTTGCTGCTGCACCAGATGGAACCCCTGTCTCCCTCGATGCGAACGAGATCCCGCCAGCCGGCTGCCGTCGCTTACTGTAGACGAGTGCCTGGTAAATACCGGATACCGAACTTCAGTACGCTCTGAGTCGGCGGTTGCGGCACCGGTCAGGAGATCGCGGCCTTCACCAGCTCGGCGACCTTCTTCTCCACCGTGGGGCTCCATTTCTTAAGCGCGTACGACACCGGCCACACGTCGCCGTCGTCGAGGTTCGCCGCGTCCTGGAAGCCCAGGGTCGAGTAGCGGTAGCTGAACTTGCCCGCGTTCTGGAAGAAGACGACGACCTTGCCGTCCGCGTTCGCGTAAGCGGGCATCCCGTACCAGGTCTTCGGCGACAACTCGGGGGCGGTCGCGGTCACCGTCGCATGCACGCGCTCGGCTAGCGCACCGTCCTCCGGTGCCATCTCGGCGATGCTGTCCAGGACCGCCTGCAGGCCGTCGGCCTTCTTGGCGGCCTTCTTGCCTTCGGCGCGCAACTCGGCGGCGCGCTTCTTCATCGCGGCGCGTTCCTCGGCGCTGAAGTTACCGGATTCGGTCGTGGCATTCTTCGCGGGCATTTTCGGGCTTCCTTTCTTGACACTCAGGGGTTCGGTGGTCGTGTCGGCCTTCCACTGAAGGCTAGGCCCGGCCACGCCGTGGCGCTTCTCGATTCCTGACCGGATCGGAGCCCAGCCAAGGCGCTCGAGAGCGGCCCCCTCCACTGACCGACCGTCCGGATCTGCCGCGGACCGGCGAGTCCGCCGTGAAGTAGGGCGCCCCGTCCCGGCGACGCCGCACGGCAGCCGGCGTTTCCGCGTTTACTACGCTCCTGTATCAACCGCAACTCTGCAGGGCAACCGTCCCTAGCGCGTTGTCCTATTACTGCGCCTCGCGCAATTGCATGGAGCTTTCCGCAGGCTTGTCCCCTTTCCGTCGCCGAGCGGGGCGGGTGGCCGCCACTGAGCGTGTCGCGCAGTGCGCTGTTTACGGCGTGATCCGCATGACGCCCGAAATCGGGTGCAGGGCTGGCGGCTGGAGCGCTGGTCAGGTAACTAGGGTAAGTCCGGTCCGCCTGGCATCACGGGCCCCATGGGCTCGGGGGTGAGCGGCGGCCCAGCCGTACGGAGCCTCCCTGCGCCGCATTACGGGGAGGATCCGGCTTACCGGGAGGATCTGGGCAACCCTGGGGTACCGGATCCTCCCCGCAGGCCGGATCCTCCCGCTTAATCCGGGACCGGGACACCGGGCGGGCAGCGCAGGGGCACGCCTGGCCCGGCTGGCATCACAGGCCCCATGAGCCCGAGGGTGGCCGGCGGGGCCACCCCCGGGCGAAACGAGTCCCCGGCCAGAGCGGGTGCTCGGCGTTGTTGCTGGTGTGCCCGGGCGGGGGCGGAGCTCGACTGACCGCACCTCGCGCCTATTGTGACGGCATGGACGACGAGCAGGCATTCCCGGTCATCCGGCAGACGGTCCTGGACACCACCGACCCGCGGCGCCTGGCCGAGTTCTACCGGGAGCTGTTCGGCCTGCGGTACTGCCCAGGCGACGAGCCGCCCGGGCCCGGCCAGCCAGACCCGAAAGGGCAGGACTGGCTGATCCTGACGAGCCCGGCCGGCGGTGCGGCGCTGGCGTTCCAGAAGGTCGGGGAGCTGCCCGAGGCAACCTGGCCGCACGGCCCGGTCCCGCAGCAGTTGCACCTGGATACCACGGTGCCCGGCGTGGCTGACCTCGACGTCGCGCATGAGCGGGCGCTGGCGCTTGGAGCCCGGCTGCTCGAGGACCGTTCGGATGACCCGGAGGAGCCGCTGCGGGTCTACGCCGACCCCGCGGGGCACCCGTTTTGCATCATCGCCGCTATTTAGCAGCTCACGTCCGCCGGCTGGACAGCGGGATCGCCGGCGCGTGATCTTGGGCGGGAGCAGCGTCCCGGTGTGCCTGGCGATGATGCTGGTTCCGGGGGCGGAGGTGCTGGCTGCTCTGGTGGCCTGGCTGCGCGCGGAACCGGCCGGTATCGCAGGCTGCGCTGGCGCGGGCGGCCGTGGAGCTGGCGCGAGCGCGCGAGCGGATCGCTGAGCATGAGGCGCGGCTGAGGCACCGGACCAAGGCCTCGGCCCCGTAGGGCGCGGAGGCCCCGGTGCAGTACAGCCCGCGGATCGCCGCGATCATCGTGTACCTGCACACCGGGCAGTTCCTGTCCAAGGAGCGCGCCGCGCGGGCGCTGGCCGAACTGTCCGGCATCTCGCTGTCCCCGGGAACGGTGGCGGGCATCACCGCCCGCGCCGCCGCAAGGCCCGGAGGCTTCCCGGAGCGGGTGCGGGACCACATCGCCGCAGCCGAGGTGGCCGGGTCCGGCGAGACAGGGTTCCGCGCAGATGCCCGGCTGCACAGGGTGAATTGCGCCTGCACCGGCAAGTACACCCTGCTCATGGTGCACCCCGAGCGCGGCAGGGCAGGCGATCGAGGAGATGGGCGTCCTTTCCTCGTCCGTCGGGGTCGCCGTCCACGACGCCTGGGCGCAGTACGACACCTATACGGGTCCTGAGCACCAGCTTTGCTGTGCGCACGCCCTGCGCGACCGCAGGCCGTCACCCATGCCGCGCCCGCGGGCCAGTGGCGCCGGGCCGCCCAGGCCGCCGGGGTTCTCACCGCGCCCGCCAGTTCTGCGCAATACGCAGCTACCTATCCACCGCCGCCAAGCATGATCTCGGCTTCTTCAACGCGCTCGTCATGCTCACCGAAGGACAGCCATGGATACCCGCCGCAGCCGTCACCCGGCCAATGCGGCACCCGACCAGTTACGTCCGTAGATGCCCGTACTGGCGTCCAGCGCCGTTCAGATCGCTCTGGTGTGCCTACCTTCGCTAGGGGCGGTAGCGAGAGCGATTCCACATCGCGACAATTCCCGCTACAACCGCGATTAGGAGAAAGATCATCACCGTGCGGGTCCAGCCCTCGGCGGAGGGCCCCAGGTTCGTCGGGATCCGCCCCGCTATCAGGTGCTTCAGGGTGATCATCTCCCTTAGCCCTGTTTGCGTCTTGGCCGCCCGACCTCTTCGCCGCGCTTGCCTCAAGACTCAAAAAGCCCCGGAGGAAGCCTCCAGGGCGCGGAAGATTGAGTCTCCCTAGCTGGCCCAGGATGACTCAGCCTCCGTAACCAGGTGCTGGAGCACCCGGTCGCTTTTCGACGAGTATCGCCCGCTGCTTCGTTGCTGTCAAAGCACAGCGGGCGCATCTCCCCCGGAGCCCAGGTCCGGCTCGGAGCTGCGGGCCGTCGAGACGCCCTTTGGCACGTCGGTGACAAGTCAGGCATTGGGAGGCGAGGCGGCTGCATCGCACTGCGGACCTGCCGGATGACTGTTGATCGCGTCCCCTGCGCGGGTATGGCCCGGCGTGCGCCGCGCGGCCCCCAAGGGCGGAGTCACGGCGCCTTCGCGGAGGCAGCGAGGAGGCGGACGGGCGTAGGCCTGGCTGGTGAGCTGCCGGATGTGGCCTGGTCGGCCCGGTGGAAGGCGGTTACGTCGTCGTTGTTGGCCAGGTGGCCGCCAGTCATCTTGCAGCGGAAGACCAGGGCCATGACGCCGCGGGACATGTTCTTGTAGACGCGGCGCGGCGGCGGGTTCGCGTTCGGGCCGCCCAAGTCGGATACTGGTCACCGGATCGTGGCCATTCCCTCGGTGAC
Organism: uncultured Actinomycetes bacterium; assembly: GCA_963722275.1. Lineage (GTDB taxonomy): Bacteria > Actinomycetota > Actinomycetes > Streptosporangiales > Streptosporangiaceae > Palsa-504. Next base: position 132,696 of record CAVRMX010000015.1, on the reverse strand, counting down.
CACCCCGGACCTCGCCTCGCACATAGTGACCCACACCGCGCCTGGTGACGACGGGCTAGTGTTCACCAGCTCCGGGGCAGGCTGCTGCGGCGCAGTAACTTCTGCCGTCGCGGTGGAACGCGAGAGAAGCTCTCGGTGCCGTCTTCATGCCGACGGCGCCGTGTTGGTGGCACCGCTGGGATGTCGCAGGCCAGCGGCGTCATGAGAGATCATGAAGGCGTGCCGAGGGGGAACGGCCAGCCGGGGACGACGCGCTGCGCGGTGCGGCTCAGCGTGCCGCGCCGCAGCGGCCGGCGCACCTGGTTGCCGCTGCCTTGGTGACTGGTCGGGGCGCGGAGCCGGCCTGCTGCGATGGTCATGACGGCCAGCCAGCGGCGGGATAGCCGACTGAACGCAAGTACTCGCGAGCCTGCGCCACAGCGGCATCGACATCGGGCAGGCCCAGGCCAACGATGTAATCGTCTGGGTTCCCGTTGCCGTCGGTGTCATAGCTCAGCACCCAGCCGGATCGCCAGCCGCGGCCGACCGGGTAGCGCTCGTGCCAGACCAGCATCGGCGTCAGCTTGCCGTCGAATACCAGGTCGCCGGGATCCAGGTCATCCTCGAACACCCGGCCGCTCAGGTCGGGCGGGACGATCACCCGGACAACCGGCAATTCTTCCTCGCGGAGCTGACCGATCTCGCCGGCCGGGTTAGCCATAGAGCAAACTCCAGCATATTTACCGCGGCGACATCATGAACTGGACCGCTTGACCACGGCCGGCGAAGCCTCCCGCGGATCAGTCGCAGCGCACCGGACGTAGGACGGCCTCAGGGTTTCGCCGATTGAGAGCGTGACACTGAGCGATGAGAAGGGACAGGAGAACGCGCACAGTGGCACGAGTTACTGGGGCGGACACGGGCCACAACTGCACGAACTATGCCGCCTATGTGGAGACTCTCAATGGTGTGGCGCGGCCGTCGTACCAGCTCGGCGACGCCCGGCAGTTGGTGCTGCCTGGTGCGCTGTCCGGCGTGTCCGCCGCCGGCCGACGGTGAGCGACCAGTCGATATGGCGGGTGTATTCCTCGAAGGTCACCAGGACCTCGCTGGCCGGTCTTAGGGGTGTGGGCTACGCCCGCCTAAGTTCGAGCACAGGAATGGTACGGATTCCAGCGGTTTGGCGTGCGTACTCGGCAAAGCCTGGGTAGCGTCGCGCTTGCTCGGCGTAGATGCGGTCGCGTTCAGCATCGGTCAATTCGCGGACGGTCACCTTGTATGTCTCGGTTCCGCGTTCGACGCTGCCGTCACGGGCGGCGGTCAGGTTGCGGTACCAGTCGGGGTTGGTGGGTGCTCCTGCCTTGGTTGCGAAGACGTAGATGATGTCCGGCTCGGTGTCGTGCGGGAGGTACATCATCGGGGTGACGTACTCCCGCCCGCTTTTGCGGCCGCGGTGATGCACCAGGACCATCGGAGCGCCCTCGAAGTTCCCGCCGACCCTGCCCTCGTTCGCTCGGAACTCCGCGATGGTTTTCGCGTTCCAGTCGAGCGCGTCGCTCATGTCGAACTCCTGTCGTTCACGATCCCGGGGTATGCGCCGGGACCGGATGATGGAAGGCCTGGCGGCAGTTCCCGGCGATCATGTCTCTGACCTGGTATTTCCTGGTAGCGGGGGCGGGGTTTGAACCCGTGACCGCTGGGGTTATGAGGACAGCATCGCAGCCCGCGGCATCGCAGCCGGGGACTGTGCAGCGGCATGAGGACCGAGCCGCCCTTGCCGCAGCGGCCCGTCCATGCCGGTTCTGCTAGCGGACACGTCATCACCACCTGGGAGAGGAGCTCAGGGACGACTCCGGCGCCCAGGCCCACGACGGTGCAACGGCCCCGCAGACACCACGCGGTGTTGCGCGCGGTACTGCACGTAGGCTGCACGGCTCACGGCTTTGCAGGCGGTCAGGCGGGTGACGCTGCCTAGCAGGCCGGGTCATCGGTCCAGGACCAGATGGACCGCTGCTTGTAACGCTCTGAGCCGCACTCACGGCAGCGCCGGAAGAAGACTGCTGCTCTTTCGGCCAGCTGCGCAGTTGCCGCGGCCGCCGGATCGGCCATCACTGCCGCCGCTGGCGGGGGTACGCCTTTCTCGCAACCTCCGGAGACAGGGCGTCCCTGTACATGTAGGGGTGGTGCCGCCCATCTAGGCAGGCGCCAGACGTGACCGCAGTCATCGCAGGTTCTCTCATACTCCCGCGTTCGCCATCGAATGGGCATAGCCTGACCCTCTGTTCGGCTCAGCCTGCCTGACGACGCAGTGCCGGTGCCGCGTCGGGCAGTGCCTTCGATAGTACGCGTCTCCGGTTTTCTCCCCCTGACAGATTTCCGAGTTCTTGCCGCGCGGTCGGCAAGATTCCAACCGGGACCCACTGCTTAGAAGGCACATCCGAAGGGTCGCGGAAGGTCGCCTGATGTCGCCTCTATGGGGCTTTTAGGTGCAGTGATGGTAGCTGGAAGTCGCCCGGCGTCGCTCAAATTCTGTCATTGATGGCTCCCCGTTTGGCTCCCTCGAGATTTAGTTGTCCTCGCTAATGCTCGAGCGCCGAGCGAAAACAGTATCGATTGCGTCCAGGATGGCGACGGTCGTCTCCGCAGCCAGTCTCGTTGGCGGTCATACGTTAACGCTCAATGCGGCTCACTGTAGCCCGACGTCGGCCGACGATACGGCGGCGCGCTGTTCGTCACTGTGTGGAGGGTTGGCTAGACCCGGCCGATGGGTATCCGGCATGGCGGGGTAGCCCTGGTTCCCTAGATCTCATCTGCCCGGCATCGCAGCAGGCAGGCGACACCGCCTGGTCTTAGACCCTTAGCTTGTTGTCGTGGGTCGGAAGCCGGGCTTGTGGTTGTCATCGCCAGGCCTAGCCGAGCGGACGGAGCCGATGTGGCACGCGGTCGAGGCGCCAGCGTGAAAATCACCGCTTCGCTTAGGGGGTGCGGAGTGGTCTGGTCTGTCATTGTTAGTTGAGGATTAGCAAGTACCCGGGTCTTAAGTGGGGAGCATGTCCGCCCATGACGCTTAATCCTGAGGCGGCAGGCGCGCCAGTGCAGGGAGGCCGTGCGCTCGGACCGCGCTATAAGTGGATCGCGCTGTCTAACACGACGCTTGGCATGCTGATGGCGACGATCAACCAGTCGATCGTGCTGATCGCGCTGCCGGACATCTTCCACGGCATCGGGCTGAACCCGCTGAGCCCCGGTAATACCAGCTACCTGCTGTGGATGTTCATGGGGTTCCTCGTGGTGTCCGCGGTGCTGGTGGTGTCGTTCGGGCGGCTGGGCGACATGTTCGGCCGGGTGCGGATGTACACCCTGGGCTTCGCGATCTTCAGCATCGCGTCCATCTTCCTGACCGTGACTTGGATGCACGGCAGCGACGGTGCGTTGTGGCTGATCATCTGGCGGGTCGTGCAGGGTATCGGCGGCGCGTTCTTGTTCGCGAACGCCGCCGCCATCGTCACCGACGCGTTCCCGGCCGGCCAGCGCGGCACCGCCCTCAGCGTGAACTCGATCGCGGCTATTGCCGGATCGTTCATCGGCCTCATCCTCGGCGGCGTCCTCGCCCCGGTGAACTGGCATCTGATCTTCCTCGTCTCGGCACCGATCGGCGTGTTCGGCACCGTGTGGGCGTACTTCATGCTGCATGACATCGGGGTGCGCAAGCACGCGCAGATGGACTGGTGGGGCAACCTGCTGTTTGCCGCCGGGCTGATCGCCATCCTGGTCGGCATCACCTATGGCCTGCTGCCCTACGGCGGGCATCCGATGGGCTGGACCAACCCGTGGGTGCTCACCGCGCTTTTCGGCGGTGCCGCGCTGCTGGTCATCTTCGTGTACGTCGAGACCAAGGTCGCCGAGCCGCTGTTCCGCATCTCGCTATTCAGGATCCGGGCGTTCGCCGCCGGGAACATCGCGAGCATGATGCTGGCGATGGGCCGCGGCGGCATGCAGTTCATGCTGATCATCTGGCTGCAGGGCATCTGGCTGCCGCTGCACGGCTACAGCTACAGCCAGACCCCGCTGTGGGCCGGCATTTACCTGGTGCCCTTGACGACCGGCTTCCTGGTGTCCGCGCCGCTGTCCGGAATACTGTCCGACAAATTCGGCCCCAGGCCGTTCACAGTAGGCGGCGCGCTGCTGACGGGAGCGAGCTTCCTGCTGCTGATATTCGTCCCGGTGGACTTCGCCTACTGGGAGTTCGCGATCGTCATCGCCCTCAACGGCTTCGGCTCCGGCCTGTTCTTCTCGCCGAACTGGGCGGAGATGATGAACTCGGTCCCGCCCGACAGGCGCGGGGCGGCTGGCGGCATGATCGCCACCTTCCAGAACTCCGCGTTCGTGCTGTCGATCGGCATCTTCTTCACCCTGATGGTGGCCGGCCTGTCAAGCAAACTCCCGGCGGCCATGTACAGCGGGCTGACCGCGCAGGGCGTCCCGGCCGCCACGGCCGCGCCGATCTCGCACCTCCCTCCGATCGGCGTGCTGTTCGCCTCCTTCCTGGGCTACAACCCGATGCAGCAACTGCTCGGCCCGCTGCTGCATCATCTGCCCCCGGCACACGCGGCCTACGTGGCCGGGCGGGAGTTTTTCCCGCACCTGATCACCGCACCGTTCCACAGCGGTCTCGGCGTGGCCTTCGGGTTCGCCATCGCGGCCAACGTGATCGCGGCCGTCGCCTCGGCGCTGACGGGCCGGCGCACGCCGGCCCCTGCCGCACACGAGTCACTGGGTTACGAAATGGCCGCCGTGGCCGGCGAAGGCGGCTTCGAGCCCAGCGAACTCGTCGTCTCCGGCGTCCCGGAAGAGAGCACCGAACCGCCTGACAAGCCCGACTAGGGCCGGTGCTGGCTGCGTTCTCCTCGATCCGTTCAGTTCTGGTGCAGTTCACTGCGGCCAGAATCAGCTGGGTGGATCACTCAAGCCCCAGGATGTTGTGTGCACCGGTGCAAACAGTCGCGCTCTGCTACTCCTAGGCTGACCCTGTCGAACGTGTAACCGCCGATCTGCAGGACCGCCGACGCCTGGCGGCGTCACCGTCGACTGACTCAGAGTTGGATGATCTGCGTGCGCCACGAGGCGCATTGCCATATAGCCCGCGTAACGGGCATGGACTGGAGGAGGTGTCTTTGGATCTGATGGCTGACCCGTGATCTGAAAGGTGAACGGGAAAATAGCATGCCAGGAAACCGGCAGCCGCCGCCAATGCGTACGGAGCGGTGTGCCGGGGGATCGGCGCGATCAGTTGCTTCACTGTCCCGGCGACATCCTCGATGGGCACGTCCGGGTCGACGCGGTGCTGGTAGAACAGGTCGATCCGGTCGGTCTTCAGTCGTTTAAGCAACGCATCGGCTACTTGCCTGATGTGCTCGGGGCGGCTGTTGAGCCCGTGGCGCTGGCTGGTGACTGGGTCGATGTCGAATGCGAAATTGGTCGCTATGACGACGTGGTCGCGGACCGGGGCGAGGGCCTCGCCGACGAGTTCCTCGTTGGTGAACGGCCCGTAGGCTTCGGCGGTATCGAAGAACGTGACGCCCTGATCGGCCGCGGCGCGGATCAAGGCAATGCCGGCCTGCTTGTCCATTGGCTGGCCGTAGTTGACGCTCAGGCCCATGCAACCCAGCCCCAGGGCCGAGACCTCCAGGCCACGGCCGAGGGTGCGGGTCTTCGTCGTGCTCATCTTGGCGGCTTCTCTTTCGCTGGGCAGTCGTTACTCACCGGGCGGGAAGTCGGTCGAGGAGGCCAGGTCTGCTTGTGCTTCAAAGCCGGCGATGCGGTCCTTGAGGACCCCGATGGTGGGCTGCAGGGCCTGCGATCTGAGGATGATGCGCAGCGGGGCGGCCCGCTGGTCGGCGCTGGCGATGATGGCGGCGGCCATCCGGCCCGGGTCGGCGGGGGTGAGCCCGTTGGCCGGTTATCGCGGAACGTCGTCTGGCGTCGCCCTATAAGGCGTCTAGCTGGAGGAATCATTCAGGTGTCGCCCCGCGTCGCTCGGCGTCTGCCTCCGTTGGCTCCCTGATTGGCTCCCCGAGATCTAGCCACCCTCGCACACGTTTGAGTGGGCTCGGGCGCGGAATACCACCTCGCTCCGAGGCGTTTCCCGTAGGATGGTATCTGATCGGATACGTAAGGAGGAGGGATGGAACCTGGCGGACTGCTGGAGCGCGCCCGGGCCAGTGCTGGCCTGACCCAGGACGAGCTTGCCCGGCGGGCTGGCACGTCGCGGACCACGCTGTCGGCGTATGAGAATGGCCGGAAGTCGCCAACGGTGACAACCTTTGCCCGGCTGCTCTCGGAGGCAGGGTATGAGCTGGCAGCGCAGCCGCAGGTGATGTTCACCCGGCAGCCTGCCGCGCGCGGCAGGTGGGCGTGGGTGCCCGATCACCTGCCGCGCCTGGACATGACGCAGGCGTTTGCGCAGGTGCAGTTGCCGCTGCACCTGAATTGGTCGGCGCCTGGGCGGGTATTCGACATGGGCTCGCGGGGCGACCGCGCGCGCGTGTACGAGGTCGTGCTGCAGGAGGGCCGCCCGGCCGACATCTTGGCCTACGTGGACGGCGCGCTGCTCGTTGACCTGTGGGACGATCTGGTGCTTCCGCGGGCGGTCCGGTCAGCGTGGGCTCCGGTCATCCAGCCGTCTCGCGGGATGGCGGCGTAGATGCGGGGCAAGGACCCGCGAGATGGGTCGGCATGCCGGACCTGACGGACTTCCAGCTCGAGGTGACCAGGCTGTTCTTCAGCCTGCCCGCGAGCAAGGGATTTCTGTTGGCCGGGGGAGCGGCCTTGCTCGCGCAGCACCTCACGACACGGCCTACGGAAGACCTGGACTCTTCACTGCCCCGGACCGCGGCCACGTGCTCGCGGCACGCGACGCGTTGGAAGCCGCGGCACGGGAACAGGGCTGGGCCACCGAGCGCATCCACGACAGCGACACATTCTGCCGGCTCGTCATCCGGAGCGACACAGCCGAAGTAGTGACCGATCTCGCCGTGGATACGCCACCGGACTTCCCTGCCTCTTCCACCGCCGCCGGGCCCACGCTGGCTCCCGAGGAACTCGCCGGGCGCAAGCTGCTCGCGCTATTCGACCGGGCCGCGGCCCGGGACTTCGCCGACGTACTCCTGCTCGCCCGGCGCTTCGGCAAGGATGTTCTCCTAGCCCGCGCCGCACAGATCGACGCGAGCTTTGATATCGGACCCTGGCCAGCATGATCGCCACTCTTGATCGGTTCGCCGACGACGAGATACCCGTGCCCGAAGGCTCATCAGTGGTCGAACTAAGGGCCTTCTACGCGAGCTGGCGATCCGAGCTGATGAAGCTAGGCGAAGGCTAATCTCAATGCCCGGCGGACGCTCCCTGCCGCAGCATTTCTCGCCGCCCGGCAAGCCAACCCTTTCCAGGGATGCCACATTCCGTCGGCACCGGGCCGATCGACCGAGATGGGTATCCCGGGCCGTTTCAGAGAACTCCGAGCATGAGCCGGACGGCCCGGTCGACCTCTCCCGTCTCCATGGCGTCAAGGCGGCCGGCGAAGTCGCCCAGCCGGCTGGCGGCGACCGCGCGCATCTGGTCGACGAGTACGCGGGTCCGGGTTCCGTCCAACTCGATCTCCGGCCGGAAGATCGCCGCCTGCGCGCTGGTGGAAGTCGGGGCGACGATCAGCGTGGAGAGCAGGATTCCGTCACTTTGGATCGCAACTGCGTACCGGGGGCCGCGCTGCTCGTGCCCGGCGGAGTCCTTGCCGGGACGCAGCCGGAACAGGTCACCACGCACTGATCTCGTCCAGCTCCTCGTTCACGGCCTTGATCTCAGCGAGGTCGGCCGGGTCATTGCGAAGCCGTTCGGCGTCACGGGCAGCTTGCGCGTACAGCCGGGCCATGTACTGCGCATGGATAAGCTCGCGAATCGCATCCGACAGGTTCCCGTCACCAGCAAGCTGGCGGAGTTCGGCCATCGTCTGCTCATTGGCGCGGAAGCTGATGGTCGTGGCTGTCATACGACCACTATAAGACAAGCATCAAGCACGGACCAGGGGCAATCCTGCCTCGAATGTCTGGGCCCTTGATTTCCGGCGTTCGCATTGCCTGACCGGAACCCGGTCAGGCTAGGTCCGCGAGCAGGGCGTCGAGGGAAAGTTCCTCCTCGATGCGAACATCGTGGCACGCCATGGCCGCCAGACCCGGATCCCAGGGGGTCGCGACCGGCTCGCCGGCCAGCCGGAGCAGCCGCGTGGCGGCATGCACAGCCAACACTGCCGTTGCCGCGGCCTCATCAGCGTCCCTGTCGTACCGCCACGGCTGCCAGTGCGCCTGTCCCTGGCCCACTCGCTGACGAACCGCGCGGGCGATCCGGATTCCGCCCCAGTCGAAATCGCCGTGGTAACGGAATTCCGCGCCTCCCGGAAATCCGGAAATATAGTCAGCAACGCTAACTGTCGGCAGGGTATCCGCTTCCGGGGCTGGGGACGCCGGCCCGTTCGGCGTCGTCACGTCGCGGGCGGAGCGAGCCGGCGGCGGCGAAGGCGGCGAGGAACAGGGCGACGATGAGCCACAGGGCGTTGAGGAGGCCAGCGGACTGGGCGAGCACGCCGATGGCGGGTGGTCCGGCGAGGTTGGCGAAGTAGCCGATAGAGGCGACGACGCTGACCCGGGCGGCCGGATCGGGTCCGCTCTCCGCGGCCGCGGACATGCCGAGCGGGAAGCCCATCGAGACGCCGGCCGCCCACAGCAGCACGCCAGCCAGGACGATCCACCGGTTCTGGGCCAGGATGAACAGCACCACGCCGAGGACGCCGAGGGCGGTGGTGACCCGGATGGTGCGGACCCGGCCGAGACGGTCGACGATGGGCCCGCCGAAGATCCGGGTGAGCGCTTCGGCGGCGGCGAACGCGGTGACGAAAAGCGCGGCGACCGCGGCAGTCTGCCCATGGCCGCTGCGCGCGGCCAGGGTCAGCCAGTTGCCCGCCGAGCCTTCGCCGAGCTCGACGCCGAGCATGACCACGCCGATGAGCAGCAGCCGCCCGTCCAGCCAGCCGCGCAGCCACTGGCGGAGCTTCGCGCCGCGGTCCTGGCGCGGCTCCTGCGCCGGGGCGCGGCGCCCGCCCGGAATCCCGGCCGCCGTCCCCAGGGCGGCCGCGGCGATGACGAGGGCCTCAGCGATGAACTGCGCGGCCGGAGAGACGCCCAGCGCCGCGCAGGCCGCACCGATCCCCGCCCCGACGGCGACCCCGATGGACCAGGCGGCGTGCATCATCGGCATGAGGGTGCGCCCCGCGGCCCGCTCGACGGCGGAGCCCTCCACGTTGATCAGCACGTCGAGAATGCCGATCCCCAGCCCGATGATCACGAAGACGGCCGCGACCAGCGGAACCGAGCCCAGCATGAGCGCCAGGCCCAAGGCAGTCATCGCGGCGGCGATGAGCAGGAGCGCTCCCGCCAGGGACCGGCGGCTGCCCAGCCAGTGCAGGACCGGAGTCGACGCGAGCAACCCGAGGATGGCCCCGACGGTCACGCCCGCCAGGAGCAGCCCGATCGTGGCCGTCCCGGTACCCAGGGCCGCCTTGATGGCCGGCAGCCGCGGACCCCACGCCGAGACGGCGATCCCGCCCAGCCCGAACGCGGCCGTCACCGCCCGCCGCCAGCGGACCAGCGCCGGGCGGCCGGTCCCGGCCACGGCATCGGTCACCGGCACGCTCCCGCCCGCACCCGCCGGGCCGGCGCTGGCCGGGCACCGCTTCCGTCCCGGCGGACCGCCGGCCGGGGATGACGGCCAGGCAACGACAACACGATCCGCCTCTCCGCAATAACCTTCCAGATCGATCCGGCTGCCAGGCCGGGTCGCGCAGGGAACCATTCTCGCCGAGCCGGCGGCCCCGCAGTACCTGGCCATGGCGGCCCGGCACGTTGACTCCGCAGGCCATGAGATCGTCGCGCATAACGTCGCCTCTGCCGACGATGACCCGGCGGTGGCCCGAAGCCGGGTCCGGGACGCCCTAGCGGTGTAGGGAAGCCGGACTGGCAGCCGCACATCAGCACGCTCGACCTCGCCTCCGAACTCGCCGGACAGCGCCGGAGCACCGGAGCACCGGAGCGCCGGAGCACCGGAGCACGGAGCACTGGAGCACCGGCTGCCCTGCCCGACGGCTGGGGTGGATCGCCTGGCCATTGTGGGTACGCCAGAACGGGCCCGTGACGCCGCTGTCCACGGCAGCCTTACCGGTGAGCGGAAGGGTGCATTCGGAGCAGCTGTGCTATGACAACGACGACCCGCTTCGCGCCGTGGATAAGGTCCATTGCGCCGCCGGGCCAGCCTCGGCATCGGCGGGGTGATGTGCACGTACCAGGACCGCCAGCCGGGATCTGCCGGTGATCCAGCCCGGCCGTGGCCGGGGGGCGTGGTGCCAGCTGACGGGCTGGCCGTGCGCCCGGCGGGCGGCTCGTGGCGCAGCAAGCCTGACGTGCGGAACAGGAACTCGGCGTAGGTGTCTGTCGCCTTGTCCCCGTCGGCCAGGTACTTGTCCGGTGTCAATATCAAAGCGGTCATCCTGCGCCCGGCGTGGTGGTACTCGCCGATGACGCCGGCAATGTGCCGGGCGGCTCGGGCCGGCGTGGTGGTGTCCATAGCCCTCCTTGAATGCGGCTCGCCGGCAGTGAGCCGATGACCTTGACCGGGGCTGCCGGCGGGGGTACGGCTGCCGGTGGAGGTAGCGCCGCGGATGGCCCGGCCGGGGGGGTTTTGGCGCTGCCCCCGGCGGGTCATGTGGGGAAAGTGGCGGTGGCCAGGACGGCGCCCGTCGTGGTGACGAGGCGCGCGCCGGTCAGCGGGCCGTTTGTTACCGGGTCGGGGCTGCCCCAGTACCCGTGGCCGTCGGTCAGCTGGAACGACCCGATGGTGGTGACGTGCCCGTCCGGGCCTTCCACCTGGCAGACCACGGTGCCGTTCCCAGCAGCGCCGCTGCCCGAGCCAATGTTCACGGACATGTACAGCCACCGGGAATCGGAGTCGTAGAAGTAGATCTTTCCGGCCGTCTGGTGGCTTGCGGTCAGCAGGGCGGCGGAGCTCAGCGGGGTTGAGGTGACGGCGTGCAGGTCCCAGCCGCCCAGTCCCGCGACGATGACCGCCACCGCGACGGCCGCGGCGGCCAGCATCCGACGCGGGCGGCCTGCCCCGGCACTACCCATCCAGCCGGCGAGTTTCCGGCCGAAGCGGCGCGCCGGGCTGAGATGGCGGGCCGGAGCCGGGCCGGCGTGGCGAGGCCGAGCCGTTCCATCACCCGCGTCTCGAAGCCCGCCGGGGGCTCGATGGCGGGCAGCAGCCCCACCAGTTCCTCCCCCGTCACCGTCAGCTGGCGTACGTTCTCGCGGCACGCCTCGCACCAGTCCAGGTGCGCGAGCGCCCGCGCGCGCTCGCGCCCGGTCAGGACGCCGAGCGCCAGCTCGGCGGCGACGTCGGCGAACTCGGCGCAGCCCATCTCGTTCAGCTCACTCATCACCCACATCCTCCGGGAGATAAGCGGCGCGCAATTTCTGCATGCCGTCCCTGATCCGTGTTTTCGCGGTGCCGAGCGGAACACCTTCCGCGTCGGCGACTTGCCGGGCAGTCATGCCGTAGATGCCAGCCATTGCCACGGCCCGCGCCTGCGGGGCTGGCAGCCGGCCGAGCTCGCGGCGCAGCCCCGCGGCTCTGTCGTTGGCGACCGCGACCCGTTCCGGGGTTTGGGTCACCGCGGTGAGCAGAGCGGGCAGGTCGTCCGGGTCCACGGGTGCCGAGGTGCGCGAACGGAGCACATCAACGGCCAGGTTATGCGCGATCGTCGTCAGCCAGGCGCGGACCGACCCGCGGCGCGAGTCGTACACCTGGGCGTGCCGCCATGCCTGCTCGAAGGCCTGCTGGGCGACGTCCTCCGCGGCGGCCGGGTCGCCAACGATTGTCATCGCGACACCGAACACGATCCGCTGAAAGCGCCGCACGAACGCCAGCGCCAGGTCGGCGTCGCCTGCGCCGAGGCCCGCGAGCAGTGTTTCGTCCGGCAGCCGGTCAGCTGCGGTTCCCATCTTCTGCACACTCTTTCATACGGGCGGGCTGCTCAAAAGGATTGCCCGTGCGAGCGCCGGGTTGCGAGCGAGGCGACCAGGGCGATCACCGCGGCAACCATGAGCACCACCGCGCCTGTGAACTCCACGGCCAGGGACGTCTCGGCGTACGGAACCGCCAGGCTTTCCTGGTAGCCGAACAGGCCGGTGCCAGCGCTGAGCAGCAGCCCGACGGCGGTGGCGGCGAGCAGGACCGCGCCGGCCGCCAGCAGCACAAGCCGACGGAAAACGATGAGGGCGAGCGCGAGGGCGATGCTCGTGATGCCCTGGATTCCGAACAGCGGCCCGATGACCGAGATGTCCCGGTAGCCGTCGAACCACAGCTGGAGGTGGATCACACCGGACCAGGCAAGAAGGGCGGCGCCGGCCACGGCCAGCAGGGTGACCGCCCGGCGGCTAAGGGGTGATGTCAGCTGCGCTGGCCCGGTCAGCACGAGACGGGCGCAGCGGCCCGGGAATCTGTCCGGCTTGCTGGTGGCCGAGGGCCGGGAGAGGGTATGCACGCGGTTCATCTGATTTCTCCTTCTAGTTGGTTAGTTGTCAGCCGGAGTGCTGGATGGTGGCCCAGAGGCCGTAGACGGCGAACGCGGTGGCGGCCACGGTCAGCACCCAGGCGGGAAGCGGGCGGTCGTGCTGCCGGGCGGCGAACCGGGGGTAGACCGCGAAGACCATCAACTGGCTGAGCCACAGCGCGACGAGCGAGGGCGTGAGCAGGTCGTTGTAGATGCGTTCGGGATTGATGAGGGTGAACGGGGCCGCCAGGACCACGGCGGCGCCTATCGCGATAATGATCCGGCGCATCGGCCAGGACGTCACCGCGCCGACGAGCCGGCTTAGCGCGAGGTATTCGACGAGCATGACCCCGGCGACGCTGACGGCCACCCCGACGCCCACCGCGACCGCGAACCCGTGCCCGGCGAACCGCTCGGCCACCGTCATCCCCGGGACGGGGGCCCGGGTGATCGCTGGGTCGGCGGCCAACGGGGCGACCGCGGCGATGATGACCGCGGCGGTCACCAGGTAGGTCGCCGTCAGGCCTCGGCGGATCGTCCGGGCCGGGCGGGCCAGCTCGCCGCCGAGGAACAGCGGCAGGCTGCCGCAGATGTACAGCAGCGCGGTCTGGCCGATCGCGGTGGCCAGCGCCCCGGCGGGCGCCGAGGCGCCGAAGCTGGAGACCGGGGTCGCCAGGTGGGTCAGCGTCACGCCGCCGAGGGCGGCGGTGATGGCCAGCTGGCCCGCCGCTACCAAGCCTATGACCAGCAGGGCGACCCTTCGGCCGGCGATCATCACGCCGGCCAGCGCGACCGGGATGGCGATCTCCAGCACGGGCTGGTACTGCCGCTCGCCATGCAGCACGGCAGGCAGCGTGTCGTACACGATCTGCGCCGTGGTGTAGAGCAGGTACAGCAGGTAGCTGACGATCCAGAGCCCGGCCTGGACCAGGGCGACCCGGCGCCCGGCCGCGGCCTCCACAAACGAGTAGAGGCCGCCGGGGCCGTTGACGTGCCGCGCGTAGCGGAGCCAGATCGCCAGCGGGAACGCGAACACGGCCACCGCCGCGACCATCGCCAGCCCGGCCGAGGCTCCCGCGGACCCGGCCACGATGCCCGGCGCGTACAGCTCGGCCAGGGCCAGCGGGCCGCCAAATGATGTGACAGCCACGCCCGCGAAGGCCCAGGCGCTGGCCGGCCGTGCCCCCGACATGCGCGGCGGCCGGCCAGCGGTGGTGCCCGCGGTCCGGGTCGGGAAGGTAGTCACCGGTGACGTCAGCTCCAGCCGCCGCCGGCGTTCGAGGTGCCCGACGTGGCAGAAGCGGACGGCGCCGGGGCGCTCGCCGCGGCCGCGGTGTCGTTGGCGGTGATCTTCGTCCCGGACGGGGCCACCAGCCACCACTTCGCGCCGAAGTTGTCGCTGCCCTGGCCGTTAGTCTGCCCGGCGGCGGAGTCACCGACGAAGTAGTACAGCGAGCCCGCGGGTGCTCGCAGGAGTTGCCGCACGCATCTGCGGGGCCCAGGTTGCTTCTTCGTAGCGGGCTTCCCCGCCAGCCTCCGTCGGCATAAGACGGGTGGATTACCTTTAGTCGCAGCAAGAGAAGAACACCAAGAACGATTGCCATCCGGACGCCTGCAAACCGGGCTCGGCCCCCATTTCATGAGCTCATAAATCTCCACGAGCTGTTCGCCCGTCACCTGGCGGTCGCTGAAGGTGTTAGCCGTGCGGGCTCGGTGAAAAGGAGGGCGCGGCCGTCGTCATCGAGCCTGGTAAGGCTAGTCTCGAGGCATGCCTGTGCAGGGGATGCTGCCATTGTCCTCTCCGAAAAGATGGTCATGAGGGTCGATTCGCAGCCGATCCGGCTGGGCAGGTAGCTGCCCCGTGGTAGGCGGGCTGGAGTCCGGGGTAGTTAGGGATGGATCCCGAACGGGCCGAGGTGGCTGTAGTCGATCCGCAGCGACTCAACGAGTTCGAAGGCGTTGGACAGGGTGTAGACGTCGGCCCCGCCGAGCCGGTCGATCCAGCGGGGGACGACCGCGTTGGCGGCCTGGGCGGCAACGCCGTCCAGGTAGGCGCGGAAGATGGCCCACGGGTTAGTCGGATCGACGGACTTGTAGACGTCGGCCACGTTGAAGGTATCGATCGCGCTCTGGCGGCCTGCGCCTTGAGATCGGCCACGTACTCCTGCTGGATGACCACGTCGTCCCGGGTGCCCAGCCGGGTGAGTTGGCCCCCGATGAATGTGTGGAACGGGTAGCCGAGCGCCAGCGCCGGGGCTTCCAGCCATCCTGGGATGTTCTGCGACTCGGCGAGGTAGGCGAAGGGCACCCAGCCGGGGAAGACGACATCGACGAGCATGAGGACCCGCTGGGCCGGCAGGTAGGTGAAGCTGTTGCCGGCCGGGCCAGACACCTGCTGGTCTAATAGCCGAAGATCTGGCCCATGACCTCGACACTCTGCCGGCCTTGCGGACCTCACGTCGTTCGTCCTCGCGCTGGCGCGCTACGGGCCCGCACGTTTGATCCCGCCGCGGCCCGGCATTAACTGGCACCTGCCCGGGAACCCTGCCGTTGTCCGCCAATGCCGCCAGAGTGGAGCAACCATGACAGAACCTCAGTCCCGCAACGATTTCGCCAGCTTCCCTGCGCCCGCCGAGGGCATTCTGGTGGCGTTGTTCATCACCGTCCGCAAGGTCGCGCGATCGCGGGACTTCTACTCGCGCGTCCTGGGCGGCACCGTCATCCTGGAGGAGAACCCATGCACTGTCAGGCTGTCCAACTCGTGGATCATCATGAACCCCGGCGGGCCGCCCACCCCCGACAAGCCGGGCATCTCGGTGGTCGACTACCAGCCCGGCGACACCACCTCGATCTTCCTGAACCTGCGGGTCGCTGACATCCACGCCTGCTACCAGGAGTGGAAGGCGAAGGGCGCAGAGTTCGTCACACCGCCGATCGACCGCGGAGCGGAGATCCGCTGCTACCTGCGGGACCCGGACGGATACCTCATCGAGGTCGGCCAGTCCACCGGCCTGCTGCACGGCCATCTCGCCGCGAAGCGCCCGGAGGACCTCCCCGGCTGAGCTCTGTCACCAGCCGGGTACTCCGGCCAGCAAGCAACCTCTTCGACCAGGACTGAATGGCTCCCCGTTGGCTCCCGTTGCTACATGGACCAGCTGCAGACAGGTTAAGATGATCTTGAGAACCTGCGTTTTGACTGGTCAAATGAGCGCGCCCGGCAGGATTCGAACCCGCGCCCGCTGCTTAGAATGCAGCGTCCAGCGAGCGCTGTAGTCCCCGCAGGAAGGCCAGCGTAAGGGCACATCGTCCCGGAGCGAGATCCGGATAATTATCTGCTCCCACATCGTGAGACGAGAACAACGTCAGGCAAGCTTCCCGAGCCGAGCTCCACCGATATCGGCACCTGCCGGCCCGCAACGTCATGCGCCCGTGGGCTGTGGTCGCGAATCTGATTATCAGATAAAATGACCTCATGAAGACCATGACCGCAACCGAGGCATCCCGGCACTTCTCCGATCTGCTCGATGCCGTCGAGCGCGGTGAGACGATCACCATCATCCGCGGCAGTCATCCGGTCGCGGAGATCGGCCCCGCTCATCGCCGCACTGGCGCCGACCTGCGCGCGGCGCTCGCGGACGTGCCTCCGCCAGACGATGAATTCGGCCGGAACATAGCTGAAGCCGTCGCCCTTCTTAATTCGGAGGTGCACGATCCGTGGGCCGACGCCTGATCCTCGACACCAACATCCTGATCGCCTACGAACGCGGAACCATCGACCGCTCGTCGCTCGATGACGACGAGCTGGCCATCGCCTCGGTATCGGTCGCCGAATACCGCGTCGGGATTGAGATGGCGGATACGGCCAGCCGGGCGGCCGAGCGCGCCCGGGCGCTCGCGGCAATAACATCAACTGTCGATGTCCTTGACTACACGCAGGCGACAGCGGCTCACCATGGGCGCCTGCTCGCCCATGTACGCCGGTCCGGCTCCCCGCGCGGCGCACGCGACCTGATCATCGCCGCGCACGCGGCGGAGACTGACCGGATCATCCTGAGCCGCGATGCCAAGGCGCGCTTCGGCGAACTCCCCGGCGTAGGAGCCATCGATCCTTGACAGCGCCCCAAGGCCTGTGGCTGGCACACCGGTTCGCCAGCAAGCCGCATGCCTTCGATGTCAAAACCGGGGCGCTGATCAGCCAGTGTTCTGTACAACGAAATCGGTAACGACCTCGCAGTACTCCGCTGCCTCCTCGAAATAGGCGAAGTGACCGGATCTGTCAAAAGTGCGGATGGTGCCGCCTGGCACCGACTTGCTGAACTCGGCCAGCATCTGCGGTGCGGCGACCAAATCGTCCGCGCCGTGCAACAACAGGGACGGCCGCGTGATGTCAGGTAGCAGAGACAGCCTCGCCTTGTACATGCCGGGGAGCAGCGCAAGGTGGGAGCGGCCGCGCTCCCACTGCTCCTCGGCGAAACCCGAGTCCTCCAGGATCTGGCTGAAGTCAGCAGCGGAACCGGGATCGTGAAAGTACAGCTCCATGTAATGCGGACCCAGTGCCTGGGCCGCCACGTAGATCTCATCCGCTGCGGTCAGTCGGCCTGGCTTCGCGGCGAGCTCGCGGCACCGGTCGGCATCGGCACGCTGCCCCAGTGCATCCAGCCTGCGGGCAACCTGAGGCAGCCGGTTCCTGTCGGTCAGGTCAGCGTCCCAGCATGGGCAGTCGAAGATCACCGCCTGCACGGCCTCAGGGTGGCTGGTGACGTACTGCAGCGCATAGCCGCCACCATCTGAGTGTCCGAGTATCGCCCAGGACGCAATCTCCAGCTGCTCCCTGAGGGCCTCAAAATCAGCGATCAGCAGCTCCGCAGTCAGCGCGGACTCTGCAGGAAGCGTGTCTGAGCGCAGCGTGCCGCGCTGGTCGACGCCGATGACGCGCAGTCGCCGTGCCAGCCTGTCGCCCTGGATCTGCATGAAGTCATAGCAGCTCTGCCCCGGGCCACCATGGATGAACAGCAATGCCGGGGCAGTGGCATCGCCGCGATCATCCACAAATAGCCCAGTGCCATTGACGCTGACCAGCCCTGCTGCCACGCTGGCTCCTCGATCTCGGGACGGCGATGATCAGGGTCTGCGGCTCGTCCGGCGGTCCGGTCGTCCTCCCGGCCATGCGAGTCCCCAAAATTTCCCGGAAATCTGGCGAAGCCGGATGGGGCGAGGATAGTCTCTCCCGCTGCCAATAGCTGGCTTGCCGTCGTCCGAAGCGTTGGATACCGTCACAGGAGCGCTGTAGTGGACCTTCTAAGCTCCAAATGAAGCATTTTCACAGGTCAGCGCGCCCGGCAGGATTCGAACCCGCGACCCGCTGCTTAGAAGGCACATTCGAACCGTCGCGGGACGTCGCCTGGCGTCGCTCTACGAGCCATCTAGCGGCAATTATTGTCGCTGACTATCGGACGGCGTCGCGTGGCGTCTGTCTCTATTGGCTCCCCAATTGGCTCCCCAAAAATCTAGTTGCCTTCGCTAACGTTCGAATAATCGAAAACAATGTCGCCTCTCTGCTTCGGCGTGTCGCCTGCGAGCCCTGCCATCCATCTTGTAACGCTGCGTCATCAACGGCCGTAGAAGAACGCGCGCTGAGCCGCCTGTACTGGAATGAACCCTCCGGTCCGGTCCGCTGGAGGCGCGCAGAACGGCATTTCTGTCGCGTTGGCTATCTTCTGGCGAATGCACAGCGAAGCTCAACTGCTCGGCGCTATAGCGCCTGGTCACGACGAGTATGAGAGCGGTCTGCGGGACCGCCCGCCTACTCGAGCGGTTCGAGCCCTCCGCCAACTAGGACGGCAACTCACTCAGCGCGCCCCTGTCAGACAGGCCAGGTAACAGTGTTCGCCCAGTTCAGCGGCTGAGTTCGCGCAGCAGATTCTTATCCCAGACCAGGATCGTGTAGGCACCGACGTGGTAGGTTCGCGCGGGCTTGCCGAACAGCGTCAGCACGGCCTGCTCCTGGGTAAAGCCGCGATACTCTGCCACCCCCGGGAAGAGCACGACGAAGTTCGCCGCATTACGGCGCGGGTCGTACCACTCCGCCTTCCCCTCAAATGAGCTGGGGACGAGCCCTCGACGGGACCCGTTCACCAGCCGGATCTGGACCCGGTCGCCGCTGGTCAGCGTGACGACATTGGACTCCCAGTAACCGGACAGGCCGGTATGCAGGTGCCGGGCCGCCAGCCAGGAGGTGAGCTGCTGGTTCTGCGCCGCGACCGGCGGCTGGCTGATCTCGCCCGCCAGGCCGGCCAGGTAACCGAGCAGGACAACGAGCAGCAGCGGCACAAGCAGGGCCGGCTTGAGCCGCCCGGCCAGCGTATGCCCGCCCAGCAGGCGCCCGGCCAGGGCCGCGCTAAACGGCAGCACGGGTGCGATCTCGCGGACCTGGGTGACCACGCCGGCCCGGGTGCTGAGCACATAGGCGGCCAGGTTGATGGCCACGCCCGCGACGAGCAGCTGCGCGACCCGGTCGCCATCACGCAGGAAGCGCCACGCCGCCAGGCACGTTCCCCATGCCGCCAGGACCACGCCGGACCACGTGCAGCATCGTGAAGACGGTGCTGGCCGTCAGGCGGAGCCCGAGGAAGTCAGCGCCGCCCAGCAGCAGCAGACCCTGGACGGCGATGCCCAGGTTGCGGACCAGGATCTTGCCGTGAGCGAGATGCGTGGTGGGGGCCGGCATGTAAAACCCGCCAGAGGCGTGGATGACGTGCAGCGCCAGCACGGCCGCCGCCGCGCCCAGCACGGCGGCAGCGCCCAGGGCCATGTCATACCACTGCGCCGCCAGCGGCTTCCGCTCGATGGCCACGGCCCGGAAGACCCGGATCGCGCATACTCCCGCCAGCGGCAGCACCCCGATGAGGACCGCCAGTGCGTCCGCCACCATCGCCCAGCCAAGGAATGCTCCCGCGATGACCGGGATATACCAGCGGGGGCGGGCGTGGTCCAGGATCAGCCAGACCGCCATCACCGGCACCGAGGTGCCGATGTGGTCCGGTGACGACAGCAGGATGTTCACTCCAGACGCCAGCTGCGGCGCGAGCATGATGCCGGCCGCGATAAGCACCCGCACGTACGGCCTGTCGCCCCGTAGAAGTGCCCTTGGCCAGCAACGCGGCCAGCAGCACCGCGAGCGTGTAGGTCATGGCCGCGGCCACGTGCACGACGTCCTGGTTCAGCCCGCGCAAGAACTCCACCAGCATGTACTGCGGCACTTCGGTGGTGTAGTACGAGACGTCCCCAAGCGACCAGCCATGCAGCAGCAGGTTGCCGTGCAGCATGTCCCAGGCCTGCAGGGCCTGGCTCGCGCCATCGGAGTTCACGGCCCGAGTCCGCGACAACCGCAGGTAGCACGCGAAGGCGGCGACCGCGCCGAGCACCCACACTGCCGTTACCGCCAACGGGTGCAGTTTCAGCGCACGAAGCAATGTGGGTCCTGCCGGGCCTGGTGCCCCGTCATCCTCGGGTTCAGAGAGCAGCGCCTCGCTCGCACTCACCCGCCCCATTGAACCATGCCGCCCGGCCGGGCTAACTTGCCGCCGGACCTGCGGCCCATGCGCGACGCTCAGCTGAGCGTGTGCCTGCTGCCACGGCTTCCGGCCCGGCCAGTGAGTCCGGGAGGTGACTCGGCGCGCCCAGTTCGGCGAATAAGCGGCGAAGTCCATCGACCAGATACGTCGCCGCAGGTCAGAGCGCATACCACGGCGGTCAGTAAACCGTCGCGCCTGCCTCGCCAGCAATTGTTGGCCCACCGGGCTAGTCAGGCCCTTTCAGGGCTGCGGCATGAGCTGTGCACCGGAATGGCTGATATGAGCGCCGTACGTGACGCTTGGACTTGACACTTCTTGAGCGCCGAGTCGGCGATCAGGACGCTCGCGCTCTGGAGCACCGGTCGCGCTGCGTCATGATCGCTGGCTGCGGCTATCGCGCGATATCCGCATCGTTCTGTAGGCCACCACCGGTTGGCTGCCGATTCGCTGGCGTCGCGCTCGAATGGGTGATCTGGGCGGCCGCGCCGAAGGTCGGCCTCATCCGGCAGATTCCCGGACTGGGCCCTGCGGGCGTGAGGTCCCGGCACTGAGGACTGGCACACATCAGTTCGCACAGGTGACCAGGGGCCCTCTCATCGGGGACCTCCGGCCTGTAGCTGAGGGATGCCGCGAGCGGTTTCACGAACGTATTGCGGCACTAGGCGAAGGGAGGTGGCAGGCATGGCACACATTCCGTGCGGATCATCGAGCTGCTGGTGTGCATCGGGCTGGTCGCCGCGACGACCGCCATCTTCGTGGTTGCGGTGATCACCGTGGTGCACGGCCTGCGCATGGCCGGGGCGGCAGCGGTGAGCCGACGCATCGGCACCCGTGGCCACAGTCATCCGGGCGCCGTCTTAGCTGTGCTGCACACCTATCCCGGCCGTGATCGGACGATGCCCGCCGGTGTCGCCCCCGTAGCCGGGCCATCAGCACCAAATCCCGGACACCGCGACCCGGGCCGGCGCCGTCTGACTCGGAACACGGCGGTCTTACCCGCTGGGCCAGCACGTAGGCCCGGCCTGGTCTCCGGGCGTAATGAAGACGCACGTGCGACCTGTGGCGCGGGCCGCTGCACAACGCAGATCATCACGGTGATTTCGTAGTCGTCATTGACGCCCGCCCTGGGATGAGCGTCGTCTGGAGCGCCGAGGGAGCGTAGGTACGCGATGTGCTGCTCAAGCTCGGCCAGGGTCGCGCCGTTAGCAAAGGCCTGCTGAACTTGGCGTGCGTTTATATCTTCGGATCGCACGGTCATCACCTCCGCAGAGCCATCTTGGCTGCCGCATCATGCGCCTGGCGGCGCGGCCTGTCAGGGCCGGAACAGGCCCTTACGTCACCGGCTTCCTCATTGCCCGGCCGGGAAGGTGACGTCCGAGGCGGCCCGGGCGAGCATGGCCAGGTGGTCCGGGGATACACCGTGCAGGAAGGGATGGGCGGCCAAAGTCGCTGCAGTGACCTCGGTCATGGCTATCACCGCCAGGTTGTCGTCCAAGTAGGCTCACGCTGATCCCGCTGCCGTCAGACGGCCAGGGACGGAGGTCACCTTCGACCGGGACCAAGGGCTACCGCCGAGTCGCGGACGCAGAACCAGCAAATATGGTCGGCTGGCCGCTGACTCAATCGGCCCGGGCAATGGGAAATAATCGGCAGGGAGAGTGTGGGTAACGCTTCTGGCCCGGCGATCTGAAATTGTTCGAGCCAACTGCAATTCGCTCGATGTTACATATGGTGACGAAAATGGCTGTAATGGCGGGCTTGTAGCTGTGGCGGTTTCGCCGTTTCCTCATGGCGCGTTGGCGGTTCCGCCGTATGGCGTCTGTCTGGTCAGTCCGCGGCTTCGCGGTCGGGTTCGGTGTCGTGCTCGGCGGCGAGCTGCAGGAGCCTCGCCGAGGGGATGATCTCCGGTCTGGGCGGCTGCAAGATCGCATTAGGGCCAGACGCCCGAGAGTCAGGAAAGGCATCGCCGAACTCGCCCCAGGCTGGATCTTCGCCAGGCACTATCCGTCCTGGATGCTCGTCCATCTCGGCGCGGGATGCTAGGCGCTGCCCGGCCAGGTCGCGGATCCGGGTGACCCTCTCGGTGAGTTTCTCGTCCGGGCCTGGAGACAGTTGCTCGCGCCCAGTGTCGCTGACAGTGGCTGGTTCGCCGGAGCGCAGGGGCTCGATCGCGCCTGCGTCTTTGCCTTTGCGTGATTGCAGGGTGGCGGCGTTGGCGATGTGCAGCAGCTCGCGTGAGGTCGGCGCGCGGCCGTGCTTGCGCTCCCACGCCTGGGCGAGTTCGCGTTCCTTCTCGCGCACCTGCATCGTGCGGGTGGAGTAGGCGTCCATCTGCGCCTGGCTGATGCCGCGGATCTCGTTGCCGCGCCCGTCGGGGCGCGGGATCCACTCCATGCCGAACTCGCGCGTCAGCTCGCACTCCACCGCGGTTGCCGCGACCGCCTGGAGCGCCCCGAGGACCGCGCGGACGCTCATGGTGTCCAGGGCGCGCCACTTTCCGTCGCGGACGGTGCGGGTGATCCGGGCGATCTGGTTGTGGATGTGGTCCTGGGGGTCGCCGTCCCGGCTGGTGCCCTGCAGCCAGGACGTGACGATCAGCCCGGCGGCCTCGAACCGGCCGGGCTCGCGGCCGTCGACGGGTGCCGTGGTAGCCGGTGCGGGTGATCCCGGCCCAGGCCTGCAGGTACTCCAGCGCGGAGCGATTGGCCCGGTGCAGCACCTCTTGGAACTGCTGCTCCCGCCCGGCCCAGTACGCGGCGGCTTCCTGGTCTCCGGCGAGGCGGGCGCGGCGTTCGTTCTCGCGGATGGAGGCGTGCAGGATCGAGATGGACTTGGAGAAGGAGATGGTGACGTCGTAGTAGGCGGCGGGCTGCCGGGTGGCCCGGGCGGCTTCGCGTTCGAGTTCGATGAGCCGTTCGGCGATGGCGTGCGGCTCGGCGGCCGTGAGCCGGGCCAGGTGGTCGGCGAAGGTCGGGTAGCGGCCGCAGGGCCGTCGGAGCTTGGCTCCGGTGCGCGGGTCGGTCTGCCGGTACACCGCGTCGTACGGCGCACGTTTGACGGCCTGGCCGGGGGCGAGGCCGAGGGCCCGGGCTCCGGGACCCCACCAGCGGCCGGGCGGTTCCCCGGCCTGGGCGGCGTTGAGGTAATACCCGTCGGCTGCGCGGTCGGCGGCGTGGTCTTGGGTTTTCCAGATGTAGCCGAGGTCGTATCCCTTGGCGATGGTCACGACTACGGGGCAATAGGGCGGCCTGCTTTCTCGCGGGGGTGATGCGGCCGCGGGGTTGCCCATGATCATTACGGTGAATGCAACGGTCTGCGTCATATGAACTATGGTGAGCAATCGGCGGTTCATGATCGTTTGCAGAGGGCGGGGAGAAGGGTGCCGAAAAGCGGGAAAAGGCGGAGTGAGCAGGGCGAAAAGAAAACATCAAAGTTGATGCGGAAAGTGCTGCTTCGTGCCGGGACGGCGCCTTGGCTGCGGGTGCGTTACGAGTTCGGGGGTACGGGAACTAGCATCCGTTCGGCTTCATCTAGACCGAGATGCCAGGGATAGCTGTCGATCAGGCCTTCGCCGGTGCGGGGCGGGTGCGGCTGGAAGCCGCCCGGGCCGAGCAGGATCCTCACGCCCTCGGCGCGCAGGGACTCGACGCTGCGGCGGAACGGGGCGCGGCCGGCCAGGGCGGTATTGACGAACGGCAGGACCACGATCGGGGCGCCCAGGCCGGTGGTTTCGGCGAGGGTGCCGAGGGCGTAGGTGTCGCTGATGCCCTGGGCCCATTTGTTGATGGTGTTGTAGGTGGCCGGGGCGACGAGGATGGCGTCGGGGATGAGGGACCTGGGCGCGCCGGGGTTGGCGTACTGGCTGCGGACCGGGCTGCCGGCCTGGTCGGAGATGGCGGTCGCGTCGAAGAAGTCGAGCGCGGCCGGGGTGGCGGTGACCTGGACGGTCCAGCTGCGGTCCTGGGCCAGCTTGACGCGGGTGCCGATCGCGGCCGCTGGGCCGGCGCCGCAGGCGACGATGGTCAGGACACGGCGGCCGGGTGTCACCTCGGGGCACCGATCCTGGTGGCGAATTGCTCCGCGTCCCGGCGGATGCCTACTGGGGCCAGGGTGGCCAGGTCGCGGGCCAGGGTAGCGACGGGTGGCCGGGCGGCGACCTCCTGCGGCGCGGTGGCTTCGGCGGCGCGGAATGGCGGAGTCGGGCGTGCATGTGTCCTGTGTCCGCTGCCGTCCCGATGTTCGCCGGGCCGGGGTGGGCCAGGGAGGCGGGTGGCTTGATGTCCAACGTGGCGGTCCAGGGGGAACGTGACAGTCCCGGCACTGCCAGAGCAAGTGCGGGTGGCCCGTGCATTCGTCAGCGAGGTGCTCGGTGAATCTGACCCGCACATCGACGTGGCGCTGCTGCTGGATAGCACGGCGGCCTCGTGCCGCAGCTCGAGCAGCTCCGCATCCTTGGATGCCGAGGACCGGCCGGGCAGGACCAGCCGACCGGTAGCGGCGGATGAAGGTCAGGTGCAGAAGGCGCACGGACATGGATGGCTATCATGCCCTGCCGCTGATGCTGGCCCTTGCTGCGGTCCACAGGGCGTGCGGACTTCTGGCATCCCGCACGCCAGTGGAAGGCCACTGAGCCGCCCGCAGATTTCCTGGCTGACCGCGCAGCGCCACCGGGCCCCGGCGCGTCCCTTTAACGTGGAGACCGATTCGGCGGATCTCATCCGCAGCCCGGGCACCCCGGTCGACCAGGGCGGGCCAAGGGCCACGCCCAGCGCGGCGGAGTCCGCGCGCTCGGTGACCGAGCTGTTCACGGAGCACCACCTGGGCCTGGTCCGGCTCGCGCTGCTCATGGTCGGCGATCTGGCTACCGCCGAGGACGTGGTCCAGGACGCGTTCGAGCAGCTGCACCGCCGCTGGCGCGGCCTGCGCCAGCAGTCCAGCGCCCTGGACTACGCGCGGTCCGCCGTGCTGAACGGCTGCCGGTCGGTGCTGCGCCGCCGGCTGGTCGCACGCCGGCACGAGGGCCGGATCCCCAGCCCGCCGCCGTACGGCGCGGACGCCGTGATCGCGCTCGAGCAGCGCAGCGAGCTGATCGGGGCCTTCGGGTCGCTTCCCCGGCGCCAGCGCGAGGTCCTCGCCCTGCGCTACTACCTGGACCTGAGCGTGGCCGACACCGCGGCGACCCTGCGCATCAGCGAGGGCGCTGTCCGGTCCACCGCCTCCCGCGGCCTGGCCGCACTGGCCCGTGCCCTGCCGAAGGAGCCGTGAGGAATGCCCTCCATCGACAACCTGCTGCGTGACGAGCTCAAGCGCGTGACCGAGACCGTCCAGCCGGGACAGCTCCGCCCGCTGCGGATCCTTGCCCCCGGGCGCCGCTGGCGCCAGCGTCTGCTCCCGCTCGCCGCCGCGGCCGCCGTCATGGCTGTCGCCGTGTCCGCGGTCCTGGTGGCCGGACCCAGGCTGGCTCCGGCCCCGGCCTCGGCGCCCGTACCGCGGCACTACCTCACGTTCACCTTTGTCCCGGACAAGCAGTTCCACGATCTGCCGGTGACCGAAGCGGTGATCCGGGACACGGCCACCGGGAAGATCACCGGCACGGTCAAGATCATGACGAAATCTTTCCCCGCCTCGGTGGCTGCCGACGCCGCCCCGGACGGCCGTTCCTTCATCCTTGCCATCGCGGAGAATGCCCCCAAGGACGAATATCGCTTCTTCCGGCTGCCTGTCTCGGCGGGCGGCAAGCCGGGACACCTGACCGAGCTCCCGGCCTATCCGGTACCTGTGAACGCGTACCTCGCGGGCATCGCGTTGTCCCCGGACGGCACCCGCCTCGCGGTGTCCTTCTCGTACGGCCTGGGCGCTACCAATGGCGGCCCCGCGAAGTACATGGTCGGCGCGGTGGAGGTTATCAACCTGGTCACCGGGACCGTCCGGACCTGGACCGCCGGCATGCAGCAGGGTCACTGGTACCAGCCCGGCCAGCCGTCCTGGGCCGACGGCAACCGGATGATCTCCTTCACCTGGCAGCAAGCCAAGAGCATGTCCAACGACGCTATGACGATGCAGGGAGTCCGGCTGCTCGATACCGAAGCCCCCGGCGACAACCTGGCGGACGCACGGATGATCATGCCGGCCAAGGCGGTCAACGGCACCATCAACAGCACGCTGATCACCCCCGACGGGCGTGACGTCCTGGTCGCCACTTCCCGCGACAGCCGCGGCACCGTTGTCGTGCAGATCTCCGAGGTGCCGACGGCGGGCAGCGGGCCAGTCCGCGTGCTGCGCACCGAGACTGCGCGCGCCACCGCGACCACCCAGGGCGAGCTGAGCGACAGCGGGCAGGTGCTGTCGCTCGCCCCGGGCGGCCGGTACGCCCTCGTTCAATGCGTCCAGTTCGGCTGGCTGGACCTCGACAGCGGCCGGTTCACGCCCTTGCCGGCTTACTCCCCGACCCCACCCGGCCAGGTCGCCGTCATCTACGGCGTCTGGTGACCCAGCCAGCTGGTGAATCTCCGGGACTTGGCTAAAAGCTCAGGGGCAGCTACGCGTGCGGCCCTCGCCCGGACGGGTGATACGGGTATTGCTGGGCGGGGAGGCCCAGCGCTCGGGATGGACCCGGCGGTAGTCGTCGGTCAGGGTCTGGCTGAGTGCGCCGGGCCGGCAGGCCACCGTGCGCTGGCAGATCTGGCAGCGGGTGACCGGGAACTGGGTGACGTGGGCCGGCGCCTGCGCGAGAGCGCACTACACGCGGCAGAAGCGGGCATTCGCGCCAAGCGCGGCGTTGCATAAATATACGGGCCCGGCCGCGTGTCTGCTCGGCCGTAGCCGGGATTGCCAACGGTGTGAAGAGCTCTTGATAACCGCGCGCCGACCCGCCGATATGGCGCGGCGGCCGCATTTCTGCAGCTGCCTGGTGGGGCGCACATAACTGGCCGGTCTGGCTCGCTACAGGGCAGCCAGAGGACCTCCCTGTAGCGGACCTCGTTGTGCCGGCCAGTGGATCGACGTGTGCGTGCCAAGTTGGCCTGTACGGTGCCCCGGGGCCGCGTATCCGGCAGCCGGCTCGCCGGCGTGATGATCGTGGTCGGCCTGGTCATCGTCGGCTGCGCGCCGGCCGCCAGCGTCGTGGCTGGGCTGGCTGGCCGCCGATGCTCGTTCAGCCTGCTCCGGCTGGCTGGCACATCGCTGAGTGTCCTGCAAAGAGCGGTCGCGCTGGAAAGCGCGGGGCCGCTGCTGCGCCGCATCACCGGCCCCGGGTTTGCCCGTAACGAGCAGTTGACGGTCCCCGTGAGCAGTCTTATGGTTTCACCATGGTTACCGATAAACCAGATGATGGCGGCGTCTCGCCGATCGCGTTCTACCTGGACCGGGGCTCGGGCGTGCCGACGTACCTGCAGTTCGTGCACCAGGTGGACCATGCGCTGCGGCTTGGCTACCTGCGGGCCGGCGACCAGCTGCCGCGGATCAAGGACGTCACCCGCACGCTCGCGGTCAACCCGGACACGGTGATGAAGGCCTACCGCGAGCTGGAGCTGCGCGGCATCGCGGCCGGCCGTCCCGGCGTCGGCACGTTCATCACCACCGCGCCGGACCTGGCTGGCCTGCGCGAGATGGCAGAGCTGCAGCGCAAGCTGGCCGGCTGGCTCGCCGAAGCCGCCGCCGCTGGCATCGATGAGCTGGGCTTGCGGGCCCTGTTCACTGCCGCACTCCAGGATTTTCTTAACGCCGGTGGCGCAAACCCCGGGCCTGCCCGCAAAGGCGACGTGGCGTGACCGCCGTCGAGGCCGACCGGGTTGGTAAGCGCTACCGGCGTACGTGGGCGCTGCGCGACTGCACCCTCGCGATTCCCGCCGGCCAGGTAGTCGCCCTCGTCGGGCCGAACGGCGCGGGCAAGACAACGCTGCTCCGGGTGCTCGCCGGACTGGCCGCGCCCTCGCAGGGGCAGGTGCGCGTCCTCGGCGGGTCTGCGCCCGGCTCGCCGGCCGCCCGGGCCGGCGTCTCGTACGTGGACCAGCAGATGCCGCTGTACCGGACGCTGCGCGTCCGCGACATCCTCAGTGCGGCCGAAGCGCTGAACAACAGGTGGGACCGCGACCTGGCGCTAACCCGGCTCGACACGCTGGGCATCCCGCTGCGGCGGCGGGGCGGCAAACTGTCCGGCGGGCAGCAGGCACAGGTCGCGCTGAGCTTGGCCCTCGCCCGGCGGCCGAAGTTGCTGCTACTCGACGAGCCGCTGGCCAGCCTCGATCCGCTCGCCCGGCAGGACGTGATGGGCTGGCTGATGGCCAGCGTGGCCGAGGACGGGCTGTCGGTCGTGTTCTCCTCCCATATCGTGTCCGAGCTGGAGCGGGTGGCGAACTACCTGGTCGTGCTGTCCGCCGGGCAGGTACAGGTCGCCGCCCCGGTGGATGACCTGCTCAAAACGCACCGGGCGCTGACAGGCCCGGCCGATGCCGCTGACTCGCTGGAAGAGCAGATCGAGGTCGTCACCATGGCACGAGCCGGCCGCCAGGCCCAGGCGCTCGTCCGCGCGGCCGATACCCCGCCCGGCTGGTCAGGCCGCCCCGTCACGATGGAGGAACTCGTGCTCGGCTACCTGAAGCAGCCGCAGGCCCGCGTCGTTTCCGGCTTGGCGGCAGTCCGATGAGCAGCATCGCCGTACCCCGGATGACCCGCGTCACCTGGTACCGCCACCGCGCTGCCCTGCTCGGCATCATCGCCGCCTTCGGGGCCGCTAGTGCTTTCCTGCTCATCGACGGCTTCCTGCTACGGTCCTGGCTGAGTTCCCATCACATAGCCGGCTGCCTGGTGATCTTTGGATCCGACTCGGCGAACTGCAGGTCCGGGTCCGCCGCCTTGCAGTCGTTCTACGACAAGACGACTTTCCGGCCAGATGTGCCCTGGTCGCTGATCGCCATCGCGCCGGCCCTTGCCCTCTTCGCCGGACTGCCCTGGGTGACCCGCGAGTTCGACACCGGCAGCTTCCGCTACACCTGGGTGCAGAGCATCAACCCGCGCCGCTGGCTGCTCGGCACCTTCGGCTCGCTCGCCGTCACCGCCGCGGCCGCCGCCGCGCTGTGCGGGATGGCATTCGGCTGGTGGTTCCAGCTGGCGCAATGGGAGGGCCTGTATCCCGGATACCCGTGGTACTGGGAGCACTTCGAGCTGACACCGCTGTCCATGGCCAGCTGGACGCTGCTGGCGCTGGCCCTTGCCCTGGTGATCGGCGTGGTGGTCCGGCGCACGGTCCCGGCGATGGCGGCGTTCGTGCCGGTCTACGGCGCATGGCTGTACTGGGGCATCTGGTGGCTCCGGCCGCACCTGTTTACGCTCGGGGCGGTCGTCAAGCCAGATTCATTTGGCGGCACGTCTCACGTATGGCGCTGGAACGACTACCAGGTGGACAACTGGTTCACCGGGCCGGACGGTCACCGGGTCGCGTTCGGCAGCGTCCTCCGCCGGATCCCGCGGGACCGTCTTGGCGGGTCGGCCGACCAGTGGCTGGCCCGGCACCATTACACGTACTGGATCTCCTACCAGCCGGCCTGCCGGATCTGGGTCTTCCAGCTCGCCTGGGCCGCGATACTCCTCGCCATCGCCACCGCCTGCGTCCTGGCCGCCGTCTGGCTCCTCCGCAAACGCCCCGCCCAGTAACCACCCCGCACACCTCCCTTCCCCAGGCCTCCAGGCCCGGGAAGGGGTCGCCTGCAGACTGGATAATCCGCCGTACCGGGCTGATCGTGCAGCGACCGCAGCCCGGATGGCCGTGGCCGCGGGGAGAAGCTCTCTGAGCTGGAAACCTGCTCATCGCCCCGGCCCGCCGAATCGACCGGAAGGCAAGCTGCACGCCCTGCCCGCCAGGCCGGCTGCGGGCGCACGAGCTTGCCGGCCAGAGGGCACACGCGGATGCGTATTGCGGCCGGGCTATCTAGGCCGGCAGGCAGCCTCATGTCCTCGATCCCGCCATGCCGGACCAGCATCTTGCGGGCCGCCGGCCGGCGGACGGTAGCAGGCCGGCCTGGACAGCAAGGCGCCATCCCGGCCGGGTGTGCCGACCAGAGCTGCCTGCGCTGCTAGCCGACTCTGTGCAACGGACTCAACCGCACGCCCGGCAGATTGCCTAGCCTCGCAGGTCGGCCCTGTCAACACGCCCGGCGCGAGTACGGAGAGGCGACCTCGGCAAACGCCCTCGCAAGAGCACACCGAACTGGGCAATCTGCACGCGCACGTACCGCCAGGATAACTAATCAACTTGCGCGCCCGATTCGGCGATCAGCTTCCCGAGGCCGGGCACTCGCTGTCGCGCTGCGTGATCAATCCTCGTCGGGAGCAGCGCGCACACTGCCGCCGATCTGCTCGGTTTCGCCGATAGGGTGTGCGCGCCTGTAGCGCGCAAAGGAACGTTCGGTGCCACTCCGTCCGGCCTGGACGTCCAGGTCAATCTCCGAGTTGCCGACGGCACCCGGTGTGGCTGTCCGCTGCACCGGGGTGATCCGGGACGCGATGGGCAGGGAGGGCGGATGCCTGCAGGACTGGCTTGGCATCGCCGACGCGTCCGACTTCGACCCCTGCCGCTTCCTTCGCCATGAATGGGCGCTTCGTGACATGATGGCTGCGAGGCCGACGCTAGGCGGAGGACCGGCATGACAACTCAGCCAGCCGACGAGGACACCCTGATCCAGGCGGCGCGCGCCGAGCGCAGGCAGCATCGGTCGGGCGCATCCATGTTTGCGATGCTTGGCGTGGCTGTGGCCTTCGGCGTGGCGGGCTGCCTGCTCATTTTCGTGCCTCACCTGGTCACCATGCTCCTGCCCGGGCCGCTCAGGCTCCTCGGGGGCTTCTCGATGATTGTCTTCGTCACCCTGGGCATTGTTGTCCTCGGGATCGCCGGGTTCTTCCTGCTGGCGGCGCTTGCGTCGAGTCCGCTGGCCTCGTGGGGGAACAAGCTGCCGGGGGACTGCCCGAGCTGTGGCCAGCCTCGGCTGCGCTCGGATACGGTGCCGGGCGGGACGAGCGGCAACGTCAGGGATGCGCCTCGTGGCATCGTCACCCTTTGCGAGACCCCCGGGTGCAACTACGCGGCTGCCCGCGTCACCCGCGCGAGCGGCGCGACGTCACCTGAGTAGCTGAGATGACCTGTTCTTCAGGCGCTGTGACTCGAGTGCCGGTCTAGTGCCGGTCAGCGGACTGTCCGCACTGGCTCCAGCGGACCCGCTGCGGGCAGGCAGCCCCCGCTCGGTAGGGATCGGGAACAAGAGCAGACGCTCTCGCTGTCGTCGTCGAGAGCCCGATGGCGTGAATAGGTGCGGAGCACCGCGATTTATTCGTCGCCGGGTAGTTCATGTCCCAGCGGAGGGGCGCGGGGCCTGCAGATGGCCGTCGCGGACATCGAGGCTGCCCACGCCGCGAGCCCGGCTTCCAACCGCGACCGGAAGGCATCTCCGATGACCACGGCGCGTGATCGACGCTCAGCGCGCACTCCCGCCGATCTGACGCCAAGTCCCGGTCAGCCGGCATGCCGTCCAAGCCGCACTCGAACGGCTGATATGAGCGGATCACGGAATCTGGCTTCCTCATGGCGGCTGCTCATGGTCAGTGAGCCTTTTGATCCTCCGATTTCTCGGGTTGCCGGGCGTGGACGTTTTCGCGAGCTGGCCCGCTCGCCGGGAGCGCGCAGCCGGGCGTGGGCCCGGCTGGCGTCCTTCTGGGCGGCGGGCTTGTTCCGGCCGCGGTGCGGGGTGCGCACCGGCTCCCTGGCACCGGGACACCCTCGCCCGCGAGGGAATGACCGGGCTGGCCAGGATTCGGCAAGCTTCGCCGAGGTAGCTGTCGCCGGTGCGGCAGGCCACATCGGCCTGGGCATGAGCGGATGCCACCTGCGCGGCTCCGGCTTGGGGTACGTCCGCCGTCTGGACAGCTGGCCGAGATAGGGAGAACAGGAATGGCAAAGCGTTTGCTGGGTCTGGTTGTTTCGCTGACCCTGGTGGCGTTTCTCGCCGCCGGGTGCAAGAGTTCCTCGACCACCGCAGCGGGCAGCGGCGTGTCAGCGACGTCGACTGCCAGCGCGTCCGCCGCGCCGACGTCGTGTCCGAGCGAGGCCTCCGGGTTCGCGAAGACTAAATTCGTCGCGCACGCGGCGCTGGGCTTCGGAGCGTTTCACCGCTATATCTATAAGCCGTACCGGGCTGGCACCTTCAGGCCCGGCGCGCATGGGCGGCTAGCTGCGTTTGTCAAGGCTGGCCTGGCCGCCTTGTTCATCAAGCGTGAGATCCGCCTGGCGTTCGCGGCGGCTCAGAACAGCCCGGCGTTGTGCAAGCTCGTCGTGTCCCCGATGCGCACGGTGAGCGAGACCGTGCAAGCGGCCGTGTCGAAGCTCAAGCACGGTGACGCGTCGGGCGTCGGCTCGGTCCAGAGCGCTATCTCACAGGTGGAGTCGCAGGCGTCCAGCCAGGGCGCGAACATCGTCGAGAACGCCAGCGTCCCACTATCCTGAGCCGCAGAGAGCCGCGATTCGCGGAGCCGCCCTGACCGGCTGGGTTCGGTCCCGGCCAGCGCGAGCACCAACTCCAGCCGGCGAAGTGCACCCACATCCGGCCGCCGGCTGGTGGTCGATGTGCATGCGACGCTGCGCGACATGATCATCAGCGGCGAGCTGCCGCCAGGCGCGCCGCTGCTGCAGGCCGGGATGGCGCGCAAGCTCAACGTCAGCCGGACCCCGATGCGTGAGGCATTCCGCCTGCTCCAGGAGGAAGGGCTGATCGAGAACCAGCCGGACCAGCGAGCCTTCGTCCGCGAGATCGACCCCGGTGAGCTCGACTCCGTCTACACCTCACGCATCATGCTCGAGGCCGTTGCCGTGAGTATCACCGTCCGGCTGGCTACAGCCGACCATGTGGAACGGATGAACTCAGCTCTGCAGCAGATGCGGGCGTACCAGGCCGACGAAGACATCGACCGCTGGCAGGAGGCCCACCGCCAGTTCCACGGCATCACCACCGAGGGAGCCGGGCCTAACCTGCAGAACTCGATCACATCCCTGCGTGAGACGAGCGAACGCTTCATGCGCCTCGCGCAACTGGGGCACCTCGCCTCGTGGGCCCGGTGGGACGCCGATCACCAGGCACTGGTCGAAGCCTTCAAAGCGCGTGACCACGACGCCGATGTCAGGACCATCGCCCAGCACCTGGCGCGGACCGCCTTCACCGCGATGGCGGACATCGCGCCACACCTGGACGCGACGACAACGCGTGCGGCTCTCAATCTGCTCCTCTGAGTGTCCCGGCCGAGAAGCACCGACGACGGCGTTGCCGCGCTCGTCGCCATGCCCGGCTGGGCTGGGTCTGCCGAGGTGCTTGTGAGTTTCTGGACCAGGGCAGCCGGCGACGCGCTTCGGCAGCCGATTTGCGGCGCCGCTCAATGCGAGATGCTCGCGCCGCACATCCAGCGGACTCAGCCGGCCAGCCGGTTGAGCTTACGGATCTGCCTGTCGAAGGCCCGGGCGGGGATGATGCGGCGCAGCGTGCTGACGCGTCCGGCGGCGGGTCCGGCGGTATACCGCAGTTTCGGCTTCGGGTCGGTGGCTGCCGCGACGATCGCCTTGGCGACAGTGGCGGGATCGTCGCCGTCCTTGAGGCCCGCCGCCACTACCTGGCCGGCGATGTGCCGCTGCTGCGCGTAGACCGGCAGGGGGGTGTCGGGCTGTACGACGTTCGCGTCGAACCCGGTGCTGGTGTAGGAGGGCTCGACGAGCAGCACCCGGACGCCATGCTCGCGGACCTCGTGGTCCACGGACTCGGAGTAGCCCTCGACCGCATGCTTGGAGGCGGCGTAGAGGGCTCCGTACGGCGCCGGGAGGAACCCGAGTACGGACGAGATGTTGATGATGCGCCCGCTGCCCTGGGCGCGCATGTGCGGCAGGACGGCCCTGGTCATGCGGATGAGGCCGAAGACGTTGACGTCGAAGACGCGCTGCGCCTGGGCGACCGAGTTTTCCTCGGCAGCACCCGCCGAGCCGATGCCGGCGTTGTTGACCAGCACGTCGAGCCGCCCGAACCGCCCGGTCACCTGCTGGACCACGGCGGCCACCGACTCATCGCTGGACACGTCGAGGTCGAGGTAGGTCACCCCGCCGCGAGGGGTGATCCGGGCCGTGTCCCGGCCCGTTCCGGTCACCTCGAAGCCCGCGCCGGCCAGTGCCACAGCGGCCGCCTTCCCGATTCCTGAGGTCGCGCCCGTCACGAGCGCCACCGGCCGAGCTGCTGTCATCGCGTCCTCCTGGACTATTGGATTATGATCGTAATATAATCACATTGGACCGCGGAGGGCAAGCTGTCCTTCGGGACGAGCGGGAGGTACATGTGGCGCGGTACGGGAATGAGCACAAGCAGGCGACCCGGCGGCGGATCATCGAGACGTCCGGCCGGCGGTTCAAGCGGGACGGCATCGACAGCTCGGGGATCGCGACGCTGATGGCGGATGCAGGACTGACCAACGGCGCTTTCTACGCCCACTTCGCCTCCAAGGACGACCTCATCGCCACCGCGGTCGCCGACCAGCTACGCGAACAGCGCGAGCGGTTCAGCGCCCTGGCCCCGGGCCGCGCGGGAGTCGAGCAGTACGTGCGCGAGTACCTCTCGATCCAGCACCGCGACCATCCCGGCGAGGGCTGCCCGTCCGCCGCCTTGCTCGACGAGATCGGGCGTTGCGCCGGTGCCGTCAAGCAGGCCTACACCGACGGCCTGCTGGCCGTCATCGACGACATCGGCGCCCGCCTGGCGCCGGACAATCCGCAGTCGGCACGCGTCCAGACGCTCAGCGTCTTCGCGATGATGACCGGCACACTGCAGCTGTCCCGCGCACTGGCCGACCGGCAAGTCGCCGACGCGGTTCTCGCGCAGGGCATCCAGAACGTCCTCGCGCTCTTGGACGCCGGGCAACGAACCTGACGCGACTCACCTCGTGGTCTCGCTGACCTTCAATCGCCCTCCGCAACGGGGTCACGCCGGCCACGCCGGCCAGTCACACCAGGCACGGAGAGGCGGCCTGCTCACCTTGCCCCGGTCCTGGACGACAGGCTGACGCGCGTCTCCATACCATCAGGTCCGCTCAGAGCCGCCGCCACCCAGCGTCCCCTGCCCTCCCAGGCGGGCCGGGCCGCCACGGCCCCGCCAGAGAGGGGCCAGCCCGCAGCCGGAGCCCGGGCCAGGCACATAACGCACTGCGACGGGCACTGGCTGGCACTCCACCGGGCGATCAGTGGTTGCGGGGATCCCGGTCAGGCACGAGGAACGGGCTTCACACTCGATCCCCGGGTCACTGCTGCGCGTCCCCAGCTCAGGTCGATGCGAAGACCCGCGTCGTCAGACCGCTGCCAAGGCAGGTCTCGCGCCAGGGCTGGATCAGACGTCGTCGGGACGTCACGAAGGGCAGCACGACGACCGGGACGCCGAGGCCGGTGGTTTCGGCGAGGGTGCCGAGGGCGTAGGTGTCGCTGATGCCCTGGGCCCATTTGTTGATGGTGTTGTAGGTGGCCGGGGCGACGAGGATGGCGTCGGGGATGAGGGACCTGGGCGCGCCGGGGTTGGCGTACTGGCTGCGGACCGGGCTGCCGGCCTGGTCGGAGATGGCGGTCGCGTCGAAGAAGTCGAGCGCGGCCGGGGTGGCGGTGACCTGGACGGTCCAGCTGCGGTCCTGGGCCAGCTTGACGCGGGTGCCGATCGCGGCCGCTGGGCCGGCGCCGCAGGCGACGATGGTCAGGACACGGCGGCCGGGTGTCACCTCGGGGCGCCGATCCTGGTGGCGAATTGCTCCGCGTCCCGGCGGATGCCTACTGGGGCCAGGGTGGCCAGGTCGCGGGCCAGGG
This sequence comes from uncultured Actinomycetes bacterium, assembly GCA_963722275.1. Lineage (GTDB taxonomy): Bacteria > Actinomycetota > Actinomycetes > Streptosporangiales > Streptosporangiaceae > Palsa-504. The sequence continues at coordinate 96,635 of CAVRMX010000015.1, read as the reverse complement.
TAGCGACGGGTGGCCGGGCGGCGACCTCCTGCGGCGCGGTGGCTTCGGCGGCGCGGAGCGCGGCGTGGGCCTGCTCGTACTTGCCCCACTGGAAGAAGGCCCGGGCCACGTCGATGAGCAGCGAGGCCTTCCGTTCGGTTATGGTGACCGCGCCCAGGTCGATCTGGCGGGCCAGGTCGATGGCGGTTCCGGCGTCGCCGAGGGTGACGGCGGCGGTCAGGTGACCCGAGCTCATCAGGGTGTGGGTGACGATCCGGCCGCTCGCGCCGACCGTCAGGGGGTCCTGGCTGGCCAGCGCGGCGGTCATGCTCCGGTCGGTGGCGATGTGCGCTAGGCCCTGGTCGCCGGTCTTGAGCAGGAACCCGGCCGCGACGTGGTAGGCACCGGCGGAGAGCGCGCAGGCGCGTCGCCTCTCATCGCCGGTGAGGCAGCGGCGGGCGGTGTCCAGCTGACTGAGCAGGCGGGGGAGAAGGTTGACCAGTTCGGCGTACCGGCAGGCTTGATAGTCCTTGCGGGCCCGGGCGACGCTGAGGGCCAGGCCGGTGAGGTCGGGTGGCGCCGCGGGCGGTTCGGGGGCGGTGCCGGCGAGCATCAGGACGAGCGGCTCGATGCTGTCGCCGGGCTGGCGGCAGCTGCGCCGAGCAGCATGGCTCCGGCTAGGGAGATGCCGGTCAGCTCGACGAAGGTGCGCCTTCTCACCGGTTCGGTGCCCTCCTGGCGTCGCGTTGGTGTCGGCTGGGGTTCGGCTCCATTCTCGTTCCCCAGAGGCCGGCCGAGCCTGCGGTACAGCAGCTCGTACCGTTCCGATGGGCGATGGTCGCCGCGTTCCCAGGCGCGGATCATCCTGATCAGGCCCTCATGGGCGGCGATGGGCTCGTCGGCGGCGCGGCGGAGCCGTCGTGCCAGCTCGGGCACGTCCCAGCCGCGGGACCGCCGCCATTCGCGTAGCTCATCGCCATTAGTCACGGCCATCGCAGGTACCTTCGCATCGCCTTTGCTGCGGGAGCTCCGTCATGCTCCCGGGTACTCCTGCATGCTCCCAGTTGTCACTATTCCACGACAGCGCGCTACCGGTGAACTGGATCCATCAGGTCCGTACGGGATTGTGAGGAGGCGTCCGCCATGGAACGGGCGGCAGAAACCGGCGTCGGTGGGGGAGTCGTGCCGGGTGGTGGGCGATGAGGTACCGCGACTTGGAGGGCATCGACCTCGGTGCCGCCCGCAAGGCGGTTTGCGCGTGGCTCGATGAGCATCAGGGCGGCACGCTCGCGCAGATGGCCGAGGATCTTAAGCGCTGCTACCCGGCACATTCCGATGAGATGGCGGTGATCCTGCGCGGCATGATGGCCGCCGAACTGCGTCGGCGGACTCGGCCGGAAAGCGGTTCGACTGGAGGAGTGTCTTGGTGAGCGGAGATCGGGCGCCACTGCGGGATGCCAAAGGCGGGCTGTCTCCGTGGGAGAGCGCCGTCACGAGGCTTCACCGGTTCCAGGGCGAGCATCCGGACGTTCAGTTCACCTCGCCGGTGATGGGCCGCTATGGGCAGTACACCGCTCTCGTTCCGCCTGGCGCGATCCCAGGAGAGTCGCGTGAGATAACTGTCACCAGCCCGGATCTCTACGGACTGATGGATGAGCTCGATGATCTCTTTAGTTCGCCGGGTACCGAGTAGGCAGATCGACGTCTGGAAGCTCGGCACACGGAAAAGCCTTTGAGCGACGGCCATAAGCAGGCCGAATGCCGGTGGAGATCGTCTGACTGACTCAGGATCATCGCGGCAAATCCGTGCGTTTTCGGTGCGGGCTGGTCATGCATGGTCATGCAAGCTCGCTGAGCCGATCGCGATGAGGCGCGGTGGGGGTGCCGTCGTCTGAGTGGCCGAAGGTTTGAGTCGCTGACGGGCCGGGCGGAGATGGCGGCGCCAGCCGGCCGCGCTGCTGGCCACTTGACCGGGGAGGCTGTCGGAGTAGTACGCGCGGATGGGGGTAGGCGGCGCTTTCGGCACCGTCCGGCCCTGGCGGCATCACGGGGCCGGAAGGGTCCGGATGGGACAGGCCTCTCGACGGTAGCGGGGTATGTCGGGCAGGCTTACCCAGCATGTCGATGCTGCATGTACGGGTCGTGAGCCCGGCTGATCTCCGTGATGAGGTAGAGGCGGTATTGCGCGGCCAGCGAGGGGCGACCAACCTCGTTGTGCTCCCGGGCGCGGCTCGCGAGCCGGTCGGCGACCTGATCCAGGCTGATCTTGCACGCGAGTGTGTCCAGAATGTCCTCAGCGGCCTGCGGGAGCTTGGCGTCGACCGGCGCGGTTCCATCAGCTTGCACGCGGTTGACATGGCGATTGGTGATGGCGTGCGCCGCGCCGAGCGCAATGCGCCAGGTGACGCCGCCGACGCTGTCATCTGGGAGGAGGTCATCTCCAGCACTGGCGAAGACTCGACGCTGACCTGGGTGTTCATGGCGTTCATGGTGCTGGCATGCCTGCTGGCCGCGATCGGCGTCGCGACCAACTCCCCGATCACTATCGTCGGCGCGATGGTCGTCGGCCCCGAGTTCGGCCCGCTCGCCGGGATAGCCGTAGGGCTGCGGCTGCGCCGGATGGACGCGGTGCGTCGCGGGATAATCGCGCTGGTCGTCGGATTCGCCGGTGCCATCGCAGCGACCGCCGTCGTGGCCGTCTTGTGGCGGGCTACCGGTTTGGTGAATGCTGGCGACCTCGCTCGTTCGACCGGCACCGAATTCATCTACCAGCCTGGCTGGTTCTCGCTCATCACCGCCCTCGTCGCAGGCGCCGCCGGCATGCTGTCGCTCACGTCCGCCAGATCGGCGGCCCTCGTGGGCGTGTTCATCTCGGTCACCACGATCCCGGCCGCGGGGAACCTGGCGCTGGCCCTGGTCTTCGGTCGTTTCCACGACGCGGCAGGATCAGCCCTCCAGCTCGTCATCAACCTCACCGGCATCGTCGCCGCCGGGTACCTGGTACTGCTCGCACGCGGCCACTCCCGGGTACCGGATGACCGGCCGAGCCGATATGACACAACCTCCTGAGCGCCGGCGTGCAGGCAAGGATCCTCGCAGCGGCCGGGAATAAGCCACTGACGGCAGGCCCGGGTTGACGGTGAGAGAGCCTAGCCGCGAAACTTCCCCCGACCACGGACAGCCCTCAACACTATGAGTGAACATGCCGGTCAGCGCATAAGCATGCGTGCACGCAACGTCCTCATTTCGACAGTGCGTCAGATGAGGCTCGATGGCTTGCCGAGCACATTCTGTCCGGAAGTCCGGACCAGATCGGTTAGCCGAAGATCTGGTCCATGACCTCGGCGCCGCGAGTCAGCGCGGGCACGATCTGGTGCCGGTAGACAAGCTCCGTCGTCGCCGTCTGGTTGTGCCCGGCCAGCAGCGCGATCGCCTCTACCGGAACGCCGCGAGCTGACGGCAGCGACACGAACGTATGCCGCATCTCCCGCGGCACCCACCCCGTGCCCAGCCCGGCGTCTTCCGTGATTGCCCGGAACATCCGCCGCACGTTGTGATCGTCCATCGGCGTCCCCACCGCCGAGGCGAACACCAGCCCGTGGTCCTGCCAGAACGGCCCGGCCGCCAGCCGGTCCTCCGCCTGCCGCACCCGATGCTCCCGCAGCGCCTCCACGCACTTACGCGGCAAAGCCAGCGTCCGCCGCGACTCCGGCGTCTTCGTATCACCCCCGGCCCGCCCCGCCCGCCAGACGAACACCGCCACCTGCTCGTGATCGAACCCGGCCTCCGCGACCGGGACCCACTGCCCGCCAACCCAGGCCACCACGTGGTCCCACCGCAGCGCCCGCGCCTCCTCGGTCCGCACCCCTGACAACAGCGACAGGACGATGTACGCCTCCAGTCGCGTCCCCCGGGCCGCCGCCATCAAAGAAACCGCCTGCTCCAGCGTCAACGACTTCGACGGCCGCCCGCCCAGCTGCCCCTTCGGCGGCTTGACCAACGAAGCGACGTTACGGCCCACCAGGTCGTCCCGCTCGGCCTGCCGGATGGCCCGGACCAGCACGTTGTGCGCGATCTGCACCGTCCGCGTCGACACCCGCGACGCGATAGACGTCAGCGCCTTCTGAACATCCGCCGCAGTCAGATCGGTCAGCCGGACGCTACCGAGCTCCTCACGAAGCGCCTTCGCGATCGTGCCCCGGTACAACGTCACTGTCCGCGCCGAAAGGCCATCCAGGCCAACAGCCAGCCAGTCCTCGAGCGCGTCTTCCACGGTGTAGCGCCGCCGTGGCCGCAGCCCACCCTCGACCTGCTTATGCAGCTCCCGCAGCTTGTCCCGGACCTCAGTCTTGGTCCGCCCGGTGACCTTCCTCCGGATCCGCGCCCCGGACGGGCTGAACCCCAGGCTCACGGCCCCGATGTACCGGTTCTTGGATGCGTCCCAGTAGATCGAGTCATCGCCCTGGCCCCGGCGCTTGCTCAAAGAAGCCTGCGTCAGGGAGCCACCATACTCCGAGTGGCTCCCTTTTTGGCTCCCCGCCACGCCTGCGGAGGTCCCGATAAGCCTCTGACCAGCGCGCCCGGCAGGATTCGAACCCGCGACCCGCTGCTTAGAAGGCAGCTGCTCTGTCCGGCTGAGCTACGGGCGCCCGAAGGTAATTGTGCACGCCGAAGATCACGTGAAGGCCACACGAAGGTCGCAGTGTGTCGGCCTCCTGGACGCAACCGCCCCCCGCGTCCAGCAACTGCCCACGGTACCCGAACCCACCGTCACAGGCGCCAGAAAACCCACTGTAACAGGCGCAGAACCAGCCAGCGAAAGCCAGCTGAGCTGCGCATTCGTCGCGGGGCCACCAACCCTCAGGCTCAGCCCGCCTCGTCCAGCCGCGCCCGCTGCCCGGCCGAAAGCTCCAGGTCCACCGCCGCCAGGCTCTCCTCGAGCTGTGCCACCGATGACGCCCCCACCAGCGGGATCACCGGCAGCTCCCCGCCCATCAGCCACGCCAGCACCACCTGGTTCGCCGTCGCTCCCGTCTCGGCGGCTACCGCACCCAGCGCAGAAAGCCGCCGGGGCGTCCCCGCATGGTCGAACTCCGGCCCGAGCGGCTTGTCCGCCCGCACGTACCGTCCGCTCAGCAGCGGCGAGTACGCCACCAGCGTCAGTTCAGGCGAGGAGCGCAGGTAGCTCAGCAGGTCCGGGCTCGCCGCCCCCGGCTCGCCGTCCGGCGACCACTGCCCGGGCTGGTCGTTACGCTGCCGCAGGTACGTGTGCTGGTACTGCAGCACCTCGTACGCGGGCAGCCCCGCCGCCGTGGCCAGCGCACGCGCCCGCTCCACCCGCCAGGCCCAGTGGTTGCTCACCCCGAGCAGCCCCACCACGCCATCTGAAACCAGCTCGGCGAACCCCTCCACGGTCTCGGCCTGCGGCACAGCCGGGTCGTCGACGTGCGCGTACATCAGGTCCAGCCGGGAAACCCCCATCCGCGACATGCTCCGCTCCGCCGACTCGCGGATGGCCTTGGCGGACAGGCCATCCAGATCCACCCCGCCGAACCCGGCGCTGGGCGCCAGCGGCCGCGCGCCGACCTTGGTCGCGATGACGATCTCGTCGCCGATGCCGCGGCTGCGCCGCCAGCGGCCGAGCAGTTCCTCGCTCTCGCCGCCCTGGGTGCCGTGGACCCAGAACGCGTAGTTGCCCGAGGTGTCGATGAAGGTCCCGCCGGCCTCGGCGTACCGGTCCAGGATGGCGAACGACGTCGCCTCGTCCGTGCGGCTGCCCATCAGCTTCGCGCCCAGGCTGAGCGCGCTGACCTCGCGCCTGGTCGCCGGGTCCGTGCCGATCATGCGATATTTCATAGAACGAGTCTCGGTCCTAGAGCGCTCTCTATGTCAAACCGACCAGAGCGTGTCCCGTAGATCATGGAACATGGGTGGCGGAGCACCAGGGCGCGGCCATGTCGGCCGGCCCGGTCCGCCTGCCGGCACGGGCCGGGGCCGGGGCGTGGCGGCCGGGACTCGCGGGGGCTGAGTGACGCGGGATCCACCCGCCAGGAAACCCGCGGAATCACCCGCCAGGAAACCCGCGGAATCACCCGCCAGGAAACCTGCGGAACCACCCGCCAAGATCGACGGGACACGTCCTAAGTCAGACCGGTTAAGTCAGACCGGTTAAGTCAGACCGGTTAAGTCAGACCCAGGAACCCCGTCACCGAGCGCCGGATCCCGGCCGGGTCGAGCCCCTGCCAGGCGGCGTGATCGGCAGGCTCCCCGTACTTCCGCAGCTCGCCGCGCTGCACCCCCAGGCTCAGCAGCCGGTGCGGCCGGGAGGCCAGCGCCGAAGACACCGCGAACGCGGAGGTCCCGGCCAGGTACGGCTCGACCAGCACGACGGCACCCGACCCAGCCTCCAGCGACCGCAGCCCGTCGGCGTCGAACGGCCGGACCGTGGTGGCGTACGCCACGGTCACGTCGAGGTCAGCGACACCATCGAGAACCGGCGAGAGCATCGGCCCGACCGCCACCACCACCGCCCGCCGGCCCGAACGCACCACCTGCAGCCCAGGCCACACCGGCCGCGCCTCCCGGTTGGATTCGGTCGAGAGCCGCAGGTAAGCAGAGCCGGCGTCCAGCGTGCCGAACGCCCCGCGCAGCAGCCCTCGCACCTCACCCGCGTGCCCCGGTACCAGAACCGAGAACCCGGGCACGCTGTCCATCAGCGCCACGTCCTCCGGCGCCTGGTGCGTCCGCCCGGACCGGGCCGCGTCGTAGGACGCCCCGATGCTGACCAGCAGGGCGTGCGCGCCCTGGTGCGCGAGGTCCAGCTTGACCTGCTCGAAGGCCCGCTCGACCAGGAACGGCGCGTAGGTGTGCACGATCGGCCGCATCCCGGCCAGCGCCAGCCCGCCGCCGACGCTGACCATCAGCTGTTCCCTGATGCCCACGTTGAGCACCCGGTCGGGATGCCTGGCCGCGGCCTTGGCGAACAGGTCGGCCGAGATCTCCGCCAGCACCACGGCGGCCAGCGGGTCCTCGTCCAGCAGGGCAGCCGCCTCGGCGGCGAAAACCGTCCGCATGTCAGTCATGATCGTTCACCCTTTCCCTTCGACGGTGGCCACCACGAGCTGCGGCCCCGCGGCGCCGGAATCCGCGCCGGCCGACGTGACCTGGAATGCCGAAGCCAGCGCGGCATGGTCCCGCCCGGACACCCGCACGGCAGACCACCCGCTGACCGCGAAGTGCGCCTCGATGCCGCCCGGTCCCCAGCCGTAGGAGGAGGACTGGTTGTCCACCGCGACCACGGTCAGGTTGGGCAGGCCCACGGCGCCCGCGTACACGATCGCCTCGCTGTTGCTGCCCTCGTCCAGCTCCGCGTCGCCCACGAGTACGTAGACCCGCGGCGCGGAAAGGCCCTGCGCGAGCAGTCCGTGCGCCAGCCCGATCGCGAGCGGCAGCCCGTGCCCCAGCGACCCGCTGGCGATCTCGACGCCAGGAACTAGCGACCGGTCCGGGTGGTAGCCAAGCGGCGACCCGGCCGAGCCGAAGCCGGCCAGCCACGACTCGGGGATGAATCCCTTGGCCGCGAGCACCGCGTAGTAGGCGGCCGGCCCGTGCCCCTTGGACAGCAGGAACCGGTCGCGGCCGGGGTCGCCGGTGGTGCCCGGCGACACCCGGAGCACCTGGTCGTACAGGACCCAGAGCACGTCCAGTGTCGATGTCGCGCTCGGCCCGTGCTTCTCGTCCCCGGTCATCAGGGTCATCAGGCCGGGGAGCTCCGCGTATGTTCTGCTCATAAGACCAGCCTGCCCGCGCCCCCGCCCGCGCGCATCGGCCGCCCGCCGCACCCCGCCTCAGCCGATGGTCCTAGGCCCGAGAGGGCACAATAGCCGGGTGCTCAAACACCGACGATGGCCGCTGGCCGCCGGGCTGGCGGCGGGCGTGCTGCTCGACGCGCTGTTCGGCGACCCGCGGCGCGGTCATCCCGTCGCCGCGTTCGGCCGCGCCGCCGCCGCGCTCGAGGCCCGCGACTACGCCGACAGCCGCGGCCGCGGCGCCGCGCACGCGGCCGCCTGCGTGCTGGCCGCCGCCGCCCCCGCCGCGGTGCTGTACCGCCGTACGCGAGGCCGGCCGCCGTGGCGGGCGGCGGCGGTCGCGACCGCGGTGTGGGCGGTCACCGGTGCCCGCTCGCTACACCATGAAGCCGAACGGGCCCGCTCCTCGCTCCACCGCCGCGATCTTGCCGCCGCGAGGGAGGTCCTCCCCAGCCTGTGCGGCCGCGATCCCGCCCGGCTGGGCGCGGCGGAGATCACCCGCGCGGTGATCGAGTCGGTCGCCGAGAACACCTCGGACGCCGTGGTGGCGCCGCTGCTCTGGGGAGCCGTCGCCGGGGTTCCCGGGCTGGTCGCGTACCGCGCGGTCAATACCCTCGACGCGATGGTGGGCCACCGTTCGGCCAGGTACCTGCGGTTCGGCTGGGCCTCGGCCCGGCTGGACGACGTGGCCAACTGGATCCCGGCCCGCGTCACCGCCGCGCTCACCGCGGCCTGCGCCCCGCTGGTGACCGGGGCCAGTCCCGCCTCCGTCGTGACCGTCGTGCGCCGCGACGGCGGCCGTCATCCCAGCCCGAACGCGGGCCGGTGCGAGGCCGCCTTCGCGGCGGCCCTCGGCGTGCGCCTCGGCGGGCCGAATGTCTACGGCGGCGTGGCCGAGGCGCGCCCCGAGCTTGGGGGGGAGGAGGGGCGCGCCCCGGAGCCGGAGGACATCCGCCGGGCCATCGTCTTGTCCCGGGCGGTCACCGCGGCCGCGACCGCCCTGGCCGTGCTGATCGCCTGCGCGCAGTAGCCTGCATCCGTGCGAGGGACGCTGCTGGTCGCCGGGACGGGTTCGGACGCGGGCAAGACCGTGCTGGTAGCCGGGCTGTGCCGGTGGCTGGCCCGGCAGGGCGTGAAGGTAGCGCCGTTCAAGGCGCAGAACATGTCGCTGAACTCGTTCGTGACGCCGGACGGCGCCGAGATCGGCCGCGCCCAGGTGATGCAGGCGGCCGCGGCGGGCATCGAGCCGACCGCCGACATGAACCCGGTGCTGCTCAAGCCGGGCAGCGACCGGCGCAGCCAGGTCGTCGTGCTCGGCCACCCCGAGGCCGAAGCCGACGCGGTGGGCTACCGCGCGCACGCGCCGCGGCTGCGCCAGGTCGCGCTGGACAGCCTGACCCGGCTGCGGGACGCCTACGACGTGGTCATCTGCGAGGGCGCGGGCAGCCCGGCCGAGATCAACCTGCGCGAGACCGACGTGGCCAACATGGGCCTGGCCCGGGCGGCCGGGCTGCCGGTCATCGTGACCGGCGACATCGACCGCGGCGGGGTGTTCGCCGCCATGTACGGGACACTGGCCCTGCTGTCGCCCGAGGACCAGGCGCTCGTCTCCGGCTTCGTGATCAACAAGTTCCGCGGCGCCCCCGAGCTGCTGGACAGCGGCCTGGTCATGCTCCGGCAGCTCACCGGCCGTCCCGTCTACGGCGTCCTGCCCTGGCAGGAAGGTCTCGGCGGCGACGCGGAAGACTCCCTGGGGCTCTCCACCCATCAACGCTCGACTACTGTCGACCATGGCGGCCAGCCCGGCCCGTTCGGTACCAAAGATTTTCTCCGGGTCGCTGTGGTCAGGTTGCCCCGGATCAGTAACTTCACCGACGCGGACGCGCTGTCGGCCGAGCCTGGCGTGCTGGTGCGGTTCGCGACGAGCCCGGCCGGCCTGGCGGACGCCGACCTGGTGGTGCTGCCAGGGACCCGGGCGACCGTCGCCGACCTGGCCTGGCTGCGGGACCGCGGCCTGGCCGCCGTGATCACCGAACGGGCCCGGGCGGGCCGCCCGGTGCTCGGCATCTGCGGCGGCTACCAGATGATGGCCGGCCAGATCGACGACCCGGTGGAATCGGGCCGCGGCCTGACCGGCGGGCTCGGGCTGCTGCCGGTGCGCGTCCGGTTCGGCGCGGAGAAGATCCTCGGCCGCCCGCGCGGGCACGCGCTGGGCGCGCCGGTGGCCGGGTACGAGATCCATCACGGCGTCGCCGAGATCACCGACCCGGCCGCCGAGCCGTTCCTCGACGGCTGCCGCCGCGGCGCGGTGTGGGGTACCAGCTGGCACGGCGCGCTGGAGAACGACGCGTTCCGGCGGGCGTTCCTGGCCGAGGTGGCGGCGCTGGCGGGCCGGGACTTCACGCCCGCGCCCGGCACCGACTTCGCCGCGGTGCGGGAGGCGCGGCTGGACGTGCTGGGCGACCTGGTGGCCGGGCACCTGGACACCGCCGCGCTGAGCCGGCTGATCTCCGGCGGGCCGGTGCCCGGACTGCCCGCGCTGGTCACTTCCCTCAACGTAACCGGTTTATTTCTTTCCGTTGACCCGGCCGTTTGAACGTTCTAGGGTTTCGCGGGTAACAATGTTCGTTCGGAATGCAACCCTGCGGCCAAGGGGAGGGTCGGCATGAACGACTGGGACGCCACGAGCTACGCCGCCAAGGACAACCTGCTGCGGGTGGTCCGGCTGGAGGCCGAGGCGCTGTTCAAGATGGCGGAGGCGGCCGGCCGGTGGACCGGGCCGACCGCGTGTCCCAAGTGGGAGGTCCGCGACGTCGTTGGTCACCTGATTGACGTGACCGAGAGCTACTTCACCGGATTCCAGGCGGCCGCCACCGGAGCGGACGTGGCCGAGCCGCTCGGCGTGAAGGTGATGCAGGACCGCCTCGACGAGGGCGCGAAGGCCCATCGCGAGCTGGCCCAGCCGGACGCGGTCACGCGGCTGCGGGGCGACTTCGAGAAGATGATGGAGCTCTGCGCGGCGCTCGGCCCCGAGGAATGGGGCGGGCGGCAGGTCGTGCACAGGTACATGGGGCCGCTGCCGGCGTTCTTCTACCCGGTGTTCCAGCTCATGGACTACAGCGTGCACGGCTGGGACATCCGCCAGGGCACCGGCCGGGCGCACGGGCTGGCCGGCGACACCGCGGACCTGCTGGTGCCGTTCATGTTCGTGTTGTGGCAGGCGACCACGGAGGTCCCGGACGGCAGCGAGGCGCTCGCCCTCGGCGTCAGGGTGTCCGGCCGCAACGCCGTGGACTACCTGGTGAACATCACCTCCGAGGGCCTGAGCTACGCTCGGGAGAGCGTGTCGGGCATGCCCGCCGTGATCGAGTTCGATCCCGGGAGCCTGGTGCTGACCGCGTTCGGCCGGGTGAACGCGGGCACCATCCGGGGTGATCGCGCGGTGGCCGACCGGTTCCTGAACTCGTTCTTCCGGATCTAAGGGGTGTCATGGATCTCGCCGCCATCGAAACGGAGCGGGCCCGGCTGCACGCCGAGTACGTCAAGGCCGAACGGCCGTCGAGCAGCGCGCGCGGCATCCACCACACCGCCCTGCTGAGTTCGGACGTGGAGCAGACGATCCGCTTCTACCAGGGCGTTCTCGAGTTCCCGCTGACCGAGATCATCGAGAACCGCGACTACCAGGGATCCAACCACTTCTTCTTCGACGTCGGCAACGGCAACCTGCTCGCCTTCTTCGACTTCCCCGGGCTCGACCTGGGCCCGTACGCCGAGGTCCTCGGCGGCCTGCACCACATCGCGATCTCGGTGACGCCGGAGAAGTGGGCGGCGCTGCGCGCGAACCTGGCCGCGGCCGGCGTCGACTACATCGAGGAAAGCGGCACGTCGCTGTACTTCCGCGACCCCGACGGCGCCCGCCTGGAACTGCTCGCCGACCCCCTGGGCGAGATGTACGGCAGCCACGTCCTCTGAGGCCCGCGATTACTGCCTCCTCCCGCGCCCGGGGCGCGCTGTACGGGCTCGCCATCGGGGACGCGCTGGGCATGCCCACGCAGATGCTGTCCCGGGCGGAGATCCGCGCCCGCTGGGGGCCGCTGCTGACCGGCTTCGAGCCCGCCCCGCCCGGTCACCCCATCGCCGCGGGCATGCCCGCCGGAGCGGTCACCGACGACACCGGGCAGGCCGTCCTGCTCGGCAGGCTCCTGGTCAAGGGCCACGGCACGATAGACCCGAACGAGCTGGCCGCCGCCCTGGTCGACTGGGAGCGCGACATGGCCGAACGCGGTTCCCTCGACCTCCTCGGCCCCTCCACCAAGCGCGCCGTCGCCGCCGTCCTGGCCGGTACCCCGCCCGATCAGGCCGGCGCCGCCGGCACCACCAACGGCGCCGCCATGCGCATAACCCCCGTAGGCATCGCCACCGCGCCGCCCCCACCCGCCTCCTCCACCTCAGCCCTCTCCTCCGCCTCTCAAGGGAGACTGTCGACGCTGGTCGACCAGGTGGTGATGGCCAGCCACGTCACGCACAACACCGGGATCGCGCTGGCGGGCGCCGCGGCCGTGGCCGCCGCGGTGAGCGCGGGTGTCTCCGGCGCCGGGACCGCCGAGGCCACGGCGCTGGCCATCCAGGCCGCGCGGATCGCGGCCTGCCGCGGCCACTGGGTGGCGGGCGCCGGCGTCGCGGCCCGCATCGAGTGGGCCGCCGGCCTGGTCGCGGGCCGGGACGAGGCCGAAGCCGCCGAGCTCGTCTACACCCTGGTCGGCACCAGCCTGGCCACCCAGGAGTCGGTGCCGGCCGCGTTCGCCGTGCTGGCCGCGGTGCCCGCCGATCCGTGGCGGGCCTGCCTGCTGGCCGCCTCGCTCGGCGGCGACTGCGACACGATCGCGGCGATGGCCGGCGCGATCGCCGGCGCCTGCCACGGCGCAGGCTCCTTCCCGCCCGGGGCCATCGCCGTCATCGACGCCCAGGGCCTCGGGCTCCCCGGGCTCGCTGACGACCTGCTGGCCCTGCGGGCGGAACGGCGATGACCCCGCCTCCGCTGAACCGCCTGGTCTTCGCGGGCGAGGCGATCGTCGACCTGCTGATGCGGGTGCCCGCGCTGCCCGAACGCGGCGGCGACATGCTCGCGGAATCGGCCGCCGTCGAGGTGGGCGGCGGGTTCAACATCATGGCCGCGGCCGTCCGGCAGGGCCTGCCGGTGGTCTACGCGGGCGGTCACGGCACCGGGCCGTGGGGCGACAAGGTCCGCGCGGCGCTGGCCGCGGAGGGCATCCGCCTGCTCCGCACGCCCGACCCTGACCGGGACACGGGATTCGACGTGGCCCTGGTCGAGGCCGGCGGCGAGCGGACGTTCGTCACCGCGCTGGGCGCCGAGTCGATGCGCGAGCCCGGCGCGTGGGACGTGGTCCGGGTCCGGCCCGGCGACGTGGTCTACGTCTCCGGGTACGGGCTGGTCCCGCCCGGGTCGGGCCAGGTCCTCGGCGCCTGGGCGGCCAGCCTGCCGCCCGGGGTGCTGCTGTTCACCGATCCCGGGCCGCTGGTCGCGGACATTCCCGCGGCCGTGCTCGACCCGGTGCTTGACCGCTGCGACTGGTGGAGCTGCAACCAGCGCGAGGCCGCCCTGCTCACCGGCAGCGACGACCCGGCCGAAGCGGCCCGTCGCCTGGTCCGCCGGACCGGCCAGGCCGACGTCATAGTCCGGGCCGGCCCGGACGGCTGCGTGCTGGCCGTGCGGGTGTCCGGGCCGGCGATGGGCGCCGGCCTGTCGCTGAGCCACATCGCGGCGCCCGCCGTGACGGCGGTCGACACCACTGGCGCGGGCGACGCCCACTCCGGGGTGTTCCTGGCGAGCCTGGCCGGCGGCCTGACCGTGGGCGAGGCCGCCCGCCGGGCCAACGCCGCCGCCGCCCTGACCGTCACCCGTGCCGGAGCGGCTACCTCGCCCACCCGGGCCGAACTCGACCGGTTCCTCGGCTTCTAGGTCGTGACCTTGTAGACCACCGTGACGGACAGGTTGCCCGGCTCCACGAGGACGTGAGTGGCCAGCGCGACCTTGCTGGTCACCGTCACGGTCACGGTCACGAACCCGCCGGCCGGGAGGGATCCGCCCGACGGCGCGACCGTGACCTTGCCGGCCAGGCCGGCCGGAACCCTGACGGTGTAGCGCGAGACCGGTCCGTTCGCGGCGGTCAGCAGGAAGGACCCGCTGGCCGGCTTCCCGCTCTTCGAAGTGAGCAGCAGCCTGTCCGGCACCGCCAGCAGGTGACCCTGGGCGGGTGAGGAGGACGGCGTGGGCGACGGCGACGGCGACGGCGATGCCGGCGAGGTGCGCGACGGCGACGGCGTCCCGGGTCCCGGCGGCGTCCCCCGTCCGTCCGGCGTCCTCTGTCCGGCCGGCGTCTGCGAGCTGGCCGCGCCGGCGGGCGTCGTCACCGGCGGCGTCGGCTGAGCCGGGGCCGTGCGCGCCGGGGAGGGCGCCGGGGAGGGCGCCGCGCCGGTGCTGCCCGGGGTCGCGCTGGACGCCGGCCCGGGCGCGCCTGCGTCCAGCCCGGGACCGGAGGCCTGCGGGCGGTGCGAACCGCCGGCCGTCATGATCACGGTGATTCCGGTGGCCATGGCCAGCACCACCAGCACGGCTGCCGCCGCGACCACGCCGGGATGCCGCCGCACCCGCTGCCACCATCGCGGCCCGGACGGGCCGATCGGCTTGGGGAAGCCGGACGGGCCGAACGCGCCCGCACGATACGCCACGCTCATCCGGTGCGCCCGGCCGGTCGGGGAGTTGTCGGCGCACGCCGTCAGCACGCTGGGCCGGAATCCGTCCGGCGGCGTGGCCGCCGGCGGCTCGTCGCCCGGATCCGGCCATCCGGGGATCTCCGCGTCCCCGGGACCCAGCCGGCGCAGGCATTCGTTCCGCGCCACCGCGTGCAGCCAGGGACCGAGCCGGTCCGGATCACGCAGCCCGTCCAGCTTGACCGCCGCGATCAGGAAGGTGTCGAGCACCGCCTCGGCGGCGGCTTCGGACCCGGGCAGTACCGAGTGGCAGTAGGCGTAGAGTGACGCCGCGTACTGGTCGTACGCCGCGCCGAACCCATCCTCGTCACCTGCGACGACGGCCGCGACCACCGCACGGTCTTGCATGTGCCTAACCGTAGTTGGGTCGGGTGTGACGCTCGGTCCGAATTGTGCAACCAGATATAAGAACGACATAACGAGATGGCTGAGGAGCCGGGCCGCCGGAACAGCGCGGTCAGCGGGAAGGGGCCCGGCGAGCCTCCGTGAAGGCGGGTCTAGAACGGCAGCGTGGCGGTGGACGTGGGCGTCGGCGTGGTGGTGGCCGTAGCGGTGGAGGTACCGGTCGGCGTGGGGGTGCCCGTGTGCAGGGTAAACGTCGGCGTCGGGGAAGCCGGCGCCGAGGATGAGGCCGAACGGGACGGCGACGGCCTCGCCTTGGCCGAGGCCGAGGAGGGCACCGGGGGAGCCGCGCCGATGGCGGTCGGTGCGCTCGTGCTCGGCGACACGCCGGGGGATGCCCCGCCGGCCGATCCGGCATCCGCGGTCGCCGAGGCGCTCGCGGTACCCGGCGGGCGGGTTGACCGGCCGGCCGCGGCTGACTGCGGAGAGTGCGACCCGGTGAGCGCGAGCACCGTGACGATCCCGGTCGCCGTGAGCGCGATCAGGATGCCCGCCGCCGCCGCGATCCCGGACAGCGCGATCATCCGCCGCCTGGGGGCGCTGGCCGCCTGCGGGAAGCCATTGGGCCGGAACGGCCCGGCCCGCTCCGTTACGTCCCGCCGGTACGACTCGTCCAGCGGGCTGGATCCGGCACACAGCCCCAGTACTTCCTCGCGCAGCTCGTGCGGGGGCGCGGCCAGCGGGGTCATGCCATACAGCGCCGCCGGGCGCAGCGCGCCGCGGCTGCGGCCGGCGCAGACATCACACTGATCGACGTGGCGGCTGACCCGCTTGCGGGTCAGCGCGGTCAGCCGGCCGTCCCAGCCGTCGAGCAGCATGTCGAGCTCGGGGCAGGCCCGCCGCCCGGTGCGCGCCACGAGCAGGGCGCCGAGCTCACCCTCCAGCTGGCCGCGGGCGTGCGACACCAGGCCGTGTGCCTGGTTCCGTGACACGCCGAGCACGGCCGCGAGGTCGGCGCCGTGCAGGTCGTGCCGGAGATCGAGCTCGATGACCTCGCGCTCAGCGGGGCTCAGCCGGCCGAGGGCGGCCCTGACGAGCCCGCGCAGTTCGGCCCGCTCGCCGCGCCCTCCGGCGCCGGCGCCGGAGGGCGGATCGGCCAGGTCGGCGGCCTCGTCAAGGCCCGCTTCCGACCTGCCCAGCCGGCCGAGGCACTCGTTGCGGGCCACGGCGTAGAGCCAGGGTCGCAGCTTGCGCGGGTCACTCAGGCCGCCGAGCCGTTCGGCGGCGATGACGAACGTGTCCTGGACCGCGTCGGCGGCGTCCTCCGGATCGCCCAGCATCCAGCGGCAGTAACCGTACAGGGACTCGGCGTGCTCGTCGTAGCCGCCGGCCAGCCCGGCCGGGTCGCCCGCCGCGATGGCCGCGACGATCTCGCGGTCGTCCATGCCCCAAACGGTAGTTGAAATGCCAGCATATGACCGGGTTTGCCGGAAAATACGCCGACCCGCCCCCGCCACCCCGGCCCGGTCCTGTTGCCCCGCCCACCAATCTCGGCAGAAAAGGGATTAAAGGTGCATGAGCCTTTGGCCAGTGCCTGACCGGCGGTCCTTGGAACGCTGGTCAGGTAACTGGGCTAAGTCCGGTCCGCCTGGCATCACGGGCCCAGGCTGTCTCAGTTGTACGTCGCGTCCTGCGGCCGGGGCCGTTCGGCGTCTTGCGGCGGGATCCGTTCGGCGTTCTGGGCGGGGGGGTGGAACGGGATCCAGACCTGCACGCTGGTGCCGACGCCGCCCGACGACTTGAGCATGGCGTGGCCGCCGTGCGCGACTGCGATCGCCTGCACGATGGACAGTCCGAGGCCGCTGCCGTGGGCGTCCTTGCCATTGTGCCCGCCCCGGTAGAAGCGGTCGAACGCGCGCGCCGCCGCCTCGGCGCCCATGCCCTGGCCCGCGTCGGTCACATCGATCAGCGCGCCCTGGCCGGCCCGCGAGAGCCGGACCGCCACCGGGGTGTCCGGGGTGGTGTGCTCGCGCACGTTGCCGAGCAGGTTGGCCAGCACCTGCCTGATCCGCGGCTCGTCGGCCACCACCACCAGGCTGGCCGGCGTGCTGGCCCTGACCGGCCGCTTCGGCTCCACCGCCTGGGCGTCGGCGACCGCGTCCGCGACCAGCGCGGACAGGTCGGTCTCGGTCAGGTCGAGGGAGGAGTCACGGTCCAGCCTGGCCAGCTCGAGCAGCTCGGCGACCAGGCTGGACATCCGGTCCGCCTCCTGCTCGATGCGGCGCATGGCGTTCGGCAGCCGGTCCGGGCCGAGCGCGCCCTGCCGGTACAGCTCGGCATAGCCGCGGATGGTGGTGAGCGGGGTGCGCAGCTCGTGCGAGGCGTCCGCGGCAAACTGCCGCACCTTCTGCTCAGACTCCCAGCGGGCCCCGAACGCATGCTGGATCCGGTCCAGCATCGTGTTGATCGCCCGGGCCAGCCGGCCCGCCTCGGCGTGATCGCCCGGGTCGGGCATCCGCGCGGTCAGGTCGCCCCGGCTGGTGATGATGTCGGCGGTGCTCGCCATCCGGTCGAGCGGCGCCAGGCCGCGGCTGATCAGCCAGCGGCCGCCCACCGCGAGCAGGGCGAGCAGGATCGCGCCGGTGAGCAACTCGACGGACTCAAGGCCGCGGACCTCGCTGCCCACCGCGCTGTCCTGCCGCGCGATGACCAGGACGCTCGTCCCGGCCGGCAGCAGGTTCCCGTTGTGCGTGGCCTCGGCGGGGGTGACCGCGCGCCAGATCGCGGTCAGCGCCGGGTAACCCGGCAGCGAGACGCCGAACAGCGTCCGCTGCGGATTGCCCGCCGGGCCGAAGTACCTCCTGGCCTGCCCGCTGGCCAGCAGGTCCCTGATCAGGGCCTGCAGTTCCGCCGAGGCCGCCGAGGGCGGGGTCAGCACGCCCACCTGCCGGCTGGGGAGGTTGAGGTAGACCACGGCGTAGCCGCCGGTGAGGTCGGCGACCTCGGTCAGCTTGATCCGGACGGTCAGCGACAGATCGGAGTTGAACTGGCTCTGCTCGGAGTTGCCGAGCACCAGCGTGGTGACCACGCCCATGATGATGAGGAACAGCGCGGTCACCGTGATCAGCCCGGCGAGCAGCCGGGACCGCAGCGAGAGCCTGCCGCGACCGGAGCCCAGGCGCCCGAACCGCCGCCTGACGTTCATCTGATCGCGCGCTCGGTTTCCGGCGGCGGGCGCAGGCTGTAGCCGACGCCGCGCTGGGTGTGGATCAGCGGCGGCCCGAGCGGGTCGAGCTTACGGCGCAGGTAGCTGACGTACGTCTCGACGACCTGGGACTGGCCGGCGAACTCCCAGCCCCACACGTTCTCCAGCAGCTGCTGCCTGGTCAGCATCCGGCCCTGGTTGCGCATCAGGTACGCGAGCAGCCGGAACTCGGTCGGCGAGAGCTCCACCTGGGTTCCGCCGCGCCGCACCACCCAGTGCTCCTCGTCCAGCTCCAGGTCGCCTACGGTCAGCATGGCGGCGTCGTCCGCCGCCCCGTCGCCGCCGGTCATCCGGGTGGTACGCCGGAGCACGGCGCGGACCCGGGCCACCAGCGCCTCGACCGAGAACGGCTTGGTCACGTAGTCGTCGCCGCCCAGCGTGAGGCCGCGGATCGTGTCCGAGGTGGTGTCCCGCGCGGTCAGGAAGATGACCGGGACGTCGTTGCCCTCGTTGCGCAGTGTGCGGCAGACCTCGAAGCCGTCCATGTCGGGCAGCATGACGTCGAGGATCATCAGGTCCGGCTCGTACGTCTCCACCTGGTGCAGCGCATCCTTGCCGCTCGCGCTGACCACGACCGCGCAGCCGTGGAACTTGAGCGCGACCTCGACGAGCTCACGGATGTTCGGCTCGTCGTCGACAACGAGCACCTTGGGAATTCGGTCACCGTCTGCCATGGTCTCTCACGTTTCATTGTGCCGCATTGTGCCGCATGGACGCTCACAGCATGACGCGGCGCGCCCGGTCCCGGGCGCGCCGCAGCATGCGTTGCTGGTTAGCTCAACGAAGTCTGAGCCGATTGAGATCCAGCGGGTCCCGAAGAGCCCGAAGATCCGGCCGGCCTGATGACGATCAGCCGGGCGTCTTTCGCCCCGCTCACCACCGGCCCTCCGGCGAACACCGTCTCGCCTGCTGACAGCGCGCTCGTCGTGGTCTTGCCGCCGCTCTTCCTGACCACGGTGTCGCTCACGATCTGCCAGGTCCAGGTGGTGCCGTCCGGCGCCTTGATCACGACGTCGCTGCCGCTGACCGACGCGATGGTGCCTCGCTCGAACGAGAGCGTGTGGAAACCGGTCTTGTTATGGAAGGTCACCGTCCCGTCCACGCCGCCGAGATGGCGCAGCCGGCCGAGCGCCCAGCGGACGCGGGCCGGGGGAGTGCTGGCGGCGGCGCTGAGCGCGGTGTTCAGCTCGGCGGCCTGGGCGCCCGAAGCGCCCGAAGCCGGGCTGGCCGCCGTGGTGCCGCCCCCGGACACCACCGCCAGGGTGATCCCGCCGCCTGCGAGGAGGCCAACCAGGGCGGCGCCAGCGCCCCAGCGGAACCAGCTCTTCTTGCGGAACCGGGTAGAGGAGGTATCGGCCGGAGGGCTGCCGTAGTCCCCGGCCGGCGTGCCATACATGGTGTTCATACCGGTAAGGGTGTGTCCGGGTCCTTGGACATCCCCACGGCCACGCTGTACGCCGGCTGTGAGTGCTCCGCGAGTTCGCTGGTGCCGAGCATGGCAGTATCGGTGAGTGCTCACCATCGCCTTGGTTTCCACCGCCGACACCGAACTCCTCGCCGCCGCCGCGTCCGGCGCCGGCTACCTGACCGCCAACCCGGCCAGGATCGCCGCGGATGAGGTGCCCGCGCTGGCGGCCCGGGCCGACCTGGTCGTGCTGCGGCTTCTCGGCGGCCGGAAGGCCTGGCCCGATGGCGTGGCCGTGCTCACCGCCGCGCTGGCCGCGGCCGGCCTGCCGCTGGTCGCGCTGGGCGGCGAGGCGAGCCCGGACGCGGAGCTGATGGCGCTGTCCACGGTGCCCGCGGGCGTGGCCGCCGAAGCCCTCGGCTACCTGCGCGAGGGCGGCCCGGAGAACCTGCGCGAGCTGGCCCGCTTCCTGTCCGACACCGTCTTCCTCACCGGCGAGGGCTTCACTCCCCCCCACCCCATGCCCCCCCACGGCACGCACTCCCTTCCCCCCGCCATGATCGTGGCCAGAAACGGGCGCTATCTGCCCCAAACTGGCCACGATCATGAAACGGCTCCCGCCCCGGTGGTGGCGGTCGTGTTCTACCGGGCGCATGAGCTGTCGGGGAATACCGCCTTCGTCGACACCCTTTGCGCCGCGCTGGCCGAACACGGCGCCGCGCCCCTGC
The DNA here is from genome assembly GCA_963722275.1 of uncultured Actinomycetes bacterium. GTDB lineage: Bacteria > Actinomycetota > Actinomycetes > Streptosporangiales > Streptosporangiaceae > Palsa-504. The sequence continues at coordinate 76,316 of CAVRMX010000015.1, read as the reverse complement.
CCATCTTCTGCGCCTCGCTCCGGGCGGCTGCCCCCGCACTCGCTGACCTGCTCGCCCCGGCCGACGCGGTGATCACCACCGTGCTCGCGGCCGGCGGCTCGGCCGCGGGTAACAACACTGGCGAGGGCGACTGGGACGCGGGCGTGCTGGCCGGCCTGGACGTGCCGGTGCTGCAGGGCCTGTGCCTGACCAGCTCGCGCGCGCAGTGGGAGGCCTCGAACGCCGCGCTGGCCCCGATCGACGCCGCCATGCAGGTCGCGATACCGGAGTTCGACGGCCGCCTGATCACCGTCCCGTTCTCGTTCAAGGAGGAAGGCCCGGACGGGATCCCCCGGTACGCCGCCGACCCCGAGCGGACCGCCCGGCTGGCCGGGATCGCCGTCCGGCACGCCCGCCTGGCCCGCACCCCGAACGCCGGCAAGCGCGTCGCCATCATGCTGTCCTCCTATCCCACCAGGCACTCCCGCGTCGGCAACGCGGTCGGCCTGGACACCCCGGCGTCCGCCGTCGCCCTGCTGCGGGCCATGCGCGAGGCGGGCTACGACCTCGGCGACGGCTTCCCCGAGGACGGCGACACGCTGATCCACACGCTGATCGCGGCCGGCGGCCACGACACCGAGTGGCTCACCGAGGAGCAGCTCCGCGCCGCCCCGGCCCGGGTCCCGCTCGCCGCTTACCGCCGTTTCTTCGATGATCTGCCGAACGAGCTTGGCTCTTCCATCCGCTCCCACTGGGGCGCCCCGCCGGGTGAGCTGTACACCGACGAGGAGTCCGGCGACATCGTGCTCGCCTGCCTGCGGTTCGGCCATGTCGTGCTGATGATCCAGCCGCCGCGCGGGTTCGGCGAGAACCCGGTGGCGATCTACCACGACCCCGACCTGCCGCCGTCGCACCACTACCTGGCGGCCTACCGCTGGCTGGCCAGCGATTTCGGCGCCGACGCGATCGTGCACCTAGGCAAGCACGGCACGCTGGAGTGGCTGCCAGGCAAGGGGCTCGGCCTGTCGGCGCGGTGCGCGCCGGACGCGGTGCTCGGCGACCTGCCGCTGGTGTACCCGTTCATCGTCAACGACCCGGGCGAGGGGACCCAGGCCAAGCGGCGCGGGCACGCGGTGATCGTCGACCACCTGGTCCCGCCGATGGCGCGCGCCGACACCTACGGCGAGATGGCCAAGCTCGAGCAGCTGCTCGACGAGTACGCGACCGTGGCCGCGCTCGACCCGGACAAGCTGCCCACGCTGCGGGCCCAGATCTGGTCCCTGATCCAGGCCGCCCACCTGCATCACGACCTCGGCGTCGACGCGCAGCCCGGCTCGGCCGAATTCGACGAGTTCGTCCTGCATATCGACGGCTACCTGTGCGAGGTCAAGGACGCCGCGATCCGCGACGGCCTGCACATCCTCGGCCTCGCCCCGGAGGGCGAAGCCCTGGTCAACCTGGTCCTGGTCATCCTGCGCGCGCCTCAGCTGTGGAGCGCCCGCTGGGGCGCCCTACCCGGCCTCCGCGCCGCCCTAGGCCTCCCCGAAGGCGACCACGCCGCCCGCGGCGAGACCGACCACCACGAGCGCCTCGCGCGCGAACTCGTAGAAGCCATAGCCGCGACCAACTGGGACGCTGCGGGCATCGCTCAGCTCACCCAGGACGAGCACGTGGCCACGGTGCTGGAGTTCGCCTGCGTCGAACTCGTGCCGCGGCTGCGCGCGACGGCGGGCGAAATCGGCGCGGTGCTGCACGCCCTCGACGGCGGATACGTGCCCGCGGGCCCTTCGGGCTCACCGACCAGGGGCCTGGTCAACGTGCTGCCGACCGGCCGCAATTTCTACTCGGTCGACCCTAAGGCCATCCCGTCGCGCACGTCCTTCGAGACGGGCCTGGCCCTCGCGGATTCGCTGCTGGCCCGGCACCTGGCCGACGAGGGGGAGTACCCCCGCTGCGTGGGCCTGACCGTGTGGGGCACCTCCGCCATGCGCACCCAGGGCGACGACATCGCCGAGGTCCTCGCGCTCGTCGGCTGCCGCCCGCGCTGGGACGACGCGTCGCGCCGGGTCACCGGTTTCGAGATCGTCCCGCTGGCCGAACTCGCCCGGCCGAGGATCGACGTCACGCTGCGCATCTCCGGGTTCTTCCGGGACGCGTTCCCGCACGTGATCGCGCTGCTGGACGACGCCATCGGCGCGGTGGCCGGGCTCGACGAGCCGCCTGAGTCCAACTACCTGCGCGCCCACGCCCTGGCCGACCAGGCCCGGCACGGTGACTGGCGGCGGGCGACCACTCGCATCTTCGGGTCCAAGCCGGGCGCCTACGGCGCCGGCCTGCTGCCGCTGATCGACGCGCGGAACTGGCGCGACGACGCCGACCTGGCCGAGGTGTACGCGGTGTGGGGCGGCTACGCCTACGGCCGCGGGCTCGACGGGGTGAACGCCCGGCCGGACATGGAGGGCGCGTTCCGCCGGATCGCGGTGGCGGCCAAGAACATCGACACCCGCGAGCACGACATCGCCGACTCCGACGACTACTTCCAGTACCACGGCGGCATGGTCGCCATGGTCCGGTCGCTGACCGGACGTAACCCCGCCGCCTACATCGGCGACTCGGCCGTGCCCGACGCGCCGAAGACGCGCACGCTGGCCGAGGAGACCCGGCGCGTGTTCCGGTCCCGGGTGGTGAACCCGCGCTGGATATCGGCGATGCGCCGGCACGGCTACAAGGGCGCGTTCGAGCTCGCCGCCACCGTGGACTACCTGTTCGGCTACGACGCCACCGCCGGCGTGGTCCCGGACTGGATGTACGAGCAGCTGGCCGCCTCCTACGTCTTCGACTCCGAAACCCGCTCGTTCATGCAGCAATCCAACCCCTGGGCGCTGCGCGGCATCACCGAGCGCCTGCTGGAGGCCGCCTCCCGCGGCCTCTGGGAAGCTCCCGACGCCAAGACCCTGGACCAGCTCCGCCAGGTCTACCTCGACTCCGAAGGCGACCTCGAGTCCCGCGGCTAACCTCGCCGCCAGCCAGCCGGCGCGATGGCGGGAATCCTGATGTCGATATTCGTGATTCGCACGAGCCGTGCCAGACTGGGACTTAACTGCTCTTCCGGAAGGCGGTTATGAACGAGGCTCCCCAGGTACCGGCCGGCGTCGATCCGGGCAGGCCCACCCCGGCCCGGATCTATGACTACATGCTCCAGGGCAACAACTACTTCCAGGTCGACCGCTTCGCCGCCGAGCAGATCCTCAAGGCCGCGCCGGAGATCAGGGACGCGGCCTGGTCCAACCGGGGCTTCCACCAGCGCGCGGCCAAGTGGATCGGCCAGCACGGCGTGCGGCAGTTCATCGACATCGGGTCCGGGCTGCCGACCGTCGGCAACACCCACGAAGTGGTCCAGAAGGTCGTCCCCGGCGCGCACGTGGTGTACGTCGACAACGACCCCATGGTGGAACTGCACAGCCGCGCGCTCCTCGACAGCGGCGGCACGATCAGCGTGATCTGCGCCGACCTGCGCGAGCCCGACACGATCCTGGACCACCCGCAGCTGCGCAAGCTGATCGACTTCAGCGAGCCGGTGGGCCTGCTGATGACCGGCGTCATGATGTTCGTCTCCGACCCCTCCGACCCGTGGGCGCTGGTGTCGCGTTACCTGGGCGCGCTCGCCCCGGGCAGCTACCTGTCGCTGTCGCACCTCACCGACGACTACAAGCCGCCGGCCGCGGCCGAAGGCTTCCGCGCCGTCTTCGACACCGCCACCGAGCACATGTACTTCCGCTCCAAGGCGAAGGTCGAGCGCTTCTTCAGCGGCCTGGAGCTGGTCGCGCCGTACGAGGGGGCCGAGCCCGGCGTCACCTTCACCGGCCTGTGGGGCGCCGAGGACGTCGAGCTCGCGGACAGCGACGGCTCGCGCTGGCTCTACTGCGGCGTCGCCAGGAAGCCGTGACCGCCAAGCCCACGGTCTCCGAGCTCGGCATCGACCTCGCCGCGCAGGCCTGGCACCGCTCCGGCCGACGGCGACGGCGCCATCGAGGTCGCCTTCGCGCATGCCGGGCTCGCCGCGGACCGGACCGAGTGGGTGCTGATGCGGGTGACCGGCGACCCCGGTCAGCGGGTGCTCGTGTTCGACCGGCACGAGTGGGAGTGCTTCCTGGACGGCGCGCGCAAGGGCGAGTTCGACGACGCCGCCGCCCAGCCCGCTTCATCCGGTGTATACCAGCACCTTGATTTGCGAATCACAACTTGGGTACCGTGTAAGGCATGACAGGGCTCCTGTCAAGGAGGGGAAGCCGCTATGAGCGATGACGCCTACGGTGCCACCATCGCCAAGCGCCGTCTCGCCCGCCAGCTCACCGCGGCCCGGCTCAGGTCGGGCTACACCGCCAACCATGCCTGCGACATCCTGAACTGGGGCCGCGGGAAAGTCGGCCGGTTCGAGGCCAACCAGTGGAAACGTCCCGAGATGAGCGACATCAGGGACCTCATCCGGATATACGGCATCGAGGGCGAGGAGAAAAGACGAGATCGAGGACCTGGCCATCCGGGCCCGGGCCCGGCCCTGGTGGCGTGAGTACCCGGAGATCTTCGACAGTGAATTCCCCGGTTACGAGAACGACGCCACCACCATCCGGGTCTTCATGCCGCTGGTGCTGCCCGGGCTCTTGCAGATTCCCGCCTATACCGAAGCGCTGATGCGGGCCGGGCCGCGGCCGCCCGCGTACCGGCGCCGGGCGCTGGAATCCCGGCAGCGCAGGCAGGAGGTCCTCGATCGCACCGACGGCTCCGCCCCCATGTTCAGCGCCGTGATCACCGAGGCGTCCCTGCTTTACCGGTGGGGCATGCGAGAAGACCGCAGGGAGCAGATCGAGCACCTGGTCGAGCTCGAGCAAGCGCCGCAATGTGCAATTGCATATCCAGCGGTTCGAGGACGGCCCGCCGATCGGCATCGTGTCGATGGTCAACATCCTCGGCTTCCGCGACGACGAGCCGAGCCTCGTCTTCGTGGAGACCGACTACTCCGTGGAGGAGGTGAGCAAGCCGGAATCAGTGCAGGGTTACATCGAATCGTTCGAGCGTGCCTGCGATGCCGCGCTTGAGCCCGCGCCCACCACGGGCTACCTCGAACGTCTCGCGAAGCGAATGGAGTAGGCATGACCGACCTGTCTCAGGCGATCTGGCGGAAGGCCCGCCGCAGTGCCCACAACGGAGGCTGCGTCGAGATCGCGGCCAACCTGGACGGCGTGACCGCCGTCCGGGACAGCAAGCGGCCCGAGGGCGGCGCGCACGTCGTCCGCCGGGACGCTTTCGCCGCGTTCCTGGCGGATGTGAAGGACGGCCGTTACGACTTGCCCTAGCCGTAGCGAAAGACGGAAAAGGCCCCCCGGTGGATGCAGCCACTGGGGGGCCTTCTCGATGACGGCCCTGTCTCGAGGCCTAGCGGGTAACCGTCTGGGTTTCCCTCGCTACCGCGACTGTACACGGCAGGCCGAATTAATAGCTAGCGAAGAATGCCTAAAAAGTCTTATATACCGACAAACCACCCTAATCTTCAGTCAACGAAAGTCGCATGAATATCGCACGTCCCATGCTTAACACAAGCATGTCCAGCCGACCATCCTGTTAACAGTTTACACGCAGGGATTCCAGGCGTTTAAGGCGATATGCCCGAGAAGAACGAGTTATGCCCAATGTGGTACGCCTGCGCTGAACTGTGACGAAAATAATAATGCCATCGATATTGCGAAGCGGGCCAGCTGAGTCGTAATCTGTGTTTCACAGATTAAGAGTCAAAATCCGCGTATGTTTATCGCGGGATTGCCGCCGACGGCACCCCTCCTGCCGACGGCCTTATGTCAGGTGATCTGCCGGAGGCACCAGGTATGAGGCAGCAGGGCATCTATGGCTTGCGAGGCGTGCACGCAGGCTCGTGTCACGCGTGGCCACTGCCAGCCGATGCGACATGTGCCACAGTTGCGCGGCAGGTGTTCCGGGACGCGGTCTCGGAAGTCGGCCTCGAGCCCGATCTCCTTGACGACTGCGTCCTGATGGCCAGCGAACTCGCGGCCAACACCTTGCACGCGCGCGCGGTGGCCGGGACCGGCGGAGGGGGGGATCGGTTCGTGTCCGTCGCCCCGGACATGGGAGGCGAGCCGATTTCATCCGCCGGCCTGGTCCCGCAAAACCCGCAGACCCGCAGACCCCGCGACCCGAGCCGGCGGCTCAGGCCGGACCCTGGCCGGCTGCCCGGAGCTCTGGCTCTACCTGCGCGGCCTCGGGGGCCGCCGCGAGCTCGTCTGCAAGGTCTTCGACTGCTACCGCGGCTGGCGGCACGGGCCGGCGCCGTCCGCGGCCCGGGTGTCGGCCCAGGCCGTCACCGGGCGTGGCCTGCAGATCGTGCACGAGCTGTCCTGCGGCCGGTGGGGGTACCATCCCACCCGGGCCAGGCTCGGCGGCTGGGGCCTGCGCGGCAAGGCCGTCTGGTTCGCGGTGCCCGCGCCGCTGGCGCACGCCCGGCTGGTCGACGTCACCGGGCTGCGCGCCTACACGCTCTCGGCCGACGTCTCGGCCGACCCGGGCCAACGAGCGCCTCAGCGCCCGCCAGGCGGCCACGGAACTCGAGACGATGCTGGGCGAGCGGGGGGTCGGCGGCCGGCTGGTGCGGGCCGACCAGCCGGCCTCGGACATGTCGGTGCTCTCCGTCTGCCACGGCCTGACCGTGTGGTGCCGGTCCGGCGTCGTGTCGCTGACCACCCCGGAGGGCGCCCGGGAGCGGTGGAACTACGCCGACCTGGTCGAGGCCGCGGAGCAGACGGTACGGCGGTACGAGGAACTCGAGCTCAGCCTGGATCTAGCCGCCGAGGCCTGAGGCCACCCGCGCGTACGGGCGCCGAGCGTGACGTCCCAGAACCTGTCCACGTCGATGCGCATCGCGACCAGGGCGTTCCCGCTGTCCACCTCGCCGGGGAGACCGAAGTCGGTCACGGTCATGCCGGCCGTGAGCTGACTGGCCAGCTCCACCTGGACCCGCGCCGGGACCAGGCCGAACATCCCCGGCTCCGCCACCCACGCCACCGCGCAGACGTCGTGCACCGGCGGCCCGCCGGGCTCGCTGACCGACCGGTACTGCTCGAGGGCGGGCAGCAGCAGCCCGGTGCCGAGCGGCCCGAGCGCGCTCATCCGCCGCAGCACCGCCCCGGTGGCCCCGGTGCGCAGCGTCACGTCGAGCCCGAGCATGGTCACGGTCCAGCCGGCCCGGAACACCGCCGCGGCGGCCTCCGGGTCGGCCCAGATGTTGTACTCGGCGGCGGGCGTGACGTTGCCCCGGCCCGCCGACCCGCCCATGATCACGAACTCGCGCACCCAGTCCGCCAGCCGCGGCTCCCGCCGCACGGCCAGCGCGATGTTGGTCAGCGGGCCGGTCGCGACCAGCGTGATCTCGCCGGGGGCGGCGCGCACGGTGTCGATGATGTAGTCGATGGCGTGCCCGGCCCTCGGGCTGGCCGCGGGCGGCGGCAGCGTGGCCCCGCCCAGGCCGGAATCCCCGTGCACCTGGCGCGCGTCGAGCGCCGGGCGCAGCAGCGGCCCGGCGCATCCGGCGGTCACCGGCGTCCCGGCCGCGCCGATGAACTCGCACACCGCCAGCGCGTTCGCCGTCGTCTTGGCCAGCCCGACGTTGCCCGCCACCGTGGTGATGCCGACCAGGTCGATGCCGGGGTGCCCGTGCGCGAACGCGATCGCGAGCGCGTCATCGATGCCGGGATCGCAGTCGAGGATGATTCTCGTGGCCATGTCCCACCCCGCTTCCCTTTTGTGGTGCCAGGAACGAAGGTACCGAACGGTCTTGGCGCGTGCCCCCGTGACCGGCATCCGCCGGAGTGTGTAGCCTCATCTGCGAGGAGGTCTGTCATGCACATCCCGCCCATCCCGGCCGTGGAGAGCACTGACGAGGAAATCGCCAGGCTCATCCAGGACGAGGCCCGCAGGCAGTACGAGAAGGCCCGGCTGATCCCGTCGGAGAACTACGTGTCGGTGGCCGTGCTCGAGGCGTCGGGCAGCGTGCTGACCAACAAGTACTCCGAGGGCTACCCCGGCCGCCGGTATTACGAGGGCCAGCAGTTCATCGACCCGGTGGAGACGATCGCCAGGGACCGGGCGAAGGCGCTGTTCGGCGTCGACCACGCCAACGTGCAGCCGTATTCAGGCTCGCCCGCCAACCTCGCGGTCTACCTGGCGTTCGCCAAGCCGGGCGACACGGTGATGGGCATGGCGCTGCCGATGGGCGGCCACCTCACCCACGGCTGGTCGGTCTCGGCGACCGGCAAGTGGTTCCGGCCGGTCCAGTACGGGGTCCGCCACGACACCGGCCGGGTCGACCTGGACGAGGTGCGCGACCTGGCCCTCAAGGAGCAGCCCAAGATCATCTTCTGCGGCGGCACGGCGATCCCGAGGACCATCGACTTCCCGGCCTTCGCCGCCATCGCCGCCGAGGCCGGCGCGCTCCTGGTCGCCGACATCGCGCACATCTCCGGGCTGATCGCGGGCGGTGCCCACCCGTCCCCGGCGGGGCACGCCGACGTGATCACCACGACGACGCACAAGACGCTCCGCGGACCGCGCGGCGCGATGATCATGTCCAAGGCCGAGCACGCCAAGGACGTGGACCGGGCCGTGTTCCCCGGCCTGCAGGGCGGCCCGCACAACCACACCACCGCGGCCATCGCGGTGGCGCTGCACGAGGCCGCGCAGCCCGGATTCCGTGACTACGCCCACCAGGTGGTCAAGAACGCCCAGGCGCTGGCCGGCGCGCTGCTGGCCCGCGGCTACAACCTGGTCTCCGGCGGCACGGACAACCACCTGATCCTGATGGACCTCACCTCCAAGGGCATCGGCGGCAAGCCGGCCGCCAAGGCGCTGGACCGGGCGGGCATCGAGACGAACTACAACACGGTGCCGTTCGACCAGCGCAAGCCGTTCGACCCCTCCGGCCTGCGGATCGGCACGCCCGCGATCACCACCCGCGGCCTGCTCGAGGAGCACATGGCGCCGCTCGCGGCCTGGATGGACGAGGCCGTCACCGCCGCGACCAAGGACGACGAGGCGACCCTGGACCGCATCGCCGCCGAGGTCCGCGACCTGCTGGCGTCCTTCCCCGCACCCGGCTGGGACCCCCGGGGGTAACCGGCCGCTCAGCCTACCCGCCTGCGGCGTTCCGGCGGCTCCCGCGGGCCGAGTACGGGCTGCCCGCCGCGCACGCCCTGGTACGCGTCGTCCCAGGGCCAGCGCCCGTGCTTGTCGGCGTGCACCAGCTGCAGGCCGCGTATCCGCCGGCCGTAGAACTCGACGGCCATGTTCAGGTGCGCCCACGGCGCGGCCACCGTGACCACCTCGACGAGCGGCCCGTCGCGCAGCGCCGCCTGCGTTCCGGGTTCGGGTGGCTCCGCGTGCAGCAGGTGCGCGGCCACGCCGTTGAGCACCTGCATGGCCCGGGTCAGGCCCATGCCGGTGACGACGAGCTCGGGCCGCCGGTGCGGGGTGAGCCCGACCGTGTAGGCCCACGGCGGGTGGACGCCGTCGCGTTCCACGCCCTGCACGGCCCAGCCGTAGGTGCCGATCAGCTGCCGCAAGTGGTCCTGGTAGTCCTGTTCGGTAGCACCGGGACGGTCGCATATCCAGCACACGTGTGCCTCCTTCGGAGATGGCCGGATTACCATCACTATGCCGCCAGGCACTGACATTTCTGATCATCACAGCTAAGCTAGCTGAAAATATTTGCATCCTTGTTCGATGGACTTATATTCGATCGAAGTCTGACTCGATGCTGCCCGTCTTCCTCCCCGCGGCGGCGACAAGCTGGGTGACCCCGTTCGCCCGGCTGCCACTGCGTGCGGCGGGGCAGGAGGGCGGTGCGGCATGAACAGGGTGTACGGCGAGCCCGTCGAGGTTCAGGCCAGGGCGGACGGCAGGCCGGTCAGGTTCGTGTGGCGGAGCCGGCTCTATACCGTCCGCGTGATCCTGGAGCACTGGGTCATCAACCGGGAGTGGTGGCGGGATCCCGGCGATTCCGCGCAAGCCGGGAATGCCGGGCAAGCCGGACCCGGGCAGCCCGAGCTGGAGTTCTGGCGGGTCGAGGCGGCGCCGGGCCAGGGCATGACCCCCGGCGTGTACGAGCTGCGCCGGCAGCTCCCGGCCGGCACCTGGATCCTGCGCCGCAACTGAGAGGCTAGGCGGCAGCCACTGCCGCTTGTCCGCGCACACCACACAGACGTCGGGGCGCGGGCCGGGGAAATGGTTACCGCAGGTGGCACAGACCCATGCCGTCATCGCAGAGCACCACCGCCCGTTCGGGATCTGAAGATCATTTTTACCGAACGGACGGTGCCGCCGCCTTAACCGGCGGTGGGCTCGCGCCACTTCACGGTGGGGCGGAGCGCTTCCAGGCGGACCCGGTGGGCGTACCGCTTGGTGATCTCGAACAGCGACTCGATCAGGGTGTCGGACAGCAGGTGCGGCTCGAGGCCGAGGTCGACCAGCTTGGTGTGCTTGACGTTGAAGTAGTGCTCGGGCAGCTCGACGCGGGGGTTGTCCAGGTGCTCGACGGTGACCTCGGCCGGGAAGGCGCCGGCCACGGTGTCGGCGATCTGGAGGACCGACAGCGACTCGGTCATCTGGTTGAACACCCGGAACTCACCGCGGTTGGCCGGGTTCTCGCAGGCCAGCTGGATGCACCGGACCGTGTCCCGGATGTCGATGATGCCGCGGGTCTGGTTGCCGCCGCCGTACACGGTCAGCGGATGGCCGATGACCGCCTGGATGGTGAACCTGTTCAGCACGGTGCCGAACACCGCGTCGTAGTCGAACCGGGTCGCGAGCCGCTCGTCCCGCGCCGTCTGGTCCGTCTGCTGCCCGTAGACCACGCCCTGGTTCAGGTCGGTGGCGCGCAGGTCCCAGATCCGGCAGGCGAACTCGATGTTGTGGCTGTCGTGCACCTTGGACAGGTGGTAGAACGAGCCGGGCCGCTTGGGGAACAGCACCCGGTCGGTCCGGCCGTTGTACTCCAGGTCCAGCCAGCCCTCTTCGATGTCGATGTTCGGCGTGCCGTACGCGCCCATCGTGCCGAGCTTGACCAGGTGGATGTCCGGGTTGGTCTCGGCGATCGCGAACAGCAGGTTCAGGTTCCCGACCACGTTGTTCTGCTGGGTGTAGACCGCGTGCGCCCGGTCGATCATCGAGTACGGCGCGGCCCGCTGCTCGGCGAAGTGCACCACGGCCTCGGGCTCGAAGTCGGTGATGATGTGGTAGGTGAACAGCGCGTCGGTCAGGTCACCGACATACATGCCGATCTTCTTGCCGGTCAGCTCCTGCCACACCGCGATGCGCGTCTGCAGCGGCTCGATCGGCACCAGCGACTCGACCCCGAGCTCGTTGTCGTAGTGCCTGCGGACGAAGTTGTCGGCCACGGCCACCTCGTGCCCGGCCTCCGACAGGTGCAGCGCTGTGGGCCAGCCCAGGTACCCGTCCCCGCCCAACACCAAGATTTTCATGCTCCGGTCCTGCCTCTCCGTTGTCCGAGTCGATCGGCCTGACTTTTGCCGCCGTTGTGCGGGGTGCCGCACAAGGGCGGTAACGTGCTCAGAGTGCGGATGCTGAAACACCTTCCTCGCAAGCCGCGTTAAGCGGCCCTGCCGGGGTAGTCCTACCGGCTTGCGGTTTCCGTACTGTATACCTGCTCCTCGTTTCACGGTCGGCTAGCTAACCTAGGACATCCATGGCTCTGGTATCCAACCGGATCAGCGGCACGCTGACCCAGAAGGCCCGCAGCAAGCTCGGCATCCGCTTCGGCCGTTTCACCGTCGCGGCCATCTCGGCGTTCGCCACGACCGAGATCGTGCTCACGATCTGCGCCGGGCCGCTTGCGCTGACCGCCACCTGGGCCAGCCTGATCAGCTGGTTCTCCGGAGCGCTGGTGAGCTACGTGCTCAGCCGCTGGGCGTGGAAGCGGAAGGGCCGCCCGAGCCTGCTGAAGGAGACCCTGCCGTTCTGGGTGGTCTCCGCGATGGTGGTGGTCATCTTGTTGCTGGCCACCAAGTTCGCCTACCACTCCGCGAGCTGGCTGGGCCTCAGTGGCGCCGAGCGGGTGCTCTACGTGGACGCCGTGTACGGCATGGCCAACGTGTGCACGTTCCTGCTGCGGTTCCTGTTCTTCCACTACGTCCTCTTCGCCGCGTCCCCCGGCCGGCCCGCACCCGGTGCCGCAGAAGAGGCGCTGGCCTCGACCGACCCCGGACCCGAGCCGTTCGCCCGGGCCGCGGGTGAAGATTCCGAGGACACGGACTGACGTCCTGGCCGCCCCTGCCTGGTTCGCTGGCGGCTGATCCGCTGGTGCTCGCGCCACCAGGTGCCGTAGGCCACCCGTGCGAAGCGCAGCCCGTAGAAGAGGTTGTTCACGCCCGGGAGGTGCAGCTTGTAGAGCGGGTTCTGGCCCTTCTTGCTCTCACCCACCCGCCGCCGGTGGATGGTAGCGGGCACCTCGGCCACCTTGTAGCCGTGGGTGATGACGCCGATGAGCAGCTCGGACGCCTGGTACTGCGGCTGCTCGAGCTGGACCGCGCCGGTGACCTCGGCGCGCATGGCCCGCAGCCCGAACGTCGTGTCGCTGATCTTCTGCCCGGTCAGCATGCTGATCGTGCTGGCGAAGAAGCGGACGCCGGTGCGGCGGATCATGTCCTTGGTTTCCTGGCTGCCGAGCCGCCGGGAGCCGGTCACGAAGTCGGCCTCGCCGGCCACCACCGGCGCCAGCACGGTCTCCATCTCGGCCGGGTTGTACTGGCCGTCCGCGTCGGTGGTCACGATGTACCCGGCGCCGCCCTCGCGGGCCAGCCGGTAGCCGAGCCGCAGCGCGGCGCCCTGGCCCCGGTTGACCGGCACGTCGCAGACCATGGCGCCGGCCGCGGCGGCTTCGGCCGCGGTGTCGTCGGCGCAGCCGTCGGCGACCACGATGGCCGTCGTGGCCAGCCCGCAGATCTTGGCGGGCAGCGCCTCGATGACAGGGCCGATGGCGCCCGCCTCGTTGTAGGCGGCGATCACGATCGCGACCGGGGGAAGGCTGGTGGCGCGCTCGCCGTAGGCGCCGGCGAACTCCTTGATGGCGGCGTCGTCCACCACCTGGTCCCCTGGGTTCTTGTAGATCATGCTTGCGTTCCTTCCGGCGTCTGGAGGACGAAGTTGGGCCAGACGGTGGCCATGCCGGTCTCCAGGGTGTGCGCGGGCTGGTAGCCGATCGCCCGGGCCGCGGAGATGTCGAGCACGACGGCCGGCATCTCGCCCTGGGGTACCGGCACGGTCTCGGCCGGGATGGGCGCGCCGGTGACCTGGCGGGCGATCGTCACCATCTCGTTCACCGTGACCGACCGGCCGGCGCCCAGGATGAGCGGGCCGTTGTGCCCGGACCGCCAGGCCGCGAGGGTGCCCTGGACGATGTCGTCCACGTGCACCACGTCGCGGAGCATGGTGCCGTCGCCCCGGACCTTGACGCCCTCGCCGTCGCGCGCCGCGCGCATCAGCCGGGGGATGAAGCTGTCCTTCTCGGTCATCCCGGGGCCGTAGACGTTGGAGAACCGCAGCGCCGCGCCGGTGATGCCGTAGCAGCTGGCGTAGCTGCCGAGCAGCATCTCGCCCGCCGCCTTGGTCGCCCCGTACGGGGTGAGCGGCCGGAGCACGACCTGCTCGTTGATGACGGCGCTGCCCACGTTGCCGACGACCGCGTTCGTGGACGCGAGCAGGAAGGTCCCCACCTCGTTCTCGCGGCCAAGCTCGAGCAGCCGGGCGGTGGCGTCGACGTTCAGCAGGTGGGTGCTGACCGGGTCCTGCACCGAGGCCAGCACCGAGGTGACGGCGGCCAGGTGAATGATCACCTCGGTCCCTGGCTGAACGGCCCGCGCGGCCGCGGCCGGGTCGCACAGGTCGCCGACGAACGTACGCACTTCCGGGTCGGGGAAGGCCCGCAGGTCGGCCACGGTCACCTCGTGACCCTCGGCCAGCAGGGCACGGACCAGCCTGCGGCCGATGAACCCGGCGCCGCCGGTCACCAGGACGCGGGAACGATTCGCCATGCGTGCTCCGTTCAGCATCTAGAGTTTTCTGTCACGTGTCGGTACATGCCACGTCGCCAGGCCCTGGCACGATGTGTCCGCCTGCTCACAGACGGCTTTATTCGCCATCCGGTTCCACCGGTGATCCGTGCGCACACGCTACTCGTGCCAGCTGAGAGTTTCCTGCCGAATGGCTGCAACGTCTGCCGGTGGCGAACCCGGGTCAGTGTACCCGGCGGGGTAAGCCGGTACCGTCCCGCACGGCGCCCAGCCCGTGTGCCATGCTGTGCTGAGGTAGCGACGCGGAGGAACGCCGGTGCGAATCCGGGGCTGTCCCGCAACTGTGACCGGGGGTGACCTGCGGGGTCGCCGTCTTGACCCGGGAGCCAGAGACTCCGGCTGCCCCATGTTCCGGACTTCGGGCGAGGAAACCCGGGAAGGACTGGCTCCATGGCGACGACAGACAATGCCTATCCGTTCGCCGGCATCGTCGGGATGGCCGACCTGAAGCTGGCGCTGCTGCTCAACGCGGTGTCGCCGGCCATCGGCGGGGTCCTGGTCCGGGGTGAGAAGGGCACCGCCAAGTCGACCATGGTCCGCGGGCTGGCCGCGCTGCTGCCGCCGGTGCCGGTGGTCCCCGGCTGCCTCTACTCCTGCGATCCCGCCGCGCCCGATCCCGCCTGCCCCGCGGGCCCGCACTCCGCGCCCGATCCCGCGGGCCCGCGCTCCGCGCCCGATCCCGCGGGCCCCGCTTCGGAGCTCCGCCCCGTCACGCTGGCCGAGCTCCCGGTGGGGGCCACCGAGGACCGGCTGACCGGCTCGCTGGACATCGAGCGCGTGCTGACCGCGGGCACGACCGCTTTCCAGCCCGGCCTGCTGGCCGCGGCCCACCGCGGGGTGCTCTACGTCGACGAGGTCAACCTGCTCCACGACCACCTGGTCGACCTGCTGCTCGACGCCGCCGCGCTGGGCGTGAACTACGTGGAGCGCGAGGGCGTCTCGGTCCGGCACGCCTCGAGGTTCCTGCTGGTCGGCACCATGAACCCGGAGGAAGGCGAGCTGCGCCCGCAGCTGCTCGACCGGTTCGGGCTGACCGTGCAGGTGACGGCCAGCCAGGACCCGGCCGAACGCGCCGAGGTGGTCCGCCGCAGGCTCGCCTTCGAGTCCGGCCCGGCGGCGTTCGCCCGGCGCTTCGCCGCCGACACCGCGGCGCTGGCCGGACAGGTGGCCGCGGCCCGCGCCCGGCTGCCGCGGGTAGACCTGCCTGACGGCGCGTTGCGCCAGATCTGCGCGGTGTGCAGCGCGTTCGGCGTGGATGGCATGCGCGCCGACCTGGTCACGGCGCGCGCCGCGATCGCCCTGGCCGCCTGGGCCGGCCGCGACGTGGTGACCGAGGAAGACATCCGCACCGCGGCCCGGCTGGCGCTGCCGCACCGGCGCCGCCGCGACCCCTTCGACGCCCCCGGCCTGGACGAGCAAGCCCTGGAAGAGGCCCTGCGCGAGGCCGCCCCCCAGAGCCCCGGCGCCCCCGAGGACCCCAGCGTCCCCGACAGCCCCGAGGACCCCAGCGGCCCCGACAGCCCCGAGGACGCCAGCGGTCCCGAGGCCCCGAGGACCCCGGGTCCCGACCCCGACGACGATCCCAGTGGCCCCGGCGGCCCCAGCGGTGGCCAAAACGCTAACGCAGGCTCACCCGCCCCGTCGTCCACATCAGCCACCGAAGCACCGCCGAGCGCGCCGGCCACCCCGGCGGCCCCGTTCCGCGCCCGGTTGCTGACCGTGCCCGGCGTCGGCGAGGGCGCTCCCGGGCGCCGCTCCGCTGCCCGCGGGCCGTTCGGCCGCACTGTCGGCGCCCGCCTGCCGCAGGGCCGCCCCTTCGCCCTGCACCTCCCCGCCACCGTCCGCGCCGCCGCCCTCCGCGCCGCCGCCCCCGCGCCCCCCACGCCCCCCACGCCCCAGAACCTGCCTCCCCCTCCCCCTCCCGGGGGCCCGGTTCCATGATCGTGGCCAGTTCGGGGCAGATAGCGCCCGAAACTGGCCACGATCATGAAATCGCCTGCCCTGCGCCCGCCCCGTCGCCGCTCGCCCCGCCCCGGCGGGCGGTGACGCTCGCTCCCGCTGACTTGCGCGAGGCGGTGCGGGAGGGGCGGGAGGGGAACCTGGTGCTCTTCGCGGTGGACGCCAGCGGGTCGATGGCGGCCCGGCAGCGGATGCGCGCGGTCAAGGGCGCCGTCCTCTCCCTCCTCATGGACGCCTACCAGCGCCGCGACAAGGTGGGCCTGATCACGTTCCGCGGTGCCGGGGCCGAACTCGCGCTGCCGCCCACCTCCTCGGTGGAGGCCGCCGCCCGCCGCCTGACCGGCCTGGCCACCGGCGGCCGGACCCCGCTGGCGGCGGGCCTGGCCAAGGCGGCGCGCGTCCTGGCCGCCGAACG
This sequence comes from uncultured Actinomycetes bacterium, assembly GCA_963722275.1. Taxonomy (GTDB): domain Bacteria; phylum Actinomycetota; class Actinomycetes; order Streptosporangiales; family Streptosporangiaceae; genus Palsa-504. Next base: position 59,816 of record CAVRMX010000015.1, on the reverse strand, counting down.
CCTCCGGGATCCTCGCCGCCGCGCCCTGCTCGTCGTGGTCACCGACGGCCGCGCCACCAGCGGCAGCGACGCCGACCTGGCCCGGGCCGCGGCCATGCTGGGCGGGGTGGCCAGCGTGGTGGTCGACTGCGAGTCGTCGGTCCTGCGGCTGGGCCTGGCCGAACGGCTCGCGATCCTGCTCGGCGCGACCCTGCTGGGTCTTGACGAGCTCGAGGCGGGCGTGGCCCGTCAGCTGACGCGCGGGCGGGTGGCCTGATGCCGCAGGGAACTCCCGAGCACGTCCCGGACGACGGCCTGACCACCCGGCAGCGGCGGAACCGCCCGCTGCTCATCGTGCACACCGGGCCGGGCAAGGGGAAGTCCACCGCCGCGTTCGGCCTGGCCTTGCGCGCCTGGAATCAGGGATGGCCGGTCGGGGTCTTCCAGTTCGTCAAGTCGGCGAAGTGGCGGGTGGGCGAGGAACGCGCGCTCCGGCTGCTCGGCGAGACCGGCCAGGGCGGCGCGGTCAGCTGGAACAAGATGGGCGAGGGCTGGTCCTGGATCCAGCGGGACGCGGGCAGCCACGCCGAGCAGGCCGCCGAGGGCTGGGCGCAGATCAGCAGGAACCTGGCCGCGCAGGCCTACCGCCTGTACGTGCTCGACGAGTTCACCTACCCGATGAAGTGGGGCTGGGTGGACGTCGACGAGGTGGTCAGCGTGCTCGCCGCCCGGCCGGGGCTGCAGCACGTGGTGATCACCGGCCGGGACGCGGATCCCCGGCTGATCGGGGCCGCCGACCTGGTGACGGAGATGACCAAGGTCAAGCACCCGATGGACGCCGGCCAGAAGGGGCAGAAGGGCATCGAGTGGTAGCCGTCCCGCGCCTGGTCATCGCCGCCCCTGCGTCCGGGTGCGGCAAGACCACCGTGGCCTGCGGGCTGATGGCGGCGCTGCGCGCGCGGGGGCTGGCGGTCTCCGGGCACAAGGTCGGCCCGGACTACATTGATCCCGGCTACCACGCCCTGGCCACCGGCCGGCCGCCGCGGAACCTGGATCCCTTCCTGTGCGGGGAGGACCTGATCGCGCCGCTGTTCCGGCACGGCGCGGCCGGCGCCCACGTCGCCGTCGTCGAAGGCGTGATGGGACTGTTCGACGGCGTGGATCCCGCGGCTGGCCTGGACCCGGGCTACGGCTCCACCGCGCACGTGGCCCGGCTGCTCGGCGCGCCCGTGGTGCTCGTGGTGGACGCGGCCCGGGCCGGCCGTTCGGTCGCCGCGCTGGCGGCCGGCTTCGCCGCCTTCGACCCGCGGACTCCGGTCCATGGCGTGATCTTGAACCGGGTCGCGTCGGACCGGCACGAACGCCTGCTCCGGGAGGCCCTCGCCTCGTCCGGCATGACGGTCTTCGGCGCGATCAGGCGGACCGATGGGATCATCACGCCGTCCCGGCACCTCGGCCTGATCCCCGCGGCAGAACGCGAAGCGACCGCCCGCCGGGCCATGCGGGCGACGGGCGAGCTGATCGCCGCCCATTGCGACCTGGACGCCCTGCTCGCCCTGGCCGCCCAGGCCCCCGCCCTGCCGGGCCCGGCGTGGGACCCCGGGGCCGCGCTGGCCGGCGCCCCCGCTCGGCGGCGCCCCGCACACGCTGGCGCCCCCGCACCGGTCGTCGCCGTGGCCGGCGGGCTCGCCTTCACGTTCGGCTACACCGAGCAGGCCGAACTGCTCGAGGCGGCCGGCGCCCGGGTGGCCCCGTTCGACCCGCTGCGCGACGAGGACCTGCCCGCGGGGACGGCCGGGCTGATCCTCGGCGGCGGTTTCCCCGAGGTGCACGCGGCCGAGCTGTCCGCCAACGAGCGGCTGCGCGATCGGGTCGCCGCGCTGGCCGGCCGGGGCGCGCTGGCCGGCCGGGGCGCGCCGGTCGCCGCCGAGTGCGCCGGGCTGCTCTACCTGGCCCGGACGCTGGACGACCGGCCCATGTGCGGCGTCCTCGACGTGCGGGCCGCGATGACCCCGAAGCTGACCCTCGGCTACCGGCACGCGGTGGCCGTGACGGATTCGGTCCTGGCCCGGGCGGGTGACGAGGTGCGCGGCCACGAGTTCCACCGCACCGCGACCGTCCCGGCGAGCGGAAGCAAGCCCGCCTGGCGGTTCGGCGACGGCCGGCTCGAAGGCCACGTCACCGGATCCGTCGCCGCCTCTTACCTGCACACGCACTGGGCCGGCCACCCGGCCGCGGCGGCCCGGTTCACCGCTGCCTGCGCTAAGGTGCCTGTCCCATGAAGCGGCTGATCGGGGTGGGCGTCGGCCCCGGAGACCCGGAACTGGTCACGGTCAAGGCCGTCCGGGTGCTCCGCGAGGCCGACGTAGTACTTGTCCCGGTGCTGGCCGCCCCCGGTCCGGACGCCGCGGCCGCCCCCGGTCCGGACGCGGCGGCCGCCGCCGGGCCCCCCGAGCCGGGCCGGGCCGAGACGATCATCCGCGGGTACGTCACCGCGGACCGGGTCAAGCGCCTGGAGTTCGCGCTGAACGACACTGGCGGCGTCACGCCGCGGCGCGCCGCGGCGTGGCAGGCGGCCGCCACCGCGGTGGCGGAGGAGTTCGCCGCGGGCGCCGCCACGGTCGCGTTCGGCACCCTCGGCGACCCGAACCTCTACTCGACCTTCAGCTACCTGGCCCAGACCGTCCTCGGCCTGGTTCCCGAGGTGACGGTGGAGACCGTCGCCGGCATCACCGCCATGCAGGACCTGGCTTCCCGGGCCGGCATCTCGCTGGCCGAAGGCACCGAACCGGTCACGCTCGTCCCCCTCAACGGCGGCGTCGATGCCCTGGACCAGGCGCTGGCCCGCGGCGGAACCATCGTCGGCTACAAGGTCGGCGCCGCCGCCAGCCCCGCGCCCGGCATCCTGCGCGACCGCCTGCAGACCGCCGGCCGCCTGGACGGCGCCGTCATCGGCGCCCGCCTCGGCCTAGAAGGCGAGCTCATCGCCCCCGCCGCCGCCCTCCTCCGCCCCGCCGCCCCGCCCCGCCCCGGCCCCCGCCGCCCCGGCCGCCCCGGCCCCGGCCCCGGCCCTCACAGACATTCCGGACATTCCGTATTTGTCCACCCTAATCATCCCCGCCCTCCGCCCCCCCACCCCCGGCGCCGCCCTCCGCCCGCCCGCCGCAGCGCGGGCAAACAGCCACGATGGAACATCGTTGTCGCTGGAACGACAACGATGGAACATCGATGTCGTTACGTCCGCGGCTCCGCGCGATGGGAGCGGCCCTGATGCCATCGCGCCGGCCACGCGGGAGGAAGAACCGAGCCCCGTGGGGCGGGTGTGGTTCGTGGGGGCCGGGCCTGGCGCCCCGGACCTGCTGACCCGCCGGGGCGCGAGAGCCATCGCCGCCGCCAACATCGTCATATGGGCGTCGAGCCTGGTCGACCAGCAAATACTAGCCCACGCGCGACAAAACGCCGAGATCGTCGACTCCGCCAAGCTCCCGATGGAAGGCGTGCTGCCCTACTACGAGCGCGCGGCGCGGCAGAACCTGAGAGTCGCCCGCGTCCACTCCGGCGACCCCTCGCTGTGGGGCGCCATCCAGGAGCAGCTCGAGCAGTGCGCCGCCCTCGGCCTGGACACCGAGGTGGTGCCCGGGGTGTCCAGCTTCACCGCGGTGGCCGCCAGAATTCAGCGCGAGCTGACCATCCCCGAGGTGGCCCAGTCGGTGATCCTGACCAGGCTCGGCGGCGGCAAGACGCCGATGCCCCCAGGAGAGCAAGTAAGGGAGTTCGCCCGCCACGGCACCACGATGGCGCTGTTCCTGTCGGCCGCGCGGTCCGGCCAGCTGCAGGACGAGCTCCTCCAGGGCGGCTACCCGCCGGGCACCCCGTGCGTGGTCGCCTACCAGGTGACCTGGCCGGACGAGCTGATCGAGCACTGCGCCCTGCAGGACCTGGCCGCGACCGTGAAAGCACGCAAGCTCTGGAAGCACACGCTGGTCCTGGTCGGCCCGGCCCTCGCGGCCGGCGGCAGCCGCTCGCACCTGTACCATCCGGGCCACTTCCACGGGTACCGCAAGGCGGACCGGCAGGCGAGGAAGGAACTCCAGCGGGAACGGACGCCGGGAACGGACGGGCCGTGACCCAGCCCAATGATCCCGAGCTGCGCGAGCCCGACCTGCCACGGACGGCGAAGGTCAGGAAGCAGGCGCTGCGCACCGGCTGGACCACCGGGACCTGCGCGGCGGCGGCCGCGAAGGCGGCCGCCACGGCGCTGCGCACCGGCGAGATCCAGGAAACCGTAGAGGTCGGCCTGCCGGATGGCCGCCGGGTCCGGTTTCCCGTGGACGAATGCATCCTCAGCGAGAACCAGGCCGAGGCGGTCGTGGTCAAGGACGCAGGCGACGACCCAGACGTCACCCACGGCGCGCGGCTGACCGCCACCGTGCGCTGGCGCGACGAGCCTGGCCTCGGCCTCGAAGGAGGCGTCGGCGTCGGCGTGGTGACCAAGCCGGGCCTGGGCCTCGAGGTCGGCGGCCCCGCGATCAACCCGGTCCCCCGCGCGATGATCACCCAGGCCGTAGCCGAAGCCGTCGACCTAACCGGGCAAGGCGTCCAGGCAGTCATCTCGGTCCCGGACGGCGAGCGGATGGCCCGCAAGACCACCAACGCCCGGCTCGGCATCATCGGCGGGATCTCGATCCTCGGCACCACCGGCATCGTCCGGCCGTTCTCCACCGCGTCCTGGCGGGCCAGCGTGGAACAGGCCATCTCGGTGCTGGCCGCCCAGGGCGAGGACACGGTGGTGCTGTGCACCGGCGGCCGGACCGAGAAGGGCGCGATGAAGCTGCTGCCTGACCTGCCCGAGGTGTGCTTCGTGGAGGTGGGCGACTTCACCGGCGCCGCGCTGCGCCGCGCGATGCAGCACCAGCTGAACAAGATCGTCTTCGCCGGCATGGCGGGCAAGCTCACCAAGCTGGCCGCCGGCGTGCTGATGACCCACTACACGAGGTCCAAGGTCTCAACCGCCCTGCTCGAGGACATCACCCGGGCGGCAGGCGGTGACCAGGAACTAGCAGAAAACGTCGCACAAGCGAACACCGCCCGGCACGCGGCCGAACTCTGGGACGAGGCCGGCCTGCTCCCCGCCGCCGGCCGCGAGCTGTGCGCTCGCGCCGCCCGCGTGCTCAGCCGGTTCGGCGCCGAGATAGCCGGCCAGGAAGGCCAGGAAGGCACGGCGCCGCAGGTCCGCGTCATCATGGTCGACTTCACCGGCCAGGCCAAGATCGCCGAGGCCACAGCCGGGGCGGCCGCATGAGCGTCACCGTGATCGGCTGCGACGGAAGGCCGTTCGGTCCCGAAGCGGCCGGGGCCCTCAGCCGAGCCGAACGGGTGGCCGGCGCGCCCCGGCACCTCCACTCCGCGCCCATCCCGGCAAGCGCAGAACGAATCGAGATCAAGCACCTCGACGAGGCCCTCGACACCCTCGGCACACACGCCGACCAGCGCCGCACCGTCGTGCTGGCCTCGGGCGACCCCGGCTTCTTCGGCATCGTCCGCGCGCTGCGCGCCCGCGGGCTCCGGCCGCAGGTCATCCCGGCCGTCTCTTCGGTCGCGCTCGCGTTCGCCCGGCTGGGCCTGGACTGGGACGACGCCCTGGTGATCTCGGCCCACGGGCGGGACCCGGCCCGGGCGCTCGCCGCCGCCCTCGCGCACCCCAAGGCCGCCATCCTCACCGCGCCAGGGACCGCCCGCGACCTCGCCCGGGACCTGCTGGCCGCGGGCAAGCAGGTGTACGTCGCGGAGCGTCTCGGCACCCCGCAGGAACACCTCGCCGACCTGGCCGCCGAACCAGCCCGCGACCTCGCCGACCCCAACGTCCTCATCGCGCTCGGCCGGGAGACGGCGCCGGGGCCGCCGCGCTGGCTGGCGGGCCACCAGGGCGCCCCCGACGGCTGGGCGCTGCCCGAGGACGCGTTCGAGCACCGCGACTCGATGATCACCAAGGCGGAGGTCCGCGCGCTGGTGCTGGCCCGGCTCGGCCCGGCCCCCGGCCGCACGATCTGGGACGTGGGGGCCGGCTCGGGTTCGGTGGCGGTGGAGTGCGCGCGGTTCGGCGCCCACGTGATCGCGGTCGACGCGGACCAGGCCCAGTGCGCGCGGATCGAGAACAACGCCGCCCGGCACGGCGTCCGCCTGCGGATCGTCCACGGCCGCGCGCCGGAGGCGCTCGAGGACCTGCCGCCCGCCGACGCGGTCTTCGCCGGCGGCGGCGACCGCGCCGTGCTCGAAGCCGCGGTAGAGCACGCGAACCCCGCCCGCGTCGTGGTCGCGCTGGCCGCGGTCCAGCGCGTCGGCGAGACCGCTGACCTGCTCACCGGCCTGGGCTACCGGACCGAAGGCGTCCAGCTCCAGGCGTCCCGCCTCGCCCCGCTTGCCAGTGCTCAAAAGGGCCGGGGCAGCCAGCTCCGCCTGGCCGCCGGGAACCCCGTCTTCGTCCTCTGGGCGCAGCGATGATCGGCCTGGTCAGCGTCACCGCGGCGGGCCGGGCCGCGGCCGGGCGGCTGGAGAAGGCCTGGCCCGACGCCCGCCGCTACGACGGGCCCGCCGCCGCGGCCCTGCCCCGCGCCTTCGCCGAATGCGACGCCCTGGTCTGCTTCCTCGCCGTCGGCGCGACGGTCCGGCTGCTGGCCCCGCTGCTCCAGGGCAAGGCCGAAGACCCGGGGGTGGTGTGCGTCGACGAGGCGCTGCGCTTCGCGGTCCCGGTGCTCGGCGCGCACCAGGGCGGCGGCAACGAGCTGGCCCGCCGGGTCGCCGGGACCCTGGGCGCCGAACCGGTCGTCACCACGGCCAGCGACGCGGCCGGGGGCGCCGGCCTGGGCGAGTTCGGCGCGGACCTGGGCTTCGCCGTCGAGCCGGGCAGCGACCTGGCCGCCGTGGGCGCCGCGATCCTCAGCGATGAGCGTGTCACCTTCAGCACCAGCCAGGAGTGGCCGTTCCCACCGCTGCCCCCCAACGTCGTGCGCACCGACCGCCCGGAACCAGGCGTCCCCGCCGTCGTGGTGACCGACCGGACGATCAATATTCCCGAACGGGCCGTGCTGTTCCGCCCTCCGTCCCTGCTTGTCGGGGTGGGCGCGAGCCGGGGCGTTGCCGCTGGCGAAATCGATCAGCTCATCGGCCACGCGCTGAGTGACCTCGGCGTATCACCTCGATCCGTTCGGTACCTGGCTACGGCGCAGGTGAAGGCGGACGAGCCGGGGCTGCTGGCGGCCGCAGCCGGCCGCGGGTGGCGAGTGGTCACCTTCCCGGCCAGCCGGCTCGCCGCGGTACCGGTGCCCAACCCGAGCGAGGTGGTGCGGCGCGCGGTGGGCACGCCGAGCGTCGCGGAGGCGGCGGCGCTGATGGATCCCGGGTCGGTGCTGCTGGCCGCCAAGCGGGCCAGCGCGCACGCGACGGTCGCGGTGGCCAGGGCCCGGCCGCGCGGCCGGCTGACGGTGATCGGGATCGGGCCGGGCGCCCGGGACCTGATGACGCCGCGGGCGGTGGCCGAACTGCGCCGCGCCGCCGTGGTCGCCGGCCTCGACGCCTACCTGGAGCAGGTCGCCGACCTGCTGCGCCCGGGGACGCGGGTGCTGGCCAGCGGCCTGGGCGCGGAGCAGGAGCGGGCCGCCGAGGCGGTCGCGCAGGCCCGGGCCGGGCGGGCGGTGGCGCTGATCGGGTCGGGCGACGCGGGCGTCTACGCCATGGGCAGCCCGGCGCTCGAGATCGCCGACGAAACGATCGACGTGACGGTGGTGCCCGGGGTGACCGCGGCGCTGGCCGCCGCGGCGGTGCTCGGCGCGCCGCTCGGCCACGATCACGTCATGATCTCGCTGTCCGACCTGCACACGGCGTGGCCGGTGATCGAGCGGCGGATCACCGCCGCCGCCGAGGGGGACCTGGTGACCTGCTTCTACAACCCGGCCAGCGCCCGCCGGACCTGGCAGCTGCGCCGGGCGCTCGAGCTGCTGGCCGCGCACCGGCCGCCGGCCACGCCGGTCGGCTGGGTCAGGGACGCCAGCAGGGCAGGGCAGGGCGCGTCGGTGAGCACGCTGGCCGGGTTCGACCCCGCGGTCGTGGACATGCACACCCTGGTCGTGGTCGGCTCGTCGAGGACCCGCGTCCAGGCCGGGCGCATGGTGACGCCCCGCGACTACAGGTGGGCCGAGCGATGAGCGTCGTCGTCACCGCGGAGTGCCGCGGCTGCGGCGCGTGCCTGCTCACCTGCCCTGAGCACGCGATCCGGCCCAGCGGGGGACCGTTGATCGTCCTGCCCGGCTTGTGCACCGGATGCGGCGAATGCATCGAAGTCTGCCCGGCCGACGCGATAGAGGTGGTGCCATGACCGAGGTGCATCCCATCGAGGCAGAGTCGTACCGGATCCTGCGGTCCCGGATCGACCTGAGCTCGCTGCCCCCGCTGACCCGGGCGGTGACCGAGCGGGTCATCCACGCGACCGCCGACTTCGACTACGTCACCGACCTGGTCTGCGACGAGATGGCGCTGGCCGGCGGGGTGGAGGCGCTGCGCCGCGGCGCGCCGGTCATCGCGGACGTGGGCATGGTCGCCTCGGGCATCACCGGGTACCCGGTGATCTGCAAGATCGGCGACTCGCTGTCCGCCCGGCTGGCGCGCACCGCGAACCTCACGCTCAGCGCGGCCGCGGTCCGGCTGGCGCACGGCGAGGCCGGGCCGGGCGCGATCTGGCTGGTGGGCTGCGCGCCGACCGCGCTGGCCGAGATCATGACCAGGCAGGTCGAGCCCGCCCTGGTCATCGGCGTCCCGGTGGGCTTCGTCGGCGCGGCCGCGGCCAAGGACGAGCTGCGGGCCAGCGGCCTGCCCGCCCTGAGCAACACCTCGGAGAAGGGCGGTTCCGCGGTGGCGGTGGCCGCGTTCAACGCCCTGCTGCGGATAGCCTGCAAGCCCGCAAAGGAATCCTCATGACGCCGCTCCCCGAACCTAGGCCGCCGCTCCTGCTCGCCGCGCACGGCACCCGCGACCAGGCGGGGGTCGACGCCTTCGCCGCGCTGGCCGAGCGGGTCGGCAAACTGGCCGCCGCCGACGGCACGCGGGTAGCGGGCGGCTTCATCGAGTTGTCCGCGCCCGCGCTGCGCGAAGCCGTCGCCGACCTGGCCGCCGCCTCCCCCGGGCCCATGGTCGCGATCCCGCTCATGCTGTCCGCGGCCGGCCACGCCAAGGGCGACATCCCGGCCGCGCTGGCCCGCGAGCGCACCCGGCATCCGGCGGTGAGATTTACCTACGCCCGCCCCCTCGGTCCCCATGCCGATCTCGTCAACCTGCTCGCGGCGCGCATCGCCGCCGTCGCCGGCGACACCCCGCCCGCCGTTCTCCTGGTCGGGCGCGGCTCCACTGATCCCGACGCCAACGCGGACGTGGTCAAGACGACCAGGCTGCTGTGGGAGGGCCGGGACTACCCGCTCGCCGAGACCGCCTTCGTCTCGCTGGCCCGGCCCGGCGTGGCCGAGGGCCTGGAGCGGTGCCGCCTGCTCGGGGCTGGCCTACCCGGTGCTGGCCTACCCGGGGCTGGCCTACCCGGGGCGCGGCGGATCGTGGTGGCCAGGTACTTCCTGTTCCCCGGGGTGCTGCCTGACCGGGTGGCCGAACAGGCCGCCGGGTACGCCGCCGCGCATCCCGGGCTCGACATCAGGTGCGCCGACGTGCTCGGCGACTGCGACGAGGTTGCCGCCCTGGTCTACGAGCGGTACCGCGAGGCGCTGGCCGGTGACATCCGGATGAACTGCGACATGTGCGTGTACCGGATCGCGATGCCGGGATTCGAGGACCGCGTTGGCGAGCCCCAGCATCCCCATGATCACCCGCACGACCACGCGCACGATTTCCCCCCTCCCCACCTCCACCCCCAGGCGCACGATTTCCCCCCTCCCCACCCCCACCCCCAGGCGCGCGATTCCCTCCCTCCCCACCCCCAGGCGCGCGATTCCCTCCCTCCCCACCCCCAGGCGCGCGCCCATGGCTGATGACCTGAGTTATCCGGCCGAGCAGCGGGATGCCGTGTACCGGGTCATCGCGGAGCGGCGGGACGTCCGCCGCGGGTTCCGGCCCGACCCGGTGCCCGCCGACGTGCTCGGCCGGGTGCTGGCCGCGGCCCACCAGGCGCCGTCGGTGGGCTTCTCGCAGCCGTGGGACTTCATCGTGATCACCGAGCGGGCCCGGCGGGAGCGGATCGCGGCGCTGGCCCGCCGCCACCGGGACGCGTTCGCCGCGGACCTGCCCGGCGCCCGCGCCCGCGCGTTCGACCAGCTGAAGATCGAGTCGATCCTCGATACGCCGGTCAACATCGTGGTCAGCTGCGACCGGACCCGCGGCGGCCGGCACACGCTGGGCCGGGCGACCCAGCCTCGGACCGCGGACTTCTCCAGCGTGCTCGCGGTGGCGAACCTGTGGCTGGCGGCCAGGGCCGAGGGTCTCGGCGTCGGCTGGGTGAGTTTCTTCGACGAGCGCGAGCTCGCCGCCGAGCTCGGGCTGCCTGCGCACCTGGAGGTGATCGCCTACCTGTGCGTGGGGTTCGTCACCTCGTTCGGGGCCGAGCCGGAGCTCCAGGCGGCCGGATGGGCGCGCCGCCGGCCGGTGTCGTGGGCGGTGCACGCCGAGGAGTTCGGCCGCCGCGGAATGCCAGGGGAAGCACCAGTGGACCCGCTCGCCGACCTGATCGCGGCCATCACCCCGCCCGACGCCGGGGCGATGGCCGCCGCGCGGGAACGGCAGGACCGGATGACCAAGCCGCGCGGCTCGCTCGGCCTGCTCGAGGAGGTGTCGGTGCGGCTGGCCGGGCTGGCGGGCAGCTGCCCGCCGCCGCTGCCCGAGCCGGCCTGCGTCGCGGTGTTCGCCGCCGACCACGGCGTGCACGCACAGAGGGTCAGCCCCTGGCCGCAGGAGGTGACCGCCCAGATGGTCGCCAACTTCCTGGCCGGCGGGGCCGTGGTCAACGCGTTCGCGGCGCAGGCCGGGGCCGAGGTCACGGTGGTCGACGTGGGGGTGGCCGCCGACCTCGAGCCGGTCCCAGGGCTGCTGCCCCGCAAGATCGCGCGCGGCACCGCGGACTTCACCGAGGGGCCCGCGATGACCCGCGACCAGGCGGTGGAGGCGCTGGTGACCGGGGCCGAGATCGCCCGCGACCTGGTCGCGGCGGGCAACCGGTGCTTGGTCACCGGCGATATGGGCATCGCCAACACCACCGCATCCGCCGCGCTGATCTGCGCCTTCACCGGCGCCGACCCCGCGGATGCCACCGGCCGGGGCACCGGCATCGACGCGGCTGCCTACGCGAGGAAAATCGATGTCGTCTGCCGCGGCCTCGACCGTCATAAGCCCGACCCGGCCGATCCCGTCGGCGTCCTGGCCGCGTTCGGCGGCTTCGAGCACGCCGCCCTGGCCGGGTTCATCCTCGGCGCCGCCGCGCTGCGGGTGCCGGTGATCCTGGACGGGGTCATCGCGGGCGCCGCCGCGCTGGCCGCGGTGGCCCTGGCCCCCGACGCGATCGGCGCCTGCTTCGCAGGTCACCGCAGTGCTGAGCCCGGGCATGCGGTTACGCTTAGCTACCTGGGGCTGCGCCCGCTCGTGGACCTGGGGTTGCGGCTCGGCGAGGGCACCGGCGCCGTGCTGGCCTTGCCCCTGGTGCAGAGCGCGGCGCGTGCGCTGCGCGACGTCGCCACCTTCGACTCCGCGGGCGTGGCCGACAAGCTCTGACCGACCGAAGGAACCATGGACCCGTACTTGCTGGGACTCCGCCTTGGGGGCCGCCGCGTCGTCGTCGTGGGCGGGGGAGGGGTCGCGTCCCGCCGGGTGCCCGCGCTGCTGGACGCGGGTGCCGAGGTGCTGCTGGTGTCCCCGATGGTCGCCGCCTCGCTCGAGGGCCTGGCCGCGGGCGGCCGGATCCGCTGGGAAGCGCGGGCTTACCGGCCCGGCGACTGCGCCGGGGCCTGGCTGGTCTGCGCCTGCACGGATGACCCCGTCGTCAACGCGGCCGTCGCGGCCGCGGCCGAAGCCCAGCGGACCTGGTGCGTCCGCGCCGACGACGCCGGGGAGTCGGCTGCCTGGACTCCTGCTTCCGGCCGGGCCGGCGACGTCCGGGTGGGGGTGCTCAGCGTCGACCCGGAGCGGAGCGACCCGCGGCACAGCGCCGCGATCAGGGACGCGGTGCTGGCCGGGCTGCAGTCCGGGCAGCTCAGCGCCCGGCACGGCCGCGGCCGCCGGGGCGGGGTGGCGATCATCGGCGGCGGCCCGGGCGATCCCGGGCTGATCACGGTGCGCGGACGGCAGCTGCTCGCCGAGGCCGACGTGGTGCTCACCGACCGGCTGGCGCCCCGCTCGCTGCTGGACGAGCTGCGCGACGACGTGGAGATCATCGACGTCGGCAAGATCCCCTACGGCCGGGCCATGGCCCAGGAGCACATCAACGCGGCGCTGGTCAGCCACGCCCGGGCGGGCCGGTTCGTGGCCCGGCTCAAGGGCGGTGACCCGTTCGTGTTCGGCCGGGGCGCGGAGGAGGTGCTGGCCTGCCTGCGGGCCGGCGTGCCGGTCACCGTCGTGCCCGGCGTCACCAGCGCGGTGGGCGTGCCGGCCAGCGCCTGGGTGCCGGTGACCCACCGCGGCGTCGCCCAGGAGTTCCACGTCGTGTCGGTGCACGTTCCGCCTGGCGACGAACGGTCCACGGTGAACTGGGCCCTGCTCGGCGGCAGTTCGGGCACCCTGGTGCTGCTGATGGCGGTGGAGCGGATCGGGGCCGTAGCGGACGAACTGTTGCGATACGGACGCAGTCCGGATACTCCCGTTTGTGTAATCGCAGACGGTACTCTGCCGACTCAGCGCACAATTAACTCAACGCTGGAACAAGTGGAAAGCCTTGTGGCAGGGGAGGGGATCCGGCCGCCCGCGATCGTCGTGGTTGGCGACGTGGTGAGCGTCGCGGTGGAGATTGCAGAACTCATGCGCGATGTAACCGCCAGACGTACGGGATAAACTCCGCGTGCCAGGCGATCAAGCTGGTGGAATCCCGCCCCACCCCAAGAGACCCCGTCAGACCCCGGACAGGCCCGCCGGGGCTTTTGAGGAGGACGTTACAACGATGGAAGGTCAGGGCGTGGCAGCGTCGTCGGCGTCTGCCGTCGGCAGGCATGGCGAATCCGGCCCGGGCGCGGTCGCCGCTGCCGTGTTTGGCCACCCTGCCGATAATCATGCGACCAGTGATATTGCGGATGGTGGTGAGGGTCAGGGACGTAATGGGGATGACAGTCACGTGATGGTCGCACCGGGTCACCCAGGCGCATCAGCCCAGGATGCCAGCATGTCGCAATCGCCGGATTCCTCCCAGTCGCCCCGGCCGGTGCGCGAAGAGCGGTCATCCCAAGAGCCTCAGGCGGAATTGTCGTCTCAGCAGATTGAAACGGACAAAGCGGATAACATTGGTAATCCTGATCGGAACAATAACGCTGTCGCAAGGGATGAGAATACGGGCCATAACCAGACCGCGGCCGGCCTCGCGCCCCCCGCGGTAGACGCTCCCGCGGTCAATGCCCCCGCGGTCAATGCCCCCGCGGCCGATGGCTCGCCGGGCGATGCGGCGTCCGAGACCAGGACCACCACCGCGGCCGGCCCCGTGCCGTCTGCTGCTGCTCCGCTGTCGGCTGCTTCCGGGCCACCCGAGACCGGCGAGCCCGAGACGGTGCAGTTCCCCGCGGTGCCCGCCGAACCCCCGTCCGGTCCTGCGCCCGCCGCCGCCCAGCCCGCTGAGCCAGGCCCGGCCCGTGGCCGCGGCGCGTGAGGCAGCCGCCGCTGAGGACGGCGAGCCCGAGACCGTGCAGTTCGCGGCCATCCCGGCCGAGCCCGCTGGATCCGTCGTCGTTCCTGAGCCTCCCGGGTCGGTCATCGTTCCCGAGCTCCCCGGGTCCGTCGTGGCGCCCGAACCCGCCGGCTCCCAGCCCGAAGCCGCTGACCCCGCTTCCGGCTCCGCGGTAACCGAGCCCGCTTCCGGCTCCGCGGTAACCGAGCCTGAACCCGAGTCCGCCGCCGCCGAGTCCGCCGCCGAGCCCGCCGCGCCGGTCGCCGCGGCCCGGCCCCAGGCCGCCGCTCAGGGTCACGTCCGGGTGGACGCGCGCCTGCTCGAAGCCGCCCTGCTCAACCTCAGGAAGCGGATCGCCGCCGTCCCCCTGGTCTTCCAGATCTCCGGTTCCGCCGAGGTCAAGGTCGAACGCGGCAAGCTCCTCAGCCAGATCGATGACTACCTGCTGCCACGGTTGCGCCGTTCCGCCGCGCCAGTGCTTGTCGCGCTGGTCGGCTCCACGGGCGCCGGCAAGTCCACGCTGGTGAACAGCATCGTCGGCACGCACGTGAGCGCCACCGGCGTGCGCCGCCCGACGACGAACAGCCCGGTGCTGGCCTGCCACCCGGACGAGATCGAATGGTTCGCCGAGAACAACTTCCTGCCCACGCTGCCGCGGGTCAGGCAGGAAGGCCTGGCCAGGCCCGGCCGGGACGGGCTGCTCGTGCTTGCGGCCAGCGAGGGCATGCCGCGCGGCATCGCGCTGCTCGACACGCCGGACATCGACTCGGTGGTCCAGGCGCACCACGAGTTCGCCTACCAGTTCCTCGACGCCTCGGACCTGTGGTTGTTCATGACCAGCGCCAGCCGGTACGCCGACGGGCCGGTCTGGGAGGTACTGCAGCACGCCCGGGACCGCAAGGCCTCCCTCGGCGTGGTCCTGTCCCGGATCCCGCAGGCCTACCGGACCGAACTCGTCGACCACTTCAACGCCATGCTGGACGCGAACGGGATAGCGGCCGCGGACCGTTTCGTCATCCAGGAGACCCCGCTGATCGACGGGATGCTCCCGCGCGACGCCTACCAGCCGGTGCGCGACTGGCTCGCCGACACCGCCGCCCGGGCTGACCGGCGGGTCGCGGTGCTCTCCCAGACCATGTCCGGTGTGCTCGACACGTTCAAGAGCAGGGTCCCGGACATCGCCGCGCACGTCGAGGCGCAGGTGGTGCTGCGCGCCGAACTGCGGCGGGCCGCCGAGACCGCGTACGAGAACGCCTTCGGCGAGACCAGCAACGGCCTGAAGGACGGCACCCTGCTCCGCGGCGAGGTGCTCGCGCGCTGGGAGGACTGCGTGGTCGGCGATGACCTGCGGCCGCGCCGCGGGACCAAGACCGCCAAGGGCGGGAACAGGAAGGGCAAGCGCGCCCGCCGCGGGCCTTCGCGGGCGGCGGCGCTGAACTCCGCGCTCCGTTCGGCCATCGAGTCCTACGTCGTATCCGTCGCGAACCGGGCGGCGGAGGCCGTCGAGGGCAGCTGGCGCGCCGATCCCGCCGGAGCCGTGCTGCTCGCCGACGCGGCCGCCGAACGCGCCCGCGACGTGCGCGCCAAGGAGGTGTTCGAGTCCGTCTTCGGGCCAGCCGGGCAGAGCGGCGCGGGCGATCCGGCCGACGCGGACATCAAGGCCGCAGACGTGATCAAGGCGGCCGACGCCGCTCAGGCCTCTGTCTTCAGCCGGTCCTCACCGGACCTGGCGCTGCGGGCCACGCGGGCGATCGGGGCGTGGCAGGATCACCTGACCCGGCTGGTGGAAGGGGAGGAACTCCGGTCAGCGGCCCGGCGCATCTCCTTCGAGGAGGAGGCGCTGAGCCTGGTGGTCCTGGTCGCGATGCTCGGCGAGGACGCACCCGCTGAGGATGGGGCCCGTGCCACCGCGGCCGCGCCGTCGGCCGAAGCCGGTGGTGGCGGCAGCGTCTACACCGAACCGCAGCGGATGCTGACATCGGTGTTCGGCGCGGTGATGCTGACCGAGATCCTGGCCAGGGCACGCGCCGACCTGCTGGACCGGGTCCGGCTGCTGCTCGATGAGGAGCTGGTCAGATTCGTCGAGGTGCTCGACGAGGCCGGGGCCTGCGACGATGTCGCGGCCATCCGGCTTTACCAGGCGGAATTCTCGCTCGAGGCGGTTAGGTGACAGCGAACACGATCGGGGTGACCGGGCTGGCGCATTCGCGGCTGCCCGCCAGGCTCTCCTCGCTCCAGGAGCTGGCGAAGATCGGGTCAGGTAGAACCGGATCCGAAGGGTTCAGCCAGGAACTCCTCACCGATGCGGAAACGCTGCTGCGGCGGTCGGGCGAGCGGATGCGGATGTCCGCCTCGCACACCGTGGTGGCCCTGGCGGGAGGGACCGGCAGCGGCAAGTCCACGCTGTTCAACGCCCTGGCCGGGGCGAACTTCTCCCCGGCGGGCGTGACCCGGCCGACCACCAAGCACTCGCACGCGTGCGTGTGGGGGATGGAGGGGGCCGCGCCGCTGCTCGACTGGCTCGGCGTGCAGCGGCGCCACCGCTACGCCCGGGCGAGCGCGCTCGACGAGGGCGAGGCATCGCTGACCGGCATGCTCCTGCTCGACTTGCCCGATCACGACTCGGTGGTAACCGGCTCGGCGGCGCTGGTCGACCGTCTGGTCAAGCTGGCCGACATGCTGGTCTGGGTCCTCGATCCGCTGAAATACGCGGACGCGTCCGTGCACCGGCGGTACCTGGTCCCGCTGGCCGGGCACGCCGCGGTGACCACCGTGGTGCTCAACCAGGTCGACACGCTCAGCCCCGATCAGGCCGCTGACTGCGAGTCCGACCTGCGCAGGCTGCTGGACGCCGAGGGGCTGACCGAGACCCAGGTGCTGGTGACCTCGGCGACCACCGGCACCGGCCTCAACGAACTGCGCCACGCGCTGGCGGCCGCGGTGGCCGTCCGGCGGGCCGCCACCGACAGGATCACGGCGGACATCGACGTACTGCTCGAGCGGTTCGCGGTCTACGCCGGGGATTCGGTGCCCGGCTGGCTGCCTCCGGCGCTGCCCGCGGCCCCGCTATCCACGGCCCCCGCCGCCGAGACCGCCCCCGCCGAATCAGCGCCTCCCGAGGCGCCGGCCCGCCCGCCCTGGGAGCAGGCGGACGCTGACGAGCCTGAGGGTAACAGCGGGCGGGTGGGCGCGGCCGACTGGCAGCCCTGGCCGACGACCGGCGCGCCGACGCGCCCGCCGTCCTCCGCGCGGCCGCCGTGGGAGGACGCCACCCACGAAGGCAACGGCACCAGCAGGCGACTCGAGGATCCCGCGATCTACGTGCCCGCCGGCCCGGCTGGCACCCTGACCGCGGCGTTCGCGAAGGCCGCCGGGGCGGCGGCGGTGACCGAGACGCTGAACGGCGTGCGCGAGCGCAGCGCCGCCGGCTACATCGGCTGGCCGCCCGCACGGCTCGCCGCCCGCCTGCGCGGGCAGGCGCCGGCCCACAAGCTGCTGGCCAGCGATCCCGGCCAGGCCGGGCAGGCGCAGCGGTCCGACATCGACAACGCCATCAACGTCTTCGCCCAGGAGGTGGGCGGCTCGCTGCCTGAACCCTGGTCGCGGACCGTTCGGGCGGCGGCGCGTTCCGGCGCCGCCGAGGCCCAGGCCGCGCTCGGCACGGCGGTCACCAAGGGCCTGCCGCCGCGGGACAAGGTGACGAACTGGTGGCGGCTGATCGCGCTGGCCCAGTGGCTGCTCATGGCGCTGACGCTGGCGGGCCTGATCTGGATCGTGCTGATCCTGGCGTTCGGCGGTTCCAGCACGACGCACAAGTCGCCGTCCCTGATCAACGATGTGTCCCTGGCCCCGTGGCTCGGCGTCATGGTGGTGGCGCTGCTGCTGCTGGGCTGGCTGATCTCGTCGTGGTGCCAGAACATGGTCGTCCTAGCGGCGGACCGCGAACGCGAGCAGGCGGTCCGCGACATCCTGGCCCGAATCGCCACCGTCGCCAACGAACTGGTCGTGGTCCCGGTCGGGCGCGAACTCGGCGACTACGAGCGCTTCCGCACCGAACTCGCGGTCGCCCGCGAAGGCTAGCTCCCAACCCTCTGCCCATTCGCGACGCGGACCGTCTTCCCTAGATGGGGTAGCGGGTGGGTTCGGTGTCGTAGGTCCGCCCGGAGGGGGTGGTCCAGCGGAAGGTGCCGTCGGGGAGCTGGTCGGCGTGCCAGCGGGGGTGCTGCTTGAGCCGGTGGTCGTGTCGGCATTTCGGTGTGTGTTTTCCAAAATGACACACGTTAGGCCCCTCCCCGGCAGGACGGGGTCTGGCTTGGATCCTGGACCCGGAGCGCGTGCCGGACACCTCCAGGCCAGGTTGCGGCCCCGCGTTTCGGTGCTCGTTGGCAGCCGGTGATCAAACCCTGGCCTGCCCTGGTCGTCGCAGGGTCAATTGCCGGCATAGCCGATCGTGTAGCGGTGTCCGCGATGGCACCGTTGATGCGCTGACCGCGAGCCGGGCGATCGCGGATGGGCAGGATCGCTTCGAGCTGCTTCGGCGGTGTGCTGCTGACCGCGGCCGCCCGGCGGGAGCTGTCCACCCGGGCCGACCGATGGCGGGCGGCGGGATGCCTGATCGCCCGCGCCCGGTGCTGGCCGCCGCGGTGGCCGCCCGCCGGAACGCTTCTCATAACGCGAGGCGACCATATGCCCCACAGCTATGACCAGAACGAACAGGTACATGAGGGTGGTCGAGAAGAACAGCTGGATTATTGCGCGCGGGGGATCGCCCTCGGAATTCGTGGGGCGGGGCGGGAGGAACGTGAACGCCCATACGCCTGCATAAAGCGCGGTCGCCACCGCGAGCACCGAGCCGGGCCGCAGAACTGGCTGCTCGCCCTGGGCCC
The DNA here is from genome assembly GCA_963722275.1 of uncultured Actinomycetes bacterium. Taxonomy (GTDB): domain Bacteria; phylum Actinomycetota; class Actinomycetes; order Streptosporangiales; family Streptosporangiaceae; genus Palsa-504. Next base: position 41,105 of record CAVRMX010000015.1, on the reverse strand, counting down.
GGACGGGCTTGGACGGCTGGGCCGCGGTCGGCTTGACGGGGATGTCGGCGGTCAGCGCGGCCAGCTCCGCGTAGGTCCGTGACGCGAACGCCTGGCCCACCCGCTGGTCGAATTCGTCCTTGGCCAGCATGCCCTGCACGAACGCGGCCTTGAGGGTGCCGATCACTTGCTCGCGGTCGGCGTGGGACGCGCGGAGTTCACCACGGCCCCGGCCTTCTGCGGCTGCTATCTCATCTCCCGGTCCTGCCATCACGGCGCCTCTCCACCAGAGTGATGCAGCGAAGCGTAACCCCGTTACCGTCCGCTGGCTATCCCCGCCGGTGGCTAGACCGGGTACCGGGTGGGTTCGGTGTCGTAGGTCCGCCCGGAGGGGGTGGTCCATCTGAAGGTGCCGTCGGGAAGCTGGTCGACCTTCCATTTCGGGTGCTGTTTGAGCCGGTGGTCGTGGCGGCACTTCGGGCCGGTGTTGCACAGGCAGGTCCGGCCGCCCGCTTCGTAGGGGATGTTGTGCTCGAAGTCGGACTGGCTGGCGGGCCTGCGGCAGACCGGCCCGGTGCAGGTGGCGTGCCGGATCTGGGACAGGTGCCGGAGCTTGACCCCGGGATCATGGCCTCGGGTCTCGAACCGGTGGTCACAGTCCTGGGTGGTGACCGGGTCCAGGGTGATGATCAGGTCGGGCCCGTCTGCGGGGGTGGTCAGCCGCCAGGTGCCGTATCCGCCGGGCGGCCCGTCCGGCCCGGCGGGGGTGAACGCGAACCCGGGCCCGTCCCGGTTCCCGGTCCCGCCGGGTGGTCCTGGTCCGGCGCGGTTCCTGTGGCTCTTGGGTTCAGGTCTGGCGCAGCCGTGGCCGACGGCGTGCCCGTCCTGGTCGGTCACGGTCACGCACCACGTCGTCTTCGGGTTCCGGGCGGCCGCGTCCGCCAGGTCGCGGGCCAGGGCGGGGTCGATGGGGCCGATGCCGGGGATCTCGCCGGGCCTTTCGGCCTGCTCGAGCAGGGTGGCGGCGGGGATGGTCAGGGTGACCTTCCCGGCGAACCCGCCCGGCCGCGCACCCCTAGCCTGTCCCGCGGGCTGGCCCGGCCCGGCCGGTCCTGAGCCGCCGCCGGCCGGCCCTGAGCTGCCACCCGGGCCATCGCCGGGGCCGCGGCCGCCGCGCGGATCCTGCGGGCCGCCGTCCCCGCTGGGCGCGTCCCCGCCGCCGTCAGCGTCCTGGCCGGGGCGGGAGTCCTTGTCCAGGAGCAGGTCGAGGTAGGCGCGGGCGCGGAGCTGGTCCATGTCGCCCGTCCAGCCCGGCGGCCTTCAGCTCCCGCGCCCACCCCGTGATCCGCTGGTCGGCCGCCAGGACCTCGGCGGGGGGCAGCTCCCGGCCCATCAGCGCGGCGTTGCCCGAGTCCTCGGCCCACCGCTGCACCCGCGCGTCCCTGGCCGCGGCCTCGCGCCGCTTCCGCGCCTTGCCGGGAGCGACCTGCATCACCGCGCGGGCGATCGCGGACCGCAGCGCCCCCGGCGTCAGACGGCCCGCCCGGCCCAGCACCAGCGCCTCGGCGGCCCGGGCCTCGGCCGGGTCCAGCAGCGCGGCGGCCGACGCGATGATCTCGGCCTTGTACCGGGTGATCACCCCGTCCCGCAGCGCCGCCAGGGTCCCCGGCAGCAGGGTATGCAGCCGCAGCGCCAGATCCAGCATGCGCGTCCGCGCTGCCCCGGGACTCCGCCAGCACCCGGCCCAGCTCATCCCCGGTGAACTCCTCACACGCGGCCGGCATCCGCGCCGGGCCCTGCGGGTCACACCCGGGCTCCGGGCGGCGGCGGATCAGCTCCGCGGCGGCGGCGAGCTTGCGGGCGGCCATGTGGGCCTCGAGCCGGTCCCACGCGGCCAGCACCCCGGCCAGCTCCGCATCCGAGGCGCCCTGGTAGCCGTCATCCCGGCCGGCGGCCGCGTCGGCGGCCAGGGCCAGCTCCGGGCAGGCCGGCATCACGTCCAGCGCCATCCCGGTCCCGAACGCCGCCGCCCGGCTGACCGACTCCCCGGCGCGGACCCGCGCCGAGCCGGGCTGGCCCGGGCCCCGGCGGACGGTCATCGCGGCGATCGCGCCCAGCGACCCGCCCAGCCGGGCCATCTCCGCCGCCACCCCGGCATCTTCCGCCGCCTCATCCCGGGCCGCCTCCCGCACCCCCGCCAGCTCCTCGGCAGTCAGCACGTCCTCACCCGGCGGCGGCACGCCGTCCTCCGGATCCAGCCACCCCTCCTCGGGCGGCTCATCCCACCCGGAGGGCTGCTGAGACGGTGCTGCCATGGATCCTTCTTCCGGGTATCTGGAATCGAAGAGGACTATTAATCGAAATCATAGTCGAATACACTCGAAAAAACAAGCGATTATCGTATAAAACGACAAATGAACACCAGGGGAGGGGGGTTACCTGAGTGAAACAGGCGCACGACAGGCGCACGGCGCACGACAGGCGCACGGCGCACGACAGGCGCACGGCACAAAAACGCAGAAAGCGTAGAACAGCCACCAACCGGCTTAACCGGACTGATCCGGCGGCGGCGGACCATCGACCTGTCTGCTCAGCACGACCTTGCCGCGGGCTTTCCGGTCAGCGAGCGCGCGCAGAGCCTCCCGGGCATCGGCGAACGGATACGCCTCGACCGGGGGATCGGCCAGCGTTCCGGTCCGCCGCAATTCCATCAGCTGAGTCCACAGCTCAGCTACGATCGCCGGACGCTGTTCGAAGAACTCGCGCGAGGCGACCCCCAGCACGCCGATGTTGCCCAGCAGGAGCCGGTTCACCTTTACAACCGGAATCTCGCCACCGGCAAACCCGAGCACAAGCAGCCGGCCCTCCGGCGCCAGTGAACGCAGGCTGTCAGTCATCCGATCGCTCCCGACCGGGTCGACCACGATGTCGACTGCGCGTTCCCCCACCAGCTCGCGCACCGCGGCGAGCCAGCCGTCGCTGAGCACCGCGTGGTCCGCGCCGCAGCGCAGCGCGAATTCCCTCTTCACCTCGTCCCCGGCTACCGCGACCGTCCGCAGCCCGAGCGCCCGCCCCAGCTGGACAGCCGCGGTCCCGACGCCTCCCGCCGCGCCGTGGACCAGCAGCGTCTCACCTGCCTGCGCCCGCGCTCGACTCGACAGCGCGAACAGGGCGGTCAGGTAGTTGAGAGGAGCGGCCGCCCCCGCCTCGAAACCCATCCCGTCCGGCAACGGCAGGACCCGTTCGGCCGGGGCCCGGACGACCTCCTGCCAGCAGCCATGCGAGAGCAGGACCGCCACCCGCCGGCCCGCGCGCAAGCCCAGGCCAGGCGCGGCGGACCGCACCACCCCGGCCGCATCCATGCCCGGCGTATAAGGAAGGGGCACTTGCATCTGGTATGCACCCCTGGTCTGCAGCAGGTCGGCGAAGGACACCCCGGCCGCGACCACATCGATGACCACATCCCCGCCGGCCGCCGGCTCTGCCGCCTCTATCCACTGGACGTCGCCGGGGCCGGTAAAGTCCACGATCTTATGAGCGAACATCGGCGCCGCCTTGTCCGGGATGCGAAGGAAACAACAGATGGTTAGGCCCGTTCACCCGGGACCGGAGGTACCCGGTCGGCGTGACACCTACGAGTTCCCGGAATTCGTGGGTGAGATGCGGCTGGTCGGCGTAGCCGTGCCGGGTGGCCATCGCGGCCCAGTCCACCTGGGTCTGCCCGTCGAGATCCCGGACCAGCCGCTGCAGCCGCTGGATCCGGCCGAAGCGCTTCGGGGTGAGGCCCACCTGCGCCGTGAATCGCCGCCGCAGGGTACGAGGCAGCAACCCGAGCCCATCGGATACCTCACCCACCGGAACCCCACGGGACAGCGCCACGGTGGCGGCCGCCACCGCCGGGTCGGGCCAGGCAGCGTCGGTCATCTGGCGGAGCAGGAAGTCTTCCATCACGGAAAGCGCATCCGCAGGGCCCGGCGCCTCGAGCAGCCGTTCCCGCAGGCACGACCCCGAACGGCCGCACAGGTCCGCCAGCGGTATCAGGTCGTCGCGCAGCAGGGCCAGCGGCGGCGCGAAGAAGCAGTGAGCGGCCCCCAGCGTGAAGGTCACCGATACGTGGGCGTGCCCCTCTTCGAATTCGATCACCGACGCGCGGCCAGCCGGCCCGGCGACCATGGCGCCAGGCACCCGGTGAACCGAGCCGGCGTCCCCGAAAGAGCGGAACGCGTCCCGGTTCAGGTTGACCCATAGGCTGGTTTCCGGACCCGGCAAGATTTTCTCGACCGACGTCCGCAACTGCTCGCCCGCACGGTACGTGATCGCCGTGACCAGACCGTCGAGCGGCGGCGCGGGGCGGCGGACGACGACGGTCACGCGCTACTGGTCCCGGAAACGAGACGAGCCGGGCCGCCGGTGTCCTTTTTCGCCAAGACCCCGGCCGTGGCCGGCTGGCAGGATCGGAGCCGACCGGATCAGCGCTGGTCGCTGGCATGAGAACAGGGAGGGCATCTCACCGATGGTAGAAGACCGAGGAGAGGGAGGCGAGGCATGACTGAGGACACCGCGAACCTCGAACAGATGCTGGACCTGACCACGCCGTGGTGCCTGCGAGTGGCCGCCACGCTGCGAATCCCCGAACACATCCAGGCAGGCCGCACCGACATCACCGACCTCGCCGCCGTGACCGGCTGTGACCCGGATGCCCTGCACGCCGTCCTCGGCCACCTGGTCTCCCATGGGGTCTTCACCCAGCCGTCGCCCGGCCGGTTTGCCGTCAACCGGCCCGCCGAACAGCTCGGGACCGTGCCCTTCCTGGACCTGAACGGCGTCGGCGGCCGGATGGCTCACACCTGGGGCACGCTGCTCGACTACGTCCGCACCGGCCAGCCGGCCTACCGGCAGGTGTTCGGCCTGCCCTTCTGGGAGGACCTGGCCGCCCATCCGCGGCTCGCGGCGGAATTCGACGCGCTCATGGGACCGGCCGGGCACGGCGTTCCCGACTTCGACATCGAGCTCGCCGACGGGTGGGAGCGGATCCGCACCGTCGTCGACGTCGGCGGCGGGACCGGGGCCATGCTGGCTTCGCTGCTCCGGCGCCACCCGCAGGCGAAAGGAATCCTCGTCGACCTCCCGGGCACGGTGGGGCGGGCAGAAGAGACCATCGAGAGCTTCGGGGTAGCCGGCCGGATGACGGCCGAGGGGCAGAGCTTCTTCGATCCGCTGCCCGCCGGAGCGGACCTCTACCTGCTGAAGAGCGTCCTGAACGACTGGCCCGACGAACCCACCGTGGCCATCCTGCGCCGCTGCGCCGAGGCGGCCAGGAAGGCCCAGCCCCCGGAACAGGGACCCCAGGAACAGGGACCTCGGGAACAGAAAGAGGCGCGGCCGCACGAAGGCGCCGTCGCTATCCTCGGCGGCGTCGCGGAAGACGAAACGCCTCGCTCGCTGGGTATCGACATGCTGGTGGCGGGCGGCAAGACCAGCACGCTCACGCAGTTCACCGAGCTAGCGCGGCAGGCCGGCCTGGACGTCGTCGCCGCGCGCACACAGGCATCCGGCCGTTTCGTGGTCGAGTGCCGCCCCGCCAAGTAGCACGCAGACCAAGTAGCACGCAGACCAAGTAGCACGCAGACCAAGTAGCACGCAGACCAAGTAACACGCAGACCAAGTAACACGCAGAGACGAGGAATAACCATGCCCCAGGACCCCGAAGCCGCCCGGGCCCTCAGCCTCGCTCACGGCCAGGTCTGCTACCTGCAGCTGCCGGCCGCCAGCAGCAAGCGGGCGGCCGCGTTCTACCAGGCGGTCTTCGGCTGGGAGGTCGAGACGCACTACCCCGACTTCGAGGCGCCCGGCCTGATCGGCCAGTGGGTGGAGGGCCGCCCGCCGGCCCGGGACGCCGGCCCGTTGATCTGGCTCGCCGTCGCGGACATGGCCGGAACCCTCGAACGGGTCACCAGGCACGGCGGTGAGGTCCTCGAGCCTCCCGTCCCCGACGGCCCGGACCGCACCCTCGCCACGATCATCGACCCGGAAGGCAACCCCGTCGGCCTGGCCGGCCACGGCGCCAGCGCAGCCAGCGCCAGCGCCAGCGCAGCCAGCGCCAGCGCAGCCAGCGCAGCCAGCGCAGCCGGCCACGGCGCCGCCCCGCCACCGCAATAACGACCTAAACGATTCAGCTCCAGGCGGAACACGCGCGGGTAAGCGTCCGGCCCATCGCATGGTTACAGTGTAATCCTGTAATCATTGCATGGGCTGGGAGATGCCATGGAGGCCAGTAATCCTCTGGACGCATATTCGCAAATCGTCTCCGGTGTGGCCGAACGGCTCACCCCCAAGGTCGCGAGCCTCCGCGTCCCCCGCGGCCAAGGCCGCGGCCAAAGCCAAAGCCCGGGCCAAGGCCCAGGCCGCGGCTCAGGCCAAGGCGAGAGCCTCGGCTCCGGCGTGGTCTTCACCGGCGACGGGTTCCTGCTGACCAACGCTCACGTCGTCGGCAAGTCGGCCAGCGGCACCGCGTCGTTCTCCGACGGCACGTCGGCGCCGTTCCGGGTGGTGGGCGCGGACCCGCTGTCCGACCTCGCGGTGCTGCGCGCCGACGGCCCGACGCCGGAGCCCGCCGAACTCGGCGAGGCCGACAAGCTCGTGGTCGGTCAGCTGGTGGTCGCGGTCGGCAACCCGCTCGGGCTGGCCGGCTCGGTGACGGCCGGCGTGGTCAGCGCGCTCGGCCGGTCCCTGCCGGCCCGCGGCCGGCTGATCGAGGACGTCATCCAGACCGACGCCGCGCTCAACCCGGGCAACTCCGGCGGCGCGCTGGCCGACGCCGGCGCCCGCGTGGTCGGCATCAACACCGCCGTGGCCGGCGTCGGCCTCGGCATGGCGGTCCCGGTCAACGACACCACCCGGCGGATCATCTCGGCGCTGATGCGCGACGGCCGGGTCCGGCGCGCCTACCTGGGCCTGGTCACGATGCCGGGCCCGGTGCCCGCCCACTGGCGCGAGCGGCTCGGCCGCCAGACCGGCCTGCTTGTCGCCCAGGTGGTCGCCGCCGGCCCCGCCGACCGGGCCGGCCTGCGCCCCGGGGACCTGCTGCTCACCGCGGGCGGAAACCAGGTAAGAGCCGCGCAGGACCTGCAGCGCCTGATGTTCTCCGAGGCGATCGGCCGCCCGCTCGCGATCACCGTCATGCGCAACGGCGCCCTGGTCGACGTCATCGCCGAACCCTCGGAGCTGGTGGCGGCCTAACGCCGGCGAAGGTGGGGCGGACCGCAGGAACCGCCGCCCCGAGTTGCCTACCACCGAGACCCGCCGCACAGGAGCCGAAGCTAGCAACGGTCCCCCTGCTTGTCACCTGCGTTTCCGCCCGGCCATGATGGGCTCATGAGCCACGAACCAGTGCGCGCGCCCCGCGGTATCCAGCGAACCTGTAAAGGCTGGGCGCAGGAAGCCGCGATGCGCATGCTGATGAACAACCTCGACCCCGAGGTGGCCGAACATCCCGACCAGCTCATCGTCTACGGCGGCTCCGGCCGCGCGGCCCGCAGCTGGGACGCCTACGCCGCGATCATCAAGACCCTCCAGGACCTCAACGACGACGAGACGCTGCTGGTCCAGTCCGGTAAGCCCGTCGGGGTGCTGAGAACGCACGAATGGGCGCCGCGGGTGCTCATCGCGAACTCCAACCTGGTCCCGCAGTGGGCGACCTGGGAGGAGTTCCGCCGCCTGGAGCACCTCGGCCTGACCATGTACGGCCAGATGACCGCCGGATCCTGGATCTACATCGGCACCCAGGGCATCCTGCAGGGCACCTACGAGACGTTCGCCGCGGTCGCGGCCAAGCGGTTCGGCGGCACCCTGGCCGGCACGATCACGCTGACCGCCGGGCTCGGCGGCATGGGCGGCGCCCAGCCGCTGGCCGTCACCATGAACGGGGGCGTCGCCATCTGCGTGGACTGCGACCAGTCCCGCATCACCCGGCGGATCGAGCACGGCTACCTCGACGAGCAGGCCGACGACGCCGACGACGCCATCCGCCGCGCCAAAGCCGCCAAGGACAAGGGCCAGCCGCTGTCCATCGGCCTGCTCGGCAACGCCGCCGACATCTTCCCGGCCCTGCTCAGCAGCAGCGCCCCCATCGACATCGTGACCGACCAGACCTCGGCGCACGACCCGCTCAGCTACCTCCCGCAGGGCGTCGCCTTCGAGGACATGCCCGCGCTGCGGGCCGAGGACCCGGAGGGCTTCACCCGGCGCGCCCGCGAGTCGATGGCCGCGCACGTCGCCGCCATGGTCGGTTTCCTCGACGCCGGGGCCGAGGTCTTCGACTACGGCAACTCGATCCGCGGCGAGGCCGAGCTGGCCGGGTACACCAGGGCATTCGACTTCCCCGGCTTCGTCCCGGCCTACATCCGCCCGCTGTTCTGCGAGGGCAAGGGCCCGTTCCGCTGGGCGGCGCTTTCCGGCGACCCGAAGGACATCGCGGTCACCGACCAGGCCATCCTCGACCTGTTCCCGCAGAACGAGGCGCTAGCCAGGTGGATGCGGCTGGCGGCGGAGAAGGTGCACTTCCAGGGCCTGCCGGCCCGGATCTGCTGGCTCGGCTACGGCGAGCGGCACCTGGCCGGGCTCCGCTTCAACGACCTGGTCAAAAGCGGCGACCTGTCCGCCCCGATCGTGCTCGGCCGCGACCACCTGGACTGCGGCTCGGTCGCGTCACCGTACCGTGAGACCGAGGCGATGGCCGACGGCTCCGACGCCATCGCCGACTGGCCGCTGCTGAACGCGCTGGTCAACACGGCCTCCGGCGCATCCTGGGTGTCGATCCACCATGGCGGCGGCGTGGGCATCGGCCGCTCCATCCACGCCGGCCAGGTCTGCGTCGCGGACGGCACCGAGCAGGCCGGGCAGAAGCTGGAACGCGTGCTGACCAATGACCCCGCGATGGGCGTGATCCGGCACACCGACGCCGGCTACGAAAAGGCCGCGACGGTCGCCGCCGAGCGCGGCGTCCGCGTCCCGATGGCGGGCGGATGACGTTCGCCAGGCTCTGGCGCGAGCTGGAACCGCTCGGCCGCGACCCAGGGACCGGCGGTTACCGGCGCTACTCCTGGACCCAGGCCGACGCCGAATGCCGCGCCTGGTTCACCCGCCAGGCGGACGAGCTCGGCCTGACCGTGGAGCCGGACAACAACGGCAACCTGTGGGCCTGGTGGGGCACCGCCAGGGAAAACGCCATCGCCACCGGCAGCCACCTGGACTCCGTCCCGGACGGCGGGGGCTACGACGGAGCGCTCGGCGTCGCGTCGGCGCTGGCCGCGGTGGCCGAGCTGAAGGCCAGGAACTTTCACCCCGAACGGCCCGTGCTGCTTGCCCTATTCACCGAGGAGGAAGGCGCCCGGTTCCGCGTCCCCTGCCTGGGGAGCCGCCTGATGACCGGGGCCATAGACCCGGACGCCGCCCGCGCCCTCCGCGACGACGACGGCGTCACGCTGGCCGCGGCGATGTCCGCCGCAGGCGCCGACGCCTCCCGGCTCGGACCCCGCGAGGACCTGCTCGGACGTCTCGGCGCGTTCGTCGAACTGCACGTCGAGCAGGGCCGCGCGCTGGCCCCGCTGGGCGCCGCCGTCGGCCTCGCCAAGGGCATCTGGCCGCACGGCCGGTGGCGGCTCGACTTCCGGGGCCGCGCCGATCACGCGGGAACCGCCCGGCTCGCCGACCGCAAGGACCCGATGCTGCCCTACGCCAGAACGGTGCTCGCGGCTCGCCGCGCGGCCGCGGATAACGGGGCGCTGGCCACGATCGGCAAGGTGATCGCCGAGCCGGGCGGTGCCAACGGAGTCTCCTCCGTGGTAACGGCCTGGCTGGACGCCCGGGCGCCGGATGAGGCCAGGCTGGAGAAGACCGTCACCGCGGTCCGTTCGGCATCAATGAGATATTCCTCGGAGTGCGCGGTCACGCTGAGCGTGCGGCAGGAGTCGTACACCCCGCCGGTCCATTTCGACCAGGGGCTGCGGGACCGGATCGAGGGCGTGCTCGCCGCGGCCGGGCTGCACGCGCCGGTGCTGTCCACCGGCGCCGGGCACGACGCCGGGGTGCTCGCCGCCCGGGTGCCGACGGCCATGCTGTTCGTCCGCAACCCGACCGGAGTCTCGCATTCGCCCGCCGAGCACGCCGACCTGGCCGACTGCGAAGCCGGCGTGCACGCGCTCGCCCTGGTCCTCGAGGACCTAGCCGGGTGACTAGCAGGCGCTGGCTCGCCGACCTGGCCTGGCTCCCCGGCCGGGGCGTCTGCCGCGACGTCCTGATCGAAGCCGACGCCGACCGCTTCACCGCCGTCACCCCGCAAACCCCTGCCGCCCCCGACGCCGAACGCCTCCGCGGCCTCACCCTCCCCGGGTTCGCCAACGCGCACTCGCACGCCTTCCACCGCGCGCTGCGCGGCATCACCCAGGCGGACCGCGGCACGTTCTGGACCTGGCGCGAGCGGATGTACGAGGTCGCGGCCCGGCTCGACCCCGACAGCTACCTCAGCCTGGCCCGCGCCGTTTACGCCGAGATGGCGCTGGCCGGGGTGACCTGCGTGGGCGAATTCCACTACCTGCACCATCAGCCGGACGGCCGCCCCTACGCCGACCCGAACGCGATGGGCCATGCCCTGGTCCAGGCGGCCGCCGAGGCGGGCCTGCGCATTACCCTGCTCGACACCTGCTACCTGGCCGGCGGCCTCGACAAGTCCGGAGTGCTGCCGCTGGCCGGCCCGCAGGTCCGGTTCAGCGACGGGGACGGATCGCGATGGGCGGCGCGGGCCGAGGCCCTGGGCCCGGACGAGCACGGCATGCTCTCGCCGCACGCCCGGGCCGGCGCGGCCATCCACTCGGTCCGCGCGGTGCCGCCTGAGCACATGCACCCGGTCGTGGCCTGGGCCAGCCGGCATGGCGCCCCGCTGCATGTCCACCTGTCCGAGCAGCGCGCCGAGAACGAGGCCTGCCGGGCCGTCTACGGGGTCTCGCCGGCCCGGCTGCTGTACGACGAGGACGCGCTCGGCCCGCGGACCACCGTGGTGCACGCCACCCACCTGAGCTCCGCCGACCTGGAACTGCTGGGCGGCAGTCAGGTCTTCGCCTGCCTGTGCCCCACCACCGAGCGCGATCTCGGCGACGGCCTGGCCCCGGCCCGCCCGCTGGCCGCGGCCGGCTGCCGGCTCACCCTCGGCAGCGACAGCCACGCCGTGATCGACATCCTGGAGGAGGCCCGCGGGGTCGAGTACGCCGAACGCCTCGGCCGCCGCTCGCGCGGCCACTTCACCGCAGAAGCCCTCCTCCAGGCCGCCACCTGCGCCGGCCACACCAGCCTGGGCTGGCCCGACGCCGGCGAGATCGCGCCCGGCGCGCGGGCGGACCTGGTGACCGTGTCCCTGGACAGCGTGCGGACCGCGGGCACGGCCGGCCACCTGGCGCTGGAGGCCGCGGTCTTCGCCGCCACCGCCGCCGACGTCCGCACCGTCGTCATCAGCGGCCGCGACGTGGTCCGGGACGGCGTCCACGAGATGGTCCCCGACGTCCCCGCCGAGCTTTCCCGCACCATCCGCGCCGCCCTCAGCTAGCACTCTTCACCGGCACCCTTCACCGGCACCCTTCACCGGCACCCTCCAGCTGGCACGTAAGTGGCGCCCCTCGCGCTGCGGCCGGAACTATTGCGACAATTGAGGCATGACCGAGATTCCCGCAGCGGACCTGGGTAACGGCATCGCGATGCCGATGATCGGCTTCGGCACCTGGCAGCTGCAGGGCCCGCTCGCCTACGAGGCCACCCGGCACGCCCTGCAGGTGGGCTACCGGCACATCGACACCGCCACCATCTACCGCAACGAGGAGCAAGTCGGCCGCGCGATCGCCGACAGCGGCGTGGACCGGGCGGACGTGTTCGTCACCACCAAGCTGCCGCCCGGCAACGCGGGTCGCGTGCGGGCCACCATGGCCGAGAGCCTGAAGGCGCTGGGTACCGACTATGTGGACCTGTGGCTGGTGCACTGGCCGACCCGCGGCCGCAACCTGGTGCCGCTGTGGCGGGACTTCCTCGCGGTCAGGGACGACGGCCTGACCCGCGCGGTGGGCGTGAGCAACTACAGCCTGGACCAGATGGACGACCTGACCGAGGCGACGGGGGAGCGGCCCGCCGTCAACCAGATCCCGTGGAGCCCGTCCCGGTACGACGCGGACCTGCTGGCCGCGCACGCCGAACGCGGCGTGGCGCTCGAGGGCTACAGCCCGCTCAAGGGCACCAGGCTGCGCGACCGCACGCTGGCCGAGATCGCCGTCAAGTACGGCGTCACCCCCGCCCAGGTGGTCCTGCGCTGGCACATCGACATCGGCGTCATCGTCATCCCCAGGTCCGCCCGCCCCGAGCGCATCGAGCAGAACCTCGACCTCTTCAGCTTCTCCCTGACCCCCGAAGAAGTAGCCCGCCTCAACAACCTCTAGACAAGCGATTTCCGGCCCGGGCGGCCCGGGCGGTTTTCCATGGATGTGACAACGTAATTAATAGAGTCATTACGTTGTCACATCCATGGATTCTTGATCCCGCCCGGGACCGGCATTATGCGGCTTTTGCGAGAAATGCCGGGCCCGCTCAGGGCCAAGCGGGGCCGAGCGGGCGAGCGGGCGCGAGGGGCGCAATATCCTTCCGCATCGCGCTGCGGATGGCAAATAGTTGTCCACAGGCGACGTGCCGCGGCGAAGTTATCCACAGGGAAACGCCGGGGCCGGTGACGGGCGGCGCGGTCCGGCACGGTGGAGGGGACCGGTGGCGTCGGGCCGCCGGGAACTCAAGGAGGATCGAAATGAGCCAGGGTGCCTTTGTGACCCTCGTCGGCTACGTGGCCCAGGAACCCAGGATTCGCACCACCAATACCGGCAAGGTCATCACCGACCTGCGCGTCGGCATCTCGCCCAGGTTCCGCGACCGGACGACCGGAGAGTGGCGTGACTCGGAGCCCTCGTACTTCACCGTCAGCTGCTGGGAGCGGCTGGCGCACCACGTGCGGGCCAGCATGCACAAGGGCGATCCGGTCCTCGTCAAGGGGCGGTTCCGGACCGAATCCTACGAGGACAAGGACGGCCGGCCCAGGACCGAGACGAAGATCACCGCGGAAACCGTGGGGCACGACCTGAGCCGGGGCGTCGCCACCTACATCCGCCAGCGGCCGCAGTTGCCAGTCCAGGAAGGCGGCCCGGCGGGCGACCAGGCGCCGGAAAGCCCGGACCTGGGCGACGGTTCGGACGAGATGATCGACGAAGAGGCCATCGAGCGGTTCGGCCGGGACCTGGACGACGCTGACGCCGCCGCGCGAGCCCTCGCCGAAGACCAGGATGAGGACGGCGACCCGGCCGGAACTCCAGTGCCCCCGGTACCCGCAACGCCCTTCTAGGCGCAGTCCCGCGAACCCCGCGAATTTTCGCAGCCCAGCGCCCCGCTGAGCCTTAAGTCCAGATAACGCCTCGCATCAAATCCACCCTTCGCATCTTCTGTGGGTCTGCCGGGCTAGCGTGCCGGGTCTGTCAGGTGCCGCACGGAGCGAATACGCTCGAAAGCATAGCGTAATCAATCTGTGCGGCACCTCCTAAGCTGATGCCCTCGAAAGTCACGCCGGGCAACATGCCGGTTTCGCAACGCAGTGGCACGTATCGCATCTATTGTGTTACCTAAAGTGATTGGCGGCCTCGGGCCGCGGAATCCTGGCTCATGATGGGCAGGGGCATGTCGGCAGTCCAAGAGGCGATAGGGCAGCGGGAGCGAGCCCTGCGGCGGCTGTTCAGGTGGCCGTGGTGCTGGCCGCTGCTCACCATGCCCACGTCACTCATTGTGTACGTGCTCGCCGTCCTCGGCTGTGACCTCGCCCTGATCGGCTGGGAACTGGCCGGCCCTCCGCCGCGCTCGGGCGACCTGCTGCTGTTCGGCGCCCTGCTGGCGGCCGCGGTGATCTGCATCGAGGCGATGCGGCGGCTCGGCCAGCCGCCCGGCGTGTCGCGGGACTTGCTCTCCGCCTGGTGGCTGCCGATCGCCCTGCTGCTGCCGCCGCTGTACGCGCTGCTCGCGCCGTTCGCCGTCGGCGCCGTCCTCTACGCAAGAGCCCGCCGGATCCCGGTCTACCGCCGGGTGTTCAGCTCGGCCGCGCTCGGGCTGGCGGGCGCCGCCACCTCGGCCACCTTCCACCTGGCCGTCCCGAACGCGGTGTTCGCCACGCTGTCCGCCTCCCGGGCCTGGCTGACCCACCCGTCGATGGTGCTGACCGCGGTCGCCTGCGCGGTCGTGTTCGCGGTGGTGAACTCGTTCACCGTCGCGGTCGCCGCGCACCTGGCCGATCCCGACGAGCCGGTCAAGAAGACGCTCTGGGACCGGGAAACCCTGCTGCTCGACCTGACCGAAACCTGCGTCGGCATCCTGGTCGCGGTCACCTGCGTGATCAGCTACCTGCTCCTGCTGGTGGCGCTGCCGCCGGTCATCTTGCTGCAGCGCAGCCTGATGCACCAGCAGCTGGCCGCCGCCGCCCGCACCGACCCGAAGACCGGGCTGCTGAACGCCACCGCCTGGCAGCGCCAGGCCGACGCCGAGGTCGCCCGGGCGCTGCGGACCGGCGCGCCGCTGGCCCTGCTCCTGGTCGACGTCGACCACTTCAAGCGGGTCAACGACAACCACGGCCACCTGATCGGAGACGAGGTGCTGCGCGCGCTGGCCGGCGAACTCAGGCAGCAGGTCCGCGGGTCTGACGTGGTGGGCCGGTTCGGCGGCGAGGAGTTCACCGTGCTGCTGCCGCGCACCGACGCCGCCGGCGCGTACGGGATCGCGGAGCGGCTGCGCGCCAGCGCAGCAAACCTGAGCGTGGGCGCCGCCGACGTGCACATCTACGTCACGGTCTCGATCGGGGTCGCGGTGCTCGGCCAGCACGGCCACGACATGTTCGAGTTGCTCGCGGCGGCCGACGTGGCGCTGTACCGGGCCAAGGACGCCGGCCGCGATCAGGTGCGCGTGTACGCCCGCGCGTCGGGAAACGCCACCGCGGCCGGGGAGGGGGACGAGGCAACAGACGCGTGCCCGTAGGCTGGCTACATGCCTGAGTTCATCTATTCGATGCGCGCCGTGCGCAAGGCGCACGGCGACAAGGTCATTCTCGACGAGGTAACGCTGGCGTTCCTGCCCGGCGCCAAGATCGGCGTCGTGGGCCCGAACGGTACCGGCAAGTCGACCCTGCTCAGGATGATGGCGGGCGTGGAGCAGCCGTCCAACGGCGAGGCGCGCCTGATGCCTGGCTTCACCGTGGGCCTGCTCGACCAGGAACCCCAGCTGGACGACACCAAGACCGTCCTCGGCAACGTCGAGGACGGCGTGGCCGAAACCAAGAAGCTCATCGAGCAGTACAACGAGATCGCCGAGAAGATGGCGACCGACTACTCCGACGAGATGCTCGAGCAGATGGGCCGCCTGCAGGAACAGCTTGACCACAAGGATGCCTGGGACCTGGACAGCCAGGTCGAGCAGGCCATGGACGCGCTGCGCTGCCCGGCCCCGGACGCGGAGGTCGCCAGCCTGTCCGGCGGGGAGAAGCGCCGGGTCGCCCTGTGCCGGCTGCTGCTGGCCCAGCCCGACCTGCTGCTGCTCGACGAGCCCACCAACCACCTGGACGCCGAGAGCGTGCAGTGGCTCGAGCAGCACCTGGCGAAGTATCCCGGCACCGTCGTCGCGGTCACTCACGACCGGTACTTCCTGGACGACGTGGCCCAGTGGATCCTCGAGCTCGACCGCGGCCGCGCCTACCCGTACGAGGGCAACTACTCCACCTACCTGGAGACCAAGGCGGCCCGGCTGAAGGTCGAGGGGGCCAAGGACGCCAAGAAGCAGAAGCGCCTCGCCGACGAGCTCGAATGGGTCCGGTCCAGCCCGCGGGCGCGCCAGGCCAAGAGCAAGGCCAGGCTGCAGCGGTACGAGGAGATGGCCGCCGAGGCCGACAAGAGCCGCAGGCTGGACTTCGAGGAGATCCAGATCCCGCCGGGCCCCCGCCTGGGCAACGTGGTCGTCGAGGTCGGCAACCTGGTCAAGGGCTTCGGCGACCGGTGCCTGTTCGAGAACCTCTCCTTCAGCCTGCCCCGCAACGGCATCGTCGGCGTCCTCGGCCCGAACGGGGTCGGCAAGACCACGCTGTTCAAGATGATCGTCGGCGAGGAGAAGCCCGATTCCGGCACGATCAGGGTCGGCGAGACGGTGACCATTTCCTACGTCGACCAGTCCCGTGAGCGGATCGACGCGAAGAAGAACGTGTGGGAGGCGATCTCCGACGGCGAGGCGCACATCCGCGTCGGCAACGTGGAGATCCCGAGCCGCGCGTACGTGGCCGCGTTCGGGTTCAAGGGCGCGGACCAGCAGAAGCCGGCCGGCATCATGTCCGGCGGCGAGCGGAACCGGATGAACCTGGCGCTCACCCTCAAGCAGGGCGGCAACCTGCTGCTGCTGGACGAGCCGACCAACGACCTGGACGTGGAGACGCTGGGCTCGCTGGAGAACGCGCTGCTCGAGTTCCCCGGCTGCGCGGTCATCACCAGCCACGACCGGTGGTTCCTTGACCGGGTGGCCACGCACATCCTGGCCTGGGAGGGCGGCGCGAACTGGTTCTGGTACGAGGGCAACTTCGAGGCCTACGAGAAGAACAAGATCGACCGCCTAGGCGCCGAGGCCGCCCGCCCGCACCGCGTCACCTACCGCAAGCTCACCCGCAGCTAGCCGGCGAAGCGGACCAGTCGGAAGAACGCCCGCAGCTCGTCCGTGAACAGCGCCGGCTGCTCGAACGCGGCGAAGTGACCGCCGCGACCACGTGAAAGGCATCGTCGCCGTCGTCCGGGTTGGCTAATGGCCCGGTGACCTTGCCGAATTCGACCACCGAGCCGGGCCAGCCGTGGGTCAGGATCAGCGGCAGCGCGTCGGCACGCGGCGACCGGACGTGGCCGAACACGATCCGGACTCCGTCGATCACCGTCTGGAACAGCGGCCAGGCGTTCAGCCGCGCTTCGGTCGCCCGCCAGTCGTAGCCGTCCACCCAGTACGCGCACAGGTCCCGCAGGTAGGCCAGCGGCACGCCCTGCGACCAGCCGGCCACCGGCTCCGGCTCCGGCCAGCGGGTCTGCCGCAGCCGCCGCCTGAGGTCCGCCAGCTCAGCCTCGGGGACCTCGATCCGGAACGGCGCTATCTCCGACGCCATGGGCCCGACCCTATGCGCCAGTAGCATGCGGGCATGACGATCATTCCGGACACCAAGGACTGGACCTGGGTCCTGCAGCGGCCCTGCCCGGAGTGCGGCTTCGACACCCAGGGCTTTCCCGTCGAGGCCGTCCCCGGCATGATCATGGCGAACGCCGCGGCCTGGCAGGCCGCGCTGGACGGTGCCGCAGATGCCCGCATCCGTCCGGAGCCGGGCAAGTGGTCCCCGCTGGAGTACGCCTGCCACGTCCGCGACGTGTTCCGGCTGTACGACCAGCGGCTCGAGCTGATGCTCGGCCAGGACGACCCGCTGTTCCCGAACTGGGACCAGGACGAGACCGCCGTCGCCGACCGCTACGCCGAGCAGGACCCCGCCGAGGTCGCCGCGGCGCTGCACCAGGCGGCCCTGGCCATCGCGGGCCGGTTCGAGCGCGTGACCGGCGCTCAGTGGCAGCGCGCCGGCCGCCGCGGCGACGGGGCCAGCTTCACCGTGGAGACCTTCGCCCGCTACTTCGTGCACGATCCGGTGCATCATCTCTACGACGTCACCGGCCAGCGCAGCAGCGGCTCCATCGTCAGGCAGGCTTCAGCCCGAGGTCCGGGCGACCGTGCGCCGGATCGACGTTGATGAGGCTCTGCGCGGCCATGACCAGGTAGTCCCAGAGCTGGGCCGCGAGCGCCTCGTCCAGCTCTAGCTCGTCCAGGGCGACCCGCATGTGCCGGAGCCAGGCGTCCCGCTCGGCCTCGCCGATGGCGAACCGGGCGTGCCGCATCCGGAGCCGGGGGTGCCCGCGCAGCTCGTCGTAGGTGCGCGGCCCGCCCCAGTACTGCATGAGGAACAGCCGCAGGTGCTCCTCGGCGGGGCCGAGATCCTGGGCCGGGTAGACCGCCCGCAACTCCGGATCGTCGGCGACACCCTGGTAGAACCGGTGGACCAGGCGGGTGAAGGTCTCCTCGCCGCCCACGGCCTCGTAGAAGCTCTGTTTTCCCACTCGCCTCCGGGGCGCCTTTTAGGCGCCTCCTTCCCTCCTCGCTCGTTCCTCGCTCGTTAGTGCTTGCTGGTGCTGGGCTTGCTGGTGCTGGCCAGTCGGCACCGGCGCCCCTTCGGCTCGCGGGGGTTCCTCGCTCGTTCCTCGCTCGGCCTCGGTCACCGCGGGTACGGGTTCCTGTGTCGCCTGGTGCGCGATCGGGGGCGGCACCGTCACCATGATCGTATCCGGCCCGGCCGGCTGGACGCCGGCCGCGTCCAGCGTCGCCTTCACCCGCGCGCGCAGCTCGCGGGCCACCTCCCACTGCCGCATGGGCGTGGTCTTGGCCACCAGCCGCATGGTCACTTCCTTGCCGGACAGCTCCTGGGCGCCCCAAACCTCGGGCTTCTCCAGCATCAGCTTCTTCCAGCCGCGCTCGCGGTACAGGCTGTCCGCGGCCTGCTCCATCAGCGCCCGGATCCGGGCCAGGTCCTCCCCGTAGGGGACCGGATAGTCGATGACGGCGCGGGACCAGCCCTGCGACTCGTTGCCGACGCTGTCGATGGTGCCGTTCCTGATGTGCCAGACCACCCCGTTGACGTCCCGCAGCGTGGTGGTGAGCAGCGACATCGCCTCGACCGTGCCGGTGGCGACCCCGGCGTTGATCGTGTCGCCCACCCCGTAGTGGTCCTCGACCAGCATCAGCAGGCCCGCCAGGTAGTCGCGCACCAGGTTCTGGGCGCCGAACCCGAGGGCCACGCCGAGCACCGCCGTGCTGGCCAGCAGCGGCGCCAGGTTGAAGCCGAGGATCCCCAGGATGGTGAGAGCCGCGATGCCGAACACGATGACCGAGACCGCACTGCGCAGGATCGAGCCGAGCGCCCGGGCGCGCTGCTCGCGGCGCTCGCTGCCGGTCATGTGCACCGCCGCGGCCGCCTTGTGCGCGCGGCCGTTCGGGGTCACCGGCAGCGTCGCCGTCGCCGCCCGCTCGGTCACCTTGTTGATCAGCCGGTGGAAGATGAACCGGACCAGCAGCGCCAGCACCAGCACGAACGCGATCCGCCCGGCCTGGCTGGCCGGGCCGGCCAGATAGACCCTGACCACCTGGGTGGCGGTCGGGCTGTGCGTGAGATCCCAGGCGAGGCGGCAGGCGATCCCCGGGTCGTCGCCGCAGTTCCCGGTCAGCGTGCCCGGCACGTTGGCGAAGGCGAAGCCGGTGGCGTGGAACACGGAACTCCCTCCGACGACTGCCACTCCACGCGAGGCTACCGGCGGGCCCGTCTGTCAGGGGGAAGCTTCCCGCAGGACCCCGAGGTCAGGGTCACGGCTGGCGTTGGCCCGCAGGTCGGGATTCGCATCGATGGCTTCGGCCAGCGTCCGGGCCGCCTGGTCCGGCTGGCCGGCCTGGGCCTGGGCGCAGGCCAGACTGTAGCCGGCCATGCCCGCCGCGGCCGCGGGCGCGCCCAGGTAGCGGGCCATGGCCAGGCCCTGCGCCTGCAGCGCGACCGCGCGCCCGGGCTGGCCGTGGGCCAGGTAGTAATCACCCAGGTGCCCCGCCGGGTGCCAGAAGCCGCGGACGACGATCTGCAGCCACAGCAGCCGCCCGTTCAGCCACGGGTGGCGCGCCGGGTCGAGCAGGTCCTGGTCGCCGAGCGCCCAGGTGCCGTCGATCAGCTCCAGGCTGACCCGGCGGCATTCCGCCAGCACGGCGTCCGGCCGCTGGGCCAGGTACCCCTGGTAGACCTCGGCGGAGGCATGGTCGATCTCGCCGTAGGCCGGAGGTACCCGGCGTCCGAGCACGCAGCGGAGCCGTTCGGCCTGCTGCCCTTTGAACTGGTTATTGTGGGCCACCACGGGTACGGCGGCCCATCGGTCCGGGCTGCCCCGGTCATGGTCCGGGCGGAAGGCCGTCGCGGCGAGCAGCGCCTGTTCCTCGGCGGCGGCGAAGCTCAGCAGGCCGGCCAGCGCCGTGCGCAGCTCAGCGGTGCCAGTCACGGCGCACTCTCCTTGCGCGCGGTGAAGATCAGGTTGTGCGTCACCCGCAGGGTGATCTCGGCGAAGCCGACGGTCTGCAGCCGGGTCAGGAACGCGGCCGGCTCGACCGGGTTGTAGGTGTCGCCCTCGTGGAACTGGTG
This sequence comes from uncultured Actinomycetes bacterium, assembly GCA_963722275.1. Classification (GTDB taxonomy): domain Bacteria; phylum Actinomycetota; class Actinomycetes; order Streptosporangiales; family Streptosporangiaceae; genus Palsa-504. The sequence continues at coordinate 20,785 of CAVRMX010000015.1, read as the reverse complement.
CAGGCCGTCGCTGGGCAGGCTGTCCGAGCCGAGGAAGGTGCCGCCCGGCCGCAGCACCCGGAACGCCTCGGCCAGCACCTTGTCCTGCTCGGCGCGGGTGGGTACGTGGTGCAGCATCGTGCAGGTGGCGACGGTATCGAAGGACGCGTCCGGGTAGCCCAGCCCCGGGTAGCCCAGCGCGGCCGCGTCGCCGCGCACCACCTCGACGTTGGTCCCCGCGTACCTGTCCGCCAGCCGGGCGGCGGCCTCCTCCTCGTGCTCGACCGCAACCAGCCGGGCGACCCGGTTCCGCAGCCAGTCGGTGGCCGCGCCCGGCCCCGGCCCCAGTTCCAGCAGGTCGGCGCCGAGCTCGACGCCGGCCGTGGCCTGCGGCAGTACCTCGTCCTGGATGTGCGCGGCCCACTCCGGGCTCGGCATCAGCTTCGCGTGGTTCTCGTTCACGGAACCGACGCTAGGCCCCCTGGGCCCGCGGAGATAGCGCGTAAGCTGCCATGTTGTGTCGCTAGCCGGACAAGAAACCGGGGCGGCGGTCTTCGTCGCGACCTTCCCCATGCCCGCGGGCACCCGCTTCGACTGGCATACCCACGAGGACCACCAGCTGGCCTGGGCGGCGAGCGGGGTGCTCACCGTGCTGACCGCCGAGGCGACCTGGGTGCTGCCGCCGACCCGGGCGCTGTGGATCCCGGCCGGGCTGCGGCACGAGACCGCCTCCGACGGCGGCCGCGCCACCATGCGCTCGCTGTACATCAGGCCCGGGCTGTTCCCGGTCAGCTGGCCCGAGACGGGCAAGCCCACCCCGGTGGCGGCCAGCCCGCTGCTCGCCGAGCTCATCGGGCACCTCGGCGAGCCCGATCTCGGCGCCGGCCACCGCGCGCACGCCGAGGCGCTGCTCGCCGACCTGCTCACGCCGGTGCCGGTGACCACCATCGGAGTCCGGCTGCCGTCCGCGGTGACCGCCCGGCGGGTGGCCGAAGCGCTGCGGGCCGACCCGGCGGACCGGCGCACCCTGCGCGAGTGGGGCCACGAGGTGGGCGCCAGCGAGCGGACCCTGGCCCGTGCGTTCGCGGCCGAGGCGGGCGTGCCGTTCGGCCGCTGGCGCACCCTGCTGCGGCTGCAGGCGGCGCTGTCCATGCTCGCCGCGGGCGAGCCGGTCAGCCGGGTAGCGGGCCGGGTCGGCTACGACACCCCGAGCGCGTTCGTCGCCGCGTTCCGCCGCGAGACCGGCCAGACTCCCGGGTCGTACTTCAGAACCTGAGCCCGGTCTGCCGCGCCGCGAACGCCAGCGTGTCCCCGGACAGCTCGGCCGTCCGGCTCACCGCCCGCGCCCCGTGACCGACCTGGCCCTCGGCGCGCAGCAGCACAGGCCGCCCGGCCCGGACGCGGTGGCGTGCTGCAGCGCTGCGCACATCTTGTACGCGTGCACCGGGTCGACCCGGGTGTCGTTGGTGAACACGGTGAACAGCACGGCCGGGTACTCCGTCCCCGGCATCACGTGGTGGTACGGCGAGTAGGCCAGCAGCCAGCCGAGCTGCTCGGCGTCCGACGCGGTGCCGTACTCGACGTTCCAGGTCTGCCCGAGCCCGAACCGCTCGTACCGCACCATGTCCAGCAGCGGCGCGGAGCAGATGACGGCGGCGTACAGCTCGGGCCGCTGGGTCAGCGCCGCGCCGACCAGCAGGCCGCCGTTCGAGCCGCCGGATATGGCCAGCTGCCCCGCCGTGGTCCACCCGTCGCGGATCAGCGTCTCGGCGGCGGCGTGGAAGTCGTCGAAGACGTTCTGCTTGCGGTCGAGCATCCCGGCCCGGTGCCAGTCCTCGCCCTCCTCGCTGCCGCCGCGCAGGTTGGCGATCGCGTACACGCCGCCCGCCGACACCCAGGTCAGGACGTTCGGCGAGTACGCGGGCGTGAGGCTGATGTCGAAGCCGCCGTAGCCGTACAAGATGGCCGGCCGCGGCCGGTCCGGAGCCCCGGCGGAGCTGATGACGAGCATCCGCACCGCGGTCCCGTCCTTGGACTGGTACGTCACCTGCCGCGCCGTCACGGCCGGGACCTGGACGCTGCCCGGCGCCGTGGCCCACGTGGTCACCGAGGAATCCCGTGCGTCGAACCGCAGCACCACCGGGGACGTCGTGTAATCGGTGTACCCGAACCAGGCCTCGTGGCCACCCTCGGGACGCTCGCTGGCCCCGCCCGCGCTGCCAAGGCCGGGCAGCGGCACCTGCCCCACCTGCTCGCCCGTGGCCAGGTCGTGGACGGTGATCTCGCTGAGCGCGTGCCTAGTCCATTCGGCCAGCAGCAGCGGGCGGCTGAGCTCGGCCCCGTCCAGGACCGCGTACCCGCGGAGCACCGCCTCGGGATCCTGCCCGATCAGGTCACGCCAGGTCTCGGGGCCGGGGTCGGCCGGGTCGGTCACCGCGATCCGGCCCCGTGGCGCGCCGGAGTCGGTGAACACGTAAAGCCGCCCGTCCCGGCCGGCCTGGACGCCGGTCTGCGCGTCCACCCCCTCCTGGATCACCCGCAGGTCGGGCGAGGCGGGGTCGGATTCGGACAGGTCGGCGATCCACAGGTCGTTGCGCGGCGCCGTGCCCCGCGACGCCGAGATGACCAGCCACCGCCCGTCCCGGCTGACCGAGACACCGTAATAGTCGGTCTTGTCCCGGCCCTCGCCGAAGATGAGCACGTCCTCGTCCAGCTGCGTGCCGACCTGGTGCAGGTAAACCCGCCGATGGTACTGGCTCTCCCCGTCCGGCAGCACCTCCGGCGGCAGCCTGCGGGTGTAGTAGAAGGCCTTGCCGCCGGGCAGCCAGGCCACGTTCGAGTACCGGCACCGGTCGATCGGCCCGTCCACCAGGGCGCCGGTGGTCACGTCGATCACCCGCAGCAGGGATTCCTCGTCGCCGCCCTCGGACAGCTGGTAGGCCAGCAGCCGCCCCTCCCTGTCCGGCTGCCAGGCGTCCAGCGTGGTCAGCCCGGACGGGTCGACGGCCATCGGGTCGACGAGCACCTGCACAGGGCCGTCGCCCAGCTGGGTGCACAGCACGCCGTGCTCCTGATCAGGGTCGCGCCGGGTGAAGAAGGACCGCTCGCCCCGCCAGGCCGGCGTCCCCACGTACCCGGTGCCCAGCAGCTCGCGCACCTGGGCGGTCAGCCGGTCCCGGCCGGGCAGTTCCTCGCGGTACGCCAGGAACGCCTCGCCCTGCGCCTGCAGCCACTGCGCCCGTTCGGCGCTGGTATTGTCCTCGAGCCACCGGTAGGGGTCGCTGACCTGGTGGCCGGCGATGTCCTCGGCCAGGTCCAGCCGGCGCGCCCGCGGATAACCGAACTCAGTCATGCTCGCACTTTACGGTCTCAGGCAACTTGTAGGCTTATGTGGTGGCGGATGCGCGTACCAGGCGACACACTGGGAGCATGGGGTTCAGATAGACGGTCGGCACCAGCGGGAGGTGCGGTGCGACGAGTGCTGCTGCTCAACGTGACGTATGAACCGCTGACGACTGTGGGCTTGCGCCGAGCCGTATGCCTCGTGCTCGGCGGCAAAGCCGAGGTCGTGCACGACGACGCGGCCGGTGCCGTGCTGCACGCCGCCACGGTCGCCCTGACGACGCCGTTGGTGATCCGGCTGAGCCGCTACGTCCGCGTCCCGTACCGCAACCGGGTGCCGCTGACCCGGGCCGCGCTGATGCGCCGGGACAACTATAAGTGCGCCTACTGCGGCCGTCGCGCCGAGACCATCGACCACGTGATCCCGCGCAGTCGCGGCGGCCAGCACGCCTGGGAGAACTGCGTCGCGTCCTGCACCATCTGCAACCACCGCAAGGCCGACCGGCTGCTCTCCGAACTCGGCTGGACGCTGGCGGTGCCGCCAGTGGTACCACGCGGCGCCCACTGGAGACTAGTGGGCGCGCACCACGATGGCGACCCCCAGTGGGCCGCTTATTTGCGTGAGCCCTCTGCAGCCTTAAGGTCCTCTGCAGCCTTAAGGTCCTCTGCAGCCTTAAGGTCGCTCTGCAGCTTCAGCTGCTGCCCTAGCTTCAGCTGCTGCCTCAGCCGCACTCGCCGCCTGAGCACCGTCGCGCGCCCCGAACGCCCGGAACTCCCGCTGCGTCAGGCCGCCCAGGATGGCCACCGCGATCAGCGCGCCGGCCACCGGGAAGAACGGCGTCGGGCCGAGGTGGCGGACCAGCACCCCGGACACCGCCACCGACAGCGGGAAGCTGCCGAACGCGCATAGCATCACGATCCCCATCACCCGGCCGAGCATTCCCGGGGAGACCCACTTCTGCACGACGGTCAGCACGGTGACGTTGCCCAGGCCGTTGCAGGCGCCGACCAGGCAGAGCGCGGCCGCCGCCCCGGTCTCGCCGCCGAGGTAGGGCACCAGGGCGATGGCGGCCGCCTCGATCAGGAACATGGCCGAGGCGAACATCACCGGCGCGCGCAGGTTTCCGGTGCGGGCCGCGGCGAGCGTGCCGGCGATCCCGCCCACGGCCAGGCAGGCCAGCAGCGCGCCGTAGCCGGCCGCCCCGAACCTGGCGTGCGCCAGGGCGGGCAGCGCGACCTCGCCCATCCCGCCGCTGGCCAGGTTGGCCGCGATGACCACCACCAGGATGACCTGCAGCTCCCGCGACCTCCGCAGCAGCGCCAGCACCCCGCCCGGTGCCGCCGCCTCGCCCGCCCCGGCTTCCGCCTCGCCCGCCCCGGCTTCCTCGAGGATCACCGCATCGCCTCGGGGCCGCCGCGGGATCAGCAGCAGGGTCAGCGCCGACACGCCGAACGACACGGCGTCGACCGCGAAGGCCGCGGTCGACGCGCGGGTGACGGCGACCAGCGCGCCGCCGAGCGCCGGGCCGAGCAGCGACCCGGCCTGCACGGCCGCGGTGGACAGCGCGTTCCCGGCCGTGAGCTGCTCCTCGTCGAGCAGCGACGGCATGATCGCGTACGACGCCGGGATGAACAGCCCCTCGCCGGCCCCGATGAGCGCGGCGATCGGGCCCAGCGCGGCCAGCGACGCGATGTGCCTGGCGGCCAGCACCGCGAGCGCGGCGACCAGCACGCAGCGGATGGCGTCGGCCGCGAGCATGAGGGTGCGCGGACCCATCTTGTCGGCCAGCACCCCGCCGACCGGGAGCAGGATCGTGCGCGGCACGCCGTAGCAGGCCAGCACGATACCGAGCATGATCGCGCCGCCGTGCGTGGAGAGCACCAGCCACGGCAGGGCCACCGCGTAACAGTAGTCGCCGATGGTGGACGCGAACTGCCCGCCGACCAGCAGCCGGAAGCTCCGCACCTTCAGCGGGCCCGAGTCGAGGGATCGCCACGGGGCTTTCATGAGTCCTCCTCGCTGGCCTGGACTTCCTCCGGTCCGAACCACGGGAACAGGTCGAGCATCACCCTGACCGGCAGCGCGCCTGGCGACCGCTCGGCGCGATCCAGTCGTACGTAAGGCATCATGACCTCGAGTACCTTCGCCCGAAGTTCGTCCAGCTCATCCGGCGTCACGTGCGCCACGCCGAACATCTCGCCCGCCGCGGCCTGCCAGTCGGCGGGGTATTCCGACATGCGATTCAGGTACCGGACGCGGCTCTCCTCCGCCGCTTCGCGCATGTTCTCGACCAGCAGCCGGCTGGCGACCTTAGTGGCGGCCGGCGCGCCGGGCCCGTCGTGCATGTTGAAGGCGATCAGGCGGGCCCGCCACGGGCGCTCGCGCCCGTCCGCGGCGCTGTCCGGGTCCTCCTCGACGAAGCCGTACCTGGCCAGCGTCCGCAGGTGGTAACTGCACGCCGACGGGGAGAGCCCGGCTATCTCCGCGCACTCGGTCGCCGTCGCGGGACCGCGCATCCCCAGGTGCGTCCAGATCGCGATCCGCGCCGGGTGGGCGAGGGCCCGCATCATCCGCGGGTCGGTGAGCTCGACCGGGTTCCCCGGCATCCCTGGTTCGATAGGCATACGTGAAAGACTACTTTCGAAGCAAGTCTTTCACAATAGGGTCCGCCGGAAACTCGGAGTTACGATGCCGGTGGAGGTCTGAGCCGATGAAAAGGAAAATCTTCACCGAGGAACACGACGCGTTCCGTGACATGGTGCGGGCCTTCATCGCGAAGGAGATCACGCCCTATCACGAGCAGTGGGAGCGGGACGGGGTGGTGTCCCGCGACGTGTGGTACGCCGCGGGCCGGGCGGGCCTGCTCGGTATCCACATCGACGAGAAGTACGGCGGCGGTGGCGACCCCGACTACCGGTACTACGTGGTCCTGAACGAGGAACTGGCCCGCGCGGGCGCCAGCGGGCCCATGTTCCACCTGCACAACGACATGATCGGCCCGTACCTGGACCGGCTGTGCACGCCGGATCAGCGGGCGCGCTGGTTCCCCGGCTACTGCTCGGGGGAACTCATCGCGGCCATCGCCATGACCGAACCAGGCGCGGGCAGCGACCTGCAGGGAATCCGCAGCACCGCGGTCCGTGACGGCGACCATTACGTGCTCAACGGCCAGAAGACCTTCATCTCCAACGGCCAGCTCGGCGACATCGTGATCGTGGTGGCCCGCACCGACCCGGCTGCCGGGCACCGCGGCATCAGCCTGCTCGTGGTCGAGCGCGGCATGCCCGGCTTCGCCCGCGGCCGGAATCTGGACAAGCTCGGCATGCACGCCCAGGACACCTCGGAACTGTTCTTCACCGACGTCCGGGTGCCGGGCGCCAACCTGCTCGGCGAGGAAGGCGGCGGCTTCGTCGCCCTGATGCAGAACCTCCCGCGCGAGCGCGTCACCATCGGCGTCACCGCCCTGGCCATCGCCGAGCAGGCCTTCGCCGACACGCTGGCCTACAGCAAGCAGCGCAGCGCGTTCGGCCAGCCGATCGGGACCTTCCAGCACAGCAAGTTCCTGCTGGCCGAGATGGCCACCGAGCTCGCCGTGGCCCGCGAGTTCACCGACCGCGCGATCATGGAGCACTGCGCGGACCGGCTCACCACCGACGAGGCCTCCATGGTCAAGTGGTGGAACACCGAACTGTGCAACCGGGTCACCGACCGCTGCGTCCAGCTGCACGGCGGCTACGGCTACATGCGCGAGTACGCCGTGGGCCGGGCCTGGACCGACAGCCGCGTCCAGTCCATCTTCGGCGGCACCACCGAGATCATGAAGGAGATCATCGGCCGCAACCTCGGCCTGTAGTCCTGTCTTGCGGCTACAGAGCAGTTGAGGCTTGATCGACAGGCATCGGGGCCGGCGGTCGACAGCACGCTGAGTGACCACGAAAAGCCGCGGAGAACGCGCACACTCCCGCTATGCGCGATCCGGATCGCGATGCCGTTCCGGTGCCTGATGGACAGGGACGACATCACCGGCCGGCTCGCCGGGATCACCTGCCCCGCGTTGATCGTGCACGGGACGGCAGACGCCGCGATCCCCCTGGCGCGGGCCGAAGCCGTCCGGGACGGCCTGGGCGGCCCGGTCACGTTCACCGTCGTCGAGGGTGCGGCGCACGCGTCGAACGTGACCCACCCGGACGAGGTGAACCAGGCCGTCCTCGGGTTCCTGAGCGGGCTGGACGGCGGGTAAAACGGGCTGCGGCGAACGGCGGACGCCCCTGGCTGGCTGCGGGCCGCCCAGGCGCTAGCCAGCTCGATCCGGAGCCGGGTACCGCGATGTCCCTGGCGCCGGCCGGCTGTTACCGCCGGCTGAGGGAGACGTGGGTGACGCCGCTGGGGCTGTTCACGGCCTCAATCTGGAACCGTTCTTCGAGCCCCTCCAGCCCGTCCCAGAGCCGCTCCCCGCGGCCCAGCACGATCGGCACCACGACGATGTGCGCGTAGTCGATCAGATCGGCGGCCAGGAATTCGCGGATGGTGGACGGGCCGCCGCCGATGCGGACATCGGCGCCCGCGGCGGCCTGGCGGGCCTGCGCAAGCGCCTGGGCGGGGCTGGCGTCGAGGAAGTCAAACGTGGTACCGCCGTTCATCCGGACGGAGGGCCGCAGATGGTGGGTGAGGACAAAGACCGGGGTGCGGAACGGCGGGTTGTCTCCCCACCATCCGGTCCACTCCTGGTCCGGCCAGGGGCCGTGGTGCGGGCCGAACTTGCCCCGCCCCATGATCTCAGCGCCGATGCCCGGTTCCCAGGCGCTGGCGAAAGCGTCGTCGATGCCGGTGCTGCCGCCGGGCTGGCCCTGCATGGCGCGGAAGGTACGGGTCGGGAAGAACCACTCGTGCAGCCGGGTTCCCGCATGCCCGAACGGGGCATCCAGGCTTTGCCCCGCGCCGGTGCCGAATCCATCCAGCGACACCGAGAAGTTGTGCACCCGGACTTGCGACACGATGACCTCCTGACAGGTTGCTTCAGCGACCGGGGCCGGTTGCCGCGGCCCGCCACCAGTAAGGACGATCCACTGGCCCGAAGTCATCGCCAGCGCGCAGGTTCGGGGACTCTGGGCGTCTGGTACTCACCAGTCGCTCTGGCGGCATCGCCTGGCGTCAGGATGGGCTTATCTAATCGGCCAGCGTGGATCCGTCCGCTGATCACCGCTATTGCGGACAGCATGACCGGCCGGTAGCGGCCGGAAAATCGGTCGCTGTAGAGGCCCTCAGTCAGGCACCATGGCGAGGCTGGTTGCTTGGAATGGGAACAGATGACTACGCCTGAACAAAGTCGCGGCTCACCGGCCCGGAAACGGGCGGTGCTGCTCGCGCTGCGCTACTACGGCCGCCAGATGGCCAGGCTCCGGCGCTTCACGGTGCCCGCGATGCTGCTGCCCGCGCTGGGAAACACGTGCATTTTCTACATCGCGCCGCTGATTGTCGCTCACCTGGTCGGCCGCCTGGCTGGCCAGGGGCTGGCCGGGATGGGTGCGGCGATGCCGTATGTGCTCGGCTTCGCCGGAGTGCTGCTATTCGCCGAGGTCGTATGGCGGATCGGCATTCACTGCCTGAACCGCCTCGACGGTCACGGAATCGAGAACCTTTACGTGATCGGCATGGATGAGCTGCTGGCGAAGGACGCGGCGTTTTTCCACGACAACTTCGCCGGCTCGCTGACCAAGCGGGTGCTGAGCTTCGCTTCGCGGTTCGAGGACTTCACCGACAACCTGGTGTTCAACATCGTCGGCAGCCTCGTACCGCTGGTGTTCGCGTCGGTGGTGCTGTGGCGTTACGACCCGTTGCTCGTCGCCGGGCTCATCGGCCTGATCACGATCACCGGTGCGGTTATCGCGCCACTGATCCGCCGTCGCCAGAAGCTCGTCAACCAGCGCGAGGAAGCGATCGCGCGTGTGTCCGGGCACGTCGCCGACAGCCTGATGAACATGGACACGATCCGCGCGTTCGCAGCCGAGGACCGGGAGGCCGCCGAGCACAGGTCGCATGTCGCCGACCAGCGACAGAAGTCACTGCGCTCCTGGGACTACGCGAACCTGCACATCGACACGCTGGTCGCGCCGATGTCCGTGCTGACCAACGCGCTCGGCCTGCTCCTCGCGGTCGCGCTCGGCGGTGGCCAGCACGGCATCGAGGCGATCGTGGTGGCCTTCACCTACTACTCCAACGCCACGCAGATCATGTTCGAGTTCAACCAGATCTACCGCCGCCTGGAGAGCTCGCTGACCGAAGCCGCGCAGTTCACCGAGTTGCTGCTGACCCAGCCGGCCGTGGTTGACCCGGTTGCGCCCGAGCCGCTGCGCCCGGAGGCGAGCGACGTCCGCTTCGAGCATGTGACGTTCGGGCACGCGGGCGGACTGCCGTTGTTCACCGGCCTCGACCTAGCCGTGCCGGGCGGGACCAGGATCGGCCTGGTCGGCCGGTCAGGCGGCGGTAAGACCACGCTGACTCGCCTGCTGCTGCGGATGATGGACGTCGACGACGGCCAGATCCTGATCGGCGGACAGGACATCGCCAGGCTGCGCCAGTCGGATCTGCGCAGCCTGATCGCCTACGTGCCGCAGGACCCCGCGATGTTCCACCGGACACTGCGCGACAACATCGCGTTCGCACGCCCGGACGCGACCGACGCGGAGATCTACCAGGCGGCGCAGGCGGCGCACGTGGCAGAGTTCGCCGAGGCCCTGCCGGACGGATTCGACACGATGGTCGGCGAGCGTGGCGTGAAGCTGTCCGGCGGGCAGCGGCAGCGAGTCGCGCTGGCCCGGGCGATCCTGCGTGACGCGCCGATCCTGCTGCTCGACGAGGCGACCAGCGCGCTGGATTCCGAGAGCGAAACCCTTGTCCAGCAGGCGTTGTGGCGGCTCATGGAAGGCCGGACCGCGCTCGTGGTCGCGCACCGGCTGAGCACGGTCGCGCGCATGGACCAGCTGGTCGTACTCGACCGCGGCCAGATCGCCGAGAAGGGCACGCACCAGGAGCTGCTGCGCCTCGGCGGAACCTACGCCCGGCTGTGGCAGCACCAGTCCGGCGGCTTCCTGGACGACAACACGATGACCGCGGTGCTTGCCGAGGCCCCGGGGCTGAGCGCATGAGCCCTTTCCATGGATCCATGCCGTCCGCCAGGCGCTGAAAGCGCTCTCGGGTCGAGCGCACCGACGGCAGTCAGTTCCGTATCAGGCTCGGCGGGCCGAGCCCGGCGTCGTGTATAAAACTCCGTGAACCCGAAGTGGTCCTGTGACAGGCCCTGCGCCGTTGCGTCATCCGGAAATCCCGGCCAGGGAGATGGCAGGCCAGCCCGGCAGACGGTCCCGGGTCAGGCCCGTGGCGCGTACTCGATCGAGTCGAACGGCCAGTCGCGTTTCAGCCATGCGCGGACCGCGTGGTAGAGCACGGGGTCCAGCGCCGCCTGGTCCGCGCGGACCCAAGAACGGACGACCGCGCTGCGGCGGCCCTGGTTCTCGCCGGGCGGCGGGTAGATGTAGACGCAGCCGATGACTTCGCCCGTGGCGGTGCTAAGCACGGTGTAGGTGAATCCGCGGCGCCCCGCGAAGTCCTGCGCGTGGCGCTCGAGATCGCTCAGGTTCTCCGCCAGGCTCATCTCGTGCGGCCAGTCACCCCAGGGGAATCCCGGGGTTGCCTGGATGTGGCCGGTGCTGGCCGTCCAGGCGGCGTAGTCCGCGGCGTTGTGCTGGGGCCCGAGCGGTTCCAGCCGCATTTCCCCGGCCGTGAGCCCGCCGGGAACGGCGAAATCGGCCGGGACGAACAACTGATCACCCATCAGGCGATGCTAGCCGCACGCGCCCGCTGCAACAGAGCCCCTCCGCAGCTGACCTCCCAGGCAACAGCGGCGTCTGGGCAGCCTCCAAGCCCGCCGATGGCCGCAGTCATGTTCCATGAACCTACGGCCCTCGGCCGTCAGTGCCGGGCTGGCCGCAGAGCCGGCGCCAGGTCCGCCTCTGCGCTGGCCTCCAGGCTGCAGCTTCCGCGCTGTGGGCCGTGGTGGCTCACGGCGTCTGAGTGCCGGTACCACGTTGGTCCCGGACGATGGCTACCGCCTGCTGCTGGGTGAGCCCGGAGCCGGCGGAGAACGCCTGATCGAACTGGCTGTCGCCCAGCCTCTGGCGGACCTGGGCCATCAGATCGGCCTCGACCCGCCGCAGATGCGGCCATGCCGGCAGGCCGACCCGCCGGCGCAGGCCCTCGGCCGCGCCTTCCAGCAGCGCCGCCCGGTCCGGGTCGCCGTCTGCGAACGCAAGCTGGGCGTACCCGGCCAGGCACAGGGTCACGAACGAGGAGCTGCGGGCCGCCAGGCTCAGGTCCAGTGCCTCCTCCAGCAGCGCCCGGGCCTCATCGAGGCTGCCGCGCACGACATCCAGGATGCCCAGCTGTACCCGGGAGCCCGCGGCGAGCCAGTCACCGCGGACTCGCTCCGCCAGGTCACGCGCCTCACGCAGGTGACGCAGGGCGTCATCGTAGCGGCCCAGCGTGGTCTCCAGGGAGCCGACGGTCAACGCGGCCATCGCCGTGAAGACAGGCTCGTCCTGGCCGCGGAGCTCCTCCAGCGAGGCCGCCGCCTCCCGCAGCGCCCCGCCGTAGTCGCCGGCGACCGGCAAGGTCCACGCCATCGCCAGCCGGGCCACCGCGTGCAGGAAGGGATCCTGGATCCCGGCCAGAAGCGGCGCGAGGCGCTGGCGGGCCGCCAGCGCCGCCGCGTCGTCCCCGATGTCGCCGGCGAGCACCGCCGCCGCCCAGGCCAGCTCGGCCCGGGCCTGCGGGTCCAGCGTGCCAAAGCCGGGCAGCAGCTGCTCCACCCAGGACCAGGCCTCGCGCCCGAGGTCCCGCTGTGACCAGAACAGATACAGGACCCGGAACAGGTGCGGCAGCGGCCCGCGGTCATGCGCCAGGTACCAGCGCACCGCGACGGCCAGGTTGCCCGCCTCGGCCTGCAGCCGCTCCATCCATTCGCTCCGCCCGGGCCCGCGCAGCGGCCGGTCGGCCTGCTCGGCCAGCGCCCGGTAGAAGCCAGCGTGCCTGCGCCTGACCTCAGCGGCGTCGGGCCGGGCCGCCAGCCGCTCGGCCACGAACGCGCGGACGGTCGCCAGCATCCGCGACCGGGGCCCGAGCTCGGTGCTGTCGATAGCGGCCAGGCTGTGGCGGGCTAGCGCCTCACACAACTCCAGCGCCCGGTCCTCATCCAGGCCCGCCACCTGGGCGGCGGCCGGGATGGTCCAGCCGTCGGTGAACACCGCCGTGACCTCCAGCAGCGAACGCTCGGCGTCTTCCAAGAGGCCGACGCTCCACTCCACGGTGGCGCGCAGGGTCCGCTGCCGCTCGGGGAGATCCACCGCGCCGGTGCCGAGCGCGTCCAGCGAGGCCGCCAGCCGGTCCAGCAGCGCGGGCGGGTCCAGCAGCCGGGTGCGGGCGGCGGCCAGCTCGATCGCCAGCGGAACCCCCTCCAGCCGACGGCAGATCTCCGCCACCGCCGCCGCGTTGCCCTCGGTGAGGGCAAATCCTGACCGCACCGCGCGGGCCCGGTCCACGAACAGCGCCACCGCCGGCGAGGCCGCCACCTCCGCGACCGAGGCGGTGCCCGGATCTGCCGGCAACGCCAGCGGCGGCACCGGGTACTCCCGCTCGGCGCGCAGCCCCAGCACCGTGCGGCTGGTGGCCAAGATCGCCACTCCCGGGCAGCGGGTCAGCAACTCGCCCAGGTCCGGGGCAACCTGGACCACCTGCTCCAGGTTGTCCAGGACCAGCAGCCACGCGCCGTCGCCGAACGCCTCGGCCAGCGCCTCCAGCGGCGCGCCGGCGCCGGCGAGGTCGGCGCCCGTGGCCCGGCCGATGGCGGCCAGGACCTGCCCCGAGTCGGTGACCGAATCCAGCGGCACGAAGGCGGTGCCCGCGCCGAACCGGTCTCGCAGCCGCTCGCCCACCGCCACCGCCAGCCGGGTCTTGCCGACCCCGCCCGGCCCAGTCAGCGTCACCAGCCGCACCTCAGGACGCTCGAGCAGCCCGGCCACCTCGTCGACGGCCCGCTCCCGCCCCAGCAGCGACGTCGTGCTCACCGGCAGCGGGCGGGGGCCGCGGGCGCCGGCCGGCGACGGCACTGCGGCCGCGGCCTGGCCGGCAGCGGCGGCGAACCGCTCACTCAGCAGCACCGCCAGATCATCACGCACCAGCCGGCCCAGCTCGGCGGGGGTGCGGAAATGCCGGTAAGACGCCGAGGCGTCATCCTGGATGCGGGCCAGCAGATCGCCCAGGCGAGGGTCGCGGCCGGCCGCCGGCGCCTTGACGTACAGCAGCCGAGGCAGCGCACCGGACAGGTCGAACTCCTCCTCCAGGCCGGAGACCTGCATGCCCGGGGCGGGCTGCCCGTACCGCTGCCAGTACAGCCCGATGAACACGTCGCTTTGCGCCAGGTACTGCTGGTACACCTCCCGCGGAGGATACGGCCGGGCCCCGAGCTCAAACATCACCGGGGTCAGGCGCAGCGCCTCGATCGCGCGCGAGACGGCCCGCCGCTCGTCGGCTAGCTCGCCCAGCGTGGAACTCACGAACACCCGCAGACGCCGGTCAGGAGTCCGGATGACTGGCTCATCCCGCGGTCCCTGGCCCACCACGCAAGTCTGCAACCAGCCATCCCGGCCAGCAAGCCCGCGTAAGCACCCAATCCGTCAGCCTGGGATGAGGCGTCGGCGGCCAGTCCGGCCGGCCTGGCGTCGTGATGGTTCACCTGTATTCCTTTCCCGGTGTCGGCCGATATGCAACCGCGGCCCGAGGCCCACCTGCTCGCAAGTAGTCTATATCTCACGACTAGTGCCGACTACTCTCGCAGAGCCCCGGCTACTCGCCCGGGCGCAGCCGCTGCGGCCCTGCGGCAGGCGGGCGCCGGCAGTGCGGCCGAACGGCCCGCGGGCAGCGGAGCGGCGCCCGGGAGCGCCCTCGCTGACGTCTGCCTGGCCACCGCCGGCGACCCGGTGGTCACCGCGGCCGGCTGGTCGTTCATAGCCCTGGGCGCGTGATGACGCCTTCCCAGGGGCGCAGGACGCCCGGCGCCGCGGGGACCGCCCGCTCGGCGCAGGTGGTCAGCAGTACCTCGCCCGCGGCGGCCGGCCGGGCGGTCGGCTGGCCGGTGAAGTTCGCGGCCACCACCAGGGAACCGACCCGGTACACCCACTGGCCCTCGGCCGCTATCAGGTTCTCGAACTCCGCGATCCCGCCGCCGAGCTCGGCCCGCCTGAGCTCCAGCAGGCGCCGGCATAGCCGCAGCGCGGAACGGGGGTCGTCCCGCTGGCCGGCCACGGTGCTGGCCGGCTGAACGGTGCTGGCCGGCGAACGGTGCTGGCTGGCTGAACGGTGCTGGCCGGCTGAACGGTGCTGGCCGGGTAACCGGCCGTAGGCAGCCACGGCGTCACGCCCGGCCCGGTGAAGCCGCCGCCCGGCGAGCCGTCCCACGGCATGGGCGTCCTGGCCCGGTCCCGGTCGGCGCCCTGGTGCACGTCCAGCGTCGCGTTGTCCCGGCGGAGCCCGACCGGCACGTCGACGTCGGTCATGCCGATCTCGTCGCCGTAGTAGAGCACGCTGGTGCCGGGCAGGGTGGCCAGCACGAGCAGCGCGAGCCTGATCTTGCGCTCGTCGCCGCCGCACCAGCGGCTGGGGAACCGGCCCAGGTCGTGGTTGGAGCCCATCCAGACCGGGCACGCGCCTGGCGGCAGCGCGGCCAGCGTCTGCTCGACGATCGCGGCCAGCAGGACCGGGTCGAAGGCGGCGAAGGCGAACGGGATGTTGAAGCCGAGCTGCAGCTCGTCGTGGTCGCCGTAGTACGCGGCCAGCCGTTCCGCGTCCGGGACCCACGTCTCGCCGAGCAGCAGCCGCGCGGGGGAGAAGCTTTCGGCGATCTTGCGCCAGTCCCGGTAGACGGCGTGCGTCTCCGGGCGGTTGAGGTTGTAGACCATGCGCAGGCCGAACGGCTCCTCGAGCGGGCTGCCGCCGGAGGCCGGGGGGTTGTCGCGCAGTTCGGCGTCCTTGTACAGGCCGTTGGCCACGTCAACGCGGAACCCGGCCACGCCGCGCTCGAACCAGAACTCCAGGATGTTACGGAACTCCTGGTGCACCGCGGGTTCCCACCAGTTCAGGTCCGGCTGGCCCGGCAGGAAGTTGTGCAGGTAGTACTGGCCGCTGTCGTGCCACTGCCACGCGGGCCGGCCGGTGAAGTCGAGCCAGTTGTTCGGCGGGCCGCCGTCCGGTCCAGGATCGGCCCACACGTAGTAGCCGCGGTGCGCGGACTCCCGGCTCGCCGCCGCGTCGGCGAACCAGGCGTGCGCGGAGCTGGTGTGGTTCGGCACCAGGTCGAGCAGCACCCGCAGGCCCCGCCGGCCGGCCTCGGCGATCAGCTCGTCCAGGTCGGCCAGCGTGCCCAGCTCGGGGTGGACGCCGGTGTAGTCACTGACGTCATAGCCCCAGTCCTCGTCCGGAGACGGCATGGTGGGAGACAGCCAGATGGCGTCCACCCCGAGCCAGGAAAGGTGGTCCAGGCGCTCGATGATCCCGCGCAGGTCGCCGTACCCGTCATCGTTCGTGTCCCGCCAGGACCGCACGTAGAGCTGATAGATGACGGCGCCGTGCCACCACGGCGGGCCAGCCTGCGAGTGGCTCATCTTCCTCCTAACCCCGGATGGCCAGCCCGGTCTGAGTGTCGAAGAACTGCATGTCTTCGACGTCGACGGAGAAGGTCATCTTGTCGCCCGGCTTGACCGGCGTCTTGGCCTCGACGCGGGCCACGCCCTCGCCGGACTGCATCGCGGCCGCCTCGTCCTTATCCAGCGCGCCCTCGGCGATGACCCGGTGCGCGTCGATGGTGAAGTGGACGACAAGCTCCGAGCCGAGCGCCTCGACCAGCTCCACGTCACCGACGAGCTTCGGGCCGGTGATCTCCGGGCTCGCCGCGCGCAGGTGCTCGGGGCGCATGCCCACGACGACGTCCTTGCCGACGTAGGAACGCAGCGCCGGGCGCTTCACCGCCATGGCGTCCGGCAGCATGACCGACTGGGAGCCGAGCTTGACCGACCGCGCGCCCTCGCCGAGCACGGCGTCGTACAGGTTCTGGGCCGGCGAGCCGATGAACGCGGCCACGAAGATGTTGTCCGGGTTGTCGTAGAGGTTCTGCGGGGTGTCGACCTGCTGCAGCGTGCCGTCCCGCATGACGGTGACCCGGTCGCCCATGGTCATGGCCTCGACCTGGTCGTGCGTGACGTAGATGGTGGAGACCCCGATGCGCCGCTGGATGCGCGCCACCTCGGCCCGCATCTGCACCCGCAGCTTGGCGTCCAGGTTCGACAGCGGCTCGTCCATCAGGAACACCGAGGGCTCGCGCACGATGGCCCGGCCCATGGCCACCCGCTGGCGCTGGCCGCCGGACAGCTGCCCGGGCTTGCGGTCCAGCCAGTCGGTCAGGCCGAGGATCTCGGCCGCCTCGTTGACCTTCGCGTTGAGCTGGTCCTTGGGCAGCTTGCGCAGCTTGAGCGCGAAGCCGATGTTCTGCGCCACCGTCATGTGCGGGTACAGCGCGTAGTTCTGGAAGACCATCGCGATGTCCCGTTCCTTGGGCGTCTCGTCGTTGGCCTCCTTCCCGCCGATCCGCAGGATGCCGCTGGTGATATCCTCCAGCCCGGCGACCATCCGCAGTGCGGTGGTCTTGCCGCAGCCGGAGGGGCCGACCAGCACCATGAACTCGCCTTCGGCGATCTCCATGCTGAGGTCCTTGACCGCGTGAAAGCCGTTCTCGTAAACCTTGTTGATCTGCTCCAGGCCTACCGTGGCCATGCTGACTCCTTACCGGGCCCGTGCCCGTGCTTGCCGGACTTGCTCATCCCTTCACCGCGCCCGAGGTCAGGCCGGAGATGACGAACTTGCGGAAGATGAAGACCAGGATGCCGATGGGCACCACCGCCACGACGCTGGCCGCGAAGATGGTCCCGTACGGGACCTGGAAGTTCCCGCCGAATAGGCCGATGCCCACCGGGATGGTCCGGTAGTTGTTGGCGTTGTTGAACGTCAGCGCCATCAGGAACTCGGTCCAGCAGGCGGTGAAGCAGAAGATGCCCGCCGTGAACAGGCCGGGCAGGGCCTGCGGCAAGATGATCGTCCACACCGTGCGCAGCGGGCCGGCGCCGTCGATCCGTCCGGTCTCCTCCATCTCCTTCGGGATACCGAGCATGTAGTTCCGCAGGATCCAGATGGCGAACGGGAGGTTGAAGGCCGTGTAGGGCAGGATCAGCGCCTGGTAGCTGTTCAGCCAGCCGATCTCACGCATGAGCAGGTACAGCGGCGCGAGCACCGCGACGGCCGGGAAGACCGAGATGATCAGCAGGGTCACCATCGTGGTGAACTTGCCCCGCATCGGCAGCCGGCCCAGGGCGTAGCCGGCCAGGGTGCCCAGGACCAGCACGATTGCCGTGGTCGAGAGGGTGACGATGACCGAGGTCTTGAAGTAGACCCCGAAGTCGTAGTTCACGAAGGCGTTGTAGTAGTTCTCGGTGCTGAACGGTCTCGGCCCCAGCGCAGCCGGGCTGTTAAAGGTCCCGATCGAGTTCGGGTTCTTGAAGCTCGTCGCGACCAGCCAGTACAGCGGTACGACGATGAAAATTACGGTGACCAGCGTGGAGATGGTGACGCCGTTGATGTACCGATGCCAGCCGACTCGCTTGCGATTACGCATGTTAGTTGCCCTCCTGTCCGACCTGGACCCGGAACACCCGCAGCGAGGCCAGGCAGCCGATGAGCACCAGCAGCGCGGTGGTGGTCGCCACGGCGGCGCCGGGCCCGAAGGCGAGGTTCTTGAACAGCGCGTTGTAGGCCAGGATGGCCAGCGACTGGGTGGCCGTGCCCGGACCGCCGCCGGTCATCACGAAGGGCAGGTCGAACAGCCCGAAGGCCTGCAGCACGCGGAACATGACCGCGAGCGCGATCGTGGGCCGCAGCAGCGGCAAGGTGATACGCCAGAACGTGGACCAGCCGGACGAGCCGTCCATTTCGGCCGCCTCGTACACATCCCCTGGCAGCATGACCAGGCCGGCCAGCACGATGATGGCCACGAACGGCGTCGTCTTCCAGATGTCGGCGATCATGAGGCCGATGATGGCGGAGGTAGGCGTGCCGAGGATGACCGGGTGACCCAAGCCGAGGGCGCCCAGGATGTAATCGGCCACGCCGTAGGTGCCGTTGTAGATGTAGCCCCACAGCTCGGCGTTGATGACGGTGATCATCGACCAGGGGATGAGCAGCAGCGCCATCATCCAGCCGCGCCCGGCGGTCAGGCGCTCGAGCACGAGCGCGATGCAGGTGCCGAGGATCAGCTCGACGACCACGGTCACCAGGGTGTAGTAGAGGGTGAAGAACAGCGCGTCGCGCCACAGTGACGAGTGAAGCAGGAGGTTGTAGTTGCTGAACGTGAAGCCGTCGAGACTGAAGCCGCTGCCTGTCACGGTCACGTTGCTCAGGCTCATGATGACCGAGTACACGATCGGGAAGATCGTGACCGCGGCGATGACGAGCAGCGCGGGCGCCGAGAAGCCCCAGCCCATCCGGGCCAGCCGTTTTCTGTTGATATCGGGACGGGGAACCGGCGGGACGACGGCGGTCCTCAGCTGACCAGACGCGCTCTGTCCGGAGGCACTTGAGATGGCGGTCATGGATAACTCCTCGCGGCCGGGGCCGAGATAAGTAGAGCCGAGATGAGTAGAAGGTGCTGCCAGCCGACGGCCCAGGGGACCGCCGGGGCCGGGAAGCGGTTCGCTTCCCGGCCCAGGCAGCACGGCGGACGGGTCACAACCCGCCGTTGGATGTACTGGATAGTGCGGTGCTCGCGCCGGACTGCATGGCCGCTACCGCCGCCGCCGGAGAGGTCGACCCGGCCAGGGCACCGTTCACGTTCGTGTAAATCGCGGTGGACAGCGCCGGGTACTGGGGCGTGCCCGCGGGCCGGGGGACCAGCCTGGTCTTCGGCACGATGGCAAACACCGGGTTCGAGGCGATGGTCGCGGGCGCGGTGCGGACGGCCTGGACGGTGGAGATGAACCCGTACCTCTGGGACAGGATGGTCTGCTGGGCCTCGGTACCCGACATCCACTGGATGAACGTCAGGTCCGCGTTCAGGTGAGTGCTGTGCGGGTTGATGTACAGGTTCCAGCCGCCGATGTTGGAGTAGCCGGGGTACCCCTGGCCCGCGAAGGTCGGCAGCGGCGCCACGCCGACCTGGCTCTTGGTGAGCTTGCCGCCGCTGGACGGAGTGATGGAGGCCGTGTAGGCGTAGTCCCAGTTGCGCAGGAACGCGGCGTTGCCCGCGCCGAAGGTGTTCATCGCCTGCGGCTCCTGGAACGTGGTCACCGCGGCCGGGCTGGCGCCGGAGGTGATCAGGCTGCGCATGAACGTGACGGCTTTGGTGGCCGCGGCCGTGTTGAGCGTGGCCGCGGTGTAGGCGGTGTTCGTCGCCCGTCCGCCCGCGCTGGTCAGGTACTCAATGAAGTTGCAGGTCAGGCCCTCGTAGGAGTCGCCTTGCCAGACGAAGCCGTACTTGACGCTGCCGTTTTTGGCCAGTGTCGCGGCCTCGGTCTCGAGCTGCTCCCAGGTCTGGGGTACCGCCATGTGGAACTTGGTGAGCAGGTCCTTGCGGTAGTACAGGAAGCCCTGGTCCTCGAACAGCGGCGAACCGTAAACCAGGCCCTTGTAGGTGGCCCCGTCGACCAGCCCCGGGGCGAACTTGCTCCAGTAGCTGGCGGGAAGGTACTTCGACAGCGGCACGGCCAGCTGGTGCGCGCCGAATTGGGCCGGCCAGATCACGTCGCCCATGAACACGTCGGGACTGGACGCACCGCCGGAGATCTGGGTGGCCACCGTGGACCGGTAGGTGTCGGTGTCGGTCGGCGCGGACACCAGGGTCACCTTGATGTTCGGGTACTGCTTCTCGAACGCGTTGATCAGCACGGTCCGGGCGTCGTTGGCGCCGGTGCCGCTCAGCGGGCTGGCCTCCCAGACGATCGAGCCCGAGGTGGCCGAGCCGGTAGCGGACTGCGTGGCGCCGCCGCCGGTGGACGACGACGACGAACCGCTGCTCCCGCCGCAGCCGGTTACGGCCAGGGCCCCGACCGCCCCGACCAGGGCAGTCAGCCTCCAGCCCTTCATGTGGCTTCTTGCTGGATGATTGATCGATCTCGCATGCCTCATGCGTCCTCCACTGTAAGTTGCTTCTTGTAACTCTATGTAATAACACCTTCGGTAATACTGCCGGCTCTGCGTCGGCCTTGTGACGGCGGTCCGCCGTCCTGGCCTGCGGGTTTGATAAGCAGCGCAGGGCTGGCCGACCCCCGTGCGGTCAGCCCTGCGCTGCCTATCCGTCGCGGATGATCTGGGTGA